>NZ_CP136477.1:0-1200000 GCF_032769475.1 Intestinibacillus sp. NTUH-41-i26
CCGCATCATTCAGATCATCCGCGCTTCCAAAAACGAGGCCGAGGCCAAGGAAAACCTGATGGCCGAGCCGTTCTGGATCGACCAGATCGCCCTGCTCGGCATCGTGGACGGATCGGAGCATTTTGAGTTCCATCTGGACGAGCCGCAGGCACAGGCGATCGTGGACATGCGTCTGGGCCGTCTGTCCGGCTTGGAGCAGGAGAAAATCAATGATGAGTACAAAGAGCTGGAGGGGCGCATCGCCTCGTTTGAGGAGGTCCTGTCGTGCGACGCGAACATCCTCGCGGTGGTCAAGGACGAGCTGCAGGAGATCAAGCAAAAGTACGGCGACGAGCGCCATACCGAGATCGCCAACGTCGCGGACGAGATCGACATTGAGGACCTGATCGAGCAGCAGGACTGCGCATATACGCTGACCCATTTCGGCTATATCAAGCGCCAGCCGACCTCGGTTTACCGCGCGCAGCGGCGCGGCGGGCGCGGCGTTTCCGCGATGAGTACGCGCGAGGAGGACTTTGCCAAGGATATTTTCACCGCCTCGACGCATGACACCATCCTGTTCTTCTCCGACCGCGGCAAGGTGTACAAGCTTAAGGGCTACCAGATACCCGAGACCGGCCGCTCGGCCAAGGGCATGAATATCGTCAACCTGCTGGAATTGGAAAACGACGAAAAAATCACCGCCATGTTCCCCATCAAGGAATTTGCGGATGATAAATTCCTGTTCTTCGTCACCCGTCAGGGCGTCGCCAAGCGCGTGGTGCTGAGCGACTTGCAGAACATCCGGCGCGCGGGCCTGCGCGCCCTGAACCTGAACGAGGACGACGCGCTGGTCGATGTGCGCCTGACCGACGGGGAGCAGAATATCCTGATCGCCACGCATGAGGGCCGCGCGATCTGTTTTGACGAAACCGAGGTCCGTGCGATGGGCCGCACCGCGACCGGCGTGCGCGGCATCCGGCTGAACGAGGGCGACTATGTGGTAGGCGCGGCGCGCGCCAGAAAGGGCGCGTATGTGCTTTCCATCACGGAAAACGGCTACGGCAAGCGCACGCCGGTGGAGGACTTTACCATCCACCACCGCGGCGGCGGCGGAATGACGCTGCATAATCTGACCGCCAAAACCGGCCTTGTGGCGGGCATCGCGGTCGTGGATAATGAAAACGACGTGATGATTATAACGGACGACGGCGTAATTATCCGCACCGGCTGCGAGGAGATCCGCGAGTGCGGACGTGGCAGCCAGGGCGTTATTGTGATGCGCACAGGCGAGGACGTCAAGGTGATCTCGATTGCGCGCACGGATAAGGAGGAAGAGGAAGCTTCCGAGGAAGAAACGCAGGCGTAAGCTTTTTGCCGCCCCATTAGGGGCGGCTTTTCCTTTATTCGGAAAGCGAGAAAATTGTCCACATCCTTGTGGACAATTTTTATAAGCAGGCCGTCTGTTCCCCTTTTGGTAAATAAAAAAAGACCGTCTTTCCGAAGAAAAACGGTCTTTCTGTATCCTTTTTTGAAAAAACGTAACGGATTACTCTGCGGTGTAGGGCAGCAGAGCAATGTGACGGGCGCGCTTGATCGCCTCGGTCAGCTGGCGCTGGTGATGCGCGCAGGTGCCGGTCATACGGCGGGGCAGGATCTTGCCGCGCTCGGACATATACTTACGCAGCTTGCCGGCATCCTTATAATCAACGTGCTCGATTTTATCAACACAGAAAGCGCAAACCTTGCGGCGGCGACGGCCGCGCTGCGGGCGCTCTGCACGCTCCGGACGGGGCGTGAATTCCTTCTTGGTTTCTTCCATTGTCGCGTAACCTCCTCTTTGTTAGAATGGGACATCGCCGTCGTCATCGGCCAGCTCCTGAAAATCCGAATCGCCCGCGGGCAGATCGAATGCGGGAGCAACCTGGGACGCGGCAGGCTCGGGCCGCATCTGCGATCCGTTATCATAGCCGTAACCGCCGCCTGCGTAGCCGCCGTTTGCTTCACGGGACTTTTTGGTTTCGCCGAAGGAAACCTCGTCGCAGTTGACCTCAATGGCCGTGCGGTTGTTGCCGTTCTGGTCCTGCCACTGGCGGGACTGGATGCGGCCGACTACGATCGCCATGACGCCTTTCGCAAACCACTGTGCAACGAATTCCGCCTGACGGCCCCATGCGACACAGTCGATGAAGTCGGTCTGACGTTCGCCGTTCGGGCCCTTGCGGTCGCGGTCGATCGCAAGGCGGAACGAACACACAGCCATATTGCTCTGGGTATGGCGCAGCTCGGGATCGCGGGTCAAACGACCCATCAGAATCGCCTTGTTGAGCATTTCAGTTCACCGCCTTAGTCGTCCAGGCAGACGATGATGGAACGCATGATACCGTCCGTGATCTTGTAGATACGGTCCAGTTCAGCCGGAAAAGCGGGAGCGGACTCAAAACGGATCAGGGTGTAAACGCCCTCGGTCTGGTCCTCGATCGGGTACGCCAGACGGCGCTTGCCCCAGTCTTCCACTTCCACGTTCGTGCCGTTTGCCTCGACGAGAGACTTGAACTTGTCCGCAACAGCGGTAGCCGCTGCTTCTTCCAGCGTGGGGTTGACAATGAAGATCGTCTCGTACTTGCCAGAAATCTTTGCCATTTTCTTAGCACCTCCTTTTGGACTTTTGGCCCACATCCAATGATGTGAGCAAGGATACCTTACTATTATATCGAACAGGGAGAAAAAGTCAAGTAAAATCAAGAAAAAAACATTGACGAAACCGCAGAATCATGGTATACTAATAAGGCTGACAAGTTGAAATGCTTGCGTGGCTCAGTTGGTAGAGCAGCGCATTCGTAATGCGCAGGTCGCCGGTTCGAGTCCGGCCGCAAGCTCCAAAAAAACCCGTTATTTCCAAAGAAATAACGGGTTTTTTACTCTTTTCCAATAAGCTTTCTGAATCCCTGACAGTGTCTCCTCGGGTTGCGATAATGCTTCTGCTGTTGGCAATTATGGAGCTTGTATGGTAAAATTATAATAGAGCAGAAAAAGAAACGGGAACAAAGGGTGCTTCTGATAGGTAGGGATAATATGCAGTATATCAGTCATTACCAGTCTCCCCTGGGGGAGATTTTGCTGGCCGCAGATGAGCTCGGCCTAACCGGATTATGGTTTGCGGGGCAAAAATATTTTGCGTTTTATCTGGACAAAGAGCGTGAGGAAAAGGAGATTCCGGTATTCGAACAAGCTAAAAAATGGCTTGCTATTTATTTCTCGGGGAAAGAGCCGGATTTCAAAATCCCGCTCCATTTTATCGGCACGGATTTTCAAAATGAGGTATGGGAAATCCTTTCCTCTATCCCTTATGGACAGACCACGACATATGGGGAGATCGCAAAGCAGCTCGCGGCCAGGCGCGGTTTGGAACGTATGTCTGCCCAAGCGGTGGGCGGAGCCGTTGGGCGAAATGAGATATCCATTATCGTCCCCTGCCATCGCGTTGTTGGAGCAAACGGCAGCTTAACGGGATATGCCGGCGGCATTGATAAAAAAATTGCCCTTCTCCAATTGGAGGGCGCCCTGAAGAAAGAGTATTTTGTGCCAAAACACAGTACGGCGCCTTAAAAGAAAATATAAGCGTCTTTCCGCATCATTCCTTTTCAAAGCGGAAACCGCGCCTCCCTTTTGCGGGCGGGCGCGGTTTTTTTATCGCGAAATCCGTATGCCTGCAGCCTTGCTTTGCTGACCGCCCCAACATATCAAAAAATATAGGCGGCGGGATTGACCACCAGAGGTCAAAAGGACAGGGATTTTAACGATATCATGACCGGACTGTGGTATGGCATGCGGCGGGGATGGGGAGTTATCCACAGGTATGGGAAAAATCAGAAAAAGGAGAGAAAAAATGCAGGAATTTTTTGACAAGGCAAATTTGCTGTGGGGCGCAGTGATCGCGGTCCTGACGTGGATATTTGGGGAATACTGGTTTGTGTTCCTTCTGTTCCTGGCGCTCAATGTGATCGACTGCATATACGGGTATGCAAAATCAAGGGCAACCCAAACGCTGTCGAGCGAGAAAGGGGCGCGCGGCGTTTTGAAAAAGGTCAGCTATTGGGTGATTATCGCAATTGCGTTCTCGGTATCGGGCTTCCTGATTTCACTGGGGGCGCAGCTTGGAGTTGATTTGGGCTTTCTTCAGCTTTTGGGCTGGTTTGTACTGGCGGTGTATATCATCAATGAACTGACCTCCATTGTGGAAAATATGGTGGCGCTGGGCATCGACGTACCGGAAATATTCGTCAAGGGACTGAACGCAGTGCGGACGGTTGTAAATGATGCGGGCGATCGGGTGATTCCGAAGGACAGCGGGGAAGAAAAGTAAAAAACCGACAGGGTAGGATGTTTTTTTCAGGGGTAGACGGTGCCATCTTGCGCTTTGTGTACTGGCATGATAGAATAAGGACAAATCCTTATAAAGAAAGCGGGGATATGATCAATGGATAGACAAATACTGGAGTATGTTACCGCCAAAACGCATGAACTGATGCAGGCGCCAACCTGCAGCAGCGAAACAAAAGCCGCTGCGCAAGCCTGGCTGTCTGCGGTCGGTACGGCTGCGGAAAAGGAGCAGACAGGCAAGTATGTTGAGGAGCTGGAAGCGGATATCATGCCGATCGATAACCTGATTGGATTTGCAGGGTCGGAACAAGGCGCGGCGTATTTCGGCGCGGATACTGCGGCCGGTATTGTGGCTCATGCCAAAGAGATAAAGGCGGCAGGAGCACAATATTGTGATTGCCCCGCGTGCGCGATTGTAGCGGACATCCTTGCGAAAAAGGAAGATATTTTAAAATAAGCGTTAATCGTTGGAAAAAAGCCGGAGAAAATCTCCGGCTTTTTTATTTTCCCGCGCTTTTTTGTGTACTGGCGCGTAGTCGTTCATCTTTCCACAGCCCCACCTGCGACAGCCCATAGATACAGGCTTGCAACACTGCAAAAGGGGCTGAACCGGCGGCGGTATTTCTCAAACAAACGGCGGTCGATCTTTCTGTGATGGTACACCATGCACAGCCCGCGCTGGATTGCTAGATCATCAAAGCTGAATACATCCGGTCGCTCCATACAGAACAGAAGGATCATTTCCGCGGTCCATGCGCCGATCCCCCTGAGGGAAGAAAGCGCGGCGACCGCCTCCGCATCCGACATATGCCAGACCTGTTCCAGATCAAACGCGCCATTTTGGACCTTGCGGGCAAAATCGAGGATATATTCCGCCTTGCGGAACGAGATGCCGCACGCCTGTAGACGTGCGGCACCGGCGGATATGACGGTTTTCGCGTCAACTGTGCCGAGCGCTTCCCGCATCCGGTTCCAGATGGTAGTCTGGGCTTTGGTGGATATCTGCTGCCCGACAATGTGGTGGACAACTGCGGAAAACAGGTCGGGGTCGGTCTCACGGCGGATCGGACCGATTTGATCGATCAACGCGCCCAATCGGGCGTCTTTCTTTTTTAGATAATCCGTTTCCGTTTTGCCATATTGAAAATACAAGTGGCAGACACCTCATTTGCAGCAGGATCGTGCGGTTTACATATTGATTCTATCATATTGCAGGATGGAAAACAAGGATAATGGATAGGTGGGGATGCGTCTACGGTAGAAGCTGTAGGCGTTCATTTTTTATGTATCCCAACAAATATGCAATTTATCCATATTATAAATTCATTTTTATTAAAAATATAGCAATTAATACCATTAAAACAGCGTAACTAAAGTATGAAATATTTCATAAATAAGTTATGAAAAATTGCATAAAATATGAAAAATGCATTATTTTTAACGATAAAAAGTTTCAAATATTGTTGACATTGATTGTAAGAAGTGATAGTGTATAAGCACAGAAGCGAAGAATGTAAATGCATTATGAAAGAATGAATTTGCAAAATTCAGAACAGCTTCTGAATCTTAAACAGGGTTCCCTGTGATGCACAAAAGGAGAGAGAAAAATGAAGAGAAGAGTGTTCGCATCCATCCTGGCCGTAGCGTTGGCATTGAATCTTGCAGCGTGCGGAAACAACGAGCAAGCAAGTAATGATGGACAACAAGATTCAGGGGCGGAAACCATCAAAATCGGTTGGTATGGACCGCTGTCCGGTTCGGCGGCTTCTGTAGGTACTACCGGTAATATGGCGACCAAGCTCGCGATAAAGCAGATCAATGAAAATGGCGGTATCCTGGGGAAACAGATTGAATTGATGGAATATGACGATCAGGGAAATACTGAAACTTCTGTAAAAAATGTAACGCGTCTGATTGAGCAGGATCAGGTTGTTGGAATTATCGGCTCGCACCTGTCCGCTGCGGTACTCGCTACTTCGGATGTTAGCGAGGAGGCAAAGGTAGTCCAGTTCGGTACAGGTACATCGGGCATCTGGACTAACATCGGCCTTTCCTATACTTTCCGTCCGACGGTTTGCTCGGATTTCTTCAATCAGGGCTGCTATGATTCGATGGTGACGATGGGAGCGACTAAAATCGCTACTTTGTCCGCCGAGACGGAATACGCGCAGCTCGCTACGGCGACGGTCGTAGACTTGATTGAGCAGGGTGGAAAAATGACGATCGTAGATCAGGAAGGTTACACTTCCGGTGATACGGATTTTTCCGGCCAGATCACCAAAATGCTGGCGGCGGAACCGGACGGAATCCTTCTAAACGGCGGCGGTGAGGATCTGGGCAAGATCGTCAAGCAGTTGCGTATGCAGGGTTATGAAGGTTACATTTACGGCATTGAGTCCCTAGCGGATCAGCAGACGCTGGAGCTTGCCGGCGAGTATGCGGATGACGTTATTTTTTCCTGCTGTTACTTTGTTCCGCAGAATATTGACGATGCTTTAACGGATGCGGAAAAGGATTTCCTTACTGCATACCAAGCAGAATACGGCGAGCTACCGGTTTCTGAAGTAGCCTATCGTGCATATGACGGCACTAATATTTTGTGTCAAGCGATCGAATTGGCTGGTACTACAGACGGGGACGCGATCCGTGAAGCGATCTTGGGCAATACCTTTACCGGTATCGCTGGCGAGTTTGACTTCTCTGACGGTTCTGGAGAAGGCATCACGAGCGGTACGACTTACGTTATTCAGGATGGAAAAATCATTACTCTGGATTCTTATCTGGAAAATAAATAACCGTTCGGTTCAAGAAAAGAGCGGAGGACAGTTGAGGAGACGATTTAATTGTCCTCCGCTTTACATTACATGAAAGAGTCGCAGAAAGGGGAATGCGCGACATGGTGCTTTCATTGACGATCAGCGCATTGGTCATAGGCAGTGTATATGGACTGATCGCATTGGGATATAGCCTAATATATTCGGCATCCGGCCTTATGACGTTTTGTCAGGGTGAGATTCTGATGTTTGGTGCGTTTGTTGGCCTGTCCTTCTACCGATATTTGAATTGGCCGTTCGCACTTGCGTTAGTTGCTGCAATGCTAGTGATGTTTATTATCGGCATGCTGATTGAACGGTTATTGATACGGCCGATTCTCAAACGGCAGGCAAAAGACATTTATATTGTATTGGCGACCATAGCACTGGGCATTGTACTGATTAATTCTGCACAGCAGATCTGGGGAACAACAGCTGTACAGTTCCCCTCCATTTTTGGCATGGATGTTATTGACATCCTGGGGACAAAGGTTCAGCCGGAGGCATTTGTCTGTATTTTTATCAGCACGTTTGCAATGGTTGCGATTCATCTGTTTATGAACAAAATGAAATTCGGCACCTCAATGCGCGCCGCCGCCATGAATCCGCTGGCCTCTCGTTCGGTTGGTATCAATGTGGATATCACAACAGGCATCACCTGGGGGCTTTCCTGCGCGCTCGCAGGCGTCGCGGGCATCCTGCTCGGGCCGGTACAGGGCGTGAGCATTTCGATGGGTACGACGATCGGCACGAAAGCGTTTGCCGCAGCGGTAATCGGCGGTTACGGCAATATGTATGGTGCAATTATCGGCGGCCTGATTATAGGATTTACGGAAACCTTTTCTGCCGCTTATATTACATCCAACTATAAGGATTTTATTACTTTCGGAATCCTTGCGTTGTGCATGGTTTTCTTACCGCGCGGCATTTTGAAGGGCGACGTATATGACCGATAACCATACAAAAGGGAGGTTAACTGTGTTATGAGCTTGATCAAAAAGCTTCCGGCTGCTGTATGGGCCATCCTCATAGGGGCGCTGCTTTTTGGCGCGATCAGTCAGAATGTATATTTCATTACGATTTTTGTCTTTTGCGGTATTTATATCATCGCGGTGTCCGGCCTGGATATTTTATTCGGTTATTCCGGCCAGATCGCGTTGGGACACGCTATGTTTTATGCATCCGGTGCGTACACATCGGCGATTCTGACGGTCAATTATGGGCTGAACCCCTGGCTGGCTATCCTTGCAGGGCTGGTTATCACGGGAATACTTGCCGCGATCGTGGCGATTCCCGCATCCAAGCTGGTCCACCAATTCCTCGCATTGCTCACGATCGCCGCCGGAAATATGACCTATGTATTCCTGTGCAAAGCAGAGATCACCAATGCGATGGCCGGTATCCGAAGTATACCGGATCTGAGCATTTTCGGATATGAGCTGCACTCAAAATTCAGCTTTGGCGTATTTACTTTTATAATGATTATCGTGTTCCTGTTTTTGAAGCAGCGGATCATAACTTCCGCCACCGGACGTGCGTTTATGGCAATTCGTGAAAACACGGTGGCCGCCGGGGGAATGGGAATCAACGTGCGCAAATACAAGATCATGGCGTTTGTGATCAGTGCGCTTTTCACCTCGTTCGCAGGCTCGATGTACGCGCATTTTGTGCGGTTCATTAGTCCGGAAACCTTTAACAGCACGCAATCCACCCTGCTGATGACAATGCTGCTGTTCGGCGGCATGGGCAATTCCATAGGGCCGATCCTAGGCGCGGTGGTTATTGCAATCCTGAATGAGTCGCTGCAGGGATTTAATACGTACAAGACCCTGATTTATGGAATCCTGATCCTGATTGCGGTGCTGTTTATGCCGAAGGGCTGCTATGGACTGGGCTGCGACCTAGTCGGCAAGGTGAAGGGATTTGTCGGAAAGCGGGTGAAAAAATGCTGAAAATAGATCAGGTCACCATCAGGTTCGGCGGTCTGACCGCCGTTAACGAGGTGGATTTTGAAGTAAAGGATGGCGCGATTTTCGGCCTGATCGGTCCGAACGGCGCGGGCAAGACAACGCTGTTTAACATCATCAGCGGCGTCTATGCGCCAAATAACGGCAAGATAATGCTGGAGGGCGAGGATATCACCGGCCTGCAGCCATATCAGATCTGCTGCAAGGGGATTGCGCGTACTTATCAGAATATCAACCTTTTCCACGATCTGACCGTAATTGAAAACGTAAAGATCGGCTGCCACAGCAAGGTCAAATCAGGCCTGCTGAGCGGCATCCTGCATACGCCGGCGCAGAAGGCAGAGGAAAAGGCTATTGAAGAAAAGTGCCTGGGTCTATTGGACTTTGTCGGTCTGACCGGAAAAAGAGACATGCTGGCGCGGAATCTTTCTTATGGCGATCAGCGGCGTGTGGAGATCGCCCGCGCCATGGCGACCGAGCCCAAGCTGCTCCTGCTCGACGAGCCGGCGGCAGGCATGAATTCAAAGGAAAAGGTGGACTTGACCGCGTTGATCAGCAAGATCAACGCAAGAGGCATGACGATACTTCTGGTTGAACACGACATGAAGCTTGTCATGAAAGTGACCGATGAGATCGCAGTTCTGAATTTCGGGAAAAAGCTTGCGCAAGGCACGCCTGAGGAAATACAGGCAAATCCGGCCGTGATCGAAGCCTATCTGGGAGGTGGCATAATTGGCGACTAAGATTCTGGAGGTCAACAATTTTTCTTATTCTTATGGGCGTATCAAGGCGGTGGATGACATCTCTTTCTATGTCGAAGAGGGGGAGATCGTAACGCTGATAGGCGGAAACGGCGCGGGAAAAACCACGACGCTGCGCGCTATCTCCGGCCTGATCCGCGGCGGGCAGAGCGGGCAGATCCTGTTTAAAGGGCAGGATATCACCCATTTGAGCGCGCATAAAATCACAGGCTTGGGGATTGCGCAATGTTTGGAGGGTAGGCAGGTGTTCTCCCACCTGACTGTCAAGGAAAACCTGCAGATGGGCGCTTTTTTGAGAAAAGACCAGAATAAGATCAAGAAAGATTATGAATATGTGTATGGCCTGTTCCCCAGGCTGAAGGAGCGCGATAACCAGTTAGCTGGCACGTTATCAGGCGGCGAGCAGCAAATGCTGGCCGTTGGCCGTGGTATAATGATGGATCCTAAAATTTTGATGATGGATGAACCGTCTCTTGGCCTGGCGCCGATCGTTGTAAACAGCATATTTGAAATCATCCGGCAGATCAATGCGGACGGTCGTACAATCCTGTTGGTGGAACAGAATTCCAACGCCGCGCTGAGTGTGGCGCATAGAGGCTATGTGGTGGAGACCGGACATATCGTAATGTCGGATACGGCGGAAAACCTGAGAAAGAGCGAAGAGGTCAAAAAAGCGTATCTGGGATTGGAATGAGCGGCAAAGGAAGTGTTTTGTTATGGGACTTCTTAATTGCTTAAACAGCGATTTGGGAAAAGACGATCATATTTTCAAAAGCTCTTATACAAAATGGCCGAATGGCGAAATCGTTCTGGTTCAGTGTGGATTGGAGAACTGCCTCGCTGTCAGCGGTGAGCTTTGCGAATTGTTCGAAGGAGAGCAGAGGGATGGATACCTGCTTTGCCCGACCAGCCATACGAACCGTCTTGCGTTGAACCGGCTGCTGCCATATACGGCTCCGACCGCGTTCGGACGCAAGGGCGCTTCCTTTGGGTTTGGGGACCGTCTGGGATTTGCGAATGCCGCACAGGTCAAAGCCGTTTCAAAAACGCCGCTGCAGCCGGTTTTAGCGCAGCAAAGCCTGCGGGAGCTACAGCTGACCGGACGCACCCTGTCGGACGTTATCGATTGCGCAGCCTGGGCGGTTTTTCGGGAGGGGTACCGGTCCGGCTATGCCTGCGATGGGGACCACCTGAAAACAGTGGAGGAAATCCAGGAAGCGGTTGCGCAGGGCTGCAGTATGGTCACAATCGACTGCTCGCTGGTACTCAAGCATAACAATCAGGACGAGAGCGCCCTGCAGCAGGCATTCGACCGGCTGCCGGAGGAACAAAAGCAGCGGGATCTTCGGAATTATCTGTCGGATGGCAGGCTGAACGGTATGGAATTGCGCTTCTCCAAAGCGGAGGTGGCTCGTCTGCACGATATATATGATGATGCGCTGCAGCTTATCAGGAAAGCCTATTGGGAAGTTCTGATTCCGGCAAACCGGCCGATCGATCTGGAGGTCTCACTGGATGAAACCGAGGAAATGACTACGCCGGAAGCGCATTATTTTGTGGCTAAAGAGTTGGAATGCGCCAAGGTCTATGTGACCAGCGTTGCGCCGAAATTCGTGGGGGAATTTCAAAAAGCGATCGATTATATCGGAGATCTTCAGGAATTAAAGGCGCAAATGGCGGTGCATGCAAAGATTTCTGGCTATTTCGGATATAAGCTCAGCCTGCATTCTGCAAGCGAGAAATATTCGGTATTAGCCATGCTGGCAGAGCTGTCCGGCTGGCATTACCATATTAAGACTTCGGGAACAAGCTGGCTGGAGGTTGTGGAAACCATCTCCAAAACCGACCCCACCTTATACAGACGGATCCATCGCGCCGCGATGAAAAGTGTGGAGCAGGCAAAAAAATATTATGTAGTGCATTGTGATCTGACAAAGGTGTCGCCGTTAGATGAAATGGTAGACGAGGCGCTGCCCAGCTATCTGCTGCAGAACGATGCAAGGCAGATGCTGCATATCACATACGGATATGTGCTGTCTGATCCAGAACTGAAGGAGGATATCCTTCTGTTTCTGAAAAAGAACCGCTCGTTATATGAACGCGAAGCGGAGGACCTGTACGACAGGCACTTGCGGCTTTGCGTGCGACCAAAATAAAAAAGGATGGAATGCTATGCCTGATTGGAAATATGGGATATCGCTTGCCGAAAAGACCCCACTTACCGCACCCTTGCCGTTGGAAGGAGATCTATATGAAAATATGCGGCGGGCAAAGGCATATGGGTATGATGCGGTGGAATTCCATACGCGCGAGACCTATCCGTTTGATTTTGACCGGATCGAACGGATGCGGGAGGATGGCGCAGGGGATATCTGTGCCATTGTATCCGGCAGATTGTATACGCAGGGCGGAATGAGCTTGCTGGGCGATACGCCGGAAAAAGTTCAGGGTGCGATGGATGGAATGTACCAGTATATCGACAGCGCGCACAAGCTTGGCGTTGATGTTGTGATTGGCTGGTTGAAAGGACAGGTTCCCGAAAAGGGAGACAGGGACCATTATATGTCCTTGCTGGCACAGCGCCTCAAGGTCCTGAATGAGTATGCCAAAGCGCAGGAAGTGCGCTTGGTGATAGAAGTTATCAACCATTATGAAACCAACATTTTCATTACGGCAAAGGAGACGGTGGATTTCCTGTGTGAGAATGCTTTGGATAATTGCTATGTACATCTGGATACCTATCATATGGGGCTTGAGGAATACGACCCCTATGAGGCAATACGCCTGTGCGGAAAACGGCTGGGATATTTCCATGTCTCGGACAATTCCAGAAGATACCCTGGAAGCGGACAGTTTGATTTTAAGCGCATCCTTGCGGTGCTCAAGGAGATTGGCTACAGCGGTTTCGTAACAGTCGAATGCCTGCCGGATCCGGATCGAGAAACCGCCGCGAAAAAGGCGATAAGCCATTTGAAAGCATGTGAACCGTAAAACGCCGTGAATCGGAAAGGGAGGGGAACCATATGGACAAGCGAAAAATGCTGTCCTTTGATGAAACAACAAGGATGGTTATCGAAGCGGCCGCAAGCCTTTTCCTTTTCTTTTGCGCCTATAAGCTGCTGGGAGGAGCCGGGGAAGCCGGACAGGAACCAAAGGGGATCTGTATCATGCTTTTTTTCAGCATAGTATTTGCGGCTGGTGGGCTTGTAGGACTGATAAAGACCTTTATTAAATACAAAAGGTACCGGAAGGATCATCCTGCCAAGCGGTAGGGATAGGAGCACATGGAACAAGCGGTACAGAAAGCTCACAGAATAGTGGGAATTTGTTTATAAGGAGCATATAAAGCAATGCCTGATGCAAAAGCAATGGAATCCCGTGCGTTTGGGAGTCCGTCCAGATATATCCAGGGACCGGATGAAATTAATAACCTGCCTGTGTTTTCCGCCAATTTTGGAAAAACAGCGCTGGCGATCATTGATCCGTTTTTTTACGACGAATATCAAAGCAAAATTCAGAAAATGTTCCGCGACGCCGGCATGCAAGCGTATACCGTCTGTTTTCCCGGCGTATGCTCGGATGACAGCCTGAAACTGCTGGTCGATTACTGTAAAGAGCTGCCGGAGATTCCGGATGTGTTTATCGGGATTGGAGGCGGCCAGACCTGTGATATGAATAAAGCGGTCGGCGCTACTTTCCGCAAGGCGTTTATCAATGTTCCCACCTCACTGGCGACGGACGCCCCGACCTCTACCCATTCGATCATGAACAATCAGGATCAGCTTCCCTATCTGATGGTGCATTACAAAAATCCGGATTATGTTGTCGTTGACACGAAAATTACAGTCCAGTCTCCGGTTGAGATGTTCATATCAGGTATTGGGGATGCGCTTGCAACCTATATAGAGGCGGAAGCCTCCTATGCCAACAATAATGTATGCAATGCGGGCGATGGGAAATACCGCCCCACACAGCTTGGCATGGAGACGGCCAAATTGTCCTATCAGGTTCTTTTGGAAAAGGGCGAGGCGGCGGTCATGGCCGCACGCTACCATCTGCGCACACCGGCTTATGAGGATGTGGCGGAAGCGACGGTTCTGCTTTCCGGCATCGGATTTGAATGCACGGGTGTAGCAATCGCGCATGGCCTGCAGGCCGGCTTTCATGTACTGCCGGGGAAAGCGCTGATGCACGGGGCGGGCGTGGGTTACTGCATGCTGGTTCAGTTGATCGTGGCAAACGAGATCAAACGGTTTGAACAGCTTTTCCGGTTCTGCAAAAATATCGGCCTGCCGGTATGCACGGCAGATATTGGGCTTACCGAGGAAAATCGTGATAAGTATGTGGAAAAGTTGGTGGACGAGGTATATGGGAAACGCTGGAACGTCAGCAATATGCCGTTTTATGTTTCCCGGGAAATGCTGATAAATGCTATTTTTTACTTGGATAAATACGCGGCAGAACAGTTATAACTAAAGAGGTGGAACAAAAAACAGGGATATAAATTGAATAGACAACTGCGAGGTGAGCTATATGAAGGTTACGCTGAAAACGATTGCTGATCTTGCAGGGACATCTCCCGCTACAGTTTCCAGAGCGTTGACGAATCGGGGATACGTCAGTGATCGGATCCGTGTTCGCATTGAAAAAGCGGTGGAGGAAACAGGATATACCCCGAAAATGACACAGCAGATTGCGATTGACCAGGTCAAAAAAATCGTCATGGTCATTTCGGCAAACATTACCAGCCAGGTATATATCAACTATTTCCAGGGAATAACCGATTATCTGAGCAAAAAGGGATACATTTGCCTGGAGGCTTTCAGTGATGCCAATCCGGCGAAGGAGGCGCAATATTTAAGGTTTGCGTCAAACAACCAGTTTGGCGCGGTCGTCCTGTTAAATATATCGGAGACGCCTGATTTGAGCCGGCAGCTGACGAGCGTGCGGTGTCCGGTCGTGTTTGTGAACCGTTATCTGCGCTCGGCCGATGTGGATGCAATCTGTGTGGACAACTACAGGGGCGGGTATACAGCAACAAAGTATTTGATTGATGCGGGACATAAAAATATTATCCATCTGGCAGGCCTGCCAAGCTCGGTGGTAAGCCAGGACCGTTTATTGGGCTTTCAGGATGCGCTGCTGGACGCGGGTCTACCTTTTTCCAGCAAAAATATTTTTCAGGGAGACCTGACGAAAGAAAGCGGGGAGGAGCTGGGGCGATTTTTGTCCACGGCGGAGCATGACTTTACCGCGGTGTTTGTTTCCAATGACATGATGGCAATCGGGTTGTTGAATTCCTTATTTGCACACGGGGTGCTGGTACCCGATGATATCAGCATTATCAGCTTTGATACCACCCCAATTGTAAAAAACGCGCGTGTCAAGCTAACGACGGTAGGGTTCAGCAGCTTTGAGATGGGTGTTGCGGCTGGGGAAATTGTCTACCAGCGGATGCATGCGAAAAAGGGGATACCCCGAAGAGTGATATATCCGGCGACTATTGAGGAGGGAGACAGCGTAAGGATACTCCATCAGACATAAGGTTACAACCTTTAGGGGGTCGGGGATATCCGGAAAGGATATGCCGAACAGGCGGCGTGCTGGCCAACAGGCGGCACGCCGCCTGTTTTATGTTTATGGCCTTGCCTTTGCGCAGGCATAAAAATACCCCCATCCGAAGCATTCGCTTCGGATGGGGGTATCCCTTTGGCGCAGGCTCAGCCGCGCTTTTTCTTTTCCGGCATGTTGTACTGACGGATCAGATAGCGCACATAGGTATTGTTCTCGATCGAGCGCTCGCTCATGGTGCAGATCGCCTGCAAAAACTTGTTCATGTTCTGTGGCCTCCCTTGCGGTTTGATTTTTGGATGGTATTTATCATACGCGGTTTGAGAGGAGAAAACAAGACGATATTTGAACAAATAGCACAAAAGTAAATATATTAATTTGTATAATATGATGAAATATACGCTGTAAACCCGCATCTCCTGCCGCAGATCATATTGACTTCTGCGCCTGCATATGGTATGATAAAGCGCAATAAGGGAGTAGTCGGCACGGAGCGTTCCAGCCGTGCGGCAGGGCCAACATACTGGGGAGGACGCTCCTCTGGCTTTGCATGAAATGACGAGACTTATCTGTTCGAGGAGGCAGATGGGTCTTATTTTTTATGCTTTTCTGCCGCCCGTGTACGACAAGGAGGACAAGAAATGGGTTTGTTGGAGCTGTTCATCATCGCGGTGGGGCTGTCCATGGACGCGTTTGCGGTATCCATCTGCAAGGGGTTGAGCGTACGCACGCTCAGGCTGCGGTATGCGCTGGTCACGGGGCTGTATTTCGGCGGCTTCCAGATGCTCATGCCGCTGATCGGGTTCGCGCTCGGGGTGCGGTTCCAAACGCTGATTACCAGCGTGGATCATTGGATCGCGTTTGTGCTGCTGGCCCTGATCGGCGGCAACATGGTCCGCGAGTCGCGCGCGCAGGAGGAGGAAAGCCTGAGCGATTCCTTTTCCTTTGCCACAATGCTGCCGCTCGCGGTGGCGACCAGCATCGATGCGCTGGCCGTGGGCGTGACGTTCGCGTTTCTGCAGGTGGATATCGTGTCGGCGGTGTGCTTTATCGGGGCCACGACCTTTAGCCTGTCCTGCGCGGGCGTTAAGATCGGACACGTATTCGGGGCGAAGTATAAAGCCCGTGCGGAGCTGTTTGGCGGCGTTGTGCTGATCCTGATGGGGCTCAAGATCCTGCTTGAGCATCTGGGCGTGTTGGGGTAATGGTCGCCAAAACAGGAGAAAAGGACGCCGGAAGGCGTCCTTTTCTGCAAAAGCGGATCAGCGGTGGTCTTTGGGGATAGTGTACGCGGTCAGCCCGCGCGGGCAGCCGTTTTTCTCATAAAACGCCTGCGCCTCCGGCTGCGCGCCGAAGTACAGCATGGTCGGGGTATGCGCTTGGGCGAGCCGCAGCAGCCGGCTGCCGATCCCCCGCCTCTGGTGCGAGGGAAGGACGAGTAGCTCGGTGATGGTCCCAAAGTAATAACCGTCCGAAAGGATGCGCAGGCATCCCACAAGCGTCCCGCTGTCATACGCGGTGATATTGATGGTTTTGGATAACGCGGTCTGCGTCCGCTCTCGATCATATTCCCCGGCCATACCGCATTGACGAAAGGGAGAAACACATCCGCGCGCAGCGTCCGGTCGTCCACCTTGTATTCCATATTCATCCTCCTCTTATCATATGGGAAAAAGGGCGCCTAAACAAGCGCCCTTTTTCCTGAAACCGGCTGCCGCCGTTATTCGCTGAGCAGCATGCGGTCGTTTTCGATATTGAACTTTTCCAGCAGGTCGCGCACGGTGAGGTTTTTCTTTTCCTCCCCGCGGATATCGACGATCACCTTGCCCGCGTCCATCATAATCAGGCGGTTGCCGTACTGGATCGCGTTTTTCATGTTGTGCGTGACCATCAGCGTGGTCAGGTTGTCGCGCGCGACAATCTCCTCGGTGAGCTGCAGCACCTTGTCTGCGGTCTTGGGGTCGAGCGCGGCGGTGTGCTCGTCGAGCAGCAGCAGATCGGGCTTCTGCAGCGTCGCCATCAGCAGCGTCAGCGCCTGGCGCTGCCCGCCGGACAGCAGGCCGACCTTGCTGGTCATGCGGTCCTCCAGCCCGAGGCCGAGCGTGGCGAGCTTTTCATGGTAGAGGGCGCGTTCCTCATTGGTAATGCCGTGGCCCAGGCCGCGCGACTTGCCGCGCCGGTAGGCCAGGGCGAGGTTTTCCTCAATGCCCATGGTGGCGGCCGTACCCATCATGGGGTCCTGAAATACACGGCCGAGGAAGCGCGCGCGCTTATGCTCGGGCAGGTTCGTGAGGTTGAAGCCGTTTAAGCGGATCAGGCCCGCGTCCACCGGATACACGCCCGCGATCAGGTTGAGCGTGGTGGACTTGCCCGCGCCGTTGCCGCCGATAACCGTGACGAAATCGCCGTTTTCCAGCGTCAGATCCAGGCCGTCGATGGCGCGCTTTTCGTTGACCGTACCCGCGTTGAACGTTTTATAGATGCCCTTCAGCTCAAGCATTGCCGTTCTCCTCCTTTTCCGTGCCGCCGGACTTGGCGACCGCCTTGGCCGCGCCCTTGAAGTATTTGTTCTTCCAGTAGGGGATGGCGAGGAAGACCGCCACGACCGCCGCGGTGATGAGCTTGAGGTCGTTGGTGTCCAGGCCGGCGGTCAGCACCACCTGGATGACCACATAGTAGATCACCGCGCCGAACGCCACGCCCAGCAGGCGCAGCGCGAAGTTGCGGAAAATGCGGCTGAACACGACCTCGCCGATGATGACCGCCGCCAGGCCGATAACGATCGCACCGCGGCCGGCGTTGACATCCGCGAAGCCCTGGTACTGGCAGTACAGCGCGCTGGCCAGCGCGACCAGGCCGTTGGACAGCATCAGGCCGAGCACCTTGTTGAAATTGACGTTGATGCCCTGCGCGCGGCTCATGTTCGGGTTGGCGCCGGTGGCGCGGATAGCGCAGCCGAGCGAGGTGCCGAAGAACCAGTACAGCGCCGCAATCACGATCACGGTGAACACCCCCGCGACAAAGATTGGGTTTTCGAGGGTGAGCTGCTTGACGTTGCGCAGCGATACCAGCAGGTCATAATTGTTCGGGTTGATCGCCATGTTGGCCTTTTTATCCATGATGCGCAGGTTGATGGAGAACAGCGCAAGCTGCGTCAGGATACCGGCGAGGATCGCGGGTATGCCCATAAAGGTATGCAGGATACCGGTAATCAGGCCGGCCAGCATGCCCGCGATGAACGCGCACAGCAGCGCCACCCAGACGTTGACACCGCTCGTCATCAGCATGATGCACACCGCGCCGCCTGTGGCCATGGTGCCGTCTACCGTCAGGTCGGCCAGGTCGAGCACGCGGAACGTGATGAACACGCCGATCGCCATCAGGCCCCAGATCAAACCCTGTGCCGCCGCGCCGGGCAGCGCGGACAGCAGGTTGGAGAAGAATTCCACTTTGATTCCCCCAATAAGTAATCATCTGATAAAGTGCAAAAGCACATTACATATAGTATAACAAAAAAAAAGCGGAAAAGCAAAGCCTTTTCCGCTTTTTTCGTCCGGTGGGTCGGGTTATTGGCCGATCGCCTCGTAGCCGTCCGGAATGGTGACGCCGAGCGTCTCGCAGTTGGCGGCGTTGTACATCTTGGTGAAGTTGGGCGCGGGTTCGATGGTCATTTCGCCCGGGTTCGCGTCGTTTACAAGGACTTCGAACGCCATCTCACCGGTGACCTCGCCCAGCTCGTAATAGTCGATGGACAGGGTTGCCACGCCGCAGCCCTCGCAGATGCCCTGCTCGCCCGCGATAACCGGCACGCCCGCCGGCAGGACCACGTTGGCGATCGCTTCCGTGCAGGAGGCGGCGGTGTTATCCGTGGGGATATAGATGACATCGCAGGCGGAAGCCGCGTTCTGGGTGACGGAGGCTACGTCATTCGAGTCGGTAAAGGCGTACTCGGTGCAGGTGTAGCCCATCTCCTCCAGGAAAGGCTTGATGGTGTCCACCTGGTAGCGGGAGTTCGGCTCGGCCGAGCAGAACAGCAGGCCCACGTTCTTTGCATCCGGAAACAGCTCCTGCAACATTTCGGCCTGCCCGTCAAGCGGGGCGAGGTC
This sequence comes from Intestinibacillus sp. NTUH-41-i26, assembly GCF_032769475.1. Classification (GTDB taxonomy): domain Bacteria; phylum Bacillota; class Clostridia; order Oscillospirales; family Butyricicoccaceae; genus Agathobaculum; species Agathobaculum ammoniilyticum. Next base: position 19,581 of record NZ_CP136477.1, read on the forward strand.
GGTCGTGCCGGAGATATTGGTTCCGCTGGTAGAGGTGCTGGTCCAGTTATCCACGCCGAGCGCGGTGCCGTAGTCCGAGATCGAGGTGCCGAGGATCGGGATATCCGCGGTCGCGGCCTGCGCGGCCTGCAGCGCAGGCGTTGCGTTGGCCATGATCAGGTCCACGCCCGAAGAAACAAAGCCGTTGACGATGGTGGAGCAGTTGGCCGAATCATTCGCGGCGTTCTGGTAAGCGTATTCGACCGAGCCGCCGGCCGCCTCAATCAGCTCTTTCAGTTTATCCTGAAAGCCCTGGGTTGCTGCGTCGAGCGCTTCATGCTGTACAAGCTGCACGATACCGACATTGTAATCGCCGGCCTGTGCGGCGGCATCGTCTCCGCTGCCGGTGTCCTGCGTCGTAGAATCGGTGTTGGAATTGCCGCAGGCAGCCATGGAAAGCGCCATCGCGCCGGCCATCAGTGCGGCGAGCAATCTCTTTTTCATGAGTAAACCCCTTTTCTGCATAAAATGCGTGTCAAAAACCGGTAAAGCCTGTTGACTTTTACAGTTTAGCAGTTAAAAGAGCATAAGTCAAGGCTGCAGGGCACATTTTTTTGCTGCGGTCGCGGCTGGCTGTCAACTTTTACAAGAATACACTGCCAAATTGTAAATAAACTGTAAGTATTGACCGATAACGGTTGACCGAAAGGCCGCGGCATTATACAATAACAAAGGAATCAAACGGAGGAAAACCATATGAACATATCTTTTTTTCTCAAACCGAAAATAGAGGTTTCGTACCTGTTCGACGACTGTCCGGTGCGGCAGGCGCTTGACGATATGATGAAAAGCGGGTTTACCGCGATTCCGGTGATCGACCATAATGGGCGTTACATCGGCACGATCGGGGAAGGGGACTTCCTGCGCCTTCTGCTGCGCAAAACGCCTGAGCAGCTCGAAAAAATGACCGTGGGCGAGGTCGAGCGCCGTGTGCGGCACCGGTCGGTGAGCATCGACGCCAAAATGGAGGATATGGTGGATCTCGTAACCGCGCAGAACTTTGTGCCGGTCGCGGATGGACGCGGCATGTTCATCGGCATCGTCACGCGGCATGACGTGATCAAGCACCTGCGCGATACCTGCAGGGCGGAAAAAAACTGACGGAGGGGGAACATAATGGGAAGATCAGGCGGCGGCGGAGGCGGGTTCCGCGGCGGGGGCGGCTTTCGCGGCGGCGGACGGTCCTCCGGCGGTTTTTCCGGCGGCGGGGGACGCAGCGGCGGCAGCTTTGGCGGCGGCGGGTTCCACGGCGGCTTCGGCGGGTTCCGCACGGGACCGGTTATTATTCACAATTCGCGCCGCTACTACGGTGGAGGCGGGCCGAGCGGCGGGAACGGCGGCGGACGCGGTATGACGGTGCTGGTCGCCGTGATCGCCGTGCTGCTGTTTATCGGTGTTCTGCTGGCTTCGGGCGGTATTCCCTCAGGCGGCGGGGTGGCCAAGTCCACGGTGGAGCGGGAAAAGCTGCCCGTCTCGGCCGTGCAGGAGACCGGCTATTATACGGACGAGGGCGGTTGGTTTGGCAACGCCAACCGTCTGGAGGCCGGCATGAAGCAGTTTTATCGGGAAACGGGCGTGCAGCCCTACCTGTACCTGCTGCCAAACGGCGCGGTTACCTCGGTCAGCGAGCTGACCGAAAAAGCGGAGGAGCTGTATCCGCAGCTATTTCAGGATGAGGGGCATTTCCTGCTGGTGTTCTGCGACGACGGGCATGGCTCCTATAACTGCGGCTATACGGCCGGTAGCATGGCCAAGTCCGTGATGGACGACGAGGCGGTCGGCATCCTTGCCGACTATCTGGACCGGTATTACAGTGACTATTCGATTAGTGAGGAGGAGATTTTCTCCAACGCCTTTGCCAAAACCGGCGAGCGGATCATGACCGTGACCCGATCGCCCGTGGTGCCGGTGGCGGTCTGCGCCGCCGTGGTGGTCGTGGCGGTTCTGGTGTTCCTGACGCTCAAAAAGCGCCGCGAGCAGCGGGAGCGGGAGCAGAAGCGCACCGAGGAGATCCTGAAAACGCCGCTGGAAAAGTTCGAAGACCAGGAAGTTGAGGATCTGGCAAAGAAATATGAGGATAAACCATAAGCAAAAAGAAACCGTGTGGAAAAGGAGTAAAAAATCATGGGCATTCTAGAACGTTTCACCGACATTATCAAGGCAAACATCAACGACCTGCTCGATCGGGCGGAGGATCCGGCGAAAATGATCGACCAATACCTGCGCGACCTGACCGAGAACTTGGCCGAGGTAAAAAAGGAGACCGCGGGCGTGATGGCGCAGGAATCTCGCGCAAGGCGCATGGTGGAGGATAATCGGGTCGAGACCGAAAAATACGACGGTTTGGCGCGCAAGGCGCTGCAGGCTGGAAATGAGGGCGACGCGCGCGTGTTCCTCGCCAAAAAGCAGCGGCTTACTGAAAAGGCCGCCTCGCTGCAGGCGACCTATGACGCCGCGCACGAAAACGCACAGAAGATGCGCCAGATGCACGATAAGCTGGTCGAGGACATTGGCACGCTGAACGCCCGCCGCGAAATGATTAAGGCAAAGGTCGCGGTTGCCAAGACCCAGCAGAAGGTCAACGAGTTTTTCCTCGTCCGCGGACAAGGCCGCGGGTGCGATGAGCGCGTTCGAGCGCATGGAGGCCAAGGCCGACGAGATGCTTGACCGTTCAAGCGCGATGGCCGAGCTGAACGGGCAGCCGAAGGACGAAGCCGCGGAGCTGGAAAAGAAATACGCCCAAGCGGGCGCTTCCTCCGCGGTAGACGAAGAGCTTGCCAGACTGAAAGCAGAGATGGGCCTGTAACCGGTCAGCCAGAGCAAAGGGGAGAGCGAAGCCGCTCTCCCCTTTTTATTGCGCCTGTTTCCGGTAGACACTGGGCGATATGCCGGTGTATTTTTTAAAAATATAGCTGAAATAGTGCGGCTCATTGTAGCCGATGGCGTAGGCGATGTCGGCGAGCCGCAGGTCGGTCTCGCGCAGCAGGCGTTTGCTCCGCTCGACGCGGAACCGCGTCAGGTATTCCACAAAGGTCTGTCCCATCTGCTGGGAAAATACCGTGCTGAAATGGTTGGGGCTGAAGCCCACCTCGGCCGCCACCGTGTTGAGCGAAAGGTCGTTGTCCGCAAAATGCCGGCGGATATAGTCCTTGGCGCGTTGCAGCTCCTCCCCGTACCGCACGCCCTGCTTGCGGTCGCGCTGCAGGATGACGGCCTCCACCAGCGAGCGGGCAAAGGCAAGCGTGTCCGGATAGGTCACAACAGCTTTCATCAGGGTATCGCTGTTTCCAGCGTCCCGCAGGATGGCGGGCTGCTCCGCGTCGATGCTCTGTAGCAGGCGCATGGAGGAAACGACCAGATCGGCCAGCAGGTAATACCGGTACAATAGGCTGGAGCCGTTTTCCTCACGCGCGGAGCCGAAGTGGTGCTCGAGCAGGAAATCGATATCCTCCTGCGACACGTGGCGCAACCGTTCCGCAAGCGGGACTGCTTCGGTGAAATCGAACTGGGGGAACAGGCCGTGTTCCAGATCAAGCGCGCTGAGGATTGAGCCGTGCGGCTGGCCGACCAGCCCGCCGAGCGAGCGCCTGGCATCCTGATAGGAGCGCGGCAGCTCGCTCAGCCGCGGCACGATCGAGCCGATGCCGGCGGAAAGGCTGGCGTTCATCATGCGTTCGGCCTCGTGCTTGAGCGCCTGCGCGGTTTCATAGGCGGTTTCAAGGAGTCCATCATTTTCTCCGGCCTTGAGCAGCAGGAGGAAGCCGTCCCCGCGGCCGCACCACAGGATATCCTCCCGTTCGTCGAGCATGCGGCCGAGCAGCAGGCAGAATTGGCGGCGCAGCAGACTTTCCGAAACATCCCCTGTATCCGAGCGGATGTCCAGGCAGCAGATCAGATATTGCCGCGCGGCGAGCGAAAGGCCGAGCTTTTCCGCCCGCGCCAGCGCGTCCGAGGCGGAAAAGACCTCATCCAGCAGCTCGTTGAGGAAATGGCTGACCATTACACCGCGTTTGCGCGCGGAGGCGTTTTCCGTATCTAGGCCGGTGAAATAGGAGGCGCGCTCCTCCTCGATCTTGCGCGCGGTCTTTTCCAGGCTTCCCAGAAGCTGCGGCATGGTGACCGGCTTGAGGATGTATTCATCCACGCCGAGCGAGACCGCCTTGCGCGCGTATTCAAATTCGTCGTGGCCGCTCAAAATGAGGATATGCACCCAAGGCATTTTCGCGCGGATCATTTCGCACAGCTCCAGGCCGTCCAGAAAGGGCATGCGGATATCGGTCAGCAGGATATCCGGCTTAAGCTCCTGGATCATGGGCAGGGCCAGCTCGCCATCCGAGGCTTCCCCGCAGATGGCGTATTGGTTTTCCGCGCTCTGCAGGAGTTCGCGGATGCCTTTGCGCACGACCTCCTCGTCGTCCACAATAAATAATTGATACATGGTGTTTCCTCCGTCAGTCCATACGGCAGGGGATGGTGAATGATATGGTCGTGCCGGACCGGTAGGCGCTTTGAATATCCAGGCCGGAGTTGTTGTAATAAAGGCGGATACGCTGGTTGACGTTGTACAGGCCGAAGCCGGCCTGCGGGCCGGCGTCCGAGGTCAGCGCCGCGCGCACCTCTGCCAGCCGCTCCGCGGGCATGCCGATGCCGGTATCCGACACTGAGAACGTCATGGTCTGGTCGGGATTGCGCCGGCCGGTGACAGTGATCAGGCCGCGCCCCCGCTTTTTCTTGATGCCGTGATAGATCGCGTTCTCCACAAGGGGCTGAAGCAACAGCTTGAGTATGGGACAGGGGGCGAGCGACGCCTCCACATCGATGCGGTACTGCATGATGCTTTCATAGCGCACGGCCTGTATTTTCAGATAGCTTTCCACATGGGACAGCTCCTGGCCGACAGTGATATAGTCGCTGCCGCCGCTCAGCGAGATACGGAAAAACTGGGTCAGCGCCATAGTGATATCCACGACCGCCTGATTTTCCTTCTGCTGTGCCAGCCAGACGATCGTATCCAGCGTGTTATAAATAAAATGCGGGGTGATCTGCGCCTGCAGGGTGCGCATTTCTGCTTTGCGCAGACTGCGCTGGTCCGCAATGCGGTTCTCGATCAGCTCGTCAAGCTGGTCGGCCATGGTGTTGAGGCTGCGGGTCAGGGTGTCCAGCTCGGATACGGAGGGCGGCGCGGCGCGCGCCTCCAGATTGCCCGCCGCGAGCTGGACCGACATGGCCTCCAGCCTGCCGATCGGCTCGCGGATGTCCCGCTGCACCGACCGGCAGGAATCCACCGCCGCCATGATGATCACCAGCAGCAGCAGCGCGGCGAGAAAGGTGATTGCGATCGAGCAGGAGCGCAGCTGTCCGTTGATATCCGAGATCACGCCGATCTCAATGAAAATATACTCCTGTAGGACCGTGTGGAGCAGGTCGGACACGCTTCGGATCTCGCGCAGGATCTGCTCGTTGGAATACATGACCGAATGGCGGTAGGAGGGTGCGCCCAGCTCCTCCATATAGGAGGACATCGTATCCACGAGCCGCACGGCGGCCTCTACCTGCTGGCGGCTTTCATAGATTTCGGTTTCGTAAAGCAGGCGGTCCAGGCGGGTGGAGATCTCATCCATGATATGCTCCTGCGCTCCTGCCTGGTAAGCCTGGTTTCCGGCAACGATATCCCAAAGCTCGCTTTCCAGGCGGGCGCCGGACAGATCAACGATGGCGCGCGCATCCGAGATATAGTTGATATGCTGGTGGTAACGCGCGGTCGTGGGAAGCAGGAACAGGAGCAGAAGTACGGTCGGCACGGACAGCAGGCCCACGATGAACAGATAAGAGGAATGCAGGCGGCGCTGAATGCTCTGCTGTTTTTTCATGGCCCGATCCCTCCGTTGACCAGCAGGGTCCCGGGGAGAAGCGTGTTCTCAGCGGGCGACCCGCCTTGTTCCAGCATCCAGACCAGATCGATGACCGTTGTGCCGAAATCGGTGAGGTCGCACTGGCCGAGCGCGTTGATTTTGCCATCGGAAAAGGCCTGCATCACGCTTTCCCCGCCGCCGAGGGAAAATATACGCACGTCGCTGCCCGGCCGCAGGCCGTTTGCCTCGAGCGCGTCGATCACGCCGAGCGTCATTCCATCGTTATAGGACAGCACGGTGTCGAATTCATATTCGTTGCGCAGCAGGGAGCGGATCAGCTCATAGGCGCGCGAGCGCATATAATCCCCGCCCACGCTGAAGCAGAGACGGTATTGGCTGCTTTGGGAAAGCGAATCCTGAAACCCGTCCGAGATATCGTGCGCCGCCGAGGAGGCTACCGTGCCGCCGAGCTGGACGAGCTGGAACCCGTCGCTGCCGCTTTGGCACAGCGTTGCCGCAAGCTGTCCGGACAGGGCGTAATAGTCGAAGCCGACATGGTAGACCTGACAGGCGCTATCCTGCGGGCCGCCCGCGGCGGATTGGGACAGACGCTCGTTAATCGTAATCAGCGGGATTTCAGCCTCTGCGGCTTCGGACAGGATGTATTCCCAGCCGTTTTCCATTACCGGGGAAAAGATGATGGCATTCGTCCGGTAAACCAGGAGCGTGCGGATCGCGTCGATCTGGTCGGCCTGCGTGCGCGCGGTCTGGATGGTGGTTACCTGGATATGGCTGCGGCGCGCGGCCTGCTGGATGCTGTCGTACATCTGCTGCTTCCAGTCGTCCTCGCAGTCGGTCAGCACAAGGCCGATCACAACGTCAGGCGTGGCCGTGCCGCGGCCGGAGGGCTGGAACAGGATCACGCTTTCCACCAGCAGCATGCCGGCGACAATCGCGGCGATCGCGAGCAGGAGCGGTTTTCTGACCGGCATGAGCATTCCTCCATTTCCGTCCGGCGCAGCGGATAAAACGCGCGGCTGCAACAGTATACCATAATAAAAAATCATATCGGAAACCGGAGGCTGTTGCAACTGGAAACAAATTCCGCATGGGTGCATTGTGTAGGAAAATGTTGTATATTTGCAAAAAATACGAAAAATAAATGGGGAATGTAGAAAAAATAATGCGGAAAATGGAGGAGGTACGAATTTTTCTGATATTTTTTTGTTAGTGGGGCGGGCTGCGAAAATTTCTCGTAAGTTTGTGCATTTCCATGCGGGGAACTGACCCTTATACTAAAACTGCGATCCGACAGGAGACGGAGAAGAAAGAGACAAGAGATAAGGAGGCAATATTATGAAAAAGAGAATGCTGTCATTACTGAGCCTGCTGCTGGCGGGCATGCTGACCCTGACCGCCTGCGGTAACGGCGGCCAGACAACAGGCGGCCAGACCGATGAGGATATGGGTGACGCCCAGGCCGAAACCACGGATGTGGGCGAGGGCATGGTGGATACCTCGCAGTTCAAGAAGGACGGGCCGTATACCATTGGCTTTTCCAACATCTCGGTGGTCAACACGTTCCGCGTGCAGATGGTGCGCGAGCTGGAATACGCGGCCGAGCAGGCGGGCGTGACCCTGTATACGACGGACGCGGGCGGCGATACCTCCAAGCAGGTATCCGATATTCAGGACCTGATGGCGCGCGGCATCGATGCGCTGCTGGTCGCGCCGGGCTCCACGACCGCCACCAACGCGGTGACCAGGAAAGCGATCGACCAGGGCATACCGGTCATTGTCTTCAACTCCGAGGTAGAGGACGAGAGTGCGTTTACCGGCTATGTGGGTACGGACGCGATCGAGTTCGGCTATGTTATGGGCAAATGGCTGCTCAATGAGCTGGATGGCAAGGGCAACATCATCGTTCTGGACGGCACGGCCGGCGCGGGTGTCGGCGAGATGCGCCACCAAGGGCTGCAAAAAGCGCTGGACGAGCTGCCGGACGGCGGCAAGAACATCAATATCCTCGCCACCTATTATGCCGACTGGGCCTATGACAAGGGCAAGCAGGCGACCGAGCAGGCGCTCGCGGCCTATCCGGATATTGACGGCGTATGGTCGCAGGGCGGTGCCATGACGCAAGGCGCGATCGAAGCGTTCCAGGCGGCAGGACGCCCGCTGGTACCGATGACCGGCGAGGACAGCAACGGTTTCCTCAAGCTGTGGAAAGAAGCGCAGTCCGAAGGCTTCAAGTCCATCGCGGCGAGCGATGCCGCTTGGCAGGGCGAGGTCGCGCTTGAGGCCGCGCTCAAGGCGCTGGCCGGCGAGCCGATCGAAAAGTACAACTATATTCCGGTGCCGACGATTACCGACGCCGATATTGACCAGTATGTCCGGCCGGAATACTCGGATGCCTATTGGTGCAACACCAAGATGCCCAAGGAGGTAGCGGACCAGTACTATCTTGAGTGACTGACAGGAAGAGAGGGAATGGATTTGCGACAGACGGTTCTCGAAGCTAAGGACATCTGCAAATCGTTTTACGATAACCTGGTGCTTGATCATGTAAACTTTAGCTGTACGTCCGGCGAGATCCATACCCTCGTTGGGGAAAACGGCGCCGGAAAATCCACGCTGATGCGTATTTTTTCCGGCGTCTACCAGCCGACGTCGGGCGAGCTGTACCTGAACGGCAAGCCGGTCAAATTCACCGGCACGCTGCAGGCGCAGCAGGCGGGCGTCAGCATCATCCATCAGGAATTTAATCTGGTGCCGCACATGAGCATCGCGGAAAATATCTTTTTAGGGCGTCAACTGCGGAAAAAGGGTGGGAACCTTGATTTTCCAGCCATGCGGCGGCGTACAGAGGAGCTGTCCCGCATGATGCGCATGGAACTGGAACCGGATGCGCCGGTGTGCAGCCTGACGGTGGCGCAGCAGCAGATGGTCGAGATCATGAAAGCGATCGAGCTGGATACCCAGATCATCATTATGGACGAGCCGACCGCGGCGCTCACGCCGGTAGAGGTAAGCTCGCTGTTCGCGGCCATGCGTCGGCTGCGGGACGAAGGACGGACGATCATTTACATATCCCACCGCCTAAACGAGGTGTTTGATATCTCGGACCGTATTACCGTGCTCAAGGACGGTGTTATGGCCGCGACCCTGCGCACGGAGGAGACGACAAAGGACGAGGTGGTTAGCCTGATGGTCGGCCGCAAGCTGGATAATATTTTCCCGCCGCGCGACGAGGCGGCGGCGGGAGAGGTACGGCTGCAGGCCGAAGGCCTGGTGATTGCGCCCGGCAAGGGGCCGGCAAGTTTTTCCGTCCGCGCGGGAGAGATACTCGGCGTGACCGGACTGGAGGGACAGGGACAGCGGGAGCTGCTGCGTGCGCTGTTTGGGCTGCACCGGCTGGCCGCGGGGAAAATCTTTATTGACGGGCAGGAGGTCCGTATCCGCAGCACCAGGGAGGCGATGGCGCACGGCGTCACCTTCCTGACCGATGACCGGAAGAACGAGGGCTTGTGCCTGGACCTGCCGATCTATCGCAACATCAGCCTGCCGGTATTCCGCAGGCTGAAGACCGGACCGTTCCTCACCGTGCAGGCGGAACGGCAGGAAACGCAGCGCTACATGGAGCTGATGAACATTAAGGCGGAAAGCTCGGCCAAGCTGGTGCGAAAGCTGTCCGGCGGCAACCAGCAGAAGGTATTGCTCGGGAAATGCCTGTCGCCCGCACCCAAGGTCCTTTTGGTGCATGAGCCCACGCGCGGCATCGACGTGGCGGCAAAGATCGAGATTTATACGCTGCTCAAAAAGCTGGCGCGCGAGGAACAGGTCGCAGTCGTGATGGTATCAAGCGACCTGATGGAGGTGCTCAATGTCAGCGACCGCATCCTGGTTGTTTACGGCGGCGGCATCAGCGGCGAGCTTGCAGCGGCGGACGCGACCGAGGAAAGCGTGATGCGCCTTGCGACGGGCGTGGCGAAGGAGGCGGCGGTATGAATCTGCGTGCGTTTATCAAAAGGCATGACAATCTGTTTATCGTTTACGCGATCCTGCTGGCCGTTGCGGTGGTGGGCGCGGTATCCTCTCCGCGCTTCCTGACCGGAATCAACCTCGGCAACATCATGGAGCAGGCGGTGGGGCTTGGCATCGTGGCGCTCGGCCAGGTGCTGACCATACTGCTGGCGGGCATTGACCTGTCGGTCGGCGCGGTGGTCAGCATGTCTACCGCGATCATGTCGCTGGAGCTGTCCGGCGGCGCGGCGGGTATCCTGCTCAATATCCTCCTTACGCTGGCCGCGGGCGCGCTGGTCGGTGTGTTCAACGGCTTCGGCATCGTGCGCCTGCGCATCCCGCCGTTTATCATGACGCTGTCCACCATGTGCATCGTCAACGGCGTCGCGCTCAAAATCCGGCCCGTACCGGGCGGGTCGATCCCCTATGAATTCATGGATCTGCTGTTCGGGCGGATCGGCATTTTCCCGCACGCGGTGCTGCTGTGGGCGGTGGCCGGCGCGCTGCTGGTCTGGCTGCTGGGCAGCCGCCGTCTGGGACGGAATCTGTATGCGGTCGGTGGCAACCCGACGACCGCCGCACTTTCCGGCATACCGGTCGGGCGGGTGCGCATGCAGGCGCATATCCTGTGCTCGGTCCTGGCGGCGGTGGGCGGCATTTGCGTCGCCGCGCGCATGGGCTCGGGCGACGCCACGCTGGGCGAGACCTACAGTATGGATTCCGTGACCGTGTGCGTACTGGGCGGCGTGAGCCTGTTCGGGGGCCAGGGCAATATCGTGGGCCTGTTGGCCTCGACCTTTATCCTGACCGGAATCAGCAATATCCTGAACATGGTCGGCGTCAGCTCGTATTATCAGTATGTTTTCAAGGGCTTAATCCTGCTGGTCACGGTGCTGGTATTCTCAATCAAGGATAAGCAGAAAGGGTGAGGGCGGTGCAAATGGAAAAAAGCATAAAATGGAAAGACCGCTTTGCCAGGCTGAACGTTCCCATCATTTTCTGGGGCCTGCTCCTGCTGGTGGTGATACTGGGCTTTGTGTCCCCGAACTCGGTCAAGCCGGCGCACCTGCTTGACTTTACCCGACAGGCGGCGCCGATGATCCTGGTCGCGATCGGCCAGACCATCGTTATGATGATCGGCGGGCTGGATCTGTCGGTCGCGGCAGTCATGGTGCTGATCGACGTGGTTGCCGCGCAGATGATGATGAACGACCCGTCCCGCGCCGTGCCGGTCGCGCTGTTATGCCTGTGCATCGGCATGGTGGTGGGTCTGGTCAACGGCTTCCTGTGCGCGGTCATGCATATGCCGAGCTTTGTGGTTACATTGGGCATGAGCACGCTGCTGCTGGGCGTGACGCTGCTGTACAGCGGCGGCTCGCCGAAAGGCTCGATTCCGGATAACTTCCGTTTTCTGGGTACCGGCTTTGCCGGAAAGATACCGATGGCCGCAATCGTCTGGCTGGTGATAGCGGCGGTGGTGATACTGGTCATGCGTTTCCTGCCGATCGGACGGTATATCATGGCGACCGGCGTCAATCCAATGGCAGTGTACCAGTCGGGCGTTGATCCAGTGCGGATACAATTGACCTGCTATGTGCTCTGCGGCCTGTTTGCCGCGCTTGCAGGGCTGCAGATATCCGCCTATATCGGCACCGCCAGCCTGCAGCTCGGCGAGGACTACCAGACGCGCTCGATCGCGGTCGCGCTGCTCGGCGGCGCGGCGTTCACCGGCGGCAAGGGCAGCATTTTCGGCACCATACTCGCCAGCCTGTTCATGGTGGTCATGTCCAGCCTGATCGCGGTACTCAACATGGACGCAGGGGACCAGAATATCATCCAAGGTGTAATCATCCTGGTGGGCCTGCTGCTCAGCGGAATGAAGAAAGACGACTAACCCCCTGCATAAAGGAGCAAAACAAATGAAAGGACTTGAATTTGCCATCATCCGGTATGGGTCGATCTGGAACGATCCGGCCTTTAACGTGGCGGTACCCAATCCGGCGACCGCGCACCAGCCGCGGACGGAGAGCGTGTTCTCCGAGTTTCCCGCGTCGTTTATCCTGATCCGCCATCCGGAGGCTGGCTATATCCTGTATGATGTTGGCGATTTCCCAGACGGGGAAGACGGCATCCCCCGTCCGGATTACTGGAAGGAATATTTCCAGCCCCGCATGGAACGGGAGGATTATGTCGATCGGATATTACCCAGGCACGGCATCGAGCTTTCGGATATTTCCTGTATTATTTTGTCCCATATGCATTATGACCACGCAGGCGGCATCAAGTTTTTCAAGGGTACCAAAGCAGCGCAGAACGTGTATGTACCCCGAGAGGATTTTGCGTATGCCTGCCTCTCAGCACTGACCAATGACGAGGAGCGGAAGACCACCTCCCCCTATTGGCGCAGCGTCGTCACCGCGGGCGGGATTACCTATCACCTGCTTGAGGAGGACGTCGAGCTGTTCCCAGGCGTCCGGCTGTTCCTGATGTCCGGACACACGCCGGCGGTTGCGGTGCTGCTGTTGGAGGCGGAAAACGGGAACTACCTGTTTCCGAACGACGCCTGCTCCTGCCGCCTCAATTACGGCCCGCCGACCAGGCCGACCACCATCCTGTACGACAGTCTGGGCTATGAAAAAAGCGTCAGACGCCTGCGCAGGCTCGAGCGGGAATACCAGGCTAAGCTGATTTTTTTCGCATGATCTGGAGGAGGACCGCAGCTACCGCCATTTCCCATCATTTTACCGGTAAACGAACTTCTTTTCTTCTCTTTATACCAGTCCCTTGTCAGGACAAACGAAAGGCCGGATAAACCGGCCTTTCGTTTTGGGAAATAACAAACGCCGCCCAGCCTGCGCCGGGCGGCGTTGTTGTTCCGGTATAGCCGTCACTCAAGCTGCACCTGTGTGCGGATACTGCCGGTGACTGTGATGGGTTTGGTCGTTGTGGTATAGCCGCTGCAGGAGACCTGGATGACATAATTGTCGCGGCGGAGGCTGAACGAGGCAACGCCGTCCGCGCCGGTGGTGGCCGCCTTGCCGCCGATCGAAACGACCGCGCCCGACAGCATGGCGCCGTATTTGTTGGTGACGACAACCTGCACGTTTTCCAGTATCTCGCCGGTCATCTTGACCGTGCGGGAGGAGGATACGCTCGTTGTCTGCGAGATCGATTCGGTAAAGCGCTCATGCGCCGCGGTCAGCGTATAGGAGCCGCGCTTGACGTATACGGTGGCTTTGCCGTCCTCGTCTGTGGTGGCGGTCTGGGTGGCCGTGCCGGTGGCGGAGTCCGCAGGCGTAAAGGTGACGGACGCGCCCTCGATCGGCAGGCCGAGGTCGTCCACGACGCTCGCGGTCAGCGCATAGGTGGTGACATAGTTGACGCGGAGCGTGGGGTTCTGGCCGTTCGACATGACGAAGGTGAAATCCGCATAGGACGCGCCCTTTTCCGCAAATTCGGAAATCGCGGATTTGTTCAGCGTGACCTGGTTGCCGCTGACCTTATACTGCCAGTCCTCCTCCAGCTCCTTGTTATTGCAGCGGATCCTGCGCAGCTCCGCGCCGTTGGCGGGCGTCAGGGTGACGGCGATATCGCGGTAGCCGCCGGAGCTGGTGTTCGCGTCAAAATCGACCTCCTCCGGCGCGATCTTGTTGACCGGCTTGGAGTCCGTGATGGTCAGAGAGCAGGTGGTGGTCGAACCCTTGCTGGGTACGAAGCTGATGGTGTACGAACCCTTGCTCTTTTTGGCGAGCGTTTCGGCCATCAGCACCACCTGGCCGGTGGAGGTGTTGTAGGTGTAGTCCGTGCCGCGTTCGAGTACTGTGCTGCCGAGCTTGATGCTGCTGAGCGTCACGCCGGCCGGTGTGGAGACCGTGAGCGGCACATTGGCGTAGCCCGCGGATTCCTCGTATTTGTCAAACGTGATTTGCGAAGGGCTGACCGCCATCTGGCCGGAATTGCTCGTGATGATAGTGAGCGCGGCGGTCGAGCGGTCCGAGAACGTGAGCTTGGCCGTATAGGTGCCGGCCTCGAGCGTGGTGAGATAGGTCTTGTAAATGCGGATGCCGTTTTTATCGGTCAGCAGGTTGTAATCCTCGCCGAGCGTGAGCGTGTCGCCATCCACGGTGATGCGGACCAGGTCGTCCTTATCCGCGTTGAAGGTAAAGTCATAGGAATGGGCGATGGAATCCGCGTTGCCGGCGTCGAACGTCAGCGCGGCGGGGGAGATGGAAATGCTGTTGGAGGACTGCACGCTCTCTCCGGCGATGGTCGCGGTCACGCCGCTGGCCAGCTCGACAGTGGAGGGCTCCATCACCAGGTCGCACCCGCTGACGTTGAGCGCGGCCTTCTGTACCGAGCCGCCGCCGGTGAGCGTGACCTTGCCGTCCGCGGTCAGGCTGTCGATCGTGGTGCTGCCGGTCGTGAGGATGGTGCAGGCCTGCTTGACGTTGACGTCCCAGAGTGCGGCGTCCAGCGTCAGCGAAAGGTTTTCGCCGTTGACGTCCAGATCGGAGAGGCCGCCTGCGCTGATGCCCAGGCCGCTTTCATACAGCATGGCGTCCGACTGCACCTCAGTATGCGCGATGCTGGTGTTGCCCGAGCAGGTGACGGAGAGCGTCTGGTCGCAGGGGCTGGAAACGGTCAGGTCGAGCGCGGACACGCCGTTCAGCACGACCGAGCCGCCGGAGACGATGATCCTGCCCTCCACCGTGACATTCTGCAGGGTCACGCTTCCGGCACCAACCCCCTCGGTGATATAGAGGTTGCCGTCGATGGTTGCGTTGGACAGGGTGCAGGGCCGGGTGATGGAGACGTTGTCGGTAACGCTGTCCAGATCCGCGCCAGTGTAGCTGCCGCCCTCCTTATGCAGGGAGGTGCCGAGAAAATAATATAGGATCTTGGCGATCTCGCCGCGGGTGATGGTACCCTGCGGCTTAAAGGTGCCGTTGGGATAGCCGTTGATGTACTTGAGCGCGACCGCCTCGGCGACGTATGCGCGGGCATAGCTGCTCACCGCGGATTTGTCCGAAAACGTCATGTCGTCCGGATCGGCGTCCGGCGTATACTTGTGCAGGCGGCCCAGGATGGTTGCGGCCTGCTCGCGCGTAAGCGTACCCTGCGGGTCCATTTTGTTGTTGCCCACGCCGTTGATATAGCCGTAATAGACAGCGGTGGCGACGATGTCGTAATAAGCGGAGCCGGAGGGTACGTCGGTAAAGCTGATGGACGCTTTTTCGGTGAAGTCAAACGCTCGGTTGATATAGCGCATGAATTCCCAGCGGGCGATCGGCTGGTCCGGCGTGTACTGGCCGGACGAGGACGGGTTGATGATCTCCAGCTCGTGCAGCTCGGTCAGATAGGTTTTTGCCCAGTGGTTTTCGATATCGGACGCAGCAAGCGCGGCCGGCAGCATGCACAGCAGCATGGCGGCCGCCAGCACTGCGGATATCAGTCTTTTCACAGCGATCACCTCTTCGGTATTGTTATTCCTATTTTACCATTAAAAGAAATGTTTGTGTACTGTTATTTTTTGAAAACGCGGCCGAACCCTAAACAATGTAAAAATCATACATAAATGGAAGCATCTGCCCCTTAATCCATAATAAACCGACAAAATTCGACGAAATACGAATTTTTGTGATAAAATAAAATCCAATCAAAAAAGCGGAAAGGGGATTTATCAAGATGGACATGTCACCTGTTATGGGTATGCCGCATATTTATGAGGAGGACGGTTACATCCACTTCATGCTGCGTCCAGAGGACCTGATGCGGCTGCGCTATTCGGAGGAGGCCAAAACCTCTTTCGTGGATTTTATGGACCAGTGGCTCGACCAGATGAAAACGCAGGTCCGCGAAAACACGATGGACGGCTACCGCTACGCGTTTGAAAAGCACATCCGGCCGTTCTTCACCGCGCGCGGCACCACGCTCGCCACCGCGCGGCCGATGGATTTCCAGGACTTTGTCAACCTGAAGTTTTCGCAGGGCCTATCGCCGACCTCGATCGTCAAATTCCACTCCATCATGCACAAGTGCCTGAAATACGCGGTCGCGCTGCAGATCATCCCGCTCAACCCGTCGGACAACGTGATGCTGCCCAAGCGCTACAAATACCGTGGGCAGGTGTACAACCGCACGCAGATCAACGTATTCCTGGCCGCAGCGCTGCACTCGCCGGCCGAGGCGGCGTTCGTGCTGGCGGCCACCTACGGCCTGCGCCGCAGCGAATGCGCGGGCCTGCGCTGGAGCGCGATCGACCTGCGCGCCCGCACCATGGTCATCAACCATACGGCGGTGCAGTCGGGCGGGCGGGTCATTTACGCGGACAGCGTCAAGACCAAGTCCAGCTACCGCACCCTGCCGCTTTCCGACTCACTCAAGCGCTATCTGAGCGACCTGCGCCGCCGCCAGAACGAAAACCGCAAGCGGTACGGCAAAAAATACTGCAAGACCGACTATGTCTGCTGCCATGAGGACGGTTCGCCCCTCCGGCCGGACTATATTTCGCGCGAATTCGAGCGGGTATGCCGTAAGGCGGCGCTGCCGCGCATCCGCTTCCACGACCTGCGCCATTCGGTTGCGACCATCCTGCTCCAGCAGGGCTTTTCGCTCAAGCAGATCCAGGAATGGCTGGGCCACGCGGATATCGCGACCACGGCGAACGTTTACGCGCATGTTCCCTATGTGGAGAAGATCTCGATCGCCAAGGGCGCGACGCCCGCGATCGTGCTGCAGTAAAGCGTAAAAAGCGGCCTTATGGCCGCTTTTTACGTTTGCTTTATGCGAATGCGCGGTACAGGAAGGTGACGATCTGGCCTCGGGTGCAGGTATCGGACGGGGAGAATGTGGTATCGCTGGTGCCGGTGGTGACGCCCTGCTCAACCGCCCAAGCCACCGCGTCCGTATAGTAGTCCGGAACGTCGGTGAAAGCGGCGGGCGCGGCCGATTCCGGCTTGCCGTCCATTTTCCACATGAAGTCCACCGCATCCGCGCGGGTGCAGGAATAGTCCGGATCAAAGCCGATTCCGGTGGTCATATCCTGCTCATTTGCCCACTGCGTAGCCTTGAAATAATAGCTGTCCTTCGAAACGTCGGCAAAATATCCCGCCATGCTTTCCGGTTCGGGCGAACCCGCCGCGCGCCACAGGAAAGTGATGATCTGGCCGCGGGTGCAAAGCTCCTCGGGCGAGAAGGTGGTGTCGCTGGTGCCGGTGGTGATGCCCTGCTCAACAGCCCAGGCAACTGCGTCCGCGTAGTAGGCGCCGCTCTTTACGTCGGAAAAGCCGGTATCGGTTTCCGTGTCCTGTGCGGGCTGGGTCGTGGAGCCGCCCTGCTCCACGGCGCGGAAAGCGGTTCGCTGCTCGCCGGCATACGCACCGCCGTTGTCCTGGACACACATCACTGTCTTGCCGGTTTCCAGCGCAAGCGTATTGATGTGGAGATCAAATGTGGTGATCCAGCCCCTTGTTGCATCATAGGTGCTGACACAGAAGCCGCGCGGCGCATCCACCGTCAGCACCGTGCCGGCAGGAACGAGAAGCACGGTAAACTCGTCTCCCCCAATAACGTCCTGCATGGTTTCCGTGCCGATGATCGGCTGGGACAGCGTGTACTGCCAGCCGTGGATATCGGTCAGCGTGGTGTCCCCAGCCTGTGCGGCAAACGCCGGAACGGTTAACCCCATGCACAGAGACACGGCCAGAATCAGGGAAAGCAAACATTTTTTCACAAAAAACCCTCCTCTTTTTCTCAGAGAAGGGCCTTTCCGGCTCCCTCTCTGGATGAAACCGGTATGCCCGCCGTGGCGGACCTCCTTTATAAAAAAGGTAGCACAATACGGGCCGGATTGCAAGCTTATTTCCCGCGGAACGCAAAAAACCGCTGCCCAAGGTAGTTGAAGCCGGTAAACAGGCACATGCCCGCGAACATGGAGACGTTGTCCCGCACGCCCGCGGCCACGCCGGACAGGAGTGCGCGGCACAGCGGCTTGGCGATGCCGTAGGCCAAAAGATAGCATGCCGCGATGTTGAGCGCGAAGCGGACGATCTCCCCCGCGCTCCTTTCGCTGCTCTGGAAGGTAAAGTATTTATTGAGGAAAAAGCTCAGGATGCTGGTCAGCAGGTAATTGGCCGCGCTTGACACCCAGTAGGAGCAGTGGGCAAGGTTGTACAGCCCGAACATGATCGCCGTGCCGACCAGCGTGTTGACCACGCCCACAATCAGGAATCTGGCGAGCTTTTGGTCAATAATGCCGGACAGCCTGCTCATTTGATGCCTTCCTCCGTTTCGCGCACCAGATAGATCGGCCGTCGCTTGGTTTCCAGATAGGTTTTGGAGAGGTACTGACCGAGGATGCCGATGCACAGAAGCTGCACGCCGCCGAGGAACAGAATGACACATATCATGCTCGGCCAGCCGCCGACCGGATCGCCGAACGCCAGCGTCTTGACCAGCACCACCAGGATGAACACGAACGCGATCAGGCACAGCAGCACGCCCAGCACGGATGCGAGCGCGAGCGGCACGGTCGAGAAAGCCACGATCCCCTCCAGCGAATAGCGGAACAGCTTCCAGAACGACCACTTGGTTTCGCCGGCCACACGCTCGACGTTGACGAACGGGATCCATTTGGTGCGGAAGCCCACCCAGCCGAATATTCCCTTGGAAAAACGGTTGTACTCGCGCATGGACAGGATCGCGTCCACCACGGCGCGCCGCATCAGGCGGTAATCGCGCGCGCCGTCCACGATGTCCGCGTCGGATATTTTATGGATCAGCCGGTAAAACAGGCGCGCGAAAAACGACCGGATGGGAGGCTCGCCTGCGCGGGTGGTGCGGCGGGTGGCGGCGCAGTCGTAGCCCTCCTCGGTGACCGCGCGATACAGCTCGGGCAGCAGGGCGGGCGGGTCCTGCAGGTCCGCGTCCATCAGGGCGACGTAATCGCCCGTCGCGGCCTCCAGACCGGCGAGCATGCCGGCCTCCTTACCGAAATTGCGTGAAAACGATACGAACCGCACGCGTCTGTCCGCCGCGGCAAGGCGGCGCAGCACGGACAGGGTATTATCGCGCGAACCGTCGTCGATGAATACGAATTCAAAATCGATCCCTGACATTTCCCCGGCAACACGGGTTGCCTCCTGATAGAACAGGGGCAGCGCCTCCTCCTCGTTATAGCAGGGGACCACGATCGAGATTATGGGCATGGCTTTTCTCCTCTCTGAAGCGGTCAAAGGCAGGCACTACGTTGGAGCCGCGAAAGACCGCGCGGATGGGGCAGTGGAGCCTTATACTCTGGAATTATTTTAATCCCTTGCCATATCGATGTAAAGAAAAAACGGCCGCATTGCAACAAACCTGTAACATTATACCCGCTTATGTCACGATTGTTACACTTTTCCGCCTGCTATTGTGAGAAATGGGAGGAAACGCTATAATTTAATTACGATAATATCCAAGGATGGAAATGACTATGCTCAAAAAAACAATTTCCGCCCTGTTTGTGGCGTGTATCATGGTGATAGGAGCCGCGGCGGCGGGCACGATCTTCCCCGTGACCCGCACGGATATCGACGGCGTGAGCCGATCCGGCTATCTGGACGAAGAGGGCAGGACCGTACTCTCGTTCGCCTATGCGCAGGCGGGCGAGTTCGCGGACTGCGGCCTGGCCGCGGTCGAGGATGAAAAGTGGCAGACCGCGGTGATCGATCGGGAGGGGAGACTGGTTATCCCTTATACCGCGTCGCCGGTGTCGGTCGATTTTTCCGAAGATATGGTGGCGTACCGCTACGCCGACCACAGCGTCTACTACACCCTGCAGGGGGAGCTGGTCGGCTCCTACGCGGGCGCGCTGGATTTCTTTTCGGATGGCCTGCTGCTCTGCAAAAGCCCGGCCTCCGGCCTGTATTCCTACGTCAGGCAGGATGGTACGGCGGCCTTTGAAGGGGAATACAGCGACGCAGGCGTTTTCCTGAACGGCCGCGCGCTGGTGCGCACGACCGATGGCGCCTACCTTGCCATCGACACGCAGGGGCAGACCCTTTACACGCTGGAGCATCATATCACCCCGTCCTATATGACCATTTTCGGCACAGATACGGTTGTGCTTTCCGACGGGACCAATCAGGCGCTGTATTCTCTGGAAAGCGGCAGCTATATCACGGATTTCCTGTATAACACGATCTCGGAATTCCACGGTGGCGTCGCCATGGTCCGCCAGGCCAACCGTTGGGGGCTGATGGACACCACAGGCAAGCTGCTCACCCCGCCGACCTACTATTACCTGTCCTATATGGGGGACGGGCTGTACGCGGCGCGTAGCGAGGACGGCTCGGCCGCGGCGGTGGACGCCAACGGCAACATCGCCTACCGCACGCTTAGCTATGTCGGCGGCTTTGACGAGCTGCGCTACGGCCTGGCATGGCACGGGACCTCGGACGGGAGCCTGATCTTTTTCAAAAAGAACGGCGGCTATTTCGCCAGCCTGAAGAATGCGGAAAATCCGACGCTGCTCAGCGAGAACGTGGTGCGCGTCACGCAGGACGGAAAGCAGAAGTATGTTAACCTTTCCGACGGGCGGACGCTGTTCGAGCAGCCGACCTCGTTCGATCTCGGCAAGGGCATCACGGCGACCACCGTGCATTACGAGCGCTTTTTCGGCTATCAGGCGGATGGGAGCGAATATGGCTGGAACGTGGATTTTCCGGAGATCTCCGGTCTGCCGGATGCCGATGTGCAGAAGAAGATCAATGAGGCCATCCGCAAATTTTTCCTGGAAGGCCCCTCAGTGTCGGCGGAGTATGAGGCGCTCGAAGGCGGTTACGGCGCGTCGCTGGAGGGTTCCGTGCTGGTGGTTTGGGCGAACTGCGTCAGCGGAAAGGGCGCGGGCTCGTCAGTCTGGAACAATAACCTGGCGTTTGATATCCGCACGGGCGAGCAGTATGGGCTGAACGATCTTCTTTCGAGCGGCTATGTGGAAACGGTCAAGGCGCTCCTGCCGGATACGCACGCGTTTTACCTGTACAGCTTCCCGCGCATGAGCACAAAGGGCGTGACCTATTATTATAATGAATATGAGAGCGAAACGCGCCGCGCCTATACCGAGAGTTACCTGCTCACATTCGAGCAGCTGCAGGAGGCGGTCGATCAGTCGGGCGAATGCTACCAGGCGCTGAAAACGCCGTTTATTCGCGAGACCAGCCTGACCGGCTTCCGTGACGTTCCCAACAGCCATTGGGCCGCGGAGTATATTCAGCAGGTCAAGCAGGACGGCGTTATGCAGGGCGACGCGGACGGGCTGTTCCGGCCGGACGACCTGCTCACAGGCGCAGAGCTGTGTGCGACCATCGCGCGGAGCGCGGCGCTCGAGACGCCGGATACGGTGCTGGAGGGCGTCAGCGCGGACGCTTGGTATGCAAAGGATGTCAGCGCGATGCAGGCCGCAGGCCTGCTGGATGGTCTGGAGCTTGACTTTACCGCCCTGATCAGCCGAGAGGAGGCCATGCAGGTGTTCGCGAACCTGCTTGTCGGTAAAGGTAGCGCGCTGCCGGACGAGGCGGAAACGGACGAGCTCCTGTCGTCCATTTCCGACCAGGAGACGATCACACCGGAGTACCGTGCCGCCGTGGCGTTGTGCATGCAAAAGGGACTGGTCAAGGGCTATGCGGACGGTACGCTGCAGCCGGCGGGTAATTTTACCCGCGCGGAATTTGCCAAGCTGCTGACGATGCTCTGAATAAAAGGTGAATAAAGCAGCCTTTCTGCCGTGGATACTGACGCGGCAGGAGGGCTGTCTTTTTGTAAAAAAGCGGCCGGAAACTGCGGGAGGAGGAGAAAAAAGCTTTTCCTGTTTTCAGGGGAACGGCGAAAAAGCGTTTTTTTCGATTTGTTGCAAAATAGAAGATATTTGGCCGAAAACGGGGCGATTAAGGGGAAAATCAGGAACAGGCCCGCCATCAGAAAAAGGTTCTCGCACTGGTACTGGCGTTCGCATGCGCGTTCACCATGTTTGCCGGTGCGGCGTTCACGGACGAGGCGGACATTAAGGCCACCGACGCCGTGAACATGCTGACGGCGCTGGGCGTAATCGAGGGCGACCCCGATGGCTCCTTCCGTCCGGATGCAACCGTTACCCGTGCGGAAATGGCGAAGATGATCTTCGTTGTCCGCAACAACTCCATTGATGATTCGGCCTACGCGAACAACTCTTCGAAGATGACCGACATCAACAGCCACTGGGCCAAGGGCTACATCAAGTTCTGCGAGTCCCAGGGCATCATCGCCGGCTACGGCGACAACACCTTCAAGCCCGACGCGACCGTAACCGGCGTGGAAGCTGCGAAGATGCTGCTCGTTCTGACCGGTTATGACGCTGACAAGGCTGGCCTGACCGGTCACAACTGGTCCACCAACACCCTGAAGTATGCCGGTTCCGCCGGTATCCTGGACGACGTCAACTCCGGTCTGGAGTCCGGCCTGCCGCGTCAGTACGCCGCGCAGATGATCTACAACACGCTGGACACCAACCGTGTCAAGTGGTCCACCGACTCCGACTCCTTTGACGACAACCTCGGCAATGGCTACAAGGAGACCGTTGGCTACGCTTACATGGGTCTGACCAAGTCTGTTGGTATCCTGACTACTGTCAGCAAGGACTCCCTCACCCTGACCGGTATCGACGAGGCGGAGAGCGATAAGGTTTACTCCGGCAGCAATCCGTACGCTACCAACTTCACCAAGGTGAAGGAGGATTACTCCAGCCTGCTGGGCCAGAAGGTTAAGGTCATGTTCAAGGACGGCAAGACCAACAACGTCCTCGGCGTTTATGCGGTTTCCGACAACGAAGCCTACGCCGTTAACGCTTCTGAAGTAGAGTCCGATGGCGATAAGGTCAAGTTCGGCGGCAAGTCCTACTCGATCGAGAACGCTTACGGCAATGACTACATCGATGTTTACTACACTGACATCGAGGGCAAGGAAACTGCCGTAACCGGTGAGGATGGCGCCTCTTCGGGTACCTCCAAGAGCTTCACCTCTCAGGCGGGTGTCAAGTACACTGCTGCCAACAGCAAGTACGGCTTTGAGGCTGAAGAGCTGTTCGACGATTGGGATACCTCCTCTGCGGTAATGCAGTTCGTCGATTCCGACGGCAACGGCCGCTTCGACTCCGTTATCATCACCGACTACGCCGCGGCTGAGGTCACCTCTGTTACCTCCTCCAAGGTAGTTGCCGGCAAGAGCTATGAGTTCGACGAAGAGAACATCGACGACGACCTCAAGGCGGACGACTGGGCGATTATCTCCTACGACCGCTACAACGACTGCACCCGCGTTGCCAAGGCTGACGTTATCACCGGCAAGCTGGACGGCCTGAAGAAGGACAGCACTTCCGAGAACTACAACGCAAACAAGGGTACTGGCGTTAAGTATCATGAGTACCAAATCGGCGACGAGTGGTACAATGGCGCAACCGACAAGGACAGCCGTACCGATATCAGCACCGTTAAGGCGGGCGACGAGGTCGAGGCTGTTGTTGTAAACGGCGTTGCATGGAAGATCAAGCGCTCTTCGGGCAACGGCTCTCTGGCTGATGTGACCGACATTGCGATGGTCGTTAACAAGGATGCCGGCATTGGCGGCAATCAGGTCAAGCTGCAGTTCTTCAACGACACTACCAAGGTTGTTGACGTTGACGATGACAGCACGATCAAGTATGCTTCCCTGAAGGTCGGCGCGCTGTATGAGTACAGCATCTCCGGCGGCGAGTACTCTTTCGAGGGTCTGTCCACGGAAGACGATTACTACGGCGATTACACCTATGTCGGCACCGCTTCGTACACCGCTAAGGCTGATGCTCTGGGCGGCAAGAAGATTGACGACACTGCCAAGGTTATCCTGTTCGAGGATAACGGCAAGGATACCGGCAATGACTCCAAGGTCATCACCGGCAAGCAGCTCAAGGCGCTGGAAAGCTCCGCTGTCACTTATGAGGGCGATGCGGCTTACTTCACCGCTGACGTAAACGGCCTGACCCGCGTTGCGGCGATTGCTGTTGAGGTCGACAAGCTGCCCGAAACCACCACTTCCAACGACTTCTACGGCTACATCCTGTCCGACGCGAAGGAATCCGGCACGAACGAGGTTTCCTACAACGTGCTGCTCGAGGGCGCTGACGAGGCCGTAACGGTTTACGAGAAGAACGCCAAGACCGGTGACCGCAAGAAGAACACCCTGATCGGCTATAAGTCCCTCGACGGTGAGGATGCCGACAAGCGTTACATCGACGACGTACATCTGTACAAGCTGGGCGAGACCAACTTCGGTCTGGGCGCTATCACCGATGTGAACAGCAAGCAGACCACGGTTCAGATCGCTGGCTGGGATGGCTCCGCTGTTCAGAATTACGAGCGCGACGTAACCGCTGACACCGTGGTATTCTACATCGATACCGACGCGAAGACTGGTTCTTCGACCGGCTCGATCCGCAAGGCTACCAAGTGGTATGACGATGCGGACGGCGCGATGATCACCAGCGGCGACAGATACATTGCCAACGCCCTGTACCTGATCAAGGACAGCGACGATCTGGAAGTGCTGGTCGTTGAGTCTGGCGACAACCAGTTCCGCGGCAAGTACGCTGACGCACTCAAGGAAACTTACGATACCACGACCTGGTCCGGCTCGATTGCAAATGTGACCCAGGAGTATGATGCTTCCGCGCAGCCTGTTTCTCTCACGCTGACGACCAAGAATGTTCCGGCGAACACTACAGTTGAGTTGAAGAACGCGATCAGCTCCAAGGGTACTTCTTTGACCGGCATGGCTTTAACTGCCAGCACCAAGGTTGCGGCAAACGGTTCCACCACGCTGTCCATGACCAATGTGCCGGTTGCAACGGTTGACGACGTAATTACCCTGACCTTTACGGTTGGCAAGGGTACGGAGAACGAGTTCGATGCCTCTGCTACCATTACGGTTGTTAATAAGGCAATTGAAACTTCCGAGATCTCTGGTGCGACTGTTACTGCTAAGGATCTGACCACTAATACTTCTTGGAATTCCGCTGCATCCTTTAACGACTTGTTCACGGCAACGGATACTACTAATGCAACGGCTGCAGTTAGCTACAAGCTGAATGGCAACACTTATTACAACTATGATAAGTTGCCGACGACAACCGGTATTGGCTACACTGTTGAAGTAACTGTGACCTACACTGCTAAGGCTAACTTTAAGTTCGCTGGTGACTACACCGGTGCAACTGCTACCAGCTGGACGGTTGACGATGCGACCGTATCTGATGATGGCGCTACGCTGACTGTAGTGTATACCAGCCCTGTGGTTACTCTGTCTTAAATCTGTTTCAATTTTAAGGCAGCAACGAAAACCCCCGAGGATTCCTCGGGGGTTTTCCCTTTTCCTTTTACCGGAACGCGATGTAGTAAAACTGCGCGCCGTTGTAGTTGAGCTTGCTGTATTTGTACTCATACAGCGTAAAACCGTTGGAAACAATGCCACAGTAATCTGTTTTGTAGCCTTGCAGCATCAAGGTGCTGTAAACCGCGGTTTCGTCCGCGATCAGGCCGTCCTTATGGCCGATAATGACCGCCTTGGGTGTGAACCCGATCGACAGGGTGCGCGGATAGCTGCCGGTTCCGGTGTAGGTGCCGAAATACATCTCGCTTTTCTGCGGCACCGCGTTCTCCAGCGCGCTGACCCGTCCGGAAAGCGCTTCGCGGGCCTGCTGCTCGGCGGCGAGTCCGGCCTGGGTTGCTTTCGCATCCAGCTCGGCGGCAAGCTCCTCTGAGAGCATCTCCCGATCGATCGTGTCCCCGAACGTATCCACCACGATGCCCTCTACACGCGCCTCCAGCCGCGAAGCCTCGTCGCAGATTCCGTTCACCGCCTGCCGCAGCTCCTCCGGACTGCTGTCGAACCGCGCTTTCAGCTCGTTTGCCGGCAGGCTCGGCTGGTCGGGCAGGTCGGTGATTTTGTGTGTGAATTGCGTGATCTTGTGGTCAGAAAAAGACATGGTTTCCTCCTTTTTGTCGGTGCCGCCCGCGCGCGTTCCTTGGACAGCGCGCGCGGGCGCGCGTGGGGCGGAGCCGCCCCGTCTGGTTTTTCATGCGGGGAAAGTAAGCAACCGTTATAATAGCCCAAAAAACGGAAAGCGCAAGGGCAAGTATTTGCCCTTGCGCTTTTTCCCGTTTCTGCTATTCTGGTAGACGCTTACTTTCCCGTGCCGGTGCAAACGGCGGGCGGGGAACCCCTCACGCGCGCGCCCGCGTGGTCAGAGGAACGCGCGCGAGGGGGAACTCCGGCCGCCCCAAACAAAAGGAGGTTTTTCATGTCATTCAGCGATCATAAAATCACAGCGTTCCAGCACAAAATCACAGACCTGCCCGACCAGCCGAGCCTGCCGGCAAACGAGCTGAAAGCGCGATTCGACAGCAGTCCGGAGGAGCTGCGGCAGGCGGTGAACGGAATCTGCGACGAGGCTTCGCGGCTGGAGGCGCGTGTGGAGGGCATCGTGGTGGACACGTTCGGGGACACGATCGATCGGGAGATGCTCTCAGAGGAGCTTTCCGCCGAGCTGGACGCGAAAGCGACCCAGGCCGCGCTCTCTGATGAAGCGGGAGCGCGTGTCCAATCGGATAAGGCCCTTGCCGACCGTTTAACGGCTAACGAAACACTGACCGCACAGAAATGTGAAATTTACTGCGGCAGTTATGCCGGAAGCTGGGACGGGGATTACAGCCATAGTAATACGAAAACCGTTTCTCTCGGCTTTCAGCCGAAAGCGGTTATTATTTCCTCGAGCAACGCGAGCAATATTGCCGGTTACGGCGCAACACTGGCACATATCGCGGTGGAGGATGCGGCGTCGCCATATGTTTCGATCACAAGTACCGGTTTTCAGGTAAGCCGCTATATGAACCTTTCGGCCAATGGTCCATTCCGGTATGTTGCACTGAAATAAGGGAAAACCCCCTCGAAATTCCGAGGGGGTTTCTTTGGGTAAGATTAAGCAATCTCAGTTGCAGTCAATGCAACCGTGCTGGCATTCAAAACGTCTGCCGTAGTTACCGTGTAAGTAAAGGTAACCTTGTTATTCGCTTCGGCTTTAGCTTTCAGCTCAATTCCGTTTACAGTCAGGGTGTATTCCTGATCAACAGTCAGAGAGGTATCCGAAGTGTCAACAACAATCGAAACTGTTTCGCCGACTTTCTTCTGAGCAGCCGCTACTGCACTAATGCTTGCAGCAGAGTTGCCAGTCAGAGAACCAGCGGAAACCGCAGTAACGGAAACGCCGTTCGTAGCATCTGCAAAATTTTTAACACTTACAACAACATTTGCATCATCACGAACACCCGCCAGCGTCAATACATGCTTGCCAGACAGCTTTTCAGAGCCAGAGATCGATGCACCATCCAGCTTAGCAGAAGTAGTCTTATCCGCGCCGTTGACCGTGATCGTGATATTCGCAGTCTTAACAACATCATTTGCAAAGGTCAGATCAACCTGCAGGTTGCCGTTAGTATCCAAGTCGGAGGAAGCACCGGTCAACACATCCTTATCATCGGTGTTAACCGTAGCATAAGCCGTGTTGTAATCGCCCTTCTCCTGAGTTTCGCCGCTGTCATCGCCGCTCTCGTGGCTCTTGCCGTCGAACGCGCCGGTGGTATCAACAACCAGAACCTTCAGGTCAACATCATCGTTGCCTTTTTCGTCAACCTGGAACATCACGTTGGAGGAGTAAGCAGTCTGATCGTTGCTGTCAATGTACTTCTCAGCCTTGGCCATCGCAGACGTGCCGTAGACGAAGTCCACGCCGATCTGGTCATCCTCGTCCGCAGCGGAGTCAACGAACAGGACAGCGGTGTCCGCGGTTACGTTGAACTTCTTGTCATCAACGCTGATGTACTTTTTATCGGTGCTTTCGTTGCCGCCGTAGTAAACGTCGTTGTCGCCGGTCGTAAAGTCGCCACTATGATTCTTCACCGCAGTCAGTTTCGAAGTGTCAACGTCCTTGATGTTCGCAATCGAGCTTACATCGTGGATGACATTGTCCGAGTCGATCGAGGAGTAGCCGATCAGGGTGCCCTTGTCACGCGCAGAAGCGTTCTCCTCGATAACGTCCACATACTGGTTGTCAGTGGTCCAGACGGTGTAGGATGCGTTGTCGTCCTTGTCCACGCCGTTGTTGGTGACAATGTACGCGTAGTTGTCGTAGGAATTGCCGCTAATAGTCATCTTGTCAGCCTTGACAGCAACCATCATCGCGCGGTTCAGGCCGTTCTTGTCCTTGGTGAATACCGCGGTCGCTCTCGTGTTGGAGGCGGTTTCGTTAGCGTCACTATTCAAATCCTTAGTATCCAGCGCGTTGTACTGCTTGCCGGTCAGCATCTTGGAACGGCCGTTGCCGTCATACAGGATGACCGCCGCAGAGTCGTCAACGATAAACGTGCCAACCTTGTCACTGCTCGGATCAGCCGCCAGACTAGTACCCTCGTACTTGTAGCCGTTGTACTTCTTGGTATCAACCGCCTCAAACTTCATCGAGGTGTCGGAACCGGATACCTTGTACGCGGTGCCGGCTTTCAGCGGCTCGCTGGTGTTGTCCGAAATGGTGACCAGCTTGCTGGTGCCGTCAAAGTAACGGATGCGCGCCTGGTCGCCGTTGATTGCGCCATTGCTTACGACAACCGCAACGTTGGTCGGGAAGCCGCCTTTGCCGTCGTCGGACTTGATCTTAACGATCACGCCATTGACAACATAAGCCTTGACGGAGTCGCCGTTGGAAACATCCGAAGCGTTTTCGTCGGAAATGTTGTACCAGGTGCCGTCCAGCTTATACTGCTTGTAGTCGCCGTTGATCTTGTCATTCTTGTCGCGGGAGCCGTCCAGTGTGGTGCTGATGATATCAGCCTTGACAACATCCTTGCAGTCCTCATACAGGTTCGCGGAAACAACCGCCCAGTCGTCCTGCTCGATGTCCTCGTCGATGTTTTCGTCCTCGAACTTGTAGGTCTTGGAACCAGCGGTGATCTTATCGGAAGAAACGTAAGTCACTTCGCCGACCAGCTTCTCGAATACGATAGCGGTATCGATCTTGCCGTTGCCGTTCGCATCGACGAAAGTTACCTCGTCGGTGGACAGGTTGCCGTTGGACTCATTTTCGTTGAGTGCAGCGCCCTTGTCGAAATAGTCAAGAGACTGAGCCTTTTCCGCCTGCGCGCCGTCTACGCTGATAAAGGTAGTGGCGATCTTGGTGCCGTCGATCGAGTAGGACTTGCCGCCGAACTTAATCTTAGCGCCGTCCTTTTCAACGCCATTCATCAGGGTGGTGTAAACCGTGTTGTCCGAGATGGAATAGACGCCCAGAACGTTGTTGGTCTTTTCATCCTTGAACATGACCTTGACCTTCTGGCCCAGCAGGCTGGTGTAGTCCTCAGAAACCTTGGTAAAGGTCACATCGTCGTATCGGGCGATCTTGTGGTAGTTGTCGGAATCGTAGCTTTCGTCCAGCTTGATGGTCAGGGAGTCACGATCGATGGAGATCAGGGTACCGACATCCGAGGACAGGCCCATGTAAGCCTTACCAACGGTCTCCTTGACGCCGCCGTTGAGGATGTCGTCAAAAGACTGAGAATCGTTGGACCACTTGACACGGTTGGTGTCCAGCGTGTTGTAGATCATCTGCGCGGCGTACTGACGCGGCAGGCCCTGCTCCAGGCCGGAGTTGACGTCGTTCAGCAGGCCGGCGGAGCCAGCATACTTCAGGGTGTTGGTGGACCAGTTGTGGCCTACCAGACCAGCCTTGTCAGCGTCGTAGCCTGCCAGAACGAGCAGCATCTTCGCAGCCTCCACGCCGGTTACGGTCGCGTCGGGCTTGAAGGTGTTGTCGCCGTAGCCGGCGATGATGCCCTGGGACTCGCAGAACTTGATGTAGCCCTTGGCCCAGTGGCTGTTGATGTCGGTCAGCTTAGAGGAGTTGTTCTCGTAAGCCGAGTCGTCAATGGTGTTGTTGCGGACAACGAAGATCATCTTCGCCATTTCCGCACGGGTAACGGTTGCATCCGGACGGAAGGAGCCATCGGGGTCGCCCTCGATTACGCCCAGCGCCGTCAGCATGTTCACGGCGTCGGTGGCCTTAATGTCCGCCTCGTCCGTGAACGCCGCACCGGCAAACATGGTGAACGCGCATGCGAACGCCAGCACCAGTGCGAGAACCTTTTTGAGATTCTTCATGGGGTTTTTTCCTCCTTTAAAATTTTCAGGCGATTGCTCGCCCTTATTACGTTGACAATCATACCATGCGGGAATAAATGCGTCAAGAAGATTGCGTGAAGTGTAACAAACGGGTAATATTACGCATCCGTGACTGTCACAAAATACGAAAATTACGGGATTATATATAATAAGGTAAGCGCGCTGCATGGATATGCGCGTTTCGCGTGCTGTGTTACGACGCCCGCTCGAACATCTGTACCGGGGGGTATACCGTCTTTTTCCATAAAAATCATACAGAGGATAGAATAACCATAAAACTGGATTTGTCAAGGGGAAGTGTTCCACCCGTCTCCGCCGCGCGGGGGCAATCCGGCGGACGCGGGCGCGATCGGATGCAGGGCGGAAAAGGGCGCATTTTGTCGTCCGGCGGCAGCAGGAAACCCCCAAACCGGCTGGTTTGGGGGCTGATTTCCTCTGTTTCGACCGGAATCACGGCTTTAGAGCCGGTGAACGTGCGGTCATTTTTGATTTTTCGTTCAGATGGTGCGCACCGAGATCATTCCGTCGATCGCGCGGAGGGCTTCGAGGTTGGCTTCGGTGGGCTGCTCGGCCGCGTCCACGATGGTGTAGGCGTAGTCGCCTCTGGAGCGGTTGCCCATGTTCTCGATGTTGCACTTGACCGCCGCGGTGATGGAGGCGATCATGTTCGGGATGTTGCGGTGGATCATGCAGATGCGGTAGCCGCCCTCATACGGCACCTTGAGGTTGGGGAAGTTGACCGAATTGCGGATGGTTCCCTTTTCGAGGTAGTCCACGATTTCCTTGACCGCCATTTTCGCGCAATTGTCCTCGCTCTCCGGCGTGGAGGCGCCGAGATGGGGCAGCGTGACCGCGTTTTCCTGCGCAAGGATCGCGTCAGAGGCGAAATCGGACACATACGCCGCGACTTTGCCGCTTTCGAGCGCGGCAGCCATGGCCTGCTCGTCAACCAGCTCGCCGCGGGCGAGGTTGACGACGCGCACGCCGTCCTTCATCTTGGCGATCGCCTCCGCGCCGATGATGCCGCGGGTGTCCGCGAGCAGCGGGACGTGTACGGTGATATAATCGCAGTTGGCGAAGATCTGGTCCAGCTCGGTCACATGCTTGACCGAACGGGACAGCGCGAGCGCGCCGTCAACCGAGAGGAACGGGTCGTAGCCCCAGACCTCCATATCCAGGCCGACCGCGGCGTTGGCCACCTTGACGCCGATCGCGCCCAGTCCGATCACGCCGAGGCGCTTGCCCGCGATCTCAGGGCCGGCGTAGGTCGCCTTGCCCTTTTCCGCGGCGGGGCCAATGTCCGGCGTGCCGGCAAGGCCCTTGACCCAGTTCGCGCCCTGCACCACCTTGCGGGAGGCGAGCAGCAGCGCGCAGATGACCAGCTCCTTGACCGCGTTGGCGTTCGCGCCAGGGGTGTTGAACACCACGATGCCCTCTTCGGCGCAGCGGTCGAGGGGGATGTTGTTCACGCCCGCACCCGCGCGCGCGATACACTTGAGGCTTTTGGGGAACTGCACGTCGTGCAGCTTGGCCGAGCGGACAAGGACCGCGTCATAGTCCTCAAAATCCTCCGAGCAGGCATAGCCCGCCGGATCGAGCTGATCGAGGCCGATTTTGGAAATTTTGTTATACAGCTTTACGTTAAACACAGGAATCAATCCCCTTTACTCTTTTGGAATGGACGGGCGCGGCGGGCGCGCCCGCGGATCAGGCGTTTTCCGCCGCGAATTTCTTCATGAAGTCGATCAGGTGCTCCACGCCCTCGACCGGCATCGCGTTGTAGATGGAAGCGCGCATGCCGCCGACCGAGCGGTGGCCCTTGAGGTTGCTCATGCCCGCTGCCGCGGACTCCTTGGCAAATTTCGCGTCCAGCTCGTCGTTTCCGGTGCGGAAGGTGACGTTCATGTGGCTGCGGGACGCCTTTTCCGCGACCGCCTTGTAGAAGTCCTGGCCGTCGAGGTAGTCGTACAGCATGCCGCTGCGCTTGGCCGCCAGCTCCTGCATCGCCTTGACGCCGCCCATCTGCTCGACCCACTCGAGCACGAGGCCCAGCACATAAATGCCGTAGGTGGGGGGCGTGTTGTACATGGATTCCTTATCCGCCATGGTCTTCCAGTCCAGCATGACCGGATACTTCTCCAGCGGGTAATGGCCTAGCAGGTCCTCGCGCACGATGACCACGGTCACGCCCGCGGGGCCCATGTTCTTCTGCGCGCCCGCGTAGATTACGCCGTATTTGGAAACGTCCACCGGCTTGGAGAGGATGTTGGACGACATATCGGCCACGAGCGGCACGCCTGCCGGGGTTTCGGGGTCGTACTGGTACTCGGTGCCGTAAATGGTGTTGTTGGCGCAGATGTAGAAGTAATCCGCGTCCGGACGGATGTCCAGCTCGCCCTGCGTCGGCACGCGGTCGAAGTTGCCCTCCTTGGAGGAGAACGCGACATGGATGTCACCGAATTTGACCGCTTCCTTATAAGCGTTGTTGGCGAAGTTGCCCGTGATGGCGTAATCCGCCTTGCCGGTGCGCATCAGGTTCATCGGGATGGCCGCGAACTGGGTCGTCGCGCCGCCCTGCAGGAACAGCACCCGATAGTTCTGCGGGATGGAGAGTACGCGGCGCAGCGCGGCCTCGGTTTCCTTGATGATCGCGTCATATACTTTAGAGCGGTGACTCATCTCCATGACGGACATGCCGGAACCCTTGTAGTTCAGCATTTCGGAGGCACAGCGCTCAAGCACGGGTACCGGAAGCATGGACGGGCCTGCGGAGAAATTGTAGATACGATTGTCAGCCATAGTGAATAGTTACCTGCCTTTCAAATTTCAACATGCTGTTCCAAAAAAGAACGCAGTATTCATTATAATATAAGGGAAAGATATTTACTACGGGAATATAGCCCAAAAATCCATCTGAAAAAGACGAATGTCTGCACATTATGGACAGAGCGTGTGCGGAAGGATTTGCCAAGCGCCCCGCGCGCATGCTATAATAACAAAATACCAGAAGCGTGGGCATGCCAGAGAAAGGGGGCCGCGGCCCATGTTCCATCACAAAAAAAGAGCCCGGGCGCCGCAGCTCACCCACCGCCAGATCAACCGGCTGATGCCGTTCACGGGCGCGCCGCTGTTCCACGCGCTCCAGCTGCTTGCGACCGGCGATTCCGCGCGCTTCCATATGCCGGGGCATAAGGGCGAGCCGCTGTTCAACAGCTATGCGGAGATATTCGCCATCGATTTCACCGAAACCTACGGCACGGGCAACCTGTACCTGGGCGACGGGCCGATCCGCGACGCCGAGGTCGCCGCGGCGCGCTATTTCGGCGTGGACGACTGCTTTTTTCTGACCGGCGGCTCGACCCAGGGCGTCCTCGCCATGCTTGCGGCCGCCGTGGGGGAGGGCGGCAGCGTGCTGCTGGACCGCGAATGCCACAAGTCGGTCTGCTACGCCTGCGCGCTGCTGGATATCACACCGCATTTTATCTCCGCGCCGCTTATCGAGCCGTTCGCGGTGTCGGGCGCGCTGCCCGTGGACGCGGCCGAGCGGGCGCTGCTCGACCATCCGGAGATCCGCGCCGTGCTGCTCACCTCTCCCACCTATTACGGCGTGTGCCGCGCGATACCGGCGTTCGCGGATCTGTGCCGCGCATACGGCAGGCTTCTGCTGGTCGACGGGGCGCACGGCGCGCATTTTCCGGCGCTCGGCCTGCCCGCGCCGGTCGCGGAGGGCGCGGACATGGCGGTGCTCTCCATGCACAAAACGCTGCCCTGTCTGGGGCAGGGGGCGGTCCTTCTGGCCGGCGCGGGCGCGGATAAGCGCGCGCTGCGCGAAAATACCGCGCTGTTCGGCACTTCCAGCCCGTCATACCCGATCATGGCGTCCATCGACCTGGCGCGCGCCTACACCGAAGGCCCGGGCCGAGCCGCCTACCGCCGCGCGGCGGAAACCTGCGGCGACCTGCGGGATTATATCGCGCGCCGCACCCGCTTCACACCGTTGGCCGAGAGCGATTTCCCCGCGCTCGACCCCCTGCCGCCTGACGGTCTGCACCGCGGGTACGGATATCACCGGCCGTCGCCTGGCCGACATGCTTTGGAGCGAATACGGCGTGGCCTGTGAGATGGCGGACGACCGCAACGCCGTGTTCATTCTGACCGGCGCGGATACCGGCGCCTCGATCTACCGCCTGCGCCGCGGCCTGCGCTGCCTGTCCGGCCGGCGACGGGAGGAGCCGCTTCCCTTGGCGGCCGCGCCCTTCCCGCCCGCTGCGCGCGTCATGCCCGTGCGGCAGGCGTGGTTTTCGCACACCGGCCGCGTCGCGCCCGCTGCGGCCGAGGGGCTGGTCTGCGCGCGGCCGGTCACGCCCTATCCTCCCGGCGTGCCGCTGCTGTGGCCGGGGGAGAAAATTACACGGGCGCACATTGAACTTATTCGGGAAA
The DNA here is from genome assembly GCF_032769475.1 of Intestinibacillus sp. NTUH-41-i26. Taxonomy (GTDB): domain Bacteria; phylum Bacillota; class Clostridia; order Oscillospirales; family Butyricicoccaceae; genus Agathobaculum; species Agathobaculum ammoniilyticum. The sequence continues at coordinate 54,206 of NZ_CP136477.1, forward strand.
GATGGTACAATGAAATAGAAGAAATCACCGTGGTTATCTCGCAGCAGAGCGGAAAAGGGGGACACCTTTTATGAAAATGGTACTTGCGATCATCAATTATGATGATGCACAGGACGTAATCAACAGCCTGATGAAAGCGGGCTTTTCCATCACCAAGCTGGCGACGACCGGCGGCTTCCTCAAGGCCGGCAACGTCACCATCCTGATCGGACTGGAGGAATCCAGGCTGGACGCCTGCTTCGACATCATCCGCGAGCATTCCTCCTCGCGCAAGCAGATCATCCCGACCACCGCCGAGCTGGGCATGGGCTTTTTCCCATCCACGCCCGTACAGGTCGAGGTCGGCGGCGCGACCGTGTTCGTGCTGCATGTCGAGCGGTTTGAAAAGCTTTGATCTCGTTTGACAGTCTGCCGGGCAACACGGCGCTCAAAAGCAGCCTGCGGAACGCGCTGTCCGGCCGTTTCCCGCAGACCGTCCTGCTTTCCGGCGACGATCCCGACGGGCTGAAGACGCTTTCCTGCGTCCTAGCCGCCGCGATCCTGTGCGAGAGCGGTGGGCCGAGGCCCTGCGGGACCTGCCTGTCCTGCCGCAAGGTGGAGCAGGGCGTGCATCCCGACCTGATGATGATCGATGCGGGCGACGAGGAGCTGAAGGTCGATCTCGCGCGCCGCATTAAGGCGGAAAACGCGATCGTCCCCAATGACGGGGCGCGGCGCGTGACTGTGATCTGCCACGCGCAGAACCTCAACCCCATGGCGCAGAACGCACTGCTCAAGGAGCTGGAGGAGCCGCCGGGCTATGCATTTTTCATCCTGGCCGCCGAACAGCCGGACGCTCTGCTGCAGACCGTGCGTTCCCGCTGCACGAAATTCGCGCTCGCGCCGGCCGGCGCAGCGGTTTCGGATGGGGAGGCGGCCGCGCTGCTCGCGCCGTATCTGACCGCTGTGGCCGCGCAGCGCGAGGAGCGGATGATGCTGGCCGCGCTGGCGCTCGAAAAAACGCCGCGCCGGACGCTGATGGGTGTGCTGGGCATTCTGCAGGCCGCGTTGCGCGACGCTGTGTTTTTCGCCAAAGCCCTGCCGCAGCCGCCTTTGCAGCCCGCGCTGGAAACCGAAGCGCGCGCTCTGGCACGGACGGTACCCGCCAGCCGCCTGCTGGCGGTATATGACTGGATTGGAGAGCTGATCGGTCGGATCGGCCGCAACGCCGCGGCGGCGGCAGTGACCTGTGCGCTGACAAGCGATGTATACCGCATCTGCTTTCTATAATATAGGAGGATATCAGCTTTTGACTACAATTATCGGAGTCCGTTTCAAGCCAAACGGAAAGATGTATTATTTTGACCCGCAGGACATCCCTGTGGAGACAGGGACGGGCGTGATCGTGGAAACCGCGCGCGGCCTGGAGTACGGCGAGTGCGTGCAGGCGAACACCGACGTACCTGACCAGACGGTTGTGCAGCCGCTCAAACGCATGCTGCGCGTGGCGACCGACGCGGACCGAAAAACGCTCGAGCGGAATAAAAAGCGCGCGGACGAGGCGTTTATCGTCTGCAAGCGCAAGATCGAGGAACGCGGGCTGGACATGAACCTGGTCACGGTCGAATGTACCTTTGATATGAACAAAATGCTGTTTTATTTTACGGCAGATGGCCGCGTGGACTTCCGCGAGCTGGTCAAGGATCTGGCCAGCGTATTCCGCACCCGTATCGAGCTGCGGCAGATCGGCGTGCGCGATGAAGCGAAGATGATCGGCGGCTTGGGCACCTGCGGCCGCGAGCTGTGCTGCTCCTCTTATCTGGAGGACTTCCATCCGGTTTCGATCAATATGGCCAAGGATCAAAACCTGTCGCTTAACCCTGCCAAAATATCCGGCACCTGCGGGCGGCTGATGTGCTGTCTCAAATATGAGCACGAAGCCTATGCCGAGCTGCAAAAGGTCACGCCCAAGCAGGGCAGCGTGGTGGATACGCCGGAGGGGCGAGGAAAGGTCATTTCCACGCAAATGCTGCGCGGCACCTGCAAGGTGCAGCTGGACGACAGTCCGGAGCATTCCCTGACCGAGTTCCAGTGCGCAGATTGCTGCGTGGTGAAGGGCGCCTGCCGCAACCGGCAGAACATCGCCGCGCTGGCCGAGGAGCGCCGCAGGCGGGAGGAAGCCGAATCTGTCCGTCCGCCGCGCGCAGAGCAGTCCGCTCAGCCGGGCAAGCCCGAACGCGCACCCTCAGCGGCAGAGCCTGCCGCGCCGGAAAGCGCTTCGGCTGCCGAAGGCGCAACCGGCGACGCCCCCAAGCGCCGTCGCAGACGCGGTGGACGCCGCCGCAGGAAATCCTCCGGTGGGGAAGCGCAGGCGTATCACGAAGAGAAGCCTGTAGAAGAATAAAATACGCCCCTCTTATAAAAGAGGGGCGTATTTTTATAATTATTCTTTTGCATGAATGAATACTCAAATTCCGACTGTTAAGACATGGAAATATAATCCAGGAAGTTCAAAATCAAAAATAAAAATAATAGTTGCAATTATGACCGATCCGTGCTATAATGCGGCATCAAAAAACATCAAAAAATTATTTTTAATGCCATCAGAAAAAGGTTCTCGCACTGGTGCTGGCGTTCGCATGCGCGTTCACCATGTTTGCCGGTGCGGCGTTCACGGATGAGGCCGATATAAAGGCCAAGGATGCCGTGAACATGCTGACGGCGCTGGGCGTTATCGAGGGCGACCCCGATGGCTCCTTCCGTCCGGACGCAACCGTTACCCGTGCGGAAATGGCGAAGATGATCTTCGTTGTCCGCAACAACTCCATTGATGATTCGGCCTACGCGAACAACTCTTCGAAGATGACCGACATCAACAGCCACTGGGCCAAGGGCTACATCAAGTTCTGCGAGTCCCAGGGCATCATCGCCGGCTACGGCGACAACACCTTCAAGCCCGACGCGACCGTAACCGGCGTGGAAGCTGCGAAGATGCTGCTCGTTCTGACCGGTTATGACGCAAACAAGGCTGGTCTGGTAGGCCACAACTGGTCCACCAACACCCTGAAGTATGCCGGTTCCGCCGGTATCCTGGACGACGTCAACTCCGGCCTGGAGCAGGGCCTGCCGCGTCAGTACGCCGCGCAGATGATCTACAACACGCTGGAAGCCAACCGCGTGAAGTGGTCCGACGATTCCCAGTCCTTTGACGACGTCCTCAACGGCGGCATCAAGGAGACTGTCGGCTCCGCTTACATGGGCCTGTCCTACGACGTAGGCACCATGACCGAGATGAGCAAGGACTCCCTGACCATCAAGATCGACGGCAGCTATGATTCCGACAACTACCACCAGTCCAAGGATTACAAGACCGTTTCCTTCACCAAGGTAGGCTCGGATTACTCCAAGCTGCTCGGCCAGAAGGTCAAGGTCATGTTCAAGGACGGCAAGACCAACAACGTCCTCGGCATCTACGCGATCTCTGACAACACCTCCTACACGGTTGCTGCAAACGGCACCGAGAAGGACGGCGACAAGGTCAAGTTCGGCGGCTCCTCCTACTCTGTTGAGTTCTACGGCGACGCGGACAACAAGACCATCTACGACTCCAACAAGGGCGACGCGATCGCTACCTACATCGACGGCCAGGTTGCTGAAGGCACCACGCTCGACGAGCTGGACAACAACAAGCTGAACCCGAACATGTACACGTTCGTCGATACCGACGGCAACGGCAAGATTGATACCCTGAACGTTACCACCTACAACGTTGCCAAGGTATCCTACGCTTCTTCCGACAAGATCATTGCCAGCGGCAAGACCTACAAGACCGCGGATGAGAACATCGCGGACGGTATCGCCAAGGACGACTGGGTCGTTATCACCGAGAACCTGTACAACGACAACAAGGATATTGTTAAGGCTGACATGTCCACCGGCACCCTGAACGGCCTGCGCGACAACCAGTCTGCTAACATCTTCTTTGACGGCGGCGACGTTTCCACGAGCAAGGTAACCTACAACGAGTACCGCGTGGGCGACGACTGGTTCAAGGGCGCTGCGAAGGTTCAGTCCACCGCAAGCGAATCCGACCTGAACACCGTTAAGGCTGGCAACGAGGTAGAGTATGTTGTTGTCAACAACATCATGTTCTATGTCAAGCGCGTTTCCGGCAAGGCGGACGGTAAGGTTGACGAAGTTGCGATGATCGTCAACAAGGGCACCACTGGCATCGACAACGAAGTCAAGCTGGCGTTCTTCGACGGCACCACCAAGACGGTTGAGGTCGACAGCGACAGCACGATCAAGTGGGATGACCTGAAGACCGGCACCGTTTACGGCTACGACGTATCCGGCGACGAGTACAGCTTCGAGGCCCTGAAGGATGGCGTTGCTGACAGCAAGTACGAGGAGTACTACGGCGACATGACCTACATGGGCTCGCAGCAGACCTCCGGCACGAACGCATTCAACTCTCTGGGCAAGTACACCATTGACGACGACGCAGAAGTCCTGCTGTTCCTGCCGAAGCGCACCACCAACATTGGCGACGATGCTTCCGGCAACGATTCCAAGAAGATCTCCGGCAAGCAGTTCAAGGCTCTGGCTAACGGCAAGATCATTAACTCTTCTGAGATCTATGGCTTCTACGGCAGCATGAGCGGCATTGACCGCGTCGGCGCTATGGCTGTTGCAGTCAACAGCCTGGACGGCATCGTCAAGACCTGGAGCAACTACGGCTACATTGTTACCAAGCCCTACAAGGTAGACAACAGCACGATCGAGTACACCTTCTGGAACGGTTCTGAGAATGTAACGGTTCAGGAGGACAAGAACAGCACTTCCGACCGCGCGAAGGGCACCGTTATCGGCTACGATACGCTCACCGAGAAGGACGGCGTAAAGGTAATTGACGACGTGGATCATCTGACCGCTTCTGACATTACGTTCACTGCTGTAACCAGCGTAAACGACAAGAAGGATACTGCGATCTTTGCGAAGCAGCCGGTTGGCGCAAGCCAGTCTGAGCTGGACAAGGTAAGCAGCAGCGACGTATTCTACATCGACACCGATGCTGACAAGGATCTGGAGATCGGCGTAGAGGACGGCGAGATCAAGGAAGCGCAGAAGGTTGACGGCGACTACCTGGCGAACGCTCTGGTAATCGGCAACGACGACGAGATCGAGCTGCTGATCATCGATCAGGGCGAGTATCTGGACAACGACGTTTACACGGTTGACACCACCGGCGGCGTTGTTGACGGCGAGGATGCGAACGCTTCTGACGTCAAGATCGGCTCCATCAATGACGTGGCAGTTGGCGAGTCCGTTGATATGGACGTGACCGTTACGACCAAGAACATCAACAAGGGCACCTCTGTCCGCGTTTCCCTGAGCAACGCTGACGGCCTGACCGCTTCGGCTACCGATATCGACAGCGACGGCGAGTCCGTTGTGACCATCAAGGGCACCCCGAAGAAGGACGGCACCGCTACGCTGAAGGTAACGGTTGACGGCAAGACTGTTGACAAGACCTTCACCATCAACAAGGAAGCGAGCAACGTTGTCCTGAAGACCAGCTACGACACCACGGACGACGCTACTTTCGCCACCGTTAAGACCTACACCGGTACGGTTGGCTACCAGAACGCCTGGATGCTCACCCCGGACGTAAAGGTTGTTGACGGTCAGGGCACTGACAAGTCTGCTGACTTCACTGTGACCAAGAGCAACCTCTCTCTGATCACTGACAACAACGCTGCGGCGAAGACCTTTACGGTAGCGACCAAGGCCACCACCAAGGTTGGCGATTACAAGATCGTTGTTACCCTGGGCGATCAGAAGACCGAGCAGGCGATCAAGGTTGTTACTGCTACTCCGGATGTAAAGCTGAACCTGAACAAGCCGACTGACAGCAACCCGCTGTCTGGTGTATCGTTCTCTAACAATAGCGGCACAGGCTATGATGTCGGTGCCACTACCTGGGAGAAGAGCGATGATGGCCAGAGCGGCTGGGCGTCTGACAATGGCAACGCAGCAACTGGCAAGTGGTATCGCGCTACCGCTACTCTGACTGCGAAGGAAGGCTACAGCTTCACTGGTTTCTCTGCATCTGTAACGATCAGTGATTATAATGTAGTAGTCACTCCGTCTCAGGATGGTACGACCGCTACTGTAGTTGCTACTCTGACCGCTGCCCTGTAAGGCAATAAAAAAACCCCTCTCGAATGAGAGGGGTTTTCCCTTTTACAGCCCAAAGGCGATGTAACCGTAGGTTTTTCCGGATTCGTTGGGGTTGTTGCTGCGGTTGATGCTCATACTGTCCGATTCGGAGACGCGGAAGCCGTTTTCCGTCAGGTGGGACTCGGAAAGTTCCGGAGGGGAGCCACCGCAGAGCCTGTGACATACCGTTATCGTTTCCAGCATTTCAAAATTGCCTATCGTTGGCGCAAGTATGACCAGATACGGCTTAAAACCAAGGGAAATCAACCGGTTTTCCGTCCCGTCGCCGGTATAGGTGCCGTAAATGACCTGCGCCCTTTTTGGCATCGCCTGTTCCAGGCTGCTGACACGGTTTTTCAGCGCGGTGGTTTCACTGGTCAGCGCGGCCTGGGTCGCTTTCGCGTCCAGCTCGGCGGAAAGCTCCTCTGAGAGCATCTCCCGATCGATCGTGTCCCCGAACGTGTCCACCACGATGCCCTCCACACGCGCCTCCAGCCGCGAAGCCTCGTCGCAGATTCCGTTCACCGCCTGCCGCAGCTCCTCCGGACTGCTGTCGAACCGTGCTTTCAGCTCGTTTGCCGGCAGGCTCGGCTGGTCGGGCAGGTCGGTGATTTTGTGCTGGAACGCTGTGATTTTATGATCGCTGAATGACATGAAAAACCTCCTTTTGTTTGGGGCGGCCGGAGTTCCCCCTCGCGCGCGTTCCTCTGACCACGCGGGCGCGCGCGTGAGGGGTTCCCCGCCCGCCGTTTGCACCGACACGGGAAAGTAAGCGTCTACCAGAATAGCAGAAACGGGAAAAAGCGCAAGGGCAAATACTTGCCCTTGCGCTTTCCGTTTTTTGGGCTATTATAACGGTTGCTTACTTTCCCCGCATGAAAAACCAGACGGGGCGGCTCCGCCCCACGCGCGCCCGCGCGCGCTGTCCAAGGAACGCGCGCGGGCGGCACCGACAAAAAGGAGGAAACCATGTCTTTTTCTGACCACAAGATCACGCAATTCACACACAAAATCACCGACCTGCCCGACCAGCCGAGCCTGCCGGCAAACGAGCTGAAAGCGCGGTTCGACAGCAGTCCGGAGGAGCTGCGGCAGGCGGTGAACGGAATCTGCGACGAGGCTTCACGGCTGGAGGCGCGTGTGGAGGGCATCGTGGTGGATACGTTCGGGGACACGATTACAGAAGAAATGCTGTCCGATGAGTTGGACGCAAACCTGATGCGGCGAAGCGACCTGTATTTCGGCACCTACACAGGCGATGGTGTGTATCCCCGCGAGATAACGCTGGGCTTTGCTCCCAAAATGGTGTTTATCATGCGCGCGGACGGAATGACCGGTTCCACCGGTTACACCTATCAGTTCCTTGCGTTTCCGGTCGAGGAGTCTGAACAACCGGACTATTGCCTGCTTACGCAAACCGGCTTTCGTCTGAACAGCCCCGGCGACAAGTCACGGATAAATGCCAAAGATATAAAATACGTCTATATCGCCTTAAAATGAAAAGGGAAAACCCCCTCGAAAGAGGGGGTTTTCTCTTTTTGTTGTGAAAAAATTACGCAACAACAGTGAACGTATAAGTTGCAGTTGCAATACCATTCGTTACACTGAACGAGTCAGCATCAGCATTCGTGCCTGCCAGAGTCGGAGCTGCGGTAGCAGTAATTGCGTAGTCTGCATCCGGAGTAAAGGTAGCGGTGATTGTAACCTTTTCACCTGCAACCGGAGTGTAAACAGAGGTATCTGCGCTCGGACGATCGTTAGCCACAATTTTAAACGAAGCCTTCACATTAGTGGTTTCATTTTTCTTGAGCTTGCCAACGATGGTATCCAGTACACCAGCCTTGACCTTACCAGCTTCGGTAAACGTTGTGGTGCTGTCGCTTGCAGTAACAGCATTCAGAGTGGCAACCGGCTTTGCAGTAACCTCAAAGGTATCTGTCAGCAGAACAGTATTGCCCGCCTTGATCTGAATATTATACGTGCCGATTGCGGTGGAAGTACCAACTGTTACAATGATTTCCTGCGTGCCGTTATTCTTTACAGCAAAGGTACCATCGCCAGAAGCAGTAATGTTGACGTTATCCTCAGAATTGATAGAGGTAGTAACATCGGCTGCATCTGCTGCATAGTTGGAAGCAGTCAAGGTGTACTTCAGAGTTGCCTCCGTACCCTTTGTGGTCGATGCATCGCCGGAAGTCTTCACAGCGGTCAGCTTGGGCGCATTCACATCATCCAGCTCAAAGCCGTCGAACGCGCCGGTGGAGTCGATGACCAGAACCTCGATGTCTGCATCGTCGTCGCCAGTCTCATCCATGATCCAGAACGCATTGACCAGGTACTTGTCGTCTGCGCCATCCTTGTACTTGGAGCCCTCCGGCAGCTTGTCGCCGTAGGTGTACTCCAGGCCGATCTTCTTGTCGTCGTCCGCCTTGGAGTCAACCAGAAGAACCGTGGTGTCCGCGGTTACGTTGAACTGCGCGCCATAGATCGCAATGTACTTGGATACGCTGGCTTCGTTGCCGCCGCGGTACATCTCGCCCTGATTCAGAGTATCACCCTTGTTCACATCATCCGCAGCCTTGATTGTGCCGTAATCCTTAACGTCGTTGATGATGCCATCCTCGTCGATATCGGAGTAGCCGATCAGGGTACCCTTGGCGCGGGTATCCTTGGAGTAAGAAATGTCCTCGGTAACGGTCACGTTCTCAGAACCGGTCCAGATGGTGTACTTAACGCCGCCGGAAGCCTTGACGCCCGCTGTTACGATGTAAGCGTAGTTGTCAGAGGACTCGCCGACCAAATCAGTGCTGCTGACCTTGATCGCCGCCAGCTTAACGCGGTTCAGACCATCCGTTTCCTTGGTGAATACCGCGGTCGCAGGTGCATTCTTAACACCCTTCGCGTCCTCGCTCAGGGACTTGAACTGCTTGCCGTTGATCTGCTTGGAGCGGCCGAGCTCGGTGTACAGGATGATGACAGCGTCGTCAGCAACCTTTTCATTCGCGATTGTGTCGGTGTTGCCCGCGGTAGCGGTCAGCGTAGACGTATAATCGGTTTTGCCGTTGCCCAGCAGGGACAGATAGCCGTTGTACTTCTTGGAGTCGATTACTTCAAGCTTGCAGTCAGAATCCGAGCCGGAAACCTTGTAAGCGTTGCCGAGCTTGGGATTTACGCTGTCGTCAGACATGGTAACGGTCTTGGTGGTGCCGTTGAAAAAGCGCAGCTTCGCCTGATCGCCGTTGAGCGAATCAACATGGCTGGAAACGCCGACTACGACCGCGATGTCATCCGGAATCGCGCCGTTGCTGTCGTCCGCGCTGATGTCGAGCGCGATGCCGTTGTAAACGTAAGCCTTAACGGTGTCGCCAGTATCAACATCGGCCTCGTCCTTTGCGTTGTACCAGGTGCCGTCCAGCTCATACTGCCAGTAGCCGTCCTTCTCCTTGATGCCGGTCAGCTCGGTGGTCAGGATGTCCGCGCGGACGATGTCCTTGCAGTCCTCGTAGAGGTTCTTGGACATAACTGCAAAGTCGTCCTTGACGATCTCTTCGTCAATGTTCCCATCGTCAAACTCATAGGACTCGCCAGCAAAGGTGATCTTGTCAGAGCCGACATAGGTGACCTCGCCGCCGGTGTAGGTGGTGATGATCGCAGTGTCGATCTTGTTGTTGCTGTTGGTGTCAACAAAGACAACCTTGTTCATGGAAACCTTATTCAGGTTATTGCCGTCTAACATGGCGGTGTCGTCGAAATCGGTGATGTCAGTCTTGGCAGCAGTAGCGCCATCCACGATGACGTCGATCTGAACGCCCTTAGCGGTGCTATCCATGTCCTCAACCGAGTAGGAAGAACCGCCGAACTTGATCTTTTCGCCGTCCATTTCGGTCTTGTTCAGGTAGGTTTCGTAAACCGTGTTGTCCGAGATCGCGTAAACGCCGAGGACATTGTTGGTCTTGCCATCCTTGAACATGACCTTGACCTTCTGGCCCAGCAGGTCGGAGTAGTCCGTGCCTACCTTGGAGAAAGTAACGTCCGTGTACTTCGTGGACTGATGGTAGTTATCAGAATCATAGCTGTCGTCGATCAAGACGGTCAGGGAGTCGCTGGTGATCGTGGTCAGGGTGCCGTAGTCGTAGGACAGGCCCATGTAAGCGGAGCCGACAGTCTCCTTGACGCCGCCGTTGAGGATGTCGTCAAAGGAGTCGGAATCGGTGGACCACTTCACGCGGTTGGTGTCCAGCGTATTTGCGATCATCTGCGCGGCGTACTGGCGCGGCAGGCCGGACTCCAGACCGGAGTTGACGTCGTCCAGGATACCGGCGGAGCCAGCGTAACGCAGGGTGTTGGTGGACCAGTCGTGGCCTACCAGACCAGCCTTGTCAGCGTCGTAGCCTGCCAGAACGAGCAGCATCTTCGCAGCCTCCACGCCGGTTACGGTCGCGTCGGGCTTGAAGGTGTTGTCGCCGTAGCCGGCGATGATGCCCTGGGACTCGCAGAACTTGATGTAGCCCTTGGCCCAGTGGCTGTTGATGTCGGTCAGCTTAGAGGAGTTGTTCTCGTAAGCCGAGTCGTCAATGGTGTTGTTGCGGACAACGAAGATCATCTTCGCCATTTCCGCACGGGTAACGGTTGCATCCGGACGGAAGGAGCCATCGGGGTCGCCCTCGATTACGCCCAGCGCCGTCAGCATGTTCACGGCGTCGGTGGCCTTAATGTCCGCCTCGTCCGTGAACGCCGCACCGGCAAACATGGTGAACGCGCATGCGAACGCCAGTACCAGTGCGAGAACCTTTTTCTGATGGCGGATTATATAACAAAAACCCTTCTGTTATTTGATTTTCCGTATAAAATAACTAAATGGACAAACTTTTTTAAAAGCCTCTATTTTTTATCCGCAAAAGCCGCCTATGCGGGTTGCGCCTGTTTGGCACAAATGAGCCCTCCAAAAGTAAGAAAAGAAATTTGTCTATAACATACAAAACGGCCTCCCTTTTATGGGAGGCCGCACCGAACTCTCTCTATGCTTTTCTGCTGAGGCGCTGCTGCATATATGCATGCGCATTATTTTCCAGCGTATCATCCAACGGGGATAGCGGCTGAACAACATCGTATTTCCGTTGTATCGCCTTCTGCAGGATAAAATCACACAGCTCCGGATTTTTGGGAAGCAGCGAACCATGCGAATAGGTGGCGAACACATTTTTATAACGCGCCCCTTCGGTTTGATCCTCGCCGTTGTTGCCGTAACCGCTCAGCACCATGCCCAGCGGCGCGACATCTTCGCCCAGATAGGTTTTACCCGAATGGTTTTCGAACCCTACCACGATCGTCCCGCTGCTTTCCGGCGTTGTGCGGAACATATAATTGCCGATCATACGCTCTTTGGCGCCTATGGTATGGATATTGATTGCTCCGATAAAATCCATCTGACTGCCGTCCCAGGTTTTATAATACTGACCCAGCATCTGATAGCCTCCGCAGATCGCCAAAAACACCTTCTCATCCTCGACCGCCGCACGGATGTCCCGCGCCTTGCCGCCCGCCAGATCACGCAGAAGGACCTCCTGCTCGAAATCCTGACCGCCGCCGATAAAAAAGATATCGTATGCCTCGATATCCAGAGGCTGCCCGATCGAGCATTCCTCTATATGAGCCGCCATACCGCGTGCTTCCAAGCGCCTTTTCATCGTTATGATATTGCCACGGTCGCCGTAAAGATTGAGGATATCCGGATATAAATGACAGATATTCAGTTCCATTTCCCGTCTCCTCCATTATTCATAAAATGCCTTGATATCCGTATGCCGGCTGATCTCATTGCGCAGGTCGAACATTGCCGTATAGGTCGGCATCAGAAAGGCTGGCGTTTCATCCGCGCCCACGCGATCCAGCAGGGTCTCATACTCCCGCACGACCTCCAGTCTGTCTGTCCGGAAGCCGGCATATTTTAAGCGGAGCGCCATATCGTCCGCACGGACGCCAGAAACCAGGATCTGGGTGAACCGTTCCTGCTGTTCCGCCAGCGCCTCAAAATCAACGTCCCAAATCCAGCTGATATCCGTTCCGTCCGCAAAGCGGTCATTCAGAAGAAACGCCAGTTTATAGCTGCCTTCGTCATGCGCGATCAGGTTGATGACCTGATTAAAGCCCGCCGGATTTTTGACCAACATCATCCGTGCCTGTGCTTTGCCGAGTGTAAACTGCTCTGCGCGGCCAAAGCCGCATTCAAATTGCCCCAATGCGCTGACGGCCGTCTCATCGTCAATACCGGCGACACTGGCGGCCGCGGCCGCGGCCGCGGCATTATAAATATTGTAGCCGCCCGGCAGATTCACATGTACGTCGTACTCCCGTCCGCAGATATCCAGCACGATATCAGAGGCATCCGCACCAGCCGTCAATATCTGGGTGACCGCTATGGACGGCGTTTTTCTGCCATATCCGCAGTTCGGGCAATGGAACCCCCCCAGATGGCCGTATGTCACATAATCATACTGATACTCGGTTTTGCAGTGAATGCAGTAGGGGGCGTCTGACAGCTCGTGCGCCGCATGCGTATAAATCGGCACATTGACGCCAAACCAAACCACCCTGTTAGGGATCTTTTCAGCCAGCGAGGCGGTAAGCGAACAATCCGCGTTCAAGCACAGCACAGCGTCCGGAATATGCGTGATGCCTTCCCGAATAGCGTTGAGCGTATGGGTGATCTCGCCGTACCGATCCAGTTGATCCCGAAATATGTTATTGACTACCAGGCATTCTACCGGCAGGAATTCGCTTGCTTTCCGGAACGCGGCCTCGTCGCATTCAATCAGCGCATGGGTATACCGACATTTTCCGGAAAGGGAACAATACTGAGCAAATACCGCAATAATGCCGGTCAACAGATTTGCGCCGGATTTATTGGAAAAATATCGAAATCCTGCATCCGAAAACGCCTGTTCAATCATGCGGGAGGTCGTGGTTTTGCCGTTTGTGCCGGTCACAACGGTTACTTTGACACTCTGCGATAGCTCTCCCAAAATATTTTTATCAATCTTCAATGCAAGCTTACCGGGCAGGTTGGTCCCGCCGCGTCCCATTTTGCGCAGCAGCGCACCGGATACTTTGCATATTATAACGGCTATCCTGGTTTTGAGCTTCATAAGCTGCCCTTTCTGTTTGTAAAATGATATATAAAAGTATACCGCATTTTGTATCCTTGTACAAGCAGGGGAAAACAGAAATAGTGTTTCTGCACAAAATAATTGCAAAATTTTTTCTGAATCGTGGAAGCCGAATTTGGCTGTTTGTTTTGTTTATTATTGATTATCCAAAATTTCCCTAACACGGAAAAGTTTTTTATTAAGACAGTTTTGACTGCATTTTGGTAATTTCCTCTATATTATGTGCAGTATCGCGCCATCAGAAAAAGGTTCTCGCACTGGTGCTGGCGTTCGCATGCGCGTTCACCATGTTTGCCGGTGCGGCGTTCACGGACGAGGCCGATATCCAGGCCAAGGACGCCGTGAACATGCTGACGGCGCTGGGCGTAATCGAGGGCGACCCCGATGGCTCCTTCCGTCCGGACGCAACCGTTACCCGTGCGGAAATGGCGAAGATGATCTTCGTTGTCCGCAACAACTCCATTGACGACTCGGCTTACGAGAACAACTCCTCTAAGCTGACCGACATCAACAGCCACTGGGCCAAGGGCTACATCAAGTTCTGCGAGTCCCAGGGCATCATCGCCGGCTACGGCGACAACACCTTCAAGCCCGACGCGACCGTAACCGGCGTGGAGGCTGCGAAGATGCTGCTCGTTCTGGCAGGCTACGACGCTGACAAGGCTGGTCTGGTAGGCCACAACTGGTCCACCAACACCCTGCGTTACGCTGGCTCCGCCGGCCTGCTGGACGACGTCAACTCCGGCCTGGAGCAGGGCCTGCCGCGTCAGTACGCCGCGCAGATGATCGCAAATACGCTGGACACCAACCGCGTGAAGTGGTCCACCGACTCCGATTCCTTTGACGACATCCTCAACGGCGGCGTCAAGGAAACTGTCGGCTCCGCTTACATGGGCCTGTCCTACGACTACGGCACCCTGACCTCGATCGAGACCGACTCCCTGACGATCAAGATCGATGCTGACTACGACTCTGATAACTACCACAACTCCGACCGTAACTACAGCAACGGCGACCTGGTCAACTTCACCAAGGTTTCCGAGGACTACACCTCCCTGCTGGGCCAGAAGGTCAAGGTCATGTTCAAGGATGGCAAGACCAACAATGTCCTCGGCGTTTACGCGGTTTCCGACAACACCGTTTACAACACCCTGATGAAGAATGTTGAGCTGGACGGCCAGAAGCTGAAGTTTGAAGGTTCTTCCTACTCTGTGGACAGCACCAAGTCGATCGACCTGACCTTTGTCGGCATTGACGGCGTTGAAACCGACACGGTTGCGTACACCTACTTTGACAAGGATGCTGCTGCGAATGAGCACGACACCAATGGCAACACCTCCTTGGCTGAGGTAACCTTTGTTGACTCCGACGGCAACAACAAGATCGACACCGCGATCGTATTTGAGAAGATCGGCGGCGAAGTGACCAACGTTGCTTCCGACAAGATCACCTTTGCCGGCAAGTCCTACAAGTTTGCCGATGAAATCATCGATGAAGAGCTGGAAGCGGACGATTACGCGGTAATGTCCTACAGCATGTACGAGGACTGCAAGGAAATCGTCAAGGCTGACATTGTCACCGACGAGCTGGAGGGCAGCAAGAACAAGACCTCGGATAACGGCAACTACAGCCAGTACGAGATCGCCGGCACCTGGTATAACATCGACACCACGGACAGCGACACCGGCTATGAGAACGTATCCGTAGGCGACACCGTTAAGGCGTATGTTGCCAACGGCGTTATCCTGAACGTTGACACCGACGACGGCACGGGCGCAATCCCGACCAATGTCGCGGTTGTTGTCGGTAACGGCAGCGGCTCGACCACCCTGTACGGCGATCAGGTCAAGCTGCGTTACTTCGACGGCACGCTCAAGACTGTCACGATCGACAGTGATAACAGCATCGCAGGCAACGACACTCAGCTCGGCCGTGCGTACAAGGTTTCCGGCAGCGACAGCGCTACCAAGCTGGAAGAGCTGAAGAACCAGAAGTACAACGGCTACCTGGCGCTGGTCTATGGCAGCGAAGACGCTAAGAACGTTGCACTGGGCAGCAACAACACGATTGCCGGCAAGCGCGTCGCGGACGACGCTGTGATCGTTGTTTGGGACGAGAACGGCTCCTCCAAGACCATCACCGGCAAGCAGTTCAACAACCTGACCTCCTCCGCTGATCTGGTAACCACCAAGGGCGCTGGCGCGGTATTCACCAAGGATTACAACGGTCTGGACCGTGTCCGCTTGGCCTCTGTTGAGGTTAAGTCTGGTTCTACCATTGGCGATATCTCCGGCACCTCCAACGATAACTACGGCTACATCACCGCGGACGCGGTTGAGCGCAGCAACGGCGACGTCACCTACACCCTGTGGAACGGCTCCGAGAACCTGACCGTTAAGGAAGAGAACGGCACCGCGAGCGACCGCGCCAAGGGTACCGTGATTGGTTACGGCAGCATCGATGCTGACGGCTACATCCAGGATGTTGACGACAGCTACGGCCTGCTCAAGAGCGTAAGCAACACCACGCCGAGCCAGAGCAACCTGGCGGTAGGCGCGAACAAGGCTTCCACCACCCGCTCCATCTCGGTTGGCGACAACCAGCTGAACGTCACCGCGGACACCAAGGTGCTCGTGATTGACTCCAGCGAGGACGACGACGCGATCGGCCAGGAATACATCTACGGCACGACCACGCTGCGCAAGGCTGACAAGGATGTTAACGACGATTACATGAACAACGTTGCATATATCCTTGACGAGGCTGTGGTTGATGGCGAGGCTGATCTTGAGCTCCTGATCATCGACAACACCGGCAAGTTCGATTGGATCGACGATGGCAGCAGCGACGATGAGGAAGAGGAAGAAGAGGGCGGTTCTTCTACCAAGGATAACATTACGGTTACCACTGATGCTTCTCTGGCAGTTGATAAAGTCCTGACCTCTATCGATGGCTCCGGCAACCTGACCATTGCTCTGCCTGCACCGACCGGCGCGGCTTCTGTAACTGCAGATATTACCGTTAAGGTTGATGGTATCAACGCTACGGCTGCCGAGGGTTCGATTACCGTCGATCAGAAGACCTGGACTGTTACCGGCAAGAACCTGAGCGACAAGAATAAGATCACGGTTGACGTGAAGAACTACAAGGTAGTTATGACGGTCGCTGAGGGTGCTCTGACACTGTCTGATGTTCCGGCTAAACCGGTTGATGGAACGGCTGAGGCTGCTTTGCCTACAACTGCTCCGACAACCACTCAGGCCGGCTTGGGTACGATTAGCGCTGTAACTTGGGCTGAAACCACGGATAATGGTACGCCTAACCAGGTTGATAGCACGGATGTTTGGACTGCAACGTTCACCATTGCAGCAGATAACGGCTACCAGTTTGTGAACGGCGGCACTTACACTTTGGGCGGAGCGACAGTAACTGCGACCACAACTCAGTTAACGGTTGTATTTACGTTCACCATTGATTAAGGTATTCGCTACAATCCGTATGGAAAGGGGCTTCTCTCATATGAGAGGAGCCCCTTTTGTTTCAAGTTTACTTGAACACGATATACCGATACGGATTTGCCACACTGTCCTCCGTGTTGGTGCAGTTGAGCATGCCTTTCACCTCAAAGCCCGTGGAGGTGACAACTAAATGATATGCTGCGATATCTGGCATTGCAAGCTCCATGCGCTGGGGATTATCTACGTTGCCAATCCATCTGGCGTTTGCAACGTAAGCGTAAAATAAGCCAAGAGAAAGGGCGCAGGTAAATTTGCAACCTGCGCCCTTTGAGATTGGACAGTAAATGGGATTTAGGATTTAGATGAAGAAAGATCCTGGAATTCAGCGGAGTAAACCGCATGGAAAAGAACCGCGAGGAATTCGGTAGAACATAGATGCCTGTCAAGAGGCCTTTGCGCAAGGGATTCCAGGAGTACGCGGTTGCGTATCCACGCAATCCTGGATACGGTTCGGATATTACGTTCCACTGCCTTCCAGTTCGTCCCATATCTCCTGGCAACATCAGGATAAAGCCATTTTGTTACCAACAGAAGCCTGTCTTGCCGTTCCATACACAGAGACACTGCGTAGGTAGTATGAAGAAACCCCTTATAATTCGCGGTTACTCCAAGGCTGTACAACAGATCACAAGTCGCATTTAGGTAGGGCAAGGTTTCATCTCCTTTTGCTTTATACAAGTTCATCCCCTTCTTCTGGCTGGATCCGCATAAATGTTTCCATCGGGACATCCAAAGCCACGGCTACTTTACAGAGAAGACATGCGGATGGGTTTGTCTTCTCACCGGTCTCCAAGGCTCGTACATGGCGAATAGAAGTGCCCATTTTTACGGCCAGCATCGCTTGTGTCTTGCCTCGGTCTTTGCGTACTTCGCGCAGTTTTGCTCCATCAAAGCTTGCTTCCATTTTCCTCACCTCCCTTCATGCAAAGCATAAGGGATGGAAGGGATTACCTGTGAGGCTCTGTAGTTCCCCTTTGGTGGAAAATGTCGAAAAAAATGGACCGGCCTTTCGGTCAGTCCATTAAAAAACCTATATTGTAGAGTCCTCCTGGCCCCTGCGATATTGCACCGGAACAAGATCCGGCGTCAGTTTTGTGGCCCACTCTCTGTCAGCCACGGCCATAGATGGCGCCCTGGACAGCACATAGACCAGATACCGGTATGGGTCAAGGTCGTTTTCCTTGGCCGTTTCAATCAGGCTGTAAACAATGGCGCTGCTCTGGGCCCCGCCTTCCGTATTTGCAAACAGCCAGTTCTTCCGCCCCATCACAAAGGGTTTCATACTCCGTTCTGCCCGGTTGTTGCTTATTTCCAGCCGCCCGTCCTCCAAAAAGCATTTTAGATATGGCCACTGCTCCCGCAGATAATACAGCGCCTTTCCCAAAGAGGACTTGGGCGGGGCGGTTTTTGTTTCCGCCCATGCCAACAAAGCGTCCATCACCGGTTTGGACCGGATCAGACGCTGTTTGTACCGTTCTTCCGGCGGCAGATCCGCCAGTTCCTTTTCAATGGCGAAGAGAACATTGCAGTATTGCAGTCCCTCCAACGCCGCGCAGCCCGTCTGCTGCTCTTTTGGCAAGGCGTTCACCGCTTCGTCAAACTTTCGCCGCAGATGCGCCCAGCAGCCAACCACCCGGATGTTCTCCGGCAATCGGTGGTAGCCGGAATAACCATCAGCATGGAGCCAGCCCGTAAAGCCCTTGAGGAACGCCTCGGCATTCTCCGCCTTTCGGCTCTGCTGGTACTCATACAGGACAATGGGGTGCCCGGCGTCTCCACCGGTCCGGTACAGCCACATATAGCACTTGCTCCTGGCCGTCCGCCCTTCCAGTTTCAGCACCTGCAGAGTCGTCTCATCCGCGTGGAGGACCTCTCGCTGAAGCAACTGTTGGTGCATCTGGTCATAGATGGGCCGCAGCCAATCCTCCGCCACCCGCAACACCCAGTTGCTCATCGTCTGCCGGGAGAGCATCACCCCAGCCCGATTCCATTCCTGTTCCTGCCGGTACAGCGGAGCGTACATCACAAACTTTTGGACCATGATATGAGCCACAGCCTCTGGGGAGGCGTAGCTGCCTGAGATCAGGGGAGGCTCTTTTTCGGCTTTCAGGACAGGTGTTTCCGTCCCCGTCTGCTTGCAGTTCTGGCAGGCGTATGTAAAATAAACATCTTCCCGGATCTTCACCTGGGCGGGGATCATCACCAGAGTACGGCGAACCTCACTCCCAATCTCCGTCATGAGTGTACCGCATTCAGGACAGTTACGCTCAGACTCCGGGACACGGTGTTCTACCACCTCAACAGGAACATTGTCCGGCAGTACCTCCTCCACACGGGAAGACCGCTTCTGCCGGGTGTGGGCAACAACCTTGCTCTCCGTTACGGAAGTCCTTTTAGCAGACAGCCACGCTTCCGTTTCATCAAACATCAGGCTCAACTGGCCTGCCAGTTCTTCCTTCGTCTGCTCGGACGATGCCCCATAGACTTTCTTTTTGGCAAGACGCATCTGCTCCATCAGCCAGTCCAGCTTCTGGTTCAGCTCGTCTCTTTCCGCCTTCAGAGACTCATATTCCGCACGGGAAATGGTCACCATTTCCGTGTTGCTTGTGATAATATTCACTTCATTTTTCATATTCTCATTATAACACAAAACCCCTTAAAACACCAGCATTTCAAGGGATTTCGAGGAAAATAGCATCCGATTTTTCAACGCTATATCATACTCAGGCCAGTCACCGCTTTGTGCGCTTTGGGCTGTTCGATCTTTAACCCTTCCATAAGCCAGCGGTACTGCTGGCCTGTCAACTGGCGCGCCTCATCTCCGTTCCGCGGCCACTGGAAGGCGCCTGCTTCTAACCGCTTATATACCAGAACAAATCCATCCCCCTCCCAATACAGCCCCTTGATCCGATCCCGCCGGTAACCGCAGAACAGGAACAGCGTATTGCTGAACGGGTCCAGATGGAACTGCCGCTGTACCAATGTCGCCAGGCCGTCGATCCCTTTCCGCAGATCTGTGTACCCACAGGCTATATACACTTTTTCCGCGCCGCGAAAATCATTCAGCATGGCACACCGATCGGCAGATCGCCTCTATCACCGGCAGCTCCACTCCCGCATAAATCTCAACTTCTATCCCTCGCCCCTTTACCACCACTGTTACTGCCGACTGTTTCCCCTCTGGAGCAGTCTGAAGAAACTCCCTGTTCCACATCCCTTCCTTCCTCACTCTCAGCTCTACAAATTCAGCCGCCTTTTTTTTCTGCCGGTACTCTTTCCACCTTTTTTATCCCGTGGCCACTTCGCTGCAATACTCTTTTCTCCCATCGGTAATACGTCTTTGTGCTGATGTCCCGTTCATCGCACCATCCCGTTACTGTTTGCCCGCTGCTCCGGCATTCCTGTACGAGCTCCGTCCATTGGGCCACTTGCTGCTCCCGATGTCTTTCCCGAATTGTCATTTTTCCCAGCTCCTCTGCTTCCTTTGACTTCCCTTAATGCTATCCACTGCAACTTTTATCCTTATTTTCTCACACTCTACCTCTACCAACAATCCGTTGCTTTATTTGACGCTTACTTTGCAACCAGCACGGCTTTGGGTTGGTAGCCTAAGCGGATTGCTTGCGTATTCTTTTCACCGTTGCCGTTATAGCTGCCAAGATAAATCTCGCATTTCTGTGCCTCCACCTCGGTCAGACGGGTATCCAGTGCGGAAACAGCCGCTTCCCGCGCCTCGCTTTCGGTATTAAGCGACGTCTGGGTTGCTTTTGCGTCCAGTTCGGCGGCAAGCTCCTCTGAGAGCATCTCCCGATCGATCGTGTCCCCGAACGTATCCACCACGATGCCCTCCCACACGCGCCTCCAGCCGTGAAGCCTCGTCGCAGATTCCGTTCACCGCCTGCCGCAGCTCCTCCGGACTGCTGTCGAATCGCGCTTTCAGCTCGTTTGCCGGCAGGCTCGGCTGGTCGGGCAGGTCGGTGATTTTGTGCTGGAACGCTGTGATTTTATGATCGCTGAATGACATGAAAAACCTCCTTTTGTTTGGGGCGGCCGGAGCTCCCCCTCGCGCGCGTTCCTCTGACCACGCGGGCGCGCGCGTGAGGGGTTCCCCGCCCGCCGTTTGCACCGACACGGGAAAGTAAGCGTCTACCAGAATAGCAGAAACGGGAAAAAGCGCAAGGGCAAATACTTGCCCTTGCGCTTTCCGTTTTTTGGGCTATTATAACGGTTGCTTACTTTCCCCGCATGAAAAACCAGACGGGGCGGCTCCGCCCCACGCGCGCCCGCGCGCGCTGTCCAAGGAACGCGCGCGGGCGGCACCGACAAAAAGGAGGAAACCATGTCTTTTTCTGACCACAAGATCACGCAATTCACACACAAAATCACCGACCTGCCCGACCAGCCGAGCCTGCCGGCAAACGAGCTGAAAGCGCGGTTCGACAGCAGTCCGGAGGAGCTGCGGCAGGCGGTGAACGGAATCTGCGACGAGGCTTCGCGGCTGGAGGCGCGTGTGGAGGGCATCGTAGTGGACACGTTCGGGGACACGATCGATCGGGAGATGCTCTCAGAGGAGCTTGCCGCCGAGCTGGACGCGAAAGCCGAACAAACCGCGCTTACCGGCGTTGACAGCCGTCTGCAGTCCGCAGAAGCTACCCTGCAGGCGCACACCGCGCAGCTTGCACAAAAAGCGGAGGTGTATTTCGGCACCTACACCGGTGACGGCGCCGCCAGCCGTTTGATCAATATTGGTTTTACGCCAAAAGCCGTGATGGTGATGTGCGGCGGATATGCGACTTATTCAAGGGTAGCCAGACCCACTGGTACGGCGGCCTGGCGCTGACGGGAAAGCCGGTGAAAGCATCGGACGGCAGGTCGGTATTGAACATCGAGGCGGGTGGTTTCCGCGTTTACACGGAGAGCACGCAGGTTTTTGCCGACTATGTCATGTCGAATACGGCAGAGCGGTCTTATCACTACATAGCCGTGAAGTAAAAAGGGAAAACCCCTCTCTTTCGAGAGGGGTTTTCGAATGCAAGCACGGAATTAAGCAACCGTAGTGGTAGCGGTGATAACCAGATCACCATTTTCAATTGCGACACCCGTTACTTCGGTAGCGGTTGCGCCTGTCAGCGTAACATTGTCCGCCTGAATCGTCGATGCAAATTCGTTGTTGTTCGCATCAGTCAACTCAACAGTAATCTTCACAACAATCGTGTCACCTGTTGCGATGGTATCGCCGTCAACATTTGCAATAACGCAAGCAGCCTCGTCAACAACCGGAGTTGCCGTGCCAGCCACAGTCGGGGTCAGAGTAGCAGTCAGCGTACCCGGGTCGTAAGTAGCCAGAGAGTCACTATCAGCCGCTTCTGTAAAGCTTGCAATCGTCACAGCAGTAATCTTCTGCTTCGCCACCGAGAACTCCTG
This sequence comes from Intestinibacillus sp. NTUH-41-i26, assembly GCF_032769475.1. GTDB lineage: Bacteria > Bacillota > Clostridia > Oscillospirales > Butyricicoccaceae > Agathobaculum > Agathobaculum ammoniilyticum. Next base: position 76,515 of record NZ_CP136477.1, read on the forward strand.
AGTATCCTCAGCGCTGCCAACCTTAACTACCAGCACATAGTCGCCAGCCGCCAGAGTAGCACCCTGAGTCAGCTTGCCCTGTGCAGCAGTTTCATTGTTGCTGGTGATAAAGCCAAACGGAGTCGTTTCGGTAACATTAGTGGAGTCTACCAGGTTGGTGCTACGGGTGGTAGCATCAGCTTTGGTGTAAACTTCCATCTTCGGGGTCTCGCCGATTGCGTTCTTGTAAACAACGTTTACATCAAATGCAGTCGTACCGCCGAAAGTCAGGGACGGAGCCGCAGACTTGATTTCAACGGTAGCAGCAGACGGATCCGGAGCCGGGGTAGAGCCGTTGGCCGTAAAGGTCGCGGTAACATTGCCTGCGCCGGTAACGATCAGCGAATCAAACAGGTTGTATTCGCCGCCCTTGACAGACAGGGTAACCGTACCGTCGTTGTCGTTAGTCTCGATATCGGCAACATTGGTCAGCGTCAGCGTGCCATCCTTGTCAGCGTAGAACGAAAGCTGCATGATCGCGCCTTCGTAAGCCGCGCCCTCGTCGGTGTCGTTCGTGCGGGTGTTCAGCCACTGTACGTCAGACAGGCCGGAGATAGAGGGCAGCGTGTAAGCGCCATAGCGCTTGCCGGCGATCTCGTTAACGTCGATTACAATAACCTCGCCGCCGTATACCAGCAGGTTGGTCGCGTAGTAGGTAGTGCCGTTAACCTTCTGGCTATTCGCCTTGGTTGCAACGCCATCTTCCAAGCCGGTGCCAGCCTTGGAGTCAACGTACAGAACAGTGCTGTAATCATCCAGATCCTCATACGGGAGGTTAATCGTGCTGGATTCGATCGTGGTGCCCTTGGAGTTAACAGAGGTGATGGAACCAGCCGTTACACCAGAGGTGATCGCAACAGCGTCGGTCATGACCTTGTTGCCATCCTCATCATTGATCGCGGTGTAGCCAACGATAGTACCCTTGGTGAAGTCGTTCTCGCGGGACTTTTCAGCTACAACCTCAACGTTTTCAGCGCCGGTCCAAACGGTGAACTTGATGTTGCCGTTGGAGAGCTTAACAGCGTCCTTGGTGATGAAGCCGTAGTTCGCATTCGAAGAAATATTGTCGAATGTAGTACCCAGAGAACCGTTGCCGTTGAACTCAACAGCGATAACGGAAGCGCGGTTCAGGCCGTCCACGTCGGAGGTGAAGTAGCCCAGAGTAGCCTGATACAGGTTGTTGGAGCTGCCATCGACATCGAGCGTACCGTCGCTTACCAGCGCCTTGAGCTGCTTGCCGGTGATGTGCTTGATGTCAGCCTTGGTCGTGTTGGCCGGCGTACCGTGGCTGTCCGTCGTCCAAACGATAACGTCTGCGCTGTCAGAAATGCGGTCAGTGTCGACCTTATCGCCAGCGGTATCCAGATCCTCCTTGCCCTCGTAGGTGAAATCACCGTAGAAGTCAGCGGTGGAGGCAAGGGCAATCAGCTCATAGGTGCTGCCGGACTTGCTGTACTCGTAGAACTGGCCGGGAACAATAGCGGTACCCTTATCGCCGTTCTGCTGCGTAAAGTAGGTGTTCTTCAGGTTGATGGTCGCCTTGTCGCCGTTCGGGAACATGACGCGCGCCTGATCGTTGGACAGGCCGTCCTGGCCAACATAGGACACGAACAGAACGTCGGTCAGCTTGTCGGAACCAGCGGAGGTCTTGTCAGCGTAGAACAGAATGCCGTTTACGGCAACATATTCTGCCTCAACACCCGGCTTTACGTTGGTGTTGATGTCCTTGTTGGAGGAATCGGTTTCATTGAACCACTCGTCGCCGATCTGGTACTGCTTCCAGCCGGTCTTATCCTTGGTGGCCTCAACAGTGCCGGTCGCCTTGGAGGCTACGACGATATCGTTGTTGTCGTTGTACAGGTTCTTGGTGATAATGACCCAGTCGTCCTTCTCAACGTCCTCGTCGATCGTGTCTTCGGAGAACTTGTAGGTTTTGCTGCCCGCGATGATCTGCGAGGAAGCGACATAGGTAACCTTGGCAACGTCTACCGTCTTGATGTAAGCGGTATCGATCTTGTTGTTGTCATCGGTGTCGATCAGGGTGATCACGTCCGCCGACTGCTGATCCTTGAACGCGCCAGCCTTCCAGTTTTCGTTCAGCTCTTCGCCGTCACGGATTACAGTCACGCCGTCGGTTTCAACCGAGTAGCTCTCGTCGTCAATGACGATCTTGCCGGCGTCGACGCTGATCTCGTTCTGATTGACCGTGACAACACTGTTGTCGTCGATCGGGTAAACGCCGAGAACAGAGTTGTTCTTGCCGTCCTTGAACAGAACCTTGACCTTCTGGCCCAGCAGGCTCGAGTAGTCGGTGTCAACCTTGACAAAATGCTCGTCGTCGCTGTCGCTGTCGGTGCGGTCAGAAGAGGACATCTGGATATCGAGGTCGGAGCCGTCGATGCTGATCAGCGTACCAACGTTGGTCCACAGATCCATCCACTTGCGGCCAACGGAGATCGAAGAGCCGCCCAGAGCGAGGCCGTCCTCGGAATCGTTGACGAAATCCTCAACGATTTCGGAGTAGCGGACAGCGGTCATATCCAGCGCGTTGGCGAGGATCTGCGCCGCGTCCTGACGGGTGCAGGCGCCGGTGATGGAAGAGTTAACGTCGTTCAGCAGGCGGTTGGTGGTTGCCAGGGTGACGGTGTTGGTCAGCCACTTGGTGCCGGTCAGACCAGCCTTGTCCGCGCGGTAGCCGCCCAGAACGAGCGCCATCTTGAGCGCTTCGCCGGTGGTTACGTTGCCGTCCGGATCGAACTGGGTCGCGGTCTTGCCCGCAACGATGCCGGTATTCTGCAGGTACTTGATGTAGCCCTGATACCAGCTGTCGGTCAGGTCGGTGAACGAAGTCGGGTTGTTCGCATGAGCGGAAGCGTCGTCGTTGCCGCCGTTGCGGATGACATAAATCATCTTGGCAAACTCAGCGCGGGTGACGTCTCCCTCAGGATTGAAGCTGCCGTCGCTGTAGCCATTGATAATGTTCAGCTCCGTCAGCAGGTCCACGGCTTCTGCGTTGACAATGTCCGCCTCGTCCGTGAACGCCGCACCGGCAAACATGGTGAACGCGCATGCGAACGCCAGCACCAGTGCGAGAACCTTTTTCTGATGGCGCGATACTGCACATAATATAGAGGAAATTGCCGGAATGCGGTCAAAAATACCCTCTAAAATAAACATTTTATAAAAATGGAAAATTGAAGCATATTTTCCTTATATGCAGGAAAGGCAATGAATAACCATAGATGCCAAATAAATTTTTCCCTGATTTTTGTTTTGTTTGTAAAACCTTACTGCAATGAAACAATATACACAAAAATGCATATTTATATTTGTATATAAGTGCCGGAGTATCAGGTGCTTTTCACGAATTCGCACAAAAGCCCTTGCATTGACAGATAGATATTGTATAATTTATATAGTGGCTTTGGCCAAATTACAGGATGAGGTGATACCAATGGACTATATTGCAGAATACAAACGTTGGCTGGAGAATCCGGCGCTTACTGAGAACGAGCGCGCGGAGCTTCAGTCCGTTCAGGAAAATAAGGAAGAGATCGAAAGCCGCTTTTTTGCCCCGCTGTCCTTTGGAACAGCCGGCCTGCGCGGCGTGCTTGGCGTAGGCCTCAACCGCATGAACCGTTTTACCGTGGGACAGGCCGCTCAGGGCTTGGCCAACCTGATCGTATCCAACGGAAAAGCCGCCATGGACCGCGGTGTTGCGATCGCGTACGACAGCCGCCATTTTTCGCCTGAATTTGCCAAACAGTCGGCCTGCATCCTTGCGGCGAGCGGCATCAAGACCCTGCTGTTCGACGAGCTTCGTCCGACCCCAGAGCTTTCTTTTGCGATCCGCCATTACGGCTGCATCGCGGGCATCAATATCACCGCATCCCACAATCCTAAGGAATACAACGGTTATAAGGTGTATTGGGAGGATGGCGCGCAGCTGCCCCCCGCGGAGGCCGACGTGGTCGCCAAGGAAATGGCGGCGACCGATATTTTCAGCGGCGTGCGCACGGGCGACTACGGCGCATTTGTGGAAAGCGGCATGATCCGCATTCTGGGCAGGGAAACGGACGAGGCATATCTCAACGAGGTGCTCAAGGTCGCAGTCAATCCGGACTGTGTAAAGCAGGTCGCGGATGAGTTTAAGCTGGTCTACACCCCGTTCCACGGCGCGGGCTACCGCCTGGTGCCGGAGATCCTGCGCCGGCTGGGCTATAAGCATATCATCTGCGAGCCGGAGCAGATGAAGATCGACGGGGACTTCCCGACGGTTAAAAACCCCAATCCGGAATACAAGGAAGGCTTCAACCTGGCGATCGAGCTGGCGCGGCGGAACGATGTCGACCTCATTATCGGCACGGATCCGGACGCCGACCGTACCGGCATTGTGCTCAAGGACAAGACCGGCGATTATGTCACCCTTTCGGGCAACCAGGTGGGCGTGCTGCTGATCGATTACATCATCACCGCCCGCAAGCTGACGAACACCATGCCCGCGCATCCGGCGGTGCTCAAGTCGATCGTGACGACTGAGATGGCACGCGCAGCGGCGGAAAAGAACGGCGTGGCGTGCTTTGATACGTTCACGGGCTTCAAATTCCTGGCCGAAAAGATCAAGCAGTTTGAAAAGACCGGCTCGCACAAGTACCTCTTTGCGTTTGAGGAGTCCTACGGCTATCTCGCGGGCGACTACGCGCGCGACAAGGACGCCGTGACCGCCTCCATGCTGATCGCGGAGATGGCGGCCTATTACCGCACGCAGGGCAAGACCCTGTACGACGCGATGGAGGAAATGTACGAAAAATACGGCTATTACTGCGAAAAGACGGTTTCCATCACCATGCCCGGCGTTTCCGGCTTGACGCGCATGAAAGAACTGATGGCAGAGTTGCGCGAAAAGCCGCTCGGCAGGATCGGCACGCATCAGGTGGAGTACACCCGCGATTATATGTCCGGCATCCGCACCCGCATGGCGGACGGCAGCGCGGAGCAGATGGAGCTGAAAGGCCAGAACGTCATGTATTACGAACTGGAGGGCGGAACGACATTTATCATCCGTCCGTCCGGCACCGAACCTAAGGTCAAGGTCTATATCATGGCCAAGGGCGACAGCAAGGCGGCGGCCGCCGAAAAGGTGGAGGCACTCTCCGCCGCGGCAAAGGAGATCGTCCGCTGAACAGCGGGATCCGCTGAAAAACCCCCGAAGTAGGCTTCGGGGGTTTTTCGCGTTTGTACGGCGCCGCGTCAGCGGTTTCTGCGCCAGGTATCCGGCGCAAACAGCAGCAGCATGGGGAACAGCTCCAAGCGTCCCGCCAGCATGTTGAACATCAGCACGATCTTGCTGAGCGGGTCGAAAAAGCCGAAATTGGAAGACGGACCGACCAGCTCCAGGCCAGGGCCGACGTTGTTGAGCGTGGCCGCGACCGCGGTAAAATTTGTGACAAGGTCTTGGCTGGAAAGGCACAGCGCGAGAGTGGACAGGATAAAAATGATCAGATAGGCGATCAGGAATACATTGACCGAGCGCATAACCTCATGCTGCACGCGCCGGCCGTCCATCTTATTGACGCGCACCGAGCGCGGATGGATCAGGAACTGCATCTCCTTTTTGATGCTTTTGCACATCAGCAGGACACGCGAGCATTTGATGCCGCCGCCGGTGGAGCCGGCGCAGGCGCCGATGAACATGAGCAGCACCAGGATGCACTTGCTGAACGCGGGCCACTGGTTGAAGTCCACCGTGGCGAAGCCGGTGGTCGTGATGATGGAGGCGACCTGGAACAGCGCGTGGTGCAGGCTGTCAAAAAAGCCGCCGAACAGATGACGGACGTTGCACGCGATCAGCAGGGCGGAGGCGGCAATTACGCCAAGGTAAACGCGCAGCTCCTCGATCCGGAGCGCCTGCTTCCAGCGGCGCGTCAGGATCAGGAAATAGATGTTGAAATTTACGCCGAACAGGATCATAAACAGCGTGACCACGGCCTGCAGGTAATAGCCGCTGTAATGCGCCATGGAGTTGTTCCAGATGCCGAAGCCGCCCGTGCCGGCCGTTGCCAGAGCAGTATTGACGGCATCGAACAGCGGCATGCCGCCGAGCAGCAGCAGCACGATTTCCAGAACGGTCATACCCAGGTAGATCGCGTACAGGATGAACGCGGTGTCGCGCAGGTGGGGCGACAGCTTGTTTACCGATGGACCGGGGCTTTCCGCTCGCATCAGGTAGATCGTCTGCCCGCCTGCGAGCGGGAGCACGGCCAGCATGAACACCAGCACGCCCATGCCGCCGACCCAGTGGGTCAGGCTGCGCCAAAGAAGCGAGGCGTGCGACAGCGCCTCCACATCGCCAAGGATGGTCGCGCCGGTTGTGGTGAAGCCGGAGATGCTTTCAAAAAGCGCGTCCACATAGGAGGGGGATCTCGCCGCTGAGCCAGAACGGGAGCGCGCCGGTCAGCGCGAGTACGATCCAGCACAGCGATACGGTGACAAAGCCCTCCCGCGCGTAAAAGCGGGTGTTCTTGGGCTTGCAGCGGGTAAACAGGCAGGAAAAGACCAGACAGAGCGCGGACACGGCCAAATAGGCGAACGCGATCGGTTCCTGGTAGATAACTGCTGTCAGCATGGGCAGCAGCAGGATGCCGCCCTCCACACTCAACATCCAGCCGACCAGGTAGCACACCATAGCGTGATTCATGGCCTCTGTTCCTCCGTTTCACGGGGCAGAAAGATATCCTGCAGGTCGTTCATGCCCTCGCGGGTGGAAACGACGATGACTGTGTCCCCCTCCTGCAGTATGTCCTGGCCGCGCGGGATGATCCGCTTGCCGCGGCGGTTGATGCAGCACAGCAGCACGTCGGGCCGGATGGGCATGTCCTGCAGCGGCACGCCGGTCAGGTCGTGCGCGGCCACGCGGAATTCGAGCGCCTCCGCGCCGCGCAGCTCGTGCAGCGTTTCCACATTGGAGCCCATGGAATTCTGCATCGCGCGGGTGTACTGGCTGATGAGGTCGGCGGTCGTCTGCTTAGGGCGGATGATGGCGCCGATGGGCAGGCTTTCGATGACCTCCTCGAAATTGACGCGGTTGATCTTAGTGAACAGCTTGGCCTTGGAATGGCGGCCCGCATGCAGCGCGAGCAGGATGTTTTCCTCGTCCATGCCGGTCAGGGCGATAAAGGCGCCGCAGGTGGCCAGCCCCTCCTCGTCGAGCAGGTCGCGGTCGGTGCCGTCGCCGTGGATGATGGTCGCGCCGGGCAGCAGCTCGGACAGCATCTCGCAGCGGTCGAGCCGGTTTTCGATGATCTTGACCGAAATGCCCGAGTTGAGCAGTATGCCGGCCAGGAAAAACGATATTTTTCCGCCACCCACCAGCATGGCCGAGCCGATATGGCTGTGCGGCACGCCGATCTTTTCAAAGAAATAGACCTGCTCGTTTGGGGGAATAATGATCGTGATATCGTCGCCCGCCTGCAGGATAAAGTCGCCCTTGGGGATAAAGGTGGTACCCGCCCGCCGAACCATGCACAGCAGCACATGGGTATGCAGCGAGACGTTGATCTCGCAGACCGGCATGCCCGCCAGACGGGAGCCGGACGGGAGGCGGATGTCCAGCAGCTCGATACGCCCCTTGGCAAACGTGCTCACGCCGATTGCGGAGGGGAAACGGATCAGGCGGGAAACGACCCGCGCCGTGGATAACTCCGGATTGATGACCATGGACAGGCCAAGTTCATCGCGGATAAAGCCGACCTCGGAAACATATTCCGGATCGCGCACGCGCGCGATGGTATGGCAGCCCGATGCCTTGCGCGCGATCAGGCAGGAGAGCAGGTTGATCTCGTCATGTGCGGTTACGGCGATCAGCAGGTCGCAGTCCTCGATGCCGGCGCTTTGCAGCACATGGTAGCTGGTGCCGCTGCCTTTGACTGAGGCCACGTCAAGCGAGGTGGTCAGGTCCTCCAGCCGTCGCTCGGACAGGTCGATGAGCGTCAGGTCATGCCCCTCGCTGGAAAGGTGCTCGGCCAAAGCTGAGCCGACCTTGCCACAGCCTACAATAATGATACGCATAATGCGCCTCCGATACGAATCTTAATATTTTCTTAATGCCCATAGCGATTATACCGTTTTACCGGCAAAAAGACAATATCTTTCCGAAGATATTGCGCGCCGCGGCGGCGTTGACCGCGGCTGCGGCGCATGGTATACTGAAAGCAAATAGCTGCGCCGGACGGGGCGCGGCGCAATCGGGCGGGAAGCGCCCTGATAAAGGGAGGGATGGGACATGGCACGGGTGCTGGAGGTATGCGTGGATTCGGTCGAATCCGCGGTCAGCGCGGCGCGCGGCGGCGCGATGCGGCTCGAGCTGTGCGCGAACCTGGTGATCGGCGGCACCTCGCCGGATGAGGACCTATTCCGCATGGTGCGCAGGCGGGTGGATATCCCGATCCGCGTGCTGCTGCGGCCGCGGTTCGGGGATTTCCTGTATTCGGAGGAGGAGTTCGAGCTGCTGCGGCGGCAGGTCAGGCGCTTTGCCGCGCTGGGGGCGGATGGGGTCGTGATCGGCGTGCTTCGGGCGGACGGAACGCTGGACGAGCCGCGCATGGCGGAGCTGATCGCGCTGGCGGGCGGCTGCGGGATCACGCTGCACCGCGCGTTCGACGTGTGCCGCGACCCATTTGAGGCGCTCGCGGCGGCGCGGCGTCTGGGCGTGGACACCATCCTGACTTCCGGCCGGCAGGCAAGCTGCACCGAGGGCGCGGCGCTGCTGCGCGAGCTGGTCGGGAGGAGCGGCGGCCGGCCGCAGATCCTGGTCGGCGCGGGCGTGAACGCGGACGTGATCCGCGCGCTGCAGCCGATGACAGGGGCGGACGCGTTCCACCTGTCCGCCAAGCGGACAGAAAACAGCCGCATGACCTACCGGCGCGAGGGGGTGCCGATGGGGCTGCCCGGCATCAGCGAATTCGAGGTCTGGCGGTGCGATGAGGCGGCTGTCCGCGCCGCGCGATGCGCGCTGGACGCGCTTTGCGGCGCAGAATAGGGGGAAAGCCATGCGGATTGAAAAGGTACTGAACAATAACGTGGTTGTGGCGCTGGACGAAAACGGCGCGGAAACCGTGCTGATGGGGCGTGGGCTGGGCTTTGGCCGGCGCGCGGGGGACGAGGCGCCGGCCGCGCAGGTGGAAAAACGCTTCACGCTGCACTCGGACCAGCTTTCAGACCGGTTTCAGCAGCTCATCACCAGCATCCCGCTTCCGCACTTCCTGATGAGCGAGCGCATTATCAACCATGCCAAGATCGCGCTGGGGAAAGAGCTGTCGGACAGTATTTATGTCACCCTGCCCGACCATATCTCGGCCGCTATCCACCGGTATAAGGAGGGCATCCGCCTGCCCAATCCCCTGCTGTGGGATATCCGGCAGTTCTACAAGGATGAATACCAGGTGGGCAGCAAGGCCAATGAGATCGTCCGTGAGGAAACGGGCGTAGAATTCACCGAGGACGAGGCGGGCTTTATCGCCATGCACTTTGTCAACGCGCAGGTGGGCGGCGAGATCCGCGACGTGTACGATATGACCTATCTCATGCAGGAGGTGTTCCGCATCGTGCGGAGCGCTTACGGCTTTGAGCCGGACTGCGATTCGATCGACTATTACCGCTTTGTGACGCACCTGAAGTTTTTCGCGCGGCGCATCGTGAGCGGCCAGCAGTACGGGGATGAGGACGCGGACCTGCTCGGCGTCGTGCGGTATAAATACCCCCGCGCGTTCGCCTGCGCGCAAAAGGTGTGCGCCTACGTCAAGCGGGAAAAGGGCTTCGCCTCCGGACAGAACGAGCTGCTTTACCTCACCATACATATCGCGCGCGTGATGGATAAAAATGCTGGCTAAAGCAAGCGGGAGGCCAAAGAAAGGCCTCCTTTTTTGTTGGTGAAACCGATTTTATTGGTATGAACTCACAAAAAAAGGATGACATTTTCGGATAGTTTGCCGTGCAAATCGGGCTTGCAAAATTGTGAACAATTTGTTACAATACACTCAACAAGTAAACAATGTCCTCTGAATGATTGGATTGTTACCGCTCCGGCGGGCAAAACCAAATTTCTCGTAGTTTGTCTTTTAGGTAAGACTGTGTTACTGCGGCGAAATTTGGTTCTTTTTCGTTTTTGGATACTTTTTGCATCAGGAGGACATACTCGTCGAAAAAGGGTGTGATTGTATGTTTGGGAAACTCAAGGGATTGTTCGGCGGTTCCGCCGGCATCTCGATCGCCGCGCCGATGGCGGGAACGGTCGTCCCGCTGGAGGAGGTACCTGACCCGACGTTTGCGCAGGGCATCCTCGGGCAGGGCGCGGCCATCCTGCCGGCCGAAGGCCGCGTAACGGCGCCCGCGGACGGCACGATCGACGTGATGTTCGACACCGGCCATGCGGTGAGCATGACCACGGCGGACGGGGCCGAGGTGCTGATCCACGTCGGCATTGACACGGTCCAGCTCAACGGCCAGCACTACAAGGCGTGCTGCAAGGCGGGCGACAGGGTCAAAAAAGGCGATCTGCTGATCGAATTCGACCCCGAGGCGGTCAAGGCCGCGGGCTATGAAACGGTCACGCCTGTCATTATCTGCAACACGGACCGATTCGCCGCTGTAAAGACGGAAAAGACTGGACCGGTCGCGGCCGGAGACGTGCTGCTGACGCTGCAGGCAAAATAAACCAGTTTACCCTCAAAAATTCAAATATTATTCAGGAAAGGAAGTCATCCCTATGAAAACCATTGAATACACGATTACCGACGAGCTCGGCATCCACGCGCGTCCGGCCGGCATGCTGGTGAAAGAGGCTGCGAAGTTCCAGTCCAAAATCATGGTTGCCTCCCCGAAGAAAGAGGTTGACGCAAAGCGCATTATGGGTGTGATGAGCATGGGCGCCAAGAAGGGGGATCCGCTCAAGGTCACGATCGAGGGGCCGGACGAGGATGCGGCCGCGGAAGCGATCGAGGCGTTCCTCAAGGCAAACCTGTAAGAGGTTTTCATTTTGCCCCGAGGGGCAGTGGAATAATGCGCGCCTTGCCGTTCGGCTCGGTAAGGCGCGCGGCACTACATAGGGCCGGATAAAGAAAGGCCTGAAAGAAATGAGGAGGGGAAAATCCTATGTTAAAGTATTTGCAGAGACTGGGCAAAGCCCTGATGCTGCCGGTATCGTGCCTACCGATCTGCGGCATCCTGATGGGGATTGGCTACGCGCTCGCTCCCGCTGCCATGGCGGGCGAGGTCAATGGTTATGTCGCCAGCGGCGCGGCATACACGATCGGCTTCTTCCTGATTAAGGCGGGCGGCGCGCTCATTGACAACATGCACTGGCTGTTCGCCATCGGCGTTGCGGTCGGTATGGCCAAGGATAAGGACGGTACGGCGGGTCTTGCCGGTCTGGTATCCTGGCTGATGATCACCAAGCTGCTGAACACCGCGGTCGTTACGGTCATCATGCCGTCGATCGCGAACAACGAGGATGCGATGCTGGCGTTCGGCAAGATTGAGAACCCGTTCATCGGCATCATTGCCGGCCTGCTTGGCGCGGCCTGCTATAACCGGTTCAAGGATACCAAACTGCCTGATTGGCTGTCGTTCTTCTCGGGCAAGCGCTGCGTCGCTATTGTAACCGCTGTCGTATCCATTGTGGTTGCGGCAATCCTGCTGTTCGTATGGCCGATCGTATTCGGCGCACTGGTTGCCTTGGGCGAGGCGATCGTCAGCCTGGATGCAGTTGGCGCCGGCCTGTACGCATTCTTTAACCGCCTTCTTATTCCCACCGGCCTGCACCACGCGCTCAACAACGTGTTCTGGTTCGATACCATCGGCCTGGGCGACCTGCAGAACTTCTGGGCCGGCAAGGTCACCGGCGATATGAGCCTGACCAATGCGCCGATCACCTGGAGCCTCGGCATGTATATGTCCGGCTTCTTCCCCTGCATGATGTTCGGTATCCCGGGCGCGGCCCTGGCAATGGTTCACTGCGCCAAGAGTAACAAGAAGAAGATCGCGATCGGTCTGGTCGGCTCCGCAGCGCTCTGTGCGTTCATCTGCGGCGTTACCGAGCCGTTTGAGTTCGCGTTCATGTTCCTGGCTCCCGCCCTGTACGTTGTTTATGCGCTGCTGTACGGCATTTTCGCGTTCGTCACCGTGGCGCTCGGCTTCCGCGCAGGCTTCTCGTTCTCCGCGGGCCTGACCGACCTGGTATTCTCCGCTTCTCTGCCTGCGGCGGCCAAGACCCTGCTGATTATCCCGCTGGGCATCGCGGCGTTCGTTGTGTTCTATATCGTGTTCCGCATCGCAATCAGCAAGTTCAACCTCAAGACCCCGGGCCGTGAGGATGACGACGACGATACCGCCGCGCAGGACGCGGGCGCGACCCTGGCGAACAATGACTTTACCGCCATCGCTGCCACCGTGCTGGAGGGACTCGGCGGCAAGGACAACATCACCTCGCTGGATAACTGCATCACCCGCCTGCGCGTTGAAATCAAGGACTACACGCTGGTGGATGAAAAGAAGATCAAATCCGCGGGGGTGGCGGGCGTCATGCGTCCGTCCAAGACCTCGGTACAGGTCATTGTGGGTACCAAGGTGCAATTCGTAGCCGACGAGATGCACAAGATGCTGTAAAAACAGAAAACCCATGGATTTGCGCTCCGCGCAACGGGGAGGCGGGCGGACAGCCCGCCTCCCTGCTTTCCAAGCGCAGGCAGGGCCATCCCGTGCAGGGATGGGCAGTGTGCATTCGTTCTGCGGGCGGGCAGTGCCTGTCCCTGTGCTGCGGCCGTGAAATCAGCCCAGCGACCGGCGGCGCACCGCTTAATGGGAACGCGCCGCTGTGATATAATAAAATAATCTATTATTTGTTGGAGAGGTGCTGGATATGAAAATCATTCGCGCAAAGGACTATAACGATATGAGCCGTAAGGCGGCCAACATTATTTCGGCGCAGGTCATCCTCAAGCCGGATTCGGTACTCGGCCTGGCGACCGGCTCTTCCCCGATTGGCATTTACGAGCAGTTGATCAAGTGGTATAATAAGGGCGACGTGGATTTCGGCGCCTGTACCACGTTCAATCTGGACGAATACCGCGGCCTGACCGCGGATCATGACCAGAGTTACCACTATTTTATGCACAAAAACTTTTTCGACGCCATCAATGTGCCGGCGGAGCGCATCAACCTGCCGGATGGCGCTCAGCTCGATGCGGAGCGCGAGTGCGCGCGTTACGACGCGGCGATCCGAGCGGCCGGCGGGATCGACCTGCAGCTGCTGGGCATGGGCCTGAACGGACATATCGGCTTTAACGAGCCGGATGAGTTCTTTTCCAAGGGTACGCACTGCGTCGACCTGACCGAGTCCACCATCGAGGCAAACAAGCGCTTTTTCGCCTCCGCGGACGATGTGCCGCGTCAGGCGTATACCATGGGCGTGCAGACCATCATGCTCGCGCGCCGCATAGTGATCGTCGTTTCCGGAGAGAATAAGGCGGATATCGTGCGCCAGGCGTTTTTTGGGCCGGTTACGCCGCGCGTGCCGGCGACTATCCTGCAGCTCCACACCGACGTATCCGTGGTTGCGGACGAAGCGGCGCTGTCCAAGTGCGGGGATCTGCTGTAAAGGAAAAGAAGGGAAAGTATGGAGTTTAAAAATCTGAAGGTATACCAGCCGGACGGCTCGTTCCGCACGGGCAGCCTGACCATTTCGGGCGACCGGATATCCGCCGCCGAGCCAACGGCGGAGGCGGTCGATATGGGCGGTCTGTACGCGGTGCCGGGTCTGGTGGACCTGCATTTCCACGGCTGCGTGGGCTATGACTTCTGCGACGGGACGCATGAGGCGATCTCCGCGATCGCCAGATACCAGGCGCAGAACGGCGTCGCAGCTATCTGTCCGGCGACCATGACCTATCCGGAGGATAAGCTTTCCGTGATCGCGGAGGCTGCCGCGAGCTACCGCACGGAGAGCAGGAACGCCGCTTTAGTGGGCATCAATATGGAGGGGCCGTTCATTTCGGAGGCCAAAAAGGGCGCCCAGAACGCGGCCTACCTGCACGCGCCGGACGCGGATATGTTCCGCCGCCTGCAGAAAAAGGCGAACGGGCTGTTCAAGCTGTGCGACCTCGCGCCCGAGCTGCCGGGCGCGATGGAAACCATCGAGGCGCTGGCGGGCGAGGTGCGCCTGTCCATCGCCCACACCGAGGCGGATTACGATACCGCGTGCGAGGCGTTTCGCCGCGGCGCGCGGCAGGTCACTCACCTGTATAACGCAATGCCGCCCCTGTCGCACCGCGCGCCCGGCGTTATCGGTGCCGCGGCCGATAACGACGAGGTCGCGGTCGAGCTGATCGCGGACGGGGTGCATATCCATCCGGCCGTGGTGCGCGCGACGTTCAAAATGTTCTGGAACCGCGTTATGCTGATTTCGGACAGCATGATGGCCACCGGCCTGGAGGATGGCGAGTACTCGCTCGGCGGGCAGGCGGTCACCGTGCGCGGCAACCGCGCGACGCTGCATGACGGTACGATCGCCGGCTCGGCCACCAACCTGCTCGACTGTGTGCGCAGCGCGGTCAAAATGGGCATACCACTGGGGCAGGCCATCCGTTCTGCCTCGACCAATCCGGCCCGCGCGATCGGCGTGCAGCACGATTATGGCTCGCTCGAGCCGGGCAAGCTCGCGAATGTTTTGCTGCTGGACGACGAGTTGAACGTCCACACACTGCTCCTGCGCGGCCAGCTGATCTGACAAAACAGACAATATCACCTCCCTGCCGAAGCGGGCCGGACCCTACAGGTCCGGCCTGCTTTTTTTGCCGCAGGGGGCGCGGCTGTGCTATAATGGGGGAAAAGGGGGCGGAAATATGTTCCATCCAATCGACCTGCAAGGCTGGGAGCAGCGGGATACCTTTACGCATTTCATGCAGGCGGGCTGCGTTTACAGCCTGACGCGGGAGCTTTGCGTCACCGCGTTCCGCCGGTACACAAAGGAAAGCGGCCTGCGCTTTTTTCCGGCGTTTACCTGGGCGGTGGCGGCGGCCGTGAACAGCCGGCCAGAGTTCCGGCTCGGCTATGACAGCGCGGGGCGGCTGGGACGCTTTGACACCGTGCATCCGGAATACACCGTGCTGTCCGAGGAGACGGGGCGGATGGACAGCCTGTGTACGGCATATACGCACCGATTCCCTGATTTTTATGCCGCGATGGTGCAGGATATCCGGCGTTTCCATATGCAAGGGCTGCGTACGGCGCCGCGGGAAAACGCCGTGCTGCTTTCCTGCGTGCCGTGGTTTTCCTATACTGAGGTTTCTTTCCGGATGAAAGACGACCGCATCTTCCTGCGCCCGTTCATTGTATGGGGCAGGCTGACCGCGTCCGGCGGCGAAACCGTACTGCCGTTTACGCTGCAGATCCATCACGCGGCGGCGGACGGGTATCACTGTCATTTGTTCTTTTGTTACTTGGAAGAGCTGCTGCGCTGTCCGGCGGAGTGGCTGGGATAGCAAAAAACCAGGCTTCCTGCATTAGCAGGAAGCCTGGTTTTTTGCTTTACAGCTTCATGATGCCCGTCACATCGAGCAGCTGCCCAACCAGGATGCAGACCACCAGGATAGGGGCGACCCAGCGGACCATGATCTCAAACAGGCGCTTGCGGTGGAACGGGAAGTTCTTTTCCACCTCGTCGGACACGGTTTTGGTGCCGACCACCCAGCCGACCAGCAGGCAGGTGAAGAACGCCACGATCGGCATGAGTACCGAGTTGGAGATAAAGTCGAAAAAGTCGAGGAACGCCATGCCGAGGATCTGGACCGAAGCCAGCGGGCCGTACCCCAGGCAGGAGGGCAGGCCGAGCAGCAGTACGAACAGGGTCACGGCGACCGTGGCCGGCCGGCGCTTCCAGTGCAGCTTGTCGCACACGATGGAGACGACGGTCTCCATCAGGGAAATGGACGAGGTCAGCGCCGCGAACAGCACCAGCAGAAAGAACACGCCGCCAATCAGATGGCCCATCCACATGCGTTCAAATACCTGCGGCAGCGTTCCGAACATCAGGCCGGGGCCGGCGTTGATGCCGGATGGGTCGCCGCCGTTGAACGCCACCACCGCCGGTACGATCATCAGACCCGCGATAAAGGCGATCGCGGTGTCGAAGATCTCGATCTGGCCGACCGAGCGCTCTAAGTTGGACTCTTTCGGCATATAGGAGCCGTAGGTAATCATAATGCCCATGGCCAGCGACATGGAATAGAACATCTGCCCCATGGCCGCCAGCACGGTTTTGCCGGAAAAGTTGCTGAAATCCGGTACGATATAGAACTTGAGGCCTTCCAGTGCGCCCTCCATGGTCAGCGAGAACACAGCCACGATGATAGACAGGATGACCAGCACGGGCATCATGAACTTGGACACCTTCTCAATGCCCTTCTCCACGCCGAGCAGCACGACCACCGCGGTCAGCAGCACATAAAGGAGGAACCAGGGCAGCGGGGTGGCGAACAGCCCCTCGCCGGCAAAGCCGATAAAGCGGTCAAAGTAGGCGCTTTCAGCCAGCAGGCTGCCGCTTCCGGACAGATAATCGGCAAAATACTTGATGACCCAGCCGCCGATGACGCAGTAGTACGGCGTGATGATAACCGGCACGAGCGAGGCGAGCCAGCCGAGGCCGGAGAACCGCTTGTCCAGCGCCTTGTACGCGCCGATGCAGGACAGGCCGGTGCGGCGGCCGATCGCGATTTCGGTGATCATCAGCGCAAAGCCGAACGTGACCGCCAGGATTAGGTAGACCAGCAGAAAGATGCCGCCGCCATACTTTGCCGCAAGATAGGGGAAGCGCCAGATGTTGCCCAGCCCCACCGCCGAGCCGGCCGCGGCGAGCACAAAGCCGATGCGGCTGGAAAAACTGCTTCTCTTTTTCTTTTCCATGTGTTGTTTTAAACTCCCTTACTACATTTCTTTCTCTGTTGCCCCATGCCGGATGCCCGACCCTGGGACGGCTCATTCCATGAGGTTGAATTCGCTCAGGTAGTGGTAGGCCTGAAGCAGGCCGGACAGGTGGTAATTGCCCACCACATCCGCGTCGCTTTGCGGCGGCGCGGGCAGCGTATCCGGCACATGCAGGCCGAGCGCGGACAGCTTTTCCGCGTTTTCCGGAGACAGGCGACCCTTTTCATCCATGGCGCACAGCGCGGTCAGCTCCTGCAGCAGGGCGTTGGCGAGCTGCTCGCAGCCGCGCAGATAGACCGCCTGCGTGCGGTGGTCCGGCAAGCGGAACACGTTCTGCTTTTCAAAGATGGAAAGCTCCTCCGCGATGCGCCCCAGCTGGCGGCTGAGCGGGGAAAGGTCCGGATACCGCCCGCAGATGACACGCGCCTCCACATAAGCGGGTACGGACTGCAGGAAATGGGTGAACTGCTCCGTGATACGCGCGCGGTTGTTGTACGGCTTGAGCGCAATGTTGACCACAAGGGCGGTGGCCAAGCCGATCGAGGTGTCCAGCAGGCGGTTGGCGCCGTAAAAAAAGGCTTCGTCCGCCGGGGACAGGCAGATGGACACGAACACGATGCACGCCAGCGGCACCGCAAACTGCAGCTTGAGCTCCACACAGAGCAGGATCAGGGCGATCAACCCCAACCCGACGCCGATATAGCGGAACCCCTCGAACAGGTTGACAAACACCGCGCCGAAGCCCGCGCCCAACAGGATGCCGAAAAACTGTGTGCGGCAGGACTGGAACGCGTCGCCCACCGTGCGGTTCATGGCGACGATTGCGCCAATGGCTGCGAAGATCGCCGCGGGCGAGGAGCGCAGATCGGCAAAAAACAGGGCCAGCGCAACCGCCAGGCCGGTCTTGACCGTCCGTAGCCCGATATGCGGCAGCAAATGTCCCACGATGGCGTCGCCTCCGGAATAGAATAATAAAAGTATTGTACCATGAAACAGACCGTTTCACAAGGCGTTTGCACACAAAAGCGCGCTGTGCTATAATAAATCCTACAGGCAGCCATAAAATAAGGAGTGTGTTCGGATGAAAACCTACCGTTTCGGTGTGCTGGGCGCGGGCAACATGGGTACCGCAATCGTGGAGGGCGCGGTGCGCGCGGGGTTGTTCCCGCCCGCGCAGGCGCTTTTGTTCAACCGCAGCGCGGAAAAACGCGAGAAAAACAGGGAAAAGGGCTTTGCGGTCACGGGGGATTATACCGAAGTGTATACGGCGTGTGATACGGTCGTGCTGGGGGTCAAGCCGCAGAATTTTGATGAGATCCTGCCGGTCCTGTCAGGGTGCCGGTGTGAAAAGCCGCTGGTGGTTTCGATCGCGGCGGGCATAACGTTTGCGAAGATCGAGCGCGCGCTCGGCGCGGATACGCCGGTTGTCCGCGTGATGCCGAACACGCCGCTCATGCTGGGCGAGGGGGCGGCGCAGCTTGTGAAAAACGCGGCCGCGACACAGGAGCAGCTTGACGCCGTGCGCGCCCTGTTCGATACCATGGGCGCGACCGCGGTGTTCGATGAGGAAAGCATGCTCAACGAGGTCATTCCTTATGCAGGCTCGGCGCCCGCCTATATTTACGCCTTCGCGGACGCGATGGTGCGCAGCGCCGTACAGCACGGCGTGCCGGAGGCGGACGCGCTCCGGATGTTCTGCCAGACCATGATCGGCTCCGCCAAAATGCTGCTGCGGGGGGACCGGACGCCCGCCGAGCTGATTGGCGCGGTCTGCTCGCCCGGCGGCACCACGGTCGAGGCGATGAAGGTGCTCGAATCGCGCGGTCTGTACGATATTTTGGCGGAAGCGTGCGATAACTGCATTGCCCGCGCATACGAACTGGGCAAATAGCCACCCTTCGCCATTGACTTTAGGTAGACCATATGGTAAAGTAAAGACAAATATTCCGCATCACTTTGAGAGGAAGTGGATACCGTGAAAAAATCGACGAAAGTAAAAACCGGGCTGCTGCTGACCAGTCTGGCCTGTGCGGCCGGCGCGACGGCGGCGCTCGTTCTGCTTCAGAAAAAGCGCGAGGAAGAAGTTTATCATGAGGCGGAGCTCAAGGCAATGGACGAGCTGGAGGAAATGATGCGCGCTGAATCCGACTGCGCCTCCTGCGCCTGCGCGGAGGAGTGCGCGGCGGCGGACGCCTCCTATCAGGACACGTTCGACGAAGAGGTGCCGGAGGAAGCGGAAGCGCCTGCGGCTGCCGAGCCGGAGGCGCCAGCGGAGGAAGATCAGGCCGAAGAAGACGAGGAATAAGGCAAAGCGGGCGGAGCCACCCTCCGCCCGTTCCTTATTGCCGGGAGAAAGGAGCGAGGGACGTGATCGAATACGAGGGACGTGTGTTCCGCCCGCCGTCAGAGGCATATAGTCTGATCATACAGGCGACGGTCGGCTGCAGCCATAATCAATGCACGTTTTGCGATATGTATAAGGAAAAGCGCTTCCGCGTGCGGCGGCTGGAGGATGTGAAAGCGGATTTCGATGAGGCGCGGCGCATGTACCGCCGCGTGGACCGCATTTTCCTTGCGGACGGCGACGCGCTGATGTGCCGTGCGGAGCATATGGCCGAGCTCCTGCGGTATATCCGCCGCCTGTTTCCTGAGTGCGAGCGGGTGACAAGCTACGGCTCGCCCGCGTCCATCCTGGTCAAAACGCAGGAGGAGCTGGACCAGCTGCACGGGCTTGGCCTGGAAATGGTCTATATGGGGCTGGAATCCGGCTCGGACGAGGTGCTGCGCCGCGTCAATAAGGGAGAAACGGTGGACGAGATCGTGCGCGCGGGCCTGATGGTGAAAAAGGCGGGCATGAAGTTGTCGGTCACCTGCATCGCGGGCCTTGGCTCGCTGGAGCTGAGCGAGGAGCACGCGATCGGGACCGCGCTGGCCCTGTCGCGCATGAAGCCGGAGTATATCGGCCTGCTGACCCTGCTGTTTGAGCTGGAAACGCCCCTGATGCGGGATTGGCGGGCAGGGCGGTTTTATCTGATGCAGCCGGTCGAGATCGCGCGGGAGACGCTCACGCTTCTGGAGCATATCGACGCCGAGGGCAGCGTGTTCCGCGCCAACCACGCCTCCAATTATGTCAACCTTGCCGGTACGCTCAACCGCGATCGGGAGGCGATGTGTCAACGCCTGCGGCAGGCATTGGCGGGCGAGGTGCAATTCCGCAACGAAGCATTTCGTGCGAGATAGCTAAAATAATTTTGCCTGTATTGTGAAAAACAGAGAAAACGCGAAATTAAGATGTTGATTTCGTTACAATTTAGAAAAAAACGAGACAACGGCGCGGAGATGTGCTATACTATTGATGATTTGGGGAAATGAAAGGCTGTTGAGCGGCCGTGCTGTTAAGAACTTGTTAAGAAAAGCGTATTCCGGCTGGAGGATTGCTAATGGATTCCGTATCCCACATTCGTGTTGCACACCTGCTGCTCGATTATGTCGAGCAGACCTGCGGCGTTACCTTTGACCAGAGCGGCTTCGTTTATGGAAACCTGAAGCCGGATTTGACAGGGACCTACCTGACCAAGCGCCATAATCCGTCGATCATGATGGACGAGGTGATGGAAAAAATCCGCGCGTTTACCGAAAAATACACCATCGGTCCGGTGAATGGACATGAGCTTTCGATTGATCTGGGCGAGATATGCCACTTTATGACCGATTTTTTCACCTATCCGCATAACGACGATATCTACGACCGCAACCTGCTGGCGCATTATGTATACGAAAAGCGCGTTGCGCTCGTGATCCGCCGCCGGATGACCGAAGCGAAATTCGAGCAGTGGGCAAGCCCGATTATCCCGCCGGCCTCGGTGGACGCTTTGATCAACCGCATCGGCGCCATGCATGACGAATACCGCGCGGCCGGCCGCCATCATGGGATTGACGACGACCTGATACATATCTGCCGGGCAACCGCAATGGTTGTGCTTTCGATCATCAGCATCGTTTACGAGCAGGTGGATGTACCCGCAACGGTCATCGCCTGATACAGACACTTTTTACACGCTGTTGCGGCAAGCGCCGTCCGGAGAGCCGGACGGCGCTTGTTTTTGCGGCGTGCGTCGGTCGCACTTCTTTTTTTCCGGCGGTCCGTGCTATAATAAAGAAAAAACAATGGGAGATACTATGAAAAACGTGACGATTTATACGGACGGGGCCTGCTCCGGCAATCCAGGGCCGGGTGGCTGGGGTGCCATTTTACGGTACGGGGCGCATGAGAAGGAGCTGTCCGGCTCCGAGCCATCGACTACCAACAACCGCATGGAGCTGCTCGGCGTGATCACCGCGCTGGAAGCGCTTTCCGAGCCCTGCTCGGTCGACCTGTACTCGGACAGCAAATATGTGGTAGATGGCATCACAAAGGGCTGGGCGAAAAGCTGGCGCTCGAAAGGGTGGATCAAGGGAGATAAAAAACCGGCCAAAAATCCGGAGCTGTGGGGACGGCTGCTCGCTCTTCTCGAAAAGCATGAGGTCCGGTTCCATTGGGTGAAAGGACACGCGGATAACCCCTATAACAACCGCTGCGACGAGCTGGCGGTAAGTCAGTACCAGAAATACAAGTGATGGGAGGCCGGCCGGATGGACAGGCTGCGCGGTCTGCGGGGAGGCACCCTGCTGTTTTACTATATGTTCACGCTGTGCGCCGCGGTATACGGCCTGCGGCGGGACCTGACGGCATACAACGCCCTGCTTGCCGCTGCGGCGCTCGCCCTGCCCGCTGTGCCGTTTGCGCTTTATCGGGTCTGCCGGCTGCGGCCGGTGTACCTGCTTGAGATCGTGTTCGACTGGTTCGTGCTGGCGGCGGTGCCGTTTGCGAGCCTGTTCGGCGGGTATGAGTGGATTCCCTGCTGGGATAAGCTGTTGCACTTTTTGTCGGGCTTTCTGTTCGCCGTGTTGGGCATGGTGGTGTATTTTGCGAAAAAGCCAGGCCACGCGCTCGATCGGGCGGATGCGTTCAACGCCTCGCTGTATACCTGGATGTTCGCGGTGCTGAGCGCGGTCTTGTGGGAGATATGGGAATACGCGGTTTCCTTTTCCGGCGCGGACCCGCAGCAGGTCGCGTCCACCGGCGTGGGCGACACGATGCAGGATATGATCGTCTGCGCCGTCGGCGGGCTGCTGACCGCGCGGTCCTGCTGGCGCTACCTGCGGCACAGGGGTGAGGGGCGGCGCAAGGGCCTGATGATGAGCCTGTTTGAAGCCTATTATCGGCAGAATATCCGCAAAATATAGAAAAGACATCCGAAGGCGAGCGCCTCCGGACGTCTTTTCGTTCTATGGCATGATCCCGATGGGGGCTTAGTCCTTCGGGGTGTTGGCTCTGTTCGAAACCTTGCCGCCATAGGTGCGCAGCAGGTTACGGACATAACCGTTGTTCTGCATAGATGCTTCGCTCATGTTGCTAAGTGCCTTTACAAACTTGTTCATATTGCGGCCTTCTTTCTTTTAAGATTTGCTTATATCATACCTTTTTTCTGGGGGAAAAACAAGAGGCTGATTGTATGAATTATACAAATTAGATAAGAAAGAATTGTGCAATTAATACAAAAATCAGCCCTCGGTGTGAATAACAGAGACCGGACAGCCGCCTGCGGCTTCCTGAGAGTCCGCTTCCTGCGCCGCGGTGTCGGGCTGGTGATAGACCTCTGCCAGACCATCTCCGGCGATGCGGAACACATCGGGACAGGTTGCTTCGCACAGGCCGCAGGAAATGCAGCCGCCGCGGTCGATCGTGACCTGCATAAACAAACACTCCTTTCTCGCACACAGTATGCGCAGAAAGGAGCGGCGTTATGAGTGGTATGTCTTGCGGGGAGAAAACGGGAAAGCTGGAAAAATCAAACAGACGCGCGTCACAGCTCGCGGCACTGGATGGCGGCCAGCGCGTCCTCGGTCGTCCGACTGCCGAGCGGGATGACGCCCATGGCCTCGGCCCGCCGGCCGACCTCGTATTTGTGCAGGTCCACGCCGCCCTCAGCGCACTGACTGATGAGATAGACGCGCGTGCCACTTCGGAGCAGCGACCGCACCGCGTCCTCCAGCCGGCGGGGGATGCCGCCCGCTCCGAACGCCTCGACCACCACCCGGGGATACCTGTGCAGGACGTTGAAAAACGAGGGCGGGAGATCGGGCGTCAGCTTGACGAGCAGAACGTCCGTGTCGATGTCCCGCACGAAGCGCGGCGTGCCGTCGCGCTTCGGCGGGTGCGCCAGCCGCACGCACCCAGCTCCGTCGATTACGCCCGCGAGCGGCGCGCCGACCGAAGTGAATGCGTCCGCTTCGAGCGAATGGCGCTTTGCGGCGTGTGGGCCGTGGATGATCTTTCCGTGCAGCACCGCCAGCACGCCGGCGCAGTCCGCCGCCGCGACGCGGCATGCGTCGAGAAGGTTGCGGGGCGCGTCCGAACCCGGCGCGCCCATGGGCAGCATCGAGCCGGTCAGCACCACGGGGCGGTCGATGTTCCGCAGCACATGGTGCAGCAGCGCGGCGGTATAGGAAAGCGTGTCCGTGCCGTGGGCAATGACAAAGCCGTCGTACCGGCCTCGGTTTTCCCAGACCGCCCGCGCCATTTGCATACGGTCCGCGGCGGTCAGGTCGGTGGAGTCCAGCCGCATCAGCTCGCACACCGTGACCGCGCAGACCGTCTCCAGCGCGGGCAGCAGGCGGACAAGCGCCCCGCCGGTCAGGGTCGGGGACAGCCCGTTTGCCGTTTCACGGCACGCGATTGTGCCGCCGGTGGCGATCAAAAGCACCTTTTTCATTGATTGCCCTCCCCGCGTCCGCGGTTCACTGGTAGCTGTCCGCAAGAATGCCAATGATCTCCTCGCGGCTGAGCGGACGCGGGTCGGCGCGGAACAGACCGCCCATGGTGGCGGCCGCGTTGTCCGCGATCTTCCCGAAATCCTCCGGCCGGACGCCGTAGCCGGATAGGCGGAGCTGGTGGACGCCGCAGCGCTTCTGCAGGCCAGACAGCGCCGCTAGGAAATCCGCCGCGCCAGTAGCGCCCGTGCGCCCGAGCGCGCGCGCCAGCGCGGCCATCCGTTCGCCGGAAACCTCGGCGAACCGGCTCCAATAGGCGCGCGAAATCATAATCAGGCCCGCGCCGTGCGGCAGCGCGGGATGGAACGCGCTCAGGGCGTGTTCGATCGCATGCTCGCCCGTGCAGCTCGACAGCGTTTCGACAAAGCCGGCCAGCGTGTTGGCGAGCGCGACCTCGGCGCGGGCCTCACGGTCGCCGCCGTCATGCACGGCGGTCGCGAGCGACCGGCCGATCAGCTCGACCGCGCGGAGCACGAACATGTCGCTCATCGGGCTGGCGGTGCGGGCGATATAGCCCTCGGCCGCGTGGAAGAACGCGTCAAAGCCCTGATAGGCGGTCAGGTGCGGCGGTACGGTCATCATAAAGTCTGGGTCCACGACCGAGATGGCGGGGAAGCACTTTTCGCCGCCCCCGCCGATCTTTTCCTCGCCGTTGGTGATGACCGTGAACGGGTCTGCCTCGGTGCCTGTGCCCGCAGTGGTCGGGATGGCGACCACCGGCAAACCGGCGTTGGCGATGCGCTTGCCGCCGCCCGTGCCGCCGTGGACATAGTCCCACCAGTCGCCGTCGTTGGTGGCCATGACAGCGGCCGCCTTGGCCGTGTCGATCGAGGAGCCGCCGCCCAGGCCGACGATGAATGAGATGTGCGCCGCGCGGCAAAGCGCCGCGCACTCGCGCACCCCTTCGATGGTCGGGTTGGGCTGTACCTTGTTGTAAACAGCCGTTTCGTGTCCGGCCTGCCGCAGCACGTCGGCCACACGGTCGACATAGCCGAGCCGTGTGGTCGACGTGCCGCCGGTGATAATCAGGCCGCAGCCCTCCGGCAGGCGCGCTTTGGCGAGCTTGCGCACGGCGCCGTTGCCGAAAAACAGGCGGGTGGGCATATAGAAGCTGAAAATATCCAACGAGAAAACCTCCCTCAAAAAAAGGGGGTCCAACGACCCCCATGCGAATGCTGCTTGCTGTACGTTTTCCGGCTGGGGCCGAAACGCACCCAACAATACAATTATAGCAAATCAGCGGAAGCGTGGGAAGAGGGAAAACGCTGAAAAGGACAAGAATGTTTTGTTTAATATAACCATGAAAAAACATAAAATAATGCTTGACGTTGTGCAAAGTTGATGATATTATAATGTCACAGAAAAGAAAAGGGCAAACACCAAGGGACGTAAAGCAGGGGCTTTACAAAGGGCGAGAACCCATTCTTATTCTGAAGGGTTGGCGTACAAAGCCAAATGATACCGGAGAAAGGGGTGAGTCCAATGGTATCAGAAGAAACATCCTACCAGTTCGCGGGACTCGCCGCGGCGCTGTGACCGAAACGATCAAGGTGATAGCTATTTATAAAAAGAGCGAGTTCCAAATCAAAAAAACGAACCGCCTGAAAAGCGCGATCGGCTTCTGATAGTAAGGAACGGCACCTGTGAGGAAGCTATCCTCGTGAAAATATATCCGTGAAAGCATACTGACGATGTAAGCGGATCGAGGCAGCAGGAAAGTAAGGTTCATGCATGAAAGAACCCTGAAGCAATGCGTTGGCGAATATGA
Organism: Intestinibacillus sp. NTUH-41-i26; assembly: GCF_032769475.1. Classification (GTDB taxonomy): domain Bacteria; phylum Bacillota; class Clostridia; order Oscillospirales; family Butyricicoccaceae; genus Agathobaculum; species Agathobaculum ammoniilyticum. The sequence continues at coordinate 102,169 of NZ_CP136477.1, forward strand.
AAATTGATCAGTACGATACCTGTAATCGCCAAAAATAGTGCGCATCCAAGAAAAAAGGCCGATGGGCATACTGATGAGTATGATGCGGCAAAAGCGGACCAGAGCACAGGACAGAGATCATATCAAAGCCTGCTGAAAATGGTTCGGGCATACAGGAATAGAATCGAACGATTGCCCGCCAGGAAGAGACGCATTTCAAAATCTGACTTGATATAGAGTTCCTGAATGTAGTTAAGGTAACAAACCGAAATGTGTTCATTACCCGAAGAACCGCAGCCGGGTGGTTCCCGTGAACGTAGGATGAAAAAGCGGACAGCAAAAAATAAAAAAGGACAGCGGGAAATATCCTGCTGAGAAAAGAGAATCTATGGAGATCTGGAAGTAAAAGGCCTCGTTCGATAGGGACGAGGCCTTTCTTGTTCGCTTTTTCCGAAACGCGGGCGTTACAGATGCGTTTCCCTTGCTTGGCCAATCATCTGGTAAAGCGCGTCGAGCGCGCCGGACAGGGTACCCACCTCGTCGATCAGGCCGAGCGTGACCGCCTGCTTGCCGGAGATGACCGTACCTACGTCCGCAGTGAGCTGTCCGGTCTCGCGCATGAGCTGTTGCAGCCGTTCGGCGGAAATGCGCGAGTGCGTGGTGATGAAATCCACGATGCGCTCCTGAATCTTGGCGAGGTATTCAAAGGCCTGCGGCACGGCGATAATGGTGCCGTTCATGCGCACCGGATGGATGGTCATGGCGGCGGAGGCAGCAATAAAGCTCTTTTTCGCAGCCACGGCGAGCGGTACGCCGATCGAATGGCCGCCGCCCAGCACAAGCGAGACCGTCGGCTTGGTCATGCCCGCGATCAGTTCGGCGATCGCCAGGCCGGCTTCCACATCGCCGCCCACGGTGTTGAGCAGGATCAGCATGCCGTCGATCTCCTCCGCCTGCTCTACCGCAGTGATCTGCGGGATCAGATGCTCGTATTTTGTGGTTTTGTTCTGCGCGGGCAGCTCCATATGCCCTTCGATCTGGCCTACGATCGTGATGCAGTGGACCGTGCCGCGCGAGGTTTTAGCCGTGATCGAGCCGGTCTCCATAATATTATTTTCTTCCGGCGCCTGGATGGATGGGTGTTCCTCCGCCATATCGCTCCTCCTTTTTGATATAAAAATCCCTACGGTAGAGTATGCTTCGCGGTGGTGGTTTTCATGCGCGGCCCGCGCGGAGCAGGGAAATATTACAGACTGTAAACAGCGGATCCGGTAGAACAGGCAGCTTTTACAAGTAAATACCGGAAGTTATCCACTTTGTACACAGAGTTATCCCCAATGCATGGTGGAAAGCTTTGTGTATAAAGTGGATTTCGTCCGCCGGAAAGGGCGTGCTGCGGCACAGAGTTTCATTATGGAAACATGTCTTGCTGTTTGCGTGGAAATTTGCTACAATATAAATGAATATCCGCAAATTCGCGGTAATAATGGAGTGAGTATGGTAATGAGCAATCCTATCGTTACGATTGAAATGGAACAGGGCGGTATCATCCGCGCGGAGCTATATCCCGAGGTCGCGCCGAATACGGTGCGCAATTTTATTTCGCTGATCCAGAAGGGCTTTTATGACGGAACGATCTTCCATCGCGTTATTCCGGGCTTTATGATCCAGGGCGGCGATCCGGAAGGCACCGGAATGGGCGGCCCGGGCTATGAAATCCGCGGCGAATTCACCGCCAACGGCTTCCAGAACGACTTGAACCACACGCGCGGCGTGCTGTCCATGGCGCGCACCGCGGTGCCGGATTCCGCGGGCAGCCAGTTCTTCATCATGACCGAGGATTCGCCGCATCTGGACGGCCAGTACGCCTCTTTCGGCATGGTGACCGAGGGCATGGATGTGGTCGACGGGATCGTGAACGCCCCGCGCGACTGGCACGACCGTCCGCGCCAGGAGCAGCGCATGCGCAAGGTGACCGTCGATACGCTGGGCGTGGCGTACGAGGCGCCTGAAACCCTGTAAACGGAAAGAAGGGGAATGGTATTGTATTATACCAACAAAGAGATTTTCGTCCTTTCCGCGGTCGGCTGTATGGATACCGAGCCGGATGGGCTGGAGTCCATCCTGGCAGGGAATGAGGAGGGCGCAAAAGGCTGCTGTCTGTCGGTTGATATGACCGCGGACGGTATCGCGGTGCTGTCGTCAGACGGGTACTGCGTGGCGAACGACGGAACGCGGTTGAGCATCACGGATTACAGCTACGCGGAGCTGCACCAGGCGGCACCGCAGCTTGTCCCCGCCGGACAGGCGATCGAGCTGGCGCGCACCTGCCGGGCAAAAATCGCGATCACGGTACATAACCAGACGCTTCTGCCGCAGCTCCGCATCACCCTGCGCCATTCCGAATGGCTGGACAATACGATCTTTGTCGGCCTGGGCCTGGTGGAGGCGGCGCGCATCGCAGTCGCTAACCCTGACCTGCACATCATGGGCGAGCTGCCCGCGCTGCCGGACAATATAGACGCGCTGGTGCGCGCGGCGCAGACGACCGGCCTGTTCGGCCTGCGCGCGGCGGCGGGCGACCTGACGCCGGCGCTGCTCTCGGCCTGCCGGAGGGCGGGGCTGTTCACCATGAGCCTGCCGACAAATGACGAGCGCACGCTGGCAGGGCTGATCCGCAGCGGCGTCAACTTTATTGAAACGGCGCGGCCGGATATTACGTCCATGCTGCTGCCGGCGGGCGAGGCGGAGCCGCACCAGATCCCGCTAATGCGGTTTTGATCCCTGTTTGTTGATAAAACCCCCGGAAAAGCTGTTCCGGGGGTTTGTTGCGTTTTTATTATGTCTGATTTCCCACCGCCCGATGTAAGACGCATTTGGCAAGCAGGACGGCTGCCGCAAGGACTAGGGCGCTGATGGTGAGCCAAAGCGGTATCGGCGTTTGGAGCTGTGTCCTGCAATATACCGAGCACAGCAGGAACAGCAGGCCAATGGCTTCGAGCAGTCTGGACAGAAATCGGTCTGCCTGCTTGAGATGGCTGCGCTTGTCTGCCCGTGTGTGCTTTGCCATCCCGAGGATGTCAGTCAGCACCTCTGCGGCCTCGGTGTGGCGGACAGTCTCGGCGGGAATTCGCCGTCCCTGCATCAACTCCAGCACGCTGACGTCCAGCGCCGCCGCAAGCGGTTCGATGAGGCTGATATCCGGCAGGCCCGCGCCCCGTTCCCACTTGCTGACCGCTTTATCAGTCACATGCAGCCTGGCCGCCAGCTCTGCCTGTGTCATGTTCCGCTCCCGACGTACCGCGGCGATAAAAACGCCTGTTTTTATTGCATCCATTGCTATATCCTCCTTTTGGGGAAAAGTATACCGTATCAGACAGCCTGGTGCAACCGACGCAAAGTTGAGGCAGTATTAGCGGCGTTCTACGGTGCGTCGATGCGTTGTTGAGCGGTAAAATGCGGGGGAGAGGCTTTCCCTTATCTATCTTTTGTGTTATAATAAAACGGTATATATCCATTTATCCCGATATTTGAAAGGAGCCGCGGCTGTGGCTGACATTTCCGTACAAAATCTCACCAAATATTACGGCGACCGCCTCATCCTACAGGATATTTCCTTTGATATCCAGCCAGGGGAAAAGGTCGCCATTCTGGGCGCGAACGGCGCGGGCAAGACCACCCTGCTTAATATCCTCACCGGCCGCCTGCCCTATGACGGGGGGCATGTTTCGCTTGGCGCGGGCAAGAACGCGGGCGTGATCGACCAGATGCCGGATTTCCCGCCGGAATCCACGGTCGAGGATGTGCTGCGCCTGGCTTTCCGCGAATCCGACGAGGTCGCCGCCGCGATGGACGCGCTGACCGATGAGATGGCCCGCAAGCCGGAAGACGCCTCGCTGCTCAAACGCTACGCCCAGCTTGAAACCCGTCTGGAGCTCCTCGGCGGCTACAACCGTGATTTTGAGATCGACCGTGTGTGCAACGGTCTGGAAATCCCCGCAGCCATGCGCGCGCAGCCGTTCGCGTTGCTCTCGGGCGGCGAAAAGACGCGCATCAACCTGGCGCGCATCATCCTGGAGCAGACCGACATTCTGCTGCTGGACGAGCCGACCAACCATCTGGACATGGACGCGGTCGATTGGCTGGGCAGTTACCTCGAGTCCTATCGCGGCACGGTGATGATTATTTCGCACGACCGCTGGTTCATTGACCAGTGCTGCGACCGTGTGATCGAGATTCACGACTGCACCTGCGAGTTCTACAACGGCAACTACTCCTATTACGCGGTCGAGCGCGAACGCCGCCGCGAGGAACAGCTCAAGCATCACGAGCACGAGCTGGCCGAGAAAAAACGGCTGGAAGCGGTCGCCCGCATCATGCACGAGCACGGCACCGAGCATTTGGCCAAGCGCGCCGCCTCAATCGAAAAGCGCATCGCGCGCATGACCGTAACCGACCGCCCGAAAAAGGACAAAAAGCTGACCGTCACCTTCGGCGACCCGAACTACGAGACCGAAGAAGTGTTAAAGGTTCGGGATATTACAAAGAGTTATGAAGGGCGTGAAATATTACACGGTATCAGCTTCAACATCCGCAACCGCGAGAAAGTCGCCCTGCTGGGCGCAAACGGCGCGGGCAAGACCACCCTGCTCAGGATCCTGCTGGGGGAGGAAACGCCGGACGAGGGTACGATCCGCAAGGGCGTGGGCCTGAAGCCTGCCTATCTGCCGCAGCAGGTGCATTTCGCCAACCCACACCGCAACCTGATCGACACGCTGATCTATGACAAGAACGTGTCCATGCAGGTCGCGCGCAACCGGCTGGGCTCGTTCCAGTTCACGGGCGAAACGCAGATGAAAACGGTCGATATGCTGTCCGGCGGCGAAAAAAGCCGCCTGCGCCTGTGCGAGCTGATGTACGACCCCCTGAATTTCCTCATTCTGGACGAGCCGACCAACCACCTCGACCTTGCCAGCCGCGAGTGGATCGAAGAGGCGGTGGAGGCGTTCGACGGCACGCTGCTGTTCGTCTCGCACGACCGGTACTTCGTCGAGCGGTTCGCCACCCGCGTGCTGTATCTGGAAAACGGGCGGCTGACCGACTTCATCGGCTCGTATTCCGACTTTTTGAAATTCCGTGAACGGGGCGAGCTGCCCGAGGCGCCTGCCTCCGCGCCGGCCCCCAGGCGGAAAAAGCCCGATGCGCCGACGCTGGACGACGTACCCCGTCCGCCGGAAAAACCCAAGCGCACCGGCGGCACCAAAAACCTGCAAAAGCAACTCAGCGCGCTCGAACGTGAAATTTCCCAGCTCGAGCTGCAGTCGGCCGAGTTGGAGCAGCAGATGATCGACGCGTCCTCGGACTCGGCGCGGCTACTCGAACTGATGACCAAAAAGGAGCAATGCGACGAGTCGCTCGCCGCGAAAATGGACGAATGGGAGGCCGTGGCCGCCGAGCTGGAGGAGCTGCAGCAATGAGCGAACGGAAGATCTGGCTCGCGCTGGCGGCGGTGTTCGCTGCGGGCGGCGTGGTGCAGCTACCCTGGGCGCCCTCGCGGTTCGGCGGCGTGTTTTTCCTTACGCTGGCCGCCGGCTGCGCGGGCGAATGGCTGATGCTGCGCCTGCGGGAGCGGCACAGGGTATGCCGCGTGCTGTCCGTTGTGGGACGTGTGCTGTTCGGCTTGTTCGTAGTATCGTTCGTCGCGGTGCAGGGCGTCATCCTGCACGGGATGCGCGCCGATCCGGAAGCCGGAGACGCGGATTACCTGCTGGTGCTGGGCGCGCGGGTGTATGAGGACGGCCGTCCGTCCGCGGCGCTGGCCGCACGGCTGGATACGGCGTATGATTTCCTGCAGGCGCACCCCGAGGCTACCGCCATCCTGTGCGGCGGGCAGGGGAGCAACGAGCCGTGTCCGGAGGCGGAGGCGATGTATGATTACCTGACCGCCAGAGGCATGAACGCGGACCGTCTGCTGCTCGAGGACGAATCCAACAATACGATACAGAACATTGAAAACGCCCGTGCCCTGATCGGGGACGGACACAGGACCGCGGTGGTGACGAGCGATTACCACCTTGCACGCGCCCGCGTGCTGATGGTGCGCGGTGGGTTGGACGCGGCCGGCATCCCCGCGCCGACGCCCTATCCGGCGCAGCGCGTGGCGGTGCATTGTCGGGAGTATTGCTCCATCCTGGGGCTGATGCTCACCGGCAGGTGGCAGGGCGGCACGGGAAAGGATATGCCGGCCGCGTAAGGCGGCGGAATCGGAAAGGAACCTGTTATGTTTGACAAACTGAACGCTCTTGCGCAGCGCATGGACGAGCTGGAGGCCCGTCTCGCCGAGCCGGGCCTGTATGACGACCCCAGCCGCGCGGCCAAGCTCCTCAAGGAGCGCAACGAGCTGGAACCGATCATCCAGACGTTCCGCGCCTGCCAAAAGGCACGGCGGGCGCAGGAGGACGCGCTGGATATGCTGTCCGATCCGGATATGAAGGAACTGGCGCAGGAGGAGCTGCAGCAGGCCAAGGCTGATATCGCGCGGCTGGAGGACGAGCTGAAGCTCCTGCTCCTGCCCAAGGACCCGAATGACAACAAGAACATTTTTGTCGAGATCCGCGGCGGCGCGGGCGGCGAGGAAAGTGCTCTGTTCGCCGCCGACCTGTACCGCATGTACACCATGTACGCGGATAAGCGCGGCTGGCAGACCGAGGTGATGAGCGCGTCCGAAACCGAGCTGGGCGGCTATAAGGAGATCGTGTTCCGCGTGGCGGGCGATAAGGTGTATTCCCGCCTGAAATTTGAGAGCGGCGTACACCGCGTCCAGCGCGTGCCGGAAACCGAGTCGCAGGGCCGCGTACACACTTCGACCACCACGGTGGCCGTGCTGCCCGAGGCCGAGGAGGTGGATTTTTACATCGACCCCAAGGACCTGCGCATCGACACGTTCCGGTCATCCGGCGCAGGCGGCCAGCATATCAATAAAACATCCTCGGCCATCCGCGTGACCCATATCCCGACGAACACGGTGGTCGAATGTCAGGACGAGCGCAGCCAGCACAAGAACAAGGATAAGGCGCTGCGCGTGCTGCGCGCCCGTCTGTACGAAGCCGAGGAGGAAAAGCAGAAGGCCGCGATCGCCGCGGACCGCAGAAGCCAGGTCGGCACGGGCGACCGTTCGGAGCGCATCCGCACCTATAACTTTCCGGAAAACCGTGTGTCCGACCACCGCATCAAGCTGACGCTCTACAAGCTCGACCAATTCCTGAACGGGGATATGGACGAGATACTCGACGCCCTGATCGCCGCCGACACGGCTGAAAAGCTCAAGGCGCAGGGCGAAGCATGATCCCTGGAAAGGAGAATCCCAATGAACGAAATTTCTGCCCTTTGGCAGTCCGCGCCATGGCTGGTGGTGGGCGGCGCGCTGGTGCTGATCAACATTGTGCTGCTGCTCCTGAAGCTGACCCGCAAGCTGATCTTTCTGGCGGCCGGTGCGCTGCTGATCGCGGTCGGCATCTATACGGGCGTGATTGACGCGCCCGTCGGCCTGCTGGCGCTGCCGTTTTTCGCGATTTAACAGCGCGGTTACAAATCTCCGCTTTGCCGCTGCTATAATGAGGGCAGGAGAGATCGCTATGGGACTTGGCGCTGTATTCCGGCCTTGGGCTGACGCTGCTCGGCATCCTGGTGTTTCTGGCGGGGAGTATCCTGCTGTTCGCGGGCGTGCTGCTGCTGGGCGGGGGCGTTTGGCAGGCGAACGGCTTTTTCGGCCTTGGCCTCGGCGTGCCGCGCGATTTTACCGCGGAAAACTGGGCGAAGACCGCGCCGGACTATACCGACTCGCCGGAGCTGCTGGCCTACATCATTGACATGCCGTTTGACGAGTCCACCCTGGATATTTACCTGCAAAATGGTCGCGTCACAGGAACGGACCGCACACTGGAGCATTAAATTTCCCACTGATGGAAGTGTAATTGATGAAAACAAGCATACTTTCCCCACAATTTGATAAAGATGCCATAAGGATCGCCGCAGACCTGATTCGGCGGGGTGAAGTGGTGGGGATGCCCACGGAAACCGTGTACGGGCTGGCGGCAAACGCCCTGAATGGGGAAGCGGTGGCGAAAATCTTCCGCGCCAAGGGACGGCCGCAGGATAATCCGCTGATCGTCCACATCGCGGATTTTAATCAGATTTCCGATTTGTGTCCCGCGGTGCCGCCGCAGGCAGTGGCGCTGGCCGAAGCGTTCTGGCCCGGGCCGCTGACCATGATCGTACCCAAAGGGAGCTGCATTCCAAACGAGGTATCGTGCGGGCTGGACACGGTGGGTATCCGTCTTCCGTCGCACCCGCTGGCGCGCGCGCTCATCCGTGCGGCGGGCGTGCCGCTGGCCGCCCCCTCCGCAAACACCTCCGGCCGCCCCTCGACCACTACGGCGGCACACGTCCTGTGCGATTTGGACGGCAAGATCGCTGCGATTTTGGATGGCGGGCCGTGCGGCGTGGGCGTGGAATCCACGGTCGTCACTCTCGCGCTGGACAAGCCGCGCCTGCTGCGGCCGGGCGGCGTGACGCTCGAACAGCTCCGCGCCGTGCTGGGCGAGGTCGAGGTCGACCGCGCGCTGTATGAGAAGATAGGGGATGAGGTCAGGGTGTCCGCGCCCGGCATGAAATACCGCCACTATGCCCCGAAAGCGCCGGTAACGGTTGTGCGGGGCGACCCACAACACACGGCGCAGTATATTAAAGAGCATATCAGCGGCCCCACTGGTGTGCTGTGCTTTGATGAATACAGGGAGTGCTTCCCTACCTGCGTGGTGGAGTGCTTCGGCTCCCAAGCCGACCTCGCGGCGCAGGCGCGCGAGGTGTTCGACCGCTTGCGGGCGTTCGACGAAACCGACGTCCGGCAGATCTGGGCGCAGTGTCCGTCTGACGAGGGGCTGGGGTTGGCGGTAGCAAACCGCATTAAAAAGGCGGCGGGTTTCGCGGTGATCGAGCTTTGAGTGGGGTGCATATCCAGCCAGGGGGTGTGGGATAATGAAAATCATAGGCTTGACCGGCGGCAGCGGCACGGGCAAAGGCACGGTCGCCGCGCGGATGCGCGAACAGGGCGCGGGCTGGGTGGATGCGGACGTGGTCTACCGCCGCCTGTGTGCGGAAAACCGCGAGATGCTCGCGGCGCTGGACGCGGCGTTCGGCGGCGTGCTGGATGGAACCGGCGCGCTCGACCGCCCGAAGCTGGCGCGGCTCGTATTTTCCGATCCCGACCGGCTGCGCGAGCTGAACCGTATCACGAACCCCTATATCCGCGCCGCGTCGCGCGCGGCCATACAGGCGCAGGCCGCCTGCCCGATCGTGTTGTACGACGCGCCGACCCTGTTTGAGGCGGGCGCGGACGATCTGTGCGAAAAGACGGTCGGCGTGCTGGCGGATACCGAAACGCGTGTGCGGCGCGTGATGGCCCGCGACGGCATTTCCGAGCAGGCCGCGCGCGCGCGCATCCTTGCCCAGCCGGACGATGGCTTTTACCGCGCCCGCTGCGACCATATCTTGGAAAACAACGGCGACCTCGCCGCGCTCTGGCGGGAAACCGATGCTTTATATACCATTTTGAGCAAAGGAGAACGAAAATGACCTCTGAACAGCTTTTTTATGACAAGAAAACCGGCTTCGACCGGCTGACCGGCAGCGACAAAAAGAACATCCAGTCCTATGCCGGGGACTACAAGAAATTTCTGGACGAAGCCAAGACCGAGCGCGACGCGGTCAAGGAAATGGTTCGTCTGGCGGAGGCCAAGGGTTTCCGCGCATGGACGCGGGATGATACCGTCAAGCCTGGCGACAAGCTCTACCAGGTCAACCGTCACAAAGGGATCACGCTGGCCGTGATCGGCAAAAAGAGCCTCAAGGAGGGCGTGCGTCTGACCGCTGCCCATCTGGACGCGCCGCGTGTGGATATCCGCACTGTGCCGCTGTACGAGGACGGCGGCATGGCCTTTTTCAAGACCCACTATTACGGCGGCATCAAAAAGTACCAGTGGACCGCCATTCCGCTCGAGCTGCGCGGCGTGGTGTGCGTTTGCCACAACGGGCAAATGAAAACAGTCGAGGTGCGCATCGGCGACAAGCCGGAGGACCCCAGGTTCGTCATCACCGATCTGCTGCCCCATCTGGCCTCTGAGCAGATGACCAAAAAGGCGACCGAGGTTGTTAAGGGCGAGGGCCTGAACGTGCTGGTCGGCTCGGTGCCGAGCGAGACCGTGGACGAGAAATGCGGCGAGAAGATCAAACTTGCGGTCATGGAATACCTGAATAAGCAGTACGGCATGGTGGAAGCGGACTTCCTCTCCGCCGAGCTGTGCTGCGTGCCTGCCTTCCCCGCATGCGACATTGGCTTTGACCGTTCGTTTGTCGGCGCTTACGGCCACGACGACCGCGTGTGCTCCTACACCGCAGCGACCGCGCTGCTCGATCTCAAAACCACGCCCGCGCACACCTGCGTCTGCCTGCTGGTGGACAAGGAGGAAACCGGCTCGGACGGTGTAACCGGCATGCAGTCGCGCGCGTTCGATACCTTCATGGCCGACCTGTGCCGCGCGCAGGGCGCGCTGGTGGAGGAATGCTATGAAAACTCGGTGTGCCTGTCCGCAGACGTATGCAACGCCTTTGACCCCAACTTCCCTGAGGTGTCTGAAAAGCGCAACGATGCCCGCGCCAACTGCGGCTTTGCGCTGGTCAAATATACGGGCGCGCGCGGCAAGTCCGGCACGTCGGACGCGACCGCCGAGCTGATGGCGCGCATCCGCTGCATTTTTGACAAGGCGGGCGTGGTCTGGCAGACAGGCCAGCTCGGTAAGGTCGATCAGGGCGGCGGCGGCACAGTGGCGATGTACCTGGCCAACCGCAACATCGATACGGTGGACGCGGGCGTACCCGTGCTTTCCATGCACGCGCCGTTCGAGGTGATCGCCAAGCTCGACCTGTATATGGCCTACAAGGGCTTCGGGGCGTTCTATAAGGACTGAGACGGAAAACGCACAAGACGGCGGCCGGATACCGGCCGCCGTCTTTATTACACCTCTGTTACATTTTGCAGGCGGGCGCGGGACGCCGTGTTATAATAGGGAGCAGCTAAGGAAAATAACAGCTTCCAAAAGGAGGATTTATAAAAATGACATTCAAACAGGTGCTTTCGTTTTTTTTGACCGGCGCGACGGTGCTGTCCATGTCGGCCACCGCACTGGCGGCGGACACCGCGTCCGACGTGGCGGAGGATACGGGCGCCAATACGGTGGTGGATGGGCTGGAGACTGCCCTGCCGGCCGACGTGGCCGATACCGCGTGGTATGCGCCGGCGGTCCACTATGTGCTGGAGCAGGGACTGATGGATCTTGCCGCGCCGGTGGACGCGGGCTTCTGGCCGCTGCACGCGGTCAGCCGTCAGGCGGTTGCGGACGCGCTCTACCGTGATGCCAAAAACAGGGACGAAAAGCTGACAGCGGGCGCCGCGGGCATGGGCATCCGCGAGATGGCCGACTACGCGGATATCGGTCAGGACTACTATCCGGCGATGACTTTCTGCTTTGACGCAGGCATCCTCACCGGCGACGACGAGAAACGCCTGCGCCCTGGGAAAACGGTTTCCCGCGAGGAGTTCGCGGTGATGCTGACGCGCTACCTCGGCCTGCTGGAGGAGAACGGCCTGACCGAAACTGTGCCGGGCGACGGCATGGCCGTGCAGGAGTTCACCGACGCTTCGCAGATCTCGGATTGGGCGGCGGACAGCGTTGCGTTCTGCCTGAAGAATGGGCTGATGAACGGCAACACGGACGGTTCGTTCGCTCCGCAGGGCAATGTGCTTCGCGCGGAACTAGCGCAGGTTTTGAGAAACATCGCCTCGGATGCCGGCCGGTAAGACAACCCCAAAAGAAAAACCGCTGTATCCGGGTGGATACGGCGGTTTTTTGCCTATGCCGAGGCAGTCAGTCAAAGATGGAAAACTCGATCTCTTCGAGCGAGTAGCCCTCCTCCAAAATCATCGGCGCGCGCAGGTTGTTATCCGCAAGCGCGGCCGGCAGGTGGGCGATGCTCATGTGCAGCTCGCTTCCGCCGCCCTCCCGCGGGGACAGGAGCAGGCTGCCGCCGTGGGCCTGCGCGATGCGCTGGATCAGGGGCAGACCGAGGCCGAGCGGCGCGCCGCAGCGCGCCAGGGAAAGGTAATCGTCCAGCGAAACCTGCCGCTCCCAGCCAGTCAGGAGCGCTTCAAACAGCTCCGCATCCAGGCCGGGGCCGCGATCCGCAACCGTGATGGTCGCAAAGCTGCTGTCGTCGGTCAGGGTAAGGACGATATCGCCGCCCGCGGGGGACGCGTGCAGCGCGTTGGACAGAAGGTTGTATAGAGCCTTTTGGATCAGCTGCGGCTCGATCAGCGCGTCGCAGAAATCGGGCGCGTGTACGGTGATGTTTTTGGTGCCGTGCGACGGGCCGTACAGCACCGCATTGGCCGCGGCCGTCTGGCAGAGAGCCACGAGGTCGGTGCGGTACAGGCGGAGCTGCTCGGTGAGAGGCGGGTCGTGCAGGAAATCGGAATGGGTTAGTATGCGGTGCATACGCAGGCATTGCTTGCGCAGCTCGGCCGCGAGGGCGGGATCCTGCACCTGTTCTGCGCAGGCGAAAAGCGTGCCGAGATACTGCGCGCTTTTTGCGTGCAGTACGCGCAGGCTCCCGTCGTAAGAGGAGCGGTTGTCGTGCAGGAACGCGAGCAGCGCGCCGCCGCGGTGCGGCAGCAGTTCCAGGCGGTATTCGGCGCCGTCCAGCTCCTCATAAACGGTGCGCGGTGCCTGCTGCACGATGCAGTCGCGCAGCGCGCCGGCGGAGGCGCCGCTCAAGAGCTGGTCGATGCGTTCGAGCGGGTGCAGGCCGGTCAGGCGCGCCGCGGCGTCGTTGCAGGCCTCAATATATAGCGTCGGTCCTACTGTGAGCAATGCTGCGTCGTGCAGCGCGGTACGGTTCAGCAGGGCGCGCAGAGCCGCGCTGTCAAGCTGAGAGAAAAATGTATCCGCCATCTCTATCCTCCGAATCGCTGATCTTTCTGTTTCTTTGTGGGTATAAGGCTGCTTACGGACTGCAATACTATATTTTGTATGATGCTTCTATTATACCACCAGACGGGACCGCTTTGCAAAGAAAAATGTACAAAAACCCAGAATATAATGACAAAAATTTCACAAATATTACACCTTGCGGCATATCGTCCAGATAGTGTATAATAAAGCCATCGACAAGAAGATAATTGTCAAAATTGAGGAGGAACACTGCAAATGGCTATTAAAGTAGGTATCAATGGCTTTGGCCGTATCGGCCGTATGGTTTTCCGCGCTGGTCTGAAGAACCCGAATATCGAATTCGTAGCGGTAAACGATCCGTTCATGACGCCGGACTACATGGCGTACATGCTCAAGTACGACACCATGCACGGCCGCTATGACGGTACCATTGAGTATGACGACAACTCCATCACCGTGGATGGCAAGAAGGTTCTGTTCCACGCTGAGATGGATCCCAAGAACATCCCGTGGGGTAAGGACGGCGTTGATTACGTTGTCGAGTCCACCGGCGTTTTCCTGACCAAGGAAAAGGCGCAGGCGCACATCGACGGCGGCGCGAAGAAGGTCATCATGTCCGCCCCGTCCAAGGACGACACCCCGATGTTCGTTATGGGCGTTAACCAGGACACCTACACCAAGGATATGACCTTTGTTTCCAACGCTTCCTGCACCACCAACTGCCTGGCGCCGATCGCCAAGGTTCTGGACGAGGCGTTCGGCATCACCGAGGGCCTGATGACCACCGTTCACTCCACCACCGGCACCCAGAAGACCGTTGACGGCCCCTCCAAGAAGGACTGGCGCGGCGGCCGTGCGGCTTCCGGCAACATCATCCCGTCCTCCACTGGCGCTGCCAAGGCGGTAGGCAAGGTTTACCCGAAGCTGAACGGCAAGCTGACCGGTATGTCCATGCGTGTTCCGACCTTGGACGTGTCCGTTGTTGACCTGACCTGCAATCTGGCTAAGCCGGCCACCTACGACGAGATCTGCGCGGCGATGAAGGCTGCTTCTGAGAAGCCGCTTTACGAGGGCGGCCTGAAGGGCGTTCTGGGTTACACCGACGAGGACGTTGTTTCTTCCGACTTCCTGGGCGACGAGCGCACCTCCATCTTCGACAAGAAGGCTGGCATCGCGCTGACCGACACCTTCGTCAAGGTTGTTTCCTGGTACGACAACGAGTGGGGCTACTCCAACAAGCTGCTGATGCTCATCGAGCACATGGCTGAGGTTGACAACAAGTAAGTCAGTCCTGTAGCAACGTAAAACCAAAAGACCTCTTGTGATCTGCACAAGAGGTCTTTTTGTGAAAGGGGAAAACTGTGTGAAGCGGGATAAAATGCTGCGCGGCGTGCTGCTGACGCTGACGGGCGGTATCTTTTGGGGGCTTTCCGGCGCCTGCGGCCAGTTCCTGCTGCAGGCAAAGGGCGTACCGACCGGATGGCTGGTTTCGGTGCGCCTGTTGTCGGCCGGCGCGATCCTGCTGCTGCTATGCTTGCTGCGGGGCGAAAAGCAGGTGTTCCGCATCTGGAAGCAGGACGCCGCCGGCATCCTGGTGTTTGGCGTGCTGGGCATGAGCATGTGCCAGTATACATATTTTTCCGCAATCACATACTCCAACGCGGGGACCGCCACCGTGCTGGAGTATCTTTCGCCGGTCCTGATCCTGGTGTACCTATCGGTCCGCAGCCGCCGCCCGCCACGGGGCATTGAGGTGCTGTCCATCCTGCTGGCCGTGGGCGGAACCTTCCTGCTGGCGACGCACGGGCATCCGGGGGAGATGGTCCTGTCCAGCCGTGCGCTGTTCTGGGGGCTGCTGAGCGCGGTAGCCATGTCGATCTATGCGGTGCAGCCGGTGCCGCTGCTGCATAAATACGGTGCGGCGCTTGTAACAGCATGGGGCATGCTGCTCGGCGGCACGGCGCTGTCCTTCCTGTTCCGCCCGTGGCGGATGCCTGTGACGCTGGACGCCGGGGCGGTCAGCGCGCTCGCGGTCGTTGTTCTGGTCGGCTCGGTCGCGGCGTTCACGCTGCATCTGGAGGGGATCCGATTGGTCGGACCCGAGAAGGGCAGCCTGTTTTCCTCGATCGAGCCGGTGTCCGCGACGGTGCTTGCCGTTCTCTGGATGAAAGCGGATTTCAGCCCGACCGACCTGATCGGCTTTGCACTGATTTTGTCCACCATTTTCCTGCTTGCACGGGATAAGCAGGAGGAATAGGGTGTATGGCAGTAAGCGTCCCCTGGTTTCCTTAGGGAAGCCAGGGGACGCTTTTGTTTAATAACAGCAGGTGAGCTGGTGCTCCTTGCAGTACTGCAGATACTCCTGTGATGGTGCAAGGTCGGTGACCAGAAAATCGAAATCGCTTAAGCGTGCATAGGTGGAAACCGCCACCAGTTCGAATTTGGTATGATCTGCCAACAAATACCGTGTCCGGCTGTTCTTGGTGATCGTGCTTTTGAGCGTACTCTCCCCAACAAAGGTATCGGTCACACCACTTCGCAAGCTGATGCCGGTTGTACCCATAAAAGCCTTTGTGATATTGAAGCGACTTAGCTCAGCGGGGTCGTCTACGGTTAAAGATGCGGTTTTTACGTTCAGCCGGCCGCCGAAAGAGATTACATTAATCTGGGGATAGTTCATACATTCCATGATCACATATAAATTGTTGCTCAAAATCGTGACCGAACGTTCAGCAAGATAAGGGAGCATGGTCAGTGTGGTAGTACCAGAATCGATGTAAAGCGTATCCCCGTCGTTGACATGCTGTGCGGCCAGTTTACCGATATATTGCTTCTGATCGGTCAAACAGATGTTTCGCTCGGTAAATGACGCAACGGGACGTCCGATATCGCGGTGCCTGGGGCGCGCGCCCCCATACACCTTTTCTATCACTCCCTTTTCCTCCAGCATGGAGAGATCGCGGCGGATCGTAATTTTAGAACGCTGGAATGCTACACATAAATCGTCGAGAGGAACAAAATCGTGCTTACGGATATATTCCTCCATTTGGTCGAGACGAGAAGTGCGAACGGCCATTTAAGACATCTCCTTTCGTGATTTTTAGGGAAGATGACCTTGTTATTTACCTTTATGATACCTTATCTTTCCACTTTCGTCAATAAGAGAATAAATAATAATGAAACAAATATTATCATTAAAAAGATGAATATTATCATTTAAATATACAAAAAGGAAAGGTTAAGTTTGTATATTTTTAAATATGTCAAATATTGATCGAAATATTGACAAATATTATCGCATGTGTTAAGTTAATGTTAAACAAGAGAGAGATGATTTATTATCGATCAATTTATAAAAACATTTTTGATAAAATTTGATCTAATCTATAAAAATCGATATTGTGAAGCGGGAAATGAGTGATGAAATGGATATTATCTGTATTGGCCTGTTAATGTGCGATATCATCGTCAAACCGGTGACCGAAAAGGCGCTGTCTTTGGACGCAACGCCGGTAGACACGATACAGATGCTGCCAGGTGGGGATGCCTGCAATGTAGCCTGTAACGCGGCGGCGCTCGGTATGGAAACCGCGCTTGTCTCTGTCGTAGGGGATGATCCAAATGGCGCGTTCCTTCGGCGCTGGCTGGACGAACGGCATATCGATATCCGTTCGCTGGCAGTACGGGGCGGGCAAACAACTGGCACCAGTATCGCTTTGGTTGAACCGAACGGGGAACGGCATTTTCTGACCAATACGGAGATATTCGATACGCTTTACGCGGAGCAGGTGCCGGAGGAGTGGCTGCGGCAGGCACGCCTGCTCAGCCTGAACGGCCATTACCGGCTGAAGAATCTGGATGACGGAGGGATCGTGCCGCTGTTTCAGAAAGCAAGACAGTATGGAGTGAGAACTGTAGTCGATACGGTTTGGAACCGGAAAGGGGAATGGCTCCCACGCATTGCGCCTACCCTGCGCCATACAGATATCTTTTTGCCGAGCTACCAGGAAGCGGTGCAGATCACAGGTGAGACCGATGTCCGAGCCATGCGGAACGTGCTCAAGCCGTTCGGATTATCAGTATTTGGCGTTAAGCTGGGAGAGAAGGGCTGCTATATGACGGATTTCAAGGAAGAGTTTTTCCTGCCAGCGTTTCCAGTGGAATCGATCGCTTCCACTACGGGGGCAGGAGATTCCTTCGTTGCGGGATTTGAAGCCGCACAGCTTCTGTCGCTCGATCTATATGAGAGCGCGTTGTTCGCATCGGCTGCCGCCTCCTATACCATACAGGCGCCCGGTGCGGTCGGCGGCGTACCGGACGTGGAAAGTGTCCGGCAATATATCCGGAAAAACCGGCACCTGGTAGAAAATATTGCACAGTAGAGAAAGGAGAGTACAGAGTTGAGAGCGCTTGTCAATACCAAAAACATGTTGCTGCATGCCTATGATCACCACTATGCGGTCGGCGCATTCAATGTCAACAATATGGAGGTGATCCAGGGGGTTGCAAAGGCGGCGAAAGAACAGCGGTCGCCAGTCATCCTACAGGCATCATCCTTTACGGGCCAATATGCGGATTTAGGCTATATCGTCGGCATCGCGGAAAACGCGGCGCGGCTGGCGGATGTGCCGGTCGCCCTGCATCTGGATCACGGCGAAGATCTGGAGACCTGCAAGGAGTTCATTCAAGCTGGCTTTACTTCAGTCATGATCGACGGTTCCCACCTTCCCTATGAGGAAAATGTGGCGCTGACGCGAAGCGTCTGCGAATATGCGCACCGGTATGACATCACGGTGGAAGGCGAGCTGGGAACGCTGGCCGGTGTTGAGGATGGCAGGAGCGCGGAACAGTCACTCTATACCGATCCGGAGCAGGCGCGCGACTTTGCCGAACGGACAGGGGTGGATTCCCTCGCAATCGCCATCGGTACCAGCCACGGGGCTTACAAATTTAAACCGGGACAAAAGCCGATGCTGCGGTTTGATATTCTGGAGCAGGTCAGCCGGCTGATGCCGCGTCTGCCGATCGTACTGCACGGGGCATCGTCAGTTAACCAGGAGGATATCGCGGAGATTAATGCAATGGGAGGTGACATCAGCGGAGCAATCGGTATTCCTGAGGAAATGCTGGCACAGGCGTCTCGGCTTGCGGTCTGCAAGATCAATGTGGACACCGATCTCAGGCTTGCTATGACAGGTGCGATCAGAAAATATCTGCATGAAGCGCCGGAACAAATTGATTACCGGAAATACATAGGTGCCGGCAGGGATCACTTGGCTGAACGCGTATCCCATAAAATGAAAAATGTATTTTTAAGCGCAGAGCGCTATTAAAGCATCCAACTATTAATTTTACAGCAGAAGAGAGGAGAAAAAGGAATGAAAAAACTGATCGCAGGAATGCTGGCAGCAATAATGGCTTTTTCCCTGGCCGCATGCGGAGGAGGAACGGACAGCAATGCAAACCCGGGCGGTGAAAACCCGGGCGGCGGACAGAGTGCTGCGGCGGAAGCCACCACGTTGAAATTCAACCTGGTCAAATCCAATACCGATCCCCAGTATGAGTGGTATGGCCGGTTTTTTGACGATCTGGAGGCTGCTTCAAATGGAGAGATCGTCGGCGAGATATATACCACGGAGAGCCTGGGTCCGACAGCGGACGTGATCGAACAGGCTGCGCTGGGTGAACGCGTGGTTGCGGACTGCGACCTGGCATGGCTGGCAAACTATGTACCGGATATGGCGGCGATTATGTCCCCGTATCTGATCCAGAAGCCGGAGGAGATTATGGCGATATGGAATTCTGAGGTATTCCAGGATATGTGTACCGAGTTGGAAGCTCAAGGGCTGCATTTGATCGCGCTGAATTATGAGGGGACTCGTAATCTGCTGACGAAAAAAGATATCACCTCCCGTGCGGATGTCAACGGGCTCAAGATCCGCTGCGCTTCCACGACGATGTGGAATGCTGTGGCAGAAATGCTGGGCGGCAATCCGACAAATATCGCCATGAGCGAAACTTACCAGGCGCTCAGCCAGGGCGTGGCGGATGCGGCTGAGGGTGTGTACTCTGTCATGTATTCGAATAAGTGGAATGAAGTACTGTCGCATGTCATCGAGACCGAGCATTTGGTGGGCTATACAGCGATCGTCATGTCCAGTGAAGTTTATAGCACGTTGTCAGACGCGGCAAAAGCGGCGATGGATGAAACCGCTCAGAAATATATGCAGGAATTCTTGGAGTTGTCTGGCGGCGTACAGGATGAATATAAGCAGAAATTGATCGATGCCGGTGTGCAGGTATCCTCAATTGACAAGACTGAGTTTATCGAGGCGGCAAAGAGCATTCCGGATAAGTTCCCAGATTGGACGCCGGGGGTATACGATGAACTGACAGCTGTACTGGAGGAAGCGCGCGGCAATAAATGACGGCAGTTACAGGGCAGCGCTGTCAAGCCGGCGCTGCCCTTGCCGTATCTGAAAGCGCAACAAAAAGAAACGGGAGGATAATGATTGTATGAAACGGAAAGGAGCAAAGCTGGAGAATACCGTTAACTGGGTTGCATCGGTCATTGGCGGTGTTTCATTGGTGGGCATGGTGGTTCTGATTTCTTTAAATGTTATCAGCCGTTTTCTGTTTGCCACCTCATTCAACTGGGCAGAAGAAGTGACCTACATGCTGTTCAACTGGGCGGTTTTCTTTGGTGTTGTAGTGGTCTACCGGTACCAGGGTTTGACGGCAATTGACGTATTGGTAAACGCTCTGCCGGAAAAAGCACGCCGTGTGGTGCTGATCTTGAACTATGCGCTGATCACGGCGATCTGTGTTGCGCTTGTTGTCTGGGGCTGGCAGTTTGCGATGTCTGCATGGACGCGGAAAAGCCCCTCGCTGCATATCCCTTATTTTTTCTTTGATATTCCGATCCCGTTGGCGGCGGTTTGTCTTGCGGGTTATTCGCTGAAATTCCTGGTTCAGACCATTCGGGGGCAGGAAACCGAAGTGGCGGCTCTGGAAGAACGGTCGTAGGAAAGGAGGAGCTGTTTTGGAACAACTGTGGACATGGCTGCCGATTGTAATTTTGTTTGTGCTGTTTTTTATGCGCGTACCGGTGGCATTTGCGATGTTGATTGCTACCGCCCTGTATTTTGTTTTCAGCCCAAATGCAATGAACGTTTTACTGATGTGCCAGAAAATGGTGGCAGCAAATTCGTCATTCGTGTTTCTCGCTATCCCGTTTTTCACCTGTGCGGGTGTTATCTTTAACTATTCCGGCATCACACACCGGCTGATGGTGCTTGCAGATATGCTGGTTGGCCATCTGGTTGGTGGGCTGGGGCATGTCAATATCGTGCTTTCCACTCTGATGGGAGGCCTATCTGGGTCGGCAATTGCAGATACGGCAATGGAAAGCAAGATGCTGGTGCCTGAAATGGAACGCATGGGTTATTCAAAGGCCTATTCCTGCGTCGTTACCGCGGCGTCTGCCTGTATTACGCCGATCATTCCTCCAGGCATTGTATTAATCCTGTATTCTACGGCGTCCAACGTGTCGGTTGCAAGCATGTTTTATGCGGGCTACCTGCCGGGTCTTTGCATCATGGCGACGCTGATGATACTAAACTATGCAATCTCCAAAAAGCGGAATTACCGCCCTTCGCGTACGGAGCGTGTCACACCCCGAGAATTTGGCCGCGCACTGCTGGATGCAGTTTGGGCGCTGATGGTACCGTTCGGCATCGTAATGGGCCTGCGTTTTGGCGCCTTTACGCCGACCGAGGCGGGCGCTATCTCCATCCTTTACGCAATCCTGGTTGGCGCGTTTATCTATAAAGAGCTAAAGTTTGCGCATATCAAAGCAATCATCATGGAGTCGCTGACAGCAACGGCCGGTGTCATGTTCATTCTGGCGGGCGCGCAGGCGCTGTCCGCTTACCTGACTTGGGAACGCATCCCTATGATGATCTCTGAGGCGATCATCAATGGTATCCATTCGCCATACCTGTTTTTACTGATTGTCAACATCCTGCTGCTGGCCATTGGATGCTTTTTCGATGGCGGCGCGGCGATGATTCTGCTTGCACCGCTGCTTGTACCGGTCGCACAGTCTATGGGTATCAATCTGATCCATTTCGGCATCGTTATGTGTATCAACCTGACAATTGCGGGCTTTTCTCCACCGTTCGGCAGTCAGATGTTTACAACTTGCGGCATCTGCAATTGTCGCATTGAGGATTACATTCGGGAGTCACTGCCTTATATGGGGGCGTTGGTAGGCGTACTGCTGGTACTTACCTTTATTCCGGGGATTGTCATGCTGGTGCCGAATCTGCTGGGCGCTTCATAGCGCGGCAAAGAGGGAATCAATATGAAAAATCAGATAGGACTGCACATGGGATATTGGTGGGGAACCGAAGCATCCGATGATTTAAACCGTATTCTGGAGTTAACCGCGCAGGCAGAACTGGAGATACTGGAAGTCAATCCGGCTTGTCTGCTGCGGATGACGCCGGAAGCATGTCAGAAGCTGTTGCGTCGTGCCAAGGACTGCGGCGTACGGTTTACGCTGAACGGCGGCCTGGATGCAACGAATGACATTGCTTCCGGCGACGAAGCGGCGCGCCGAAAGGGCATTGAATACTGTATCCGGGGTGTTGGAACGCATGAGCGAGCTGGAAATGACTCTGTGGTCGGGGGTCAACTACTCCGCCTGGCTGCGGGCGCCGCAGCCAGAGGGGGATGCGCAGGAAGAGAAAGTGCGCGCCTGCGGATATGCGGTCCAAAGTCTGCAGCCGATCCTGCGTGCCGCTGAGCGGGAAGGGATTGATTACTGCTTTGAGGTGGTCAATCGGTTCGAGCAATTTCTGTTTAATACGGCACAGGAGGCAGTGGCATTCGCCGAGGCGGTGGGAAGCCCGCGCGCCAAGGTGCATTTGGATACTTACCACATGAATATCGAGGAGGATAATACCTGTGCCGCGATCTGTTTCGCGGGTGTCAGTGGCCGGCTGGGACACTTCCATGCGGGGGAATCCAACCGGCGAGTGCCGGGGGTCGGCGCGGCCAATCTGGACTGGAGAGCGATTGGGCGGGCGCTGCGTCAAGCCGGCTATGCTGGTGCGGTCGTGATGGAGCCGTTTGTGCTGACTACGGCTTTTAATGCCAAACGCACCCGCGTGTGGCGTGATTTGAGCCATGGCGCTACGCTGCAGCAGCTGGTGTGCGATGCACAGACTGGCGGTCGGTTCCTGCGTGGCATACTGGAAGAATAACGGAAAGGAGCGTTTCATGCAGCAGGAGGATAAGATCAGGGAGCTTCAGGTTTTTGCACAACAGATACGGGTAGAAACCATACGCGCACTCGCAACGCTGGGCTTTGGCCACACGGGAGGCACTATGTCGGTTACAGAGGCATTGGCTGTGCTGTACGGCGGCATCATGAAAATCGATCCCCAGAACCCGGGATGGGAGGAGCGCGACTGGTGCGTTATGTCCAAGGGGCATGCGGGGCCGGCAGTATACGCGGCCTTAGGATTGAAAGGTTTTTTTCCTCTGGAGAATATCTACACATTGAACCAGCCGCATACGGATTTCCCCTCTCATACAGACCGCCTCAAGACCCCAGGGGTAGACATGACGACCGGCTCTCTCGGACAGGGTATCTCAGCGGCGGTCGGCATTGCTTACGCGAACCGGCTTGACGGACGGGACAATCATGTGTTTGTCATACTGGGAGATGGCGAGTGTGACGAGGGCCAGGTATGGGAGAGTGCGCAATTTGCGGCGCATTACGGACTGGACCGGCTGATATGTCTGGTGGATAACAATAAAAGACAATTGGATGGCCTGTGCAGCGAAGTAATGAGTCATGGGGAAGGCATCGGTGCAAAATTTCGTGCCTGCGGTTGGGATGTGGCCGAGGTACGGGATGGAAACGATGTAGAGCAGGTGTATGAAGCAGTAGACCGCGCGTACCATAACGTCGGAAAGCCAGCCTGCATTATATTGAATACAGTCAAGGGGAAAGGATTGCCCCTGGCGGAGCAGACTGGCGCGCATTTTTCCAGCTTTTCAGCGGAACAGTGGCATGAGACGCTTGCATTTGCACAGCGTGAACTGGAACGTCTGACAGCGCAGGCTTGAAAAGGAGGCAGTATGCAGTATCGAATCGCGGGAAAACATGAAATAGATGAGCGGATGGGCGGGGACGGATATGCACAGACGATGGTCGAGCTGATCGCGCAGGATTCCTCCGTTGTCCATATCGACTGTGATCTTGCTGGCTGCAGCAAAGCGTCGGAGATCGCAAAGGTTTATCCGGCGCAGGTGATTAACGCTGGAATTGCGGAAGCGAATGCAGTCGGCATCGCGGCGGGTCTGTCGGCGGCAGGGAAGATACCGTTTGTGCATTCTTTTGGACCCTTTATCTCACGGCGGGCGTTTGATCAGGCGTTCCTGTCCGCGGCCTATGCGAAGCTGAATGTCAAGCTGATCGGTTCGGACCCCGGTATCTGTGCGGCGTATAATGGCGGCACGCACATGCCGTTTGAGGATTGCGCTCTGTATCTGGCAGTGCCGGATGCAATAGTCCTCGATCCGTCTGATTATGTGATGTTTATTAACCTACTGAAAAAGCTGTATGCGTGGTATGGTGTCAGCTATCTGCGCATGGTGCGCAAAAATTCCGCGCGCATATACGAGGATGGCGCGGATTTTGAGATCGGCAAAGGCGTGCTTCTGCGCGAGGGAAACGATGTAACGATTGTTGCATCGGGACTCTTGGTGGACGAGGCCCTTAAAGCGCAGGAGATTCTGTCAGAACGGGGGATATCGGCGCGTGTGATCGATATGTTTACCTGGAAACCGCTCGACGTAGAGCTGCTGCTCCAGTCGGCTGCGAAAACCGGATGCATTGTAACAGCGGAAAATCATAACTGCACGGTTGGGCTGGGCGCGGCTGTGGCGCGCGTGCTTGCAGAGCATTGTCCGATACCAGTTGAAATGGTCGGCGTACAGGATCGTTTTGGACAAGTCGGGGCGATCGGGTTTCTGCAGGAGGAATACCGGCTGAACGCCCGGGAGATCGTCAGGAAAGCGGCGCGTGCAGTCGGCAGGAAACGGCAGTAAAAAAGAGTCCCGCTGCTCCCCCAGGGAGCAGCGGGACTCTTTTTCACTATAGATTATTCCTGCAGGTCGTTGGAGATCCTGCACTTGTCAAACACATAGAACAGCAGGCTCATCAGCATGCCGACGATGGCGGCCAGCGTCATGCCGGACAGGGCGACGTTGCCAAGCGACAGCGTTACGCCCGACAGGCCGGTGACAAAAATGACCGAGGTAAGCACCATGTTGCGGTTTTTTCCGTAATCCACATGGTTATCCACCAGGATGCGCAGGCCGGAGGTGCCGATCATGCCGTACAGCAGGAACGAGATGCCGCCGATGACCGGACCGGGGATGGTCTGGATGAGCGCCGCGAGCGGGCCGACGAACGAGCAGATGATGGAAAGCACAGCCGCGCCGCCGATTACGCGCACCGAGTAGACCCTGGTGATCGCCATTACGCCAATGTTTTCGCCGTAGGTCGTGGTCGGCACCGAGCCGATGAAGCCGGACAGCATGGTCGAGAAGTTATCCGCGAACAGCGAGCGGTGCAGGCCGGGGTCCCGCAGCAGGTCACGCCCGACCACCTTGCTGGTGACGAGCTGATGGCCGATGTGCTCGTTGGCAATGACCAAGATCACCGGCAGGATGATGAGGATAGCTTCCAGGTCGAACTTGGGCGCCTGGAAATTCGGAAGCTGGAATAACGGCTGGTGGAAAGCGGCGATAATGCCGTCCAAGATCACGCGCTCTCCGGCAAAATACTCGGTGACAAGGCCGGCGGCATAGCCGCAGAGGATCGCGATCAGGATCGGGATAACGGACAGGAATTTGCGGAACAGCACGCTGCCCAGCACCGCCACGCCCAGCGTGACGCAGAAGGTAATGACCGAGGCGGTAGTCACGCCGTCCCCCACGATCTCGCCAGTGGAGGCGGCGCTTCCGGCCAGCTCGAGGCCGATCAGCGCGACGACCGGACCCATGGCGGCAGGCGGCAGCACCACGTCTATCCATTTGGTGCCGCATTTGTAAATGACTGCCGCCAGGACGCAGCCGCACAGGCCGACCACCACGAAGCCGCCGAGCGCATAAGGGTAGCCCCAGTTCTGGATGACCAGCGTCGCCGGAGCGATGAACGCGAACGACGAGCCTAAGTAGGCGGGCGCTTTGCCCTTGGTGATGAAGATGAACAGCAGCGTGCCGATACCGTTCATGAACAGTACGATCGCTGGATTGATGTCGAACATAAACGGCACCAGCACGGACGCGCCGAACATGGCGAACATATGCTGGATGGACAGCGGCACCAGCAGACGGGGCGGCACCTTGTCCTCTACCTGGATGATTCTGTTTGTCTGCATTTTTCTTTTATCCCCTCTCATTTCTTTTGCGCCGCGCCGTGCGGCGCTGTATGAAAAACGCGCGGCGGCGTTCCTCAGTCAAACAGGCGCCGGATATCCTCCATGCGCGAGCAGGCCATATTATACCCCATTTCATAGCCCCATTCAAGCTTTTTTACATCCTTTTCAAAGCTCTCAAGCCGTTCGGCGGGCTGGAGCAGCACGGTGTTTTCCGGCTGGGCCGCCGCAAGCCTGTGGCAGAAGCACACCGTTTGATTGTACCGCTTGGGGCGGGACAGCATGGTTGCGGCCAGCCGGGGGTAGCGATGGTGCAGGGCGCGCGCGGCGAACCGCGTGCCGCACGTCAGCTCCTTGCGGTAAGCGTCCGGCTGTGTCAGCACGATCAGGTTTTTGTGGTTGCCGTCGCGCAGGCTTTTCAGGATCGGGATTGGGTCGGCCAGGCCGCCGTCGTAATAGGTTTCGCTGCCGATGGATATGGGCGGGAAATAGATCGGGATGGCGCAGGTTGCGCGCAGCATGGTGCTGGGGCGGTCAAGCCGCATCCCGTCCAGATATTCCGCCTGTCCGGTGCGGGCGTTGGTTACGCCGACCAGCGCGCGCCCGCGGTAGGTGTGGAACGCCTCCCAATCGAACGGGATCAGCTCGTTTGGGATGGTGGAGAATACGAAATCCACGCCGAATACCGAATGGTCGCGCAGCAGGTTGCGCGCGCCCAGATAGCGCTTGTCGTTCCGGTACCGGCGCAGGACCTCCAGATTGCGCCCGCGCTGGCGGGACAGGTAGGAAACCGCGTAGGTGATGCCGGCGGAAACGCCGATCACATAGTCGAACAGAAGATCATGGTCCAGCAGCGCGTCCATCACGCCGCAGGAAAAGATGGGGCGGAACGTGCCGCCCTCCAAAACAAGTGCGGGCATTTTTTCAAACCTTTCTCAGATAACAGGGGCGCGCGGCGCGCCCGTCCGGTACGCCGGAGCCTACCGGCGTTTGCGCGTGGGTGGCTTTTTCCGGCTTTTGCCCCCGCGTGCGCCGCGCCGCCGCTGGGCGCGGTTCCCGCGCGGCTCGTCCGTGCGCTCCCGCGCAGGGGGAACGGCAGGCACATCGGCGGTCGGGAGGCTCCCCTCGGCGGGCGCGAAGTCGATCTGGCCAGTCACCTCGCTCGCGGCGAGCAGCCGCACGCGCAGGGGCGTGCCGATCGTAAAGCGCTTGCCGGTATGGCGGCCCTGCAGTGCCATGTGCTGCTCGTCATACTGGTAGTAATCGCCCGTGAGCAGTTCGATGCGGATCAGCCCCTCGCAGCCGTTTTCCAGCGCGACAAAGATGCCGAACGCCTGCACGCCGGACACCTCCGCGTCAAATTCCTCGCCGACGAAAGGCTTCATATACGCCGCGATGAACAGCTTGTCGATATCGCGCTCGCAGTTGTCCGCGGCCTGCTCGCGGGTGGTGGACTGCGCCGCGGCCTCCTCGCACGCGTTTTGGTCGGCGGCGGTGAACGCTTCGCCGGCGAGCGCCTTTTGCAGCATCCGGTGCGCGACGAGGTCGGGATAGCGCCGGATGGGCGAGGTGAAATGCAGGTAGAATTTCGCCTTGAGGCCGTAGTGGCCGATGCAATCGTCCGCATAGCGCGCGCGGGCGAGCGAGCGCAGCAGCAGCGTCGGCAGGATACGCTGCCTGGGGTCGTTTTTCACGCCGCGCAGCACGGCCTGGAACTGGAACGTATCCTCCGGCTTGCCGGGGTCGATGCGGTAGCCGAACGGCCGCGCGAACTGCGCGAATACGCGCAGCTTTTCCGGATCCGGATTTTCGTGTACGCGGTACACGGTGGGCTGGCCGCGCTTGCACATGAATTCCGCGACCGCCTCGTTGGCCTGCAGCATGAATTCCTCGATCAGCTTTTCGCTTTCTCCCCGTTCGCGGAAGCAGATGTCCACGGGATTGCCCGTTTCGTCCACTGTGATCTGCGCCTCCGGAATATCCAGTTCCAAAGCGCCGCGCTCAATGCGGCGCTGATATAGCGCGTGTGCAAGGCCGTTCATCTTCTCCGCAGTGGGGACGAGGAACGCATATTCCTCCCGCAGCGCCGCGTCGCCCGCGAGGATGCGGTTGACCTTGTTATAGGTCATGCGCGCTTGGGAGCGGATGACGGACTTTGCAAAGCTCGCCCGATAGCGCCGTCCGTCCCTGTCCACCTCCAGGAGCGCGGAAAAGGTCAGCCGGTCCACGCCCGGGTTGAGGGAACAGATGCCGTGCGACAGCGCAAACGGCAACATCGGTACGACATGGCCGGGATAATAGACCGAGGTGCCGCGCCGGTACGCTTCTTGGTCGAGCGGGCTGCCCTGCGTTACATAGTGCGACACATCCGCGATGTGTACGCCGAGCAGGTAATGCCCGTTTTCGAGCGGCTCGAGCGATACCGCATCGTCAAAGTCCTTGGCGTCGTCCCCGTCGATGGTGAAGATCAGCTTGTCCCGCAGGTCGAGCCGCTCTCCGGCGGCGGCCAGGTCGACCGTCTGCGGGATGGCGTCCGCCTGCCGTAGCACCTCGTCCGGAAAGGCATTGAATACGCCGTTTTCATGCAGGATGGCCGCGATCGAGGCCTCCATTGTCCCGTCCTCGCCCAAATCGGCCTGCACCACGCCCTGCGGCGCGAATTTTTCGTCCCCATAGTAAGAGATCGATACCGCCACGCGGTCGCCGGGCCGCGCGTCGCCCAAGTCGTGCCGGTCAATCGTGATTTCGGGATATTTTTTTGAGGTGGGCTGCACGAAAAAGGCGTTTCCACGCTGCACCAGCGCGCCGGTCAGCTCTCTGTCCGCTCGGCGCAGGACGCGCACGACTGCGGCCTCCCGCCGCCCGCGCCCGTTTTTCCGTTCGGAGAGCTTGACCAGCACCCGATCGCCGTGCCACGCGCCGCCCGAGGCGTTGGGCGGGATGAACAGGTCGTCCGGACGGGGCTCGCCCTCGGCTACATCCGGCGTGACGAACGCGAACGCACGCTCGGTGGCGAGGTAGGTGCCGGTGACGCAGCCGTAATGCGCGGAAACAGCGAAGCGGTTTTTCTTGTTTTTCATGACCGCACCGTCCGCGGTCAGGCGGTCGAGCGCGTCCTTTACCTCCTGCTTGCCGGCTTCCGGCAGGGCGCGGCGCAGCTCATCCAACCGCATGGGCTGTGTGAGCAGCGAAAGCAGCCTGCTTTCCAGCGCATGATCTTGCATAAATAGCCCTCCTCTTCCTCTTTTCTTCTGGTATCAGTATACCATCTTTGCTGTCCGAATAAAAGGAAAATTGACGTAAGGCATGGTTTGACGTTCCTCCAGCGGCATGATACACTAAGGATGGGAGAAAATAAGTCCGGCAAGGGAGGAAAAAATGATGAAAGCACTTGTTACCGGCGCGTCCTCCGGCATTGGGAGAGAGATCGCGCGTCTGCTCGCCGCGCGCGGGTATGACCTGATCCTGTGCGCGCGGCGCGAGGAGCGCCTGCGGCAGCTCGCTGCCGAACTGCCCACCGCGTGCCGTGTGATCGCGGCGGATATCGCGGATGAAAGGGAATGCCGCCTGCTGTACGAGGCGGTGCGCGGGGAGGAGCTGGAGGTGGTCGTCAACAACGCGGGCTTCGGCCTGTTCGGTGAATTCGCTTCGACCAGCCTGGAGGAGGAACTGCGCATGATCGACACGAACATCCGCGCGGTGCATATCCTGACCAAGCTGGCGGTGCGCGATTTTGCTGCGCGCGGGCGCGGGTACGTCTTGAATGTGGCGTCCTCGGCCGGCTTTCTGCCCGGCCCGCTCATGGCGACCTACTATGCGACCAAAAACTATGTCCTGCGGCTGACCGAGGCCATACGGGAGGAACTGCGCCGCGCGGGCAGTCCAGTCAAGGTCTGCGCGCTTTGCCCAGGGCCGGTGGATACCGAATTCAACAAGGTGGCGGGCGTGCGGTTTTCGCTCGGCGGCCTGAGCGCGCAACGCGTGGCGCGCGAGGCGGTCGGCGGGCTGTTCGCGGGCAGGGGCGTCGTTGTGCCGGGTGCGGCGATGAAAGCCATGACCCTGGCGCGCCACTTCGCGCCCGACTGCCTGCTCGCGCGCGTCACCTATCATTTCCAGCACAGGAAAAACGGCGGATGACCGCGCAGGAGATCAAAAGGACGCTGCAGCGCGAATTTGTGCGCCTGCTGCGCCGGCCGTTTGCGGCCGCGGTCCGGGAATACGGCATGGTGCGGCCGGGCGATCGGATCGCGGCATGCATTTCCGGCGGCAAGGACTCGATGCTGCTCGCCCTGCTGCTGCAGGATCTGCAGCGCACGGTGGACTTTAAACTGGTGTTCCTTGCCATGGACCCAGGATACGCGCCCGCCGGCCGCGCGCGGCTGGAGGAGAACGCCGCGCGCCTTGCTCTTCCGCTTGAGATATTCGACACCAATGTGCTGCGCGTCGCGGCGCGCCACGCGGCGGCGCATCCCTGCTTTCTGTGCGCGAAAATGCGGCGCGGCTACCTGTACGCCGAGGCGCGGAAGCGCGGCTGCAACAAGATCGCGCTCGGCCACCACTATGACGACGCGATCGAAACCGTGCTCATGGGCTTGCTGTACGGCGGTCAGGTGCAGGCCATGCTGCCGCGCATGCGGGCGAAAAATTACGCGGGGATGGAGTTGATCCGGCCGCTTTGCCTGGTGCGCGAGCGCAGCGTGCAGGCCTGGGCGGATTACTGCGGGCTGACGTTCCTCCCGTGTGACTGTCCGGCGAAAGCGCTCGCAAACGATACCCGCCGCGCGGCGGTCAAAAAGCTGATCGCGTCGCTGGCCGCGGAAAACCCACAGGTCGAGGCGAATATCCTCAACGCGGTCAAAAACGTGGATACCGCGAAGCTGCTCGGCTGGCGGGACGGGGCGGGGCGGCACAGCTTTCTGGACAGGCTTTGAGCCGCCCGACGGAAAACAAGGAAAACCAATAGGAATACTGGACAGACGCCGGCGGACATGGTATCATAGGAGCAGAAAAAACACGCTTTTTCGGCACACAGTAAAGGAGACTTCTGAACTATGACCATTCGTATCGGTATTTTGGGGTATGGCAATCTGGGCCGCGGTGTGGAGGCCGCGGTTCGCCAGAATCCGGATATGGAGCTGAAAGCGGTGTTCACCCGCCGCGACCCGCAAGCCCTCCGGATCGCGGACGCGGGCGCAAAGGTGCTGCATGTGGATGCGGCAGAAGGCATGAAGGACGAGATCGACGTGCTGGTGCTTTGCGGCGGCAGCGCGACCGACCTGCCCGAGCAGACCCCCAAATACGCGGCCCTGTTCAACGTGATCGACAGCTTTGACACCCATGCCCGCATTCCGGAGCATTTCGCCAGCGTTGACGCGGCGGCGAAGAAAGCCGGCAAGGTGGGCGTTATCTCCTGCGGCTGGGACCCGGGCATGTTTTCGCTGAACCGCCTGTACGCCTCCTGCATCCTACCGGAGGGACAGGACTATACCTTCTGGGGTCGCGGCGTGAGCCAGGGCCATTCGGACGCGGTGCGCCGCATCGCGGGCGTAAAGGACGCGCGCCAGTACACCGTGCCGGTGCCGGCGGCGCTCGAGGCCGTGCGCGCGGGCCGGAACCCCGCGCTGACCACCCGCGAGAAGCATACTCGCGAGGTATATGTCGTCACGGAGGAGGGAGCGGACCGCGCCCGCATCGAGAGGGAGATCAAGGAGATGCCAAACTACTTCTCGGATTACGACACGACCGTGCATTTCATCGACGCGGACACGCTCGCGCGCGAGCATGCGGGCCTGCCGCACGGAGGCTTCGTCATCCGCAGCGGCGAAACCGGCGCCGGCAACAGGCATATCATCGAATATCGTCTGCAGCTTGACTCCAATCCGGAGTTCACGGGCGCGGTGCTGACTGCCTACGCCCGAGCGGCCTACCGCATGGCGCAGGAGGGTATGAGCGGCGCCAAGACCGTGTTTGATATTGCGCCCGCCTACCTGTCCGCGCGGACGGGCGAGGAGCTGCGCGCGCGCATGCTGTAAAAAACAAAAAGCAAACCGGCAAAAAGGATCTGCAGCCCTGCAGCTCCTTTTTGCTTTGCACGCCGGAAAAGAGAAAGGAACGGTGCTCTGTTGAAGCAATCGACCGGCGCCCTGATGCGGCGCTTTGCCCCCTATTTCAAGCCCTACGCGGGCGTCCTGCTGCTCGACCTGTTCTGCGCCGCACTGACGACGCTGTGCGAGATCGGCCTGCCGATGATGATGCGCCGCCTCGCGCAGGTCGGCATGGACGATGTTTCCCTGCTGACGAGCGGACTGGTGCTGCGCGTGGCGGCGCTGTATATCGTGCTGCGGCTGATCGATGTGGCCGCCTCCTACTTTATGGCGAACATCGGGCATGTCATGGGCGCACGCATCGAAACCGACATGCGCTCGGCCCTGTTCGGTCACCTGCAGAAACTGTCGTTCGGCTATTTTGCAAACACCAAGGTCGGTCAGCTGATGGCGCGCATCACGGGCGACCTGTTCGACGTGACCGAGTTCTCGCATCACTGTCCGGAGGAATTTTTCATCGCGGGGCTGAAGATCGTGGTGTCGTTCGTCATCCTGTGTACGGTCAACGTGCCGCTGACCATCATCATCTTCGCCATTGTGCCGGTCATGGCGATCGTCGCGGGCAAGTTCAATATGGCGATGCGCAGGACATTTGCGAAAAACCGCCGACAGGTGGGCGAGGTCAACGCGCAGGTCGAGGACAGCCTGCTGGGGGTGCGCGTGGTCAAGTCGTTTACCGGCGAGGCGCGCGAGATCGAGAAATTCGAGCAGGGCAACCGCGACTGGCTGGAGATCAAAAAGGAGAATTACCGCTGGATGGGCGCGTTCACCGCAACCACCCGCGCGTTTGACGGATTGATGTATATTGCGGTCATCATCGCGGGCGGCCTGTTCATGGTACACCGCCGCATCGACCCCGCGGACTTTATGGCTTACCTGCTGTATGTGGCGACGCTGCTCGCGACCATCCGCCGCATCGTGGAGTTCGCCGAGCAGTTCCAGCGCGGCATGACCGGCATCGAGCGGTTTTTCGAGGTCATGGACGTGGAGCCGGATATTGAGAGTCCGGAAAACGCGGAAAAGCTGCCGCGCGTACAGGGCAATATCCGTTTTGAGGACGTCTGCTTCGCCTATGCGGACGACCCGAATACGCCGGTGCTCGACCATCTGGAGCTGGACATTCGGGCAGGGCAGAGCGTGGCGCTGGTCGGCCCGTCGGGCGGCGGCAAGACCACGATTTGCAACCTGATCCCGCGGTTTTACGATGTGACCGGCGGCCGCGTCACGGTGGACGGGCATGACGTGCGCACGGTCGAACTGGATTCGCTGCGCGGACAGATCGGTGTGGTGCAGCAGGATGTGTATCTGTTTTCAGGCACGATCTTTGACAATATCGCCTACGGGCGGCCGGGCGCGACGCGCGAGGAGGTCGTCGAGGCGGCCAAGCAGGCGGGCGCGCACGAGTTCATCAGCGCCACGCAGGACGGCTATGATACCTTTGTCGGCGAGCGCGGCGTGCGGCTGTCCGGCGGGCAGAAGCAGCGCATTTCGATCGCGCGCGTGTTCCTCAAGAATCCGCCCATCCTGATTCTGGACGAAGCGACCAGCGCGCTGGATAATGAATCCGAGCGCTTGGTGCAGCAGTCGCTCGAACGGCTGGCCAAGGGGCGCACGGTGCTGACCATCGCGCACCGCCTGTCCACCATCCGCAACGCGGACAAGATCGTCGTGCTGACCGAGGACGGCGTGGCCGAGCAGGGGACGCATGCCGA
Organism: Intestinibacillus sp. NTUH-41-i26; assembly: GCF_032769475.1. Classification (GTDB taxonomy): domain Bacteria; phylum Bacillota; class Clostridia; order Oscillospirales; family Butyricicoccaceae; genus Agathobaculum; species Agathobaculum ammoniilyticum. The sequence goes on from NZ_CP136477.1 coordinate 135,486, forward strand.
GCTGCTCGCGCGGGGCGGCGCGTACGCGCACCTGTATCAACTCGCCACAGAAGACTGAAAAAAGAGGAAACCGGCCTCGGTTTCCTCTTTTTCTGTTCCGCAGACGTTTATTCAGTTTTCATATACAGCATGCGCACGGCATTGAGCACGCACAGCATGGCGACGCCGGTGTCGGCAAACACCGCCAGCCACATAGAGGCGATTCCCTTCAGGCCGAGTATCATGACCAGCAGCTTGACCGCCAGCGCAAACACGATATTTTCCCTGGAGATCAAGCTTGCCCGCCGCGCGATCTTTACCGAGGTTGGAATGGAGGACAGGTCGGCGTTCATAAACACCACGTCCGCGGCTTCGATCGCCGCGTCCGCGCCGCTGCCCATGGCCGCGCCCACGTCCGCGCCCGCCAGCACGGGCGCGTCGTTGATGCCGTCGCCCACAAACATCACCGCGCCGCGCTTTTCGCGGATATCGGTCAGGGCGGAAAGCTTATCCTCCGGCAGCAGGCGCGCGCGCACCTCGTCGATGCCGACCGCCTGCGCGACCGCGTCCGCACTGTCCTGCCCGTCGCCGGTCAGCATCGCGGTCGTCAGGCCCTGCGCTTTCATGCGGGCGACCGCCTGCCGCGCGTCCGGCTTGACCGTGTCCGCGATGTCGATATGGCCGATAAAGCGGCCATCCATCGCCAGCAGGACCTCGGTGCTGCCCAGCGTACCGTGGTAGCCGGACAGACCGATGCCGTGGCGCCGTAGCAGCTTGGCGTTGCCGCACAGCACGGGCTTGCCGCACAGCACGGCTTCCACGCCCTCACCGGCCTGCTCGCGGATACCTTCGGGTGCGCCGACCGAGATCAGGCTGGGCCGACCGGCGCTTTCCGCTGTTTCCTTGCACGTCTCATAGGCGGCGAGGATGGATTTTGCGATTGGGTGGGTGGACGCGCCCTCGCACGCAGCGGCGAGCCAAAGCAGCTCGTTTTCGTCGATGTCCGCGCCCTCCGCCGGGCATACGCGCTGCACCACAAAGTTGCCCCTGGTGATCGTACCGGTCTTATCCATGACAACGGCCTTCACATCGTTCAGCGCTTCGAGCGAGGCGCCGCCTTTGAACAGAATACCGCGCCTGGAGCCTGCGCCGATGCCCGCGAAATAGGTCAGCGGCACGCTGAGTACCAGTGCGCAGGGGCAGGAAATGACAAGGAAGGTGAGCGCGGTGTACACCCATTTGCTCCAGTCGCCGGTGGCCAGACTGGGTACGACGGCGGTCAGCAGCGCGATGGCGACGACAGCCGGGGTGTACACGCGGGAGAAGCGGGTGATAAAGCGGTCGATCCTGGGCTTGCGCGCGGCCGCGTTTTCCACGCTGTCCAAGATGCGCTGGACCATGCTCTCCGCCAGCACATGGGTGACGCGCAGCTTGATCGCACCGTCCGTATTGACACAGCCGGAGATCGCGCGGTCGCCAGCCGCGACGCGCACCGGCACCGGCTCGCCGGTCACGGCCGAGGTGTCCAGGCGGCTCTCGCCCTCCACGACCTCTCCGTCCAGCGGTACGCGGTCGCCCGGGCGGACCAGCACGATATCGCCCACCGCAGCGTCCTCCGCAGGGATTGGGCGGACACCGCCGTCCGCCTCGACGAGGTTGACCGTTTCCGGACGCAGGTCGACCGCGGCCATGATCTGCCGCCGCGAGCGCTCGACCGCACGGTCCTCAAAGTATTCGCCCACGCGGTAAAACAGCATAACGCCGACCGCCTCGTCGAACGAGCCGATCGCCCACGCGCCGACCGTGGCAAGCGCCATGAGGAAATTTTCGTCAAACACGCGGCCCCTGCCGATATTGCGGACCGCGGTCAGCAACACGCGCCAGCCGAGCAGCAGGTACGCTGCGAGCATGACGAGTACTTTTGGCATGCCGCCGAGCGCCAGCTCACCGGCGAGGAACAGCCCCGCGCCGATCAGGATACCGGCAAGCGGATGGCTGCGGCCGGTGCCGGCCTCATCCTCTGAAGCGATAACCTGTGTCTCGCTTTCGATGGATTGGCAGATTTCGCGGATGCGCGGCAGCAGAGCGTCGGGATTTTTGCCGGTCACGCGGAGCTGCTTAGTCTCGTAGACCAGTACGCAGTCGTCCACGCCGTCGAGTTGGCTGATCTGGCGCTGCATCTCGGCGGCGCAGTGCGCGCAGCCGAGGTTTTGCAGGGTGTATACCCGTTTTATGCCGTGCGCGCTCGTGCGATGGCGCTCCTGTCCGTGGCTGTGCTCGTGGCCGCAGGCGCAGCCGTCGTCGTGATGGTGGTGATGCTCGTGCTCGTGGCCGCAGGCGCAACCGTCGTCGTGATGATGGTGATGCTTGTGTTGATGATCGCGGCCGCAGCCGCACGTTTCCGGATGATGACTCTGTTCGGCTGTATGTTCGTCCGGCACTTGTAAGGCAGTGCGCGTTCTTTCGCTCGCCATAATCTCGCCTCCTGAATTATATATGAATGATTGCTCATATGTTCATGTATTCATATTAGTCCGAGAACGGTGATTTGTCAATAGCGGGAAAGAAAAAAAGATGCACAAAAAACGCCGTCAAAGGTGCGGTCCCATAGGGACAACACTGAAACCGTTTAGAGTATAAGACTGAAAAGCAGATTCAATCTCGACTGCTGCGGGAATCATCCGATGCAAGCCTATTCTTTTCATGCGTATAAGTCGATGGTGTAAAATGGGCATTTCTCCTAATGAGGTTATTCTAAAACCCCTTGATCATGCAATCAAGGGGTTTTAGATGTTACATCATAAACGTCATGCAGTGTGTGCTTGGGGAAAGCGCTCGCGCAGGCGGCTTTTTTCCGGTTGCTTAGCCCAAACGCTGAACCATCTCCTGCGGGATTGTGGCTGTTCCCTGACCGTAGTATTTGAACACATCGACCATCTGCTGAATCTGGGCATCGCTCATTTGCTTGGTTTCGCCGTTGACACAGGCTGCGCGCGCTGCCAGATAGCATTTGGCGGCTTCTTCCAGATAAACCGCAGCATATAGTGCTTGGTTAAGATCCTTGCCGACGGTCATAACGCCATGCTGGGACAGGATAACAGCATGACCGTCGCCGACATACTTAACGGTGTCAATGCCCATATCGATCGAGCCGGCGGCCGAATACGGGGTGATAGGCACGTTACCGCCCGCAGCGTTTGCCAACGCGGTGATGCATACACGGAACTCGGTTAGGCCGGGGATAAGAGAAACTGCAGTTGCATAGGGCTGGTGAGTGTGGATAACAGCGTTGATATCCGGGCGTTCGCGGAAGATATGTAGAATAGCAGGTGTGTCTGATGACGGCTTGCGTGTACCTTCTATGATGTTGCCGTCGAGATCCATGACGATCATGTCATCCTCAACCATTTTTTCGTACATCATACCGGATGGAGTGACAAGGATCTCACCTGACGGCATTCGCACACTCAGGTTGCCGCAGGTCAGTGAAACCAACTCATAGCGGTCAAGCATGATGCCGGCATCAATGATTTCTTTTTTCATTTCGGAAAACATAGCGGTTACCTCCTAAATATTTCGATCAGATCGCCCGGGGCATGTATCACATGCTCGGGCGAATAGGGCATGAGCTGCTCGATGGACTGATACCCCCAGCAGGCCGCGGCTGCGGCTGCGCCAGAGTTGTGCGCTGTTTGCATGTCTATATCCGTATCGCCGACATACAGGATCTCACTGCACTGCACATGCAACGTATCCAGCACCCGGTCCATCGAACGCGGGTCAGGTTTAGAAATGGTTTGCGGTGTCTGACCGATGCAAGCTTCCATCAGTCCGCCGAAGAACTGCCTGGTCAATGAGTGGGCCAGTGCATCCGGCTTATTGGTCAGCACGGCGTTTTTGATCCCCATATCCCGCAGCGCTTCAAGGGTTTCGCGTATGCCTTCATACGGTTCGGTCAGATGGGAAAAATCCTTCAGGTAACTGGCGCAGTCATAATCGCGGATCGCGGGCTGTAGCCGTTCCACATCCTGCTCCGGGCAGCCGCTCAATCTGTGCAGACGATGATAAAAATGCGAGATCGGCAGCCTGCACAGATCGCGGCAGTCCTCCATCGCAATGCTGTGCAGCCCGAAATGCGCCAGCGACTGGTTACAGTAATACAGAATGGTCGGCAGGGTGTTGAGCAGTGTGCCGTCCATATCCCACACGCAGGCACGATAGGGCACGTTATACCTCCAGGAAATCGACGAAACGAACCTTCTCAAGGTCGTCTTCCTGAATACCGAGTTTCTTTCCAGTCAGCTCCTCGACGGCTTCGACCAGATGCATTGCATCGATACCGTACTTTTTCATTAGGTACATCTTGGACGCGCCGTGCGGATAGCCCGGCAGGCCGATCTTGACCAGACGTTTACCCAGGCCGTTTTCTGCGATTATGTCCGCAACTGCCGTGCCGAGACCGCCGATGTCCAGATGGTTTTCGATCGTGATAACGCCGTACTTGCTCTTGTTGATCGCCTCGACGATGGTCGGGTCGGTAAACGGCTTGAGGGTAGAAACATGCATATGCTGCACAGAAACGCCCTTTTCCTTGAGCGCTGCCGTGGCGCGCATGGCTTCCTCGGTGCAGATCGACGAGGACAGCAGCACGATATCGTCGCCTTCGGACAGCACGCGGGCACGGTTGAACTGCATCGGCTCGTTGGCAGGGAACAGACGCGGCACTTCCTTGCGGAGCATGCGGATGTAAACAGGGCCGTTGCACTCATATGCCAGATCGAGCACGCCTTCGATTTCGGTTGCGTCGCCGATATCGAAAATGGTCATGTTCGGCACGGTGCGCAGCACACCGACGTCATTGATCGACTGGTGGGTAACGCCGCCCGGAGTGGTGATGCCGGGAACGAAGCCGACAAATACGACCGGCAGGTTCGGATAGGCCACGCTCATCTCAAGCTGGTCCAGAATGCGGCGGTAAAGGAATACGGCAAAGGTGTGCAGGAAGGGGCGGTAGCCCTCTCGCGCCATACCAGCCGCCCAGGAACACATATTCTGCTCGGCGATGCCCATGGTCAGATAACGGTCCGGATAAACCTGGCGGAACTTCTTGACCTCGCAGGACGAACCGAGGTCGGCGGACATAACCACGACCTCCGAATGCTCCGCGGCAAAGCGGATCATATTTTTTTCGTGGGTATTGACTTCAATTTTCATGGTTGAACCCCTCTCTTACATCGCGTCGTAGATCTTCTGGAATTCATCGCGCTCGTCCTTGCCGATGCGGATAAAATGCATCGAACGGGGCTTCTCGAGCGGCTTAATGCCGGTTGCGCCGCTGGTGCGTGCAATAACAACGAGCGGACGGCCCTTATGCGGGGTTTCAAACGCCTTGCAGAACGCTTCAATATCGTGGCCGTTGCATTCCACGCAGGTCGCGCCAAAGGACTCGAAACGAGCAACGATCGGTTCCTCGGTCATCTGATCCGCGATCTTGCCTTCAACCTGCTGGTCGTTGGCATCGACAACAACGATAAAGTTGTCCAGTTTATAGTGACCAGCCGCTTGGATACACTCCCAAGTCTGGCCTTCCTGCAGCTCGCCATCACCCAGCAGCACATAGCACTTGCCGGTGTCGCCGCGGCGCTTGCGGGCATGGGCAGTGCCGCCTGCAATCGAAATTGTCTGGCCGAGCGAGCCTGCGGTGTTTTCAAAACCGGGAGAATGCTCTGCGCCGATCATTTCCATATTCCAGCCGTCGACATTGAACTTCTCCATGCAGTTCGGGCTGATACGGCCGGTCGCCGCCAGCGCACTGTAAATAACCGATGCGTAATGGCAGCAGGAAACAAAGAAGCGATCCTTGTCTGGCGCAGGGGCGCCGTTATACGCAGAACCGCGCTGATAGTCCATGTTATCAGGGCCGGGAACGCCGGGGAACGGGATTGGCTCCCAGTTACCGACGGACGGACCGAGGTTCATCACCTTAGTATAAAGGGAAGCAATGATTTCTGCCGAGGAGCATGCCTGCGCCAGATAGCAGCCGCCGGTCTGCAGGGCTACGCCCAAAATCTGCTTGCGGATCTGGTTGGCTACTTTCTGGACTTCTTCGGTAGAATATTTTTTTTCCGCCATAATATTGACTCCTTTCTGATAAGCGCGTGAAAACAAATGTCGGATTATGCAACCCACTGCTGCTGGGTGCAGCGATACACCGTTTATCGTGCTTTTATTATTTCATAAATATGAACAAATGTCAACTGCATTAAAATGGATATATTGACTAAAAACCCCATTTGGTTTTTGTTGAAATGATCAAATTAAACAATATTTTTCTGGTTTTTGCTTGACAATACAGCCGATCACGCTATAATAAATGCAACTGGATATGATAATTTGTCAAACGAAGAAAGAACATTATTTCTATATATGAACATATTTTCAAGCAAGAGGGGATGCGATGATGAAAGCTGTTGTCAAAACCGAAGCGGGATACGACCATATGCAATATATGGATATCCCGGAACCGGAGGCGATGGGAGATCTGGTCAAAATCAAGCTGGCGTATTCCGGCATCTGCGGAACCGATTTACATGCCTTTAAAGGCACTTATGCAAGCACCAAACCGCCAGTGGTTTTAGGGCATGAGTTTTCCGGTATTGTCACCGCAGTCGGCCCCGATGTCAAAAACATCAAGGTCGGCGACCGCGTGACGAGCGAAACCACTTATAAAACCTGCGGCACCTGCCCGATGTGCGCAAGCAAGGACTACAATCTTTGCGGCAACCGGCAGGGCATCGGTACACAGATCAATGGTTCCATGGCGGAATATCTGGTCAGCCGTGAAGAAAGCGTCCATGTGCTGCCGGATAATGTCAGCCTGCTTTCCGCTTCGCTGACCGAACCGCTTGCCTGCGGCGTACATGCGACGATCGAAAAGGGCAACGTACAGCCCAACGACGTCTGCGTTGTATTTGGCGCGGGTGCGATTGGCCAAATGGTCATGCAAGTCGCCAAGAGCCAGGGCGCAACCGTTATCGTCGCCGGCCTGACACACGATGCCGAGCGCTTCGAAATCGCAAAAAGCGCAGGTGCGGACCGCTGTGTCGACCAGATGACCGAGGATCTGAAAGCAATCGTCATGGAAATGACGAACGGCGTCGGCGCAGACAAGTGCTTCGAATGCTCGGGCGCTGTACCTGCGGCCAATAAGGCGCTTGAGATCGTCCGCCGCAAGGGCACGGTCGTACAGATGGGCGTGTTCCCGGAAGCACACGAAAGCATCTGGACCGACCTGATCCTGCACAAGGAAATTGCCTACGTCGGTTCGCGCAGCCAGAAGCCCTCTTCCTGGGTCAAGTCGCTCGAACTGCTCGCAGCCGGTACGGTCGTACCGGAGAAGATCGTCACCTCGATCGATCCGCTGGAAAACTGGCGCGACGGCTTCGACAAGATGATCCGCGGCGAAGGCGCCAAGGGCGTTATCGTGCTGGACGGCTCGCTGAAATAAGCATAAAAAAGCAGGGATGCCTGCATCCCTGCCTTCGCATTTTTTCACCCCTCATGTTTCGAACGGCTTGCCCTCCAGTTCCAGTATGCGGAGGGCAAGTGGTTCGTCCACGATCAGGGTATTGAGATATTTTCCGTGCAGCGCTGCCAGCGTGCATTCTGCCTTGGCTGCACCGGCATTGATGCCGATCGACCACGTCGGATAATACATCGCTTCCAGCGGGGCGGAAATCACAAAGCGGCCATCCAGCTGCACTTCCTTGCCGTTGATATCAAACATACGGCCAAGCAGGCTGGATACTGCGCCACGGCGCATCAGCTCCTCGCGATCCTCCGGGCTATAGCAGCCGGATTGATACAGTGAAGCATTCGGATCGTCCAGCGAGCCGATGCCGGTGATTACAATATCAACCGAGAGCGCCTTTTTCAGTGTTGTTTCGATCTGCGGTTCAGCAACCAGATAGGAATAAACCAGTTCGCTGTCCACATAAACCGGCGCATAGATGTTGGAATATGTGCCGCCTACCTTTTTCGACAGGCGCAGCGCCAACTCCAGCCCGTCTACACGGGGATTACCGGTACCCAGACAGCCGACCATCTGCACCACGTTAACATTATAATATTCGCTCGGCTCGACCGCATTGCACAGCGCTTCCAGCGCCCGGCCCCACGAGATGCCGATCGACATATTGTTCTCCAAAACCGTGTTGAGAAAATGGGCGGCGCACTTTGCGCAACGGGCAAGCGCCTTGTCGAACTCATAGTTGCCGGAAACCACAATCGCGTCACGCAGACCGAACTCCGTGCGCAGCGCATAGGACAGCTTGGGATGCTTGACGATCGGGCTGTGGATAATCACCTCGACAACGCCGGTTTCCTTGGCTTCATCCAACAGGCGTGAAACCGTTGGGCGGGAAATTCCCATGATCTGACTGATCTCCTGCTGGCTCAGTTCCTGCTGATAATAAAGTTCGGAAATATGCACCAGTAAATCAACACGATTGCTCACAAAAAGGCTCCTCTCACCAACAATGACGTGAAACTTTGTTCACCATTTGAACATAGTATAACCGATTTTGACGCAAATGTCAAATTATTCTGCGTTGACAGCATAGACAGAGTAAAATACAATAATCAAGCAAAACGGATATAATTCGACAGTAATCGGAGGGAAAAGCATCATGTTTAGCCAAGAATTTACAATCAAGAACCAGACTGGCCTGCACGCCCGTCCCGCGGCGCAGCTTACCGCGCTCTGCAAGGGATTTCCGGAAGAAATCCGCCTTATTACCGAGAAAGGGTCGATCAACCCCAAAAATATTATCGGTATTTTGAGCGCTGGACTGAAAAAAGGCACGCCCATCACCATTGAAGTAAAGGGCGAAAACGAACAGGAAGTCGGCAACAAGATCGTCGCTTTTCTCGACGGACTGAACGAATGATCAAGGGAGGCAAACACTATGGAACAGGCAACCTTTCGTGAATTGATCCTGCGCAATGTGGAGGCCAAGAATGCCGAGGACGCGATCCGGCAGGTCGGTCAGCGCTTTTTTGACGCAGGCTTTGTCAAGGATACCTATATCGATGCGGTGTTAGCGCGCGAGGTAACCTATCCCACCGGCTTGCAGCTGGCGGAAATAGGCGTGGCCATGCCGCATACCGACCCGCAGCACGTATATCGCCCCGGTGTCTGCATCGCGCAACTGGCGCATCCGGTCACCTTCGCCCATATGGGCGATCCTGATACGCTCGTTGAGGCGGAAATGCTGTTTATGATGGCCATTCAGGACCCCGATGAGCAGGTTGAGCTGCTGCAGAAAGTGCTCGGCGTCTTCCAGCAGCCGGAAGTAGTCGCGGAATTCCGCGCGGCAAAAACAGACGACGAGCTGTTTGCAGCCGCGCAGAAATATATCGGTTAAAACCCATCCATCTCATTTTCCGTTTACAACAGGAGGAATGTAATCATGAAAAGCTGTACGATTCTCTGCGTGTGCGGTTCCGGCACGGTTAGCTCGGCAATGGTAGCCGGCAAGCTCAAGGAAAAGCTGGCTGAAAAAGGCTGGGACGCTTCCATGACCGAAGCCAGCCCCAACAGCATTGCTTCTGAAATCTCGGGCAAGCAGTTTGACCTGATCGCCTGCGTCAGCCCGGTCCGTCAGGACTTCGGCATCCCGAAGGTGAAGGCTGTCGGCATGCTGACCGGCATGGCAGAAGACAAGGTGGTCGAAGACTGCCTGGCTATTCTGGAAGCCAAGGGCTGATTTCCGGCCTGCATCCAGCAAACCGATACAGACCTTATGCCGCCGCAATTCCGATTGTCCCGTTCAGACAAAAAAGGGGGAAAAGTAAATGACAGAATTTCTGCAGACGTTGAGCAATGTGTTCTCAACCTTTGGCGCAACGGTGTTCGTGCCCATCATCCTGTTCATCATTGGTATGTGCATGGGCGCGCCTGCAAAAAAAGCCTTTCAGTCCGCGCTGCTGTGTGCAGTCGGTCTGACCGGCTTCAACTTTGTAGTTAACAGCTATTCGGCGATTATCGCGCCGGTTGTCAATCAAATGGTCACCAACGCCGGCGTTAACCTGCCCGGCCTGGATACCGGCTGGCAATCGGTTTCGGTCATCGCGTATTCCACCAAAGTCGGCGTTCTGTTTATCGGTGTAGCCATCGTACTGCAGATCGTCCTTTTCTTGGCGAAGTGGACGGACGTTTTCATGGCATCCGACCTTTGGAACAACTATTCGTTCATGGTTTGGGGCTCGCTGATTTATGCCCTGACGGAGAACATGATGCTTGCGATGGCCTGCATGATTATGCAGCTGCTCTATATCCTGCTGTTCTCTGAAGCCTGTGCCAAGCGCTGGTCCACCTATTATGAATATGACAACTGCTGTATGACGGCGCCGCACCATCTGGAAAGCCTGCCGTTTGCGGTTATCATGAACTGGCTGCTGGGTAAGATCGGCTTCAACAAGATCAAGCTTAACGCTGAAACCCTGCAGAAAAAGCTCGGCCTGCTGGGCGAGCCGATGTTCATCGGCCTGATTGTCGGCGCCATCATTGGCGTGATCGGTAACTACAACATGCTGTTCGGCGAAGGCGCGCTGGCAGCTTGGGGCACGGTCAGCTCGGCTGCGGTTTCGACTGCGGCGATCATGGCGGTATTCCCCAAGGTTGCAGGTATCTTTGCTAACGCATTCACCACGATGTCCGACGCCTATAAGGCCAAGGCTGTCGAGGCCGGCAAGGGCCGCGAGTGGTACCTGTCCGTTAACGACGCCTGCGGTTACGGCGAACCGAACACGTTGGTTACCGGCATCATCTTGATCCCAATCATGCTGTTGCTCTCGTTCGTGCTGCCGGGCAACATCATTCTGCCGATGGCCGACCTGTGCGCGCTGCCGTACATGGTTGAAATTTTCATCTGCGTATCCAACGGCAACATTGCCAAGAGTGTGGTCAGCGGTGCGATCTGGTTCTCGCTGGGCCTGATCATCGCCTCTCAGCTGGCGCCGACTTTCACTCAGGTAGCTGTAGAAGCCGGCTTCCAGCTGCCGCAGGCAGGCGTGTACATCACCAGCTTCGGTATCCTTTGCCATCCGCTGATTGCCGGCCTGTTCTATTGCTTCCTGAGCAAGAACCCGATCATCATCGGCGCGGTTGTAATTGTATACTTCGTGATGTACTTCCTGTTCCGCAAGAATAAAGCCCGTTTTGTCGAGTATCTGGAGCGCTCTGCCGCAGAGTATTCGGCTTATTAAGTCCATTGCTTTTGGTATAAGGTTTGCAACGCAATAATCAACTAATCGGCCGCTGCTGCATTTTGCAGCGGCGGCTATCGTATTTAGGAAAAGGAGACCAAATGAAAGATTTCACCTTGCGGCCGCAAAAGGTCGTTGTTGTGGGCGACGCGTTCGTTTCGCCCGAAACCATGGAGCAGGCCGTCCGCGCGAGCGCGCTTTGCTGCGGCGAAATCCGGAAGCTGCGTTGGGGGTCGACCGACAAGCAGGAATTCACCGCCCGGCAACTCAGGCTTGAGCGCGGCGGCCCAGAGGCCGTCCCTTACGCCGATGGACTGGACGAAGCAATCGCGGATGCAGACGTCCTTCTGGTGCATTTCAACCCGGTGCCAGCCGCGCTGTTGGAAAAGGCCAAAAGCCTTAAGCTGATCCTGACCTGCCGCGGCGGTCTGGAGCACATCGATTTGGCAGCCGCCAGCGCGCGCAATATCCCGGTGCTCAATGTCATCCGCAACGCCGAACCGGTGGCAGACTTCGCGCTGGGCATGATTCTGTGCCTGACGCGCGACATCGCACTATCCCACCTGAAAATGCGCGGCGGGGAATGGTGCAAAAACTACTATAACTCGGATTTCCTTATGACCCTGTCCGGCCACACGGTCGCGCTGGCCGGTATCGGCAACGTGGGCGCGGCGCTAGCGCGCCGTCTGCTCGCGCTCGGCGTACCGGTCATCGCCTATGATGCTTATACCAACCCGGAAAAGCTCACGCAGGTGGGGCTGGGCGCGGTCAAGCTGGTTGATTCGCTCGAAGCGCTGTTCGAGCAGGGCGATATTGTTTCGCTGCATCTGCGCCTGACACCTGAAAACGAGCATATGATTGGCATGCAGTATTTCTCCCGCATGAAAAAGACAGCGTACTTCATTAACACCGCGCGCGGCGGCCTAGTCGATCAGCCTGCGCTGGTTGAGGCGCTGCAGCAGGGCTACATGGCAGGTGCGGCACTGGACGTATACGACAGCGAACCGCTCGACGCGGACTCCCCGCTGCTACAAATGGACAATGTGCTGCTGACCCCGCACATCGCGGGAACGACGGTGGACGCGATCCCGCGCGCGCCGTTTCTGCTGATGCGTGAAGCGGACCGCTTTTTGCAAAGCGGCGTCAACGATCGTGTGGTCAATGCCGCTTCGATCACTCTGGACTAATGAAAGGAAGAATATGCTATGCTGCTGAAGGAAGAAAGAGAACTGGTTGTAGAATACGGCAAACAAATGATCGAGCGAGGATTGACTGTGGGTACTTTCGGCAACCTGAGCGTGTATAATGAAAAGGAGAATCTGTTTGCCATCAGCCCGAGCGGTATGGATTATTTCAAAACCGCGCCGGAGGACGTGGTTGTGCTGACGCCGGAAGGCGAAAAGGTAGACGGCGACCGCAAGCCCTCGAGTGAAGTGGACATGCACCGCATTTTCTATCAGAAGCGCCCGGGCATCCATGCTGTGGTGCATACCCATTCGACCTTTGCCACCGCGCTGTCCTGCATGGGGTGGTCCATCCCACCGTTGCACTACCTAGTTGCCTATTCCGGCCGCGAAGTGCCGTGTACGCCCTATGTTCAGTTCGGCACCTATGAGCTGGCGCAGTGCGCCTGTGAAACCATGGGCGACAATTACGCCTGCATCCTCGGCAACCACGGCCTGCTGTGCTGCGGCAGCAACATCGGCTACACATTGGATGTGGCCGAGCAGATTGAATTCTGCGCGGAGCTGTATTACCGCGTGCGTGCGGCGGGACAGCAGCCCAACCTGCTGACTGACGAGCAGATAGGCGTTGTGCTCAACTCGTTCCAGAACTATCGGAAAAAGTAAAGCCGTGCGGCTTTGCCGCGCATGTTCAGGAGGAAAATCACATGGAAAAATGTGTTTACTGCGGTAAAGCCCTGCCGGAAAACAAACTGATGGCCAAAGTGCATACCAGGTCGTTCGGCGTATGCTGTGAAGAATGCCGTGCGCGTACTGAGCGCTATGTACAGCTCGACCGACGGTTCAAAACCGCGCTGTACCTGCTGGTATTCGCAGGCGGTTTGGGCTTTATGATCAGCGCATTCTTTGGCGGTGACGGGCCGCTGCACATGGTCGGCGCGTATATCGGCCAGTTGGTCGCCGGCCTGGCGTTTCTGGCTTTCCCCTATCCGATCAGTTCGTTTGAAACATTCCACAGCATGAGCATCAGTCGGGTGACGATGATCACCCGACTGATCGGCCTGTTGCTGAGCGTTTCGGCAGTGGTGCTGCTTGTGCTGACAGTCTGGGGGGCTTAATCACGCTATGCAACGGAGCGCTGGGGAGGAAACGTCTGATCTAGCAGTGAGATCAGTCCGTTCTGCAGTTCAACACTGGTTTTCTGTGTTCGTTCATACAGGAGGCATTGCATTTTCAACATTTGTATGGTTTCATCTTCATCAGAGAAATTGCGTAGATCTGTCCAAAATGCAAGACCATAATTTGCGATCTTAAGGGTGTCAGTTTTATCGGTTTTCATCTTTTGGAGGGAATTGTCACTGAAGTTATGGATGCGGATCGCGTTGACAACACTGACAAAGTACCCAGCTGCTCTAAGCATGTGCGCTATAGGTCGCCAATACATTCTGGTATGCTCCATGACGATTCGCATATCGCCGCCGATTTCTCGTAACTGTTCCACTAGTCGAGAGACTCCATCGGCAGTATGGTCGATCTGAACCGGAGGGAGGACAATTTTCCTATCAGCCCTGCGGACAGCGACCGCACGTTTTCCCTTAGACACATCAATGCCAACAGTAGTGATCGTTTGATTCATCATATAGCTCCCTCCAGCAATACATGAAATCAATACCAATCCTAATTTGTTTCCTATTCAGCTTGCGTTGTTATTCGAGCATGCGGCCACGCCGCTACCTCGATCTGCAAAATCGAACGCTGCAACGAAAGCGACGGTTGACAGTTTGCGGCCATGAGCATGAATAGCGCAAGCATCGCGTCGTCAGACCGATTCTCCCTTCATTGTAGCTTCGGAAAAAACTTCCGTATAGATCAAATTTCAATTTCTGGCCGAACTGTTCTTGGTCTTAAAACTCCCCCCATCCTTGGTTTGTTCCCAAACCCGCAATTCTATGTAGATGACGGATATTCCGATGCCAACTTCAACCGCACGGATTTCCAGCGCGTGATGCCGGACATGGAAAATGATAAAATCGGAATCATCATCACCAAGGACAAGCGTTACACCAACATTCAGAAATTGACGCCGGAGCTGCTGCGTCTGTTCATCCAGAAAATCGTGGTGCATGAAAAAGACGTAAAGTATTCTATACATGCACGCCAAACCGAAGTAATTCACTACACCGATATTGGCATGGTTGGCAACCCTGCTATTCGAGATCAAGCTGAAAACCTATAAAAGGCACAGAAATAGAAACACCCCTGCGGGCATCGTGAACCGATATCCGCAGAGGGATTCCATGCAATTGTAGATACCCTTATGAGGGAGCATCTAATTGACGGCGTTTTCCTTTGGCGCGTTGGGGAGCTGTGCCAGCACGATGGCGGCGAACATTAGCACACAGCCGAATATCTCGCGGCCGGATAGCGACTGGCCCAGAATCAGCCAGCCGGCAATGACCGAAATCACGGATTCCAGGCTCATGATAAGCGAAGCGACAGTAGGGTTCATCCCTTTCTGTCCGACGATCTGCAGCGTATAGCCCACGCCGGAGGACAGCGCGCCCGCGTACAGTACGGGCTTCCACGCAGCAAGGAGCGCGCCCAGGCTGGGCTGTTCAAACAGCAGCATGCCAACGGCAGCGATCGCCGCGCATACAAAAAACTGGACACATGACATTTTGACCCCATCCGTGCGCGGGGAGAAATAGTCGATTACCAGAATATGAACGGAAAACAAGAGCGCGCTGACAAGGCTGATTGCATCCCCAAAATTGATGGTCAAGCCATCGGTCATGCACAGGAAGTACATTCCCACAATAGCAAGCGCTATCCCGCCCCAAACTAACCGCCTGCATCTTCGATGGAAGAACAGCAGATTAATCAACGGGACGATCAGAATATAGCATGCTGTAAGGAAGCCGGATTTACCAACGGTCGTATAGAGTAACCCAACTTGCTGCGCAAGGTCAGACACACAAAGTACAGTGCCGCAGCAGATACCGCCGAGCAGCAGTGTTTTGCGCGCCCTGCACCGGTCGGCAGGCGTTTCGCCCGCGTGCCCCGGCCCCGAGCGGTGCAGCACGGCGACCACTGGCAACAGCACGATACCGCCGATCAGGCTGCGCGCGAACAGGAATGTAAGTGGGCCAACATAATCCATACCGACGCGTTGCGCAACGAACGCAAAGCCCCAGATGGTAGCAGTAAGGAATAACAGAAGAGAATTGCGGAGCTTCACAGGATTTCCTCCCAGGAGATTTGGTGTAGGACAAGGGTCATGGGTTCCCCTTGTTTTGCAGGTCGCGCTCCATGGTTTCCTGGATAGCGCGGGCAATAAAGGCGGCCATGCTTTCGCCCTGGCGTTCCGCATGCGCCTGAATGACCTGCTTCTGCCCTTTTTTGACGCGGAACTGGATCTGGTCGTAGGCTTTGGCGTTGTACTTTTCGTTTGCCCTGCGGCGTGCTTCACTGATTGGCATAGTAATCCCTCATGGTTGTACTGAAATCAGTACAAAATTTTGTGTTATTTTTGTGAAATTTAATAATTGATAATACACTGATTTCAGTGTATTATCTATACAGAGGAAAAGAGGTGAGAAAATGAAAAGTATCTTTGCAGAGATTTTCTATCTGTGGAGCGAGCAGGGCGAAAAGCCCCGCAAGGAGGCGCTCCTGAGCCGTTTTGACCGCCTGCACAGCATGACGGAGGCAGGGGAAAGCGGCGAACGGCTGTGGGATGCGTGCATGGACTATGCCGACCTGTTGGAGCAGCAGGCCTTTGAGATGGGGTTCGTCTGGTCGGCAGGTCTGCGGGAAGAGCTGGCGTGTTTTCGGCTGCCGCCGCGCACGGTGTACGAAAAAAGCCCGGCATCCGGCGCATAGCGCGAACGACGGGCTTCTCTACTGGAGCTGCTGACCGGATTTGAACCGGTGACCTCATCCTTACCAAGGATGCACTCTACCTACTGAGCTACAGCAGCAAAATGGCAGGGGCAGTAGGGATCGAACCCACGGCACTCGGTTTTGGAGACCGATGCTCTACCAGCTGAGCTATACCCCTGTATGGCTCCTCAAGTTGGACTCGAACCAACGACCCTGCGGTTAACAGCCGCATGCTCTACCAACTGAGCTATTGAGGAATGTCCAAAGATGCTGGTACATCTATTACAGTTAGCCTAAATATTATAGCGCGCATTATTTCAGTTTGTCAATAGGTAAAGATAAGAAAAACAGGAAATTTATAAATAGCGATCGGGGAGCGGAGGGGGAGGGCGTGGGTTTCCGCTTTGGCGAAAGCGGGGAAGCTGCGCCTGCGCGGCGCGGGCGGACAAGAGGGGAGAAACCGTCGGTTTCTCCCCTCTTGCCAATCACCCCTTTTCCCTGATGCGCAGGCCGGAGGCCGGAACGGCTGCGCCGTTCCTATTTCTGACCAGGACCGCTCCGAAAAAAATACGGAGGCTGTTGCGGGAGCTCTGTTCGCGCGGAGGTTAGAGCGGGACAGCGGGAAAACGGATGCCGCCTGTCCGAAACGGTCTATGCGCGCGTAACAGTGCGCGGGAGGGAGAAGCCGCCGCCCACCCCACCCACCACCCCCTTGGGGTGGAAGCCGTTGCGCTTACCGTGATACAGCAAATGGGCGGCAGGTGGAACGCACGACCTACCTTGCGCGCGGAGCGCGCGGGAGCAAATGCCGTAAACCGGCCCTGTGGAAGCGCCAAAGCCTTGCAGCCGTGAAAAAAGGAAAGCAGGGAATTCAAAAGGGGAGGACAACCCATGCGGGTTGTCCTCCCCTTTACCCCGCGCAGGGCGGCGCACTGTCCCCGCTGCCGAGGGGTCTTTCCAAACAGGTTATTCCGCCAGCCGGAAAATCTCCAGGATTGCCGGCTTATCCAGCGGCACATAGCTTTTGACCGGCCCGCCGGCAGTCCTGATCGCGTTGTCGGCAAGCGTTTCGTAGTTTTCCGGCTTGATGCCGAGCTGCGCCATATGCACAGGCATGCCGATCTCCTCAAAAAACCGCTTGAGGGTCAGGATTCCGTCGCGCGCGGTGCGTTCCGGATGGGAGAAATCCATTTCCACCCCGAGGACACGGTGCGCGAGCTGCGCGAAACGCGGCACGTCATGCTCCATCACATACAGCGCCCACGCGGGGAACAGCACGGACAGGCCCGCGCCGTGCGCGATTTCATCACGGAAAGCGGAAAGCTCGTGCTCGAGCTTGTGGACAGGGAACAGGCGCAGGCGGCCGCATTCGGTCAGGTTATTGTGCGATATGCTGCCCGCCCACATGAGCGTGGCGCGCGCCTCATAGTCGTTCGGGTCGGCGATGGCGCGCCGGCCCGCGTCGCGCGTTGCGATGAGCAGCCCCTCGGCGATGCGGTCGGTGATGTCGGTTTCGCCGCCAGCGGTCAGGTAACGCTCCAGCGTGTGCATCATGATGTCCACAATGCCGCAGCCGGTCTGGAATTTGGATACAGTGAACGTGTTTTCCGGATTGAGGAAACTGATGCGGGGGCGGTTGGTCTGGCTGGTGATGCCGCGCTTTTCCTTGAGCTCCTCGTTGGTAAGCACGCAGGAGTTGCTGGTTTCCGAGCCGGAAGCCGAAAGCGTCAGCACCGAGCCGACCGGAAGCGTTTGATCGGGCGCGGTGCCGGTCGCAGCGAACTCCCAGGGGTCGCGGCCTGTGGCGACGCCCATGCCAATGCCCTTGGCGGAATCGAGGACCGAGCCGCCGCCGACCGCCAGGATGAAGTCGATGCCCTCGCGCTGGCACAGCTCAATACCGCGGCGCACCATCGAAATTTTAGGATTTGGCTCCACGCCGCCCAACTCGACAAACGACAGGCCCGCTTCAAAAAGGCTGTGCTCCACCCGATCGAGCAGGCCGGAGGAGCGGGCGCTCGACCCGCCGAAATGCACGAGCACGCGGTGCGCGCCAATCTCCTTGAGCTTGGGGCCGATATCCTTTTCGATATCGCGTCCGAAAACGACTTCGGTTGTGGTATGGATGGTGAAATTCAGCATAGTGGGGTTCGCCCGCCCTTCTTATTATAAGATAGTTATATTATACCTGTGCGCTTGCCAAAAGTCAAAAAGTTAGATAGAATAATTACCATATGGGATGAGGGCTGCGGCGGATGGAGAAAGGCTGAATATGGTTTACGATTATTCGTTCCTGCAATGGATGCTGATATTTTATATTTACTGCTTTTTGGGCTGGTGCTTTGAGTCCACGGTCGTTTCCGTGCAGCAAAGGCGCTTTGTCAACCGCGGCTTTCTCCGTGGGCCGATGCTGCCGATTTATGGCTTTGGGGCTACGCTTCTGCTGCACGTTTCGCTGCCGCTGTATAACCATCCGGCGGCGCTTTTTGCTGTCAGCATGCTGGTAGCAACAATATTTGAGTATATTGTCGGCGTAGTCATGGAAAAACTGTTCAAGGTAAAATACTGGGACTATTCTTCCCATCGATTCCAGTTTCAGGGACGGATCTGCCTGCAATCGTCCTTGTGCTGGGGATTTTTTGGGGTGCTTCTGGCGCGGGTTATCCATCCGCCGGTCGAGGTGTTGGCGGTGGGCCTCCCGTCCGTGCTGCTGGCGGTGCTGGTGGCGCTGCTGACCATTGCGTTCGCGGGCGACGTGGCGGTATCCGTCCGCACGGCGCTCGATCTTGCCAGACTGCTTGAGGAGCTCGACGAACTGCGCGAGCAGGGCGCGGCACTGCGGCATGAGCTGTCGCAGACCGCGATGGTGCGCCTGACGAATCTATCCTATCGGGTGGACGAGGCGCGCGGCGAGTGGTCGGAGAAAATGGACGATGCGCGCGCACAGCTCAACGAAAGAATGGACGACGCGCGCGAGCAATGGTCGGATACCAAGGAGCAGATATTGGACCGGCTGGATGCGATCCAGCAGCGTTTCAACGAGCGCGCGGAAAGCCTGAAGCGCACGCGTAAGAGAATGCTGCGCGGCAATCCGAGCGCGCGGTCGGCCCAGTACGACGACGTGCTGCAGCGACTGAAGCGGCATTTGGATTCGGATAAAAAGGGATAAACTGCACAAAATGCACGAAATGATGCAAAAGCGCTGTCGCTGTGCGTCTGGTTTCGTCAGTTTTTTGCTTGCTAAAATGCGCGTTTCAGGTGTATATTAATAGTACCCCCTGAACCTACCGATTTACTGGCAAATGGGGGCATGCAGCAAAACGAACCTTTTGCAGAGAAAGGCTGATATAAGATGAAAAAATTTGTCTATGCGGATAATGCGGCGACCACGCCGCTGTCCGAAACCGCGTTCGAGGCGATGAAGCCGTGGCTGACCGAGTATTACGGCAACCCTTCCTCGCTGTACCGCATCGGGCGCGCGGCAAAGGAAGCGCTTAACGAGGCGCGCGCCACGGTCGGCAAGTGCCTGAACGCGGCCATGCCGGTCAATGAAGCGAATGACTATGCGCCGGGCGAGATTATTTTCACCGCAGGGGGCTCGCAGGCAGACAACCTCGCTATCCGCGGTTTTATGCACGGGCCGGGCGCCAAGGGCCGCAAACATATCGTCACCTCCAAGATCGAGCATCACGCGGTGCTGTATACCTGCGAGGCGCTGGAAAAGGAGGGCTTTCGCGTCACATATCTGGATGTGGACAAGCAGGGGCGCGTCGATCTGGAGCAGCTCAAGCGCGAGCTGAGCGAGGATACCGCGCTCGTCACCATCATGGCGGCGAACAATGAGATCGGCACCATCCAGCCCATTCGGGAGATTGCCGAGCTGGCGCACGCAGCGGGCGCGAAGTTCCATACGGACGCGGTGCAGGCGGTCGGCCACATGCACATCGACGTGCAGGAAATGGGTATCGATATGCTCTCGCTTTCCGCGCACAAGTTCCGCGGCCCGCGCGGCGTGGGCGTGCTGTATGTCAAAAAGGGCGTGGCGCTGGAGCCGCTGGTATACGGCGGCGGGCAGGAGCGCGGCCTGGTTTCCGGCACGGAGAACACCGCGGGCTGCATCGGCCTTGCGGCGGCCATGAAAGAAGCGGTCGAGGGCCTGGATGAAAAAATGGGCTATGTCAAAAAGCTCACCGACCGTCTGGTCGAGGGCGTGATGAAAATTCCCTATACGCACTACACGGGCGATCCGGTGAACCGGCTGCCTGGCACAGCTTCGTTCGTGTTCGAGGCCATCGAGGGCGAGGGACTGATCCTGCGCCTGGATCTTGCGGGTGTGTGCGGCTCGACCGGCTCGGCCTGCTCGACCGGCTCGCTCGATCCCTCCCATGTGCTTATGGCCATCGGCCTGCCGCATGAGATCGCGCATGGTTCCCTGCGCCTGACGCTGGGCGAGCAGAATACCGAGGAGGACGTCGATTATATCATCGAGACTGTCACCCAGGTCGTAGGCACGCTGCGCGCCATGAGTCCGGTGTGGGAAGACGGCAGACCCAACCTGACCGCGGCCTCCAACCTGCACGGATAAGCCCCAAAAGATGAAAACCAAGCATTTTGATAGATTTGAGATATAAAGGGAGTCGTAATTATGCAGTACAGTGAAAAGGTACTCGACCACTTCACCAACCCGCGCAACGTAGGCGAGATCGCAGATGCGAACGGTGTTGGCGAGGTCGGCAACGCCAAGTGCGGCGATATCATGAAGATTTACCTCAAGGTGTCGGACGACGGCGTGATCGAGGATGTCAAGTTCAAAACCTTCGGCTGCGGCGCGGCGATCGCAACCAGCTCGATGGCGACCGAAATGGTCAAGGGCAAGACGCTCGAAGAGGCGCTCAAGCTGACCAACAAGGCGGTCGCGGAGGCGCTGGACGGCCTGCCGCCGGTCAAGATGCACTGTTCGGTGCTGGCGGAGGAGGCGCTTCGCTCGGCCATCGCGGATTATTACAAGCGCATGGGCAAGGATCCGGCCGAGATCCTCGGCTGCAGCCTGGATTGCGAAGCGTGCCACCACGAGCACGACCACCACACGCATTAAGCCGCGCGTAAACGCATATAATGAGGGCAGATTGCAAAATCTGCCCTTTTGGCATGCTTGATATATAGAAAAAAGGCAGGCTGCAGGCCTGCCTTGAGGGGATGGAAGCGTTAAAGCGCGTTTTCATGGAAGGAAGACAGGGCGCTCTGCATTTTGCCGATATTGGCGTCGTATACGTCCGCAAGCCCTGTGATGGTCAGGATGTAGTAGGCGCCGTCGGTTTGGAAATAGCTGACCTGCGCCCTGGCGGTCACGCCGCTCAGTTCGACGGTGTAGGATGCGGATTTGACGTTTTCGATCTCGGGCGCGTCCGGCCCGCCGCCGATCGCGACCTCGGCCTCGGCCGCGTCGCCGAAGGTGCTGAGCGTGGTTTGCTGGTGGTATGTGGCCAGTTCGTCCAGGTTGGAAAAGAACGCGAGCGACTGGTCAAGCGGTAGGGCCTGCACCATCACGGTGAAGCTCTGGTCGCTGTTGTCCAGCACCAGATGCTCGTCGTTACCGCCGTCGGTTACGGTCCAGCCTCCCTCGATTTCGGGTACGGACAGTGTGAACCGTCCGCTCGGCGCGTCATAGGGCATCAGAGCGGCGGCGTGGTCCGCCGTATCCGCGCCGGCATTATCTGCCGGCTGGCTGCCGCAGGCGGACAGGGAAACGGCCAGCAGGGCGGCGAGGCCCGCTGCGATGCGATGCAAATGCTTCATGAAATACATTTTCCCATTCTCTTTCTTTTTATTGCGGTACTTTCAGTATAGCATACGGGGACTCAGATAGAAACAAAAATCGTTCCGCAAGGGTGGCACACGATGACGGAAATTACAAAAAGTATAACATATCTAAAAGAATACAAAAAGTTAAAAGAAGCCCTGCTTGCCGGAAAAACACCGCTGCTTGCAGTCGGCCTGTCGGCGATCCACAAAGCGCATCTGGCGGCGGCATTGGGAGCGGAGACCGGCCGGCCGGTGTTCGTACTGACCGATGACGACAACGCGGCCAACCGCTTTGCCTCCGACCTGCATGCGTTTTCGGAAAAGCCGGTGACCGTCCTGCCGGCGCGCGACCTTGTCATGGCTGATGTGGCGGGCGTGTCGCGCGGCTATGAGCAGAAGCGGCTGGCGGCGCTGGACGGTCTGCCGGAGGCGCGGTTTGCGGTCGCCTCGGTGCAGGCCGCGGCGCTGCGGACGCTGCCGCCCGACGCGCTCGGGAGTGCGTCGGTGACCATCCGCACGGGGCAGGAGGCCCCGCTGGACGGTCTGGCGCAGGAGCTGACCCGCGCGGGCTATGAGCGGTGTACGCAGGTCGAAGGCGCGGGGCAGTTTTCAGTGCGCGGCGGCATTCTGGATGTATTCCCGCCGCAGGCGGAGCACCCATACCGCGTGGAATTCTGGGACGACGAGGTCGATTCAATCGCAACCTTTGACGTGGGTAGCCAACGGCGGCTGGACACGGCGGAGGCTCTGCGCTGTCTGCCGTGCATGGAGACACTGCCCGCGCTGGCCAAGGGCGGCGCGGCGGGGCTGGCAAAGGCTGTGTTGGGTCTGCTCTCCACCCGCCGCAAAAAGCATCCCGACCTGGCGGCCAACCTGGAACGCGACGCGGAGCGCCTGCGCGAGACCGGAGGACTGCCCGCAGCGGACAAGTACCTGCCGCTCGTCTATCCGGAGCCCGCGTCCGCGTTCGATTACCTGCCGGAAAACGCGCTTGTGCTCATTGAGGACACGCCGCGCCTGCGGGACGCGGCGCGCGATTTCCACGCCCGCATCGCGGACGATGTGACCGCCCTGCTCGAGCGCGGCGAGCTGCCGCCCGGGCTGGACGGATATGCGCTCGATTTTGCCAGCCTGTGCCGCGTGCCGCGTACGGTGCTGCGGTTGGACAGCTTCCTGAACAACGTTCCCGAACTGGTGCCGCAGCATCTGGAAAACTTTGTAGCCAACCAGATGAACGCCTACGGCGGCAATCTGGACATGGCGGCGGCGGATATCCGCGCCTATATCCAGCAGGGACGCGCGGTGGCGGTGGTCTGTGGCAGCGGGTTGCGCTGCCGCAACATGTGCGACGCGCTGACGGGCGCGGGCATCCGCGCGGCGGTCAGCGACCTGCTGCCCAAGGGGGGACACGTCAGCGTTCTGGAGGGGACGCTGTCCGCGGGCTTTGAGTACCCAGACCTCGGGCTGGTCGTGATGACCGAGGGGCAGGTGCTTGCGCGCCGCAAAAAGGCGCCGGTCAAAAAATCCAACCGCGACAGGGTCAAGTCGTTTACCGACCTGATGCCGGGCGACCTGGTGGTGCATGAGCACCACGGCATCGGCCGGTTCGTCGGCATGGAGCGCATGACTGTGGACGGCGCGGAGCGTGATTTTATCAAGATTGCGTTTGCCGGAACGGATTTCCTGTATGTGCCGGCGACCTCGCTCGATCTGATCTCCAAATACATCGGCGGCGGGGAGAACGAGCGCGTGCGCCTGAACAAGCTGGGCGGCGCGGACTGGTCCAAGGCCAAGGCGCGCGCCAAGGCCGCGGCCAAGAAGCTGGCCGAGGGGCTGATCCGGCTCTATGCCGAGCGCGCCAAGGTCCGCGGCTTCGCTTTCCCGCCGGACGACGAATGGCAGCGGGAATTTGAGGACGCGTTTCCCTATGAGGAAACCGAGGATCAGCTCCGCTGTATCGCGGAAATCAAGGAGGATATGCAGTCCGATCGGCCGATGGACCGCCTGCTGTGCGGCGACGTGGGCTTCGGCAAGACCGAGGTCGCGCTGCGCGCGGTGATGAAGTGCGTGCTGGCGGGCAAGCAGGCCGCCATCCTTGTGCCGACAACCGTGCTGGCGCGCCAGCATTACCTGACCGCGCTGCAGCGCTTCCAGGGGCATCCGCTGACGATCGAGCTGCTCACCCGCTACAAGACTGGCTCGGAGCAGACGCGTCTGCTGCAAAAACTGGAGGCCGGCTCGGTGGACGTGGTGATCGGCACGCACAAGCTGTTCAACAAGAGGATCAAATTCAAGGACCTGGGGCTGCTCGTCGTGGACGAGGAGCAGCGCTTCGGCGTTTCCCATAAGGAGGCGCTCAAGGAGCTTTCCAAAACCGTGGACGTGCTGACGCTGTCGGCCACGCCTATCCCGCGCACGCTCAATATGGCTCTGTCCGGCATTCGGGATATGTCGTCCATAGAGGAGCCGCCGCTCGACCGCCATCCGGTACAGACCTATGTTTTGGAGCAGAACGACGGTGTGCTGCTCGACGCGATCCGGCGTGAGCTGGCGCGCGGCGGGCAGGTATACTACCTGCACAACCATGTGGAATCCATCGCGCGGTGCGCGAACCTGCTCCAGCAGCGCCTGCCGGAAGCGCGCATCGGCGTGGTGCATGGAAAAATGACGCAGAAGGAGATCGCCGCTGCCATGAATGCCATGGCGGATGGCGAAACCGATATCCTAGTCTGCACGACTATCATCGAAACCGGTATCGACATTCCAAACGCAAATACGCTGATTATCGAGAACGCGGATAACCTGGGGCTGGCCCAACTGCACCAGATACGCGGGCGCGTGGGCCGCTCGTCGCGCCACGCCTATGCCTACCTGTGTTACCGGCGCGGCAAGGCGCTTTCCGAGATCGCGCAGAAGCGCCTGTCCGCCATCCGCGAGTACGCGGCGTTCGGTTCGGGATTTAAGATCGCCATGCGCGATCTGGAGATCCGCGGCGCGGGCAACGTGCTCGGCCCCGAGCAGTCCGGTCATATGATGAGCGTGGGCTACGACCTGTATCTCAAGCTGCTCGAGGAGGCCGTGCAGGAGGAAAAGGGCGAAATGCCCAAGCCGCGCGTGGACTGTGCGGCCGAGCTGCTGCTCTCCGCGAACCTGCCCGCCGCCTATGTGCCGGACGCGGGCCAGCGCGTGGACCTGTACCGCCGCATCGCGCTTATCCGCACGGAGGAGCAGAAGAGCGACATGCTCGACGAACTGATCGACCGCTTCGGCGAGCCGCCCGCGGAGGCGGTGGCGCTGCTTGATATCGCGCTGCTGCGCAGCCAGGCGAGCGGGCAGGGTATTGCCGAGATCAAACAGCAGGACGGCCGTCTGCTGCTCACCTTTGCGGAAACCGACTTTGCGCGCCTGTCCGTACTGTGCGGGGACAGCGACTTCAGGGGCCGTCTGCTGCTGAACGCAGGCTCGTCGCCGTACCTGTCGCTGCGGCTGAACCGCGGGGAGGAGTCGCTTGCCATGGCGCAGACACTGGTGGCGAAATACGCAGCTACCGCATAAAGCGCATGGGCGGCTTGACTTTCGGGCAGTATATGGTATACTGAAATCAAATTCAGATCGCAACGTATGCGACGACGCGGGAAGAGTAACCGTTTTCCGGCGCGCCCAAGAGAGAGGCCCCTCCGGCTGCAAGGGTCTTGCGCGCCGCGCGGAGAAGTGCGCCCGCCGAGCATCGGGGTCAAGCGCCCCGCGGGAATGCGCCCGTTACCGCGCTTTCGAGTGAAAAACAGGAGTGGAACCGCGACGTAAAGCCGCCTCTTTGGATAAAAGGGGCGGCTTTGTTGATAGAAGGAGACCACATGTGGGATGATCTTTTGACAGCGGTGGGCGAGGTGCTGCTTGGCTTTTGGCCGGACACCAGTAAGGCGGAGGATTATTTTGCCGCGGAGGTACTGGAAATAAGGGAAAAGCCCCGCTTTTCTGGCAGAAAGCGCCGTACGGTACGCCTGCGCCCGCTGATACGTCGGCCCGCAGGCTGGTACACCTGCAAAAGCAGGCATCTGCCTCTGTTCACGCCGAGACGGCGCGTTTTTGTTGCCGTCCGTAAAAACCAGATTATCCGAGTATCTGAACTGCGCCAAACAGATCAACCAGCCATTGTAAACAAATCCGAAAAGGAGATAAAGCCATGAAACTGTTCAACACCCTGACCCGTCAGAAAGAGGAGTTTGTCCCGATCACCCCGGGCGAGGTCAAAATGTATTCCTGCGGCCCGACCGTGTACAACTATTTCCACGTCGGCAACGCGCGCCCGTTCATCGTGTTCGACCTGCTGCGCCGCTACTTTGAATACCGCGGCTATAAGGTGCAGTTCGTGCAGAATTTCACCGATATCGACGACAAGGTGATTAACAAGGCCAACGAGGAAGGCGTGACCTATGACGTGATTGCCGACCGCTATATCAAGGAATACTACACGGACGCGGAGGGCCTCGGCATCGGCAAGGCGACCGTGCATCCCCGCGCGACCGAAACCATGGACGCAATTATCGGCATTGTGCAGAAGCTGCTCGATACCGGCCACGCCTACCTTGCCCCGAACGGCGATGTGTACTTCCGCACCAAATCCGATCCGGACTACGGTAAGCTGTGCCATCAGCCGATGGAGGAGCTGCAGGCGGGCGCGCGCATCTCAGTGGGCGAGCAGAAGGAGGACCCGATGGACTTCGCGGTCTGGAAGGCCGCCAAGCCCGGCGAGCCGGCGTGGGACACGCCGTGGGGCAGCAAGGGACGTCCCGGCTGGCATATCGAGTGCTCGGCTATGGTCAACAAATACCTCGGCCCGACCATCGACATCCACTCCGGCGGCCTTGACCTCATCTTCCCGCACCACGAGAATGAGATCGCCCAGTCCGAGTGCGCCAACGGCTGCGCGTTTGCGCATTACTGGCTGCACAACGGCTTTTTGACCATCGACAACGAGAAGATGTCCAAATCCAAGGGCAATTTCTTCATGGTGCGCGACGCGGCAAAGGAGTTCGGCTATGAGACTATCCGCATGTTCATGCTGTCCGCGCACTACCGCACCCCGCTCAACTACTCGGCCGAGTCGCTCGAGATGAACAAGGCATCCCTCGCCCGCCTGTACGAAGCCCGCAATAATATGGAGTTCCGCATCAGCAAGGCCGAGGGCGACGCAATGACCGCGGAGGAGTCCGCCAAGCTGGAAACCCTCGCGGCGTACAAGCAGAAATTCATTGACGCGATGGACGACGACCTGAACACCGCGGACGCGCTCTCCGCTGTGTTCGAGCTGACGCGCGAGATCAACGCCTGGATGGGCGCGCACCAGGACGCGACAAAGGCGTTTCTGACCGCGGCGCACAGCCTGTTTATGGAGCTGACCGGCGTGCTCAACCTGGTGCAGAAGCGCGAGGACGCGGCCGCCGATCCGGACGCGGACAGGATCGAGACGCTGATCGCCCAGCGCGCGGCGGCGAAGAAGGAAAAGAACTTTGCCGAGGCAGACCGCATCCGCGACGAGCTGGCCGCTATGGGCGTGACCATCAAGGATACCCGCCAGGGTACCCAGTGGAGCCGCGCGTGAGAGCGGACGGCTGAAAAATGGGAAAAATGAAAAAAGCGGTTCCGGTAGGAACCGCTTTTTTGCTGCTTTGGGGGAGCGGGCGCGGGGTCAGTCCTCGCCGCCGAACAAATGATG
This sequence comes from Intestinibacillus sp. NTUH-41-i26, assembly GCF_032769475.1. Lineage (GTDB taxonomy): Bacteria > Bacillota > Clostridia > Oscillospirales > Butyricicoccaceae > Agathobaculum > Agathobaculum ammoniilyticum. The sequence goes on from NZ_CP136477.1 coordinate 163,317, forward strand.
GAGGAATTTTTTCCAACCGGGCGCCGGCGGCGCGGGATTGGCCGACTGCTGGTGCGCTTCGGAAATTGCCTGCTGCATGAGCAGCGCCTGCGCGCACACCGGATCGGGAACGGCCGGCTTTTTGCAGTACGTTCCGTCCGGCTGCAGGACGCGAGCCTTAACGGTGTCATGCTGCATGGCGTATAAGATATCATGCAGGCGCGCGCGGACCTCCTGACTGTCGATCGGGCAGGCGATCTCGACGCGGCGCTCGGTATTGCGCGTCATCAGATCGGCCGAGGAGATATACATTTTTTCATCCGCGCCGCGGCCGAATACAAAGATGCGGGAATGCTCGAGAAAACGGCCGACGATGCTGGTGACCGAAACGTTTTCCGTATGGCCCTTGACGCCGGGCAGCAGGCAGCAGATGCCCCGCACGATCATTTCGACCCGAACGCCTGCGCAGGACGCCTGCCGCAGCTTCTCGATCACATCGATGTCGGTCAGGGAGTTGAACTTGAGCAGGATGTAGCCCTCGCCGCCCTTGGCGATCTGCTCGTCCATCAGCGCGAGGATATGGTCCTTGAAGCTATTGGGCGCGACGAGCAGACGCTCGTATTTCCCCTCCAGATTGCCAAGCGCCATGTTGTTGAAAAACGCGCCCGCGTCCATGCCGATATGCTCGTTGGAGGTGATGAGCGACACGTCGGTATACTGCGCGGCGGTTTTTTCGTTGTAATTGCCTGTACCGACCTGGGTGATATAGCGCAGGCCCGCGCGGTCCTGGCGGGTGATCAGGCAGATTTTGGAGTGGACCTTGTAGTCCTCAAAGCCGTAGATAATCTTGCAGCCGGCCTCCTCCAGCCGTTCGGACCAGTCGATGTTGTTCTGCTCGTCGAAACGGGCGCGCAGCTCGATCAGCACGGTCACATCCTTGCCGTTTTCTGCGGCCGCGCACAGGTATTCAACCAGCTTGGCCTTGCGCGCGAGACGGTAGATCGTGATGCGGATGGAGACAACGTGCGGGTCGCCTGCGGCCTCGCGGATCATCTGCAGGAACGGCTCCATGGTTTCATAAGGATAGGAAAGCAGGATGTCCTTTTTGAGCGCCGCCTTGAGCAGGCTTTGCCCAGCGGGCAGCATGCCCGGCTGCTGTGGCGTGAACGGCGGGTCGGAAAGCGCAGCGCGCTGCTTTTCCGGCAGGTGCTCGCCCAGGCTGAACGCATACGCCATTTTGAGCGGCGCCCGGCGCGACAGAAAAATCTGCGCGTCGGTTACCTCGAAGCGGGTGCGGAAGTATTCCTTGAAGTGGTCGCTGATCGGGCGGTTGAGTTCAACGCGCACCACGGCCATACGGCGGCGCTGGCGCAGGAGCTTTTCCATCCGTTTGCGGAAGTCCCCCTCCTCCGCGCCGAACGTTTCGTCGTCCGGATTGATGTCCGCGTTGCGGGTGACGCAGAACACGGTTTTTTCCAGCACGTCGTACATCTCGAACACATGGTCCGCGTATTCGAGCAGGATATCCTCGACCGGAACGTACTGCCCGGGCTGGCCGGGCAGGAATACCAGCGCGGGCAGCGAGGCGGGTACGGGCAGCAGGCCGAGGCGCTCGTTTTTCTTATGGGCCAACAGAGCGGCGATGTGCAGCACCTTGCCCTCCAGATGCGGGAAAGGGTGGTGCGAATCCACGATCTGCGGCGACAGCACGGGCGCCATCACATTTTTGAAATAGTGCTTGATGTACTTCTGTCCCGCCGCGTCCAGCTCGCTGATGTGCAGACGGCACAGGCTTTCGCCGCGCAGCCGGCGTTCAACGTCGGAAAACGCGGCGTCCCGCCGCTCGTACAGCGGCTCCACCGCCGTGTAAATGCGGCGCAGCTGCTCGCGGGCGGTCATGCCGGATTTGTTGTCAATGTGGTTTTTATCGACTGCCGCCATGTCGTCCAGGCTGCCGACGCGGATCATAAAAAATTCGTCCAGATTGCTGGTGAATATGGAAAGAAACTTCAGCCGTTCGAGCAGGGGGACGCTCTCATCCTCCGCCTCGGCCAGCACGCGTGCGTTGAACTGCAGCCACGACAGCTCGCGGTTTTGTGTATAACCCTGTTCCCAAATCGCCTGTGTCATGCTGTACCCCTCTTTTCCCCACACAGGGCCGCGGCGGAATGCGCACACGGCTTGCATTATAATATCTTACTATTATTATACCGTATTTCCGCGCCCATACAATGCGTATTTTGTAAAAACCGCGTAAAATAATGCGCGTTTTTCGGCAGCGTAAGACTTGCGGAAAGGGAGAGGATTTGATACACTGAAAAAAAGAGAAAGGAAGACGTGGCATGAGAAATATTTGGCACGACATTAACCAGCGCTACATATCGCCGGGGCGCTTTACGGCTGTGATCGAGATTCCGGCCGGCAGCAAGAAAAAGTATGAGTTGGATAAGGAGACCGGTCTGCTGCGGCTCGACCGCATCCTGTATACCTCCACGCATTATCCGGCCAACTACGGCTTTATCCCGCGCACCTATGCAGACGACGGGGATCCGCTCGACGTACTGGTGCTGTGTACGGAATCGCTCGACCCGCTGGTTGAGGTGGAATGCTATCCGATCGGCGTGATCCGCATGATTGACGACGACGAGATCGACGATAAGATCATTGCGATCCCGTATGAGGACCCGACCTGGAATTTTTATCACGATATCGACCAGCTTCCCCCGCACTACGGCAGCGAGATATCGCACTTTTTTGAGGTGTATAAAGGCCTGGAGCATAAGCATACGGCCACGTCGGACGCGCTCAATCGGGAGACCGCGATAGAGGTGATCCAAGCCTGCATGGACCGGTACGAGGTGCATTTCTGCGGCCGCCGGCCGGAAAAAGAGGAGCGCTGACAGCGCGGTGTAAAAAAGAGAGGGAACGCCCGTTCCCTCTCTTTTATTATTACAGCTTGTCAAGCAGCAGCTTGAGCCAGGCGTCGTTCATGGCGGGGGTGTCGCGCAAGGGGAATTCCAGCCCCAGCCGGTCGTATTTTTCCAGGCAGAGTTTGTGGAACGGCAGGAACTCCAGCTTTTCCAGATTGGGGTAGCTTTCCGCCTTTGCCTTGACCAGCCGCAGATGCTCCAGGCTGTCCGTCAGGCCGGGGACGACCACATGCCGGATCCAGAGCGGGACGCCCTTCATGGCGGTGAGCTGCAAAAAGCGTTCCACCTGCGTGAGGTCGGCGCGGCAGTATTGGAAATAGTCCGCCTGGGTGAGGAATTTCAGGTCGCACAGCACCAGATCGGTATGGCGCAACACACGTTCAGCCCCGGCAAGATTGCCGACGCCGGAGGTGTCGAGCGCGGTATGTACGCCCTGCGCCTGAAGCTTTGCGAAAATTTCTTCCACAAACGGTGCCTGCAGCAACGGCTCGCCGCCCGATACCGTCACGCCGCCGGAATCGCCCCAGTAAGCGCGGCAGCGCAACGCCTTTTGAACCAGCGCGTCTGCTTCAACCGTGTCGCCGCCTTCTGCCGCCCAGGTATCCGGATTGTGGCAGTAGACGCAGCGCAGCGGGCAGCCCTGCAGGAATACGACATACCGTATACCCGGCCCGTCTACCGCGCCGAGCGACTGGATGGAGTGGATGCGTCCGGTCATCGTTGCACAACCTTTCTGGTGGGATAGGAACGGATGGCCCCGCGGCAAAAGCGGGGAGTACCGGCGAAAGCCGCTGCGGGAATTCTCTGAATCCAGGCGGAATGAGCTGCCCGTTCGCGGCCGTTATACCGCCTCGTGGAAGGTGCGGGAAATGACCTCGCGCTGCTGCTCGCGGCTGAGCTTGTAGAAATTGACCGCATAGCCGGAAACGCGGATGGTCAGGTTGGGGTACTGCTCCGGATGCTCGTAGGCCGCCAGCAGTGTTTCCCGATGGAGGACGTTCACATTGAGATGGTGGGCCTTCTGCGCAAAGTAGCCGGACAGGATGGAGACCAGGTTGCCGATGCGCGTGTCTTCGGTCTTACCGAGCGCGTCCGGCGTGATTGAAAACGTGTTGGAGATTCCGTCGCGGCAGTATTCATAGCTGAGCTTGGCGACCGAATTGAGCGACGCCAGCGCGCCGGAGGCGTCGCGCCCGCTCATCGGGTTCGCGCCGGGTGCCAGCGGCTCGCCCTTGCGGCGCCCGTCCGGCGTGTTGCCGGTTTTTTTGCCATACATCACGTTGGAGGTGATGGTCAAAATGGACAGCGTATGCACCGCGCCGCGATACAGCGGGAACGCGCAGAGGGCTTCGTAGAATTTGCGCACCTGCTCGCACGCGATCTGGTCGGCCCGATCGTCGTCGTTGCCGAAGCGGGGAAAATCGCCCTCGATCTCAAAATCGACGATGACGCCGTTCTCTGGATGGCGGATCGGGCGCACCTTGGCATAGCGAATCGCCGAGAGGGAGTCCGCCATGCAGCTCATGCCCGCGATGCCGAACGCCATCAGGCGGCGCACCTCGGTGTCGTGCAGCGCCATCTGGCTTTTTTCATAGGCATACTTGTCGTGCATATAGTGGATGGTGTTCATGGCCGAAACATAGGTTTTGGCCAGCCAGGGGCGGTAAAAATCCATCCGCCTCATAACTTCATTATAATCCAGATATTCGCCCTCGTAAACCGGCATTTCCGGACCGACCTGCTCAAATTTATTTTCGTCCCGACCGCCATTGATCGCCAGCAGCATCAGCTTAGCGATATTGGCGCGCGCGCCGAAGAACTGCATGTCCTTGCCCACGCGCATCGCGGAAACACAGCAGGCGATCGCGTAGTCGTCGCCGTAGAAGGGGCGCATCACATCGTCGTTTTCGTACTGCAGCGCGTCCGTATCGATCGACACCTTGGCGGTAAACCGCTTCCAGTTTTCGGGCAGCCGCTCGCTCCACAGCACGGTCAGGTTGGGCTCGGCCGCGGGGTTGAGGTTATACAGCGTGTTCAGCATGCGGTAGCTGTTTTTGGTGACCATATGGCGGCCGTCCTCACCCACGCCGCCGACCGCCTCGGTGATCCACATCGGGTCGCCGCCGAACAGCTCGTTGTATTCCGGCGTGCGCAGGTGGCGTGCCATGCGCAGGTGCAGTACGAAATCGTCCATGATCTCCTGCGCTTGGGCTTCGGTCAGCACGCCTGCGCGCAGGTCGCGCTCGAAGTAGATATCCAGAAAGGTGGAGGTGCGGCCCAGGCTCATCGCCGCGCCGTTCTGCTCCTTGATGCCCGCCAAGTAAGCGAAGTACAGCCACTGAACCGCCTCCCGCGCGTTTTCGGCGGGACGGGCGATATCAAAGCCGTAGGACGCGGCCATTTTGACTATGTCCTTGAGCGCCCTGATCTGGTCGGACAGCTCCTCTGCGCAGCGGATCTCCTGTTCGGTGGTCGGGATCCCGCCCAGCGCGTCCCTGTCCTTCTGCTTTTCCACGATCAGGCGGTCCACGCCGTACAGCGCGGCGCGGCGGTAGTCTCCGATGATGCGCCCGCGGCCGTACGCATCCGGCAGGCCGGTCAGCAGGCCGACGTGCCGCGCCTCGCGCACATCCCGCGTATAGGCGGAGAACACGCCGTCGTTATGCGTTTTGTGATGCCTGAATTCTTCCTCAATCCTGGGGGAGACCTCATAGCCATAGGCCTTGCAGGCGTCGCGCACCATGCGCATCCCGCCGAACGGGTTGCAGGCGCGCTTGAGCGGCTCGTCGGTCTGCAGGCCGACGATGACCTCGTTTTCCCGATCCAGATAGCCCGGGCCGAACGCGTCAATCGTGATAACGGTTTCGGTATCGATATCCAGCACGCCGCCCTTTTCGCGTTCCGCCGCGAGCAGGGCCGCGAATTTTTCGCGCATCCGCACGGTGCGTTCGGTCGCGGGTGCGAGGAAGGCGCCGTCGCCGTCATAGGGGGTGTAGTTTTTCTGAATAAAGTCGCGGACGTTGATCTCTTTCTGCCAATCGCCGCCGGTGAAGTTGTGCCATGCGTTCATTGATCGCTTCTCCTTTTCCTGGTCCGGCTGCCCTTTTCTGCATGCAAAAAAGGGCAGCATCGCTTGTTGCTTGCGACACTGCCCAGACGGTCGGCATTTATTGCGGAACCCCTGCTTCCCGGTGGTTTACGCTCCACCTTGCCCGTCAGTCGCAGGGAATCTGTCATGGCTTTAGGATATCATAGCGGGCAGGGAAAGGCAACTGCCGAAACTGACAAAAATTTTGTGAAAAAAACAGCATAGTCTGCCTGTCCCGTCAAAAAGCGAACAAATGTAAAACTGTGTAAAACCTTGGGTAAGCTCTTCACAAGCGGGGGAAAATGGCGTATGATAAGGATATAAAAACGAATGGGAGGAAGAACTGCCATGAGAATCGGAATGCTGACAAGCGGCGGCGACTGCCAGGGCTTGAACGCCGCGCTGCGCGGCGTGGCGAAGACGCTGTATAACGAATTTGGGGACAAGCTGACCCTGTACGGGATTCGGGACGGCTACCGCGGGCTGATCGAGGGAGATTACCATGAGATGAAGGAATCCGATTTTTCGGATATCCTGACGGTGGGCGGCACCATTCTTGGCACCTCGCGCCAGCCGTTCAAATCCATGCTCAAGGCGGAGGAGAACGAGGAAACCAAGCTCGAGAAAATGCTCAAAACCATTAAGGAGGCCAAATTCGACTGTTTGGTGATTCTGGGCGGCAACGGCACGCACAAGACCGCGAATCTGCTGTCCGAGCATGGCGTTCATGTGGTGACGCTGCCCAAGACGATCGATAATGACCTGTGGGGGACGGAGATGACGTTTGGCTTCCAGTCCGCGGTCGATATCGCGACAACGGTCATCGATTCCATCCATTCGACCGCGTTCTCGCATTCGCGTGTGTTCATTGTGGAGGTCATGGGGCATAAGGCAGGCTGGCTGACGCTGTACGCGGGAATTGCGTCCGGCGCGGATGTAATCATTATTCCGGAAATCCCGTATAGCGCCAAGGCCATCGCCAAGGCCATCCAGAAGCGAGAAAAAAGCGGCAAGCGTTTCTCCATCCTCGCGGTCGCCGAGGGCGCGATCAGCCAGGAGGAGGCGAAAATGAGCAAAAAGGAGTTCAAGGCCGCTCGGGAAGCCATGCCGTATCCCTCGATCTCCTACCGGATCGCGGAGGAATTGAAGGAGCTGACCGGCCAGGAGATCCGTGTGACCATCCCCGGCCATTACCAGCGCGGCGGCGCGCCCTGTCCGGCGGACCGCCTGCTGACCAGCCGCCTGGGCGTGGCGGCGGCCCAGTTAATCCGCGACGGGAAGTTCGGCAACATGGTTGCGGTGCAGGACGATAAGATCGTCCCCGTGCCGTTGTCCGAGGTGGCGGGCAAGCTCAAGACCGTCCCGCCGGACAGCGATATCGTGCAGGCGGCGCGCGATCTGGGGCTGTCCATGGGGGACTGACCCGAAATGGATGAAAAAGCACCGGAGCATAGCTCCGGTGCTTTTTTGCCGAAAACGGATAAAACAAAAGCGTCCGGACATGCTAACAGGGCGGAGCGGCGGAAAATATCCGTTTTTGGACAGAATTCACAGCTTCCGCGAGGTAAAACAGGGCCAATGCCGGAATTTTTCCAGAATGATAAGGATATCCCTGTCTAAACTTGACAAACTATCAAATGAAATATATAATCAAAAATAAGTTAGCTATTGCTAACTAAAAATAAAAAGGAGTTTTGTTTATGTCTTTGATTCATAAGGAAATCAGCGATTTTTCCGTGCAGTCCTATCAGAATAATGCGTTTCATACCGTCACCAAGAAGGATATCCTCGGCAAGTGGAGCGTGTTTTTCTTCTACCCCGCGGACTTCACCTTTGTGTGTCCGACCGAGCTGGAGGACCTGGCCAACAAGTATGCGGAGTTCAAGGCCGTCGGATGCGAGATCTATGCGGTGTCCTGTGACACGCATTTTGTCCACAAGGCATGGCACGACACCTCCGACCGTATCAAGAAGATCGAATACCCGATGCTGGCGGACCCGACGCACGCGCTGGCAAAGGACTTTAAGGTGTATATCAAGAAGGACGGCCTGGCGGAGCGCGGCAGCTTCATCGTCAATCCGGAGGGCCGGATCGTTGCTTACGAGGTAACGGCGGGGAATGTGGGCCGTAACGCGGACGAGCTGTTCCGCCGCGTACAGGCGAGCCAGTTTGTTGCCGAGCATGGCGACGAGGTGTGTCCGGCCAAGTGGCAGCCGGGCGCGGAAACGCTCAAACCCAGCCTGGATCTGGTCGGCCAGTTGTAAGGGCGTCGCGGAAAACAGCGGGGAGAGCATAGGATGAACCAAGATGTTTTGTATGACGCTGTTGTTGTCGGCGGCGGTCCGGCTGGATTGACGGCGGCATTATATCTGGCGCGTGCGCGTTACCGTGTACTGGTTGTGGAGAAAGCACGGTTCGGCGGGCAGATCACGATTACGGCCGAGGTGGTCAACTATCCCGGGGTGGAGCGCGCCAGCGGCGCGGACCTGACCGAAACAATGCGCAGGCAGGCGCAGCGCTTCGGCGCGGAATTCCTGCTGGCCGAGGTCACGGAGCTTAAACTGGACGGGGATATCAAAACGGTCCGCACCAGCCGGGGCGACCTGCGGTGCTTCTGTGTCCTGCTGGCGACCGGCGCGCACCCGCGGATGGTCGGTTTTAAGGGCGAGGAGGCGTTCCGCGGGCATGGCGTGGCGTACTGCGCCACCTGCGACGGCGAGTTTTTCACCGGCAAGGATGTTTTTGTGGTCGGCGGCGGCTTCGCGGCCGCGGAGGAGGGCGTGTTCCTGACCAAGTATGCCAGGCATGTCACCATCCTGATACGGGGCGACGATTTCAAGTGCGCGCCGTCTGCGGCGGCTGCGGCGCGCAGCCACGAGAAGATCACCGTACGGACGCATACCCAGGTGGAGGAGGTGTCGGGCGATACGGCGTTGCGTTACCTACGCTACCGCAACAGCCAGACCGGCGAGGTCACCGAGTACCGTCCGCCCGAGGGGGATACGTTCGGCGTGTTTGTGTTTGCGGGCTACCAGCCGGATACCGCGCTGCTGCAAGGCAAGGCGGAGCTGAACGCACAGGGCTATGTTGTGACCGATGCGTGCCAGCGCACCACGCTTCCCGGGGTGTATGCGGCGGGCGATGTCTGCGTGAAAAGCCTGCGTCAGGTTGTGACCGCGGTCGGTGACGGTGCGCTCGCGGCGACCGAGATAGAGCGCTGCGCGGCCGAGCTGCAGCGAAAAACAGGGCTGATCCCGCAAAAGCCGCAGATGGAGCCGGAATCGCCCGTGCAGGCAACGCAAGCGGCGGAGGACGGCTTGTTCTCAGCCGATATGCTGGCGCAGCTTCATACGGTGTTTGACAAGATGGCGTCCCCGCTGCGGCTGTGTCTGTATCTGGACGACCGTCCGGTTTCGGCGGAACTGAAAGCCTATATGGAGGAACTGGCCGGCCTGACCGATAAGCTGTCGGTCGAAGTGGTACAGTCCGAAGCGGCGGACCAGCCGTTTGTCCGCATCTGCCGCGCGGACGGCGCGCCGACCGGCCTTGCGTTCCATGGCGTGCCGGGCGGGCATGAGTTTACCTCGTTCGTTCTGGGGCTGTACAACGCGGCAGGGCCGGGGCAGGCCATCGAGCCTGCGGTAAAGGCGGCGGTGGAAGCGCTGGACAAGCCGGTCGAGTTGAAGATACTGGTTTCCCTGTCCTGCACGATGTGTCCGGAGTTGGTCACGGCGGCGCAGCGCATTGCGGCGGAAAGTCCGCTGGTTTCCGCGGAGGTATATGACCTGAACCATTTCCCCATGCTGCGGGAGCAATACCATGTAATGAGCGTACCGTGTCTGGTCGTCAATGACGGCAAGGTTTCATTCGGCAAAAAGAACATGGCGCAGGTGATGGACCTAATACGGAACGAACAAAAAGGATAAACAAAGCGCCGGAACGGCTGTAGAGCCGCTTCGGCGCTGTTTTATGCGGCTGGTCTGGATTCAGCAAAGGGAATCCAGCACCGCGTCGAGAAAATGACAGGGTGATAGCTGATGCCTGGTGAACCTGTCCGCCAGGCCGCGGACAAAAATCTCGTCGCAAGAGACATCAGGGATAAAAGCAAGCTGCGGAACGCCCTGTTCCGGCGCGCAGCAGCGCAGGCCGAAGGAGACATACCGTGTTCCGGCCTCCGCGGAAAAGAGCGTTTCTCTAACAGGATAATACTGAAGCTGTGGCATTGAGACCGACCTCCTGAGTAAATGACGTGACATCAATTTCGAGTAGGATGATCAGCCGGAGCATAACAGGCGTACTGGGAAGATGCGTCCCTTTTTCAATATGCTGGTACCAGCGTACCGAGATCGAGGCCGCCTCAGCGACCTGTTGTTGCGTCCAGCCGTGCTGGGTGCGCGCTTTGAAGAGTTCGCGAGAAATTGTAGAATTTAGAGACATGGTTTATTACCTCCTTCTTTAGAGGAAACATAAACCACGAAAAATGAAACAGAAACGAACTCATAGTTCAGGTTGTGGAAAATGACGAAAATTTCCTTTTAATCCAATAATTAGCGGAAAAATAAAGGGAAATAGTGTCGGAAATCCTGAATTAAAGCGCGATATTTGTCGATTGAATTTATATGCGGTTGCAGGAAAAATATACAAATATTTTTAAATTAATACAATTTATGGAAAAAGAAAGGCTTGCGCGGAGGCAAGCCTTTCAGGATGGGTGGAGGATGTTTTTTTATTTTTATATTTTAGTATTCCTTTATTACTGAAGTAGTGGAAGGAGATTCAATGTAATTTCCATTAGAATCTGTCACATAAACGGTAATTTTAGTAGTATAAGTGCCGTGGTCTACCCAATATGTATCACTTGCATTCACACCAACAACACCTGAGCCAGTATGAACCCAAGACTTAATTGATTTCCAAGAATAGTTTTCCATCTTTAGGAGTTCTATAGTCATGCGGATGTTGTAGCCAGGATGTACGCTTGCAAATCCTGAACAGGTCGCCTGCCCGAAACTAGAGATACTTAATCCGGCAGACATATTCATAACCTGTTCATACATTAATTCGATATCACTGTCTTCTTTAGTTGACACATCAACTGCAAAGGCGAAATTCGAACTTAATATCATGCTCAAAATAGCGAATATACATAGTAGCCTTTTTTTCATTTTTACCCTCCTGATTTATCCTCCATTTAATAAATACAGCAGAGTAAATTTTGCACCAATTATTTTTCGGAAATTCCTTCAGCTACTTTGATCAGTTCGTCTTGATTAATTTGAGATTGTAATAGGAATGTGCAGCCAGTAGACGGATCAGTAAAAATCAGATTCCAAAGTTCACCTTTTTTAAAAAGTTGGCCTGCCTTTCCATTTATTGTTATAGATGAAATTATGTCAACATCTTCAGTGTCTGTTATAACCGAACGGTCATTGTCTGTAATACTAATAAGAATATATTCATTTTCATTGTTTATATTTACAAAGTAAATACGAGTTGAATTATCTATTTCTGTATACATATGTTGACTAAATCCTTGGGGAAGATAATCAAAGTTATATTTTTGATTAGAATTATCTTGTGTTCCGTATTCGGTTGCAACAGAGCTATCCGTATTGAAAAAATTTAAGAATTTCGACCTCGCTCCGGCGTTCGCCAAGGTGGCCAAAAACAGCGCGATCAGCACCGCCGCCACCGGAATGAGCCGCTTTGCAATACGGCGCCGCTTCGGGGGCGCGGACTTTTGGGCAGCCTGCGCCAGCTTGTCCTTCAACTGCTGAATCTGCGCCTCGGTCGGCTGCTTGGGTACGCCGTCCGGCAGGTTTTTCTCTTCTTCAAGCAGTTCTTCCCCATACTGCTCCATATATTTTTGCATCATCAGACGCAGATAAGCCTCCTCCAGATGGTTCTGGAGTTCTGCTTCCTTGTCGGTCCCTTTATATTCAAAAGAGTCGTTACGCATCTTCGAGCTCCTTTTCCAGTTCTTTTTCAAAGCCCGGCGCGCTCTGGTCAGAGCGCTTCTGATAGACGCCGGCTTGAGCCCGACCAGATCTGCAATCGCGGCGTCGGGCAGGTCCTCAAAGTATTTATCGAGCAGCAGCTCGCGGTCTCGGTCGCTCAAGCGCTCCAACGCGCGCCGGAACGCTTCGGCGGTTGCCTTTTTATCAAACAGCAGCGCAGGATCGATCGACCGGTCCGCCAGACCGGTTTCGATTTCATCCGTTACCTTGTAGCGGCTTCGGTTGGAGTATACCCGCCGCGCACGGTTGAGAAGTGACTTGGTTATGTAAGCGATCTGCTTTGCTTCGGGAAGCGTTTTCAGCAGTTCAGTTTTGGAAAGCATTGCTACAAAGGTATCCTGAATGATATCGTTGGCATCGTCAATGCCGGAAAACGAATTGAGTTTGCTCACCCATAGACCGTAGTGATCCGCATAAAGATGGATGAGCAGGGCTTGTGATGCGGGGTCATTTTCTTCGGTTTTGGCGAAAAGAAAAGATATCATGTCAGCATACTCATTTCTGTGGGATGATAGGGCAGTTAGAAGCCGGCACGGATGGGGGGCTGGGCAGTTTTTCCGAGGTAAGCTCCTGTATGCGCTGGGCAAAATTTAAAATCAGTTTGATATCGCTGTCGTTGAGTCCTTTTAATGTATTAACTGTTTCATGAAACAGCAGGGTGGCCGCCGGATCGGTGTCAAAAAACTGAGCGGGTGTGATACCGAAATAGTCGCATATATTGAGCAGCTGCTTGACCGAAGGCTGCGATTTACCCGAAGTGATCCCCTGAATATAGCTTTTGCTTAAGCCTAACTCCAAAGAGAGCTGGTATTCGGATATATCCTTCTCAAGCCGAAGCTGCGTAATGCGCTGGCCGATAAAATGAGAGTACATGGAGAATCACCTCTTGCATTGATGATACAACATAGATTCCCCAAAGACTCTGATAATAGAAGTCGTTTTATGGAAATAGTCCAATTATAAGCGGTAATTTAATGGTGTGACTTGTAAAAAAACGGATTTTATACAAATTTAAGTGGTAGCATTGGAAATATGAGGAATTTCTTCTAGGATGACAAAAAAGAAAATGAAGAAATTGTATAAAATAGTATTATTTTGGTAAATTAAGTGAATAATTCATGCTTTTTCGTCCAATTATATCATATTTTTAATAGGTAATCAATAAATGCAATTACACATCCGGCATGTACGGGACAATACGGCAAAACGCGGCCGGCGCAAAAGAAAAACAGACTGCGGCGGTGGCATCGACATAGGCAAGGCGGTTGCTGCGGTGGCGACCAACGGCCGCTCGAGCTGGGATTACGCGGCGCTGGAAACCAGGCCGTATGAGGAGGTCGCTATTCCGCCGCTTCTCCCGATTGCGGTGCCGACAACTATTCGGGCGGCCACCGGAAAGTGGCCAGACGGTAAAAATAACCACAGGCGCCCGCAGCAAAACGCTGCGGGCGCCTGTGGTTTGTCCAGACGGAGGGATACCCCGTCTGGACGGAGAAGAAAGAGAAGTGAAGAAGTGTATCGTAAAAGAGAAAGCGCACGGTCAGACGGGAGAAAGCGGGAGCTTTTCCCCGAAGCGCTGCTCATATTCCGCGGCGAGCTGTTCGCGGAAGCTGGGATGTGCGATGGTGATCAGACGGCGGGCGCGTTCCCGCAGCGTCTGGCCGCGAAGCTGCGCCACGCCGTATTCCGTCACGATATAGTTGACATCGCACCGGCTGGTCGTGACCGGCGCGCCGGTCGTCAGCGTGGGTACGATTTTGGAGGCTGAACCGTCGTTGGTTGTGGAATGCAGGGCGATGATCGACCGTCCGCCTCTGGAAAGGTTCGCGCCACGCACAAAGTCCATCTGTCCGCCGATGCCCGAGATCTGCCGCAGGCCGATGGCCTCGGCGCAGACCTGTCCCTGCAGGTCTACCTCCACGCAGGAGTTGATCGAAACCACGTTGTCGTTTTGTGAAATAACCGCGGGATCATTGCAAATATCCACCGGAAGCATCCGTATAAGCGGGTTGTTATCCACATAATCATACAGCCGGCGCGTCCCCATCAGGAATGTCACCGTGATCTTGCCGGTATCGCGCTGCTTGCGTCTGCCGGTGATCACGCCGCTGTCCAGCAGCGGCAGGATGCCGTCCGAGATCATTTCGCTGTGTAGGCCGAGGTCGTGCTTTTCCCCCAGAAAAGAGCAGACAGCGTCGGGCAGCGCGCCGATGCCAAGCTGCAGGCAGTCCCCGTCCTGCACCAGGCCGGCGATATATTTGCCGATCTGCCGGTCGGCGTCGCTGATTTTCGCCGGCCTGGATTCGGGAAGCGGCTCCCAAGAGCACAGGAAACCATCGATTTCGGACACATGCACAAAGGTTTCGCCATAGGTGCGCGGCATGTTCGGGTTGACCTCTGCGATCACGGTTTTGGCGGATTTGACCGTCTGCGCGCCATAATCGCAGGACAGACCGAGGCTGACATAGCCCCGTTCATCCGGCGGGGAACAGGTAAACGCGAACACATCGACAGGCAGCGTGCCGTCGCGGAACAGACGCGGCACATCGGAAAAGAACACAGGGGTATAATCCGCGCGGTGCTCCGCGATCGGCTTGCGTGCCAGCCCGCCGACAAACAGTGCGTTGTGGCGGAAATGCGGCTCCATGCCGGGCTGCAGGTACTCGCCCGAGCCGAGATAAACCATATGCGCGACCTCAACCTGGTGGAACTGTTCCGCCAAGCGCGCCATTGTCCGCTGGAAAATGATCGGTTCGCCGACCGCGTGGCCGAACACCACCCGATCGCCATCCTTGATGACCGAAACTGCCTGCTCCGGCGTCATCGTATGCTCCTTATAATAGGTTCTCCAATCCATTGATCTTTCCGCCTTTCCAATGCCTGCGATTACTTGATACGGGCAATCTTCTTGGCGAGTTCTTTTTTCATTTCGAGGTTGGACTGTCGTGCGATCATGATGCGCTGGGCCTGCGGGGAGCCTGCGCCGTGCATGGACTCGGGCAGGTAGCCAACCGCGGCCGTACCCATCGTCATGTTCTCGATCAGCCGGAGCACGCGCATGCGGTCCTCGGTCGGCACGCTTGCCACCCCCTTGAGGTACTTCTCGATGTAGTCGTGCGTCGCCGGATTCCGGTAGTCCGCCTCGCTCGGCTGCGTCACCATCAGACCTCCCGCAAGGTCCTGCGCCAGCCGCGCAATCTCATACGGGAACCGCGTCACATTCTGCTTGCATACGTTCGCCAGCAGCAGGTCGATCAGGTAGTTGCCGCTCTTTGTCTTCGTTCCCTGGCTGGAGCATGCGATGCCACAGCAGTACAGCGTCTCGTTCAGGTGCGTCATCTCGATCAGCTTATCCTTTACATGGCTGGCCTTCGCCGAGCCTGCCATATCGCCCGCAAGCGCCGTCGCGCCGATCAGCACGTCGCCCACGCCTACCTTGCACCCGCCGTAGCTCTGGCGGTGGTAGCCCGCGAACCGCTCTACCATCATGCCCGCGAACTGCACCTCCCCGTTCAGGAAGATCATTTCGTTCGGGATGAACACATGGTCGAAGATCACCAGCACCTCATGCCCGCCGTAGACCTTGTTGCCCACGTCGATGTCGTTGTATTCCTCGGTCTTGCGCGTGTCGCACGACTGCCGCCCAAGGATCAGCGTAATGCCTTCCGCGTCCGTCGGGCAGGCGAACGAGATCGCGTAGTCCTCGTCCCCCTCGCGCATCGAGATCGTCGGCATCACCAGCACATAATGGCTGTTGATATAACCGGTCTGGTGCGCTTTCGCGCCCGTGACGTAAACGCCGTCCGCCGTGCGCTCCACCACATGCAGGAACAGGTCCGGATCCGCCTGCTTGGAGGGGGACAGGCTGCGGTCGCCCTTGACGTCGGTCATCGCGCCGTCCACCGCCCAGTCGTTCTCCTGCACGTCGGTCCAGAACTTCACGAAGTTATCAAAGTAATGCGTGCCGCACGCCTCGTCGGTTTCATAGGTGGTGGAGTAGACCGCGTTGGACGCGTCCATGCCGACGCAGCGCTGGAAGCAGGCGGCGGTCTTCTGCCCCAGCAGGCGCTGCATCTTCACCTTCTTGATCAGGTCGTCCGTGGACTGATGCAGATGGGTGAAGCGGTTGATCTTCTTGCCCGTGAGGTTGGAGGTCGCGGTCATCAGGTCCTCGTACTGCGGATCCTCCGCCAGCTCATAGGTCGCCGCGAACGAGTTCAGCGACGGGCGGATGATCGCGTTATCCACCGGATTCTCCACCTTTTCCCCAAAGCTGTACAGGTTCAGGTGCAGCTTCCGCAGGGACTCGATATATTGGTCTTTGGTCATCATATCGATCAAGTATCCTTTCTTGTTTGATAAATATCGGTACAAAAGGTGTATGGAAGATGTTATGATCCGATCCGGACAAGCACCTTGAATGCATCCTTGTGCGTCTCCGCATAGTCGAACGCGTCCGCGACCGCGTCAAAGGGAAATACCTTGCTGATCAGCAGGTCGAGCGCCTCGTCCAGCATGCCGGAGGAAACCAGATTGACCGCGCAGGAGAAGGCATATTGGCTGTGGATGCGTACCCCCTGTACGCGCAGCTCCTTGGCGAACAGCTTGCCGGTATCCACCGGATAAGGCTCGCGCGTCATGGCGATCTGGACGATGGTGCCGGTATTCTTGGTGTAATCGACGCAGTTGGTGATAGCGGAGGGGACGCCGGCGGCCTCAAAGCTGACGTCGTAGGGCTTGCCGCCGTTCGCGGCGAGCAGCTTGGCCGCGAAATCGTGGTCGAGCGGGTTGAGGGCGATGCAGCCGAGCTTTTCCGCCAGCACGCGCCGGCTTTCCACGACCTCGGAAACGACCACCCTGCGCGCGCCCGCGGCCTTGGCAACGCAGGCGATGAGCTGGCCGATCGGGCCGCCGCCTACGATGAGCGCGCTTTCCCCGATCTTCAGGCCGCTCATGCGCACGTCATGGACCGCCACCGCGAGTGGTTCGATCAGGGCTGCCCGCCGCAGGTCCACACTTTTGGGGACGCGGTACATCTTTCTGGTTTTTACGCGCACATATTCGGCAAAGCCGCCGTCCGCGTGTACGCCGATGATCTTCAGATGCTCGCAGACGTTGTCCTCGCCCTTGGCGCAGGCGTCGCAGCGTCCGCAGGTCAGCAGCTCCTGCGCGACGACCGTGTCGCCCAGCTCAAAACCCTCGGCACCCTCCCCACTGATCTGCACCAATTCTCCGACGAACTCGTGGCCGGGTACCAGCGGGAACACCGCCGTGGGATGGTGGCCGTTAAACACATGGATATCCGTGCCGCAGATACCGATGTACTGCACCCGTATCAGCGCCTCGCCGCTTTCCAGCTCCGGACGGGGGATCTCAGTTAGGTGCATTTTGAGAGGCTCTTCAATAACCAATGCTTTCATATAACAGCCTCCTTACCGTGCTTTTCGGGCGATTGCTTTTTTCGCCGCTTCCACAATATAGGGTGCGGTCAGGCCGAAGCGGTCGGCCAAGTAATCCACTGGCCCAACCTCGCCAAATTCATCGTGTACGCCGACCATCTCGAGGGGTGCGGGCTGGTTTTGGCACAGGACCTCGCACACCGCGCTGCCCAGGCCGTTGATGATATTGTGGTTTTCCGCAGTCACGACTGCGCCGGTCTGCGCGGCCGCCGCGATGATTGCCTGCGCGTCGATCGGCTTCCAAGTGAAGATGTTGAGTACGCGGGCGCTGACGCCCTGTTCCTGCAGCGCGGCCGCCGCCTTGAGCGCTTCCGCGACGCAGAAGCCGGAGGCGATGATCGTGACGTCCGTTCCCTCGCGCAGCAGCACGGCTCTCCCAATATCGAAAGTCGCGCCGTCATGGAAGACACGGACCGTTGTCTTCCGGACGAGGCGCATGTAATGCATGCCGTAGACGCCGGCAATCTGCCGCATCAGATCCCGCAGCATAACGGTGTCCACCGGCTCCAGCACGGTCATGGTCGGTATGCCGCGCATGATGCCCATATCCTCAAACGGCATATGCGTGCCGCCGTTGAGCGCCGCCGTGATGCCGGGGTCCGAGCCGACGATCTTGACATTGAGCTTTGCGTAAGCGCCGGATACAAAGATCTGGTCGCACGCGCGGCGTGTTGCGAACGGCGCAAACGTATGCGCGAACGGGATTTTGCCGGCCGCGGACAGGCCCGCGGCCACGCCCATCATATTCGCCTCCTGGATGCCGCAGTCTACGGTCTGCTCGGGAAATGCCTTGGCGAAGGGCTTTGTACCCATCGCGCCCATCAGGTCCGCGTCGAGTACCATGATGTCCCGATTCTGCCCGGCCAGCTCCATCAGTGTGTCACAGAAGACCGAACGCATTTCCACGGGGTCGTTGCTGAGCTTTTCTTCTAACTGAAATTGCATAAGTCTATCCTCCTGCGGACTTAATACGAGTCGATCGTAGACTGCATTTCCGAAAGCGCCTCTTCCAGCTCCTCCGCTGTCAGGCCGCGGCTGTGGCTGCCCACCTGGCCGGCGGATTTGCTCCAGCCGTTGCCCTTGATCGTATGCAGCACGATCATGGAGGGCTTATCCGACTGCGCCCTGGCGTTTTCGATGGCCGTGTTGATCGCCGCAACGTCGTGGCCGTCCGCCTCCTGCGCATACCAGCCGAATTCGCGGAATTTGGCGGTGATATCGCCCAAGGCACAGACCTCGTCGGTCGTACCGTCGAGCTGCAGCTTGTTGTAATCGACAAAGGCGATCAGGTTGGAGAGCTTGCGCTGGGCGGCGAACAGCGCCATTTCCCAGACCTGCCCTTCGTCGATCTCCCCGTCGCCGAACACGGCGAACACGCGGTTATCCTTGTGGTCGAGCCGCAGCGCGAGCGCAATGCCCGCGGCGGCCGAGGCGCCCTGGCCGAGCGAGCCGCAGGTCATATCAACGCCGGGGGTTTTCGTCCGGTCGACATGGCTGGGCAGGTTGGTGTGCGGGCGGTTGAGCGTTGCCAGCTCGGACACGGGGAAAAAACCCTTGAGCGCGAGCGTGGCGTACAGCGCCGGACCGGCGTGACCCTTGGACAGCACCAACCAGTCACGCCCCTCCCAGCGGGGGTTTTTAGGCTCGTAGCGCATCTGATTGCAGTACAGAACGGAGAGCAGGTCGGTGATGGACAGCGAGCCGCCCAGATGCCCCACGCCCAGGCCGGCGATCATTTTTACGACCTCCATCTGCACCTGCTTGGAAAATACCTTCATTTCCCGAATTTTTTCGGCACTTAACATAATGATCTCCTTCGGTTTTCAGGGATTGTTTTGGTCAACCGTCTAAGAACTTCTTTTCCGGCCCGGGCGGCGAGTAGATCCAGAGCAGCCGGAGCTGCTCCGCGCCGGTGTTGCGGAACTGGTGCGGCTCTCCTTTTTCGATCGCGATCAGGTCGCCCTGCTGCACCTGCACCTCCTGCCCTGCGATCCGGCCTGTGCCGGTCCCATGGACGACGAAGATCAGCTCCTCGCTGTCCGGATGCGCGTGCTCCTCATGCACCTGACCCGGGTCGATCAGGGCCATGCCGCAGCCGTAGGCGTCCCGTCTGGCGGGCGAATAGGGCGAGGCGAACAGCTTGATCCGCCGCTCGTTGATGGTGCCGGGGTTGATGACCTTTCCTTTTACGCTGTCAACAGTGAATTTGAGCATAGGCTATCGGCTCCTTTCCGTCCGGTCAAATGCCCAGGTATGCTTTCTTCAGGCTTTCATCCTGCAGCAGCTTTTTGCCCACGTCCTGCATGACGACCGTGCCGTTCTCAATGACATAGCCCCAGTCCGAGATGGACAGCGTCTTACCGACGTTCTGCTCCACAATCAGGATCGCGGTGCCGCGGTCGCGGATCATCTCGATGGTCTGGAACATTTCGGTCACCAGGATCGGCGCGAGGCCCCAGGAGGGTTCGTCCATAATCAGCAGCTTGGGGTTGCTCATCAGTGCGCGGGCCATGGCGACCATCTGCTGCTCGCCGCCGGAGAGCGTACCGGTGAGCTGCCGGCGCCGCTCGAGCAGGCGCGGGAAAATCTGGAACATCTCTTCCTTGTTTTCCTTGCGGCGCTTGCGGGACTCCTTGGTGCAGGAGCCGATGTCGAGATTGTCCTCCACCGTCATGTTGGGGAAGAGCTGGCGGCCCTCCGGCACCAGGCAGACGCCTTTTTGCATGATCTTGTCGGGGGAGAGGCCGTTCAGCTTTTCGCCGTTGTATTCCGCCGTGCCGCTGGTGAGCGGAATCAGGCCGGTGATCGCCTTGATGAGTGTGCTTTTGCCGGCGCCGTTGCCGCCCACGATCGCGACGATCTGATTGTCCGGCACCTCCAGCGAAATGCCGTGGACAATTTCACCGCCGTTGTAGCCGGTGCGTAAATCGCTAATTTTCAGCATTGTCAAAATCCTCCCCCAAATAGGCGCTGATCGCACGCTTGTCGTTGGCGACCTGCTCGGGCGTGCCTTCCACCAGCTTTTCGCCCCGGTGCAGGATGTAGATTTTGTCGCACAGGGACATGATCGTCTTAATATCGTGCTCGATGATCAGGATGGTAACGCCCGCGTCGCGCACCTTGCGGCAAGTGTCGACCAGCTCGAGCTTTTCCTGCGGGTTGCAGCCGGCCATGACCTCATCAAGCAGAATAAGCTCCGGACCGACCGCCAGCGCGCGGGCGATCTCCAGCTTTTTCTTGTCCACAGTGGTCGTGTTGTTGGCGATCATATCCAGATCGCAGGTCATGCCGACCAGACCAGCAACCTCACGCGCCTTCTGCTCCACCTGCCTGGCGTTGGTGGTGTGCAGGAACGCGCCGACCATGATGTTCTGCAGCACGGTCATGTCGCCGAACGGCTTTGTGACCTGGAAGGTGCGCGCAAGCCCCATCCTGGCCATGTCCTCGGTCCTGGCCTCGGTGATATCCTGGTCCTTGAAATAGATTTTGCCGCTGGTCGGGTGGTAGTAGTTGGCGATCATATTGAACAGGGTGGTCTTGCCGGCGCCGTTGGGGCCGATCAGCCCGACGATCGCGTTTTTCTCAATCTCGCCGGAAAAATCGTTTACCGCTGTCAGGCCGCCGAACTGCTTGGTCACATGTTCCATTTTAACGATTACTGACATTTTCTTATCCCTCGCTTCGTACATATTTGCGCGGTGCCTTTGCCGGCGGCGGTTATTTGGACGCCGCCTTGGACTGTTTCCTCTTTCCATGCGCGCCGAACAGCTTCTCCTCGATCCACTGCGCCGCCTTTACGACATATTCGCACAAACCGTGAGGCATAAAGTAAACGACCAGCATCATGATAACGCCGTACAGGAATAGGTTCAGGCCGGACATCGTACCCGCGAAGGTGGCGGACAGGTATTCCGACAGGGGGACCAGCACGACCGCGCCGATCACGGGACCCATAACGGTGCCTTGCCCGCCGATCAGGGCGATCAGGGCGATCTGTACCGCCAGGTCGTAGCCGAAAATGCGGTCCGGACCGATGTAACGGAAGTACTGGGCATAGAAAGTACCGGCTAGGGAGATCATAAAGCAGCTGATGCCCATGGCGATCAGCTTGTACTTGGTCACGTTGATGCCCAGGCTCCGCGCGGCGTCGTCGTCGCTGCGGATCGCGACCAGATAATACCCGAGCTTGCTTCTGGACATTTTCCAGGTGACAAAAACGCCGATGGCCAGCAGGATAAACGCAACATAGTAGTAGCCCAGCTTGCTGCGGAACTCATACATAACGGCCTGATAGCCCGTCTGGGTCAGCGACCAGCCGGAGCCGCCCTTGAGCGGGATTGGGCCGAGGTTTTCCGTGTTCAGGACAAAGGTGCCGAATATTTCGCAGATCGCGATGGAGGCGAGCGTGAAATACGGACCCTTGAGGCGGAAAGTCGGATAGCTGATGACAACGCCGATCAGCATGGCGACCGCCGCGCCGATCAGCATGCCGATCCAGGGGGAAACACCCTTGGTTTCCAGGAGGATCGTAGAGATATAGCCGCCGATGCCCATGTAAACCGAATGGCCGAGCGACATCGTGCCGGCGTAGCCGCAGATCAGGTTCCAGGCGACCGCTGCAAATGCATAGAAGCAAACCAGGATCAGGATGCTCTGCATATAGGTGTTTGCCAGCAGCGGCGCGACAAGAAAGCACAGCGCTGCCAGCCAAACGAAAAATTTACCCTTAAAAATAGAATTTCCTTTATAGCTCATATCTCGCATCCCTCACTTTTTCTTGCCCAGCAAACCGTCCGGCTTGATGACCAGAACGATCAGGAAAAGGATAAACGACAGCATGGACGCCATGGTAGAGGTGATAAACTGCGCGCCGACCTGCTCGATCAGGCCGAATATCAGGCCGCCGATGATCGCGCCGGGGATGCTGCCCAGGCCGCCCAGCACAACGATCATGAACGACTTTGTGCCGAACACATTGCCGACGGAGGGGGAGACCAGGTAAAACGAGGCCATGCAGGCGCCCGCAATGGCAAGCGCCGCGGTACCCAGACCGAACGCGATGCCGTAGGTCGTATGTACATTGACGCCGCACAGCGCCGCTGCGTCACGGTTCTGGGATACCGCGCGGATTCGCTTGCCCAGTTCGGTGCGGTTGATGATGAACCACAGGATGCCCGCGACGACAAAGGCCAGCACGAAAGAGATGATGCGCGAATACTGCGTGACGAATTTTCCGTCGAACAGGCGCGCGTAATTCGAATAAGCCCAGGTGTTGAGCGTTTTATAGCGCGAGGTATAGATCATCAGGTAAAGGTTTGCGATCGCGTAGTCCAGGCCGATCGTGAACAGCATAACGCTGGTCGGTTCGAGCACGCTGGCGCGCTCGCGGATGAGCAGCGGACGGATGACAACCTTTTGCAGCAAAAAGCCGATCACAAAGAACAGGGGCGCGATGACGATCATGGCTAAAAACGGATCGACATCATACCGCGTGAACAGCTCGTAATACGCATAAGCCGAGGCCATCAGCATGGCGCCGTGCGCGAAGTTGATGATGCGCACCACGCCGAAGATGACGCTCAGGCCGACCGCGATCAGGCCGTATGCCCCTCCCAGGATCAGCCCGTGCAGAATGGACAAAAACAAATTGTTCATAACCTATTTCCTTTCCTCTGTAATTACCGCCTCGATACAGTTTGCAGAGCGTTGTAAAGGGCGTATGGCTGGAACGGGTATGCCGAAAGGATAACGCCGAAAACGGCGCAGCGGAGGGGCGGGAAGGCTTCCCGCCCCAGGCCGCCGCCGTATTGGCATGGAGCTGTTTCCGTACAGGGAAAGTCAGCGCTCGCTGAACGCGGGGATGGGGAGGACCGCCGTGCCGCCGGAGCTGTGCTCAGCCGGATAAAGGGCGACAGGCTCGCTGTTCTGGTACTGGACGATCGTGCCGCCGGTCGGGCCGCCGCCAAAGGTGTTCTGGCCTTTTTCGTCAAAGACGATGGCGCTGTAGCCGGAGAGCAGCGCGCGCTCCTCGTCGCTGTTCTGGATGTTCAGGTTAGCGATCGCGTCGCGCAGGGCCTCCGCGTCCGTGGTACCCGCGGATTCGAGCGCATAGTAGGCGACATAGGCCGCGGTCCAGCCCTGGGCGAAGAACGAACTCATTTCATAGCCGTAGGTATCCTTGCACTGCTGGGCGACTTCCTTGATCCATTCCTTGTTCTGGACGCCGGACATGTCCCAGTCCTCCTGGACGAACGTGTATTCATAGACTTCGGGGCTGACGGATTCATAGAACGCGGAGTCCTGCCAGCCGCCGCCGACCGACCAGATACCGTAGGGCAGATCAACCTGGTTGGCGTACATTGCATTGGCGAATACGATGGCGTCATCGGTATAGAACGAAACGTTGCACACGTCCGCGCCGGATTCCTTGATCTTGAGCACTTGGGAGGTCATGTCCGCCTGGCCGTTGGTCACAGGCTCGTCAAGCACGCAAGTCCAGCCGCGCTCGTCTGCCAGCTCTTTCCAGATGCGGGCGTTATCCGAACCCCAGTCTGTGTTTTCATAAATCAGAGCGTAGGTCAGGGTATCCAGATTATATTCCTTACACACCTCGTCCAGCGCGACAATCATCTCCTGCACGTCGAACGTCGCGGTGTTGTTGATACGGTATACATAATCGTAGCCTCGCTCGGTCACGTCTGTCGCAACACCGCCCTGGGAGATAAATGGGATGGAGTATTTCTGGGCGACTTCAGATGCGGAGATACAGCAGGTGCTGTTATACGCACCGATGATTAGGGATACATCATCGTCCGTGATCAGGCGCTCGCATGCGACCGAAGCCTGGTCAGCCGCAGTCTGCGTATCCGCAACGACCAGCTCGATCTGTGCGCCGTCCATCGACTTGATGCCGCCGTTGGCATTGATCTCCTTGATCGCGGCCTCGGCTCCGTCCGCATGCTGCTGGCCGATGGTTGCGGAACCGCCGGTCAACGGCCACAGGCTGCCGATCTTGACAACGTTGCCGCCTGTGGATGGCGTGTCCTGCGCGTTGGCGTCGGAGGTGTCCGCGCCGTTCCCGCAGCCCACAAGGCTGAGGGCAAAGGTGAGGGACAG
The DNA here is from genome assembly GCF_032769475.1 of Intestinibacillus sp. NTUH-41-i26. Lineage (GTDB taxonomy): Bacteria > Bacillota > Clostridia > Oscillospirales > Butyricicoccaceae > Agathobaculum > Agathobaculum ammoniilyticum. The sequence goes on from NZ_CP136477.1 coordinate 187,906, forward strand.
GCCCAAACTGATCAATCGCTTAACTCTTTTCATTTTTCTTCCTCCTTAGTGTGTTGGGATTTTTTATTTGCAGCAGCTACACAAAACAGCTCACTCCTTCTTCTCACCGCCTCTCTTCCGTAGCCGCCAACAAATATTTCAAACCTATTTTCCGGATGTACCCGTCAAAGGCCTGTTCCCAGTCCTCCAGACGGTATATGTTGCTGATCAGCGGCTTGAGGCTGATCTTTTTCTGCCCCAGCAGTTCGAGCGAGCGGATCCACCACTCGGTTTTTTGGGCATAGGTTCCGTAAACGGTCAACTCCTTGAGCGTGATCAGGTTCATATCCAACGTGGTGGGCTTGCCCGTCAGGCCGACTTGCACATACCGGCCGCCCTTGCGCACGGCGCGCAGACCCATCTGGATCGCAGGGCCGGCGCCGGAGCAGTCGAACACGACATCCGGCCCGTAGGGCGGGCAAAGCGCGGCGATCCGATCCTCCGCATCCGGCCGGTCGGAAAAGACCGCGGCGCAGGCGCCAAGCTCTTTGGCCAGCTCCAGCCGCTCGGCGTCCACTTGGGTGCCGGCTATCACGACCCGCGCGCCCGCGCTGGCTGCGAGCTGCAGGCACATCAGGCCGATCGCGCCCGGGCCGGTGATCAGCACCTTGTCACCCGGCCGTAGGCCGCCGAACTCCAACACGCCCTGCGCGCAGCAGGCGAGCGGCTCGGTCATGGCGGCCTCCTCCATGCTGACGCCCTGCGGGATGCGGTGCAGGTTTTTCGCTGGCACCACCACAAGCTCTGCCATCGCGCCGTTGACCGCGCTGCCGATGGACTGCTTTTCTGGACACAGGTTTTTGTGGCCGGTCTGGCAATAGGGGCAGACGCCGCAGGTGTGGTAATAGGTTTCGCTCACGACCCGCTGCCCGATCCAGGCGGGATCGACGCCCGCGCCGACGGATTCCACCACACCGGACAACTCATGCCCCATCGTTACGGGCGGGTTGGTGGGGTAGCCCCCGTCGCCGCTGAAAATATGGATATCCGTGCCGCAGATGCCGCAGTAGGAGACGCGGATGCGGACCTGGCCGGCTTGGGGGAGCGGTGGCTCGACCTCCATCAGCCGGACCTTTTTCGCCCCGCTTTCGTAATTGACGACTGCTTTCATGGTTCCACTCCTTGCTCTCCGTTCGGGTACAGCAGGATCTTGATGCCCTTGCTGCCTTGCATTTCCTCAAAGCCGCGCTGCCAGTCTTCCAGATCGTAGCGGCTGGTGATCAGATGGTCGACCTGCACCTTGCCGCTGGCCATCAGCTCGATCGCCATTTCCCAGTTGTGGTACTGGTGGCCGAACGTGCCGACAATTTGTAGCTCCTTTGCGGTCAGCAGGGAGTAATCGATGGTCAGCTCGGGCTTGGTCAGGCCGAGCTGGATGAACGTGCCGGCCTTTTTGACTGCCTTCATGGCCTGCCGTATCGCAGGCTCCGCACCGGTGCAGTCCACGGCGACGTCAAAGCCCCTGCCGCCAGTCAGCTCCTGCATCGCTTCGTCGGTCAGTCGGGTCAGTGTCACGTCGATACCGGCGCGTCGGGCGGCATCTAGCCGTTCCTGATCCTGCGGCAGACCGACGAGCACGGTTTTCGCGCCGCACGAGCGGGCGGCCTGCGCCACAAGCTGTCCGATCGCGCCCGGCCCCATGACCAGCACGCGGTCGGCAGCGGTAAGCGCCGTATGGTCGAGCAGTCCGTGCAGCGCAACGGCGAACGGCTCGCACAGAGCGGCCTTGTCAAAGTCCAGGCTGTCCGGTATCTTGTGGACAATGCCCTGCCGCACAGCGATGTATTCCGCCATGGCGCCGTTGACGCCGTAGCCGATGGAAAGCCGCCTGTCGCACATCAGTTCCCGACCGCTGCGGCAATAAGCGCATTTCCCGCAGACGACCTGTGCGGTCTCGCTGACCACGCGGTCGCCCGGCTGCAGACCGGTGACGTTGCGGCCAAGCCCAACGACCACGCCGGAATACTCGTGGCCCAGGATGACGGGCGGGTTGCTCCAGGTGGTGCCGTGCCATATCTTGATATCCGTGCCGCAGATACCCGCCGCGGCCACGCGGATGAGGACCTCGTCCGGCCCCGGTACGGGGCGCTCGGTTTCGCGCAGCGCGACATGGCCCGCGCCGGACTCCCATTTCATCAATGCTTTCATGCTTCTGTTCCCCTTTTGCTGTCCAGCCGTTTTTTGCAGGGATCTTATATAAAAGATAGAGAAGCAACTCCTGTGCCAACTGTACCGTCGCTCCGAAAAAACCCGCTTTTTTACAGAAGGCCGGATTGCCGCCCGGCGTGGGAAAACAGGGACGCATCCGACCCGCAATCGACGGGACGGGCTTCATGCGGTTTGTGCAATATATATAATAATATTTGTATTATTCTGTGCATTTTTATTTTATGTGACAACGAAGTGGCACATGTGACAGGAAAGGGAAGGAAGCAATTGCTGAAAAAGGAATACTTTGCCGTGCGGGGCGCGGTTTTGCAGCGGTTTTTCGAAAGTGTGTCACACTTTTGTCACATAGGGACACACAGCGTCCCAGTCGGCCGGGGACAGCGGGAGGGAAACGGCGGAATTTATTTTTTTCGTGCAAAATTCTGGTTTTGGTGTATAATAATGACACACTGAAACGCAATGCTTTGAAAGGAGGAGCCTTTGTTGATTGCAGAAGCGAAACGCGAGCAGATGGAACGGGCCAGATATCAATTTTTTCACAGCGGGGCGGAAGACTACAGCGTGTTTCCCAAAGTGGTTTATGATTCCTGGAAGCGTTCGCTGGCCTATGGGCTTGATCCGGAGAAGCAATCCGTTAAAAGGCTCGCGCCGGAGGAGCTGGAGGCCCGCCGCCGGAAAAACGCGGTGCTGATGGAGGTTGCCACCTCCTTTATGGAGTTCCTGCATACCCTGGTCAAGGGATCGGGCTTTGTACTTCTCCTGTCGGACAGCGACGGGTATATCCTGAAGCTGATCGGGGATAAGGACGCGGTGGCTGACATCCAGTCAAAGGAAAACCCGCTGGTGGAAGGGGCGTGCCGGCATGAATCGGTGTTCGGCACGGGCGGGATCGGCACGCCGATGGCGATTCGGAAGCCCGTCCAGCTTGCCTCCTACGAGATGTTTTATCCGTCCGAGCATGAGTTTACTGGAATCGGCGCGCCGCTGATCGACGCGGACGGCCGGCTGTGGGGCGCGATCTGCATGTCGGGCGCCTGGAATCAGACGCACCCGCACACGCTGGGGCTGGTGGCTGCGGCAAGCTACGCGATCATGCGGCAGTTTTCGCTGCAAAGGCTGTACAACCGCCTTGCTGCGGCGGAAAACCAGCTTCAAACCATCATTTCGACCATCAACCAGGGCGTGTTCCTGCTGGACAGCGGCTATACCATCGTCAAAACAAACGACACCGCGCTGCAGATCCTGGGCTATACCAAGGACGAGCTGCTCCGGCAGTCCATCCTGGAAATCATGCCCTCGTTCGACTTCTTCAAGATGAAGAAAAACGTATATGACCGCGATTTGACGGTGCAGGGCAAATACGGCACAATCCGCGCGTTTGTCACGATACAGATGGTACAGAACGCCGCCTCAAGCGATGGCTCGGGCCTGTTGATCACCTTCCGGCAGAGTCCGGAGGTGCGCAAATTTGTCACAAAATATATCGGCGCGACCGCCTCGTTCAACTTTGACGACATCATCGGGCAGTCCTCCGCCATCACAACCGCCAAGGCATACGCCCAGATCGCAAGCACCAACTCCGCGAACGTGCTGCTGCTCGGGGAGAGCGGTACGGGAAAGGAACTGTTCGCGCAGTCGATCCACAACAGTAGCGAATTCGCCTGCGGGCCGTTTGTGGCGGTGAACTGCGGCGCGATACCCAAGAGCCTGGTCGAGAGCGAGCTGTTCGGCTACGAGTCGGGCGCGTTCACCGGCGCGAAGCGCGAGGGCAGCGCCGGCAAATTCGAGCTGGCCAACAACGGCACGATCTTTCTGGACGAGATCGGCGATATGCCTTACGAGGTGCAGGTCCACCTGCTGCGCATCCTGCAGACGCGCGAGGTGACGCGCGTCGGGGGGAAGAAGCCGATCCCGCTCAATATCCGCATCATTGCGGGTACCAATGTGGACCTGCAGCAGGCGATTGAGGAAAAGACCTTCCGCAGCGACCTGTATTACCGTCTGAACGTCCTTTCCCTCCAGATACCGACGCTGCGCGAGCGGCAGGAGGATATCCCGATACTTACAGATTATTTCATCCGCAAATACCAGCCGGCGGGCAAGGCGCAGATACGCGGCGTTACAGACGAGGTGATGCGGCTCTTCCTGGAATACCCATGGCCGGGTAATATCCGCGAGCTGGAAAATACGGTCGAGCGCGCCTGCCTGCTGACGACCGATGTGTATATCCGGCCGGAGCATATCACGGCGTCGGTGCTGCGTTACCGCGCGCCGGCCGCGCCTGCACCGGCGGTAAACGAGCCGGCGCGCGGCACGATCCACGATGCGGAACGGGAGCTGATCCTCAAACAGCTCAACGAGTCGCGCGGCAACGTCAAAAACGCGGCGGCGCGTCTGGGCATTAGCCGGAGGACGCTGTACCGCAAAATGCAGAAGCTGGAGATCGATTACCAGCACCTGCGCCGGCGGGAATGACAGGGGAAAATGATGCGGGGAGCCCTCCGCTTGCAGCCGCAAGCGGAGGGCTCCCGGTTTTTGTATGGATACGCTGGGCCTGCCGACAGGTTGACAATAAGAAAGAGTTAAAAGGAAGAGATATATAGCACAATTGAATCAAGGAGAAAGCAGGCCCAGGGTATCGAAAGAGAAAGAAAAGGAGATTGTCGGGAATGAAAGGGATTACAGCCGCGCCTGATAGATCGCGGTGATATCCTCCAGAGTCAGGGGGACATAGTTGTTTTTCAGCAGCCGCTGCTGATTGTCGATGGTGCTTTGGGCAAAGACAGGGATGTCCTCCCGGGTGACGCCGTAATCCGCCATGCGCTTCCGTTCCAGCACCCTGGACAGCAGGCATTCCAGCAGGTCGATGCCAGTGTCTCCCTCAAGCTCTGCGCCGCTGCCGGCCGCGGCAATCGTATTCTGCAGGAAATGGTCCAGCGTGCGGATTTTTCCGTCCGGCTTCTTTTCCTGGTATTTGCGCAGGACGTCGGTAAAGAACTGGTAGTTGCTTTCGCCATGCGCCACATGGTATTTGCCGCCCAGGGCGTAGCTCATCGCGTGGACTGCGGCGCAGCCGCTGTTGCTGAACGCGATGCCCGCGTAATTGCTGGCGCGCAGGTATTCCGCGCTGCTCTGGAAGCGCGCGTGCTGCCCGCGCTCGGCGATCTGGCAGTAGCCGCGCAGGATATCCTGCATGGCCTGCAGGGAGTACATCTCGGTATACGGAGTTGCGCTGGGGCTGAGGTAGGACTCGACCGCGTGGATGAGCGCGTCGATCGAACTGGTGGCAAACACGCTGTACGGCAGGCTTTGCAGGAATTCCGGAATGAGCACGGCGTGGTCGGCGAACATGGCGGGGGAGACAAGCCCTTGCTTGGTACCCAGCCTGGTGCGGTTGAGGATGGAGATATTGGTCACCTCGCTGCCGGTGCCGCAGGTCGTCGGGATGATGATGAGCCGGCGCGCCTTGGTCAGGCCCACCATATTGTCGTACAGTTCGTCCACCGTTGCGCCGCCGCCGAGGACCAGAACCTTGGCGATATCGATGACCGTGCCGCCGCCGATCGCGATCACACGGTCGTAATTTCCCTTGGCGGCTTCGTCCAGGATGGCCTGCGTCATGGTGTCGGTCGGCTCGCCCAGGCCGAATTTCTCTTGATAGATCCGGCCGCAAGGAAGCTCCAGCTTCTCGATAAAGGGCTTGTAAATGTATTCGTTGGTCAGGATCAGGTCGGACGCACACAGCGTAAATTCCTCCGCAAAGTCTTTGAACGTATCAAACTGGTGGATTTCCGGCCCAATGTAAAGCTGTTTCATAGTATCCTTCCTTTCTTTTCTTTCGCGTCCGGAGCGCTGGACGCGGCTGCAGTTGCGTGGTTCAGAAGTCAAAATCCTCGTAAAAGGTATATTGGATAGCGTCCGCGTTCGGCGCATAGAAGCAGACCATGTGCAGCGGGATATCGCCGGTGTTCCATACCATATGCGGCACGCCCTGCGGGAACAGCACCAGGGTTCCGGGCTCCAGCCCCATGACCTTGTCGCCGACCTTGACCTTTCCCGTTCCGGAAAGCACATAAACGGTCTCCTCGCCGTTGTCATGCGCGTGAGCGGGCTTGGCCTTGGCGCCCGGGTCATAGCTGACCGTGCAGATCGAGCTGTAACTCCCGCCGGTCTTTTCCGGTGTGTGCAGCCAATAGACTTGGCGGCCGTCAAAGACCTTTTTTTCTCCGTCCCGTTCGTGGATGCAAAGATTCATGCAAAACATCTCCCATCTGAAAAATTTATCGTCCCATCACGTAGGCGAACATATTATACTGATTTGTGCAGCAAAAACGGTGCCATCCAAGCGGAACGCGGGAAAAATATCAGGTGTGCGCGGCGTTTTTTCAAGTTTTCAAGCGGGACCGGACGGTCCCTCCCGCCGCGCGAACGCGGAGGGGATGCACATTTCCTGCCGGTATTTCGCGACCGTGCGGCGGGAGATATAGATGCCCTGCTCCTCCAGCAGGGCGGAGAGCTTCTGGTCGCTGTATGGGGCGTCGGTCGGCTCGCGCTGGATCAACCCACGGATGCGGGCGCGCACATCCTGGGCGTTCGCGCTGACACCCTCGGCGGACACCTCCTGAGAAAACAGGCCGCGCAGCGCGAGCGTGCCGTGCGTCGGCGTTTCGATGTATTTCCCTTTCACGGCGCGGGAAACCGTGGACGGGTGGACCTGAAGCTGCGCCGCCAGCTGGCTCATGGTCATCGGCGCGAGCGGGCCGCGTCCGTCCAGCCACGGGCGTTGGCGCGCGATGACTGCGCGGATCAGCCGCAGGAGGGTTTCGCGGCGCTGAGCGAGAGCGCTGATAATCAGACGGGCGCGGTCGAGCGACTGCTTCAGGTAGGTGTGCAGCTCGGGGGACTGGGCCTGCTGATAGAGCGCCGCGTAGTAGGGGCTGACGCAGTAGGTGTCGGCCGTGCGGTCGTTGAGCAGGATCTCCCAGCTGCCGTCGGTTTTGCGCAGCGTGATATCCGGCATAAGGTAGGGCGCGTCCCCGCCCACAAGTCCGTTCAGCGGATGGGGGGAAAGCTCCTTCAGGAGGTCGATATAACGGGCGAGCGCTTTGCGGGGCAGATGCAGCTCGTCGGCAATCTTGGCGTAATAGCCGGAGGCGATCTCGCTCAGATACCGCAGGATGATGCTGCGCAGCGTGTCGTCAAGCAGACCGCGTGCCTGCGCCTGCCGGAGTAGACAGTGCGCGGCGTCCGCTGCGAAGATGCCGGGCGGATCAAGGCCGCGCAGGACCTCCAGGCAATGCGCCGCGGTGTCGGCGGGCATACCTGTGGACTGGTAGAACTCCGCAAGCGGCGTGCGGAACAGTCCATCGTCGTCTGCCCAGTCCAGCAAAAGCAGAAAATCCCCGGCGTGGGCGCGGAAAGACGGATGCCGCTGCAGTTGGTCGAGGATATGCAGCTTCCACTGCTCCTCGTCGGTGTACAGGCCGCAGGAGGCCTCGTAGGAAAGCGGCTCCGCAGCGGGGGCGGTGCCTGTCCTCCAGCTGCTTTTCCACTCGAGCGCGGGGTTCTCTGTGAATTCCTCCTGCAGGAATTTCTCCAGCTCCTGGGCGGTCAGCTCGAGCATTTTCAGCGATTGCAGCTGCTGCTGGGACAGGATCATGTTTTGCGTCTGCTGCTGAACAGGGTGGTTTGCAAAGACGTCCATCTGGTTCTTCCTCTCTGTCTTCGGTCTGTGCGTTGAGGGGCTTTGCTTGGCGAGCAGTAAGCGCAACGGCACAAAAAAGTATAAAGCAAAACCCATGCCAACTTCTGGCATGGGTTTTGCTTGGCGAGAGGATGAGGCTGTGGACGCGTCCGGCACGTCAGCGCGCGGCAGGGATGCGCTGCGCCGGCGGGCAGAAAAAAGCCTGCAGCCATATGGCTGCAGGCTTTGAGGACGATGGTGCCGCCAGCCGGAATCGAACCGGCACAGTATCGCTACCGGAGGATTTTAAGTGTTCATATATATTTTTTATAATCCTTTAGGCTATATTATTAAGGCTTGTTTCGCGTTATTTGTTCTGAATTTTATAACTTTTTGAAGAGAACAGATTATTCGCAATTGCAGATTTGTTGGCAGAATGTTGGCAACAAGAAAAGCCCCATACCTTGTTGATTAAAAAAAGGAGTTTTCGTTATGAAGATACTTTATACATATCATGATTTAGGTGGAGATGCAATCAAGCAGTTTTTACAAACACTTCACCCAAAGCAACAGGAACGACTGCTATGGTTTATCACAATGCTGCTGTTGCCGCGCGATACGATAGGAAAACCACCGGTCAAGCATTTCCAAATGGATAGATACCGGCGGCTATTTGAATTGCGGGACAAATACAAGACGACCTTGAGCCGTGTTATTTTCACCTATGATTCCAAGGGGAATGTGATTATACTGGAAGCGTTTATCAAAAACCACAAACGGAAAACGGATGCAGCACTTGAAACTGCACTGGCAAAACTGCGTCGAATCGAACACGATCCGGCGCAGTTTCTTTTGAAAATTGATACACCCGATTTGGTTAAACAAATTGTATAGGAGGCGTTCGACAATGTACCTGCTTATTCACAGGCAACGTCCGCCGCCTGTTCGATAACGTGTTATATATTCTATAGGAAGGCAAGGTCGCTTCTCTTTATCCTGTGAAATCTTTGCAGGGAAGCCGCCGTATGATGTAAAAGCGGCTTCCCTTGCAATTGACAACATTTCGGTTCAAAATAATTTGGTTGACAGCATCGCGCACTCGCTGTAAAGTAAAGATACAGGAATGGAAAGCGAAGGTGAAATCTTATGAAGACCAGTCTTGCAGCTTTACTTTGTACAGCGACATTTATTGCCGGTACAGTGCCTTTCGCCAGTGCGGCTGATACGGTAATTGCCACCCCCACCCGTGACATGGGCCAGACGGTCTACGTTGATGGCCCCCGCGTCTATCCCACGGGGTACAATATAGCGGACAACAATTATTTCAAGCTGCGCGATATTGGTACGCTTGTGGGCTTTGGTGTGGAGTGGAACAACGAGACGCAGACCGTAGAGATCAGCACGGAGCGCACGGCCCCCAGCGTGGCGGGCATTAAGGACGAGGCGGTAAGCGGCGCGTCTGCCAAGGTGACGGATCAGAAAATCACCATAGATGGCAAGCAGGCCAGCATGACGGCCTACCAGATCAGCGGAAACAATTATGTGAAGCTGCGGGATATCGGTAAGCAGATCGATTTTGGCGTATCCTATGACGCGGCTACGGAGAGCGTCCGTATCGACACGGATGCGCCGTACACGGAAAGCACAACGCCTGCCGGCGGCAGCGCCATTACGAAGTGGAACAAAACCATGTCAGAATTCAATCAGGCCATGATAGACTGCAACTGGCGGCCGGAAAAATATCTTGAGACGGCGAAAAAATATGCGCCGGTCATCACGGGTAAAGCGGCCGGCACGGTAGAGGACGTTATCGCTGCACTGGACGCCATGAAAGGCGCGCCGGTAGACGCGGTTTCGTTCGAAGATGACCGCACGGTAAACCATTTCTGGGCAGATGAGCTGCGCAAGGCGCTGGGTCAGGAAGTCACAAGCGGCGGCGATAGCACGGACGGCAATGCCGATAACAGCAGCAGTTCCACTACTGTAACGGACGAAATGCTCCGAGAATGGGAACTGGAAATGATAGATGCCATCAATGAAGAGCGCCGCAAGGTTGGTGTCCCAGAATTGGAGATTGACCAAAATCTTATGAGTTGGGCGCAGTATTGGGCCATGCATCTTACCACGGAGTTTAGGCATTCTGATATTGATGAAGAGCGTGCTTTCGCAGCCGAAAATGGTATGTCAGCAGATGATGTGTATAGTCACGAAAATATTACAGGCGCAGGGCGCATGACCCAACTTGGTGTTGAGATGGGCTTTGATCCCATGAAAGCAGCAATGAATAATTTCATGAATTCGGATGGGCATCGCTATGCTATCTTAGATGAGGATTATACTCGCGTAGGCATCGGCTTTGCTGTTTCAGAAAATGGAACTATTTACTGCGCGCAAGAGTTCGGTTTATAACTCAACCAGAGCGATTAGATCAACCTAATCGCTCTTTCTTTTTATCCAGGCTATGAAACAAGTAAATCATCATCAGCGCGCGCCGCCTTTCCCTTGAAAGGCGGCTTTTTTATTCCAATATGAGGAGGCAAATCATGATAAAGGATATTTTCAGACAGGTCACAGCAGGCGCATTGTCCGCCCTTACTCTCCTCACCAGCGTGCCGCTGGCCGCTGCAGTGGACAGCGGCATCATGCCGCTGGCAGATGAGGACAACGAGGCGTCCAGCATTGAGATCAACGTAGGCGAGGTGTACACTATCGCGGACAGAGGCGTGCAAAAGGCGTGGTTCCAGCAGAACGGCGCGCCACGCAACGTCTGGCCTATGTTTACGGAAGCGTCAGACGGTACGGAGATCCGCGCATACTGCGCAGACCACAGCAAGGGCAACCCCGGCACGGGAGGTATGCCGTATACCGTCACCAGCCGCATATCGGATATGCATGTGTACGGAGTGGCCGTGCGCAGTGATTCGCGCATGTCGCTTAATGAGTTCATTTCCACGGTGGGCAGCCCCCTTACGAATGAAAACTTTACAGCGGATATGTATTTCAGTGCGTCGCAGGCGGCCATGTGGGCGGCGCTGGGAGATGCGCAGATCGCGGCTAACAGCAGCTACGGCGTGAATTACGTCAGCTCCACGTCGCTGGGCTACCGTGCCAGCGGCAAAACGCTCAGCGCCAGCAGCACCTCGGAGGCGCTTACCCTTTATGCCGCTATCGAAATGCTGAAATACGGCAACGAGTTCTATGGCGTATGGGGGCCAAATGGAAAAGGGCATGCGCCGTGGGTAGGTGCAACCATCAACTACACGCCCGGCAACACGGAGTACGCGCCCGCCGCACAAAAGACCGGCTCAGTAGATTTGCCGCAGGGTATTGTAAACTCTGGTGTATTTGCAGAAAAGGAAATAGACGGACAGGACTACATGGTGCTGCCTATGGCGGCAGCGTCCGCTACGTTCGTGCGCGGCAATCAGATCTTCGTCCGTGCGGACAACGTACCGTCCAGTGCGTTCCTCATGGACAGCCAGGGCAATAAGAGCTATGACGAAAGCGGGGCGCAGCGCCTTACGCTGAAGAATGTGCAGAAAAACAACGACCTGTACAAGAACGGCAACGATACAGCCTATGGTGAAACCTTCCTGTTCTGTATCCCCAAGGCCACAGCGGAGCAGATGGACGCAGATCAGGATAAACTGACCACAAAAATCGTAACCAGCATGAACGTGGATCGCTATAATGTGTACGCAGCCAGCACAACCAGTTCGGGTGTACAGCCGGTTATCATGGTGGAACCCGCTGTGCAAAAGTTGAGCAATGAGTTGCAATTTAACTCTAATCCATTGTCTACACAGGAAAAAGTTAATCTCAAGATTTTGAAGACTGATAAAGATGGTGCGCCATTGCAGGGTTGTACTTTCAAAATCACTTATCAAAAAGATAGCGCGCAGAAAACAGATGAACAAACGACAAATGGCAATGGTGAAGCTGTTTTTCTTGACTTACCCCTCAACACCGATGTCACCATCAAGGAAACCGAAGCACCGGAGGGCTACACCCTGCTGCCGGATAAAGTGGTAAACACTGGCACGGGTGATAAGACCGTTGAAGTGACACTGGCCAACAGTGACGACCACGTTTTCAAGGTACATAAGACCTCCAGCGCGGACGGGCGGAACCTGATGGGCGCAAAGTTTGAGGTCAAGGGCATAGATAACGATTTTGTCAATACCTACGTAACGGACGCGCTGGGCGAGTTCACCATCCAGGGCAGGGACCTGCCCACTGGCTCTTTCGAGGTGTATGAGATCGCCGCGCCGGAGGGGTATGCAACAGACGGTGCGGATATCCAGACCTTCAGCTGGGACAATACCCGCGATATTACCCTGTCCTTCCAAAATGCCCCGCTGCCCGGCATCGAAATTTACAAGTATGACAAGGACAGCAAGGAGCCGCTGGCCGGCGCTACCTTTGAGATCCGCAGGGATGGCCAGGTGCTGCAGACCGTCAAGACAGACGTGAACGGCTATGCCAAGGTGTACAGCCTCCCCAAGGGCTTCTATCAGGTGGTCGAGGTCGAGCCGCCGCAGGGCTACCTGAAGGACGAAGTGGAACACGAGGTCTACATAGACCCCTCCGCAGACCCGACGCAGATCGTCCGCGAGGTCAATGTGCCGAACACGAAGAAACTGTCCATCCGTATCATCAAGCAGGACAAGGACACCAGGATCCCCCTGCAGGGCTGGAAGTTTGACGTATACTACAACGACGCCAAGCTCACCTCCGTTACCACGGGTCAGGACGGCGAAGCGATGATCGAGAACCTCCAGCCCGGCACCTACCGTGTAGTAGAGGTGGACGGCGATAAGGAGCATTACAACCTGGACGCGCCGGAGCAGACCATCGAACTTGCCAGAGATCAGGCCGAGATCCCCACGCTGATTTTCCAGAATACCATCAAGAAGCACTTCGGTATCTACAAGATCGACGAGGAAACACGGGAGCCTATCCAGGGCGTTACCTTTGAGATCTGGAAGGACGGCAGGCTGCTGGGCAACTACACCACGGACGAGCATGGCCGCATCTGGCTCCCGTATGCAGAGCCGGGTACTTATCAGGCAAAGGAGGTCGTAACCGATCCCCAGTATGTTATTAACGAAAAGACGTTTACCATCGAGAACAACAGTGAATACCCCACGTTCTTCACCATTCCCAACACCCGCAAAAAGGATATTATCGTAAAGAAGATCGACCTTGATACGGGAAAGCCCATGCAGGGCGTTGTATTTGAAGGCTTCAAGGACGGCAGGAGCATCGGCATGTTCACGACCGGACCGGACGGCACGTTCATCATCGACTATGCAGACCCCGGCACATATAAGTTTGTGGAAAAGCACACGCTTGCCGGTTATGAACTGAGTACAGTCGTGCTGGAGGGCGAACACACGACAGACCGCGACCTTGTGCTGACGCTGGATAATGTCGAGCAGAAATCCCTCATTGTGAAGAAAATAGACAGCGAAACAAAAGAGCCGCTGGCAGGCGTACAGTTCAAGATCTGGCGGGACGGCATACTGCTGGGCGATTACACCACGGACGAAAATGGCCGCATTGAGATCAAAAATGCACCTGCAGGTACTTACAAGGTACAGGAGGTCAAGACCTTGAAGGAGTACATCCTGAACAATGAAGTGCTGGAGATCGAACACACGACGGCCAAGGACACCGAGCTGACGGTTGAGAACACCAGACGCCCCGGCCTGCTGATCCAGAAGATAGACGCGGAGACGCGCAAGCCGCTGAAAGACGCGGTGTTCCAGCTCAAAAAGGCAAACGGTGATATGGTCAAGGAGGATGTCATCACCGGAGGGGGCGGTACGGCGTTTATTGAGGGTCTGGAAGCCGGTAATTATATCGTGACTGAGGTCACCGCGCCGGGCGGCTATCTGATCGACAGCAACCCGCACCCCGTTTCATTGGAGGAGGGCAAGACCTACACCCTGACGGTTGAGAACACCAAAAAGCCCGGCCTGCTGATCAGGAAGATCGACAGCCAGACGAAGAAGCCGCTGCAGGGCGCGGTGTTCAAGATCACGCGCGGGGACGGCTCGGTTGTGCGTGAGAGCGTTACGACTGATGCGGACGGCGTCATCCACCTGCCTGAGCTGGATACTGGCACATACATCATCACGGAGGTTTCCGCGCCGGATGGCTATGCCATCGACGAGGCTCCCAAGACCGTGGAGATCCGCGCTGGCCAGACCTGTGAGGTGACTTTTACCAACACGAAAAAGGGCGGTTTCACCATTAAGAAGATAGACGAGGATACCCGCCAGCCGCTCAAGAATGCCGTGTTTAAGATCACCAAGTCTAACGGCGAGTTTGTCAGGGAAGCTGAAACCGACGCAAACGGTGTTATCACACTGGACGGACTGCCGGCAGGCAGCTATATTGTGACGGAGATCAAAGCACCGGACGGCTATATCCTGCAGGACACGCCCAAGGCCTTTGAGATCAGGGATGGCGGGAGCATGGAGCTGGTGTTCACGAATAAAAAGGCATACGGTTTGCAGATCCGCAAAGTCGTCAAAGGTACAAACCAGCCGCTGGACGGCTGCACGTTTACAGTGGAAAAGGCGAATGGCGAGATGGTCGGCTCGTATACCACGGATTCCTCTGGCCTTGCCACCGTGACTGGACTGGAGGACGGCGTCTATGTCGTGACCGAGGTCTCCTGCCCAGAGGGCTACCGGCTGGACGCCACCCCGCAGAACGTGATTGTAAAGTCAGGGGAGCTGGCGACCGTCACCTTTGAAAATGAAAAGCTCGCCGGTGTGCGCATTAAAAAGGTCGATGCAGTGACAGGCGAGGGTATTTACGGCGTTCGGTTCCTTATCAAGGATGAGGACAACAACCTCATCGGCGAGTACAGTACGGATCAGGACGGCTACATCGAACTGGACGACCTGCTGACAGACGGCAAGAGCGAAATCAAGCTCAAGGTCGAGGAGATCGCCGCCGCGGAGGGCTATGTGCTGGACGATACTGTGCGCACGCTCCGCGTCCGCCGCGGGGAGACGACCGAGCTTGTCATCGAGAACACCCCGATTCTCGGCCAGATCCAGGTGGTCAAGAAATCCGCGCAGGACAACCCCGTAACCAACCAGCCCAAGGGCAGTCTGCTTGAGGGCGCGGTGTTCGAAATCACCAATGCCGATACCGGCCATGTGGTGGACACCATGACCTCGGATTCCAGAGGGATTGCCGCCTCCAACCCGATCCCACTGGGCCGCTACTATGTGCAGGAGGTGCAGGCGCCGCGGTTTTATCAGCTGAACAACGAAAAGGTAGAGGCCAGGCTCAAGGTGGAAGGCGACGTGGTGCAGATCGAGATGTACAACGACCCGGCAAACATCAATACCAGCATTGAAAAGACCGGCAACTACACGGTAGACGCCGGCTCGAATATGCGGTATGACTTCACGAACATTGCAAATAACTCGAATGTTACGCTGGACAACTTCTTCTGGCATGACCGCATCCCCACGGACGCGGTGCGCGCGGCCACGCTGACCACCGGTACCTACAATGCCCGCGTCTGGTATAAGATCACCTTTAAGACCAACATGAATGATTACCGGACATTGGCAGATAACCTGCTTTCGACTAACGCATACTCGTTCAAGATCGACAGCGGCTCACTCAAACTGGCGGCCGGCGAATATGTGACCGATATCCGCTTTGAGTTCGGCACCGTACCGGCTGGCTTCAAAATGACTGAGAAAGCGACGCTGCTGGTCTATGTGCCGGATTACATGGCGAATGGTTATAACATCATCAACAGGGCGGATTGCGGCGGCTCGTATCAGGGCGAGTGGGACAACGCTGCCAGCGCATGGGTGACTAAAATCTACCGCGCGCCCACATATACCAGTCCCACACTGCCGCAGACCGGATTCTGATTCTCTTCAATTTAATGCAGCTTTACTGAGATTGCAGGCATCTGCTATAATATCTATGTTCACAAATGCAATTTGTACTTGAGGCGATAGAATGGGAAAAAGTAACAAAATCTGTCCCAGGTGCGGGCGAAAAATGAAGCAGCAGTTCATCGGCCTGCAGCACTGCAAATGCGGCATGAGCTGGAAACGGGATATTGGTTTTTTTGAACGGGAGCCGGATATGGTATTTACACTTCAGCATAACCGCCCCGGCCAAAAGCCGAGCCGCCTGATCCGGATTGAGCGGCGGGAAAAGTAAACAGGCGGATATTCTGTGGAGCGGTTCAAACGGAACCGCTCCCTTATATTTGATTGCGAGGAGATCAAACGTATGGAAAGGAAAAAACTGAGGAGGCTGATTATGCCGCTGCTCGCCGCGCTGTTTATCGGCGCGGCGGGCGCAGTACAGGAAAGCGAACAGGTGCTGCTCGACGGCGACAAAGCAAGCTTTGAGCCGGTCAGCACCGAGCTGG
The DNA here is from genome assembly GCF_032769475.1 of Intestinibacillus sp. NTUH-41-i26. Lineage (GTDB taxonomy): Bacteria > Bacillota > Clostridia > Oscillospirales > Butyricicoccaceae > Agathobaculum > Agathobaculum ammoniilyticum. Next base: position 204,222 of record NZ_CP136477.1, read on the forward strand.
TTGAGATAAACGGTGTTCCGACACTCACCAAGACTTTTGAGCTGGCGCCGGACATCGATCCCGCTCTGCTCCGTGAGGAGCCGTTTTCTCAGGACGGTTACTGGTACCGCTATCAGCGTATGGACAAGGCCGACCAGGAGATAACAGACAAAAAGCAGGCCGAGGAAACCGTTACAGCAGACGCGCCCTCCGGTGAGCTTGCGGACGTGATCGGCCAGTTCCCGGCGACACGGCCATACAGCAAAGATGGCTATACTGGCGAACTGCTGCTGGACGTGCAGAGCATTCAGGTGGAGGCGACCGGCTACAGCACGGTCACGGACAGCCATCCGCATACCGTCACCAAAACGTATGAGCTGGCCTACAATGACCGCAGCCTTGTGCCGGAGAAGGTGCAGGCAGACGGGCTGACCCTGCCGCTGACAGGCCTGAGCTGGTCTGAAACGAAAAACGTGGAGGATTCCGATGTTCCCGCGGTCTGGACGGCAACGGCAACTTACAGTAAGACCACCTATACGACCCGCGAAGTGGCGGACGGATACCGCGCTACAGCAGCCTACAGGGGCGAAGTGGGGAAAACCAGCATCGGGAGCGTGGTCTACACCGTGACCTATACGGGAAACAAGATACCGGTCCTGCCGGGGCTTGATCCAGATATCACAGTGCTGCAAATCGCCTTCGCGGCAGGGCTGGCGGTTTTACTCATTCTGGTGCTGATCTGGCGGTATATCCGCTGGCATACCGCCCGTGTCTACGTCTATAATGAAGAACGCCGCATCCATGACGTTGTGAACCGCCAGTATGTGCGGGTACGGACGCCGAAGCTGCGGCTTTCCGCGCTACAGGGGCATGAGGAAACCGAGTACACGGTTATCCTGCGGAAACGGCTCGCCAAACGGCTGGTGGGCAGGGATATCGCCATCGAGACCGGCGGCGAAGGACAGCACCATGTCGTAGAGTCCTTTGTAGGGAGCGACTACGCGTTTCAGGTGAGGATATGACAAAAGCCGCCTTATAGCGGCTTGGATTGATGGAAAGCGAAGGGATGTGATATAATCAGACCGCCAGTTAAGACGGCAGGTTGTTCCTCCGAACGGAGGTGATACCGTGGTTACTTACTCCGATCTGTTTCAGTTCGGGTTGCTGATCGTCGGCGTCATCGGCCTATGCTTTATGTATAGAAAGAAATAACCGCCCAGCGTAAACCGAGCGGCGTTTCCTCAAGCTCTAAACTTGATTAGGAACGACCGCTTGTTAGCGCCAAGCAGCCGTCTTGCTGGTATTTATTATACTGGCTGAAACGATTATTGTCAAGCCGGACTGGCAGTTATGAAGCCTGCAAAGCTGCCGCAGATTGACGGAAAACAGTCAATTGTGGTATAATCAATCGAACGGTTTTACCGTTCACGGGCGTTGCCATACGGAACGGCGGTTAGCCACACCACCCGAAAGGGGGTGAGGCCATGCGTATTACGTTACATATCGGGCCTTTCACGGTCACGATCATCGTAAAAAGCAGAAACCGCCACTCGGCAAAGTGACGGTTTCGGGGTCTATACCCTAAACTAAACTACTTACCGGGCTAACCGCTAATGGCAACGCCCTTTCTGTAATCTATTATAGCACATCCCCCGTCTTTGTCAAGAGAGCCGCTTCGTGCGGTTTATCCCTCAAAGATGGGGATTTTTTTGCAGAAGGAGATGAGTTCGATGAAAACAACGATCAAATACGCTTTCAGAGGCGCACTGGCCTGCGGTCTGCTGGTACTCAGCCTGCCGTTTGTCTCAGCGCTCGAATACCACTATGACGCAGGCCTCTATGACGACCACTTCTACACGCCCACTTCCAGTAACCATGCGCTGGATCTGGACAGCAAGGACGATTCGGGCGGCAGCGCGATCGTCGTCCCGTCGGACAGCATGGGTACGGACGCAGAACAGACCACGCCGCGCGCCGGCTCGCCCGTCATCCCGATCGGGTCGTACATAGACCCGTGGGGCAGCGCGGTGGAAAAACAGATCGCCACGGATGAAAAGCTGAACGGTCTGGAAGGCCTGTCCTTTAACCGGCTGGAGGGCATGAGCGGCGGCTATACCGCCCAGCGCCAGCTTGTTTCCACGAACGGGCATTTCGGTGCGGTATCCATTGGCAGCCGCGGCATTTTCGCCTATGTCTACCCTGGCGCTACCTATGAGAGTATGAAAAAGGGCGCCGGCCATGTGGACGGGACGAGCGTCTGGAACGGCAACGTCGCACTGTGCGGCCATAACCGCGGTTCGTGGCCGTATTTCGGTAACCTGAAATATGTGCAGGTTGGGGATATCATTACCTACAAGACCTCGCTCGGCGCCCGCACCTACCGCGTCACCTTTGCCGGTCGCATCCTTGCTACAGATACGGATGTGCTGAACCCTACGGCAGGCAACCAGATCACCATGCTCACCTGTATCGCGAACGAACCGGCTTACCGGCTCTGCGCGATTGGACAGGAAATTCAATAGGAGGCGTGATACAATGAAATTCCGCGGCATGATCGCCGCCTGCATGGCGGGGGCTCTGCTTCTGCCTACAGGCTGCGCGGACGATACACCGAAAATGGAGGTACCCGATACGGACACGGCGGTATTTACACAGATGGAACAGATAGGTTTGGAGGGATGGGATGATGCAGAGAATGAGACGGTACAGGATGTGCCGCTGGTGCGGCGTGATGTGGAACTCGCGTCAGGAGGTACGGCCGCCCTGTATGCACTTGATACGGGCGAGGAGCCGTCTGCCGGAACGGATGAACTCACATCGGTCAGCGCGGAGCTGGTGCTGAACAGCGCTGCTATCCAGCTGGGCGAATACGGCACAGTGCGCGAACTGGCCGAGAGTGAGTTGTATCACTGGGCGGACGCAAGTGAATTCGACCGCATCCAGTACACCCAGCCGCTGCAGATCAGCGAAAAACGCTTCGCCGTGCATTTGCTGCTGGACAATGCTGCGGTCGGGATGGAGCAGCTGGTGGTCTACACCGACCTGGGCGGCGTCGCCCGGGTGGACCGCCTGTGGCGCGCTATACCGGATGTGCAGACAGAGGAAAGCTCGCCCGCATTTGACAGGACCGCCGCTTATCTCATTTCAGACCAGACCTTATAATATTATTGGCATGAGCCGGTATGACGTTCTGTTCATACCGGCCCTTTTTGCAGGGAAAGGAGAGCGAAAAACATGACCACAAAGAAACTGCGCATCCCGATTTTACTGCTGGCGTTGTGGCTGATAGCGGCGACCATTATCCCACAGTCCTATGCCGCGGGCGGTATGCACCGCGTTGAAGTAAAAAGCGGTACTGGTTATACATCCAGCGCGGTCGGCGTCAACGTGTGGGAGACCAGCGTGGTGAGAGACGTCACCTTTACTCCACTGGACGGGTACCGGCTTGCAGTAGTCACCGCCTATTACGACGGGAAGACCGTAAACACCACGGTTCAGGACAAGCCCGCACAGCTTATAGTGGGCGGCATGGTGCTGCCGCTCCGCCATAGCGGACGGGAGATAACCGTCACGGTGCCGGGCAACTGTACAGGAGATCTTGTTTTATCAGCATCCGTGGAAGCGGTCTCCTGCCACACGGATGTAAGCGCAGACAGCGGCATCGAGGTCAGCGGCGGGGGGACATACGGCATCGACAAGACGGTTACGATCACCGCCGCGCCATCTGGAGAAGCCGAGATCACCCGAGTACAGGTGACACGCACGGATGCGGGACAGGCGAACACGGCCGATCTGGCCGATGGTGCTGTCCAGATCGGGGATAAAACCTATCCGTTTTCCGTGACGGACGGCAAGGTTACGATGACGCTGACCGCAGAAGAAAGCCTTGGCATCCACTTTTTCAGCAACGGTAAGCCGGGCGAACAGCCGCTCACCGTCCGCGTCCGCGGCGATAAGGGCGTGGACGTGGACAGAAGCCGTGTCAAGGTGCGGCGCGGGAACGATGCAAACATTATTGCAGACGCCGGACGCGGCTATGAGATCACCGAGATACGGCTGGACGATGGAGTGCAGTCCGCTGCGGGATATGTATCTGAGGGCCGTATCTGGCTGGGCGGCAAGGTGTACCGCATAGACAGGGACGGCGGCCGCGTGACGCTGTGCCTTACCGATGTGCAAACCGATATGGAGGCGTACTTTATCTCCGAGCTGGACGAAGAGCACATCCCTATTACCACCTCGGAAGGCACGGGCGTGGACATTGACAGGGATTGCGGCAGCACGGTTCCCAAGGGTACGGATGTGCGCTTTACCATTTCGGCCAAGACAAACTACCGCCTCAGCCGTATCACGCTTTCCGTGGACGGCACCAGCCGTACGGTGGATGCGGACGAGGACGAGATTAGTGTGGATGGAATAGACTACCAACTGCAGCAGAGCGGCGAGGATGTTATTCTGTGTGTGGATGATGTTTATGCACCGGTCAAGGTCTCTGCTACTGCCTCTAAGCTGACCACTTACTACGATCATTCGATCACTATCGGCAAGACACAGAATTGTACCGTATCGGCCTCCCGCACGGGTGTGAACGACGGCGGCTCGGCGACGTATACGGTTTCGCCGGACAAAGGTTATACGCTGGATACCGTCACGCTGCGCGTGGGCAGCCGGCAGGAGACCGCCCATGTTGATGAGGACAGCAGTATTAGAGTTGGGGGCAAGTCATACCCTATGTCTCTGTCCAATCAGGGCGTCCTCAAGATAACAGTAAGCAATATCCGTGACGATGTGCAGTTCAGTGCCTGTGCGGTACGCAAAAACAACGGCACATTGTTTCTGCGTAATGGCGTCACCGCGCCGTATTTTGAAGGTATGGGAAACTGCCGGTTCTGTCCGGAGGGCACCCTGACCCGCGCGGAAGCGGCCGTGATGCTTGCACGGCTGACCAACTACTCCAGCCTGACGGTCTATCCGGCCTGTGGCGCGGTGGATGTACCGGTAAGCGGCTGGTACGCCCACGAAGTGGATGCATTCTATGATGCAGGGATAGAGACCGCGCCGTATTTCCGGCCGGACGCGCCCATTTCCCGTGCGGAGCTGGCCGTGTGGCTGTACCGCCTGAGCGGGTCCCCGCAGGTGGCGGCCGGCACGATGGCGTTCCCAGACGTCCCCAGCTATGGGGAGACACATGACGCGGTGGCATACGGCCAGATGCACGGCTGGATCAACGGTTATAAAGACGGGATGTTCAGACCGGACGCGTCCATCACCCGTGCGGAAGCGGCCAAGCTCATTAACCGTGTGACCAGCCGGCCGCTGCGTGTGCAGTCTATCCAGACCAGGTTTGCGGATGTGCCTGCCTCGCACTGGGCGTTTTGGGATATCATCAGTGCGGCAAACCAGGTCTGATGGAAAAGGGCAGCAAAAAGGGAGACCGTGGCCTCCCTTACTGCTTCAAGCATGCATCTATCACATGCTGCGCCCGCTCCAGGATCTCGCGCCGCCATTCCGCCTGCGCGGGATTTTCGTTGACATAGGCGCTGTTGTATGCGTGCTGCGCGGCCTGCTTCAGGTCGCGGCTGCGCTCCCCTGCTTCCAGCCGGCGTTCAACGGCCTCCAGCTCGGTAAGCGCGCTTGCCAGGTTACCATCGGTCCATGCCATTTTCATCACACCTCTTACCTTGTATTGTTTTGCCTATTATAACAGGGCTGTACAGGCCAGTCAACCAAAGGGACAAATTTATTGTGACAGGAGGAATTTCCCATTGAACCAAAATGAACTGCAAAAGGCGCGTCCCGCCCTCGGATGGATGGAACGCGCCTTCTTATTTTACCGTATCGCGCTGGTGCTGCTGGTCATCGCCGCGGTCCTGATCCCGCAGGCTTTTGCTGTGGAGGACATGTGGACGGCGGCGGACCGCATCATCAAGGACGTGTATTCCAAGATCGCCGCCATTTCAACCGTACTCGCCGGCCTGATGAGCGCGGTGGCGGTCATCGGCGCCAAAATGAGCGGCACGCAGCAAAAGGCTGACAGCGCGTGGGAGTGGCTCAAAAGAGTCTGGCTCGCCTGGGTCATCATCAACGGCATCGGCGCGTTCATCGCCTACGTCCGCCCGCTTTTTGACGGGCTGGCGACGCTGGAATGACCGTTATCGCAGCAGCTTCGGATAATCCGTCCGGCCGTCTACGATACGGTATACATAGACCGTTTGGCCGATTACTTTGTAGATGCAGACATAATTGCCGCAGATCAGCTTTCGATACTGATGCTGCGCTAAAAAAGCATCCGGATGCAGAGCACCCATGTATGGCTGCTCTGCAAGAAGTGAGATGGTATCAAGCAGTCTGTCCGTGATCTCTTCTGCGGATCTCGACCCAACCAGCATCAAATGCAGATCCGAGATACGGTCAATATCCTCCCCTGCAGGGGTAAGGATCACTAGCTGTGTGCGTCAGGCATTGTGATACTTCTCTTTCAGCATTTTGCGGATTTCATCAACAGAATAGGTAGGTTCGCCGTTGAGTCTGGAGAATTCCGCTTCAAGGATCGCCGCACGGTGCTTCAGGACCTGTTCACGGTTTTCCAATGCATCTACGCTCATCAGGACGATATCGCCTTCCCCGTTTTTGGTGATATAGATCGGCTCCTGGTTTTCGTGCGCGAGAGTAGAGATCGTATTATAGCCATTTCGAAGGACGGTAGAGGACTTGATCTTCATTGCAGCTGCCTCCATAAATTATGGCATTATTATAGGATAATTCTGCTATATTCGCAAGAGCAAAAGTAATATGCAAAATACAGCCCAACCTCTGTTGGACGCTTGAAAAACGGCTTGATCCTTGGTAAAATGATGTTGTTTTGAGGAGGATATCTCTAATGGAACGTGATAAGATGCAACTTTTCGATAACAAGGAGATCCGAACGGTATGGGACGAGGAAAAAGAGGAATGGTACTTTTCTGTCGTTGATGTTGTTGCGATTCTGACGGACAGCGTAAATCCTACTGATTATTTAAAAAAGATGCGTAAGCGAGATGCGCAGCTGGGTACGTACCTGGGGACAGATTGTCCCCAGATAGCCATGCGAACCGCGACAGGAAAGCTCCGCAAAACGCTTGCTGCAAACACCGAACAATTGCTGCGCATCATCCAATCGATCCCCTCTCCCAAAGCAGAGCCGTTCAAACTGTGGCTTGCAGAAGTCGGACGGGAGCGGATCGAAGAAACCATAGATCCGGAACTCATCATAGACCGTGCGCTTGAGACCTACCTGAAAAAGGGGTATTCCAGAGAATGGATCAACCAACGGCTGCAGGCGATCCAGGTCCGCAAAGAGCTTACAGACGAATGGCAGGATCGCGGTGTGCAAAAGGGTGTTGAGTATGCAATACTTACAGACGAGATCACCCGTGCATGGTCTGGTATGACGACGCGGCAGTATAAAAAGCTGAAGGGTCTGAAAAAGGAAAATCTGCGGGATAATATGACGACAACGGAAATTATCCTGAATATGCTTGCAGAAACCTCAACAAAGGATATTTCCAAAGAGGCCAAGCCGGAAACTTTTGCAGAAAATGTAGAGGTTGCCCGCCGTGGCGGTAACGTAGCCGGAATAGCCAAAAAAGCTCTTGAGGCGGAAACCGGAAGGCCTGTTATCTCTTCACAAAATGCAGCACAGCTTAATACCGTGGTTACAGGGATGATCGAAGAAGTTGCAGGGACAGGAAAGAAAAAACATGAGGATAACAACTGAATAAGATAAAGACGCTTCTGTTACTGAAGCGTCTTTTCTGTTAGCGGCGCCGTATCACATTTTCCCTGATGCGGCGCCGTTTTTTTGTTTTACTGGAAGGGAGGAAACCTGAAATTCTCGAAAAGTTAGTAAAAGCCCTGTTTGAATGGCTGGCGTCGCTGTGGTATGAGATGGTGGAATACCTGCTGGACCAGCTCATGGAGCTGTTTAATGTGGATCTTTCCTACTTCGCAGAACGCGTGCCGGTCATAGACGACATTGCAAACATCTTTGTTGCGGTGGGCTGGGCGCTGCTTATCGGCAACCTGGCGTATCAGGCGATGCGTTCCATGGCCTCGGGCGTCGGCATCGAGGCGGAGGAGCCGGGACGGCTGTTCCTGCGCAGCGCGATGTTTTCCTTTTTGCTGCTCGTCAGCCGGCAGATCTGTGCGATTGGCTTTGGCCTGTCCGCCACGGTCATGGAGATGCTGCAGGCGCCGGACGCCGTCACCTTTGACCCGTTCGGGGAGGAAACCTTTGATACGCTCCCCAACGCGGGCTGGCTCATCGTCATCGTGGTAAACATCGTCATCCAGTGGCAGCTTATCCGGCTGTTCTTCGAGGTCGCGGAGCGGTACGTTATCCTCTGTGTCCTGACGTACTGCGCGCCGCTGGCCTTTGCGATGGGCGGGTCGAAAAGCACGGGCGATATCTTCCGCGGCTGGCTGCGGATGTTCGCCAGCATGTGCGTACTCATGGTGTTCAACCTGATGTTCGTCAAGCTGGTGCTGTCCGCGCTCTCCACAGACCCGAACGGCGCGGCGATCATCCCGTGGGCGATGCTCGTAGTCGGCATCGTTCGTATGGCGAAGAAGATGGACGGCATTATCCTGCGCATCGGTCTGAACCCTGCGCTTACCGGGGACCCGCTGGGTGCGCGCTTCCCCGGCGCGCTCACCGCCATGACCCTGCGCAGCATCGCGTCCGTCGTGACCCATACAGCGGCGAAACACACACCGTCCGCCGGATACAGCAATACCTTCGGCTCTCCGCCGCGGGAAGGCCCGCTCTGGGGCGGTATGGGGAAGAACGGTACAGGGGGGCCGGTTTCCAGCGGCAGGCTGTCAGACAGCCGAAAGGAAAGCATCCGCAGCCGGACGGCGGCAGAAGGGACGGCTGTGACCCGCGGTGCGGGCTCGGGTATGCGGGCCGCGCAGGAATTGGAGGCCTTCCGCCGCCGGTACGGTGCGGACAATACGGAGAAGATGCGGCAGGTGCGCAGGACGGTCTCCATCGACGCGGATGACTTTGATGATGAAAGCCATATTAGCAGCCATGTGGAGAAAAACAGCAGCGCCGCCGAAACCATCTCCGAAGCGGGCGGCAGGGTGACGCCGCCGGCACCGCCGAAGCGTCCGCTTTCGGAGAACTTCGGCCGGATGGACCCGCCGCGAACAGACGGCAAGCTGCCGCCGGTCATGCCGCAGCGCACAGCGGATGGACAGGCCAGCCATATGGTCTCCCCTGTTACACCGCAGCCGCCGGAACAGGCGTTTCATGCTCTCTCCGGCAGAGAGACTGCGCAGGGACACGGTGATTCGGCGCCGGAGTATGGAGGCAGGAAAACAGAACCTGCCCAGCAGGCAGGAAAAATCAGCCCAGTGATGCCGCCCCTGCCGCAGCAGGCAAAGCAGGGCACAGATGCTCACGCGGCGCAGCCTGCGTCACGGTCAACGGCCGCGCGCGTTATGCCGGCGAATCCGCCCGCCCCTTCCGGCAGGATGCCCCCAGCGGGAAAGGGGGCGGTTCCTTCACAAGTTGTTGCACCTGCAGACAATGTACCACGGGAAAACCGCGTACATGGAGCCGCATCCGTTACGGCAGCGTCGGCACGGGCAACCAGTGTGCCGCCGCCCATAACGGCCGCAGGCACGGTACAGGAGCAGTCGGCGGTGCATCCCGCTGCCCGCGAGATGCCGATTTCCCCGCCCATAGCGGCCGGAGGGGCGCCACAGGAACAGCAAACGGCGGCGCCGGTTGCCAGCGCTGCCGCTGCCGCAGGCAGCATAGCGTCCAGACACGCAGATAAAGCCCGCATTTCACCGGCCAGGGAAGCGCCGCTGCGGGAAGCACGACCGGCAACGGGGAACGTTGTCTCTCCAGCAAGGCGTCAGGAGGCTCCTGCGGCACAACAGGGGGCTCCGTCTCCTGCCCGGGTGACGCCGTCTGCACCGCACAAGACATCTGCACAGGCGGCGGCACAGGTCACGCCCGCACAGGTGGCAGCTGTGACACCGGCCGCACCGCCGCAGGCATACGCGCAGCCAGCCGCAAAGCTGCAGCCGGACGTTGCACCCGCAGATCGCTGCCCTACAGTTACCCCAGCGATACGGGAAAGAAAACCAGATCGTCCGGATACGGCATCCCATCCGGACGTCACCCCGGGCGTCCGCACGCCGGATATGGTAACGCCGCCGCCTGCCGTCCAGCCCCGTACCCTGCGCCGCAGCGCACAGCCGCTGAAAAATAAAGCGGCGCCGGAAACACCAAAGGGAGGAGGACCTCACAATAGAAAACGCAGGAGAAAGAAATAATCACAGCCACACCGCCGCCGCAGTACGGATCGCGCAGGCGGCATGGGCGGGAGGCGTCCACGGCGCGGCGGCGGCCGCCGCCGCGCCTGTACTGCGCAAAGCAGTGCCGGCCCTGCTCCTCATCGGCCTTTGCCTGCCCCTGCTGCTGCTCGCCGCCGTGCCGTGCAGCCTGTTCGGCGCGCCCAGCGCCTCCTCGGCAGACATCCAGGAGATGACCGCCCATGCGGAGGAGCTCACCGCCGCATGGAAGCGGCAGCGCACGCTGGAGCAGCAGGCGGTAGACCTGTTCGTATCGCTCCTGCCGGAGGACCTGGGCTTTATCCGCATCGAGAAGCGGCTCGGCAACACGAACGATTACTGGATGATCGCCATTACCTCGGTACACAGCGAGCAGGATGTGATGACGATAGACGAAGCGAAGATCGTCCGGACTATGCAGGCCAAGCTCCAATATGACCTCGAAGCGGAGTATGACGCGGAGGGGGATTTTATCGGCTATGTGCTGGTGATCTCGGACAAGACGCCAACCGAACTCATGGACGAGCTGGGCATGGACGGGCAGCAGCGCATGTGGGCGGAGGTCATTTACAATACCATCTGCGACGCGGAATACAGTGCGCCGGGCGGGTCTGTGGACAACACAGCGGATATGGATTTCTCCGATGTGGTGTTCACCGGCAGGGGTAATTCCAGGGACGTCGTGTATTTCAGCCAGTACGACCCCCGCTGGGGTGGGCTGATGTACGGCCAGACCAATACGATCGCGGGGGCGGGCTGCGGGCCAACGTCGCTTGCCATCTGCGTATCCACGCTAACGGATACCACCGTCACGCCGCCGGAGGTCTGTGACTGGTCCGTAAAAACGGGCCACCGCTGCGAAGGCAGCGGGAGCTACCACAGCCTGATCCCAGACGGGGCGGCGCATTACAATGTCCCATGCCGCGGTATCGGCCGGAGCGGGACCGAGCTGGTAAAGGCCCTGCAGGAAGGCAAGCTCGTGATCGCGATCATGTCCGCCGGGCATTTCACCCGCGGGGGACATTTCATCGTGCTGCGGGGCGTCACGGACAGCGGCAAGATCCTGGTAGCGGACTGCGCCAGCTATGAGCGCAGCCAAAAGGAATGGGACCTTGGCGTGTTCCTCGCGGAATGCAACAAGGGCGCCGCGGCCGGCGGGCCTTTTTGGGTATTGGGATGAGAGGAGGAGATAGAATCATGAACCCATATTCAGACGGACATGTGCTGCGCATAAGGCTTTTTCGTATCAGACACGGCATAACGCTTCGTGAATTATCTGCACAGTCCGGCATTACAGTACAGCGGATCAACTGTATCGAGCGGATGGAATTTTCCCTCACGCTAAGGAGCAGAGAGCGGATATTATGCGCTCTGGAAGCTATATTGCACAGCCGTATTCAAAATACCGCCATTGCATTGCGGGACTTCCAATGTGAGCGCGAGAGATTATTTGATGCTGTAATGGAAAAAGCGGAAGGTGGTCAGGATGCAGCCAAATGAAGACATTTACTATATCCCCGTGAATTTTACGGACGCGGGCCGTGTGCTCGGCCTGTTCGAGTTGCGCAACTGCATCGAGGCGGCGGTGCTCGCCGCCCCCACGGTGGGGCTGTGTACGCTGGTGGCGCAGCATACCCCATTCTCCCTCACCGTGAAGCTCATCCTCTCGCTCTGCCTGCTGGTGCCGGTCTGCGGCTTTGCACTGGCAGGCATTCGGGACGAGCCGCTGTCGCGGTTCCTTATCACCTATCTCCGCTGGCGGAAAAACCGCCGCATTGCACTGAACAAAGGAGTGATTAAACATGAACGTAAAAGAACTCATCTTCGGCGCGCAGGCCGGCGCGGCGCAAAGCCTCACGCCCGCAGATAAGGACCTGCAGGGCAGCCTGCCCATCGCGGATATAGACCGCGGCGTGATCCGCACGAGGGATGGCCGGCTGGCAGGGCTGTTCGAGGTACTGCCCATGAACTTCTTCCTGCAGAACACAGCGGAGCGGGAGCGCATCATCAGCTGCTTTGCCGCCTGGCTGCGCATCGCGCCCCGCAGGATACAGCTCCTGTGCCTGTCCCAGCCGGTGGATGTGGAGCACTACACCAGACGGATGCAGGAATTTTGGGAACGGGAAACAGATCCCTTGTGCCGGCAGTGCATCGAGGATAATATCCGGCAGGTGCGCAGCATGGTGCAGGACGGGGCCTTTACCACACGCTTCTTCATCGCGTACCAGTATGAAGCGGACATGGGGCCAGGCCCATACACGGAGCTGTACCGCGTTGCGGCCACAGCAAAGGGGTATCTCGCCCGCTGCGGGCTCACGGTGGTGGAGCCGCAGTATATAGACAACCAGATGGTGGAGACGGTCTTCGGGATGTTGTGCAAGGGGACCAGCCGGAACATCCGCCTGCCGGTAGGCTTCCGCTTTATGCTGGAGGACTGCTTCGCGTCTGCTGCGGCAGAGGAAAAAGCGGAAGCGGACGCGGCTGAAGTTGCTGCGGCAGAGGGAGCCGCTGCGAGGCAGGAAAACGAAGATGTGGAGACAACAGACGAAGAAACGACTGCCCAACCAAAATGTGGCCGGAAAAAACGCGGTGCAAAGACCGAAAAATACAAGCCCACCGGCGTGATGGACCTGATCTGCCCCGCCTCGGCGGACTTCACCGCGCGGGACTGCATCGAACTGGACGGCGTGTACCACGCCTATCTGTACATCGCGGGCTACGGCTACCGCAGCCTGGTGCGCGGCGGCTGGCTGGCGGCGCTCGTGGGGCTGGGGGACGGGATCTCGCTCTCCGTCACCCTGCACCGGCAGCCGCGGGAAAAGATATTGCCCAAGGTGGCGAACTCCACCATGTGGAGCCGCAGCCGGATGCGGGACGTGGACGATACCCGCGCGGACTATGAGCAGATGGACAGCGCCATCTATGCCGGGCAGTACATCAAGTCCCAGATGAACCGGGCGAACGAGGACTACTACGATATGTACACCCTGATCGAGGTCACGGCGGACACACCCGAACGGCTGGAGGTGCGGCTCTCCGAGGTGGAGCGTTTCTGTTCCTCGCAGGACATCATCTGCAAGCGCTGTGACTACGAGGAGGAGCAGGCGTTCCATTCCTTCCTGCCGGTGGTGTCTGTTGCGCCGGAGATCGCACGCAAGGCGCGGCGCAACGCGCTGCTGTCCGGCGTGGCGGGCGCGTTCCCGTTCTACTCCATGGAGCTCTGCGAGCAGAACGGCATCCTCATCGGCCGGGACCGGCGCAGCCGTTCGGTCTGTATGCTCGATATCTTTGACAGCGACCGCTACAGCAACGCCAACGTGGTCGGGCTGGGCATGTCCGGCGCGGGCAAGACCTTCCTTCTGCAGCTTATCGCCATGCGGTACCGCCAGCAGGGCAGGCAGGTCTTCCTCATCGCCCCGTACAAGGGACACGAATACCGCGCCGCGTGCGAGGCGATCGGCGGGCTGTACATCAGGCTCGCGCCCTCCTCCACGGACTGCATCAACTTCATGGAGATCCGGCGCACTTCGCTGGATGTGAACGCGGAGCTGGAGCGGACGGAGACACGCGGGGATTCGCTGCTCGCGGACAAGATCAGCCGGCTGCACATCTACTTCTCCCTGCTGCGCCGCAGCCTCACCGAGGAGGACATGAGCAGGTTGGATGTGGCCCTTACCCGCTTATATGGGCGGTTCGGCGTCACGCGGGACAACGACAGCCTGCTGGACGAAGACGGGCAGCCCAGACGGCAGCCCACGCCAAGGGACTTTTATGACCTGCTCATGGAGCAGGAGGAAACAAAACCGCTGGCGTTTGTATTGAGCCGGTTCGTAAACGGCTCTGCGGCGGGGCTTGGCGGGGAGACCAACATCAACATGGGCAACAAATACATCGTGCTGGATATCTCGGACATTGGCAAAGACCTGCTCGCTTTCGGCACTCTGCTGGCGGCGGATATCTGTCTGGACTACTGCAGGCGCTCGCGCAGCGAGCAGAAGATCATTATTTTGGACGAGATCTGGTCGCTCATCGGCGCGGGCTCCAACCCCGAGGCGGCTGGGTTCGTCCTTGAGCTGTTCAAGACCGTCCGCGGGTACGGTGCGGCGGCCATCGGCGCGTCGCAGGACCTGGAGGACTTCTTTGCGCTGGAGAACGGCAAGTACGGCAAGGCGCTGCTCAACAATGCGCGCATCAAGTTCGCCCTGATGACCGAGCCGGAGGAGGCGGCGCTCATCCAGCAGCATTACCACCTGACGGATGAAGAGATGCAGATGCACGCGGAGTTTACGCGCGGGCAGGCGCTGCTCTGCGCGGGCCGCAACCGGCTGGGCGTGGATATCATCGCGTCTGAACGGGAGCTGGAACTCATCACCACCGACCCGCGGGACATCGAGCGCATACAGGAGCGGCAGGAACTGGAACGGCTCCGGCAGCAGCGCACGGCGTGGGGACACGGCAGGACAGATATGGATACCGAAGAGGAGGATACCGGATATGACGAATGAACATACCCCCAGTTTCTATTTGCAGGAGGCATACCACCTTGCGCGGGAGCTGGAACAGCTCCCGCCGGACGCGCCGGAACGCAGCCGGACGGCGGATGAAGCCCTGTGCGCGGCAGAGACCGCGGTGCTCACCGCCCGCCGCACGTTCGGCGGGCTGCTGGAGAAGGGCAGGCAGGGAAAAGCGCTGCGGCTTGCGCCGCGCGCTCCCGCCCTCACGGGGACGGTTTCCGTGACACGGGAGGGCTGGACGGTAATCCGGCTGGACACGCTGCTGCAGAACGCGCGGCGGCGGACGACGGGATACATCGAGAACAGCCTTCTGGAGCTGCTCCGCCAGTGGCGCGGGCGCGGCGGGGTGCTGCCGTGGTACCGGCACGCGTTCGTGGCCATTACAGAACACACGGACCGGAAGGGCGGAAACGCTTACGATCCGGACAACCGCGAATGGAAGGCCGTGACCAACGCCCTCAAGGGCGTGCTGTTCGAGGACGACGACCAGTTCACCGTGAGCCTGATATTGGACGCCGTACCGGACGGCAAGGGCTGTACGGAGATCATGGTGCTGACCTATCACGAGGCTGCGGCCTATCTTTCCGGCCGGAATTTCGGGAAAGACACGGCTGCAAACCGCTCCAAGCCCTGAAAAACGGATACGGTACTTTGGACAAAGCCGGACGGTATTTTAGTGCAAAAGCATACGGTAGTACCGTTCGGCTTTGTTGGTTTGCAAAACCGGACGGTGCTGCGTAAAAGCAGCGAAAGATATGCATACAGGAGGTTGAAGCACATGAAAAGTTGGAAGCGGCCAGACAACAGGCGAAAAATACCGCGGCCTATGCAAAGCAGGACGGTACTTTCCGGAAAGGGGGCAGGACCGGCATGGCGATGCGGAATGCGAAAGAGGTCGCGCGGCTGATCGGCTGGTGCCGCAACGTGGGGGACGCATGTGTGCAACGGTATGCAGGTTCGGTCTTCCGCACGTCCCTTATGGAGGAACTGCAGAAGGAAAAACTGCTGAAAGCCTGCGATCCCGTATATGGCTGGCGGCTGACAAGAAAAGGGTACCGCTTCTTACAGGACAGCGGCATCCCCCTGCAGCCTGACGCCCACACACAGCGGGTGGGCCGGCGGTTCGAGCATGCTGAAATCACGGCGACGATGTATGCTGCCGGCATCTACCCCTATCTGACAGCGATAGAGGAGCTGCGGAGCAGGGACGGTTATCTGCCGGCATTTGCCCTGCGCGCAAGGCGGGGACAACAGGTGCTGGGGAATAACCAGATGGCAGGGCTGCTCCGGCTGCAGGACACCGTATATGCGGTGTATTATGTCTCGCCCGGCATGGACAGGGTCGTAAACCCTGCGCGGGAGACAGATCTCCTGCAAGGCGTCTGCACCGGCGCCGGCTGTACCCGTGGGGCGCTGCTGTTTTGCGGCGCTGACTATGCGGCGATCCATACCGCCCTGCACGGATCGTCCAAAGCAGTATCGGCACGAAGCCGCTGCGTATCATACGGCCGCTTTTACCGGATGGCACAGGAGCCGTGCCTTTACCTGCCCTGCTCCATGCAGGGCGTGCGCCAGCTCCATATCTTGAAGCATCCGGACTACCGGACAAAGATGTGCAGGGTCTTGTGGGGCTCCGGCGGCAAGATGGACAGCGGGACCGGTGCAGACTGGATCGATCCGAAAGATCATACGGCGTTCCTGCTGGTCGCGGACATGGATATCCGGAAAATAGAGGAGACCGCGTATCAGATCCGGCGGAAGGGGTACCAGCGGCTGGTGCTGGCAGGCTTTCAGGAGCAGAACCGCTTTCTGAAGCAGTATTACAGGCCGCCGTTCTATTCCTCCGCCACCCTGTCCAATGACATTCTGGACCGGCTGAAGGACGGTGAGCGCCATGCGCCGCCTGTCTGAACAGATCGCCAGGATGGAGGAGCGGGTGATAAAAAAGACGAAGTGCTGGCGGGACCGGCACCCGGGGAGCGGGAAGCTGTACGCCGCCCTTGGCGTAGTCATCTGGTACTTTTACGGGATGCTGATAAACTCCGTCCGGCTCGGCGTCCGCCAGTCCTTTGACGCGGACAGTGGGATCACGGATATCTGGACGGTAAACCCGTTCCTCAACCTGATCGCCCCGTTTACCCCCACCGGTATTTTTGTCACCGCCTCACTGGTCACGATGGCCTGCCTGCTGACGCGCAAGGGGTATAACTGGATAGCCGGCTATCATCCGGTAAAGGACAGGCGCGGGTTCGATATCCTGCCGGACGGCACACACGGCTCGAGCCGGTTCATGATGCGGGAAGAGATGGAGCGGGTACTGGATGTGGGCAGGCTGGACAGCCTTTCCGGCACGGTCTACGGCAAGCATAAGGACGACCCGCTGGACAGCGATGCTTATGCGGACTATGTCGCGTCCAGTAAAAAGGCTGGCCTCGCCGGCAGCCTGCTGGTCGTGGGCGCGCCGGGTACCGGCAAGAGCTGGGGGTTCGTCCGGCCGTTCGTATTCCAGTGCGTGAAGCGGCGCGAGAGCATCGTCCTGACCGATCCCAAAAATGAACTTTATGAAAGCATGGCCGGCTACTTGACCGATCAGGGTTACGAAGTGCGGGTGTTTAACCTGCTGGATATGGAGCACTCGGACCGCTGGGACCCGATCGGCGAGGCGGACCACGACCCGCGGCTCATACCGGTCATCGCCTCCACCATCATCGCTAACACCTCAAGTGAAAAGGAGGCCAACGATTTTTGGAGCAAAGCCGAGCTCAACCTGCTCACGGCGCTGCTTTATTATGTGCAGCAGGACACGGACGCAGCCGGACGCCCAAAGCCGCTGTCCGAACGTAGACTGGGCAGGGTACTCGGCCTGCTCAGCGAGGACGGGCTCAAGCAGATAGATGAGACGATAAAGCGGCTGCCTGCAGGGCATCCGGCCAAAGGCCCCTACGGCCTGTTCCTGAACGCTAAGGAGAATCTGCGCGGCAACATCGTGATCGGTCTCGGCAACCGGCTGAACGTGTTCCACGATGCGCTGGTGGACAGCCTGACTTCGGACAGCACGATAGACCTCACCCTGCCAGGACAGAAGCCCTGCGCCTATTTCTGTATCCTGTCCGCGCAGGACAGCACCTACACCTTCCTGTCCTCGCTGTTCTTCACCATGCTGTTCTCCCGTCTGGAGGCATACGCGCGGAAGGAGACGAAGGACGGGAAGCTGCCGGTGCGGGTAAACTTCCTGCTGGACGAATTCCCGTCCATCGGCAGGCTGGGGGATTTCAAGCGCTCCATCGCGTTCACCCGGTCGTTCGGCATGAGCTGCCAGGTGCTGGTGCAGTCCATCTCCCAGCTGGCGGACATGTACCCGCGGCACGAGTGGGAGGAGATGGCGGCCTGCTGCGACGCCGCCATCTGCCTGGGTGTGAACGACCTGACGAGCGCCAAATTCATTTCGGAGAAATGCGGCATGACGACCATCCGCGTGACTAATAACCAACAGCCGCAGACGCCGCTGTTCTCCCCCTTGCAGAACAACATCCGGCCGTATTCCATGACGCGCAGCAACACCCAGCGCGCGCTCATGCAGCCGGACGAGGTGCTGCGGCTGGGCAACGACAGGTGCATCGTCCTGCTGCGCGGCCAGTACCCGATGCTGCTGTACAAGATAACGCCGCCGGAATTTACCGATTACGGCAAGCTGCGGCCGGCGTCCATCCATGACTACCCGCCGGACAGGCCGGACGGTGCGGATGGTACGGCAGATACCTCCCACCCCAAAACAGGCGATGGACCTAAAGCGGGATCGCCGGAAGCAGGATCGGCGGTGCCCCCTCCTGAACTGCCAGCGGAGCCGAAATCCCCCTATTCCGACCTACTGCAGCCGGACGATCCCGATCAGGAGGATGATATGCCCGATCATACGACATTTATCCCAACAGACGACCAGATCGACCAATACCAACAGGAACTGGATCGAAACAACGAATTAGACAACGAAAGCGAGGATGCTGCCTTATGAAAAAGAACATCGCTGCAGAAGACCGGCCGGACTTTACGCTGATGAAGCTGTCCGGCGCCATTTCCTATTTCCACATGCAGATGCCGCGGTGGCTGTTCTGCGACCCGCGTTACATGGATATGGGTTTGGAGAGCAAAGTGGCCTACACGTTCCTGCTCAACCGCTACCAGTTGTCCCGCCGCAACGGCTGGGTGAACCGGCACGGCGAGGTGTACATCATCTACACGCGCGAGGATCTGGCACGGGAGCTGCAGGTTTCCTACCGCAAGGCGATAGCCTGCTTTAAGGAACTGGCGGACAGGCGCCTGGTCTGGGAGCAGCGGCAGGGCCGCGGTATGCCCAACCGTATCTTCCTGGCCGAGGTGGCGCTGGACGAAAAGGCGACCTACGGTTATGACTGCGCGCCGTTCTGCGCGGAGATAAGACCTGCAGAAATGGCAGTTCTGGAAGAGGATAACGAGACGCCTGATACAGCGGAACCGGCAGTTGAACAGCCAGACATGCCGGAAGGACAGTTGGATACGGACAAGAATACGTCTGAAAGACCGGCCGAAATTGCAGTTCTTGATATGCCGAATCCGCAGGTCTTGACCTGCCAAAACGGCAGTTCCAGAAGTGCGGAAACGGCAGTTTTAGACCTGCAAAAACCGCACACAAGTAAGAAGGAGAAGAGTAAGAAGGAGTACAGGGATACTGATGATGAGCTTCCGACAGTCCCGCGCGCGGGCGCAGAGGACGGGCGCGGGGCCATAGCGGCGATCTTGCAGCGATGTGCGCTTTCCCGCTATGCGCCGGAGGAAGCGACGGTGTTCCGTGACGCGGTCTCGTGGCTGTACTACTGCGGTCGGCTGCAGCTTGGCGCCTGCACCTATCCGCGGGGCTATGTCCGCGACACGCTCCAGCGGCTGAACGCGGACGTGCTCGACGAAGCGCTGTACAGGCTGCGGCGGAACGAGAACGAGGCGCTCTCCAATACGCTGGTCTACACCGCCAAGGTCATTTTCAGTACGATCGTGGAGATGGGGAGCGAAGCGCTGCTCGACCCTGTGGTGAACCGGGTGAAACGGAGGTTGGCGATATGAAGTCAATGTATTGCAGCGAGCCGCAAATCAGGCTGCTGGACGCCCTGGAACAGTTGGGCTGCATGAAGATGCGCCAGGCCAAAACATTTCTCCGGCTGTGCTTTGGTATGGAGGAGAAGGCTGCAAAGAGTATTGTTCGGCAGCTGCGGTATAAAGGGGATATCCATATTGATGAAAACACAGGCGATCTTGTGATACCTGGCAAGGAGTGTGACCGCAATATTATCCGTGCATTTGATATCGCTTTTTCGTTTGCCGAACAAGGGGATGCGCCTGAGATAATGACGCCTCCAAGGCCGTATCTGATGCTGGCATACTACGCCGTACGGGAATTACAGCTTTTGATCCTTTATGTCCCAGTAGGGATGGAATGGCGCTGCGGTACACAGTTGTCTGTAATGCGGAAAAAAGCGAAGATAAAGACCTTACAGGTGATGCTTCTGGCAGATGAAGGACAATTGGAACGGATCGGGACACATGTTCCGTGCGTAGCAGCATACACAGACAGCGCAGGCCGCCTGAAAATAAAAAGTTTGGAGGGAAAACGTCATGGGGATTGACCAGAGAATGCAGCAATGGCTGGAAAGCTCACGGCAAAAGTTTTTTGAATCGGATTATAAAGAACTGGATAAGGAACTGACTCCCGAAGGACGAACAGAATGGAACAGCATTTATGCTTCCTACCGGTCCGGAGCGCTGCTGCATGGAACCGTGATCGGCGTAGAGAAGATTGCGGCGCCTTCCATGGACAGCGCAGAGGGAGATGGCGACGGGCCGGATGAAATTACTTGCATTGTGGTTGTGCCGTACCGAGTAAAGATACTGATTCCGGAGCCGTTGATATGGTGGCCGGGCGAGGAAAGAGAGAGCTTCGTGTTCAACCATATGGGCGGGGCAAATGTGGATTTTGTGATTATAGCGGTAGACCGGCTGAATGAATTTGCCATCGCCTCACGGGTACGGGCAATGGATCGCAGGAGATGGCAAATGACAATGGTTGAGCGGCTGCAGGCCGGCGACATAACAAGCTGTGAGATCCTGAGTGTTGGGCCGGGCCTGCTGACAATGTCCTGTCATGGTTTTGACTATACGGTGACTCAATCCGGATTGTCTTATTCCTGCCTTGGAGATTTGCGGTCTGTTTACCGGCCGGGACAAAGGCTGAAAGCAAAAGTGATAGCGGTGGATGAGGGGAATTTGGAAATTTCGGTAAAGGACGCCGCGCCTGATCCGTATATTGGGGCGGAGTACCGTCATCCTGTGGGTTCGATCCGGCTTGCCACTATCATCAGCAAATATAAGGGCGGTGTGTTTGCGCGGCTGACGGATGGCTGCACGGTAGTTTGCCGTTATGCCAGGCAGTTTGAGGACAGCCAATTCCGTCCGGAGGATATTGTGAATGTGGAGATAACCTCGTACATGGAGGGCAGGAAATGGCTGCGGGGTAAAATAAAGGGGAAAATTGGGTAGCGATACGGAAAGAGCGGCGGTACCCCCTGTAAAGGCATCTTCCAAATGAAGGAACAGGCAGGTATTGCGGCTACAATACCTGCCTGTTTTTATGCCCCACACTTTCTTTATTCCTTTTTACCGGACTGCCGCGGCAGACGTCTTACTGATACTGTTCCCAGTTGGGATGGTCGGTCAGCTTTGTCCAATGCTCATGGATGTATTCCTTGCGGTCGAAGTCGCAGCCGTTGGTGGCCTCCTGCACAGCCAGACCCAGCTGGTTGTCCGGCCATACATGCATGCCGGACAGCAGATATCTGCCAAAAGCCATGATTTATTCCGTCAAGATTTCTCTTTCCGTTATTTTAAGACCTGTAGTTTGATTGATATAGATATTGTACCTGAACGTGAAGTCTTTATGCGGAAAGCAAAAAACGATTATCGTTCTTTCATTCTTAAAGCCAATTCCTTGACGTCAGATAACTTTACATTTGCAATGTTGCGAGTTCCAAGACTATTGCTCGCAGAACCGCATGAGCATGGCCGCAGCCTGCGCTCTTGTGGTCTGCCCCTGCGGGGTCAATGTGGTGTCGCTGGTGCCGCTGATGATGCCCTCGGCGTTGGCCCATTGGATGGCGGCAAGGGCGTAGCCGCTGATGCTGCCCGCGTCGGCATAGCCGGAGAGGTCGGCGGCTGCGGTCACATCATAGACCAGCTCCTGGGCAAACCGATAGAGTATAGCGGCGAACTGCTCCCGGGTGATGGGGTCATCAGGGCCAAACTTACCGTCGCCGTACCCCTCCGCGATGCCGTTCATCCTCGCCCAGTAGACTGCTGTTCCATAGTAGGCCGTGGCGTCCACGTCGGCAAAGGGATAGCCCCAAATCTCCCCCTCCATGCCGGGGGAACCCGCCATGCGCCACAGGATGGTCATGATCTGACCCCGGGTGGTGGTTCCGTTGGGGTTGAACGCGCCGCCGCCGATGCCGTTCATCAGGCCGTTTTCATAGACGTAACGCACTGCGTCACAATACCAGGCGCTTTCCGGTACGTCAGTAAAGGGCAGGGTTCCCAGCGGGATCTCACGGAAGATGACCTCCACCGTCGCCTTGCCGCCGGGCTGGGTAAAAGTCCAGGTACCATCGCCGTTGTCGGTCACGTCAACCGGCTTGCCGTCCTTGTCGGTGACGATCACAGCCTCCACCTCATAGCCGTCCTCCGGCCTGGGGGTAACGGTCACCTCGTCGCCCTTGTGGGGATTGCTGGGCTGGACGGCCACATCTCCGTTTTCCGTGTTCTCCACATCGGGGCGGTAGGTGGGCCTGCTGGTACCCTCGCTGCCGCCTCCGCCACCACCGCCGCCGATGTATCGCCAATTTGCCGTTATGGTGGTACTTGCAGCAGGCATGGTAAAGGTGGTTGCCGCGCTGGAAGTGTCTGCAAATGTGCCGCCGTTTGAGGAAGTCCACCCGTCAAAGCGGTAATTGCTGCGGCTGCCTGCGTTGATCTCAACAACTGCGTTCTCGGCATACTCGCCGCTTGCGTCAACCCCGTTGCCACCGTTTAAGTTTACGGTCAAGCTGTAGGTGGCTGGTTGGGGTTCGACAACGGCAAAGGAGAGCGCAACTTGCGCGCTGACGTTTTCCGTGCCGGAAACAGTGAGCGTTTCCGCATAGTTCTCCACGTCAAGCCCAGTGATCGGCTGGACAGTGAATTGTGCCGTACCGTCGGGGGCAAGAGTGGCGGCGCTACCTGTAAAGCCTTTTCCCGCCGTAATGGTATAATTCGTGCTGGTCGGCAGACTAACGGTTGTGTTTTGGTTGCCCTCATTCTTGATTGTTACCGTCTGCGCGGCAGGTGCTTCTGTATAGCCTACCGTTTGACTGCCAAAGTCCAGCGTGGCCGGGGATGCGGAAATCTCATAGACCGGCGGGATATATTCGGGTATGGTGACTTTCTGTTTTTTGCTGACATTTCCCGCCTCGTCTTTCACGACAATGTAAATATCCTTTGCCCCATTTCCTGTAAGCTTGGTTAGGGAAATGGTGTTTTCTTCCGCTGTGCAGGCAGTCCCTGTTCCGGTGGTAGTGATCTCCGGCTCGCTTGCGCCACTTTCTACAATGGCATAGTAATATTCGCCCGCTTCGCTGCTGGTAAACTTCACCGTCGCGTCGGTTTCGCTGTCGCGGGTTGCGCTGCCCGATGTAAGCTTCGGGGCGGTGGTGTCAACAGCGGATTGCACATCAATCATTTTGCTGCCGTAGTCCGTCAGCCTGGTATCGTCGTTTTCCCCGCCGTTGTACTGCTCGTTGAATACATACAGTTTTGTATCATTGTCTAACGTTACACCCGCAGGGAGCGTAAGGTTTGTCGTTCCCTCTGCGCCATTGGTCATACCGTCCAGCTGCAAAATGCGCCCGTAGTAGGTAATCGCACCGTTGTCCTCGATAACAACGGAAATATATTCATTCGTCCCAGTCTGTGCGCCGGAGTAGGAAAAGTCAATCTTACTTTCTTCAATTTTTGCTTTGGAAATGGAAAAATCGCGGCTTCCATCTAAAAGCGTCAATTTCCACTCATTGCCGCCATAACCGTCAATTTCAAAAATCGCATCGGCGGCTTCGCCGCTTTGATTATCGCTGCTTTCAGCGGCGGGGATTTTGCCGCCTACGGCGGCAGATGTGAAGAGGACAGATGTCAGATCTAAATGAAAAGCGGGACGAACAGCGACAAAAGTATTGTTCACATAGCCGCCGTCCTCAGCCACACTGCCGTTCATGAGTACGTCGGCCGCACCGTAAATCTGGTCGCCGCCAGGCGACCGCAGCCACCAGAAACCGGCTCCGCCGACACCGCCGGATGCACCGCCGCCTGCGGCATAGGCGGTATTGGTCGCGACACGGCTGTCGTTATCGGCAAAATAGCTGCTGTTCTGTGCTTCTGCAATTGACAAAAGAAAAATTTTATCGGTAGTGTCGTTGCCGCCCTCTGTGTGATACTTCGAGTTATCATCATTGACAACCTCTGTTTCTGCGATAGCCCCTTGCTCTCCGTCAGAAAAAGCGGTGCTGATAAAATTATCGTCTGTATAGTCAATCCCGTCATTGCCGCCGGTATTGTGCGACGCATCGTACCCGTTGAGCCAGGAGCGCATGGTGCTGGTTTCCCATGTTACGCTCTCCTGTTTCGTATGATATTGAAATACGTCAAGATTTTGGTCGGAAAGCAGAAACAACTGTCCCTTGGCATTTTCCAGCACCCGCCACTTGATGGGATCGGTGTTATAGCCGTCGCTGTCATTGCTGCTTTGCTTATATCTACCAAAATATATATTGCTGTCCTGTCCGCCGCTGATATTCGCGGCAGTTCCGCTGTCCACAAGCTGGATCGCCTTGCCTGTGTCTGTTCCTGCCGCAAGTGCCGCTGTCGGCAAAAGCGCCGCGATCATGCAGGCGCACAGCAGCGCGGACAATAACCGTTTTCCTGTGTTCATATATGCTTCCTCCCTCTTGTCATGAAATCATCTGAAAATAGCGCAACATACAAAAAGGGCGCGCCACGCCCACGGAAAAACCGTGGACGCAACGCGCCCTTTTTGTTGACTTTTTCTTTATTTACACAGCAAAAAAGGACAGACTTATCCTGCCTGTCTGCCTGTCTGCCTGTCTGCCTGTCTGCCTGTCTGCCTGTCTGCCTGTCTGCCTGTCTGCCTGTCTGCCTGTCTGCCTGTCTGCCGTGAGTATATCGTATAGAATCATACTTGTCAACCTCTTTTTTACAAAAAAACGCATAATCTCCCTATTTAACGATTATACCTAAGACAACAAAAGCAGTCAATAGAGCTTGCGCCAATGATGCGTCTGATGTTACGAATCACACATTTTTTCTTGCCCTTTTTCCCGCGCTTTGCTAAAATGGAAATCAAAGAAACGCGCAAAGGTGGTTTGTCAATGGCAGCTAAAAAAATCGATTTGGAAGAAATCGCGGCCCTTACAAAAGCATTGTTCCACGCCCACTATGCGGGGGACTTAGATAAATGGTTTTCCTACCTCTGCCCGGACAGCGTTTACCTCGGCACGGGAGAGCCACTATTATTTGGCGGCGACGCAATACGGGAGCATTTCAAAGGCTTTACAGGGAAAGCAGTCAACATCATAGAGGAAGAATATTTTCCGGTTTCCCTGGGAGACAGCGCGGCGCAGGTCTGTGGTCAAATCATCGTGGAAAGCTTGGAGGGATCTTTCCGCGTCATCAACCATTTCACCATCAGTTACCGGATCATAGGCGGGGAACTGAAAATGGTACACCAGCACAATTCCTACGAGTACATGCAGCCAAGTGAGAGTAAGGTGCTGAACCTGGACGTAAACACCACGCAGTTTGTCCGCAGTCTGCTGTTGGAGCGCCCCTCTGGACGGCGTATACCGATACGCAGCGGGACACAGACCATTTTCGTCAATTCAAACACCGTTCTGTATGTGCAAAGCCAGCGCAGGAAAACCGAGTTTGTCTGTATTGATCGGGTGATCTCCTGCAACAGTTCCATCGGGGAGATTGCAAAGGAATTGCCGGATTTGTTTTACCCTATTCACCGGGGGTATCTGGTCAATACGCTGTTCATCGTGGCGATCCGGCGCTTTGAGGTGGAGTTGATTTCTGGGCTTTGTATTCCCATCCCCTCTCTAACCTATATGAAGGTCAAGGAGGATCTGCTGCATAAAATCCCAAGCAGGGAGATTCCGAGCCACGATTCCCAATAACACAGGCCAGCAATGGATTGGAATATCCTTTTCGGATATTTCAAAACGCTGGTTGGGGGTCTCGCCTGTCGGCTCGGTCGGCGCTGCTGGATGTCTGCCGCATCCAGCGGTCGCCACCGGCGACCTGCGCCTCCAAATCCCAGCCTAGGCGCTGGCGCTTCTGGCGAACATGCCTTACGGCGTGGCAAAACCACAAGCGGAGCTTGTGGTTTTGCTCCCTTGGGTCGCTGGTTTTCCGCTACGTTTTGCACGGAAAACTGCGGCTGCCACCGCAAGAGGATTGACAAGGCCCGCCGCCTTGTCCTATTATCAAAGATACCAGCGGGCAACGGCGTGCGTCTTTCAAAACGTTGAAGTAAGGGAGTGCGCCGGCACGCATTGTCTTATGGAGCTTTCAGTAGGGGTTGCGCAGTGAAACCTCAAACCGGTGTAGGCCGTAAGGCTGAAAGAAAATGCCCGGTCCGTCTTGGTATCCAAGGCAGATTTATTCATGTGTAGGTTTGTCAAAGAAATTGGACAGTGAAATCTAAGGGAGAACGCCATCCCAATGGCCTCATGGGGAAGTTGTTGGAGCGGCGGTTGTGAATGGCGAGCTGCTTTGCAAAATCATCCAGGGAGTAAAAGCTGTGGCAGGAGTAAAACCATTTCTGGTCCTCCCTGTGGCTGCGCTCCACTTTGCCATTGTGACGTGGGGTATTAGGGACGAATGAGCTTGTGGCGGATGCCAAGTCGGGCCGCGGTACTCTCAAACAGGGTGGGCAGGTCTCGCTTGCTGCTGGAAAAATGGTTGGTGAACTCAAACCCGTTGTCCGTCTGGACGCACTCCACTCGTATTCCCCAGCGGGCATACCACTTGAGCAACTTTTTGCGGAAATCCGCCGAGGAATAGGTGGACTGCTCAGGGTATGCGGCCAGGAAGCGCAGGCGGGTGAACTCGTCAATGGCGGTGTACTGGTACAGGCGGAGTTCTGTGGCTGCGATACACTTTCGAGGAACTACGTTCACATCCACCTGGATTCGTCGGCCGGGATAGGTCGTCTGCTCATAGAGCTTGGGTTTGTATGTCTTTTTCTTCTCAGCCGCAGGAAACAAGCCCAACTTCCGCATCACTCGGAACAGGCTTTCCGGGCGGCGGGCATAGCCCCGCGGCCGTAGCCGGTGCCACAGTTCCACCATGCCAAGATCGGGGGTGCGGCGGTCATTTTCGACTCCGCTTCTGTGTGCTGGTTGGGGTGATTGTGGGGCGTCTGGAGCGGTAGTCTAGGGACTGCACCGTCCCATCCCATCGGTTCTTCCAAAAGTAGATGTACGACCGACTCTTGTTGTACTTCCGGCTGGCACGGTTCACGCCGTACTTTTCTGCATATTTCATCAGGGATTGCCGGTATGCCAGGTCCTGTGTTATACTTTTGCTCATGAAGGATATGGCCCCCTCTCGTTGAGTTGTTGCCTGCAACTCCAACTTTAACCGATGAGGCCCTATCCTTCATCCTTTTTTATTCATCTGTCCAATATGTATTGTACCCATACAAACTCCTGCACTGATACAAAGACCACGTTCTTGATTTTCTTGTTAAATTATGATAAAATTATTTGTTAAGGAAGGGGAGAGCAGATGAACTTTTATCAGGCAATGCAATTAGATGTATCCGTATGTAAGGAAAAAATCAGAACTGCCGCAACTAAATCCGAAAAGCACAAATTTGTAGCGGCCTTAATTATAAAAGATGTACTTTGTGTTCTCTTTGCTATCGCCTTTATTTCTGTACTAAATTTTTTCTTTGGCAATGAGAACAGTTCTGCCGCCGTAGTGATCTTCTGTATTTTGCTGATGGTTCGTTTTGTTGACTTTGGATACCGTATCAAGGGGTCGATGATAAATTTTTTTGTTGTGTTTGTACTTCTAACATTTAGCCCCTGTATTGCCCAGTCTGTTAATCCGGTTATAGGATTTTGCATCAACTTTTTGAGCATTGGATTTATTGTAATTTCAGCCTGTCATGAACCGCTGTATGGAAGCGCCGGACTGTATTTGTTCGCCTATATGTTCTTATATGGTAATCCCGTGGAGGGGCGGCTTTTGGGACTCCGTACCCTGGAAATGTTGATAGGAGTTCTGATATGCGGAGCCGTTTTCTATATCAACCACAGAAAAAAACACTATGACAAAAGTTTTTTCCAAATTGTAAAAGATTTTTCACTGTCCACTTCTCTTGGAAGGTGGCAGTTTCAAGTGATTCTGGGACTGTCGTTGGGAATTCTTGTCGGTGAACTTCTTCAAGTGGATAGAGTCATGTGGGTAGGCTGTGCCTGCCTTACCGTACTTACGCAATACGGAGAGCGGCCCAACAAACGAGCATTCCAACGGTTGGGCGGCGTAGTAGCCGGAAGCTTACTGTTCGGGATTGTATACCAGCTCCTTCCTCCAGCGGCGCAGCCATCTTTAGGAATTTATTCCGGACTGCTTCTGGGGCTCTGTGCTGCATATCATTGGAAAACCCTTTTGAATTGCTTTGGGGCACTTTTAATGGCTACAAGTATTTTTGGATTAAAGTCGGCCATTATTCTCCGTATCGCCAATAATATAATTGGATGTTGTTTCGGGGTATTTTTCTATTATGCATATAACTTTGCAGTAAATCGCCTTATAAAAGATAGAACGAGTGGGAATATGTGCTGATTGGGACAGAGGCCGGAGGATTATCTTCCAGCCTCTGTTTACAATTTTCCCCATTAGAGTATAAATAAAAAACTTGCACAGTGGTTTGGGCTGCTCGTGGAAATGACTGTCCATAGACCGACGCTAAGAACTGCTCACAATGAGTGACAGCTCTTTCATTTACCTGCTGAGTTTTTTCCCGCAGATTGACACGTTTCATGTGTGCTGTTCGTAAGCGTAAAATAAGCCAAGAGAAAGGGCGCAGGTAAATTTGCAACCTGCGCCCTTTGAGATTGGACAGTAAATGGGATTTAGGATTTAGATGAAGAAAGATCCTGGAATTCAGCGGAGTAAACCGCATGGAAAAGAACCGCGAGGAATTCGGTAGAACATAGATGCCTGTCAAGAGGCCTTTGCGCAAGGGATTCCAGGAGTACGCGGTTGCGTATCCACGCAATCCTGGATACGGTTCGGATATTACGTTCCACTGCCTTCCAGTTCGTCCCATATCTCCTGGCAACATCAGGATAAAGCCATTTTGTTACCAACAGAAGCCTGTCTTGCCGTTCCATACACAGAGACACTGCGTAGGTAGTATGAAGAAACCCCTTATAATTCGCGGTTACTCCAAGGCTGTACAACAGATCACAAGTCGCATTTAGGTAGGGCAAGGTTTCATCTCCTTTTGCTTTATACAAGTTCATCCCCTTCTTCTGGCTGGATCCGCATAAATGTTTCCATCGGGACATCCAAAGCCACGGCTACTTTACAGAGAAGACATGCGGATGGGTTTGTCTTCTCACCGGTCTCCAAGGCTCGTACATGGCGAATAGAAGTGCCCATTTTTACGGCCAGCATCGCTTGTGTCTTGCCTCGGTCTTTGCGTACTTCGCGCAGTTTTGCTCCATCAAAGCTTGCTTCCATTTTCCTCACCTCCCTTCATGCAAAGCATAAGGGATGGAAGGGATTACCTGTGAGGCTCTGTAGTTCCCCTTTGGTGGAAAATGTCGAAAAAAATGGACCGGCCTTTCGGTCAGTCCATTAAAAAACCTATATTGTAGAGTCCTCCTGGCCCCTGCGATATTGCACCGGAACAAGATCCGGCGTCAGTTTTGTGGCCCACTCTCTGTCAGCCACGGCCATAGATGGCGCCCTGGACAGCACATAGACCAGATACCGGTATGGGTCAAGGTCGTTTTCCTTGGCCGTTTCAATCAGGCTGTAAACAATGGCGCTGCTCTGGGCCCCGCCTTCCGTATTTGCAAACAGCCAGTTCTTCCGCCCCATCACAAAGGGTTTCATACTCCGTTCTGCCCGGTTGTTGCTTATTTCCAGCCGCCCGTCCTCCAAAAAGCATTTTAGATATGGCCACTGCTCCCGCAGATAATACAGCGCCTTTCCCAAAGAGGACTTGGGCGGGGCGGTTTTTGTTTCCGCCCATGCCAACAAAGCGTCCATCACCGGTTTGGACCGGATCAGACGCTGTTTGTACCGTTCTTCCGGCGGCAGATCCGCCAGTTCCTTTTCAATGGCGAAGAGAACATTGCAGTATTGCAGTCCCTCCAACGCCGCGCAGCCCGTCTGCTGCTCTTTTGGCAAGGCGTTCACCGCTTCGTCAAACTTTCGCCGCAGATGCGCCCAGCAGCCAACCACCCGGATGTTCTCCGGCAATCGGTGGTAGCCGGAATAACCATCAGCATGGAGCCAGCCCGTAAAGCCCTTGAGGAACGCCTCGGCATTCTCCGCCTTTCGGCTCTGCTGGTACTCATACAGGACAATGGGGTGCCCGGCGTCTCCACCGGTCCGGTACAGCCACATATAGCACTTGCTCCTGGCCGTCCGCCCTTCCAGTTTCAGCACCTGCAGAGTCGTCTCATCCGCGTGGAGGACCTCTCGCTGAAGCAACTGTTGGTGCATCTGGTCATAGATGGGCCGCAGCCAATCCTCCGCCACCCGCAACACCCAGTTGCTCATCGTCTGCCGGGAGAGCATCACCCCAGCCCGATTCCATTCCTGTTCCTG
This sequence comes from Intestinibacillus sp. NTUH-41-i26, assembly GCF_032769475.1. GTDB lineage: Bacteria > Bacillota > Clostridia > Oscillospirales > Butyricicoccaceae > Agathobaculum > Agathobaculum ammoniilyticum. The sequence goes on from NZ_CP136477.1 coordinate 235,046, forward strand.
CCGGTACAGCGGAGCGTACATCACAAACTTTTGGACCATGATATGAGCCACAGCCTCTGGGGAGGCGTAGCTGCCTGAGATCAGGGGAGGCTCTTTTTCGGCTTTCAGGACAGGTGTTTCCGTCCCCGTCTGCTTGCAGTTCTGGCAGGCGTATGTAAAATAAACATCTTCCCGGATCTTCACCTGGGCGGGGATCATCACCAGAGTACGGCGAACCTCACTCCCAATCTCCGTCATGAGTGTACCGCATTCAGGACAGTTACGCTCAGACTCCGGGACACGGTGTTCTACCACCTCAACAGGAACATTGTCCGGCAGTACCTCCTCCACACGGGAAGACCGCTTCTGCCGGGTGTGGGCAACAACCTTGCTCTCCGTTACGGAAGTCCTTTTAGCAGACAGCCACGCTTCCGTTTCATCAAACATCAGGCTCAACTGGCCTGCCAGTTCTTCCTTCGTCTGCTCGGACGATGCCCCATAGACTTTCTTTTTGGCAAGACGCATCTGCTCCATCAGCCAGTCCAGCTTCTGGTTCAGCTCGTCTCTTTCCGCCTTCAGAGACTCATATTCCGCACGGGAAATGGTCACCATTTCCGTGTTGCTTGTGATAATATTCACTTCATTTTTCATATTCTCATTATAACACAAAACCCCTTAAAACACCAGCATTTCAAGGGATTTCGAGGAAAATAGCATCCGATTTTTCAACGCTATATCATACTCAGGCCAGTCACCGCTTTGTGCGCTTTGGGCTGTTCGATCTTTAACCCTTCCATAAGCCAGCGGTACTGCTGGCCTGTCAACTGGCGCGCCTCATCTCCGTTCCGCGGCCACTGGAAGGCGCCTGCTTCTAACCGCTTATATACCAGAACAAATCCATCCCCCTCCCAATACAGCCCCTTGATCCGATCCCGCCGGTAACCGCAGAACAGGAACAGCGTATTGCTGAACGGGTCCAGATGGAACTGCCGCTGTACCAATGTCGCCAGGCCGTCGATCCCTTTCCGCAGATCTGTGTACCCACAGGCTATATACACTTTTTCCGCGCCGCGAAAATCATTCAGCATGGCACACCGATCGGCAGATCGCCTCTATCACCGGCAGCTCCACTCCCGCATAAATCTCAACTTCTATCCCTCGCCCCTTTACCACCACTGTTACTGCCGACTGTTTCCCCTCTGGAGCAGTCTGAAGAAACTCCCTGTTCCACATCCCTTCCTTCCTCACTCTCAGCTCTACAAATTCAGCCGCCTTTTTTTCTGCCGGTACTCTTTCCACCTTTTTTATCCCGTGGCCACTTCGCTGCAATACTCTTTTCTCCCATCGGTAATACGTCTTTGTGCTGATGTCCCGTTCATCGCACCATCCCGTTACTGTTTGCCCGCTGCTCCGGCATTCCTGTACGAGCTCCGTCCATTGGGCCACTTGCTGCTCCCGATGTCTTTCCCGAATTGTCATTTTTCCCAGCTCCTCTGCTTCCTTTGACTTCCCTTAATGCTATCCACTGCAACTTTTATCCTTATTTTCTCACACTCTACCTCTACCAACAATCCGTTGCTTTATTTGACGCTTACGTATATTCGAAGGCTGTGACAGTCTGATGACCCTTAATTTGGGAAATAATTTTTATGTCTCTAACGTCACGGATATGGAAAGGATGTTCTGGGACTGCAAAGCCCTGAAAAGTATCACTGGCAGTATCAAACTGGGCGGGAACAATGCGGTACAGAATATGTCGGGTATGTTCTACAACTGTGCCCAATTGGAGAATATTCCCTTTGAAACACCAGAAAGCGGTGCTAAGTTTGACAGCCTCTCCAGCATGCAAGAGATGTTCTACGGTTGCACCTCGCTGAAATCCGTAGACCTGAGCAACTGGATTCTGCCCAACCTGACAGTTCTTACCAGCATGTTCAATGGTTGTGAGGCACTGGAAAGTGTAAACCTGTCATGGAAAAGGATGCGCGCCCAGGCAGAGGACCTTAGCCTTCACAACATGTTTGACGATGTTCCTGACAGCGCGACACTGGAAATCGGCAGCGACGCTGAATCAAAAGCCGCTATGGAAGCCATCGCGGCAAAGTTCCCCGGCAGCGTGACGGTGGACGGTGCGCCATGGGGCGGCGCGGATGTAATCAGCGACCTGCCCCAGCCGGAGCTTTCCCGGTGGAAGAGCCTGCCCTGCCCACTGAACCGGAGCAGCCTGTGGAGATGCCGGAGCAGCCGGATAACCAGCCGGAACAGCCTGCGGAAACCCCAGAGCAGCCCACAGACGAACCCGGCACGGATACGGAAACACCGGAAGCCCCCGAAGAAACGCCCGGCGAAAGCGAACCCCAGCCGGAGCCTGTACCGGAAGTACCCGATACACCGGAGAAACCGCCTGTTGAGGAACCGGAAGTAACCGAACCTCCGGCAGAGAAACCGGCCCCGGATGAAGAACCGGCAGACGAACCCGCAGCCCCCGCCGAGGACATGCCCCCGGCAGAGGCTGCCCCTGTGCCGCTGGCCGCTGTGGCAAGTGTCCGCAGCGTGGGCGTGTCCCCGCTTTCAACCCCGCTGAACAGCCAGAACGGCGATGCGGCAGTACAGGCCGTTGGGGATTCCTCTATCATCGTCCACGATGAAGCAACCCCGGCGGGCAGCAGCTTCACTTACCGCGTGCGGGTGAAATACGCGGGCGATACAGGCGCACAGAGCGGCCGCATTGAACTGGCTTTCCCTCTGCCCGAAAAGGTGGCGCAATCCATAACCGAAACAGATATTGAAGTCAGCGATATTGAGTACAGCGACGGCTCCTCCGGCGGCTTCAAGGGCGGGCAGATTGTAAAGCAGCCCTACCTGGACGAATCTGATCCGAGCAATCCCGTCCTGCGCGGCACCTTTGAGGGCCTTTATACCGGCAACGAAATCGAGATCACCATTACCTGTACCAACCAGAGCAAGACGGCCGGTGAGGACGGATACACCTACTGGGACGCTATCGCCTATGCGCAGGACAGCGCCGGTTCGGCCGTCTCCAACGTGTACCGCCTGTGGGATAAGGAGGACGGTACAAAGCCGGAGCCTTCTAACCAGCATACCCTGACCTATGCCTTTGCCGGTGAGGTGCCGCCCGACGCGGTACTGCCCCATGGCGGTGTATACACTTCGGGTAACACGGTGAGCATCGCGGCCAAGCCCACCACCAGCTATGAGTATTATGAGTTCAGCGGCTGGGTGCGCTCGGATACGCAGGCCACCGTCACCCCCGGCGAAACGGGCTTCTCCATGCCGGACAATGACCTGACCCTGACCGGCACATGGAAAATCAAAGAGGAAAGCGCACCCAAAATCACGGTGACATACCAGTACACCAGCGAAAATGATGCGCAGCATGTACCCAACGGCGCGCCTGAATTGCCGGGCGAGATTGTCTCGGGCGACGGCGAGCAGCATGTCCATGCGCAGGAAATCATGGTGGGCGACAACCACGCCATCATTTCCATTCTGGAGCACGCGGACAACCACATCTTTGGCGGCTGGGTGCCCACCCTGACCATCGGCGGACAGGAAGTGACGTTGAGCGGCCCTGACCGTGACGGAGTTTATACCGGCACGCACAACGAAAAGACCTACACCATCAACACCACTGGCCTGCTTCACACCGAGCAGTTCCGTGACGCAACTGACGTAACAGTGGCGTTCAAGGGCGCATGGCGTCCCTATACCGGCACCATCCAGTTCGACGCCAACGGCGGCGAGGGCACGATGCAGCCCATGAAGAATGTGACATGGGATACCAAAACCCAATACCTGACGCAGAACCAGTTTACTTATCCCGTGGCAGGCTACACCTTTACCGGCTGGGCGACTGCCCCCTCCGGCAAGGTGGTCAAGGAGGACGGCGCTCTTGCGGACGGCCTGATTGACAAGGACGGCAAGACCGTGACCCTGTATGCCGTCTGGAAGCAGACCTCCTTTGAGGTCGGCTATGCCCTCTCCCATGTGACCAGCTCCAGTGCGGAGAAAACGGTTGCACGGGGCGGCACCTATGAAACCACCCTGACGCCGGAAAGCGGCTACGAAATGAAATCCGTGAGCATCCAGATGGGCGGCATGGAGCTGGCCTCCAATTCCTCCATCTATAATCCGGCCACGGGCAAGGTGAACATTACCGACGTGAGCGGCGATATTATCATCCGCGCCACAGCGGAAGCCAAGACCGAGCCGCCCACGCCTGTAAAGCACACTATCACCGTGAGCGTAACGGGTGGCACAGCCAGCCCCAGCGGCGCGGTGCAGGTGGAGGACGGCAAGGACCAGACGATCACCTTTACCCCCAACAGCGGCTATGAGCTGAAGAGCGTGACCGTGGACAATGCCCCGGCCAGCCTGACCGGAAACAGCTACACCTTTACCAATGTAACCGCCGACCACTCGATTGCGGTTGTCTATGAAAAGGATAACAGTGGCGGCGGTTCCGGCGGGGGCGGCGGTGGAGGTGGTTCCACCACCACTGACAAGTACCCCGTCCATGTGGAAACCGACGGCAGCGGCACAGCGGACTCCAACAAGGACAAGGCCGCGTCCGGTGAGACGGTCACGATCACCACGGAGGGCGTGGTGGAGAGCATCACCGCAACAGCCGACAAGACCGGAAAGGAAATCGCGCTGACCGACAAGGGCAACGGCAAATACACCTTCAAAATGCCCAGCTCGGCGGTCACGGTCAAGGTGCAGTTTGAGCAAAAGCCGGAGATTCCCAGTGTGGCCGACCCTGACGGCACCGGCGTTTCCTCCATGCTGAACACCAGAGAGCACATAGCTTACATGGTAGGCTATGAAACCGGAAACTTCGGCCCGGCAAACAACATCACCCGCGCCGAGGTGGCGCAGGCGTTCTACCGCCTGCTGCTGGACCAGAGCCACAGCCAAAGCCCGTCGTTCCCCGACGTGGCTGCGGATGCGTGGTATCACGAGGCGGTTGTGACATTGGCGGCAAAGGGTATCATCACCGGCTATGAGGACGGTACGTTCCGGCCGGAGCAGCCCATCACCCGCTCTGAGTTTGCGGCTATTGCGGCCCGTTTCGCCAGGGCCAGCACCGACAAGGCGCTTACGTTCCCTGATGTGCCTGCGGACGCATGGTATCGCGGGGCTGTGCAGACGGCGGTAAGCTACGGCTGGATTAACGGCTATGAGGACGGCACCTTCCGTCCTGAGCAGCCCATTGGCCGTGCCGAAACTGCGGCTATCATCAACCGCATGTTGGCCCGCATTGCAGACCGCAGCGCGGTGGACAACGGCGCGGGTACTCGCTTCCCTGATGTGCCTGCAAGCCACTGGGCGTTCTACGACGTGGTGGAGGCTTCCACGGAACACGATTACACCAGAGACTCCAACACGGCCGAGGAAAGCTGGAGTAAGTAAAATCAATTCTATCCGATTTCCTTAGAAACCGGCTTCAAGGTGCATGCCCCAGCCGGAAAGGAATAGGCAGAAAATCATGGTACACAAGGAATGTCACGAAGAAATCCACAGCCTGATTACTGCTTTTGAGCAGAGTTGCCAATAAAGGAGCCTTTTGTAAGACTTGAGCCGTATGAGGGGGACTCTCGCGTACGGTTCTTAGGGGAGGGATGGACAGCAATGCTCATCCCTTACCCGACCTGTTACTATTCCCTATTCGGGGCGTTTTGCTCCTCATACTATTGATCGCAAAGGTTATTATGGCGCTATGCAAAAGCAATATCTGCTCTTTAATTTGCTGTGATAACAAAGAGAAAATGAAAAAAACTGCCCTGTATACGAGGCTTTGTATGCAGGGCAGTTTTTTCATTACATCCATTCTATGAACACATGGCTTGGTGGTTTTGAAAAGTTATACTTTTTTAAAGGCAACTTCATCTGTATCTGATATTTTTTAATCGGCTGATTTTGAAACAAAAAGAGATAAAGATTTGAGAAAATCGGTATAAATACAGTATCTATCCGTAAAACAAGAAAAGAAAAATAAGAAAAATTACAACGAAATTACAACAAATGAAAGAGCTTGATGTAACAACTTATGCAAAGAAATATAGAGTTATGGAAAAATGACACTTGAAAAAGAGTGTCTTTTTCTATGCAGTATAACAGCAGACTATTTCATTTCTGCTTGATTACTCTAAAACTTATTAGTCTATGAATATTTGATTAACTGATTTTTTTATTTCCATTGACAAAAGTATGAAATTATACTATACTGCACGAGTATGATTTCATACTAGGAGGATAACAATGGAATTCAAACAAAATCAAGTACTACAAGAGTTTGACCGTATCAGTAATTTAATTAACGAATTTTATCATGAAATAGCTTTAAAACAAGGTTTGTCTGATAGTGCGTATGAAATCTTGCAAGCTATTCTTGTTTTAGGAGAGGGGTGTACGCAAACCGAGATTTATAAATATTGCTATTTGAATAAGCAAACAGTCAATTCGTCGGTAAACAAACTTAGAGAAAATGGTTTGATTGATTTCACCAAAGGAACTGGACGAGAAATTTATATTCATTTTACAAAGACTGGAAAAGAACTTGTAAATGAAAAAATTTTACCTATTGAACAAGCTGAAAACGATGTTTTTGGAGAAATGACAAAAGAAGAACAAAAAGAAATCGTCCGTCTAATGAATAAATATCTTGATAATTTTAAGGCTAAAGTTGACAATATTATAAATGAATAAAGGAGAAAAAGTATGGTTCACAAAATAATAAGTACAATAGGGCTTGGAATATTGGGTATTGACCCGATTACTGCTGTTTATATGATAAGTATGGGGCTTCGGAAGGACAGTAAATCAAAAATATCTTTATTTTGGTTTTCATTTATGGGATTTTCTATTTTGATAGGAGCAGTTTTAGCTACAATATTTGGTGTATCAGCCGTGGAGATATTACGAAGCTTTACACCAGAAGCAGACAGTCCATTATGGGCAGTATTACAATTTGTATTATCTTTGATTGTTGTTATATTCGTCATTAAAAAAATATTTTATAAAACGAAAAAAGAGGACGAAAATAGAAAAATAGTAGAAGGTTCTTCGTTTAAGTATTTGTTTACTGGATTTGTTTTTTCCATAACTTGTTTCACAGACCCAACCTACTATGCTGTGATTTTACTTGGCGGAGAGTCGAATAATTTTCTATCAGCAATTTTATTACTTACGATTTGGTTTTTGGTAAGTCAGTTTATGGCTGTTATCGTATATATAGCAAATCAGATGAATTTATTAAAGAAACTCGTGAAATGGGTGGATAGATTAAAGGAAAAGGGGCTTAAGACAGTCGTTCATGTATGTTATATAATTTTGCTTGTAGTTTCATTTGGTCTTTTGCTTGATTCAGGATATTATTTGGTAGCAGGTAAATATCTATTTTAATCCGATAATCCTCAGTTTGTGCGGAAGATAAGTGCAAAATCTCAACAACCGACGGAGCGATCCGCCCACGGTGGCGGTCGTAAGACAATACGCCACGCCAACTTTGCTGGCGAGGGGGCGGTTCACTTCGGCGGTTGGGCGAGCGTAGCGAGCCGTTCAAAGCCCCCGTTATCTAACAGGGGGGTACTATTACAAAAAACAAAAGACAAAGCACATACAAAGTCCCGATATGAAACGATGTACGAAGTTATAAGGACTTACTGTACTTCACACCCTGTCTTTTCTACCCGACAGGTAAAAATCAGCATATCGGAAGCAAAAAATACAAGGTGTATGCTCCTATGGGCGTATGCCTTTTTTGTTTCAAAATAATATTTTTCTAAAATATGTACTTTTTTAATGAAGTTTTAATGAAAGCACGATATACTACAGATGTACTAAAGGAAAGGGGTTCTGGGACATGAAAAAAGGATTAATGATCTCAATGATGGCGTTTGGCGCGGCTGCAATGCTGGCGGGATGTACGCCAACTATAGCTTCGAGTGCAGGGAATGCTGGCTATCCGCAGCAGGGGGCGCCGTCGCAAACGGGATCGCTGCTGCAAAGCGGGCAGGTTCCGGTAAGTGACATGCCATCAGTAGAGCAGGCTGCCGTGGCAGAGAATCAGGCAGCGACGAACCAGAATTCCGGAAACACAGGCAGTGGCCAACAGCCAACGACCCAGATCAGTGAGGAACAGGCGAAGCAGATTGCTCTGGAACATGCTCAGATTAAGGAGAGCGATGCGGCATTCCTGTGGGCAAAGCTGGATTATGATGATGGCGTTCTGGTATACGATGTGGAATTTTACATTGCCGAAACGAATACGGAATATGATTACGAGATCGATGCAGCAACGGGAACGGTCCGAAGCTTCGACTATGATGCGGAAAATTATACGCCGTTCCAGCAAGGTGCGCAATCAGGGCAGCAGATAACGGAACAGGAAGCAAAGCAAATCGCACTGGCTAAGGTATCCGGTGCAACGGAAAGAGACATAAGGCTCCATCTGGACTATGATGATGGTTGGGTGCTGTATGAGGGAAAGATTATTTATCAGAACATAGAATATGATTTTTCGATCGACGCATACAGCGGTACGATTCTCGAATGGGAAGCAGAATCGGTTTTTGACTGATTTATTTTTAAGATATGATAACGAAGGGGAGGACAACAAAATGAAAAAGATGATTTGCACGGTGGCGCTGGCATCCCTGCTGTGCGGTTCCGCATTTGCGGCCAGCGGCTCCTATACGGTAGCGGCGGAGCTCAATCCGGATATTCGGGTTCAGATAGACGGGGTGGAGCGTACATTCTACAATGTGCAGGGGCAGGAGGTCCATCCGATCAGCTGCGGGGGTACGACGTATATCCCGCTGCGGTCGATTGGCGAACTGATGAATAAAAATGTTAACTGGGATGAAAGCAGCTATACGGCGACGATCGGTGGCACCCGTACGACCGGCAACGCAACCGGCACCCCAGACCGCAACGCAAAGGAAGCTGCTGTCAACCTGACAATGGAGCCGAACTATACAATTGTTATTGATGGGGTAGATCGCACATTTTATGATGTGAATGGCAAGGTGTGCGATCCTGCGGTCTACAATGGCTCCATCTATCTGCCGATCCGTGCGATTGGGGAGATCATGGGCAAATCGGTGTCCTGGAACGAAGCGGCCCAAACGGTTTCCCTGAACAGCAATGCATCCATTGGCGGCGAAGTAACGGATTTTGATACCTCGAACCCTGCAACAACGCCTCCGAGCGATCCGACTACACCCGTAAATCCCGCGACTCCGTCTACGCCCGCGGGTACAATCACACTGGAGCAGGCAAAGCAGGCAGCTTTGAAGCACGCGGGAAAGACTGCGGCGCAAGTTACCTTTGTAAAGGGTACGTTTGACTATGAGCATGGCCGCCCAGTATATGAAGTGGAATTCATCGAAGCAAACGGGACGGGATACATGGAATACGACTACGAGATTGACGCTTCTACCGGAGCGGTACGCAGCTATGATTTTGACGCAGAGAATTACCGTCCAGCCGGCAATCAGGGCAGCGCGTCCGTGGGTGTGACAGTGAGTGAAGCGCGCGCTAAAGAACTGGCGCTGGCAAAGGTGCCGGGGGCGTCGTCCGCTAACATTTATAAATTCAAGCTGGACTTTGATGATGGCCGTTGGGTATACGAAGGTGACATCTATTATAACACTATGGAGTATGAGTTTGAGATCGATGCAAATACCGGTGCTTTTGTGAGTTGGAGTGTAGAATCTATTTACGACTAAGGGAAGGGCAGGGAGGCCGATAGACGGCTTTCCCTGTCTTTTGTTTACGCAGGCGCTTGCAGAGGACAAGCTTCCTATCCATTCGACAATTTTTTCTGTTATCATGGAAATGCTCTTTCATTTTCAGTGAAAGACGCTCTTTCATTCTTTCCGAAAGCCGCCCTTGAAAATGGGCGGCTTTCCACATCACAAAATACGGCCCGTAAAAAACTGGACATATTTAATGTGATTTTAATAGTATGGATATAAAATATATATATAATAGCTTTTATTAATTGAAATCAGGGGTGGAAAAGTGTGATAGCATGGAGCGATAATTATTTAATGGGAATAGCTGAATTTGATAATGAACATAAGAAATTATTCCAAATAGCAGAGCAGATATTAAATAGATTGCGGGTACGCGGCGATGAAGAAGGGATTCGAATGTTCATCTTGCGTGAAGGGTTAAAGTACTTAAATGGATACTTCCTGGAGCATGCTGCACATGAAGAGGCCTATATGAAAAAGATTGGTTATGAAGGTTATTCCCTGCATAAAATGCAGCACGATGACTTCCGTGAATGCCAGCTTACGAGATACCACAAGCTTATGGAGAGTGGAGCCTGTAGCAAAGAAGATATCTGGGATTTTGTAGGCTCAGGGATTGGCTGGCTGCTGGAGCATATTACAACAGCGGATATGGCTATCGTTGGGAAAGGGGAGTTCAGCAAGCCAATTAAGGCCGACGTCAATGCGACGGCATTAGAAGAAGAAATCAATATGCTGTTTTCCGTAACGCTGAACATTGAAGTCCGATCAAAAATTGTGAGCTCAAACTACAATGGGGATTCCTTTGGGAAAGCGGTATGTCAACGAATCGTTTATGAAACTGGTGGACGTAAAAAGACCGTAATTTCCGGTATTGAGCGTTCATTTATGATGAAAGTAGCAAAAATGATTTATGGAGATACTGCATTAGACGAAATGGATCTCGTACTATCTACAGTGGAAACGTTTGGAGCGCAGTTCTGGCTCACTTTTTATCGCCAACTCACAGGCGATGACAGTCAAATTATTGTTAGGGAAAATCAATTCCTGATAGGCAGAACACTGAAAGACGAAATACGGAAGATGAGACCGGCCGCCTCACTGCTATTCACCTCAGACATGGGGAAATTTTTTGTTGCTACGAACTCAGAATGCGTTATTGCAAAAGGCGTGTTTAACCATACGGGTTAAACACGCCTTTTCAAGTGAGGCATCTGATTTTCCTTATCATAGGGATTGGAAACCGGCTTTAACAAGCTGTATACGTGCTTTAGGTCGCTTTCAAAGCCCATATCCACGAATGCCTTTGCAATTCCGGCAGTTGTATCAGTAAGAACTACAGACGCGTGCGGCAGATAGCTGCGCTCTGAAAGCTATGTAAAAAGAAGGATCAAAGCGGGAGCGCTGGTCTTTCTTTTTATGTGGTTGTTTCGAGTTAGGCGTGAAATACAAGCGTTATCATTATATGAGAGTATGGTATAACATCCATACTTAGTAATGCAGCTCCACGCGTATTAAAAGCTGTTTAATTGCTTGAATTGAAAATAATCAGGTATGCTTGCCTGATTACAAGAAACCCCTTTGAAGCCGGTTTAGCTAAGGTACTAAAAAATATAAATGGAACTTATTATTCAGGAAAGGCGTGCTTATGCACGCCTTTCCTTTCGGTATACGCTATAAATAGAGTGTGCTTTCAGGCTGCTTTCAAAGCCCGTATCCCCTGGGACCGTATCTGCAATTCCTGCTGGTACAGTTGCAGGGAATGAAATTCCTCGTCTGTCTCCGTCAGCTCCTTCTGGAACAGCGCCTCGTAGCGCTGTTTTTTTCTCCTTCAGATCCTCTATACGGCGGACCCAGCGCTCCATGATGGCTGCGCTCTGGCAGCCGCTGTCTATCAGGTAAGCTGCCTTCTCCTGGTACTCCTGCGCCTCTCTGCGTGCGAGTGCATAAAACTCGCCGGCCATCTTTTCACGCTGCTTTGCATCGTCAGCCATAAAAAAACTGTTCACCACCAACCCATCGTTCAGTTCGTATTTTACAAAAGCAGACAAGGAGTCTGTTGGGATAGCGCACTTTACCGTGGGAATCTCGTTTTATGGCGAACTGTTGACACAAATTTGAGGTTGTGTTATTTTTCTATATATAACTCTAATAAATATATAATGGTGCTTCTTGTAGTTATACAAGAGTCTCTTATGATCAGGATTGAAAATCCACGGCAATTTGGGATAGAACAGAGAGGTCGGCAATGAATGTTGCTATTTGTGATGATAGTTTAAGCGAAAGACGGACTATCCAAGAATGGATAACGGACTATTTAGGGGAAAGACCCCAACTGGCAGGACAGCTTTTCTTGTTTGAAAATGGTAAGGCATTGCTGGATGCGGTGAAAAAAAGAGGAGGGTTCGACCTATATCTTTTAGATGTTATCATGCCGGAGATGAATGGTATTCAGAGCGGATTGAAGTTGCGAGAGTTAGGTGCGGGTGGAGAAATCATCTACCTGACTTCCTCCAAGGATTATGCTGTAGATAGCTATTATACCAATGCTTTTTTCTATTTGCTGAAACCGGTGGAAAGAAAAGTGCTGTTCTCTGTGCTGGACAAGGCTGCCGAAAAACTAAACAGGCGGAGAAGAGAAAAAATTGTAATTAAGACGTCTGAAGGACAGAGATGCATTCTGCTGGATCAGATTTTGCTGGCAGAGAGGAAGGGACACAGTGTTCAGTATTATTGTACAGAAGAAACAGTGAACAGTTTAACCTTTCAAAGCACCTTCCGTGAGGTGATGACACCTCTGTTGGCTGATAGGCGGTTTTACCTTTGTGGAGTCAGCCTTGTATGTAACCTTCAGCGGATATCTGCAATTACGGGACAAAATGTTGTGTTGGACAATGGAATCAGTTTTACTGTTCCACGGAGGGGCGCGGCTGCCCTTAAAGCAGCATGGGGTGGGTACTGGCTGACGGAGGGGGAACGCTAATGCCGGTGCTGGGAGTGCTGTCCGTTTCGACAGTCATTGGCATGGTTCTTGTAAGTATTTTTGTGGAGAGCCGCTTTTTTGTAAGAAAAACAGCGTGGCTTATCAGCATGGCTGTCGTCTTGATGATAGGCACGTTGTCGTTCCTTGCAGTAGTTTGGGGTGAGGATATTGCTGTACAGTTTTATACGCTGGTCGTCCATCTTCCGGCTTTTATCCTCTTTACCTGGATTGGGCGATACAGGGGCTGGAGACTGTTGTTCCAACTTCTGTCAGCAATCCTGTTCTGCTTTTTTATTCAGCACGGGGCGGCGCTAGTCTACTATTTGTCAGGATTTAACACCCTGGCGTGGATTGTTTCCTATAGCCTGTTTTCTGTTGCCGTGATATATTTTGTATGGCACTACCTGCGTCCTATGTTCCGCAAGATGCTATGGGAGGTACACCACGGTTGGGGGCTCATGTGTTTGGTGCTGGGAGCATACTATGGGATCACACTTTATCTGATTCCAGGATATGCGGGAACCGAACAAAGCAGCACGGTTTTGAAAGTGAGCCTTTCTCTGATGATGGCAGGTGTATACACCCTGTTGATGATCTTTTTTTCAGTTACCCATCAGGAAACCGAGAGCAGGAATTCCGCTCAAATGGAAGCCTTGCAGATATCAGCCTTAAAAGATCGTATAGCTGCAATGGCCGCAGCGGAGGACGAGGTACGCATAGAACGGCATAATCTTCGCCATCAACTACAGACAATAGCTGAGTTAATCCGAAAAGGATGCGAACAAGAGGCGTTAAACGTTATCAGCAGTACACAATGCCACTTGCATGAAGCGCCCCTTAAACACTGGTGCCAGCCGCCGGTAATAGACGCAATGTTTTCTTTCTATTTTGGGCAGGCCGAACAGAAGGGTATCCAAGTGCAGGCAGATATTTCGCTTCCAGATTGTACGCCTGTGGATGAGACTGAATTATCCATTGTTTTTGCGAATGCTATTGAAAACGCTATCCATGCCAATATGGCTTTACCTGTGCAGAAGAGATGTATCTGCTGTAAGATTATATGTCGTCCGGCGCTTATGTTTGAAATAAGCAATCCGTATGCTGGGGAGATCCGTTTTGATGAAAATGGATTCCCGATTGCTTGCGAAGAGGGGCACGGCCTGGGGACGAAAACAATTGCAAATTTTTGTGAGAAATATAGTGCTTTTTGCCAATATGAAGCTGTAAACGGGCGGTTCTCGCTCCGTGTCGTATTATAGGATTAACGCGATAGTAAGACAGCAGCTTTAATTAGAGGTCCCAATATCATGTCAGGTAATAAAAAGCGATATGTACCTAATGAAAAGGTGCGTATCGCTTTTTTCATTGGACAAAGAACCAAATCAGAATAATTATAATCCAATTTTGCATATATTCTCAAAACATCTATGCGCTTTGCTATAATAAAATCAATAGCACTATAGTACATAATTTATATTATGAGCATAATGAAAGAAGCGATTTTGCAGTTTTTTAGAGGAAGAAATGTTAGGAGCAGCTGAAGCAAGTGATATACGGGAAGAAAGGATGTCTGACTTGTACTGGAAAAGTAAGCAGCAGATTTAGAAAATGCTAATTAAATCTTCAGGAGGGACGCCCCTCCTGGTAGGAAAGGGATACCCCTTTCCTACCACAAAATCCTTGTAAACCATTACAGCACATATCGGAGGAAGTACATGAAAAGAAGACTGATCAGCATGATGCTAACCCTGTGCATGGTACTCTCAATGCTTGCGCCCACCGCCTTAGCAGCAGATGAACAGGGAAATTTGACGCAGGCTTCGGGAAGTGAACAGGCAGAATGTACCTGCACCATCCAACAGGAGGAGGGCGCTTTTATCCATGCCCCAGACTGCCCGTTTTATACTGCACCCAAAGAAGAAAAGCAGGAAGAAGAGGCTCCGCAGGCAGATGTGGAACAAATTCTGGACATGCTGGAAGCCCTGCCGGTTCCGGAAACGCTGGACGGGGATTGGCGGAATGCCCCAGCAGAGGATATAGCGGCCGCCCGCACCGTTCTGGAGGAGCTGAACGAAGGCGACATTGATCAGGTTCCGGAAGAACTGCTCGTCAAGCTTGAGGATCTGGAGCATATCAGGGATACCGTAGGAGACTGTGCGGACTTGGGCTGCCCATACCATTACCAGCCAGAGGCTTTGTCTGAAATGGAGGAGGGCAGAGAGGAAACCCCGGACGCTCTTACTCTGAGTGATCTGGTCAGCGAATATGGAATCACGCCCCCGATACAGCCGAACGCAGTGTGGGAAGAACAGCACCCGCAGACAATTATTATTGGGGAGGACAATCAGAATAACGCCCATACGGGAGAGCCGGATGGGGATATGGACAAATACCTGGATTTTAGAAACAAAAAGCTGCCTATTGAACTTTCCTTTGAACTGCAGGAGGGTGAATTGCCGACGCAAAGCGCCTTTGTAGCTATCAAGGCATACGATGTGGACGAAGAAGATGGGGAAAATGATTTTGTCTATTTAAACGATGATATTTTTCTGCCTATGGATCAGGAATGTGACCAGTTTTCTAGCTTATTCTATGGCAAAACAACGTACAACAATGAGAACATTGGATACCTGTCTGGCACGAACGGGACATGGAATACAACCGTGCTGGAAATCCCGCTGGAAAAGCTTCGCGTCGGCACGAATACAATTTCCATAACCGTTGCGAAGGGGTGGTGCGTGGAGGTAGACTGGATACAGGTGATTCTGGATGGCGGCAGCAAGGACAGCAGCATTTCCGGCTTTGACCTTACGCTTGGAACGCCGACTGGCACCGCCCAGGTGACCGTTCCCGCCACTGTCACAATCGAGCAAAGCGGAAATACGGTGTATCATACAGAATATACGCTGCTGAATGAAGCGGGGGATGCGCTGGATGCGGCGTTTGGACAGGCATCTGAAACAGAAACTGTTCAGTTGACAATCCCCAAGAATTCAGAAGACGGCGAATATAAGGTGGTGGGCCTGCTGAAAGATGATGATGAAAACATCAAAGCAATGGACACAGTTACATTCCGTCTGAAAAACGGAGTACCGAACTTCGCTCCGATTCTGACGCATACGCTTTCTCCTTCCTCACTTACGAAACAAAATGTAACGGTTAACGTATCCGTGGATGACCTTATGGGCTGCGAGGGGATCACAATTATCGGGCCTGACGGCAACGGCGCAAATTACTCAGCATCCCAAAACGGCGAATATACCTTTACTGTAAACTATACATGGAATGGGCAGAAGCTGACAGACAACTATATCGTTAAAGTGGACAATATAGATAAAGAGCCGCCTGAGATCAAAGCTGGCGATGTGCCGTCCGTTTATGAGGATACAACGGATGAAGAGGTGGAAGCCTACCTCAAAGCTGCAGTATCCATTACAGATAATACTAAGGTGGATGAAAACGGGACTGTCTGGGAGGGGATAAAGGGTTTGGCTGCATCCAGCGGTCAAAAGCAGGTTACAGTCACTGCCAGCGATATGGTGGGTAACAAGGCAACGGAAACAATTACGGTCACCGTTCTGCCCAAGCCCTTGGAATTGACGATGGAAAATCCCGAGGGACCAGATGACCAGACGTATGCACTGAAAGCTACCCTGAAATATACTGGCGGGCTGACGATCACGGAATCAGGCTTTGTATGGGGCAGCATGCAGAACCCTACGCTCAGTGTCAACAATGGCAGCGCAAAAACAAGTGTTCCGGTGACGCAGAAAGGGGGAACGCTGTCTGCCACGGCTGATAAAATCGCCGAGGGTATAAATTACTATGCCAGAGCTTATGTCAAAACAAGCGATGGAGGAATCTACTACAGCGACACAAAAACTTTTGGCATAGGAGCGCCACAATACGGTGTCTTTTCCATTGAGAATAATGGAAGCAACACCTTTACCATTAGCCGTGCGGGAGGCAATGAGGGTGCGCAGACTGTCTATTACCGGACGGTGAGCGGCTCGGCAGTCAGCGGCACGCATTTTACCGGCGTATCCGGAAAGCTGGACTTTGATGAGGGCGAAGAAAAAGAGACCGTTACGGTCACAGAACAGGGAGCTTCGGCTGCTTTCGAGGATAAACAGGCCACCCAGTATTCCAATGCAGACAGAATATACTGGCTGGAGATCTACCGAGTCGATGGCGGCGCCACCATCGACAGCGGCAGGAGCCGCGCGCAGCGCACGATGACAGTGGACCAGGAACACAGGGTTGACCGCAGGATCTTTAATGACTTTGAAAAAACGATAGCAGGTAGCAGTCACGAGCATGGCGATAATACTGACGACGGAGGTCTGGGCTGGGCGGAAGGGAAAGAAGGCACGGACAGAGAAACGCTTGATATAACAAGTGTGTTGACAACCCCTGGTTATTGGCGGTCGTTGACAGGCGCGGAACTCCAATATAAGATGCAGTTTAAGGCGAAAGAGATTGATGACGGATATCAGCATATGCAGGTCACGCCGGGAAACGATCGGCAGGATATCAGTTTCTGGCCTTACGAAGGGAACTGGGACGGCTCCCCACCCCCTGCAAATACCGGCGGCGCGCGCTATGCCTGTACCTTTGAGCATGGCGGTAGCAAGAGGAATACGACGCCCGCCCAATATTATCTGCCGGACAGCAGTGGCAGCAATCCGGACAACGCCGAGTGGAGCGAGCGATGGGCAAAGGGGATTGACGGCGGGAAAAGCTACATTCCTCTGCCGCTGGACGAGGACAAGGTGACCATTAGCTACGCGGCCAGCGGCAGTGGCAGCGACAACTGGGAGACACAAAACGAGATACATTATTTCCGTATTGGCGATACATCGGAGCCGCAGCTCTTGGGCGTAGCTCCAGTAGAGAACGGCTACCGGATCGGGGATCAGATTACGGTTTCCCTGGTTTTTGACGAGATCGTGGACCAGAAGAACAGTGCAATCAACGAGGCGGCATTAAAAATTAAAACCAGTTGGGGCGATTTTTCTTATGCCGGCGGTGCAGATACAAATGTACTTTACTTCACGGGAAAGATTTCAGACACAGCAGATGGAGCATTAACAATAAACAGCATTGAGGGCGCTGAAGACATCAGGGATATGTGTGATGATGAGGGAACGAGTACATCCTCAGAGACGGGAAACGCCGGCGGCAATGTGGATACAGCGGTTCCGGTTATTACAGTCAGCGAAAAGGCCATTGCGGAGGATAACAGCAAGCTCTCTGCGGTAATATCCTCTACCAATGCCACCAGCCTCCAGTACCGGTGGAGTACGGAAACGCAGATGCCCGTAGCGTGGCTGACAGGCGCTTCCGGCGAAGCAGCGGCAACACTGTCCGCTGACGTACAGGAGCAGCCGGCAGAAAGCAAAACATATTATCTGCATGTGCTGGCAACCAACAAAATAAACGGTTCTACATCGTATGCCCGTGAGGCTTTCACATTGCATTCAGGTACGGGGGGAGGGATACCTCCTGTTTATATCGCGCCGGAGTTGCAGGTAAAGGCAGAGGACACACCGGAATGGACAAAACAGAGCAGGAAGATTTTAGTAGACTGGAAGCCGGCGGATCAGGTTGTTTCCTATACCGGACCGAACGGGAGTACAGGGACGGTGACAGGAGACAATGGCT
Organism: Intestinibacillus sp. NTUH-41-i26; assembly: GCF_032769475.1. Classification (GTDB taxonomy): domain Bacteria; phylum Bacillota; class Clostridia; order Oscillospirales; family Butyricicoccaceae; genus Agathobaculum; species Agathobaculum ammoniilyticum. Next base: position 253,454 of record NZ_CP136477.1, read on the forward strand.
CCGGCCAGCTTGAAGCCGAAGAAAACGGGATATATACTTTTACTCTGAAAACGGATGACGGTGTTCTAACAAAGCAGGCAGAAGTGACAGGCATCGATAAGGTGAAACCGGAAATGACGATCCGCGCGCCGGAAGCAGAGGATGTCTATACGCCTGTGAAAGATGGGGAGGAGCAGGAGGAAGTCCATGAGCCAATCATCTATCATGCTATTACGGTTGGCGGAACGGCTTCGGACAACCTGTCTGGCGTGGAAAAGGTAGAGTATGTATTTGTTGAACAAAACAATGCGCCGGAGGGTGGTTGGACACAAGCTGTACTGAAAGACGGTAGCTACAGCTTTACTTATACCGCGGCACAGGAAAAGGAGACAAAGCTGTATCTCTTTATCCGTACAACCGACAAGGCGGGTAATGCGGTGATTGAAACGGCCGGCGAGACGCCATATACGGTTGTAAAGGAGCCGGCTCCCGGGACAACCGAAATTCCTGAATTCTCCTTTCAAGATAGTGGTTCGGGCTGGACAAAGGGGCCGGTGAAGCTTCAGTGGAATGTATCAGCGCCGGAAAGTGGTTTTGAAGTGTATCCGTCGGATCAGCCCGTTGTGAGGGATGAACCAGTCGGAGAAATACGGGCGGCAAAGAACGGCCGGTATACAGTTGGCGTCAAGGTCGGAAACGGTGAAATGATAGAAAAAAGCGTGGTGGTCAACAGAATTGATAATGAAGCGCCATGGGTGGATATTTCCGTACCCGAAGGATGGGCAAAAACCAAAACGGTAGAGATATCCGTTACGGATGACCAGTCGCAGCAAGTGGATGCGACTGGAAAAGTGACAGGATACAGCGGCAGCGGTATTGCATCCGTGGAATGGAAAACCGAAGATGGAGAGTATAGTAAAATCGGGGCTGATGAGAGCGGCGGTTATCAGTTTGTCGCGCAGACAAATGGAACATATATGGTCAGGACCACCGATAACGTCGGTAATACAGAGGAATACAGGGTACTGGTCGATAAAATTGATGTTACAGCGCCCAAGATAACGATTGGCGACATTCCAGATGACTGGCAAGGTGAGGAGCAGGAAATTGCCATTACAGCGGAAGATAACGAAAGCAGCATACAGGAACTCAAGTATGCGATAGCAGAAACTAAGGGGACACCGCCCAGTGATTTATTTACGGTTGAGAACGGTAAAATCACTATTGCCCAGAATGGAAAGTGGTATATTTACTACCGGGCTGAAGATCGGACTGGCAATATTTCCTCCGGTTGGAGCGAAAAGCCGGTTATGGTAGATATGACTACGCCTATTCTTTCGATTACCGGAGGAGAAAAGGGAAGCGAAGAGCTTTCCCTGAAGATAACGGCAACCAACGGTCCTTCGGGCGTATCCATCAGCGCTACTCATGGAACGGAAAGCAGCGAGCCTGTAGAAGGAAGCTACAAGATTTTAGAGGCGGGCGAGTACATATTCAAAGCAGTGAGCGGCGCAGGGAAAACTGCAGAGAAGAAAGTGACAGTCCACAAAATAACCTTTACATGCAGTGAGAGCAGCGTGCCTTCCACGCAGCTGGTAGTAAATGGTGGACAGGCGGTGAAACCGGCGGATCCTTCGCGTGCTGGATACAAATTCGCAGGATGGCAGAAGGACGGTACAGAGTATGAATTTGGTACAGGCGTGACCGAAAATATTGAATTGACCGCGAAATGGGAGTTAACAGGGCCGGAGGTGAAGCTGAAGGCTACGCCGGCTGCAGAGACAGCATATACCGGACAACCTGCCATCACACTGATTGCAGAAGCAAGCCATCTGGAAAAGGGAGTGACCTATCACTACGAATGGGAAAAAGACGGTATCCCGCTGGAGAATGAAGGCAGTAGCCTGGAACTGACAAATGTAAGCGATTCCGGCACATATACGGTTACCGTGACTGTGGCAACTGCAGCCGGCGAAAGCGCGAAGTCTTCGGACAGCATTGAAGCGGTTGTCCGGCCGGCAACTGTGTCCTTTGCTATTCAGGCAGACGAGACAACATATAATGGAAAGCCTCAAAAGCCAGTGGTAACACAGACTGTTGGACAAACTCCGTCTGTGGGAGAGGATTTCACAGTAAGCTATGAACAGGCTGGGAAAGTGGTATACAGTCCGACGGAAGCGGGACGTTACGATGTTATGGTAACGCTTACAAGCAAAAACTTTGCATTTGAAGGTGGACTGGATAAGAAGAACATCGGCTCCTTTTGGATAAACCGAAAACCAGTGCAGGTTATCTGGCGAGGGTTGGAACAAATCTACAGCGGACAGGAACCTGAAAACGTAATAGGGCTTAGCGGCGTCCTGCCAGGAGAGGATTGCGGGCTTAAACCGATTCCCTTGCAGGCAGATGCGGGAATATACCCTTTGCAGGCGGAATTAACAGGGGAAAATGCTGAAAACTATGTGCTGACAAACCCAGATGCGGTATTGACAATCCGTCAGGCACCGGTGGCTTTTGAGGTAACGGATAACGTTGTACAGTACACAGGGAAGCCGGTATATGCCAAAATATCCCCCAGCATAGGAGGGTTTGATAAGTATGCAATCACCTATTGGGATGAAAATGGGAATCTGGTTGCAGAGCCGTCTGCAGTTGGCACATATACGATCCAGGCGAAATTGACAGACAAAAACTATCGTCACACAGATGCCGCCGATGGCGCAGCCCGAAAAATTGGTACACTGACTATCACAGAGCAGGAAGCCCGCACCTATTCGGTTTCCTATACGGGAGAAGGAACGGAGGGTGTTCCCAAGGAGGAGGGGCTGGCGGCCAGCTCTGTGGTACTGCTGCCAGATGCAGAGCGTGCAGGCTTTGAACTGACTGGCTGGGTGTGGGACGGTGTATGGTATTACCCAGGCAGCCTGTTTATGATGCCGGCGGAAGACGTTGTCTTTGAGGCGCAATGGGAGCCGGTATTCCAGATAGGCGGCGAAGTTGTCACCGATGAGACTGAGAATCCAATAGCGCATGTAACCGTAACATTGAAACTGGGGGCTGAGGTGATCGCTGAAACTGTGACAGACGACAAAGGGAGGTTCTCTTTTGATGGCGTTTCAGCCGGTATCTATAATCTGGTAGGAAGCTATAATGGGATTATCATGACTATCCAGGCGGAGATCCGAAAAGATGAGAACAGTATTACGATTGAGATGCCGCAAGGGAAAACAAACTCTATAGTGAGGGTGGCGGAGGATGCGCCGAGGTTAACAGTTGGTAATCTGGAAACCGTCTTTACGGCAAAAGAAGCGTCCGAAGAGTTATACACTGTGGCTGACAGCAGGACTGTGCAGGCTGGTGGTGTTGTAGAAGTGTGCATGACTGCAAAAAACGTTTCGGAAAGTGAGGCGTATGAAGCGTATAAGCAGGTAAAAAGGCATGACCAGGACACCAATATCGGGCTGATTCTGGACTTATCCATTGAAAAAAACGTCCGGGCACAGGATGGAACGGAGCTTCCAGAGCAAAGCATCGAAAATGTAAAGGACACAGGAGTTTTGCTGGAGACGCGGATCCCGTTAACACCGGAATTGCAAGATAAGGACAGTTATACTGTTTATCGCATCCATGAAAGTGAATTGCAAACGCTGACCGAAAAGGCGAACAGTGATGGGGAGCGTATCGAACTGGCGGATGACGGGAGAACACTCATTATTTATGCTCGCTGCTATTCTACCTATATGATAACTTGGAAGCCTGGCCATTCCAGCAATGGCGGTGGTAATAGCAGTGGTACGACCAGCAGCAGATATCCTATTTATGTGGAAACCGACGGCAGCGGCACAGCGGACTCCAACAAGGACAAGGCCGCGTCCGGTGAGACGGTCACGATCACCACGGAGGGCGCGGTGGAGAGCATCACCGCAACAGCCGACAAGACCGGAAAGGAAATCGCGCTGACCGACAAGGGCAACGGCAAATACACCTTCAAAATGCCCAGCTCGGCGGTCACGGTCAAGGTGCAGTTTGAGCAAAAGCCGGAGATTCCCAGTGTGGCCGACCCTGACGGCACCGGCGTTTCCTCCATGCTGAACACCAGAGAGCACATAGCTTACATGGTAGGCTATGAAACCGGAAACTTCGGCCCGGCAAACAACATCACCCGCGCCGAGGTGGCGCAGGCGTTCTACCGCCTGCTGCTGGACCAGAGCCACAGCCAAAGCCCGTCGTTCCCCGACGTGGCTGCGGATGCGTGGTATCACGAGGCGGTTGTGACATTGGCGGCCAAGGGTATCATCACTGGCTATGAGGACGGTACGTTCCGGCCGGAGCAGCCCATCACCCGCTCTGAGTTTGCGGCTATTGCGGCCCGTTTCGCCAGGGCCAGCACCGACAAGGCGCTTACGTTCCCTGATGTGCCTGCGGACGCATGGTATCGCGGGGCTGTGCAGACGGCGGTAAGCTACGGCTGGATTAACGGCTACGAGGACGGCACTTTCCGGCCTGAGCAGCCTATTGGCCGTGCGGAGACGGCGGCCATCATCAACCGGATGCTGGCCCGCATTGCAGACCGCAGCGCGGTGGACGACGGAGCAGGTACGCGGTTCCCTGATGTGCCTGCAAGCCACTGGGCGTTCTACGACGTGGTGGAGGCTTCCACGGAACACGATTACACCAGAGACTCCAACACGGCTGAGGAAAGCTGGAGTTAATTTGACCTCCGGGGGCTTGTCCCCTGTACCGAGGCCGCTTATGGAAACTCCCCCAACAGGAGAAGCGGCCAGAACCGAATAGCACCACAGGCGAAAAGAGGCGCGAATGTCATTTGCGACATTCGCGCCCCTTTTTTATCCGACCTTTTCCGAGTGGATTTCCCATAGTTCAGCAAATACCTGAAAAAAACAGGGAAATATAACCCGCACCGACAAAATCCGCGGTGACTTGGCAGGGTACTTGCCTCTGGGAGTGTTGACAAAGCCCCTCATTGAAAAAAATATAGACACGTTCTTGTCTGGTCAATGCTTGTTCTGTATAGGCTGGAGGTATAATATACGCAGAGGTAATAGGGCTTGATGGAGGAAAGAGGATGCCTGCTTTTTGCGGCTCTGGCTGTTATTAAACGCCATACCGCCCACATCGGACAGCATATCCGCGCTCACCGCGCCGATATTGACGCTTTTCATTATAGCATGGTAGCAGCTTCTTGACGTGTGATTAATTTCTTTGGGGCGAATAGAGAAGTCGTTCCGGTACCGCCGACACCGTTTACTATTCCCAAAGCTGTTGCCTGTAGAACATATTTAGAGTTGGTATCAGCATAATAGCAATGCGATGTATCTATAGATGAAAGATCTAATCCACATACGTTTAACAGAGAGATTGCCATTTCACAAAATTCTTCGCGTGTGATAGGCTGTTGATATGAACTCTGCAAATGATCAGGAACTAATCCGAGTTTAACGGCTTCATCGCAATCGTTTTCTGCCCATGAAGATGGTGCGGCAAGTGAACATGTAAAAGTTAGTAAAAAAGCTAAACTAACGGAAATTAATTTTTTCATAGTGTATCCCTCCGCTTCCTTATAGCACTTTTGCTTATTTTATCACTTCTACTTGGTTGTTTCAAGTTAGGCGTGAAATACAAGCGTTATCATTATATGAGAGTATGGTATAACATCCATACTTAGTAATGCAGATCCACGCGTATTAAAAGCTGTTTGATTGCTTGGGTTGAAAATAATCGGGCATGCCTATCCAGTTACAAGCAACCTTTTAAAGCCGGTTTAGCTAAATCACCAAAAATACAAATAGCACATATATTCAGGAAAGGCGTGCATAAGCACGCCTTTCCTTTCGGTATACACTATAAATAGAGTGTGCTTTCAGGCTGCTTTCAAAGCCCGTATCCCCTGAGCCCGTATCTGCAATTCCTGCTGGTACAGCTGCAGGGAATTAAATTCCTCGTCTGTCTCCGTCAGCTCCTTCTGGAACAGCGCCTCGTAGCGCTGCTTTTTCTCCTTTAGATCTTCAATACGACGGATCCAGCGCTCCATGATGGCCGCGCTCTGGCAGCCGCTGTCTATCAGGTAAGCTGCTTTCTCCTGGTACTCCTGCGCCTCCCTGCGTGCGAGTGCATAAAACTCGCCGGCCATCTTTTCACGCTGCTTTGCATCGTCAGCCACAAAGAAGCTGTTCACTACCAGCGCTTTGTCGTTCCGGTTGGCATGGTTCAGCTGCTCTATCAGGTCCTCGAACAGGCCAACCTGGTGCATTTTGTCCCGCGGGATGAAATACAGCCTGCCATAGACCGAGACCGGCAGCGCGTCCAGTGCCTTCAGATAGTGCAGCAGTACCGTGTCTATCTGGCTGCGGCCCAGGCAGTTCCGGAACACGCCGAATTTCTGCTCCATGTCCGTGCAGAGCTGGTCAACATCCAACAGCGGGTCGCCCTGCACGGTATCGTGGTACATCATACCGGCGCCGCTGTCATAGCAGACGTTGGCCAGCTTCTCATACCGGTTGGTCCGCAGGCCAACGGTCTCGCGCACCAGCTCGCGCGAATAAAGGTTCCCGTCCCGCTGGTTGTCGCGGCAGTAGATACGGAAGATCTCCTGTGCGCCGCCGGAGCCGGACACGGTCCGCCGCGTCACACGGCCGGTCGCATTCCGGAAAGCGTCCACCTCCGAGATGCGCCGCCCGGCATACGGGAAGCCCAGCGCCGCGCAGATCCGCTCGAAATCGCGTTGCTCCACCAGCACATCGGCCAGCGAGTAATACAGGAATTTGCCCAGCAGCCGGCTTTCGTCCGTACTGTTCTGCACTACCATAAAGCCGTTCGTATTGTTTGTCATAATGCAAATCCTCCTTTATGCGCTTCGTTTCATCGCCAGAAAATCGTCTATGCCCTTGCAGGCCGGATCCCATGCTATCGTGCGGCAGGGGACGCCGGCTTTTTTCAGTTCCAGCCGCAGGCGGGAGACAGCCGCCTGTACCTGAGGGTTGCAGCGCTTATCCATGTCGAACGCCTCCCATGCCTGTGAGACGCGGAGTTCCTTCAGCGTATCCGCCAGGAACGAGACTGCATTCACGCCGGGGACGCAGACGAAAAGCGTCCCTTCCGTCAGGAAGCTGGACACATCGCCCTTTATCGGCCCTTCTGTGATCACCGCTTCCTTCCGGCTGCGGTCACCGGCGACATGCACCCAGCTCCGCGCGCCTGTCCCATACGGCCTGCCCGCGCTGGACATCCACGCGTACTTCATGCGTTCCGCATCGTCGCGCCGGATCTGGATACCCTGCACACGGCCGTCCGCCGCGCGCACCGGGACCAGCAGGCCGCTGTATGCGCACGTCCGCCACGCGCCCAGTTTGTAGAAAAAGCCGGGGATACCGTTCAGGTCAAAGCGGGCGGAAAGCTGCGCGGCGATCTGGTCGCGCAGCTCCTTCCCGCTCCCCAGTGTGCGGTAGCCGTTCTGCCGGATGGCAGCGTCGGTCAGGCCGCGGGCGAGCAGGTTATCTCGGTGCGCCGCAGACAGGGGCAGCAGCCCCAGCATGGCGCGGTACACCGCGTCCCGCCGGTCAAGCGGCGCGGGTTCGCGTTCGGTCGGGCGCTGCACGGCCGGACGGGGGAAGTGGATCACGCTGTCCCCCAGCAACTCGTGGTAGGCGTCCCTGTAGGAAAGTCCCGTGCGTCTCGCGTACAGCGAAACAGCATTGCCGTGCGCCCCGCAGTGGAAGCAGTGGTACTGGTCCGTGTCCGTGTACAGGTACAGCCGCCGCTTGCGGTCCCCGCAGAACGGGCAGTTGATATGCACCTGCCGCTGCCCGCTGCCCTCCACCGGCAGGCCGCTTTTGCGCGCCGTGGGCAGGATGGGAAAGGTCTTATAGCCCATCCCGTCACCCGGCTTTCCGCTGCGGCTCGTCCAGCGCTTTCACCTGGAGCGTCTGCCGCGGTACGACGCGGGCCAGTATCATCTGCCCGCCGTGCTGCGCGGCGCCGAGGTCGCACAGGCTCTCCGTATTGTCCACGAACAGCGGATAGCTTTTGCCGGATAACCTGGATAACAGCTCCACGACCTCCAGCCCGCAGCGGACGCGTTCGGAAAGGGAGAGCCGGACATAGTCGCGGCCATCCCAGGTCAGCTTGAACACGTCCCGCAGCTCGCCGCTTTCCTTCATCGGCTCATACAGCTTGAGGCCGGCCCTGTGCATCTGCACCGGTGCAAACAGCAGCGCCGCCCGTTCGGACTGGCAGGCTTTTGCCGCCGTTATCTTGTCGTTTACTGCGCGAATTTCATCGTCCAGCTTGTCCAGGGCCTCCTTCTGCCCCCTGGGCAGGCTGTCCAGCAGCTTCTGGATCTGCTCCATTTCGCTCTCCAGTTTGCCCTGCTCATGGTACAGGGTCTGGTACTGCTGCGCCTCTTCGGCGGAAAGGCCGCCAAACACCCGCTGGGCGGACAGCGCCTTGATCTTCGCCTTGATGCTGTCCCGCTGCTGCGCGGCGTCCTCCGCCTGCGCCGCAGCGAGCGCCTGTCCAAGGCGGGCGGTCTCGCCGGTCTTCCAGGCTTCGAACTGCTGCCTGCCCTGCACCTCCTGCACGGCAAGCGCCTGTGCCTGCTGGCGCAGGGAAGTGCCGTCTGCCTGGATCTTCTGCAGGCGGTCTGTAAATGCTGCCTGTATCTCAGGGAAACCGGCCGCATCGATGCGGCGCAGGCAGGTCGGGCAGACGCCCTGCGTCTGCAAATATTGCAGCCGTCCGGCTTCATCACTATACCTGCCGTACAATGCCTGCAGCTGTGCCTGCATCTGGCGCAGCTGCGCCGTACCGGGAAAGGCAAAATCCCGCTCCCGTACCGCATCCAGCTCTGCCTGCAGGGCCGCGCGGCGGTCATCCGCCTGTCCGTCCTGCACCGCATCGTACTGCGCGCTGAGCCTCGCGATCTCTGCATCCACCGCGGAGCAGTCCTGCGCTTCCTGTTTGCGCACGAGCGGCGCCAGCGCTGCAGCGGTGTGGGCAAGCAGGGCTTTTTTTTCGTCCAGCTCCTTTTGTAGCCTTGCCCGCTGGCTGTCCGTCTGCTGCATCTGGCCGTCCAGCACCAGCCGGTCCTTTTCCAGCTCCTTCAGCTCGCTGCGCTTCTCTTTCAGGTAGACCTCCGGCATTTCCAGCCGGTCGTCCCCGAGGATGCCGCGCATGTGTTCGCTCAGCTTTTCCATCACCGCTTCGTGCGGCACAGCGGGCAGGTACTGCTCGATCAGCTTCCGCCCGTCCCCGCCGAGTACCTCTGCAAAGTACAGGGGATTGAGAAGGGAGAGGATGAGGTCGCGGCTGCCGAACCGCTCCGCGAAGCGTTCCTGTGTCATCAGGACGCCGTCCAGTGATACGAAGGTCTTCCCCTCGTGCCGCCCGCGGCGGATGGCATGCGTCTGGCCGCCCTCCGTGCGCACGGTGACTTCCACGCGCATGCCCGCAGACGACCCGTTCTGCAGCCGGTCCAGATCGCGTCCGCCGAAGTACGGCGCGCCGGTGAGCGCATAGGCGATCGCGTCCGCGACCGTGGACTTTCCCTGGTAGTTGTGGCCCGTGACGGCCGTCCTGCGGCCGAACGTCCAGCTGTGTTCGTCTGCAAAGCAGCCGAAGCCGGTAACGGCCAGCTGTTCAATCTGCAGAGAAGCGATCTGCGCCATTAGCACACGCCCCCTTGTGCAAAACGGTTCATCCAGCTGCGCAGGACAGAAGCTGCATCCGTCTGCGTCAGCTCAGGGAATTCGCGTTCCAGATACTTTGCTGCGCCGAACATATTAATAAGCCCGCTGTCCCGCAGCCCGTCCAGATATTCATAATAGGTATCCTGCTTCATCTTTTCCTCCGTTCCCTCACGCGGCAGGCTGATAGTCCTGCAACTCATAGTACGTCCCGCCGGCGCCGCTGCGCCGCACGATCTTCGCGCCCTGTATCCGCACGCCGTTTGCCAGCCCAGGCTTTGCCCCAAGGCTGAATACCTTGAACGCGCGGCCCGCCGGCGTGACCAGATCGACCCACGCTGCAGCCGGATAGCCCTGCACGGGTGCGGGCTGCAGGCTGCGTACCGCATAGACGCCCGCCGGCGCATTGCCTGTGTTGGGCGGCTGCGCCGAGGCCAGCCCCAGCTTTTGCAGCTGCTCCTCATAGTACGCGTTTAAGTCCGCCGGGCGGGCGATCTGTTTGTACTTGTCCAGGGACGCCCACTTAGCCGGGATCTCGTATAGATACCGGCCGATACCCCAGAGCACGGACGCGCGCTTGAAGCTGTCCGAGATACCGCCCTTGATGGCCTCGATATCCGTGTTCTCCGCGCCGTCCACCTTTTCCACCCACTCTTTGCGCTCCGCATCATAGATGGAGAGCCCGCAGAGCTGGGAGGAGACGGGCGCTTTCGGCGCTTCGGACGGGTCCTCGTATTTGCCCGGCCTGGGCACATACTGGTGCCACGGGATGAACCTCGTGCGCCAGAAAAACGGCCCAACCACATCGTCCAGCCGGTTCTGGATCGCGCGGCTGTCTATGAATGCCACGGCCAACCCTTCGCTGTTCGAGTTTCGCGTTTTGGTCACGCGCCACTCCACGTCCGCGGCCGCAAACGGCTCGCTGAGCCGCTTGTGCAGTTCTGCTCCGGTCATTCGTCATACACCTCCCCCGATGAAATCCGTAAGTGTTTTCCCGTTCGGGATCAGCACGTCGCTGTAATAGTAGGCGGGATCTTTGTCCTTCAGGTGCTCGAACAGCTCCCGCGCGGACAGGCCGAGCCTTGTGCAGTCCGGCTTATAATAATCGTCCCCAAAGGGCAGGGAGAGTACGCGGTGCATGAGCCCGCGCAGCTTCCACAGCGTATCGTAGCCAGTAAACTGGTTGGTCCCCACGCAGAGCGAAAAACCGTTGACGTTTGGGAACGGGAAGCGGTACAGCTTTGTCTCAGGGGAAAGGCTGCCCGCATCACAAACCGCCATCTGGAAACCGTTCAGCATCCCGCCTTTCATTCTGCACCGCAGCAAAAGGCGAGGCAGCGGGAAATCCGGATACACGGTCTTGTGGTACCAGACCGTGCAGCGGGACGTGACGTTTTGGAGCGTCACGTCCCAGCCGTCCGGATACGCGGTGAGCGAGACGACGCCCGGCGGGAGCAGGCCGCTCCGCACAGGGGCCATCTGGGTATGCGCCTCGAGCCCGCTCAACAGCGCGTCTCCGGGGATATGCCTGACTTCACGTGTGCCGTCTTCGCGGATCAGCTCGGTCTTCACCGCGCTTTTCAGCGGGTCCAGAAGCAGCACAGCCTTGCGGATGCTTCCAGCCATCATGCCGCCTCCTTTGCCTGCGCGGGATGCGAAAAGCTTATGACCTGTCCTGTCTTATCGTCCGAGGCCAATATCTCCATACTGGAGCGGAAATACGCCATCACATCCAGCAGGCCGGCCAGCAGGGGTTCCCAGTCCGTAAACTGGTCCTCATATATCCAGACAGATAAGCCAAACCCGCATTCATGGTGTGTCTGTGTTACCAGGCGGAACCAGCAGCTGTACGGGCAGTAATCCAGCATGGTGTTATTGAAATACGAGAGCGCGTCCAGATAGTAAACGTCCTGCTTGAGCGGGATACCGGCCTGTTCCGCGTGCCTTTGCGCAAAGCGGAAATAGTCCTGTATCACGGCGTCCGAAAAGTACATCCGGCAGATGAGCGTATCCTCGTCTTCTCGGATATCAACGAAGTCCGCCAGCGCATTGAGCAGCTCATACCAGTAGGTATAGAGGAAGTCCTCATCACCCCAGAGCGCATTTCCAGTGTTCCGGATGAACCCCTCCAGCCTGCCGGCCTCCTGGTACCGGGCTGCGAGCTCCAGCTGCAGGAATGCGTACTGCAAGTCCTCATAGCTCCGCATGAATATCGCCCCCTCAGACATAAAAGATCTGCGGCTGGGGCGCCGGCTTTGTATAAACTGCGGGCTGGTACAGCTGGAGGACCGGGCCGCCAAGGCTGTCTGCTTCTCCGCAGCGGTAATACATGTCGTGGGCGTCCTCCGGCTGGAAAGCACCCCAGTCTATTTCATACAGGGAAATATCCTTCCCAAACAGGAACGGCAGGGCGACGTGTTCCGTAAGATACCCTGTGCCGAACAGCGGTTCGTTCTCATTGCTCTCCGGCAGGCTGTCCAGACTGCGGATAAAATCCGTCATGTTCAATTTCAGCATCTTCCTGTCCTTTCTCATTAATATTCGTCCGCAAACAGGATGGTGGTCACGGAGCGGTCCCACTCGGTGATGATGAACACCTTTTTTCCGCCGATCTTATACGCGGAGAGCAGGCGTTCACCCTTCCGCACAGCGGCGTCATTCATCTTCCAGTCCTCTTCGCACAGTTCGCCCCAGTCACAGTGCAGGTGGCGTGTGAGCAGGCAGCTGATTGTCATACCGTCCAGTTCCTCCGTGATACGCCGCGTTGCGACAAGCTTTCCATATGGGAAGCGGACATGGGTCGCTTTTCTTTCCTTTGACTGTTTCAAAATCGTATCCTCCTTTAAGGCAATACCACATCATTCCGCAAATCGCCGATGATGTAATCTATACCTTTAAGCCAGCAGCTTCACGCCTTGGGGCGTGAGCACATTGAACACCATCTTATTGCTCGTCGTCTCGACAATCTCTGTGGTAGTCGTACCGTCTGTCTCGTCGTACTGCTCGCCGGTGCGCCGGCGGACCGCCTTTACAACACGGCCTTTCAGGACATGCGGCGCGCCGCACTCGATCAGCCCGTTGATGAGGCCGGAGCCGCCCACCAGGCCGATCTGGCCGATGGTGAGCGGCAGGAGCGGGCGCTTTTCACGCCCGTCCAGCGTGGACTTCTGCGGCAGCATACTGCCCATGCGGCGCATCTGGTCCGCGAGCTCGCGCACATTGAACCGAGCGCCCTGGAACAGGGGAACAGCCTTCTCTGCATCCGGCAGCGGATAACTGCCCGGTGGGATCTGGTCCAGCGTAGGCAGCTTATCCGGAGACAGCGACGCCAGCTCCAGCAGCCGCGCCATGCGCGGGTTCTCCGCGCGCGGCTTGCGCACGCCCAGCACCGCGATCTGCCGGAACTTTCGGAACTCCTCTTCACAGAAGCGGTACGCCATCAAACTGTCAAAGTGGGCGGCAAGAAAACGGCACACGTCCTCGGTGAGACGGTAATAGGGGATGATGTAGGCCAGCACCCCGCCCAGCATCAGGTGGTCATAGCCCTCGCCGAGGAAGCGTTTCTCGCTCCGCGCGCCGCCGTACACCTGCAGGTACGGCGGGTTGAGGAACAGCAGATGGAACGCGCTGCGCGAGATGCGGGAGAAATAGTAGCTGCCCATCGCGACGTGGTCCAGCTGTTCCTGTGCCGCTTCCGCGCGGCTGTCATCCAGCTCCGCACCGTAGGTCGCGGCGTTTTCCCCTGCGCCCAGCTGGGAGAGGGCATTGCCCTCCCCGCAGCAGGGGTCCAGCAGGTTCACCGTTTTGCCTTCTGGGAACACCAAAGCGCGGCGGATATACGCGACATGCGCCGGGTCTGTGGGATAGTACCCAAGGCGGACGTGGTTCATCTGCCGTCCGATCACGGATGTGGACACGGTTTTTGTCTCCGCATCCGGCAGCACCGGCCTGATGTAAGCCAGCCAGTCCGAAAACGCTTTTAGCAGCTTGCTGTAATCCGGCGTCTGGATATGGAAACCGGATACCGCCGCGCTGAGCTGCGCCGTATAGGCGGAGACCCTGGGCAGGTCCAGCTCTTCGAGCAGGAGCGCTGCTTCATGGAGGGCAGACGCCAGCTTCTGTATCTGCTGGGCGATCTGCCGCAGTTCCGCCGTGCCGCCGGCCTCCCGCAGGGCGGGGAGCTGGCCGGCGCGCCAGCGGATATCCTGCGCAAGCTCGCCCAGACGGCCGCAGGCATACCGGATCTGCTCCATCATGCCGCCCTCCGTTTCGGGAGCAGCGGCCGGACGTTCACTGTCCTGCTGGAGAAGGTAGTCATGCGGGTGGTAAGCTCGCCGCCCGCGATGATGTTATACAGCATGCACAGTGTAAGCGTGGCCGCCATGAGGTTGGCCGTCATGGCCTGCGGCGAGGATACGGAAGCCTCCGCGCAGGGCAGCTCACTGGGGAATTTGTCCGTTGGGTCCAGGATATCCGGATAGAAGCCCGCCACCGGCCGGCGCAGTGTGCGCCCGCCCTTGCGGACGCCGCACACGACCTGCCCGTTCGCCAACCCGTTGCCGGAATCGATGTAGACCAGGTCGCGCGCGTGGTAAAACACCTCGTTGCACATCCTCCGGCTGCGGTTGTTGTCCACGCAGCCGAGCAGGATAACGAGCGCGTCTGCATAATCAGGATAAAGCAGCTGCCTTAGTTTATCTTCACTTTCGATGTAGCGCGGCACATACCGGCATCCCATACCGAACGCTGCCGAATACCGCTCCGCGAGCGCTTCGGCCTTATTGCGGCCGAGGTCGCAGGAGACGAAGTTCTGCCGGACAAGGTTACGCTTTTCCACCAGATCCCCATCACAGAGGATGGCCGTGGAAGGGCGGAACACCGAATACAGCAGGCGGTACAGGTGCGGGGCGATATGCCCGCCCGTGCCGCCGCAGCCGAGCATCACAATATGGATGGGGCAGGAGACAGGGAAGCGCATCACGCCGCCTCCTTCAGGCCGGTTTCCTGAACGGCTTTCAGCCACTCAGGGGCGAAAGGGACGTCTGTCCGCTCGCAGACCTGCTCCGCCGGTACCTCAACATGGCGGCCGCCGCACGCAAAGCGGCAGCGGATGTCCGGATAATACCGGTCCAGGCGGCCGACGACCATGTACAGGCGCGTGGCCTGTTCGTCTGCATCGTCTGTACGGGAAAAACGGGCGGCCATCGTGTTATGCGAGTGCACGTCCATGACGTGCAGATACCGCTCCGGGTCCGGCTGCTGCGAAAGGTCTGTCTCCACGCTGGCCTTATCAATACGCTGCGGCGGGACGTGCAGGACGTATTGGCGTCCCTGCCGGTCCCACAGCACATTGACCAGCGCCTCCAGATCGCGGCCGTAGTCCACGCACACGCGCCGGAAAAATGCGACGATCTGTGCGAGCAGAGCCGCCGGGAGCCGGGGCAGGCTCATATGGAAGCCTGACCGGACGCCCTCCAGTTCCGCAATATGCTGGGACGGCGCGATAAATGTGCCGATCCCGTTGCGGCGCATTTCGTATACCCTGCCGTCCTGTGCGGGGATGTATGCGATAGCCTTATCCGACTGCTCCGCCTGTTCTGTGCTGCAGAACAGCCCCTTGTAGCCTGGGAAGCGCAGCACGCCCTTTTTCTGGGCCGTGACCGTAGGCTTGACGGTACATACCGGATCCCTGTCCTTTTCCTTCAGCTTTTTCAGTGCGTCCTTAAATTTCCTGCCCTTTTCGATTTTGGCCTTTGTCTCGAAGATACTCGCGTCCGCGCTGGATACCCGCTCCGTGATACCGGCGCAGCTCACAGTCCAGGACACATGGCTGCGCGCTTCGAGCTCAGGGCAGTCCGCGGACATTTTGACGCGGAGCTGTTCAAAGGTCATGGCGGGGTCTGTGATATCCTCCCGGATAGAGCCGTACTCGAATACAGGGGTTGCGTTGGCCAGCCGTGCGAGGCGGGCCTCCGCACCGTCCTCCGCGACCGCGCCGAACAGGTCTATGACCTGGCCGGCCGCGGGCTGCGGGGTGGGCACTGCTGCAGGCTGCTGTACTGGTGCAGCGGGGGCTGCCTGCGTTACGGGGCCTGCTGTCTGTTGTACCGCCTGCGGTGCAGGAACGGGGCCTGTCTGCGGCGTTTGCTGCATACTGGGCTGCCCTGCGCGGTTCGGCACAGCCTGGGGTGGCTGCATCTGCGGCTGGGCCTGCTCCACCTGCTGGGGAATGGGCTGCGGCTGCGCTTCCGGAGCTGCGGCCGGCTGGCTTTCAACCGGCACTGGCTGGGGCTGCATCGTCTGCGCTGATGCGGGTATCTGATCCCCAAGGTCTAACGGCGGGAGTGCGGAACCGAAAAGCTCCTCCAGGCTATTTCCGGTCCCAGGATCCATTCCGTTCATGCTGTTGTTCTGTTCGCTCATAGTCTTTTTCCTCCATTCTCGGTTTTGACGCAAAAAAAGACCATACAGTATCCGATAGTGGATTCTGCATGGTCTAAGTCAGGTGATGAATCAAGTACGGAGCTGGTGTGCGGTCCAGACAGGCAGACTGCCTCCTGGGCGGGTTACTCTGACACGAATTACTCTGACCTGATTTCTCCTTTAATATAGCACGGCTTACCTGCTTTGGAAAGATGAAATGTTTTTACCCTTATTTAGGAAAATTTCCATTGACACAGGTGGGGAAGGTGTGCTATCCTAAAGCAAAAGAAATGTTTTCTTCGGAAACGAGGTATTCTCTACTGGCGGTCAAAGCCCGCGAGCCATGCGCTGATTCGGTGAAAGTCCGAAGCCAACAGTTGGTCTGGATGGGAGAAGAAAGAGGTTGCGGCGTGTCACCGGCGGCCTCCCATCCCCTTGTTGTCTGGAACGTGAGTTTGGGATGGCATCCGGCGGCCCTGAGATTAGGGGCGTATCCGGGGTGCTTTTTGCTACCCGTCTGCCCTGCCGTGGAAGAAAGGAGCGGGAGCTATGGAACAACCCCAACGGAAACAGAATCCCCTAGAGACCGAACCCATCGGCCGTCTGATACGTCGGTACTCGATCCCCACAGCCCTGACCCTGATGGTCAACTACTTGTACAACATTGTGGATCAGATCTTTGTCGGCCAGGGGGTGGGGGTCATGGGGATGGCCGCCACCAACGTGGCCTTTCCCCTGACCATTGTCACCATTGCCTTGGCACTGATGATCGGGGACGGCTGCGCGGCGAATATGAGCCTCTGCCTGGGCCGCCGGCAGCAAGAGGAGGCGGACCGGACCGCCAGCCATACCGTGACCCTGCTGGTGGCCGCGGGGGTTTTTCTGGCGGTGGGGGGAAGCCTGTTTGCCCAGCAGATTGTCCTGTTGTTCGGGGCCACGGAGACGGCCTTTCAGGCGTCTCTGGATTATACCCAGATCATCGTCTGGGGGCTGCCCTTCCTGCTCTTCAGCTCTGCTCTCACGGCCATCATTCGGGCGGACGGCAACCCCAAATACACCATGAAGTGCATGATTTTAGGGGCGGTGATCAACACGGTGCTGGACCCTGTTTTCATTTTCGGTCTGCACATGGGGGTGGTGGGGGCCGCCATTGCCACCGTCATTGGACAGGTGGCGGCTGGCGGTCTGTGCCTAGTCTATCTGCGGCGGCTTCAGTCGGTGCGGATTCGCCGGGCCTGGCTGCGTCCCACGGCGGCCCTCACGGGCCGGATTTTTAAGCTGGGCATCCCCAGTTTCCTCACGCAGATTATGACCGCTGCCGTCCAGGTGACCATGAACAACCTGATGACCCGGTATGGGGCCCAGACGGCCTATGGCGGGGATGTGGCGCTTTCGGTTTATGGCATGGTGATGAAGGTGTACCAGATTGCCCACGCCATGCTCGTGGGGGTGTCCTCAGCCACCCAGCCCATCAACGGCTACAATTTCGGCGCCAAACGGTATGACCGGGTGCGAGCTACCTACCGTATGGCGGCCACCATTGCGCTGGTGGTGTCCGTGGGCTGGTTTGCGGTCTATCAGCTCTTCCCCGGGCCATTGGCACATTGTTTGTCTCAGGGGACCCAGTGTACCTAGATGCCTGCCAGCACATCTTCCGAGTTTACATGCTGGCCTTTTTCCTCTATGGGATTCACATGGCTACCGCCTCCTTTTTCCAGGGGATTGGGAAGCCCGTGCAGGCTCTGGCCATTCCCTCAATCCGGCAGGCTGTGGTGCTGATTCCCCTGACACTGCTGCTGTCCCAGACCTTTGGCTTCAATGGGGCGCTTCTGGCAGCCCCCGTTGCCGACGTGGTTTCCTTTCTCCTCTCCCTGGTGTTGGTACTGCGGGAGTTCCGGCGTTGGAAAAAACAGGGTTGGCTCTCGTAAGCCGGTGGAGACGGAACCAAGCAACACACCGCGTCCCCCTTCAGAGATGGTCCTGCTTTCAGAACATGTGAATACGAAAAGAGATGGTGGTATCCAGCTGGGTCAGCTCAGCTAGGCGGACGGTGCCCCGCCAGGGGAGTCCTTCCAAAGTACGGGAGTACGAGGTATTTGAAACAGGCTCAGGATGACTTGCGCTTCCACCGGTGACGTGCGCTGAGAATCACATAGCAATAGAGCACGCGGGGCTGATGCACCCGGAGAAACTCTTCAACAAGAAGGAAAGCATGCCAAAGGATAAGACAGAAACCCATGACCGGATCGTCTCCGCTGCTATGGCGGAAAAGCCTGTACGCCGATTTTGTAACGGCTAGGCAGGAAGCTGTCGGCTGGAAAGTTTCCCAATAACGCTGCGAAATAATAGCAGAAAAAGGCGGATAAGAAGCCATTGCTTCCTATCCGTCTTTCTCTTCATCTGATATGTCAGATGCTCTGTCTCCATTTGCTGCCTGATTCTGTTTCATAAGCTGTTGCTGTTTTTCCCGCGCTCTGTTTCTTTGAATCAAAAGCAAGCTGAGTAGCATCGCGACAATTTGAGATAAAGGAACCGAAATCCAGGTCCCGTTTACGTTTCCCATGGCATTGGGAAGGATTAAAAGTGAAATACAAAGCGTCAGCGGCTCTCCATAAATCAAGATATAGGCCCATAGATTTCTTCCCGTTGCGTAAAAATAAGCAGTGGTTACTCTGGATACACTAACAAAGATGAAGCCAATAATAAAAATCGGTAAGATTTGAGCAACGAGTGCTGCTATTTGCTCAGAAGCGCCAAATAAATATGCGGCGCCGCTCCGCAGTAGGAAAAGGATAACCGAACAGGTTGCCGCAACCCCAAAAGCAAACCGATACGCTAGGTTTCGCACTGCTTTTGTAATACGGTGTTTCCCCTCGCCATAAGCTAGGCTGATCAGCGGCTGGCTCCCATCGCTGACGCCCTGCATCAGCAGCATGACCACCGAAGAAATATAACTGATGGGTGCATAACAGGTCACGGCAATATTTCCGCCAAAGATTACAGCGCTCTTATTAAGCAGGATCAGCGTAATATTGGGCGAGTAGGTCAACCCAAAGGGGGAAAGTCCTACGCTCAAGATGCGGACTGCAAGAGATTTCCCATCTCCATCGAACCGGAAGGATGGGGCGCTTTTTTTGAAGATAAAAAATACAAGACACACCAAGAAGGTCATTGCCTGACCGATGGCTGTGGCGATGGCCGCTCCCATCATTCCCCAAGGGAACACCCATACAAAGAGATAGTCCAGAACAATATTCGTGACAAAGCCGGTTACCATGGCCGCCATAGCCATGACAGCTCCACCCATATTTCTGATAAAAGGAACCAGACCGGTGCCAGCAATTTGAAATACTGCACCATAGCTGACAAAGCGCAAATATTCGCTGCTATAGTCCAGTATCTCGCCCGACGCACCGAACAGTCCCAGGATATTCAGGCCGGCAAACAGAAACAGGATAGTAAAGAGAATACTGAATCCGCTCAGCAGGACGATGGCCATACCCATGTACTGCCTGCCCCTGCTCTCATTTCTGTTCCCAGCGTTAATTGCGTACTCAATCGCGCCGCCCATGCCGATGCCAGTTCCTATTGCTTGAAGGAGAGCCGTCAATGGAAAAGCCATGTTGACAGCAGCCAGAGCGCCATCTCCCAGCGCATTTCCAACAAAAAAGCCATCGGCAATCGCATAGATGCCGGATAGCGCAAATGCTAGCATAGCAGGGATTACATATCGGAAAAATTCCTTACGAACGTGCATTTTTGTCACTGACCTCTCTGAAATACCGGTTGTATAGGGCGGTGTATTCAATCAGATGTTCCGCCCGATCCAGCCCTAACTGGAGCCAAACCTGAGCTTCATGGTTCTGGAGTTCCTGTACGATCTGCGCGGTGTTTTCCCTGCCTTCAGCCGTCAGACAGAGATTCCGGCTTCTGCGATCCTGCTCGGAAACCTCCAGCTCCAGCCATCCTTTGCGTATCAGCGTTTTAATAACAGTATTCACCGTTTGTTTTGGAATCGTAAATCGTTGGCATATATCTTTTTGAAGCACCTTGCCATCCGCCTCAGTGATAGAAAGAATCACCAACAACTCATAAAACGATATTCCCCGCTGTCGTGCCCATGCTTCATATAACTGACTTGTTTCAAGCCATATCGCATTATAGCTATCGCTGAGCTGATAGAGCTTTTCCATACTCTGCCCTCTTTCAATTAGTCTAAATCAAGACTAATTATAATGCGTAAAAATAAGTGTTGTCAAGATAACCATATATAAATTTTATTGTGCAATATCATTTGATATGTTAGCGAATCCTTATATATTTTATCTTGAAAAAGCCATCTTTTATTGGGTTTGACATTTTGCATGATTTCTTCTATTACTACTTAAAAAGTACATAGTCAGACTTTTAAGAGCGACGTTATGGAAAAAATAATTATCACAGTCGGATGGTGGTTCGGAAGCCGAGGCCGTGAGATCGAAAAGAAAATTGCGCAAAAGCTGCGTATTCCTTATTATGATAAAAAACTGTTGGTTGTGGTCGCAAAAGAGAGCGGATTGGCTCTTAACTTCCTTCAGGATATGGATGAAAAACATCCGTACAGCCTGCTGCACTCTCTATGCTTGGGACAGCCTAACCTGGAGATGGGAAACTGCAGCATTTCAGTAGAGCGTATGACATTCAGGGCACAGCAGGAAGCTGTACTGCATATTACCAGCCAGGGAAGCCGTGTGATTGTAGGCCGCGCTGCAGGCTTCCGTGTTTAGCGTGTAGTCAAATGCGACGGCATATCGGAAGATGAGGTGCGGGACCAAATCAGGAGCATGGATAAAGCTTACTATTGATAAAATCTAAATCACCTGACCTTTAAGATGAAAAAGCCATTATTGCCCGTATTCACGAGGCAACTCAGTTTATTACCATCGAAAATCCATGTTTAAGTCCGCAATGTGGTTTTGCTTCCTGCGAAATTGGAAACAAATTAACAGATGAAGAACAGTGGGAAAAATTAGCCCTTATAAAGCGGATTGCAGAAAAAGTATGGTAATAATACCACTAATATAAAAATTGAATACAGATAAAACGGCAGCCGCCAACGGACGCGAAATCCGTAGACAGCTGCTTTTCATTTCTTCTTGCGCCGGAAATTGAAGGGGCTGTTTGGGGTATTGGGAGATTTTTACAGCATCTTCTGTTCATCCGGTGGCAGTTGGTAAAAGTCAAGTCCGTGCATATTGAAAATGACCGCCCACACCTTTTCGAGATAATCCCCAGAGGATTGGATAGTTTTACGGATTTCCAAAGCCACTTTCTTTGCAGCGGAATAATCCGGCGTGGTGTCAATGTCATGCTCATGGGCTTTCCGTATGTCGTGGAGAATGGCGCCCCATGTTTTGTGTGTCACATGGCAGAAGAAATTTTATTTCTTTACTTCTGCGGCAAGAATCGTCTGCGAATAGAAGTCATTTTCCGCCTGCTTATATTTACGGGTAATAAGTTGTCGCTGTTCTCTCAAAGACTCATAAAGGGTGCGGAAGGTAGCGGTGACGTGACCGTTTATGTAAATCTCCGTGTCGATCATAAGCTGCTCAATTATCATTGGTAGCAATCTCACATAGAAGCTGATTGTTGATACGTCCGCTTTTCAGCAGCGCCACCATATCATCCGTCAGGTGCAATTCCATTAAAGGCATATTAGCCTGCTCCCTGTTCTCCGGCCGGCACAGCAGATAATCAACAGATACCCCGTAGAAGTCTGCCAGCGTGACAAGATTTCTGTGGTTGATTTCTTTGTAGTCATTGGCTTCATAGCTGGCGGGGGCAGATTGAAATGCCGGTCTGCTCCACCAGTTCTTCCAACTTTAAGCTTTTAACCTTGCGTAACTCCCAAAGGCGTTCCTGTATGGTAGTCGCTCTTATCATGGACACGCACGCCTTCCAGGCGGCTGTTCTCCCACTGCTTAACTGGATTATACCATACTTTCCGTAATCGTGGAAATTTCTGTTTTTCTTCCAGAAATCCTATTTTGTGGACATACAGCACAAGTCACAAAAATATTCTATGATACAGGTAGCTCATCGATGGATTATTCCAATCGAATGACCGGCTTGTATGGGATAGGCTACCCGGTGATGTAGCGCCATGACCTGCGGCGGGGAAATGGAGGAACCCCTAATCGCAACGAGCGTACCAAAGGAAGCGAAACGCCGTTATGAGAGCTGGGGGGCAGGAACGACATCAGGGAGAAACGGCGAAAATGAACATCGAATCGATACCAAAACACAACAACCCGATAGAGCATAGTCTGCCCTACCCGTAATACTACAGGGGATTTCCAGACGGCTTAAAAGCCAGTTTTACCCCGAAAATCGCCACGGAACACGATAATAGAATCTGCTACCCAGCTATTGCGGCTGAAATGGGCGGATTTTTCATTAAGGAGGCACTATGCCGAGAATGTCAAAGAAGATGAAGAAGGAACTTGCTTTCTTCCTCAATGACCAGGAGCGCAGAGCCTACAACGACCTTTGCCGGAAATGCCAACGCGCTTGTAAGCAGAGTTTCAGGGCAGTCATTTTGGACTGCCCTATTATCTTTCCAAACGGCCCAAAACGAAAAGCAAAGGAGGCTACCGATTGAATGGAAGTTGAGTTTATGACCGTAGACACTGCCCTGCTGCCCTGTATGCTGCTGCTGAGAGCCATGCTGCAGCTCCCGATCAGCAGCACCGCCAAAGTCATGTACGCCCGGATGTTGGATATGATTTTCTTATCCGGCATAGAGGATGCCAACGGGATTTTATTTATCCATTTCCCCATTGTGGAGCTGCGGCGGCACTTGCCCGCAGCGCCATGACCGTGAAGCGTTCCCTGAATGAATTGGAGGAGGCCGGACTGATACGGCGGGTACGTCAGGGATTTGGAGAACCCAACGAGATATATGTGCTTATCCCAAACAAGGGGGACAGTCGTCTATGAATGAAAAGTTGGAAAAACTCAATCAAGAGATAGAGAAAACCGAAGCAAGGCTGCGGAGGGCGCAGCACGAAGAAAAGATACTGGAACACCAGAGAAAGAAGTTCACCCGGAAGGAACGGACGCACCGGGTTTGCACCAGAGCCGCCATGCTGGAAAGCTACATTCCCAACACGGAAGCTGTCACGGATGAACAGGTCAGTTTATTCTTGAAGCTGCTGTTCCATCAGGACAGCACCCGTCAGCGTATGGAAAAAGTATTTGCCGGAAACGGCCATTTTGAAGGGCAAGACAAAGGCCGTGAACGGCCATAATCACTTCCAGAGCCGCCGCCCATAAACTGCCCCTCTGGAAGAAAGGCACACTTCTATACATAGCCTAACGGCCATGTACAGAATAGAAGTGCGCTCTGCGAGGCAAAGCGGTGGATTGCAGATGGAGACAACCCTGCCGCCTATGCGTCGCTACGCTCCGTCCAAGGAGCTGCACCCCTTGCGCGGCTTACGCCGCTTACCCTGCGCACCCGCCGAACCGATACACCCGCTTACGCGGCTACATCGGTTCGGCGGGTCTGAAAACCAAAACCGACACCCTAACCGCTCACCGTGAACGCCCCAGAGAACGGTCATTGTTTTACCCATTTTCAGCTAAAGGAGGTCAACCACCATGGGCAAAGAGTTAGACGAGCTTAGGCGGGAGTACGCCGAAAATGAAGCCAAATTGCAGCAATACCAGCACCGGGCTAAGCGGCTGGAACAGCGCAAGCAGTATTATGAAAAAGGCGAGCGGCAGAAACACGTCCATCGCCTTATTACCAGAGGAGCCACCGTGGAGAGCATTGTCCCAGAGGTCGGGGGGCATGGGGAAGCGGAATTTTACCAGCTTGCCGGGCACATCTTCTTCCTGCCCGAAGTGAAAGCCCTGCTTCTATGGGAAGGTATGTAAACGTGTGTTCCTACGCCGGTTCAAGCTGCTTGGTGGCGGCTGTGGCCTTTCTCTTGCTGCCGATTTCGTTCTGCTGGATAAAGTAGCTTCACAAAACAGCTCTTGTGCTTGGCGGTATATTCCGTTACTTGCCGGAGATTGGAGAGGATGCCCGCGGTCAATAGGTCGGTACGGATAAAATGGGCGGTGTAGTCCCCTGTCTGATTCTTGTAACTCTCGCAGGTGTAGCAATCCTGCTGCCGCTTGCCCGTCTGGTATCTCTGCTGATACATCCCATGACCGCGGTCGGCGCAAAACAAAATCCCAGAGAGCAGCACCACTTCATCATAGCAGTTGGGGCGTTTCGCTGATTGCGAAGTTTTTGCACCCGTTTCCGTGTTTCCTTGTTGATAATCGGCTCATGGTGGCTTTCAACAATCACCTGTTTTCAATGCTGTGCTGGGTCTTGTAAGAGGACTTTTCCGTCTTGAAGTTTACCAGACAGTCTGCATATCTTGGTTTTCCGATAGTCGGATAGTAGTCTGGGCATATGATAGGATGGATTTCGCTTTCTATCCCATTTGGTATTCTATGGCGCTCTTGGATGAGTATAGACTGAGCGCGTTTTTAAATAAACTCACAGAGTAGAGCCGCTTTCCCATGAATATCATTACAAACAGGCATTCAGACGTGGTAGTGCATAGATGCCTGTTTGATGATTTATAAGCTGAGTGAAAAAGGGTTGGACCACTGTTGGGCAAGAGCGGTCAGAACGGTTTCGGCCAAGTCGTGGATAACGCTATCCTGAGACACTAGGACATCATCCACGGCTGTGATATCCTCCTTCTGATGAGCCCAAGCAACCGCGGGCTGGGCGAAGCGGGAAATCTTGTCCGCGTCAATGGGCTAACTCAGGTCGGGATAATCCGCCAGTATAGAGGTGTCGGCATAGCGCCAGAGGATTGCCACCAGTTGTTCTCTGGTCACAGTGTCCTGTATGCCAAACATGCCGTTTTCGTATCCGCTGACCGGATTCTCGCTGGAGGACCAGCGAATGGAATCAGCATACGCCACGTCCGGTATGACATCAGCGTAATCCATGGCAAAGTTCACAACAGGCTTACCAGCCTGCGCATATATCATCTGAACCAGTTCGCCGTGGGGGTGCGCAGGATAGGCGGCGGCATAGCCTTCATACCAAGCTATCATCTGGTCACCTGCCTGAATATTCTCCAACGCAATAGTCTCATCCGATCCATGGACAGACAGTGCAGTGTCCTTATCGGCTAAGGTGTGCGACCCACCATTATCGATAGTAATCTTAAAGAAATGTCCTCCGCCTTGTGGAGTTAGGCAGCACCGGTGTCTATGGGGATATCCCAGACCACGGGCAGCAGATTGGGACGACAGAGAACGGGTCTCCACGGCGCTGTGAACACATAAAGGCTCTGCTCCTCCTGCAACTTAGCGGGATCACCAGACGTATGGTTTCCTCTGGCGTTCCACGCGGTTTGCTCCGTGATATTCATGATAACTCGCCATAGCGATCCGAGATCATGTGCAGACGAGTGATAGATCCATCCGTATCTTTGGCGATCGCCTTGATGGTGCCATATATAGAGCGCACGGTTGGGAAGAACCTGCGTCTCATCTGTAACAGTGACTGCGGAAGTAGGGATGGGTTTCTCCTCTGTTGCAATCCCGAAAGTACAAACAGGTCGCAGACTCGCATAAAATCTATGCTTTTGCGTATGGTGGGGTTTCTATACCTGCGATCCTATAAGAACAAAATGAGGCAAAAAAACAACGGGACAAGCCATTTTCAGTAAATTTTGTGATATGCGGGATTAAAAGCGGGATGAACTACGGCGAGATGGCGTTAAAGTGCCGGGTGATTTGCCAGCAGGTGCGTAGTAGGACGCTTTCCTTTGAGCAAATGGAGAAGCTGGCTTGGAGGATCGGCGCGGTTGCCGCAAGAAAGACCAACTTCCCTGCACTGAACTGGAGTGGGCGCAAATCGAAATTGAGCAGCTCAAACATAAGCTGTGTCTGGCGGAAATAGAGGATACTTTGCTAAGATTGAGCGAGTTAGAGAAGAAAGAAAACGCTCAGAAGTAAGACTGCGCTATACTTATAAAGGAATTCAGGATGTCATGCGGAAAGGGGATTTTCCATGCATCCCAAGCTCTATGAGCCGGCTTTTGCTGAATAAGCATCGAATGCATAAAAATGAAAAACATCCAATGGAAAAAAGATCCACTGGATGTAAAAGTTGTTTATCCTTGCTCTTCCAATAAGGAGCAAATAATGAACAGGCACTTCATCGTGCCGATAGAAAATGGCGTGAATACCGCATCCTATGCCCAAAGGTGTGCAAACCCATCCCACAGCTTTTCCATACTGTTGACCAGACTGAGCTTCTCCTCGTCCGGAAGCATTTCGAACGCAGAGAATTCGGCACGACGCATTGTTCTGCCAATATGGCGCCCAGTTTCTCGGCCGCTTTCCGTGAGGGTTACGATTCGGTTGCGTCGGTCGTTGGGGTCAATGCTACGGGTGACCCAGCCGCGTTTTTCCAGACTATCCACCACACTGGTCACAGTCTGCTTGGATAAATGCAGTTCCTTGCTCAGCTCGTTTTGTGTCATCGGTTCGCAATTTTTGTACAGTAGTGTAAGAATATACATGACGTTGGTGGTAACGCCACAGTCTGACGCAATCTTTTCATACGCGACCTCTATCCCGCGCCAGCTTTTATAAAACCTGTCGAACAGATTACTCTCCCGCTCGTCCACTTACCATCACCTCTTCTCAGCATATGCATGTTAGAATAACATATTTGCCGAAGACCGTCAATAGTTTTATACTTTGACATGAAAAAAGGCTAGAAATCGGAAGTGAAGTGGGAGCGCCGTAACCTTTCAGACTGCGTATAATTACGCTGTTTTTGCACAGGGCGGCATGTAAAAAAATCTAGAAAAAATAGAAAGTGCAGAATGACATTTACTAATGCACAAATTAGGGTATGTATTTTTGTTCAAACATACAAATTGCATAAAAGATTGAGGAAGCACTTGATTTTTTTTGGAATATTTTATAATAGAATCATCCGAGAGCGGACGAACAAAACACAGATGAACCGAGTTCGGACGAATTGATTTCATTTCAGAAAGGAAGCATATTTATGGATTTCAAACTGAGCAAAGAGCACCGCGCGCTGCAGGAAAAGGCAAGAGAGTTTACTGAGCAGGTCCTGTTCCCGTACGAGATGGAAGTTGAGGAGAACAACGGTCTGAGTCCTGAGAGTCATAAGTACATTAACGGGCAGGTAATGGAGTGGGGGTTCAACGCTACCAACCATTCCAAAGAGCACGGAGGCACCGGCTACACCTTGTTTGAGCAGGCTCTGATCAGTGAGCAGCTTGGTATGTCCACCGGCGCTATCTGGGACGCTGTTCCGCAGCCGTCTTTCCCGATGAAGTTCGGCACCAAGGAGCAGATCGAAGAGTACCTGATCCCGACCTGTCAGTGCAAGCGCCGCGATGCATATGCAATCACGGAGGCGGACGCTGGTTCTGACCCGACCATGTGCCAGACCACCGCTGTTAAGTGTGACGGTGGCTACAAGATCAACGGCGAGAAGTGGTACGTGACCGTTGGTAACATCGCTGACTACCTGCTGGTTCACACCCACATCGACGGCGACCCGAACAAGGCGACCGTATTCTTCGTAGAGAAGGACACCCCGGGCGTAAGCATTAAGCGCACCCCTGAGTTCACCCACCACTTTGCATTCAAGCATCCGGAATTCCTGTTCGAGGATGTAGTTGTAGATGAGTCCAAAATCCTGAAGGGAATTGGCGAAGGCTTTAACATGACCAAGGATTGGTTTGTGGAAGCACGTCTGGGTATTGCGGCTCGCTGTGTAGGCGGCGCTGAGCGTGTTTTGAAGGAAGCCAACGACTTCGCTGCGAACCGTGTACAGGGCGACCGCGTCATCCGCGATTATCAGGTCATCGAGCATATGCTGGTTGACATGACCATGGACATCATGGCGGCCAAGAGCCTGCTTTATCGTGTATGCTGGGAAATTTCGGGCGATATGGATCGCAAACTGAAGCATGCCCGTGCATCTGCGATCAAACTGTGGTGTTCCGAGATGGTAAACCGTGTAACCGACAAGGGCGTTCAGATTTTGGGTGGCCGCGGCTACATGCGCGAGAATGCTGTCGAGCGTCTGTGGCGTGACCAGCGCGTTGACCGTATCTGGGAAGGCACTTCCGAGATCCAGCGCAACGTCATTGGTGGCCAGATTAAGAAGCGCGGCATCGAGCTCTATACTGGCTGGGCTTACGAGGAGTAATATTTTCCGTGAGGCTTGCTTCTTACAGTAATTAGGAGGTTGCTATGTTCCCTTTAGAAGGAATAAGAGTTCTTGACCTGATGACACTTTCCGGTTACTGCGGGATGGAATTGGCTGATTACGGAGCAGAGGTGATTAAGGTGGAGTCTCCCAGTGGAGACCCGCTGAGAACACTGGCACCATTAAAAAATGGTGCCAGTGTTCATCATGCCTTTCGTGACCGCGGAAAGAAGAGCATAACGCTCGATCTGCGGCATCCGGAAGGGAAGGAGATTTTCAAAAAGCTGGTGGCTACGGCCGATGTTGTTCTGGAAAATTTCCCGCCCAAAACAATGGAAGAGCTTGGGCTCGGATATGATGTGTTATCAGTCATCAAACCATCTCTTGTATACGGACGCATTTCCGCATACGGTTCCACAGGCGACGAAGCGGATACCCCGCAGTTAGATCTGATTGCGCAGGCGAAGAGCGGCGTGATGCATTTTACTGGTTTTCCGGAAAAACCACCCACCCGCATTGGCTTTGCGATATCGGAGCACTACGCGGCTAGCTTCCTTTCCTCTGCTGTGTGCTTGGCGGTTTATCATGCCAGAGAAACCGGCGAGGGGCAGGTAGTGGAAACGACACTTTGTGGCTCGGCTGTTGCCATCACTGAAGATAAGGTTATCACCTACGGCGCGGAGCATGAGGATCCGATGCGTACCGGTAATGCACACCCGCTGATCAACCCTTATGACATCCTGAAATGTAAGGACGGCTATGTGGCGATGGGGATTTCGTCCGACGCTCAGTGGGAAAAGTTCTGTAATGCATTCAACTGTCCGAAGGAATGGACAGAAGATGAAAAATACTGTTCCAATCTGGTGAGGGGTTACCACTATTTCGGTGATCTGCGTGTTAAACTGGAGGATCTATTCTCGGGTTACACGATGCAGGAAATTGCCGATATCTGCGATCAGGCACTTATCCCGGGTACGATGTGCAGTACCACCAAAGAAGCACTGCAGCAGCCGCAGTTGCGTGTAAGAAACATGATTGTTTCTGTGAATGATACCGACCTTGGCGAACTTGAGATGCCGGGCAAGCCGGTCAAGTTCTGCGGAGAGGAAGAGGAGCCGCTGTCTGCGGCGCCCGAAATCGGTGCGCAGAATGAGCAGGTCTATACCTCCCTTGGAATTGATGCCGCGGCGATGGAAAATCTGCATAGAGAAGGCGTCATTTGAACGGTAGTATTGGATAAGCCTGAGATCATGAGTTTGGGGGAGTGAAAAATGAAGAAGGGACCTCTCAAAGGAATTAAAGTTCTTGATTTTTCTCAAGTTCTATCTGCACCGTTCTGTGGCATGATGCTGGCAGACATGGGAGCAGACGTAATCAAGGTAGAGCGGCCCGGAAACGGCGATATTTCCCGTGAATACGGCCCGTATGTCAACGACATCAGCCTATATTTCTGTCAATATAATCGCGGCAAAAAGGGAATTGCAATTGATATGCGTTCGGAAGAGGGCAAGAAGGTTGTCCTTGATCTGGTTGCGCAGGTAGATATTGTCATTGAGAACTTCAAGGCAGGCACGTTGGAAAAGCTGGGGCTCGGCTATGACAAGATGGTGGAAGTCAATCCCAGTCTGATTTACGGATCTATTTCTGGATTCGGTACATATGGTCCGTTGTCCCACCTGCCGTGTATGGATATTATCGCTGCTGCCCGAAGCGGTCTGGTTGCGCAGAGTGGTCAGGCGGGCGATGCCCCTATTAAGCCTGGTTTTTCCATGTGCGATACATGGGCGGGGTTGCAGATGATGCGAGGCCTGTCGATGGCGTTGCTGTATAAGCAGAAGACCGGCAAGGGGCTTCGCGTTGACATCGCAATGCTCGATTGTGCGTTTTATATGTGTGAAGCTCCTGTCCTAGAGCATTCGGCGACCGGCAAGTTCACCGAAAAGTCCGGCAACCATTATGTCTGGTATGCGCCCTATGGCGAATTCGCTGCCAAGGACGGCAATGTTGTCATTGCCGTGAGCAGCGAGGGGGAGTGGAAAACCCTCTGCTATACGCTTGGGGTGGATGATCTGGCGGCGGATCCGAGGTTCTGCAATAACGAACTGCGTGTGCAGAACAGAGATGCGCTGATCGTGGAACTGGAAAAAGCAACAGGTGCAATGGGAAGATATGATGTTGAAAACAAACTCCATGAGGCTGGCGTACCCGCTGCTGCGGTGCAGTCGCTTCAGGAGTTTGACAATAACCCGCAAACAAAAGCACTGAATGTAATTACCCAGATCAATCAGCTTGGCGTAGGGGAATACACTGTGACCAATACGCCTATCCTCTTCAGCGAGACTCCGGTAGATCCGGACGCTTCGACGGCCGGATTCCCTGGTGCGAACAGCATCGAAATCTTGAACAGCCTTGGCTATGATCAGGAGAGGATCGACAAGTTGCTCGCAGAGGGTGCAATACACCAGGCAGGTTGATGATCTATCAAAGGTAAAACGATCCATCTGATATTCATGGCCTGGTGTATACAAGGACATTGAACGTTGGATGGATTCTGTTTTGAAGGGGATTTTGTTGTGGAAGCTGTTGAACTGATTTCTCCGGACAAGGAAAAATGCGTAAAATGCAATGCCTGTGTGGATATCTGTCCGATGCGTGTCATCGGCGTGGATGAAGAGGGCTATCCGCATGCGGTTGGAAAAGCGTTTTTGACGTGTATTAACTGCGGCTATTGTGTGGATGTCTGCGCTCCAGGTGCATTGAAACACAAGGTCCGTAAGCGTTCGGCTAATTCTGCTGCCGCGCTGCGTGCGGCAGTAAAACGCCTGAACAGATCCAGAGAATACAGAAAAAAGCGAGGAGAGCCATAATGAGGCGTGATTGCTTTTACTTTTGCCCTCCGTTTCGTGTTCGCTACGGCGAGGTAGACCAGCAGGGCATTGTTTACAACGGTAATTATGTTGCATATACCGACTTGGCGTTTGAGGAATTCCTCCGTTCCAAGGGATACTCCTACCGAGAACTGGCAGAAAAGCATGACTCTGAGGTATGTCATAAAAAGTCTACCTATGAATTTGTTTCCAGCGCATATGCGGGCGACATGCTTGAAGTTGGTATCAGCAAGATCAAAATCGGCAAGAAAAGCTTTACCATACAGTTTGAGATCTATCATCAAGGTGAGGATGACCTGATCCTCCTGTGTGAGTCGGTATATGTAGGCTATGATGTGGAAAACCGCACCAGCCGCCCGATTACTGACTTGATGAGAGCGCTTTTGAGCTCGTAAAACCTACCACCGTTATGAGGAGGCGAAATAGGAAGATGGGTAATGACTCCAAAAAGAATAAAAACGCTGATGTAGAAGTAGGCTTGATTATTGTTAGCGTAGCCATACTGGTTGCATTTATCATCTGTATGGTTGTGAATGCGGAAGGAACACTCAACACGATCATGAACTTCTTTAATGTCATGATAGATGCGCTGGGGCCGTTTTTCCTGCTGGTTGCGTTTATTTCTTTTCTGGTATCCCTTTATCTGGGCTTTGGCAAATATGGCAAGATCCGCTTGGGTAACTGCAAGCCGGAATACTCGAACTTTAGCTATTTTACTATGATGCTGCTGGCGTCTCTGGCGTCTGCTGCACTGTACTGGTCGTTCGTAGAATGGGCGAGTTACTACCAGGCACCCGGCCTTGGCATGGAGCCGCAAAGCCTGGAAGCGCTCGAGTCCTCGCTGGCGTACCAGTTCTTCCACTGGGGCTTTGTCAACCAGTCCCTGTATACGATTGCCGGCGTGGCGATCGCTTACGGTGTGTATGTCAGAAAACTCCCTTCTTTCCAGACGAGCGCGGTATGCTGCGCAATGCTGGGCAAAAAGGTCAAGGGGAAGTCTATCATCGGCAAAGTGATCGACTTTCTGGTCATCTTTGGCATTCTGGGTGCGCTCAGCTCTTCGCTGGGTCTTGGTGTACCGCTGGCAACTTCTGGCCTGAATACGCTCTGGGGTATCGAGGCGACGCCGGCTGTTCAGATTGGCGTTATCGTATTCATCGCGCTGGTTTATACGTTTACCTCTTTCCTCGGCACGAAGAAGGGTATGCAGACGATCAGTAATATCGCTTCTGTCGTGTGTATCTTCTTCCTGCTGTATGTACTGTTTATGGGGCCAACGACGTTCATCTTCAAGAATATCGTCAACTCTCTGGGCTATCTGATTCAGGATCTGCCGCGTATGGCGCTGTTCACCGACCCGATCGCGAATACAGGCTTTGCAGAAAGCTGGACGATTTACTTCGTTGCTTTCTACCTGAACTATGTTGCAATGATGGGTATCTTCATTGCGAAGGTTTCCAAAGGCAGAACCATCCGTGAGATTGCAATCTACACCATTTTTATCATGTCCTTCGGCGGCATGTGCATCTTCGGCATCGACGGCAGCTTCTCGATTTATGCACATACCCAGGGTATGGTTGACGTAACCGGCCTGGTTGCAAGCGGTATTGGTGATGCAGCGATTTATGAGATTTTGAAGGCTCTGCCGCTGGGCTCGACACTTCTACCGTTCCTGATTTTGGTGCTGATCGTCGGTTTCGTCGCGCCGTCCATGGACTCCGCTTCTCTGGCTTTGGCGGAAACCGTAACCAAGCGCGGTACGCCGAAGATGGCGCTTCGCATCTTCTTCTGTGTGCTGCTGGCGATCATCCCGATGTCTGTACTGCTGGTTGGTGCTTCGTTCGACTCGATCAAGTACATTGCGATTATCATTTCCGCCCCATTCCTCCTGATTCTGGCCGGTATGATGCTTGGCCTGTTAAAGTGGCTGAAGGAAGACGAGCGCAGCGGTCTCCATGCGGAGATCATAGCGATCAAGGAAGCAGAGGACAGAGAGGGAACGATTGAAGAAAACGCTAATGTGCGAGGGGCCTTGCAAGAAGCGAGCGAGTGTGAGATAATAGAAAAGAAGGTTTAATCCTTTCCTAAATACTTTGTAAGTACAATAGGCATGCGGTGTTTTCCGCATGCCTATCTGTGCGAAAGCAGTCAGGGAGATGTAAACACAACATGGCAAGAGATTTATATTATGGCGATCAAGCTAGAAAGCGTCTGCAAGCGGGCATGAATCAGCTGGCAGACGCAGTAAAAACTACCATCGGCCCCAAGGGGCGCAATGTTATGGTCGCCGGCTTCGGTGACAGGGTTTTCGTTACAAACGAGGGATCGGCCGTTGTCAAGGACTTCGAACTGGCCGATATCACGGAAAATCTTGGCGCGCAGATGCTCAAGCAGGTTGCAGAAAAGACCAACGAGGCCGTCGGCGATGGTACCTCGACTGCGATGCTGCTGACGCAGGCGATTATCCGCGGAGGCACTCGCAATATGGCGGCCGGCGTGAACCCGATGGGGCTTCGCCGGGGCATTCAGGGTGCAGTGAATGCGGCTGTGCAGTCGATCGGCGAAAGCGCATACTTGCCGAAGGGCAAGGAGGATATTGTGCAGGTCGCTTCGATCTCCGGTGCGGACCGCCAGACTGGAGAGATTCTGGGAGAGATCATGGATCAGGTGGGTCAGGATGGCGTCATTACCATTGAAGATTCGCAGACTATGGATACCTCCTTTGAGATTGTGAAGGGCAGCCAGTTTGACAAGGGATACCTTTCAGAGTACATGGTTACTGATACGGAAAAGATGGAGGCTATGCTGGAGCATCCCTATATCTTGTTTACGGATAAGAAAATCAGCAGTTTGGGTGATATTATCCCAATTTTGGACAAGGTCGCGCAGTGCGGCAGAAAGCTGCTGATTGTTGCAGAGGATGTGGAAGGTGAAGCGCTTAAGGCTTTGGTGATCAATAAGCTACAGGGTGCAATTGACTCGGTTGCGGTGCGTGCGCCTGGCGTGGGGGAGCGCAAAAAGGCGCTGGTGGATGAGTTGGCTCTGCTCACGGGCGCGACCGTCGTTCGCGAAGAGACCGGATATGATCTGAAAAAGGCGACGGTAGATATGCTTGGCGAGGCGGAGAAGGTCACTGTCCGCAAGGACCGGACCATTATCGTCGGCGGTGCAGGCGACAAGGCAGCGATTGCGGAGGAGATAGAAAAGCTCCGCCGTATGCTGGCTGAGGCGAAAGATGAATTTGCAGTGGATCGTGCGCGGGAGCGTCTCGGCAAGCTGGCAGGCGGCGTTGCTGTCATTCGTGTCGGCGCGGCATCCGAACTCGAACTGAAAGAAAAGAAGGCGCGCGTTGAGGATGCTCTCAATGCTGTCCGCGCCGCGCTTGCGGAGGGTATTGTTGCCGGTGGAGGTGTTGCGTTCTGTAATGCGATTCCTGCGGTGCGCAAGTATGCGCAGCAGCTTACCGGCGATGAGCTTTCCGGCGCACAGGTTGTGATGGAGGCGTTAGAGGAACCCATGCGCCAGATTGCGCAGAATGCCGGATTTGACAGCGGCGTGGTTGCCTCGGAAGCAGTAAAGCAGGGAAATGGCGTTGGCTTGGATGTCATCACCGGAGAGTTTGTCCGCATGGCAGAGGTAGGCATTGTTGATCCGGCCAAGGTGACAAAGCTGGCGCTGAAGAACGCTGCTTCCATGGCGTCGGTATTCCTGACGACCGAGGTGGATGTCATCGACCCGATTGACGAGGCATGGCTACGTTCGGGCGGCAAGACCAGAGAAGAATCCAACAAGAAGGTTTACTAAGACCGAACAAAAACGTTTCTGGTAACCGTCAAGTAATCGGACGGATTGATAAACGGATTGATAAATAGTGTGGCGAGTTCGATAGTGTACCCATATTCCCGCTTCTTGGCCAATGGAAGCATCTTCCTCCAGACGTTTGTAGAGGAGTAAGACGCCGTCTTTTCCCAAATAGAAGGCTTTCATGCGGTCTCTGCGCCGGCCACAAAAAAGGAACAGCGTATTGGTGAATGGATCAAGTTCGAATTGCTGCTGCACCAGAGCCGCCCGCCCGTCAATCCCTTTTCGCAGATCCGTATATCCAACTGCAAGGTATAGCTCCATTGAAGTCACTGAGCATGAATCCCCCCTGCACAACGTCTCTACTAAAACTGCATCCGCTCTTGCGTAAATCTCTATTTCAGTACCTCTTATGCGGAGCGTGGCAACCGCCTCTTTTGATATCTCCGTTTGTGGTTCTGATGCTGACGACAACTGCGGCATCGGAAAGGCTTCTACCGGCGGCAATTCTGCAAAGCAAATCCACCGCCCCTCGTTTGAACCCGTTTGGCTTCCTATCAGCCGGTTCAAAACTTTTCTCTGCGACCTGTAGAACAGGCCGGTTGTGATTTGCCGTCCTGTGCAGAATTCCACTATACTCTGCACGCTTTGCCTTTATTCAGTGATGATTACTGCCACCTGTTCATGTTGGCCTCGGCTTTTGCCTCCCTCACCGTCATAATGTCCCCACTTTCCCATCACTGTCGTCACTGACGTATGTCATGGGGACATTATCGTACTCCCTCCACTATTTATCAATCCGTCCGATTACCTGACGGTTACTGCGATAAAATCAAGCGTACGCTGAAAATGAGATTCAGCAGATGTAAACACAGCGGGCCGCGGTTTTTTTATCTGGCCCGCTGCCTTTTCAACAAGACAATATTTCAAAAATTCTGCCGGTGTCATAATCGCCGGATTTTTACGCCAGATCCTAAAAAAACTTTATCGCCGGTAAGGAGTACATCGGCCTTTGCCTCAATCGCCGCCCGCAAAATAGGGCGGTCATTTACATCCCTGATTTATGTTTCCGACACGTTTTCATCTGTCGGGAACAGGACTAACGCCAAAGTCAGCAAGGCAACCGAAAGTCTGCAAATAAAACCTGTAAAGCATTGTTAAGAGGGAATTAAAAGAAACAGCAAATAAAAATGGGTATGACAAAAAAGACATCTGCAAAGTCTGCAAATAAAAAGTCAATAGGGGGAATGGAGAAAATGATGAAAAGAAAAAGGGCATACCCAAAGCGGCCAGATGGTAAAATGCGCTGGCCAGATAGGAAGATATGTATCAAGGAGTGTTATTTCTGAGGCAGCAGAATGGTTGCTTTGGAGAAGTCTTTCCAATCCAAGCATTGCCCACAGCGGTCACAGTAAGGCTGGTATTCCCGTTCCATAGTCTTTCCACATTGAGGGCAGACTGAGAAGCCAGTAAGGCCATGAAGGAAATGAAAGCAGCGGATCTGCGTCACTGGCATGGGTTTGCGGAAAGACATTTCCCTCCAAATTGCCGAGGGAATCAGCAGGTCATTTGGTGTCAGATTAAAACCAACGCAGAGTTTTTCCAATGTCAAGATCGTTGGGGCGGTTTTGCCTCTGGCAATGTCGCCAAAGTACCTGGAACTGAGGTCACATCGTTCCGAGGCAGTTTCATAGCTGAGCTTGCGAGTATCACATAATCTGAGGACGGAGGTGGATAAATTGTCTAAAAACATCTTAATCGCTCTCTTTCTGTCATAAGATGTTTTTAGCGTAAATGCAGTATCGTTCCCCGACAAGGAAGGATGCTTCCTTAATTTCCCTCCAGAGATGCCAGATATTCTTTTATTCTGCCGTAGTAGATGCGCAGGAACTTGTTGGTGCCGGCTGTCATGTAAACCAGGTAGGGCTTGCCCTCGGCTCGTTTCTTGTCCATGAAACGGTACACTGGATCATTCTGAGGCATGGTTTTCAAAAGGCAGTCCATGACTAGGAACAAGGCGCGGCGCAGTTCCGGCGGGCCGCTTTTGGATGTCCGGTTGCTTTTGGCCTCGTGGGTGCCAGACTGGTCAGCGCCAGGGTCAACACCGGCAAAAGCCGTAATGGAGCCTCTGTGTGCAAACCGGGTCACATCACCAATCTCTGCCATGAGCTGGGGGCCGAGAGAATTGCCTACGCCGCGCATGGCCATGACAACTGGATATTCGGGGAGTTGGGCAGCCAGAGTGCGCATTTCAGCCTTGAGTTGCTCCAGAGATTTGGAGACGGCGTTCAGCGCGTCAATGGCCTGCCGGATCATGGTTTTGGTCAGGGCGTCCTTGGGGAGCATGGCAATCAGGTCTTGCGCCTCCATGTGAATCTCAATGGCCCGGCTCTGGCTGAAGTTGTAGCCGTGGCGTTTGCACCACTTGCGGTAGCGCTCCATAAAAGCAGTGAGGCTCATAGCCCGCACACAGTCCACGTGCCAAAAGGTCGTGGCAAAGTCCACCCACTTCTGGCTGCCGTCCTCACGGACAGGGCTGTCAAACAGGGCGTTGACATCGGGATAGGTCTGGTCCAAGAGGGCGATGAGGTTGTTTTTCATCATCGTCTTGGTTTTGGAGTACAGCCCCTGCTGCCGATTCAGCGTTTTCAGTTGCATCCGAATCGTGTCCATAGGAGTATGTTGGCGCAATTCTACCCAGTTGTCAAGCCCATAGCGGGCAATCTTCCTGGCGTCTGCCTTATCTGTTTTCACTTTGCGCAGGGTGTTGTTCCCGTAGTCTTTAATGAGCTTAGGATTGACTGCGCTAACAAAGATGCCCTCCTCATGGAGAAAGCGGGCCACCGGCTCATAGTAGCGCCCAGTGTGCTCCATGACCACCCGCGTCTCACCGTCCAGGCTTTTCAAGTAGTTTGCCAGTTCCTTGAGTTCACTGCCGGTGTGACCAACAGAAAACGGCTTTGCCACCACTTCCCCGAAGGGACGGAGAACAGTTACCATGCTCTTTCCTTTGGAAACATCGACCCCTGCTACATTGTTCATGCACAACGCTCCTCATCGTAGATTTGTCTTTTGGCGTCCAGCCATTTCATCATTGCCGATCCAATCTATTTGATGACACGGGCGCACCGATGTGGCGGCTCAACCTGCATAAATCGAACGCTGCGAAGGAGAGGCTGGCTGACGGACTTTACAACGGACGCATTGGTCCTTGGAGTTTAACATCAGGCCAAGACACTCTCATTCTAACAGCTTTGGCAACGGCGCGGAAAAAGACACGGCTGGCTGCCGTGCCTTGAACCGTAAATCTATTGTAATAGGAGTTTATGCAAATCCGGTACTCGCTGAATACTTCCAGCGTAATATGTTTACTTTAGAGTAGATACTTTGTCCCATATGCGGCAGAAAAACACATAATATCAATTAGGGAGGATACCGTATTGAAAAACTTTCCTTTTTACTGGTCGAAGCGTAAACAGGAAACGCTCATCGACGCAAAGGATTTGTAAATAACCATCATTCAAAGGCAGAAACACTAATCAACCTATATATGCCGCCGTTATGGATAACATCATAAACGGTGGTTTTCCTAAGTCTATTACAAATGTTACCAGTACCGAGCCAACATTGCAACAGCCTGCGGAGAAGATAAAAACATTTCATCTTTCCAAAACAGATAAGCCGTGCTATATTAAAGGAGAAATCAGGTCAGAGTAATTCGTGTCAGAGTAACCCGCCCAGGAGGCAGTCTGCCTGTCTGGACCGAACACCATCTCCGTACTTGATTCATCACCTGACTAGACCATACAGAAATCCACTATCGGATACTGTATGGTCTTTTTTTGCGCCAAAGAGAAAGGAAGATCAATATGCAATGACAGAAAAGCTGATGAAAGCCATCTACAGTGACCCAGCCCAGACAATCACCCTTACAGCCTGGGCGGATACCGTTGCCGTGGACCCGCGGGACAATTTGCTCATCGCGGTCCGGCTGGGCGGTTATCCGGAAGTGACAGCCGGCCTTGTCAACGCGGTCAGCGGCGGAGGCACGCTGTCCGTGCAGCTGGATGGGGAAACCCTGGTATGCACCCCCCAACAGGGGCGGTACAGCAAGGAGGTATCCAGAGACGGTACATATGCCGTGGCTGCCCTGCTCTGGGACAACCAGAGCGCGCGGAAGCAGGGCGAAAAGCAACAGACGGAAGAAATGGAGGGAAAGGAACAAAAGGAGAAAACAGATAAAGCGCAGGAGGCGAGGGTGTATTACCTCGCCTGCCCCGTACGGGACAAAACCGCCCTGTATCATGAGATCGACAAAGTAAGCACCATCCCCATGCTGCCGGAATTCAGTGACTACATGATAAACGAGCTCCAGGCAAGGGATATGCTGGCGCCGTGCCGTGTGTACACAACAGGGGAGCCCTTTGCCATATGGCGGCTCACCTGCACGCCGGACGATCAGAATATCGCGGACGTACTTACAGACGGCTTGAAAGCAGGGGTTATCCGTATCCCCAGCACATGGCCCTGCCAGCCGGACGCGTTTACAGAGATCAACGGCGTAGCCGGCTACCTGCGGGCGTTCGGTTCCGTGATCGCGTCCCGCATCCGCGGGCAGTTCCAGCCCCTGTATGATCCGGCCCAGGAGCCGTTGTCAGAGGGGGTGCTGGGGCTGGACCAGTTCGTGGCGCAGACGGCAGGGTACCACCTGTACGGCGCCCAGCTTGCCGCCGCGGAAGCGCTTCGGCGCAGGCTGCAGACCGCCAGGTTCGGCCTGCTCATCGCAGAATGCGGGTCAGGAAAGTCT
Source organism: Intestinibacillus sp. NTUH-41-i26 (assembly GCF_032769475.1). Classification (GTDB taxonomy): domain Bacteria; phylum Bacillota; class Clostridia; order Oscillospirales; family Butyricicoccaceae; genus Agathobaculum; species Agathobaculum ammoniilyticum. The sequence goes on from NZ_CP136477.1 coordinate 293,315, forward strand.
AAGGTCGGCAGCCTCGCCTTGCAGGCATACTTCCTGCAAAAGCACAGGAAGTGCCTGCATATCGTCCTCTGCCCCTCCCACATGACAGGCAAATGGGTGCGCGAGCTGGAGGAGGCCATCCCAAACGCGCGTGCTGCCATCGTGCGGACGCCGGCGGACATGGACGCCCTCTACGCGGGGTATGCCCGCGGCGGCCGCACCGTGTTTGCAGTCCTGTCCAGGGAAAGCGCGCGGGACGGCTATATGCGCCGCCCAGCGGCCAGATGGGACGCAAGGCGGCAGGGCTTTACCTGCCCGGACTGCGGCAGCGTGATCCAGATGGAATTCATGGACTGCGGTAAGCGGACATTGACAGACGCTACGCCGGAATACTTCCGGACAGAGACCCGCGCCAACCGCAAGTGCGAAGGCTGCGGCGCTGTCCTCTGGACAGCCACAACCGCGGAGGAACAGAGCGAATGGGTGCGCATCAGCCATCTGGGCTATGTCCACCGCCGTTTTGCGTACCTTGCGCGGGACGCCTGCAAAACAGCGGCGGCGAAAAAGCAGCTTGCCGCCCTGCTGCGCGAGCCGGACCGTTTCATGGCCGCCCGCGGCGCGTGCCGCCGCTTCCCGCTCAGCACCTATATCAAAAACCGGTACAGAGGGAAGATAGACGGCCTGATAGCGGATGAACTGCACCAGTTTTCCGCGGACAGCGGCCAGGGGGACGCGATGGGCGAGCTGTTCGCCGCCGCGAAAAAATGCATTGGCATGACGGCAACCCTCATCAACGGCTATGCCTCCGGTATCTTCTATCTGCTCTACCGCATGTGTGCATGCCGTATGGAGCAGGATGGGCAAAGCTATGCCGCCCCCGCGCAGTTTGCGCGGGAATACGGCGTGACAGAGGACACTTACGAAGTAACGGAAGGCGGGTACAACAGCAACCGGCGCACCGCGAAGCGGAAAAAACGCTCCCGTCAGAAGCCGGGCGTTTCGCCGCTGGTGTACAGCCGCTTCCTGCTGGAGAACGGCGTGTTCCTCTCGCTCATGGATATGGGCAAGGACCTGCCGGAGTACGAGGAGATCCCTGTGCCGCTCAGGCTTCCGGAGAACCAGCAAAGAGCCTGTGACGACCTGGAGCACGCTTTCCATGAGATCTTCAAGGACCGCAGCCGCGAAGGGCGTAAGCTCGCCCCGGAAGCTGTTGTCCGTGTCCCTGAACCTCATGATGGCCTATCCGGACCAGCCGTATGGGCATAAGCCGGTCGTACATCCGGTCACCGCAGACCCGATCCTGGTGCCGGAGGACAGCGGTGCGCCGGAGGAACAGACCGAAAAAGACCGGCGCACGCTGGAGATCATCCGCCGCAAGGTAAACGCCGGCGAACGGGTTCTGCTCTACGTGAACTGGGTGCGTCTGGACAGCCGGACACGCTTAAAACGCTTCCTCACGGACGCCGGCATCCGCGCCGAGATCATGGAGGATACCGTCCCGCCTCGGGGACGCGAGGAATGGGTGGCAAACCACCTCCGGCAGGGCATGCAGGTGATGATCGTAAATCCAAATCTAGTTGAAACCGGCTTGGATTTGAATGACTTCACCACGCTCATCTTCTATGACATGGCGTTCAAGCTGTTCACGTTCCGTCAGGCGAGCCGCAGGTCGTGGCGCATCAACCAGACCGCGCCCCGTGTGGAGGTGTACATCCTGTACTACCGGCACACCATGCAGGAGCGCGCGGTCCGGCTGATGGCCTCTAAGCTGGCGGTGGCCGGCGTGATCGAGGGCGGCGTGCTCACGGACGAAGGGCTGGCCGCGATGAGCGAGAGCGAGGATATGACGTCCGCGCTCGCCCGTGAGCTGGCCGAAGGTATCCGGCATGAGGACGCAGTGGAGGATATCGCGGCGTCGTTCCGCAAGATGGCAGTGCTGCATCCGGCACAGGAGCGGCAGGTACAGGAAGCGGAATGCGGACAGCAGAGCGTGCCGGTCAGCGTGAGAAAAGAAACAAAGATACGGCCAGTACCACCCGCAGAGCAGTTATCGCTGTGGGAGCTGGCAGGATGAAGAAAGAACAGGAGTTGATGGAACGATGCGATTTCTGGCGAACCGGTCCGAGCTGTTGCCCATCGCCCGGCGCTGCAGCCAGACGATAGGGACGTATTTTGTATCCAAAGAGCATGCCTGCGTCCTGATGGAAGCGGACGCCGCTTCAAACACGGTGATGTTCACCGCGCGCAGCCGGACCTGCACCTTACAGGTGCGGCATGCGTGCCGCGTGGAGGAAAGCGGAAGGGCGCTGCTGTTCGCGCCGGTATTCCAGCGGATGCTGGACGCCTTTGCGGACGAAGCAACGTCTGTCGCCACAGACGGCAGGCAGATCGAGGTGCGCAACGCGAAGGCCGCCTTTGTCTTCCCTTTGATGGATGCGGACAAGTACCCCGCCGTGGGTACGCCCGCGCCCGCACAGCTGCTGGACTGCTCCGGCTTCGCGGAGGTCAGCGCAAGGGTGCTGTTCTCCGCCGCGCAGGGCAAGGCGGAGGGGAAAGAGCAGCTGAAGTGCGTGCATCTCACCGTCCATGACGGCAAGTTCAGCGCGGCCAGCTGCGACGGCTTCCGCATGACTGTGGCGAGAGAGGACGCGGCGCAGGATGAGCCGATAGACCTGCTGATACCGGCGGACGCGATGAAGGTGCTGCTCGCGGTGTTCCGCGGCGTGCCGCACTGCCGGATCGGCGTGGACGGCGGTACCGCGCTGTTCCTCGGGCCGGGCATGGTCTTTTCCGTCCAGCGCAGCCCTTATCAGGCGGTGGACCTGAAGCCGGTATTGGAGCGCTTCCAGACGGCATATGAGGCGTATGTGGACGGCGCGCTGTTCTGTGCGGAACTGCACCGCGCAGGTGTTGGCGGCACAGCCGGCGCGCGCGTGATCCTGCGCACGGGCAAAGGGATGCTGCAGATCGGCTATATCAGCGGGGACCGGCAGGCCGTACAGGGCGGGACGGAATTTCCCGCGGACGTCCGCACGCCGCTTCCCAGGGAAGGCTTCTGCTATACCTACAACTATCTGCTGCAGGCGGCGAAGCTGGTAAACGGGAAAGAGACGGCCCTGCTGTTAGACGGCAAAGGCACCCTGATGCTGCGCACGGGCAGCGAGCTGCATGTATTGATGCCAACGCGTATGCCGCAGGAAGAAGTGGAAAAGCCGAAACGGAAGAAGAAAGCTGCATGAGAAAAAAGGAGTCGTACATGAAAAACAAAAAGCTGATCCTGATCCCAGCCACTGTTGCGGAAAGGATATGCCCGCTGCGGCCGGAAGACCGGCTGCTTTGTGCCGTAGGCCAGTTCGAGCCGCGGCGGATGAACATGTGGTATCCTGTGCGGAGCTGTTTCCTCACAGCCCAGAGCATAGACGAGGCCAACGCGGTGTTCAAACGGCTGCGGAAGACCGTGCTGCACAGCGCGCAGGCCATGCGGCGCTTCTGCGCCGCCAATCCGGAGGCGCAGCGGCATGACTTCTGGTGTCCCACATACGATTTCGCGTATGCGGGCGCGGTGAACGGCTACCGCCTGCGCTGTATGGTGAACCATGGGGATTTCAACTACTTTTTTGTGGTGTACCGAAACGGACGGACAATAAATGAAAGTGAGGCTGCCTGATATGACAGGGAAAACCATGACAAGGCCATTGACCGACGCGGAACGCGCGCTCGCAGAGCGCTATCACAACCTGATCTACCGTGTGATGCATGACCTGCACCTCGGCACGGAAGCGGACACGGACCTGTACGGCGAAGCCGCGCTGGGGCTGATGCTCGCGGCGCAGCGGTACATGACGGACGAGAGCCTGCAGAGGTACCGCTTCACTACGATCGCGTACAGCCGCATCCGCAACGCGCTGCTGCGCCAGCGGCACAAAGAGCGCAAAGCGCCCGTGGCGCTCAGTCTGGATGCATGGAGGGAGGATGGCGGCACGCTGTATGACGTGCTGCCGGACAAGAGCTGTGCAGATCCGGCGGATATTGCCATCCGTCAGGAGCGGGCTGCCGCGCTGCAAAAGGCCCATGCTGTCCGCAGCTGCAGGGTGTACCGCTTCCCCGTCTGCGCCGCCCCCGGAAGGGAGGCGGCATGATGGGCGTACATACCGGCGTTTATGTGGTGTACTACCTGTACCGCTCACGGTACTCCTTTGTGGCGGACCACTTCCTGAACGATGGCCGGCACATGGTGGACCTGGGCAGCCTGGACAAGGCGCTCACCTTTCCCTCCGAACGACAGGCGCGCCGCTTTATCGCGGACGATCTGGAGCGGCCGGAAAGCGGGCCGTATTTCGTGTCCGAACTCTCGCTTGGGGAGCTGCTGGAGTACCATCCGGAGCTGTATGAGGTGCGGCGTGCGGCTCTGAACGGGGGGGCGGCGTGAGTACAGTAAAGCAGCTGCAATACCGTATTTCGCGGACAAAAGAAGCTTTGGAAAAAGAAAAACGCCGCAACAACGAAAAAATGGCGCGTGTCGGCTGGAGATCAGGGTTCAGGAAACAGTATACCGGCCCGAGCTGTACACGGGAGGCCGCGCTTTCCGAACGTCTGAAACGATATGAAGCGGAACTGGAGATGCAGCAGAAAGGGGGACGCCGTGGATAAGCTGTTTACCCTCAACACCACTTATGATCTGGTGGATTGCTGTTTCCTCTTTATGAGCCGCCCGCTGACGACCGGGCATTGGTATATCGGCGTCGGGCATATCGTGGACGGCGGGGCGTACCATCTTTACGACGTCCTGCTGACGGATAGGGACGTTACGGTGCTGCCCCATCCACACAGCGCGCCGGCATGGGAGATCCCGTATGAAAGGATCGCAGAACTGCCAAAGCCGTATCGTGGTTCAGAAGCGGAGCTTCCGCTCCCATCGTTCCTCCTGTCACAAATGGACAGGCGCCTGCTGCCGGTGCATGACGAAGCAGTACTGTATCCATACCGTGTGCTGTCCTGCCTGTCTGCAGACTCTGCTGTAGCGGAATATTTCCTGCAGAAAGAAGAACTGGCAGCTGAACGCGGGGACAGGCGGGATACCGTTTTGATGCGGCTGGACGAGCTGCAGGAGGACATGGAGGACGCATGCACGCGGCTGCGGCTCAGCCTGACGCGGCTGAAGCTGTTGTACCGCGCGCTCTGCCGGTGGAGCCGCCGGCATGGCGGCGCACGCTTCCCGCTGGAAGCGCATAAGGATAAGATCTGTGACTATTTGAGGGAGGAAAAGGATGTTTAAGCAGAAAAGTTTTGCAGAACCCGGCTGTATCGGCTGTGAAGCGCATCTGGACTACGGCTCCAGCCGCTATTGCAGCGGTTTCAAGAACAAAAAGCGCCGCAAGCCGTTCCGTAAGAAGGACCCGGCGTATAAGGCGCCGGAGTGGTGTCCCAAACGGAAAGCACCGCGCGAGTACCGCATCTACAGTTATGCGGATGAGCGATCCGCCGTGATGGCACGGCTGCTGGAGGCGGACGAAGCGGGAGACAGGGAGCTTGTGTTCCCCCTCGCACACCGGTACCGGCTGCGCGCGGAAGGGAAAACCGGCTTATCCCCGAAAGCTTTCTATGAGCAGGCGAATGCTGGGGACCTGTCCTCGCCGCTTCCGGATGAAAGCATCCATACCGGAGACGTGGTGGAGATCGACACAGGGCTGGGGCAGTTTTTCTTTTACTGCGCCGCCCCTCACGATTTCCGCACGGCGTTCTTTGATGTGAAGCGTATCCAGCCCGGCAAATCAGATGATACGGAGGTATCGTAATGGCAAACCTCATGCTCTATGCAAAGGGAAAAGGCGATACGCGCTTCGGCGCGGTGGACATGGCAAACGGCGCGTTCCCCGTGCCGCTGATGTACGCGACGCTTGTCCCAGAGGTGAAGCTGGAGACCCTGAAGCAGCGGGCCGGCCTGCTGCATCGGATGCATCCGGATACTGTTTTCCAGGTCCGCTATGCCGGCACTGCAAAGGTGCTGTTCCAGTCAGGAGGCGAAGCGGAATGAAAGCACTGAATACGGATGCGGTTCGCAAGCTGTACCGCGGTAAGTATGTGCCGGCAAGCGAGCAACCGGAGATCAACGGCAGCCAGATCCGCGGGCTTTCTTTCCGTATCTCGCTGGCGTTTGCGGCGATGGCAGCGGTCTCGGATCGCGAGACCGTGAAGCTGCTGGAGGCGACCACGCACGATTTCGAGTTGCTGCGTGATCTGGAATGCGAGGATGCGTTTGTAAAGGGCTTCCGCTGCGCGATGGAGCTGAAGCTCCCCGCCGAACGGAAGGGGGAAGCAAAATGACAGGGATGAAGCAAAATACTCTGGAATTTATCCTTTCCCGCGATGACCGTTTCCGCTACCAGCTGCTGGATCGGATGCGGCAGGACTGCCTGTACTTTTTGAGCTATGGCAGACGAGACCCCAGGTATCTTTGGGCGAATGACGCTGTAGAGCAACTCGTGTACATGAAGGCGGTCTGGAACAGCTTTCCTTCGGATGGGAAGCCTGAATGGATGACGATGGACGAAATCCTGTCACTGGAAAAACGGATGCTGGAAGGAGATGCGCATGCTGAGAGATAAGATGCTGGCCGTGATGGAGGAAGTAAACAGCGAGGCCGCGGAGCGGCACGAGCTGGTGCAGACGATCGCGCTGGCGCTGCTGAGCGGGAGCAACCTGTTCATTCTGGGCGCGCCCGGGCAGGCCAAGAGCTTCGTGGTGAACGAGTTCCGCAAACGCATCACGGGCGCAAAGCAGTTCGAACGCCTGCTGTCCAGGCAGACGGATGAGGAAGCCCTGTTCGGCCGTCTCGACCTGGCCAGTCTGATACCGGGCGCGGTCCCTGCGCAGGTGCTGGAGCAGGACGGTACTTACCGGATGCTCCGGCAGGAGCTTGCGCAGGCGGCGGAGGATTTCCGCGCAGACCCGACGGATAACGCCGCGGCTACGCGGATGCAGGCTCTGATCGAAAAGCTGGAGCAGTACCGGAAAGGGCTGTCCCTGCTGCACGGCGGCACGCCTATGACCATCACGGCCGGCAAGATACCGGACGCGCATATCTGCTTCCTCGATGAAATCTTTAAAGCGGCGGATGGTCTGCTCAACTCCCTGCTCACGGCGCTCAACGAGCGCCGGTACACCAACGAGGGCGTGACGGTGGACATTCCTGTGATCTCGTTCTTTTCGGCCTCCAATGAGATGCCGAACTTCCGGAATAAAGAAGAGCAGATCCTCGCCCCGCTCTATGACCGCTTCCAGCTTCGCGTTGTGACAAAGGACGTGCAGGAACGCACATCCCGTCTCGCAGTCCTGCGGAACAAGCAGGGCGGGCATTTCGGCGAGGTGAAGGCGACCTTCTCGCTGGACGAGCTGTACGCCATGCAGGCGCAGGTGAAGCTGATTTCGGTTCCGGAGGCGGTCAATGAGCTGATGGACGATGTGCTGTGCGAGCTGCGGCGGGAAGGTATCACGGTATCCGACCGCACGTTCTTCGGCTATGGACCGGTGGCGCAGGCGGCGGCCTGGCTTGCCGGCCATGCCGAGGTGCAGTCGGAGGACCTGCTGCAGCTGAAGAACTACCTCTGGAACGAGCCGGCGGAGATAGAAAAGGTACAGGCCGTGCTCACGCGCCTGTGCGACGACCCGCTCCGCACGCGGCTGGAGGAACTGCTGGCGAAAGCGAAGGACGCGTCCGGCGCATTCAACGACGCACCGGACGGCCAGAAGGCCAGGGCGCTCGTACAGCTCCGCGCCGGTTTTGCAGCGCTGTACCGCGAGTGGCAGACGCTGGACACCGCCGCCCAGACCGACGACCAGCGCCGGCAGGCGGGGGACGCGCTCGCCGCGCTTGAGGAGCTGAACCGCAGGGCGCACGAGGCGTGCTCGTTCACACCGTCCCCGCTGGCGCAGCTGGCCGTATTACAGTCCGCGGCATGAAGAGAAAAAGGAGGAAAACAGAATGCTGAATAAAGTTATCCTGATAGGGCGCATGACCAGGGACCCCGACCAGCGCGGGAAAGATCCGGAAAAGCCGATCGCGAGCTTCCGCATCGCGGTGGACCGTGACTACAAGCGTGACGGCGAGCCGGAAGCGGACTTTTTCGACTGCTCGGTGTTCGGCCAGCAGGCGAAGTTCGTATTACAGTACGGCCGCAAAGGCCGTCTGCTCTGCGTGGTTGGCGCGATCCAGCGCCGCGAATGGCAGGACCAGCAGACGGGCGAGAAGCGCTCCGCGTTTGAGGTGGTGCGCACCGAGGTGAAGTTTCTGGACAGGAAACCGGAGGACGCCCAGCCGGACGGCGCTGCGCAGCCCGCGGCTGCACCCGCTCTGGTACCCGCACCAGCAGTTGGATATGCGCCGCAGCAAGCCGTACCCGCGGCGCAGGGGTATGCTGCCCCGCCCGCGGTACAGCCGGCAGCGGCACAGGCGCCCCAGCCGGCGGCCGCGCCTGCGGTAACGGTACAGGCGGCGTCGGCGCTGGGCTACCCGCAGCCGGTGCCCGGCGCTGCGGCGCAGTACCCGACGCCGGATTTCTCCGGCGTACCGGAAAGCTACGCATGGGGGCCGGGCGGCGTCCCAGCCGGCAACCCGCCGTTCTGAACGGCAAGCGTGATATGGAGAAACAGAGGTAAAACAATATGGAAAAGCAGGGCGTCCACCCTGCTTTTTCGCCTGATAACCTGGAGGCTATGGATGAAATACCGTTTTTCTTCGCTGGATCAGATTGTAAATTCACCGCTATTCAATCTTACTGCACCATACCAACGACCGGAACGTATGGATCGTTGTACCCGTCCGACACGGCTGGAGCGTATGGCGTTCCATGACAGCTGCACGGCCAATGGGCTGGATGCTGCCGCACCGCTGCTGGCCGACCTGTTCCATCTGCTCTATGCGTATACATATCGCTGGGGGAGCGAAAAAGAGCTGTCCCCCAAAGCGCGCCTTGTCTGGGCATATCTGCTGGATGGGCTGCAGGATAACGGGCAGTTTGCCGCCCTGCACCATCTGTGCAGGGGAGAGGACAGCGCAGCGATGGAAGCTGCGCGCACAGTGCGGCAGGCGCTTTCCGAAGCGGTACAAGGTATCGACCGGGCGGCGGGCGGACTGCTGCCCGTGCTGGAACGGCTGACGCGCCGTCATGATACAGCGGCGGAAAGGCTTTATCATCTGGTGCGGGACGCACAGGCCGATCCGGCCAAGACACCGGAGGCGCTCCGCGCTGCCGCAGAGACGGCAAGCACGGCGGAGCAGATACGGGCCGTGTCCGGAATGATACGGGATAAGCTGCGCAAACGACAGGTGGAAACAGAAGCGGCGGTGCATACTGCGCTGCAACAGGGCATGGACGCCGCGTCTCTGGCCCGCTATGTCCGGCGGTGCTGGGGAGATGGGACGTCTGAAAATGCTGCGCAGCAAGCGGCCCATGACCGCGAGATGCTGGACAGGGTAAAGAGCAATGAGATGCTGCTGGGCGTCACCCGCCAGCTGGGGCGCATGAAGGAGATGCTGTCCGAGCTGCGCAAGAATGATTATGCGCACGGCCGCGGGGAAAAATATTCGATTATGCGCGGGCGTGACCTGAAAAACCTGCTCTCCGGCGAGCTGGCGCTGCTGGCCTCCCCAGCAACGACGCCGCTGTTCCTGCGTAAGTACAATGCGAAAGGACTACTGCAATATGCAAAGCGGGAGCGCGTCCACAAAGGGCATGGCGGTATCATTGTCTGCCTGGATGAGTCCGGCTCCACAAAAGGGGAAAACGCCGAGTGGGGCAAGGCGCTGGCGCTGGCCGTGCAGGATAGCTGCGCGCATGAAGGGCGCAAATTTGCGCTGGTCCATTTCTCCGGTGCAGGCCAGATACGGACAGACCGGTTCCTGCCGGGGCAGTACACGTCCGCCGACCTGCTATCCGCAGCGGAGCATTTCTTTGACGGCGGCACGGATTTTGAGACTCCGATCAGGGAGGCCCTGCGGCTGATAAACGAGGAAGAGTTTGAGGACGCGGATATCCTGTTTATCACGGACGGGAGGCGCTCCATATCCGATGAGCTGGCGGAACAGCTGCGGGATGCAATACAGGACGCACGATGCTCTGTGGTTGGTCTGCTGCTGGATGCCGATGACCCGGGGATGACGTTCAGCCTGGATAAATTCTGTGAGAAGATATGCAGAGTAAGTGAAATGGAAAGGGAGGAGATGGAAAAGTCGATACTAAATTGATAGAACGCGATATCGATATTACATTGGGAAGAAAAGTGGCTGTCTATTTAGGCAGCCATTTTCCATTAGCGGTATATCCATAAATGCAAAGAAAACAGATGGACACTATCGGCAGGAGACCCCCAAAAATTATTGATCCCATACAAGCATATAAAATGCCTACAAAAGATTAAGGGGAATCTATGCAAAAACTAGCTAACCATCTATTCAAAACTACTTGCTGATTAAGGGGGGGGCTTTTGATTTTGCCCACAGGGACATATGATTTGAGCATGAAATTTGAAACTTTATAACAAACGAGGCTATTGCTGTATGCAGTTACGCTTCATTATCCCCCTCTACTTGCATCGTACGCATTTGCACCTCGGAAATATGGTTTTTGCTGCCATAAGACAGCCAATACCTGGTGGAAGCCCGTATAAACATTTTTTTCGTCAGCGGCATGGTAACAGAAAAAGCATCATAGTGGCCAGTGTGTATGGATGACGCCAGTTTTTTGATTTTATGCCTGACCAGAAAGGAAAATGGGGTATCCAATATTGCCTCGCCAGAGCCAATACAAAGTGAGGAGCCATACTTCATACTGTTTTTTGCGCAGAAATATTGCAGGATCGCAAGTGCGGTATGATTCTGCTCCGGCTCTAGAAAACCGCAATTAACAAGGGTGTGGACCCGAAGATTGGCAGGGAGTAAGGCGCGCTCCATCTCCTGTAGAAAGCGAAGCAATGCTGCAGGTAAAGCATCCGCATACAACGGGAAAACCAGGAGCAGATGGTCGTACCTGCTAAGCTGCGCACAAATCAGAGTATGCTGACAATCTGTTACAAGATATTCGTCCACGGGTTCTTTCCAATACCTGCGGAATAATGCAGCATATCGCCTGGAATTAGAGCGCGGTGCGCGCGGACTGCCGTTTATAATCAGTAACCTGCCCATGCGGATACCTCCTCCAGAATTGTTTCATCCCGCTCTGCCTCGGAGACGAATCGAATCCGGTAGCTTCGGAAGTTCATGTTATAGGCATTGCGTGCTACTAAAGCGCGGAAAATATCCTGTTCTATCGGCAGGATGTCGCCATATGCAATAATAACAGCAGCTTTTTCAGCAACGGCACGCTGCACATGGTGTGTCTCGCCGTGGTGTAGACGGATAAATGCCTGCTGAACTGGAATGGATCGTTCCAGCATCTGCTTCATTGGTACGTCATAAGAACCGCAATAGACCCGGCTCACATATAGAAGTTGGTCACTGCACGCAATCAGAGGATATATGGCTGCTGCATCATCTCGCAGCACACACCGGCCAGGTGTTTTCACCCAACAACTAAAGCATCCAAGGCAGCTGCCGATCTGCAACTGGGAGAGATCCACATAAAAGGTTTCTGGCAAGACTGGCAATGTTTCCGGCAAAGCGGTGTCTGAAAGTAAAAGGTTCATTGCGGTTATGCCTCCCGTTTGATGTTGTCACGACGGTATTCATTCCGTACGCATAAGCATGACGAATGGCGACTGGATTGTCTGCCGATAATTGCGATAATTATAGCATAACCAAGATAGAAGTCAAGGTATACCTGGTAGAAGTCTGTCAGTTTGACAAGCTGACGGGCTGCTTCGCTTGAAGTCGTTCGCTTCATAGCATTCCAAGGTGGATTTGAAAATGCCGGTCCGCTCCGCTGAAACGGACGAGAGGAACTCACAAAAAGAAGAATCCACCACTAAACTAATTGTTATGTAGTAGAGAGCATCACCGAGACAGATGAAAAGAGCGGTAAGAAAATCAGGTTGGCCGATAAGGGCAACAGTAAATACGCCTTCAAAATCCCGATTTGACTGTAAAAACCAAAGTACGGTTTGAGTAAAGGTCGGAGATCCACAGTTATATCCTTTGGTGAAGTAGATAGAGCTACGAAACAAAGATGAAAAATTTTCCCCAAATATTTCAGTCCGCAATGTGAAATCCACCACACGAAATACAAAATCTGGTATTCTAAAATTAGAACGTAGACATCAGCCTGATTATACTCAGTTCTGGCGAGGTAGGTTCCGAAAATAGACAGGAGAGATTAATATATGAATACGAACTTATCTGTGAAATTAAGGGAATTGAGATTAACAAATGGGTACAAGCAGAAAGAGGTAGCAAGATATATTGGCGTAAACGAATCGGCAATTTCGGCATATGAAACAAATCTGAGAAAACCAACATACGAAAATTTGATAAAGTTAGCAGAGTTTTATGGTGTTACCATTGACTTCCTGCTTGGTGTAGAGAAATACCCGAAGGATATAATAAACAATTTGACTGGGTGGCGACGCTCTTTTATTAATAATGTTGCAGAGTTACTTTTATATCATGTCAGTGAAATAGATCACAAATAATCTTGCGTAGTGGAGGTACTCTTTCTTATTGGAATGATACGTGCGCGGGGAGTATCTCCACATATCAAGAAGATTGTCATTCTGTTCCAATACATTTTGTATAGGAATGCATTGGAACAGGCTGATGATATACGCAGCCATAGTTGGAATCTACATTCGATTGTGTGAACCTTGAAAAGTAAAGAGCATGGGTGCGTTCCTATGAAGCAAACGCCGGAGAGCCCAGAGCCGTTAGCATATAAGGGAAGATGGGCAGCGACCATCGGCGGCTTTAATACCGATGGACCCTTTGGGGTAATGAAGTCTATAATTGGGAAGTGACAGAAGGATGCCATATCAAAAGAAAACATTTTATCGGCAAATTTTTAGTGATTATCCTGATGCGGTTGGATTTGAGCAGTACAGGCAGATGCTGGGGCTGGGTAAAAATAAAGCATATGAGATTCTGCAAAGCGGGAAAATACCATATCGGCGCAATGGAAAGAAGTACATTATAGCAAAAATGCACATTATTGATTACCTATTGGGATCGGATGCAGAAACGGGTAGAGAAAACGACAGGAATGATGTATAATAGAGCCGTCAACAATGCGTATGGGGCTGCCTGGAAAGGAGAGTATTATTGTGACAGCCCGCATATATGAAAAAAGAGGCACTTGGCAGATCGTTTTGATTTATAAGGACGGATCAGGTGCGCGGAAACAAAAATGGATCGATACAGAACTTCCGATTCGAGGTAATAGCAGACGCGCCAAAAAAATGATGGAGGATGCTATACAGGAATGGAAGCCTGTATTGGAACCCGAGGATCAGGTATTAGAGTCAACGGCAGTACGCGAAGCAAAAAGAGAGACCCATCAAAACCGTAGGGGACAGTCAGAAAGCGGGATCCTATTCTCAGAATACCTTCTGGATTGGGTGGAGTCCCGTCGGAATCGGATTCAGCCGACCACGTTTGGGGCATATCAGAAGGATGTGCAAAGCTACATAGCGCCGTATTTTGCGCAAAAAGGCATTCTTGTTGAGCAGATGACCGACAAAGATATTGCAGACTTTTATCGGTATAAACGGCGTAATGGTGTGTCGGAGAACACACTGCTGCATTACCAGACTGTTCTGAATCAAGCCCTGCGAAAAGCGGCTCGAGAAAAACTGCTACCGGTTAATCCTTTCGCGGTGCTGGATAAGGATTTAAAGCCAAAGCATGTGCGTTATATTCCACAAACGTATGACGAAAATGATTTGCGAAAGATGTTCGCAGCAATGCGCGGTGACCCGATGGCGTTGATTATCCTGATGGATGTGACCTATGGCCTGCGTAGAAGCGAATTGCTCGGTCTGAAATGGTCGGCAATCAATTTCAAGGAGAAGAGTATTCACATTTGCTATAAGGTGACAGAGACCTTGATAGATGGGAAGCTGGTATATGTAAAGGATAGCCTGCTGAAAAACAAAAGCAGTAACAGGACCTTACCGCTGGTTCCCTCAATCGAAGAAGAATTGTTGAGACTAAAATTTCAACAAAACAGGAATCGCAAGCTTTATGGCAAAGCATATGAACAAGACGATAGGGATTTTGTTTTTGTGAATGAATGCGGGAAATTGATAAAGCCGGATTATGTATCGCGGCATTTTCAATGGTTCTTGAAAAAGAACAACCTCAAAAAAATCCGATTCCATGATTTGCGGCATACGTGTGCGACAATGCTATGCCGAAAAAAGATATCGTTGCAGGAGATTCAAGTCTGGCTGGGACATTCCACTTATCAAACCACAGCGGATATCTACACGCATTTGAATTATACCGATAAAATCGGCACCGCGAATGCCGCGGCAAGAATAGTTTCTGATGTGCTTGGAAAGGGAGGATCAGAGTGAGGGAATAAAAAACCTGCGACGGTAACAGTCGCAGGAGTCCTTGGGTGATGGTGCCGCCAGCGGGAATCGAACCCGCACGCTGAAACCAGCCTCAGATTTTAAGTCTGATACGTCTACCAATTCCGTCATGGCGGCATATGAAAATACATTTTTGTACGATTTGTTGGCAAAGTGTTGGCAAACACCGAAGTGTTTGCCAACATGCAGGGGACAAAAAGGAGGAAGAAAATTGCCAACATGAAGAATATCCACTTGAAAAGATAGGTTTTTATCACAAAAAATAATAAAATTAACAGAATGTTGCATGCTGCATGGTCTGGGATTTGTTTTGAACGCAAGGGATTTTAAGTCCTCTGCGTCTACCAGTTCCGCCATGGCGGCATGCATCGTTGTTATTATAGCAGACCGGACGCGGCCTGTCAAACAGGCGGGGCGGCGAAAGTTACGCCTTTTTTTCAAACACACGCTTATCCAGCGCGCCGTCCTGGTGCGCGACGATCGTGGTGCAGACCGCGTCGCCCGTGATGTTGACCGCCGTGCGCGCCATATCCAGAATGCGGTCGATGCCCATAATCAGCCCGATGCCGGCAACCGGCAGGCCGACCGAGTCGAACACCATCGCCAGCGTCACCAGGCCGACAGAGGGGACGCCGGCCGTGCCGATCGAAGCGAGCGTGGCCGTGGCGATGACGGTCAGGTAATCCGCGGGCGTCAGCGCGATGCCGAACGCCTGCGCGACGAATACGACCGCCACACCCTGCATGATGGAGGTGCCGTCCATGTTGATCGTCGCGCCGAGCGGGACCGTGAACGACGAGATGCGCCGCGCCACCCCGACCTTTTCCTCCAGCGTTTCGATGGAGAGCGGGATGGTTGCGTTCGAGGTCGCGGTGGAGAACGCAAAGCCCATGACCGGCGCGAATTTCCGGATGAACCGGAACGGGTTGAGGCCGGTAAACAGCTTGAGCAGGATCTGATACACACCGAGGCACTGCACCAGCAGCGCCAGCAGGACGGCCGCCATATATTTGAACATGGGGACCATCGCGGAAAAGCCCAGTTCGGCGAAAGTTTTTGCGATTAGGCAGAACACGCCCGCCGGCGCGAGCCGCATGATCATCATGGTCATCTCCATCATGATGTCGTTGCCCTGCTGGAAAAAGTTTGTTACCAGCTGCACCTTATCCTGCAGTCTGGCAAGGATGATTCCGATGATCAGCGCAAATACGATGATCTGCAGCATGTTTCCGGCGGCCAGCGCTTCAATCGGGTTTTTGGGGATGATGTCCAGCAGCGTCTCGGCAAAGCCCGCGCTTTCCGTGACCGTGGTATCCACGGCCTGCACCTGGGACATATCCAGCCCCAAGCCGGGATTGAGCAGCGAGGCAACGCCCAGCGAAACCGCGACCGCCAGCATGGTTGTGACCAGGTAAAAGCCGATCGCTTTGACGCCGACCTTGCCAAGCGTCTTGGTGTCGCCGATCGCGGCGGCGCCGCAGATGAGCGAGCAGAACACGAGCGGCACGACCAGCATCTGCATCAGCCGGATGAAGCCCTGGCCGACAACATAAAATATGCCGCCGACCAGGACGTCCTGCACGAAAGCGGACCCGTCCGCAAAGCCGTGCAGCAGCGCGCCGGCCGCCGCGCCGAGCAGCAGAGCGATAAAGATTTTGGTGGTCAGGCTGTTTTTTCTCATTTTTCCGGTTTCGATCATGCCAGCCCTCCCGCGTTCCGCTCCGACAGATACATGCCAAGCGCCTCCCGCCAGTCCGGCATATGGTAGATGCCGGTAATGCGCATCATCATGTTGTCCAGCAGTGTAAAGCGCGGGCGCAGCGTTTCGTCTGCGGCCGCAGGCTCCACAACGGAATCCGCGAAGCCGCTCAGACGGAGGATCTCGCGCGCGAATTCCGCGCGCGAGCAGGCCCCTTCGCAGGAGGCGTGGTACAGCCCGTATTCACGCGCCCTGACCAGGTATTCGATAAAGCCGGCGAGCGCGTCCGCCGAGGTCGGGGAGGAAATCTCGTCCTCGGGCAGGCGCACGGTTTCCCCGCGTGCCGCCGCCTGCAGCACCTGGTCGACGAAATCGTCCGCCCCGGCGCCGTACAGCCAAGAGGAACGCACGATCACGTGCTTATCCGTCAGCTCGCGCACCAGCTTTTCCCCAGCGTACTTGCTTTTGCCATACATGGTCGCCGGATGCGCGTCGTCGAACTCGCACAGCGCGGATGAGGCTGCGCCGTCGAAAACGTCGTCGGTCGACAGCTGGATCAGCTTGGCGTCGATGCGCCGCGCGGCGACCGCGAGATTGCGCGCGCCGATGGCATTGACCTTATACGCTTCCTCCGGCTGCCGCTCGCAGGCGCGCACGTCGGTCAGGCCGGCGCAGTTGATAATAACGTCGGGATGGTTGAGGTCGGCGAAGTGGCCGACCTGGAAGCTGTCCTCCACCCGAACGTCAAGGTCGCTTGCCAGCAGCCGGAAGCCTGTGTTGCGGTCGAACCGGCGGCACAGAGCGGAACCCAAACGGCCGCCTGCGCCTGCGATCCAGACGCGTGTCGTGATACTCATAAAACACCTCTCGATATAATCTTCGATCGAAACCGCAGTTCCATTCGGGCATGCGCCTGTATATTCAGATTTTGCGCGCATGGAGTATCAGTATACCATAAAAGTGTGCGCTGCGGAAGAAAAATTATCGGATTTCCGTTGGGGCGGCGGTGCGGCGCAGCACCGCCTCGACCGCGGCGCGGTCAGGGAGCCAGCCGCAGAACGCGGCCGCGCTGCCCGCAGCGACCGCGAAGCGCAGCGCCTCGGGTGCGGAAAAGCCATGCAGGCGCGCGTACAGCCAGCCGGCGGCCATGGAGTCGCCGGAGCCGACGGTTTGGACCACCTGGCCGGCGGGGGCGTCCAGATGGAGCGCTGCGCCGGTAGCGGGGACGAGTACGGCTCCGTCCGGCCCGCAGGAAACAAGGATGTCCTTCGCGCCCGCGGCCTGCAGCTCGCGCGCGCAGGCGGCGATGCCAGCAGGGCTGCGCGGCGCGCCGCCGACCAGCGCGTCCAGCTCCTCCAGGTTAGGCTTGATCAGGTCGGGTGCGCATGGCAGGGCGTTTTTGAGCGCGTCGTCCGAGGCGTCGACGAGCGTGTGTACGCCGTTTGCCCGCACGCGGTCGAGCAGGCGGGCGTAAATATCCGTCGGCACGCCGGACGGGACCGAACCGGACAGAACGAGCCAGTCCCCGCCGCCGAGCGTGTCCAGCGACGCGGCCAGCTTTTCGAGCGCGTCCGCGGGGATATCAGGCCCCGCGCCGTTAAGCTCGGTCTGCTCGCGCGCGCAAACCTTGACGTTGATGCGCGTCATGCCCCGCCCCAAACGGCAGAAATCGTATTCCACGCCGGTTTCGGCCAGCAGGGAGGCGAACAGCGCACCCGTGCCGCCCGCGATAAAGCCGAGCGCGCGCGTGGACAGGCTGAGCGCCGCGCAGACAAGCGAAACATTGACGCCTTTCCCGCCGGGGCGCAGGGTTTCGCCGTGTATGCGGCACAGCCTGCCCGGGCGGAGGCGGTCGGTCTGGACAAGATAATCCAGCGAGGGATTGAGTGTAACGGTATAGATCATGGAGGCTGCCTCCTCTTCCTTATTATAATAGTATGATACCGCAGTTCCGCGCAGGAAGCAAAATATTTTCACAAACAGGGTTGACTTTGACGCAGCGTAAACCGCTATACTAAGGGCAGGGAGGTGAAAAACGATGGAATACGGGATTCACGCGCTGGCGGGGCTGGCGGGGGTGAGCGCGCGCACCCTGCGGTACTATGACCAGATCGGGCTGCTGCGGCCGAGCGGCACGACCGAAGCCGGCTACCGCCTGTACGGGGAGCGGGAGGTCGACCTGCTGCAACAGATCCTGTTTTATCGGGCGTTGGGCGTGCCGCTGAAAGAGATCGCCCGCATCGTGCAGGCGGACGGTTTCGACCGGCTGCGCGCACTGGAAAGCCATTTGTCGGCCCTGTATGCACGGCAGGCGCAGACCACCGCCCTGATTGAGACGGTGCAAAAAACCATCCGTTCCCTGAAAGGAGAGACAGAGATGAGCGATACGGAAAAATTTGAGGCGTTCAAACACAAAATCGTATGGGAGAACGAGGCACGGTACGGCGCCGAAGTGCGCGCCAAATACGGAGACGGGCAGGCCGACGCGGCGAACGCCGCGGTGCTGGCCATGACCGAGGCGGATTATGAGCGTTTCGAAGCGCTGAAGGACGAGGTGCAGCGAGCGCTGGAAGACGCGGTGCGCGCGGGGGACGATCCCAAGGGGCCGTCCGGAGAGCGCATTGTCCGGCTGCATAAAACCTGGCTGGGCATGACGTGGAGGGACTATACCGCGCAGGCGCACCGCGCGCTGGCCGCGGGTTACACGGCGGACGAACGATTCACCGCCTATTACGACCGCAAGCTGGCCGGCTGCGCACAGTTCCTGTGCGACGCGGTACAGTATTGGGCGCGGTGAGGATAAGAAAAGGCGTAGGGCGGCATTGCCGCCCTACGCCTTTTCCTGCAGGTAACGCTTGATCTCCTCCAGAAAGGCCCCGCCGTAGCGTCTGGCCTTGGCCTCGCCCACGCCGCGCACGGCGAGCAGCTCAAATTCCGTGATGGGCTGGCGCGCCGCCATGTCGCTCAGCGTGGCGTTGGAGAAAATGACGTAGGGCGGCACATGCGCCTTTTGCGCCAGCGCCGTGCGCAGGGCGCGCAGGAGGCCGAACAGGTCCTGGTCCATGGCCGCGCTGGACTCCGCGGCGCGGGCTGCGGGCGCCTTTTCGCGCGGCAGACGGAGGACGAAGGTATCCCGCCCGCGCATGAGCGCGTTACCGGACGGGGTGAGGAACAGCGCGTTGTACCGCGCCGGATCGGTCCGCAGATGTCCGCGCTCGATCAGCGCGTCGGTCAACTGGCGCACGCGCGCGGCGGTCGCGTCCGCCATGATGCCGTAGGTGGAGAGCGTGTCCAGCCGGAATTGATCGATCTTTTCGCTTTTGCTGCCGGTCAGTACGGCGGCGATGATCACCCGCCCGAAATGCAGGCCGCGCTCGCTCAGACGGTATACGCAGGACAGGATCTTTTGTGCCTCGACCGTCGCGTCCACCTGCTCGAAGGTGGTGTCGCAGTTGCCGCAGTGTCCGCAGGACAGGGGCGCCTCTTCCCCGAAATACCGCAGGATGGTCCGGCGCAGGCATTCGGTGGTTGTGGCGTAAAAGGTCATCCGGCGCAGCCGCTCCCGATCGCGTTCGAGCAGATGCTGGCGCACGGCTGGGGCGAGCGCATCGTCCTCGGCCTCGCGGCTACGCTCAATCAGGAATTCCGCCGTATGCACATCCTGCCCGCTGTACAGCAGGATGCAGTCGGCCGGCTCTCCGTCGCGTCCGGCGCGGCCCGCCTCCTGATAATAACTCTCCATGTTTTTCGGCATGTTGTAGTGGATGACGAAGGACACGTTGGATTTGTCGATGCCCATGCCGAACGCATTGGTCGCCACCATGATGGGCCTGCGGTCGTAGAGGAAATCATCCTGGTTCAGCTGCCGCTCCTCCGCGGACAGTCCGGCGTGGTACCGCGTAGCGGGCAGGCGCTTGGACACCAGCATATCGCACACATCCTCCACGGCTTTGCGTGTGGCGCAGTACACGATGCCGCTTTTCCCCGCCCGTTCGGCCAGCAGCCGTAGCAGGGCGTTCGGCTTGGAGGAGGGGCGCTCGACCGAGAAGTACAGGTTGGGCCGGTCGAAGCCTGTGGTTTTGATGTAAGGCTCGCGCATGCCGAGCGCGCGTACGATATCGTCCCGCACCTGGGCGGTCGCCGTTGCGGTGAATGCGGAAACCAGGGGACGCGCGGGCAGGGCGGCGAGAAATTCCTCAATCTTGAGGTAGCTGGGGCGGAAGTCCTGTCCCCACTGGGAGATGCAGTGTGCCTCGTCCACCGTGAGCATGGCGATCGGCGTCCGGCGCGCAAAATCCAGAAATGCGGGGGCGGTCAGCCGTTCGGGCGCGATATACAGCAGGCGGCACGCGCCGGCCTCGGCGGCATACAGGGCGTCGGCCATTTCCGCGGGCGGCATGGAGGAATTGACGCAGGCCGCGGGTACGCCCGCCTCGGCCAGCGCGCCGACCTGGTCCTTCATCAGGGAGATCAGCGGGGAAACGACCAGCGTCAGGCCGTCCAGCAGCAGGGCGGGTACCTGATAGCAGATCGATTTGCCGGCGCCGGTCGGCATGATGCCCAGCGTGTCGCAGCCGGAGAGGATGGACTGCACCAGCTCGCCCTGCCCAGGCCGGAACGAATCATAGCCGAAATATTGCTTTAAGATGCTTTGTGGGGTCTCCATGCGCGTAAGCTCCTTTGGTGGAATCACTTCTATCATACCACGCTGGACCGCGGAATGTAAAACAAAGAATCTGCCAGCCCCACCGGAAAGGCAAAAGCAGGGGGCGCTGAAAATCAGGATTTTCAGCGCCCCCTGCCGTGACAGGCATGTCCGGCCGTGAGCCGGCGATGCCCCGCCCGCCTGGAAGCGGCATGCCCCAGGCGAAAGACTTAGTACTGCTGGTCGTTTTTCTTATTCTGGGTATTCTGCTGGTTCTTGTTCTGCTCGTTGTTCTGCTGCTGGTTCGAGGTAGACGGGTTCTGGTTGCGGTTCTGCTTGCTCATAACGGAATCACCTCTTTTTTTGGATTTTTCGATGATAGTCTGCACCCGTTGTGCGGAAAATATACGCGTGGGTCTTGCGAAAAGCTGCAAAACCTGATAGAATCTATCTGCGCCGCACGGCGTTTTTCAGGTTTGTTTTAATTATTATAATGATAGAAAGAGGGACATCCATCATGTCGGGACATTCCAAGTGGCATAATATTGCCAAGCGCAAGGGCGCGAATGACGCGAAAAAGGCAAAGATATTCACCAAAATCGGCCGTGAGATGGCGATCGCCATCAAAGAGGGAGGCTCGGCGAATCCGGACTTCAACGCCCGCCTGCGCGACTGCATCGCCAAGGCCAAGGCCAACAATATGCCCAACGACAACATCAAGCGCACGCTGGACAAATACTCGGGTGCGAACGGCCAGGTCAACTACGAGGCCAACAACTATGAGGGCTACGGCGTGGGCGGCGTCGCC
The DNA here is from genome assembly GCF_032769475.1 of Intestinibacillus sp. NTUH-41-i26. Lineage (GTDB taxonomy): Bacteria > Bacillota > Clostridia > Oscillospirales > Butyricicoccaceae > Agathobaculum > Agathobaculum ammoniilyticum. The sequence goes on from NZ_CP136477.1 coordinate 314,963, forward strand.
GTTGTTGTGGAAACGCTGACGGACAACAAAAACCGCACGGTCGCGGATGTGCGCCACCTGTTCGATAAGTATGGCGCGGGCTTGGGCGCCACCAACTGCGTATCCTGGCAGTTCGATAAAAAGGGCGTGATCATTATGGAGCGCGGCGAGCTGGACGAGGATACTGTGATGATGCAGGCGCTCGAGGCGGGCGCGGAGGATTTCCAGGCGGATGAGGAAACCTTTGAAATCTATACCACGCCGGACGATTTTTCCGCCGTGCGCGAGGCGCTCGAAACGCTGGGGTACTCCTTTGTCGAGGCCGAAGTGGAAATGGTGCCGCAGAACTATATCACCCTCGAAAAAGAGGAGGACATGGCCCAGATGCGCAAGCTGCTCGACAACTTGGAGGACAACGACGACGTGCAGGCGGTCTGGCACAACTGGGAGAACGAGGACGACTACGAGGGATAACGCAAGGCGGCTCTCCGCTTTGGAAAGGGATTTGCACCGGCGCAGCTTGGCTGTGCCGGTGCTTTTTGCAGAAAAATGATTATGCAGTTGGAAGAGGCGCGGGAATAGCTGTTCAAAATAAATGAAGAATTCTTGTTGATTTTCCCAATGGAAATTGTGAATATTGTAAATATTGCCCAAAAATAGGGGGGGGGGGGGGGTAGTCGTATATATCAATTGAATTTGCCAAATAAATATTGTACTATGTATACATAATACAACATACAAATTATTGTATTGGATGCCGGGGAAATGAAAGAATAGGGTGATTGTATATGAAAACATTTTCTATCCCGTACTATACCTCTGCCTTGGAACTGCATGTGGACGAGAAAAACCTCAAAGCGGAGCTGAATTCGCGGACGGACAGCTATGATGCCGGCAAAGGGGAAGCCGAGCTGGTTCGGGAGGCGCTCGCCAACCCGATCGGCACACCGCGGCTGTGCGAGTTGGCAAAGGGCAAGAACCGGATCGTACTGGTTACGAGCGACCATACCCGCGCTGTACCCAGCAAGCTGACGCTGCCGCTGCTGCTGGAGGAGATCCGCCGCGGCAATCCGGAGGCGGATATCACCATCCTGATCGCCACCGGCCTGCACCGTGCGACCACGGAGGAGGAGCAGCGCCGCATGTTCGGCGATGCCATCGTGGACAACGAAAAGATCGTGGTCAATCAGGCGTTCGTGGACGAGGATTTCGAAAAGGTGTGCGACCTGCCTTCGGGCGCGGAGCTGTGGGTGAACAAGGTCGCGCTGCACTGCGACCTGCTGGTGACCGAGGGATTTATCGAGCCGCATTTCTTCGCCGGATTCTCGGGCGGGCGCAAAAGCATCCTGCCCGGCATCTGCAACGCGGCGACCGTGAACGAAAACCACTCGTACAAGGCGATTTCCAGCCCGTATTCCACAACAGGCGTGCTGGAGCATAACCCCATCCATGAGGATATGGTATGCGCGGCGCGCGCGGTCAATGTGCAGTTTATCATGAACGTTGCGCTCAACGCGGAAAAGAAAGTGATCGCGGCCTTTGCGGGCGACCTGGAGCAGGCGCACGAAAAGGGCGTGACGTTCGTGCGCAGCCTGGCGCAGTGCCCGAGTGTGGAGGGGGATATCGTCATCACCTCGAACGGCGGCTACCCGTTGGACCAGAACCTCTATCAAAGCCCCAAGGCGGTCGCGACCGCGGAGGCCTGCTGTCGGGAGGGCGGCGTCATTATCATGTGCGCCTCCTGCTGCGACGGGATGGGAGGCACGCATTTTGAAAAGCTGATCGTGAAGGGGACGGTGGACGAGATCGACGCGTACCTTTCCAAAATCCCGCCTAAGGAAACCATCCCCGAACAGTGGTGCGCGCAGATTTTCGCGCGCATCCTGAAAAAACACAAAGTCATTCTGGTCACCACCTATCTGGATCATGAGCTGGTCCGCAAGGCGAACATGATACCGGCTTCCACGCCGGATGAGGCGCTGGAAATGGCGTATGAGATCATGGGCCGTGACGCGGAGGTCGTCGTCATTCCGGACGGCGTGGCGGTCCTCGCGGTAAAGGAGTAAGGAGGAACGGTTATGGAAGAGTTGAAGCTTGCGCTTAAGGTCGACGACCTGGATAACGTCGCCACGATTTTTGCCGACGCAATCACAGACGGAACAAGGGTTGAGGTGCGGGATAAGAAAGGGAATATGGAGGAGATCACCGTGCACGGCGATGTGCCGTATGGCCATAAGATCGCGTTATGCAATATCGCCAGGGGAGAGCACATCATGAAATACGGCGAGTGCATCGGCGCGGCAAGCTGCGACATCAAAAAGGGCGATTACGTCCATGTACACAATCTTGAGGCGCTGCGCGGCCGCGGTGACCTTTGAGGAGGAATTACGTTATGAGCTATACGTTTCAGGGCTACCGGCGCGCGAACGGCACGTTCGGCGCGCGCAATCTGGTAGCGGTCATTCCGAGCGTTATCTGCGCCAACGACGTGGGCCAGGCGATCTGCCGGCAGGTGCAGGGAACGATCGGCTATTTCCATCATCAGGGCTGCTGCCAGCTGCCGATCGACCTCAAGCGGGTGACGGATACGCTGTCCAACCTCGGGCAGAGCCCGAACGTCGGCGCGGCGCTGATCGTCAGCCTCGGCTGCGAGGGAACCGACCACGAGCGGCTGGTGGAGGAGATCCGCGCGACCGGCAAGCCGGTCGAGATCATCCGCATCCAGGAGCTTGGCGGCACCTCGCGGGCGATCCAGGCGGGCATTGACGCGGCGCAGCGGCTGGTGCAGCAGATCTCCGGCCTGCAGCGCGAGCCGGCCGATATTTCAAACGTAATCATGTCCATCAAGTGCGGCGCGTCGGATACCACCTCCGGCATGGCCTCCAACTGCGTGATCGGCTATGTGGCGGATAAGCTGGTCGACCTGGGCGCAACTGTTGTCTTCGGCGAGACGACCGAATTCCTCGGTGGCGAGCATATCCTCGCGCGGCGTGCGGTCGGCGGCGAGGACGGGCCGGTCGGCCGGAAGATCTACGAGATCGTCGATCGCATGGAAAAGCGTGCGAAATCGGTCGGCGAGGACATGCGCGGTGGCCAGCCGACGCCCGGCAATATCGCGGGCGGGCTGTCCAGCATCGAGGAAAAGAGCCTGGGCGCGATCGTCAAAAGCGGTCACCGTCCGATCCAGGGCGTGCTGGAATACACCGACCGCGTGACCGACCAGAAGGGGCTCTGGATCAAGGACGCGCCCGGCCGTGAGCCGGAGATCCTGACCGGCATGGCCGCCACGGGTGCACAGATCATGCTGTTTTCGACCGGACGCGGCGCGCCGCAGGGCTTCCCCTCCATGCCGGTCGTCAAGATCTGCGGCAACCCCAATACATATGAGCGCATGCAGCACGATATGGACCTGAACGCGGGCCGCATCATCACGGGTGAAAAGACCATTGAAGAGGTCGGCGAAGAGGCGTTCGAGCTGCTGATACGCGTGCTGTCGGGCGAAATGACGAAGAACGAGGCGCTGGGCTATTTCGGCTCGATGGACATTTTCTGTCTCGGTCCGGTCATTTGACCATAGGGGCTGTGGATACAGCTTTGCGGCCGGAGCGGAAAGGGGGATGGGCCATCGCCGGAATCGGATTGGAAGATGAGGAAGATAAGAAAAAGACGAGTGAATAAGGGGGTAAAAACATGCTAAATCCTGTAGTAGCAATGCTGATCGGTATTGTTGTGATGATGGTGCTGATCATTTTTACCAAGATGCACGCGTTCCCGTCGCTGATTATTTCGGCGATCCTGATCGCGGTGCTGGCGATGCCGTTCGGCGAGGTTTCGTCACTGACCCAGTGCGTCAGCACGGTGACAACCGGCTTCGGCAACACGATGGCAAGTATCGGCGTGGTAATTGGCTTTGGCTGTATCATGGGCATCTTTCTGGAAAAGAGCGGCGCGGCCAAGCGCATGGCGCTGACCATCCTCAAGGCGGTCGGCGTGAAGAACTGCGACGTCGTGCTTGGCCTGACCGGCTGGGTCGTTTCCATACCCGTGTTTTGTGATTCCGGCTTCGTTATCCTGTCCTCGCTGGCCAAGGAATTCTCCCGACTGACCAAGAGGTCCATGGTCGGTCTGGGCGGTATCCTCGGCATGGGCCTGTACATCACGCACTTTATGGTGCCGCCGACCCCAGGCCCGCTGGCAGTCGTCAGCACGTTCCAGGAAAACGGTCTGGGTATCGATCTGGGCATGTTTATCCTGTGCGGCATCGGTATCTCAATCCCGTTGTTTGCCTTTGCGGTACCGTTGTTCCGCCACTTCGGCAAGAAATACCCTAATCTGGTTGTCCCGTATGAGATCGACCGCTCCCAGTACAGCGAAGCGCAACTCCGCGTGCTCGACCGCATCAACGAAAAGTATCAGAAGAACGAAGACCTTGTTACCGAGGACTTTGCGGATCTGCTGGCGGCGGAAAAGCTGCCGAGCGCGTTTATGTCCTTTGCAACGCTGCTGGTACCGATCGTACTGATCTTCGCCAACACGCTGGTCGGCCAGATCTCCTCGCTGCAAGGCACCATGGTCGCCAACGTCGTCCAGTTCCTTGGCCAGCCGGTCATCGCGCTGTTCATCTCCCTGTGTATGGGCGCGTTCCTGCTCTGCAGGGATTACGACAAGAAGACCTGTGTCAATCTGATGCAGGAGGCCTGCCGCGACGCTGGTCCGATCGTGTTCATCACTGCCGCGGGCGGCGCGCTGGGCGCGGTCATCAACGCGACCGGCGCTGCCAAGATGATGGCGGACGCGATCGTTGCCGCGGGCGTTCCCGGCATACTGGTTCCGATCATCATCGGCGTGATCATGCGTTTCCCGCAGGGTTCCGGTACGACCGCGATGATCACCGGCTCCGCGATTATCGCCCCGATGGTGGCGGCCGGTCTGGCAGTCAATCCGTATCTGGCGGCGATGGCGCTCTGCCTGACCACCATGTGTCCAAGCTACCTGAACGACTCGTATTTCCACGTTGTCACGAACTTCTCCGGCATGGATATCAAGACCAGCCTCAAAACCTGGTCGGTCGGCTCTATCCTGATTCCGGCTTTCGGCTCATGCATTTTCATCGTCCTGTCGTTCTTCATCCACTAAGGGACAAAGCAAATAAAAATGGCTGCCGCAAATGCGGCAGCCATTTGTCTGCGGGGATCATTTCTTTTTTTCGAGCTGCTCCTTGATGCAGGAGCGGGCCAGCTCCAGATGCCGGCGGTTGACGCTCTCGGCCAGCTCGGCGTCGCCCCGAATGATGGCGTGTATAACCTGCCGGTGCTCGTCCTGGGATTCCTCGAAGCGCTGGCGGATGTTGAGGGAAAGCACGCGGAACTGCTGGTTCATCGAGCCGACGCGGTAGTAGGCCGAGCTGACGATGCTGTTGTTGCCGAGGGAGACGATTTCGTTGTGCAGCTGCTCGTCCACGCGGGCGTAAGCATCCAGGTCGCCCGCGTCGATCATGGTCTGTAGGTCCTCCAGAATGTCGAGCAGCCGCTGGATATGGGTGGAAGTCAGGTTGGCACGGCTGTTGCGGATGCCGTAACCCTCCAGCAGCACACGCATATCAAAGATCTCGTCGATATCCTTACAGGTGAACTCCTTGACGAACGTCCCCTTGTTAGGGATGCTGACGAGCAGCCCGTCCGACGCGAGACGGAGCAGGGCCTCGCGCACCGGACTGCGGCTGACGCCGAGCTGCTCGCAAAGCTCGGCCTCCTGCAGCCAGTAGCCGGGCGCGTACAGCCCGTTGCAGATGTTTTTGCGCAGGATCGCGTAAACCTGATCCGCAATGGTTTGAATCGGCCTGTTTTTTGGCATAATTCCGCCTCCTGACTTGAGTCGGGGAGCTATTCCCTGTATACTTTTATATTATATGGATTTCCTCTGATTTTGCAAGACAGGCCCCGCCGGGGCGCTGTTTGGAAAGGATGGTTTGAGCGCTATGAAAATTCGTGAGGACGCGGCGCGCATTATCGACGCTTCGATCCGCGCCGTGCTGCCGGACGAGGCGGTGGCGCGCGCGCTGAAAGGGTTTACGCCCCCGACCGGCCGGCTGGTCCTGGTCGCGCTGGGCAAGGCAGCCTGGCAGATGGCGAAGGCCGCTGCCGGCTGTCTGGGCGGCGCGGTGTCGGACGGTATCGTGATCACCAAATACGGCCACGCGGGTGGCGATATCCGGGCCTGCGTATTCGGGAGGCGGGACATCCAGTGCCTGACTGGAATTCGTTCGACGCCACCGACGAGGCGATACGGCTGGTGGAGCCGCTGGGGGAAAACGACCTGGTCCTGCTGCTCATATCGGGCGGCGGCTCGGCGCTGTTTGAAAAGCCGCTTTGCGGGCCGGAGGCGCTCGCGGACCTGACCGGCCAGCTTCTGCGCTGCGGCGCGGATATCGTTGAGATGAACACGCTGCGCAAGCGGGTCAGTGCGGTCAAGGGTGGACGGTTCGCGCAGCTCTGCGCGCCCGCGCGGGTGTTCGCCATCGTGCTGTCGGACATCGTGGGCGACCCGCTGGACATGATCGCTTCCGGACCGGCCTATCCGGACCGCTCGACCGCGGAGCAGGCACACGCGGTCGTGGAAAAATACGGGCTGCGGCTCCCGCCGGAGGTGCTGCCGCTGCTCGACCGGCCGCTGCCGCGCCGTCTGGATCATGTGGAAACGCGGGTCACCGGCTCGGTGCGCGAATTGTGCGCGGCGGCGGCAGGCGCGTGCCGCGCGCTGGGCTATGAAACGACCGTGCTGACCGCGAGCCTGTGTTGCGAAGCGCGGGAGGCGGGCAGCTTCCTCGCGTCGGTCGCGCAGTACCATGCGGATACAGTAAAGCCGCTTGCGTTTATCGCGGGCGGCGAAACCGTCGTGCATATCACAGGCACGGGGCTGGGCGGCCGCAATCAGGAGGTTGCGCTTTCCGCCGCGCGCGGGATTGCGGGACTGGTGGGCGCGGCCGTGTTTTCGGTCGGCTCGGACGGGACGGACGGTCCTACCGACGCGGCGGGCGGCTTGGTGGACGGGACGACCTGCGGCCGTCTTGCCGCGCAGGGCATATCCATCGACCGCGTGCTGTCGGATAACGACGCCTATCATGCGCTTGCCCGGGTGGACGGGCTGATTAAGACCGGACCCACGGGAACCAACGTCAACGACGTATCCGTGCTGCTGCTGCGCCCGCGGGCCTGAACGCGGCGAAGATGGCCTGCTTATATTATAGCATGCCAAGGGGAAAAGGTAAAGCGAGCCGCCGGCAGCAAAAAAACGCCGCAGTTTTTTTCTCCTGCACGCTTTCCCTTTGTCGGAAAAGCGTGTATAATGAGGGCGCAGACTGCTGACGCCAACAAAGAAAGGAAGAGCTGTTATGGCGGATTTCGTATCCCATCATTTGTTCGGAGAGCAGGCGCTCGCGGTTTTTCCGGCTCCGGTGCAGGCGCTTGCCGAAAGCCGTCCGGCCTGCTTTTACTGGGGCTGCCAGGGGCCGGACCCGCTGTTTTACCGGAAAGTCCTGTTCGGCAGCCCGCTGCATAAGCTGGGCAACCGGATGCATTCCGAGCGGACGGACCGGCTGTTCGCGGCACTCGCGCACGGCGTACACGACCTGACCGGCGCGGCCCATGAGATCGCCAGCGCGTATTTTTACGGCTTCCTGTGCCATTATGCGCTCGACAGCGAGATACACCCGTATGTATACTGCCGGCAGGAGCAGATCCGTTCCGTGGACACGCGCCTGTCCGGCTCCGCGGTCCATTGTCAGATCGAAAGCGATATCGATTCCCTGGTATATGAGCGCGTGCGCCGCGCGCCGGTCACAACCTTTTCACCGGCGGATTCCTACACGCTGGAGGCTGAGGAGAAGGCCGTGCTTGCCGCGCTGCTCCACGCGGTGCTGAAAGCGGTATATGGGACGGACGCGCCGCCGTACAGCCTCCGGCGGGCGTTTGACGAGATGCTGGCGTGGGAAACGTTTTTCTATTCGGAGAGCCGCGGCATATACCGCGCCGCACAGCGGCTGGAGCGCCTTGCCGGACGCGGCGCGCTGCTGACCGGCCATATGAAGACCGAGCTACCCGCATGGGACGCGCTCAATCTGGAGCATGAGCCGTGGGGCAGCCTGTGGACGCCGGGGGAGGTGCGCACGGATTCCGTACCCGAGCTGTTCGGCCTGGCGCGCATCCGCGCCGCGTCGCTCGCGGGACAGTATGCCGCCCAGTTTGACGCGGGCTGGCTGCTGCGGTACCATTTCGACGCGCCGTTCGACAACGGCAACCCCAAGCGGCTCGCCGCGCAGACAGAATAGCAGTACGGGGGACGCGCAGACGCGCGTCCCCTTTCCGCTGCTCACGCGCGAAAACGTTAGTCGCGGCTACTTTTTGTGCGTCTGGTTGCATCCCGCAGGCGCCTATGCTAAAATATAAGGAAATTCCGGCGGGGGAGGGGCTGTCAGCCGTGAAAGGCGTTTGGTACTATCTGCTTGTGGTCAGTGCGATCGGCGCGCTGGTCAGCATATATGATAAAATAGCCGCGAGGAATGGATGGGGGCGTGTGCCGGAGCGCACGCTGTTTTTCTGGGCCCTGGTCGGCGGCGGGCCGGGCGTGTATGCGAGCATGCTACTGATCCGCCACAAAACGCTGCACCGCAGCTTTATGTTAGGCATCCCAGCAATTATGATATTACAATTAGTAATTTGTATGGGCATATATAATATTCTGTATACGAGGGGGATGCTATGACCAGCCTGTTGATCCGCCTGTTTGTGAAGGATGCGGAAAATACGCGGGACGCCCGCGTGCGGGAGCGCTATGGTGTGCTGTCCGGCGCGGTGGGTATCGCGTGCAACCTGTTCCTGTTTGCGCTCAAAATGGCGATCGGCCTGCTCAGCGGCGCGATTTCCATTGCCGCGGATGCGTTCAATAACCTGTCGGACGGCCTTTCCTGCCTGATTTCGATTGTGGGCTTCAAGGTTTCCGGCAAGGAGCCGGACGCAAAGCATCCGTTCGGTTATGGGCGCACGGAATATATCGCGGGGCTGATCGTATCGTTTATCATCGTCCTGGTCGGCTTTGAGTTTCTGAAAACCTCGGCCGGCCGTATCCTCCATCCAGAGCCGGTCGAGGCATCGCCCATCCTGATCGCCATTCTCGCGGTTTCCATGGCAGTCAAGCTGTGGATGGGTGCGTTCAACGTGGGGATCGGCCGCCGGATCGATTCGCCCGTGCTGATGGCCGCGGGGCAGGACAGCCGGAACGATGTCATCACGACCGGCGTGGTCGTGGTCGGCATGATTGCGGGCCGTTTCACCACCCTGCCGGTGGACGGCTATATAGGGGTGCTGGTGGCGCTGTTCATCATCTGGGCGGGCGCCGGTATCGCGCGCGATACGGTCGCGCCGCTGCTCGGTGAGGCCGCGGACCCCGAGGTTGCGAAAAGCATCGAGCGCATTGTGATGGATTCGGACTACATCGTGGGCGTACACGACCTGATCGTCCATAATTACGGCGCGGGGCGCTCGCTGGCGTCACTCCATGCGGAAGTGCCGAGCGATTCCGACTTTGTCGCCGTGCATGAGGTGATCGACGAGGCGGAGAAACGGGTTTGGCAGCAGACAGGGGTATATGTGGTTATCCACATGGACCCGATCGACGTCAACAACGCGCATGTCGCCGCGCTGCGCGAGCAGGCGGACGCCGTGCTGCGGTCGATCGACGAAAGGCTCTCCATGCACGATTTCCGCGTTGTGGACGGGGAACGGCAGATCAACCTGATTTTTGACGTGGTCGTCCCGTTCAGCTACGACAACGATGCAAAGCGGGAGCTGATGATGCGGATTCGGGACCAGCTGAAAAAAATCGACTGGCGGTATAATCCGGTGGTTACGTTCGACCATCAGATGTAATGCCCGTCGGAAAAACGGCCGCCCAGCGGCCGTTTTATTTTGCATGGCTAGGGCATCCATGATACAATATAAAAACGAATAGAGAAAAGGACGGAGGTTTTCCATGCTTTTACTGCAAAACGGACGGGTGCTTGACCCCTACACAGGCACGGACGCGCCGCGCGACGTGCTGATCGGGGACGACGGTGTGATCGCGGCGGTGTCCAAGCGGCTCCAGCCGCCGCCGGGCTGCGAGTGCTGGGACGCGGCCGGACTGACGGTTTCCCCGGATTTGTGGATGGGCATGTGCATTTCCGCGATCCGGGGCAGACGGAAAAGGAGGACGTGCTCACCGGCGCTGCTGCTGCTGCCGCAGGCGGCTACGCGACCGTGATCTGCATGGCGAATACCCTGCCCGCATGCGATACGCCTGAAACAATCCGGTATGTGACTGAAAAGGCGCGGGGCTGCGCGGTGCAGGTTCTGCAGGCGGGCGCGGTGACAAAGGGTCTGAAGGGGCGGGAGCTGACCGACTTCGGGGCGCTCAAGGCCGCGGGCGCGCCCTGTCTGACCGACGACGGCCTTAACCTGACGGACGCAGGCCTGTGTCGGGAGGCGATGGCGCGCGCGGCGGCACAGGATATCCTTTTGTCGTTCCATGAGGAGGAGCCGTCCCTCGTACCCTCGCCCGGCGTGAATTACGGCTCCAAGGCGGCGAAGGAGTTTGGGGTGCCGGGCGCGATGGCAAGCGCGGAAAGCGCGATGATCGCACGCGATATTGCGCTCGCGCTGGACACGGGCGCACGGGTCCTGTTCCAGCATGTCAGCTCGGCACAGTCGGTCGCGCTGATCCGCGCGGGCAAGGCGCTGGGCGCGCGGATCTATGCGGAGGTCACGCCGCACCACCTTTCCCTGACCGAGGCGGATGTTTGCACGCACGGAGCCTATGCGCGGATGAATCCGCCGCTCCGCACGGAGGCTGACCGCGAGGCGCTGATCGGCGCGCTTGCGGACGGTACGATCGACATGGTCGCCACCGACCACGCGCCGCATACGGCGGAGGAAAAGGCGCGCGAATTCGCCAAGGCCCCGTCGGGCATCACGGGGCTGGAAACCGCGTTTTCCGTATGCAATACGTTTCTGGTGCAGACCGGACGCCTGTCGCCCATGCAGTTGGTGGAGCGGATGAGCCGGACGCCCGCGGAGCTGTACGGACTGTCCGGCCGCGCGGTACGCGAGGGGAACTTCGCCCGCCTGGTGCTGCTGGACTGGAAGCGGGAGACCGTGTACCGGAGCTACCGCTCGAAAGCGGCCAACACGCCGTACACCGGCATGCCGCTGACCGGCGCGCCGCGCGCGATCGTGACTGGCGCAAAGGTCACGGCGCGGTGACAAAACGGCTGCGCCGGAAAATCCGGCCGCAGGACAACGACACAAGATAGGAAGCAGCAACATGTCTATTGCGAGAGAAGAATTGCGGATCGGCGGTATTCCCGCGCTCGTGCTGGGCGAGCCGTCCAATCAAGTGTATTTATATGTACACGGCCAAAACGGGAATAAAGAGGAGGCGTGCGGCGTTGCCGAAAGCCTGCAGCGGTATGGGTGCCAGACCTTGAGCCTAGACCTGCCGGGGCATGGGGAACGGGCGGACGAGATGCCTTTCTTTGACCCGTGGCACGTCGCACCGGAGCTGGCCGCGGTGATGCGGTTTGCTGAGGCGCGCTGGAAAGGGATTTCCCTGTTCGCAAACAGCATCGGGGCGTGGTTTGGCATGCTGGGCCTGCGCGGCAAGCGCCTGGACCGCTGTCTGTTTGTCTCGCCTGTCCTCGATATGAAGCGGCTGCTGCAAAAAATGATGGGCTGGGCGGACGTTTCAGAGGAACGGCTCAGGCAGGAGCGCGTGATCCCAACCGATTTTGGGCAGACCTTGTCGTGGGAGTATTGGGAATATGCGGCGTCCCATCCGATCACGGCATGGGAAAGCCCCACGGAAATATTATACGGCGGCAGCGATGCCCTGATAGATCGTGATACCGTAGAGCAGTTCGCCCAGCGGTTTCGCTGTGGCTTGACGGTGATGGAAAACGGCGAGCATTGGTTCCACACGCAGGAGCAGATGGATTTCCTGCACCGTTGGCTCGAACGAAGCGCCGCGGCTAACGGCACTCAGACCCGTTAGCCCGCCAAACGACAGTGCCGCCCTCGCTTTTCCATTTAATCAAAAATAACAGGCCGAGAAAAAATTGCCAGAGCCGCGCCGGTGGAAAATCCCGCATATTTGTCCGCGTTGCTGTCATACTACCTGTACAACCAGAAATTCGTATGGGAGGGAACGCGTAAATGAAAGCAACCGGCATTGTACGCCGCATCGATGATCTTGGACGCGTCGTTATTCCGAAAGAGATCCGCCGCACCCTGCGCATCAGGGAGGGCGACCCGTTGGAAATCTTCACCGATCGCGACGGCGAGGTCATCTTCAAAAAATATTCCCCCATGGGGGAGCTTGGTACGGTCGTCGCCGAACTGGCGGAGGCGCTGGCGCGCACCGCGGGCATGAGCTGCGCGATCTGTGACCGCGACGCGGTCATCGCCGCGGCAGGCGGAGCGAAAAAGGACATCCTGGAAAAGAGCATCTCGCCCGACCTGGAGCTTGTGATGGAGCAGCGCGCCACCTATGAGCGCGGCGTAGGAGAGACGCAGGATATCGCGATCACCGCAAATGACGTGTATAATGTGATCGTCGCCGTGCCGATCATCACGGATGGGGACGTAACGGGCTGCGTCGCCTTTGTCGGCGAGGAGGAAAACGCCTCTGCGGACGAGGTGGCGGTCAAGCTGTGCCAAACGGCGGCCCAGTTCCTGTCCAAGCGTCTTGGGCTGTAAGGAGGCGCGCCGGATGGGCAGAAAGAACGGAGAAGAACGCCAGCCAAAAGCGTTCCCGCAATATGATGAGGCGGGGCATGTGGATTCCGCGGCGGTCGCGCCGCTCCCGCCATATCCGCAGAGCATGGTGCAGCGGGGCGATCCGGCGGCGACCGAATATACCGAACGGTATTGCAAACCCAGGGAAAAAAGGTAATATGGGCGGAAACAGGCTGTTTTTACAGCCTGTTTTTCCGTTTTCTGTTTCCTTTGGAGGAAAAGAATGACGATTTGTTCACAAAGTGGGTATACAAAATGACGGGATAAGCAGGGTCTAAAACAAATTTTTTTGATTTTTGGACAAATTTTTTGCGTTTTAGGCTTGCTTATTGGGGGCCAAAAACAGTATAATCTAATTTGCAAGACTATGCGTTCAACATGGTCTGCCGATTTCATTAGTAGATGGAACCGAACCCGCGGTTCGGTTCTTCTTGCGCAAAAAACTAGAGAGGTGAAAAACATGGTGTATTCGTTCCGTGGCGGCATTCACCCCGGCACCCACGCAGACCCGGGGTATAAATCCGCGACAAACACCAAGCCGATCGAGAAACTGGCGCTGCCCGACCAGGTCATCCTGCCCGTTTCCATGCACATCGGCGCCCCGGCAAAGCCGATCGTTTCCGTCGGCGATACCGTGGATCTGGGACAGCCCATCGCGGAAGCCGGCGGCTTTGTCAGCGCTCCTGTCCATGCAACCGTGTCCGGTAAGGTAAAGGCGGTCGAACCCCGCCTGCATCCGAACGGCAGCAAGGTCCTGTCCATCGTGATCGAAAACGACGGGGAGGACCGTCCGCATGAGTCCGTACACCCGTATGATTTCGCATCCATGTCCAACGAAGAGCGTATCGAGTGCATCCGTTCGGCCGGTATCGTCGGCCACGGCGGCGCAACATTCCCCACGCACGTCAAAATCCAGTCCGGCATCGGCAAGTGCGATACGGTCATCATCAACGCGGCCGAGTGCGAGCCGTACATAACTTCAGACCACCGCCTGCTGCTCGAGCGTCCGGAGGAGGTCGTCGGCGGGCTGAAGATGCTGGCCGACATTATGGGGGTTCAGAACGCGATCATCGCGGTCGAGGAAAATAAGACGGACGCATTCCCAGGCATTGAAAAGCTGATCGCGGACGACCCGCGCCTCAAGCTGTACCCGCTCAAGTGCAAATACCCGCAGGGCGCAGAAAAGCAGCTGATCAATGCCTGCACGGGCCGCGAGGTGCCGTCCGGCAAGCTGCCGGCCGACGCGGGCTGCGCGGTATTCAACGTCGACACCGCGGGAGCGGTTTACCGCCGCTTTACGACCGGTATGCCGGTCATCCGCCGTATCGTAACGGTTTCGGGTTCCGCGATTGCGGAGCCGAAGAACCTTGAAGTACGCATTGGCACGCAGGTCGAAAAGCTGATCGACGCATGCGGCGGTTTCAAGGAGGCCCCTAATAAGCTTCTGATGGGTGGCCCGATGATGGGCGTTGCCCAATACTCGCTCGAAATCCCGATTTTCAAGGGTACGAATGCGTTCCTTGCATTCGCAGGGGACGAGGATAAGCGCGTGGCCGACCCGCAGTGCATCCGCTGCGGCAAGTGCATCAACGCCTGCCCGATGCACCTGCTGCCGGTCTATATGAACGTATACGGCAAGCAGGAGGACTTGGATAACGCGGTTGAGTGCGGCATGCTGGACTGCATCGAGTGCGGCTCGTGCGCCTATGTGTGTCCGGCCCGCATTCCGCTGGTCGCGCAGTTCCGCCTGACCAAGGGCAAGATCCAGGCCAAGCGCATGGCGGAAAAGGCCAAGGCCGATGCCGAAAAGGCAAAGGCAGAGGCGGAAAAAGAAGTAAGGAGGGGAAACGAAAATGTATGATCTGAGTAAAGTCGTCGTCACCTCCTCGCCCCATATCAAGGCAGGGGACGATACCCGCAGCCTGATGCTCGACGTGCTGATCGCGCTGCTGCCCGCGCTTTGCGTGGCGGTTTATACCTTTGGATGGCGCGCGCTCGTCCTGACAGTCATCTCCATGGTTGCCTGTGCAGTATTCGAGACGATCTATAATAAAATTGTCGGCCACCCCAACACGGTCGGCGACCTGTCGTGCTTCGTCACAGGCGTTCTGATCGCGTTCAACGTGCCGGTATCCGCCCCGTGGTGGATGGTTGTGTTCGGCGCGCTGTTCGGCATCATCATCGTCAAGATGCTGTTCGGCGGCATCGGTAAGAACTTCATGAACCCGGCGCTCGGCGCGCGCGCGTTCATGATGGCTTCCTGGGCCGGCCTGATGACCACCTGGACCGCGCCGCACGCGAATCTCCCGCTGTTCGGCACGGTCAGCCTGACCGACGCGATTTCCACGGCGACCCCGCTGGCCTCGCTCAAGAACGGCGTCCTGCCGGACGCGACGCTGATGGATATGTTCCTTGGCCAGACCGGCGGTGTGATCGGTGAAACGTCTGCGCTTGCGCTGATCGCAGGCGGTCTGTATCTGCTGTGGCGCAAGGTCATCACCATCAATATCCCCGCAGCGTACATCCTGACCGTTGCGGTCGTTACATTCCTGTTCCCGATGGGAGACGTATCCCGTGTGCAGTGGATGCTGTACCAGGTGCTGTCCGGCGGCCTGATGCTCGGCGCGATTTTCATGGCGACCGATTACGTCACCAGCCCGGTCACGCCGCGCGGTCAGATCATCTTCGGCATCGGCTGCGGCCTGCTGACGGTGTTCATCCGCTATTTCGGCGGCCTGCCGGAAGGCGTGTCGTACTCCATCCTGATCATGAACACGCTGGTTTGGGCGATCGACAAGGCCACCCATCCCCGCAAGTTCGGTTATGCGCTGGATAAGAAGAAGGAGGCACAGTAAATTATGGATAGCAGCAAAAAGGGCGGCGGCATTCTGATGCTGGTCGTCGTACTGGGCCTGATCACCTTTGTATGCGCCCTGCTTCTGGGCTTTACCAACGGCGTGACCAAGGATAAGATCGAGCAGAACGGTATTGAGACCCGCAACGAGGCTATGAGCGCCATCATTGCGGACGCGGAAAGCTTTACCGACGTAGAGGTCGGCGAGGAATGGACCGCGCCGGCGGATAAGAATCAGCCGGCAATCAGCGGCGTATACGCGGCAGAGGCGGGCGGCGAGACGATCGCCTACTGTGTAGAAGTAAAGCCCAAGGGCTTCGGCGGCGAGCTGACGCTGATCGTCGGCGTCAACACAGACGGCACTATCGCGGGCGCGCAGGTAACGGCGCATGGCGAGACCCCGGGCCTGGGCGCCAAGGCGCAGAGCGATAAGAACTGGATCACCCAGTTCGCGGGCCAGCCGGCGGATGGCAGCCTCGCAGTCTCCAAGGACGGCGGCACGATCAACGCCATCACCGGTTCCACCATCACGTCCCGCGCAGTGACCCTCGGCGTCAACACCGCGGCCAACTGCGTTGCAAGCTTGGGTTAAAGGAGGAACAGCCAAATGAAATTTTCTGAACAGCTGAAAGCGGGCGTCATCCTCGACAACCCGATCTTCATGCAGACCATCGGCCTGTGTCCCGCACTGGCCACCACGACCTCGCTGTCCAACGCTATCGGCATGGGCGTTGCGGCGACCGTTGTACTGATCTGCTCCAACGTGGTTATCTCCGCGCTGCGCAAGTTTATTCCGGATAAGATCCGTATTGCGTGCTTTATCACCATTATCGCAACCTTTGTTACCATGATTGATCTGGCGCTGCAGGCGTTCGTACCCAGCCTTGCGGCTTCGCTGGGACTGTTCCTGCCGCTGATCGTGGTTAACTGCATTATCCTCGGCCGTGCCGAGGCGTACGCTTCCAAGAATAAGGTCCTCCCCTCCGCGCTGGACGGCGTGTGCATGGGTTTGGGCTTTGGCTTCGCGCTGGTCCTGATGGGCTTCTTCCGCGAGCTGCTGGGCGCGGGTACGGTGCTGTCCGGCCTGTCCACCCTGCTGCCTTTCCTGAGCTTCATTCCGGCGGAAGGCTTCGCCATCCCCGGCCTGAGCGCCAACCCGGCGGTCATGATGATCCTGCCGGCGGGCGGCTTCCTGATGATGGGTTTCATCTTCGCGGTGATCCAGAAGGTCATGGCCGGAAAGGAGGACAAGTAAATGTTTAACTTCCCTGATGCAATGGGCTTGACCGAGGTGCTGTCGCTCGCGGTGGCGGCCGTGCTGGTCAACAACTACATCCTTGTCCAGTTCCTGGGCTGCTGCTCGTTCTTCGGCGTTTCCAAAAAGACCGATACGGCCATCGGCATGGGCATGGCGGTCGTGTTTGTTATGGCGCTGGCGAGCGCGGTTTCCTGGGCGGTATGGTACTTCATCCTCGACCCGCTCGGCCTGGAGTACATGCAGACCATCGCATTCATTCTGGTTATCGCGACGCTCGTGCAGTTTGTTGAAATGTTCATGAAAAAGGCGATGCCCGCGCTGTATTCCGCGCTCGGCATTTTCCTGCCGCTGATCACCACCAACTGCGCGGTACTCGGCGCGGCGATCTCGAATATCGACAACGGTTATTCCTTTATTGGTTCGATGGTTTACGGCGTAGGCGCCGGCCTCGGCTACACGCTGGCGATCGTGCTGTTCGCTTCGATCCGCGAGCGTCTGGACGCAACGGCCCAATGCCCCAAGTGCTTTGAAGGCTTCCCGATCGCGCTGGTTTCCGCCGCGCTGCTCGCTATGTCTTTCATGGGCTTCTCCGGCCTGTCGATCTGGTAAGCAAGGAGGAGGATAAGAAATGGATACCATGAATATTGTTTACGCGGTCGCTGTCCTGTTTATCATGGGCATCGTGTTTGCGATCCTGCTCGGCGTGGCGGCCAAGGTGTTCGCCGTCGAGGTGGATGAGCGCGTACCGCTGGTTCGCGAGTGCCTGCCGGGCGCAAACTGCGGCGGCTGCGGCTACCCAGGCTGTGACGGCCTGGCGGCCGCGATCGTGGAAGGCACCGCGCCGGTCAACGGCTGTCCGGTCGGCGGCGCGGCGGCTGCCGCCAAAATCGCCGAGGTTATGGGCGTAGCGGTTGAAGCGGGCGAGCGCAAGGTGGCGCATGTTTACTGCAACGGCGGCTGCAACGCGGTCGATAAGACCAAGTATGAGGGCTTGCAGGACTGCACCGCTGCGATGCGCGTCGCGGGCGGCCCCAAGGCTTGTGCGTACGGCTGCATGGGCCTCGGCTCGTGCGTCAAGGCGTGCGCGTTCGACGCCATTCATGTGGTGGACGGCGTTGCCAAGGTTGATACCGAAAAGTGCGTGGCCTGCGGCAAGTGCGTCGCGGCCTGCCCGAAGAAGCTGATCGACCTGGTTCCGGAATCCAAGAAGGTCCACGTCAACTGCGTGAACAAGGATAAGGGGCCGGAGGTCATGAAGGTCTGCGCGAGCGGCTGCATCGGCTGCAAGATGTGTGAAAAGACCTGCAAGTTTGACGCCATCCATGTGATCGACGGCGTTGCCAAGATCGATTACGACAAGTGCAAGAACTGTAAGATGTGCGCCAAGGCCTGTCCAAAGGGCTGCATCGAGCCTGTCCCGACCGAAGAGGAGAAGGCAAAGTTCAAGGAGATGCAGGCCAAGCAGGCTGCCGCCGCCAAGGCGAAGGCCGAGGCTGCAAAGGCCGCTGCCGCTGAAAAGGCGACTGAGGAACAGTAATGGATTATCTGCATCCCAAGCTGGATGACGCTGCTATCGCCCGCATGTCGAGCCTCGCGCTCGCCCATGTGGGCGATGCCGTTTATGAGGTCATGGTGCGCACCTGGCTGGCGTGCGGCGGCATGCAGACCGCGCGCAACCTGCACAGACATACGGTCGCGCTGGTGCGCGCCTCCGCGCAGGCGGAGGCGGCGCAGCGCATCCTTCCCCTGCTTGACGGGGAGGAACAGGACGTGTACCGTCACGGCCGCAACGCAAAGCCCAAGAGCGTGCCGCGCTCCTCGTCTGTTGCGGAATATGCGCAGGCGACCGCGCTCGAAGCGCTGTTCGGCTGGCTGTACCTTAAACAGAGGTATGGCCGCATCAACGAGCTGTTCGGCGTGATCGCGGAGGGGTTTCAGTGAAAAAAGCGCCCCGTACTTTTGTACGGGGCGCTTTTATATCGTGAAGAAGTATCAAAAGGATAGGGTGACAGAATACCCAAGATAGTGAAAGGTATCAAAAGCACCAATGAACCAACCGACGAAAATGCCAAGCAAAAAAACCCCAAAAAACAATAACAATGTAAGCAAGTGTTTTTTGATCCAAGTTATCATGATACCCATCTCCTGTGGTTATACTATATACTATTTTATATGATAAATCAATATTAAGTATAATTTAATGGTATGCTGGATAACAAGAGGTGAGCGAAGTGAGGCCGTTGAAGGAACGAGTAACGATTACACTGGACAGCGATATTGTTGCCCGCCTGCGTGAATTGGCTGATGAAGATGCCCGCCCGTTTTCCCAGTACATCAACGTGATCTTACGAAAATACCTGCATGCGTTGGACAAAAAGAAACTGTCCGGAGAATAAAACAGGCAGGGGGCCGCGGCTCCCTGCCTGTTTTTTCGGTGTTATTCGTCTGCTTCGCGTTCCCGCTGTTCCTCGCGCTTGAGCCGCTGCTCGTTGGCGTATACGCGGCTTTGCAGGCGGCAAAGCTCCTGCGCGAGCGGATCGGGCAGGTTGACCTGGTCGAGATCGTAGGACGGGGAGGAAACGCGCTGCCCGTCAATCTTGACCACGCGCGCCTTGACGCCCACGACCGTGGAATTGGGTGGCACTTCCTGCAGCACCACCGCGTTCGCGCCGATGCGGCTGTTATCGCCCACGGTGAACGGGCCGAGCACCTTGGCGCCGGTCGCGATCAGCACGTTGTTGCCGATGGTCGGGTGGCGCTTGCCGGTGTCATGGCCGGTGCCGCCGAGCGTGACCCCGTGGTAGATCGTGCAGTCGTCTCCAATCTCAGCGGTTTCGCCAATGACGATGCCCATGCCGTGGTCGATGAACAGGCGGCGGCCGATGGTCGCGCCCGGATGGATCTCGATGCCGGTCATATGGCGGGCAAACTGGGAAAGCGCCCGCGCAAGGAAAAAGAGCTTGTGCTGATACAGCCAGTGTGCCTGGCGATGGTAGATCAGCGCGTGGAAGCCCTGGTACAGCAAAAAGACCTCCAGTGTTGTGCGTGCGGCGGGATCGCGGTCGCGGATTGAGCGCGCATCGTCCAGCAGGCCCTGAAAAATCATAAAGCATACATCCTATCGTTTGGGTATGAAATCGCTACAGTATCCATTATAGCGGTATTTGGGCAAAAATTCAAACACTACGTTGAATTTTGCGAAAAAAGTGGTATAATGTAAGAAGATTTTGCTGAATGAGGTACGAAAATTATGAAAATTACTGTCATGGGGCTGGGCTACATCGGCCTGCCGACCGCGATCACGCTGGCCGAGGCAGGGTTTGAGGTCTGCGGCTTTGACGTGAACGAAAAAACGATTGAGACGCTCAAGGGCGGCCATATTCATATCGTGGAGCCGGGCCTGCAGGAAGCGTTCGAGAAGGCGGTCGCCCACGGGCATCTGCATTTTTCCTCCAAGCTGACCCGATCGGATGTGTTCTATATTGCCGTGCCGACCCCGTTCTACCAGGACGAAACCGGCAGCCACAAGGCTGACCTGAAATTCGTGGAGTCCGCGGGCCGCATGGCGGGCAAGGTGATCGAACCGTCCAATCTGGTCATTCTGGAATCCACCGTGCCGCCGCATACGACCGAGATGCTCGCGCGCGTGCTGGGCGAGGAGTCCGGCATCGATATGAACCGGCTGCACGTCGCGCATTGTCCGGAGCGCGTCATCCCCGGCAATATGATGTACGAGCTGAAGAACAACGATCGCATCGTTGGCGCGCGCACACCGGAAGCCGCTGAGATGGCGGCGTCCATCTATGAGAAGGTGCTGGAAAAGGGGGTCGTCCACAAGACTGACGACCTGACCGCCGAAATGTGCAAGCTGACCGAAAATACCTTCCGCGATGTCAATATTGCTTATGCCAACGAGCTGTCGGTCATTTGCGACAAAATGGGGATCGACGTGTTCGAACTGATCAAGCTGGCCAACTGCCATCCGCGCGTCAATATCCTGACGCCGGGCGTGGGCGTGGGCGGCCACTGCATCGCGGTAGATCCGTGGTTCATCTATGAGCAGTTTCCGGCCGAGGCCAAGGTTATCCTCGCCGCGCGCGAGCGCAACGAGAACAAGCCGCACTTTGTCGCGGGCAAGGTGGTATCCTCGCTCGCCAGGGTGACGGATACGGTCGGCGTGCTCGGCCTGAGCTATAAGCCGGATGTGGACGACCTGCGCGAGTCCCCCTCGATCGAGCTGTGCCATATTCTGCAGGAAAAAGGCGTGAATGTGATCGCCTGCGAGCCGTTCGCAAAAGACGGCGAGGTGCAGGGCATCCCGAATGTACCCTTTGCGGAGGTTTTGCAGAAAGCGGACTATTTGGTGATTACATTGGGACATACTTTGTTTAAAGATAACAAAAAGTTGATTGCTGAAAAGCCGTATTACGACTGTGTCGGCTTGATGGAATAAACAAACAACGGAAAACGGCACAGCGGAACGCTGTGCCGTTTTTTCATCCCGCGGACGGCCCTGTATGTGGTTTACAAATTGAAAACAGGGCGTGGGTTCGGTGGGAAATTTCCGTAAGATAGAGTAAAGACAGATGGGGAAAGGGGGCGGCGGTATGGATGACAGAATCACCGAGCTGCTGTCCGCGGGCGACCAGGAGGGTATCGCCCTGCTACAGAAGCAGTACGGCAATATGGTGCGGTACATCGTGCGTGGTATCCTGCGGGACGAGCAGGATGTGGAGGAATGCGTCAGCGACGTCTACCTGCGCGTTTGGGACCGGTTCGGCACATTCCGGAGCGATCGGGGCAGCCTTGCGGCCTGGGTGACCGCGGTGGCCCGCAACACGGCGGTGGATTGCCTCCGGCGGCGGCATACGCCAGAGGAGACACTGGAGGAGCGGACGGGCGCGTCCCCCTCGCCGGAGGAGGAAGTGCTGCGTCGGGAACGCGCCGCACAGCTCCGGCGCGCGGTGGATGCGCTGAGCAACAACGAAAGGCTGCTGTTTTACCGCAAGTATTATTATCTGCAGTCCACCGCGCAGATCGCCGCCGAGCTGGGCTTGACCGAGCGGGCGGTCGAAGGGCGACTGTACCGCCTGCGCGGCCGGCTGCGCAGGCTGATGGGAGGTGATGCGCTATGACCGGACGGGAACAGGAGGAATTCGACCGTTATCTGGAACAGGAGCTTGGGGAAGCCCTGCCGCGCGAGAGCGCGGTCGGGGAGGTCAATCCTTGGGACACGCCCATCCGCTATATCGTCTGGGGCGTGATCCTCACGCATATTGGGCTGGAATTCCTGTACCTGCAATACCTGATGCCTATGATCGGCGTGCTGCTGTCCTACCTGGGCTTCCGGTCGCTGCGGCGGTGCGGCGCGGGGTTCCGCGCGGCATGGGCGCTGGCCCTTGCAGAGCTGGTCTGGCAGGCAGTGTATCTCGGCCTTTTGGTCACGCCGCACCTGCCGGAGGGATCGTGCGCCGTCGCCCTTGGCCTTGTGCATACGGCGGCGGGGATCGTACAGCTTTGCGCGCTGCGGGCGGGCCTCCGGCGCGTGTACGAGCAGGCAGGCGTCGCACCCGAGGGCGACCCGCTCCGCTCGGCGGTTGTCTGGCAGCTCATGTGCGTTGCGCTGGCGCTGTCGCCGCTGTCGCACAGCTGGCTGGCGGGGATTCCGATGCTCGTTGCGTTTGTTGTGATTGTCAAAGCCATGTTCCGCATCAGCGACGGGCTGGGCGACGCGGGCTACTGCCTGACCGCTGCGCCGGTGCAGGTGAGCGGCAAGCGCTTCGGCTGGTGCTATGTTGCACTGTGCGCGGCGTTGGTGGTGGGCGGCAGCCTGTGGGTCAACCATCCCCGGCTGGACGCGCAGCCGCGGCCCTCGCCTGAGATGGCGGCGGAGCGGCAGGCGTTGGCGGCGCTCGGCATGCCGGAGAACGTGGCGGCCGACTTGTCCGACGAGCATGTGGCCGTGCTGGAGGGCGCGCTCTATGTGGAAAGCGTTCAGGAACAGATGCTTTTTGACCCGGGCGAGGGCCGCGTCAGCAACATGCCGGAGAATTATCCGGAGGGTTATTCCGAGAGCGCGGAATGGATGGATGTCAGCGCCGTGTATATTGAGCTGCCGGGCAACCGCATGGCGGTGCTCAACCACTTTGCATGGCGGCGGGGCGCGGCCTGGTGGGGCGATGCGCTGGCGCTGCTGTGGCAGGATGAGCCGGCGGAACTGGTTGGCGGCGTCCTGCTCTATGAAAAGGACGGGCAGAGCTATACGGCCGCGATGCCCAACCTCAAAAACGAAATGGTGACCACGACCGATTGGGTTTTCGGCGTACAGACCGCGCCGCGCATCACCGGCACGGTCAGTTACCCGTTCGGCGCGCAGGCGCAACGCGGCTACACGCTGTATATCATCGAGCTGGAAGGCAGCAACGTGTTCGGCGGCGCGAACCTGATTTACTGCCACCGCCGGCAGCCGGTCAGCCTCCCGTACCGCGCGCCGGAAGAGCTGACGCAGGGGTGGAGCGGAAAAAATCTGCAGAACAGCTATACCAATTACGCGACACGGGAATACCGCGAGTGGGAGAAGAACGACGGCGCTTTGTGACGTTTTTGTGTTTTTCCTTGTATAGAACGGAAAACAGTGCTATAATAACAAAAGTCTGTTTAGTTTTTTGCAATACAAGGAGAGTCGGAATATGAACAAATGGGTACAGCGTATTGCCGCGCTGGTCGTTTTGCTGGCAATCGTACTGGGCATCACCTACTGGCAGGGCTCCAAGGTATCGGTTTCCTATCAGCCGATGGGGGAGGATTCGCCTGTCGTGATGACGGTCAACGGCGATGAGGTCAGGGCGGAGGAATTCGCAACCTACATGATCTATAACATGAAGTACTACGAAAACATGTATTCACAGTACGGCATGATGGGCCTGTGGAGCGACGACAGCTCGGCCGAGATGCTGGGCGTGATGATGCCGGGCTTTGCCAAGGACCAGGCGGTCTACTCGCGCGTTGTGCTGGAGCAGTTTGAAAAGGCCGGTCTGGAGCTGTCCTACAGCAACCAGAAAGAGCTGTCTACCCTGCGTAAGGACACCATTGACCAGGCAGGCGGCTACGACGGCTACCTGCAGAAGATCGCGCAGCTCGGCTTCAACGACCAGACCTATATGAATTTCCTGTATATCACGCAGTGCTACTCCGCGCTCAACGAGTATTATTACGGCTCGGACGGGATCGACAAGCCGACGGACGAGGAGTTGATGGAGCACTTCCGCGACAACTACATCTCGGCCAAGCATATCCTGATCCTGACCGTCGACCCCTCGACAGGCGAGACGCTCCGCACGGACGAGGAGGCCAGGGCGCTGGCGCAGTCCATCCTGGACCGCATCAACGCGGGCGAGGACTTTGACGCCCTGATGAACGAATACAGCGAGGACGGCGGCTTGGAAGGCAATCCGGACGGGTATATCTTTACCGAGGGCGATATGGTCACACCGTTCTACGAGGGCGCCAAGGCGCTGGCGGAGGGCGAGGTTTCCGACCTTGTCAAGAGCGACTACGGCTATCATATCATCCAGCGCACGGCGCTCGATTACGAAAACCAGTTCATCAATTATCAGGCTGACCTGGCCACGCAGATGGGCCGGACGATGGACGCGCTCCTCAGCCAGTGGATGACCGAAGCAGAGGTCGAAACCACCGACGTGTACGACGAGATCAACTATAAGAACGTATACGATTACGCGCCGGCAGGAGTCGCGGAGATTCTGAACGGCTCGGACTCGGACGACAGCGCGGCTTCCGATGAAGCGGCCGCGGAATAAGCGGGAAAATCAAAAAGGACGTTCCGGAAGGGAGCGTCCTTTTTTGCTACGAAAACGGGTATCAGAGCTCCGCAAGCAGCCAGGGAAGCGGCGTGCGGCCGAAGAAGCTGTTGTGAAACAGGGCGAGCGCTTCCCAAGTGGCGCGGTCGGTCACGCCGTTCTGTGGGAGCAGGAACACCCCTTGAGCAAGGCGGACAGCGTCCGCTGTCGCGCGGTCGTATTCTCCGGTGAGCGGAACAGGGGTCACGGAGGAAAAATGGGGCACCGCCGAGGAAAGCAGGAGCTGCAGAACAAGGACAGACGGGCCCTTGTCTCCGGCAGCCAACTGCCCGTCAGAACCGGCAGGGGAAAAGGAGACTGCGGCAGGCAGCGTGTCGCCCAAGAGCAGGAGCAGATAGGCTTGGTAAATTGCAGTCCATGTTTCATAGCCGGCCGTGCCGGTAACGAGCAGGCCGTTGCGGCGCTGGAAATCGCGTACCGCCGCCGCGGTTTCCGGACCGAAGATGCCGTCCGGAACCAGTGGATGGACATGTGCCTGATCGAGCTGGATACGGCGCAGGAAGGTCTGCAGGTCAAAAATATGCGCGCGGCGCTGTGCTTCGCTGTACATCAGGCGCTTGCCTCCTCTCCCACCGGATAGCCGGGGTACTGCCCCTCGCTGGTTTGACTGCCCGCAAGCACATCGCTGGCGAGCTGCGCCATATACTCCCAGGTCAGCGGGCCGATGGCGCCGGTGGCGGGCAGGCCGACCAGCGCCTGCACGACCGAGACCGCGTCGCGCGTCGCGGGGCCGAAAATACCGTCAACGCCGACGGCCGGCACCTCCGGATAGGAGCGCGCGATAATATTGATCACCTGCTGCGCCCGACGCACCTCTTCACCGCGCATGCCTTCCACCAGGAAGATCTCGGGCAGGCCGGCAAGCTCCTGTAGCCATTCCTGCTCGGGGCGGGCCGCCAGAATGGACTGGTAGGTGGAAAGCAGCTCGTTCCAGGTCGTGCGGTCCACAGCGCCGGTTTCCGGCAGGCCCATCATACGCTGATAGGCGGTAACGGCCTCGCGCGTCTGGGGGCCGAAGACGCCGTCCAGCTGATTGATCTGCCAGCGGGGGAGCTGGTCGTAATATTCTCCCGCCACGGCCAGAAAATATTGCAGAAGCTGCACGCCGGGGCCGGTCGCGCCTTCGCGCAGTTCGGTTGGAAACTGACGCGAAACATCCTCCAGCCGCAGCCCCTCGCTGTCCAGCTCGCTCAGACGTTTCACATTGTTATATATGAAGGCGATGCGATACCAAGTGGACTTGCCGACGATCCCGTCTACCGCAAGGTTGAACTGCTGCTGGAACGCGCGCACGGCGCGCTCGGTGTCCGCGTCAAAAATTCCGTCCACGGGATAGATCTTGGGAATGTTGGGATAGTTGGTCGAGATGCGGTTGAGCCGGTTCTGGATGATGCGGACCTCCTCTGACACGTCGCCCAGCCGGAATGTGATGCCCGGCCAGGAGCCGCCGAGGTTGGGGGCGATGGGTGCGTTGCGTACAAAGTTGATGTCGTCCCCGTAAAAGGAACGCACAATCTCCTCCGCGCTCATGCCCTGCTCGGCGAGCGGGACCGTACCCCACTGGCTCAGCCCGCCCGGGCAGGTCGTGGTCGTGCCGTTGCAGTACTGGGCGAACAGCGGCTCGATTGCTTCGCCGCGCGTCAGATAGTTGTTGAACATATCGTCCACGATGGTGGAGATGTTCTCAAAGATATCGCGCCCAGGGACGAAGGACTGATCGTAGCGCGTGGAATTTGTGATGTCGAAATCATAGCCCTGCGCGCGGTACCATTCGGTAAACACACGGTTGAGAGCATAGGATGTCTGCGCGTAGATGTTGGCGCGGATCGCCTCCTCCGGCCAGGTGGGGTAGATCTCAGACGAGGCTACATTTTTGATATAGTCGGCAAAGGGAACGGTGATGTTCTGCGCGTTGGATGAGGGCGCGCCAAGATGCACGGTGATCGTTTCCGGAATAACGACGGGGGATTGTTCAGGCAATTTCGTTCACTCCTCTCCGCCCGTTTCGGAATGGTATAGCACCTGTGGGTCGCCGGTGGCGGTCAGATCGGTCTGGCTGGACGGCTGGTTTTCCTCCAGCGGGGTCAGCGCGACCGGCAGCACGGCTGGAATGCCGGGAAACATGGGGATATGCAGAGCGGTAAGCGGCGTATAGCCCTCCTTGGCAACTTCTACGGTATAGAGGGAAAACGGCGTGCCACTGTCCGGTGTCATGGAGTTGGACAGCGGCGGGGTGGGTAGCTCCATGGGCGGCGTCATGCCGTTCTGATCGGTGCGGACGCTGTAAAGCAGCGTCCGTTCACCGGGTTGGTCGGCTGCGGTGGATACAGTCACGGAAGCGCCCGCGAGGGGGAGCGCGCCTAGCGCGGTCGTTACGACAACACGCAGCACGGCCGAGCTGGTAGCGGGATCGGGCATAGATAGCGACCTCCTGTATGATTGGATGGATGTGCCGGTGGTCAGGCCAGACGGACCTTATACTGCTTGAACCACCGGTCGAGCTGCACGATATAGGCGAAGATCTGCGGCGTGCGCATAAGCTGGCCGTACCACGGCTCGGCAAGGCTTTCCGGCCGCTCCATCAGCGCCTCCACCGCGGCATGGTCGAACAGGGCGGAGGCGATGGATTCGCTGTCCGCGAAAATGCGGCGCACATAGTCGGCGCACAGGCGGGTATAGACCGGATGAAAGGTCTTGGGATACGGGCTTTTCTTGCGCCAGACGATCTCCTCCGGCAGCATGGATTCAAAGGCCTTGCGCACAACGCCCTTTTCCCGCCCGTCCAGCGCTTTGAACG
Organism: Intestinibacillus sp. NTUH-41-i26; assembly: GCF_032769475.1. Taxonomy (GTDB): domain Bacteria; phylum Bacillota; class Clostridia; order Oscillospirales; family Butyricicoccaceae; genus Agathobaculum; species Agathobaculum ammoniilyticum. The sequence continues at coordinate 342,555 of NZ_CP136477.1, forward strand.
CCCACGGCATATTATAAGCATATTCCACGATACGGTGGTCGCAGAACGGCACGCGCACCTCCAGGCCGGAATACATGCTCATGCGGTCCTTGCGGTCGCGCAGCGTTGCGGGAGGATACGGGAGCCTCTGGAAAAAAGGTCGAAAAAAAGCTATACAGCCGGACGGAAAAATGGTATGCTTTATAACAAAGATACTTCAGTACGGACAAGGAAGAACGCGACCATGGAACTTTTGAAAGAACGGATCAGAAAAGACGGTGTGATCAAAGAGGGTAATGTGCTCAAGGTTGACAATTTCCTCAATCATCAAATGGATATCGGTCTGTTTAACGAGATCGGCAGGGAGTTCAAGCGCCGGTTTGCGGACGAGCGGATCGATAAGATCCTGACGATCGAGGCCTCCGGCATCGGCATTGCGGCGATCGCGGCGCAGTATTTCGGCGTACCCGTTGTATTCGCCAAAAAAGCGCAGTCGATCAACCTGGACGGGACCATGTTGTCCGCGCCGGTCGAATCGTTTACCCACAAGCGCCGGTATGAGGTCATTGTTGCCAGCCGCTTCCTGCGGCCCGGGAAAACATCCTGATTATCGACGATTTCCTGGCCAATGGCTGCGCGGCCATGGGCCTGTGCCAGATTGTCGAGGCCGCGCACGCGCGCGTGGCCGGTATTGGCATCGTGATCGAAAAGGGCTTCCAGTGCGGTGGAAAGCTGCTGCGGGAAAAGGGGCTGCGCGTGGAATCTCTCGCCATCGTGGACGGGATGGATGCGGCAACCCAGACCGTGCAGTTCCGCGACTGAGCGCGCTGCAGGGACCGTATGAAAAAAACCGGCTGGATTCAGCCGGTTTTTTTCATACGGTCCGGTAAGACGCACCGAAATGCAGACGGGATATGGCAAAAAAGGCCAACGCGGCCGGATTTTGGGCGGCCGGACTTGAACCAAATGTAGAAAATGCGGGATTTGGACAAAAAATTGTCAAACTGAGTGGGACAAAACGGGGATATTTGTTATAATGGGGGTATCATTTCACTAAATCAAAACAGGGAGGACAATATGGAAAACGAAAAGAAGGAGCAATCCTTTTTCGGGCCGTATAACTTCACGGCCAAAATCCCGCTGGGGCAGGCGATTCCGCTGGGGCTGCAGCATGTGCTGGCGATGTTCGTCGGCAACCTGACCCCCATCCTGATCATCACCAGCGCGTGCGCCGCGATGAGCGACGCGGAGCAGTTCGCGGCGGTCCAGGTGTCGCTGCTGCAGAATGCAATGCTGGTGGCGGGTATCGTCACGCTGGTACAGCTTTTCTCGATCGGGCCGGTGGGCGGCAAGGTGCCGATCATCATGGGTACCAGCTCGGGCTTTATTGGCGTGTTTCAGAGCGTGGCGCAGGTGATGGGCGGCGGCATCCTCGCCTATGGTGCGATGATGGGCGCGTCCATCATCGGCGGATTGTTTGAAGGCGTGCTGGGCTTTTTCCTCAAGCCGTTGCGCCGGTTTTTCCCCGCGGTCGTCACGGGTACGGTCGTGCTGTCCATCGGCCTGTCGTTGATCAGCGTGGGTGTGGCCTCGTTCGGCGGCGGCAGCTCGGCGCAGGACTACGGCTCGGTGGAAAACCTGCTGGTGGCGCTGGCCGTGCTGGTGGTCATCCTGGTGCTCAAGCACTGTTCCAAGGGCATGCTGAGCTACTCCTGCATCCTGATCGGCATTATCGTTGGCTATGTGATCTGCGCGGTGCTGCCGTTGTTCCTGCCCACGACAGGGGTAACGGCCGAGGGCGTGGAGTACACTAAGGCGTGGGTGCTCAACTGGGACAAGGTTGCCCAGGCAAGCTGGTTCGCGGTGCCTGAGCTCATGCCGGTGCCGGTCGTGTTCGACGTGCGTGCGATCGCGCCGGTGATGATTATGTTCATCGTTACCGCGGTGGAGACTGTGGGCGACATTTCCGGCGTGATGGAGGGCGGCATGGGCCGCGAGGCGACCGATAAGGAGCTTTCCGGCGGCATCGTGTGCGACGGGCTTGGCTCCTCGTTCGCGGCGGTATTCGGCGTGCTGCCGAATACCTCGTTCAGCCAGAACGTGGGCTTGGTCACGATGACCAAGATCGTCAACCGTTTCGCGCTCGCGTGCGGCGCGGTGTTCCTCATCCTGTGCGGCCTGCTGCCCAAGCTGGCGGCGCTGGTGTCGATCATGCCGCAGAGCGTGCTGGGCGGTGCGGCGGTCATGATGTTTTCGTCCATCGTGATGAGTGGCATCCAGCTCATCACCCGCGAGCCGCTGACCGCGCGCAATATGACCATTGTTTCGGTCGCGCTCGGCCTAGGCTACGGCCTGGGCGCGAATACCGCGGTCCTGGCGGGGCTGCCGCAGGCGGTGCAGCTCATTTTCGGCGGCTCGGGCATCGTACCCGCGGCGTTCGTGGCGATTTTGCTAAACGTGCTGCTGCCCCAGGAGAAAAAAGAGGAAAACGCATAGGCTTTTTCCCGTAGGCACAGAGGATACCGGCTTCCGGCGCACAGGCGCGCCGGAAGCCGGTTGTGCGTCAGGGAGACGTTGTTATTGACAAAGGATAACGAAAAAGCGCGCGGCAAATTGTTTTTTGCGCGCGCACATGCTATGATAAGCACATCAGACCATACGGAGGGAACAGCTTTGTTGACGATCGGGCAATATGTCAGGCCGGAGAGCCTGGACGAAGCGTACGCGCTTTGTCAGAAAAAAGCAGCGTAGTGCTGGGCGGTATGCTCTGGCTCAAGATGCAGCACAGGAGTGTTGGGACGGCAATCGACCTGTGCGGGCTTGGGCTGGACCGGATCGAAGAGACAGAAACGGGATACCGCATCGGCGCGATGGTCCCTCTGCGCGCGCTCGAGACGCACGCGGGCCTGGCCGCGCTGACGCAGGGTGCGATGGCCGAGGCGCTGCGCCATATTGTGGGCGTGCAGTTCCGCAACTGCGCCACCGTGGGCGGCAGCCTGTGGGGACGGTTCGGTTTTTCGGACGTACTGACGCTGTTTCTCGCGCTGGACGCGGCGGTCACGCTGCATCACGCGGGCGAAATGCCGCTTGCGGACTTTGCTGCGCTGCCGCGCGTCACGCGGGATATTTTGACGCACGTCACCCTCCCCAAAGCGTCGCAGCGGGCGGTTTATCTGTCCCAGCGCAACATCTCGACCGACTTCCCTGTGCTGGCCGTGGCGCTCAGCGAGCGGGACGGCCGGTATACATGCGCCGTTGGCGCGCGCCCCATGCCCGCCGCGGCGTTTGCGGACGAGAAAGGCGCGCTTGCACAGGGTATCACAGAGGACAGCGCGCGCGCGTTTGCGGCCGATATCGCTGCCCGAGCGGTGCTGGGCGGCAACCTGCGCGCGGGAGCGGATTACCGCCGTGCGGTCTGCGAGGTACTGGTGCGCCGCGCGGCGCTCGCGCTCAGTAAGGAGGGATAAGGCATGGAGATCAAACTGACGCTCAACGGCAGGTCGCTGACCGCGTCCATCGGCGCAGATACCCTGCTGATCGACCTAGTGCGCGACCATGGCTGCTATTCGGTCAAGCGCGGGTGCGAGACCGCCAACTGCGGCCTTTGCACCGTACTGCTGGACGGTACGCCTGTACTGTCGTGCAGCGTGCTCGCCGCGCGCGTGGCGGGGCGCCATGTGCAGACCCTTGAGGGTCTGCAGGAGGAAGCTGCGGACTTTGTCGGCTTTATCGCCGACCAGGGCGCGGAGCAGTGCGGCTTCTGCAACCCGGGCTTTGTGATGAACACCATCGCGCTGCTGCGAGAGAACCACGACCCGACCGACGACGAGATCCGCGCCTATCTTGCGGGCAACCTGTGCCGCTGCTCGGGGTATGAGGGGCAACTGCGCGGCATCCGAGCGTATCTGGACAGCCGGAAGGAGGCGCGGGCATGAGTGAGAGCCGCTTCCGCGTGGTGAATCAGCCCGTGCGCAAAAAGGACGCCATGCAGCTCCTGCTTGGCAGGCCCGCCTATGTGGACGATGTGACCCCGCATGACTGCTTGGTGGTCAAGGTGCTGCGCTCGCCGCACGCCCACGCGCTGATCGAGGAGATCAATACGGACATTGCGCGCAAGGTGCCGGGCATCGAGTGCATTTTCACCTACAAGGATGTGCCGCAAAAACGCTTTACTATGGCGGGGCAGACCTTCCCCGAGCCGTCGCCCTACGACCGGCTGATCCTCGACCGGCGCGTGCGTTTCGTGGGCGACGCGGTGGCGGTCGTCGCGGGCGAAACCGAAAAAGTGGTGGATAAGGCGCTGGAGCTTATCAAAGTGAAGTATCAGGTGCTTGAGCCGCTGCTTGACTTCCGCGCGGCCAAGGATAACGCAATTCTCGTGCATCCAGAGGAAAACTGGCGCTCGCTCTGTCCGGTCGGGGCGGACAACCGGCGCAACCTGTGCGCGAGCGACATCTGCGGCGACGGGAACGTGGACGCGGTGCTGGCCAGCTGCGACGAGGTCGTGGATCGCGTCTACCACACCAAGGCCTGCCAGCAGGCCATGATGGAGACTTTCCGCACTTACACTGAGATCGACCACTACGGCCGCCTGCACATCGTGTCCTCCACGCAGATCGTGTTCCATGTGCGGCGCATCATCGCCAACGCCTTGGACATCCCCAAGAGCAAAATCCACGTCGAGAAGCCGCGCATCGGCGGCGGCTTCGGCGCGAAGCAGACGGTCGTGGCCGAGGTGTACCCTGCGCTCGTCACGTGGAAAACCGGCAAGCCTGCCAAGATGATCTACTCCCGCGAGGAATGCCAGATCGCCGGCTCGCCGCGTCACGAGATGGAGGTGCATGTGCGCGTGGGCGCAAATAAGGACGGCGTGATCCGCGCGATTGACGTATACACCCTGTCCAACACGGGCGCGTTCGGCGAGCACGGCCCGACCACGGTCGGCCTGTCCGGCCATAAATCCATCCCGCTGTACACAGGCAATCTCGAGGCGTTCCGCTTCGCCTACGACGTAGTGTATACCAACGTGCAGGCCGCGGGTGCGTACCGCGGCTACGGCGCGACGCAGGGCATCTTCGCGGTCGAGAGCGCGGTCAGCGAGCTGGCGGCGCGGCTGGGTATCGACCCGGTTGCGATCCGCGAAAAGAACATGGTGCGCGAGGGCCAAGTCATGGCCGCGTACTACAACGAGCCGGCGAGCGCTTGCGCGCTCGACCGCTGCATGGCGCGCTGCAAGGAGCTGTTCGGCTGGGACGGAAAATACCCCGTGCGCGACATGGGGAATGGTAAGGTGCGCGCCGCGGGCGTGGCCATGGCCATGCAAGGCTCGGGTATCTCGGGCGTGGACGTGGGCTCCGCGACCCTCAAGCTGAGCGACGAGGGCTTCTATAACCTGATGATCGGCGCGGCGGACATGGGTACGGGCTGCGACACCATCCTCGCCCAGATGGCGGCCGAGTGCCTGGACTGCTCGGTGGACGATATCGCGGTGTTCGGCGCGGACTCGGACGCATCGCCCTACGACTCGGGCTCGTATGCGTCCTCGACCACCTACGTCACCGGCAAGGCGGTCGAAAAGGCGTGCAGCCAGCTCAAGGAGAACATCTGCGCGGTCGCGGCGGATCTGCTGGGCTGCGCGGCAGACGGGCTGGAATTCGCGGGCCGCACGGTGCGCAAGCTGGACGGCACGGGCGAGGTCACGCTGTTCGACATTGCGACCAAGTCCATGTGCGGCAACGGCACAGCGGTCGAAGCCACGGCCTCGCACTCCTCGCCGGTTTCGCCCCCGCCGTTTATGGTGGGCATGGTTGAGATCGAGCTGGACACCGAAACCGGCCAGGTAGACGTTTTAGATTACACCGCGGTCGTGGACTGCGGCACGCCGGTCAACCCCAGCCTCGCGCGGGTGCAGACCGAGGGCGGCATCGTGCAGGGCATCGGCATGGCGCTTTTCGAGGACGTGACCTACGAGCCGACTGGACGCATCATGGAAAATTCGCTGATGCAGTACAAGCTCCCCACCCGTCTGGACATGGGCAGACTGCATGTGGAGTTTGAATCCAGCTACGAGCCGACCGGCCCGTTCGGCGCCAAGTCGATCGGCGAGATCGTCATCAACACGCCCTCGCCCGCGATCGCGCACGCGATCTACAACGCCACCGGCGTGTGGCACCGCGAGCTGCCTATCACGCCGGAAAAGGTGCTGCGGGGCATCCGGCGCGGGCAGGCATGACGCATATCCTGTTTCTTGCGGGCGGGAGCGGCCGCCGCTTTGGGGAAAACAAGCTGCTGTATCCATTAGAGGGCAGGCCGCTCTACCGTCACGGGCTGGACATGCTCGCTTCGCTTGCCAAAACGCGGGACGACTGTACGCTGGCCGTGGTCTCGCGGTACGGCGCGGTGCTGGACGGCGCGCGGGCACTGGGCGTGCGCGCTGTGTACAGTCCGGATAGTGAAAATGGCCTGTCCTGCACTATCCGCGCGGGACTGGACGCGCTTGCGCTGCAGGCGGGCGATTTCGTCGCCTTTGTCGTAGCCGATCAGCCGTACCTGACCGCTTCCACCATGGCACGCCTGCTGGATGCGGCCCGACCGGGCGTACCCTGCGCGCGCGTGTGCTGCGGCGGACGGCTGGGCAACCCCGCGCTGTTCGCCGCAGCGCTTGTGTCCGGCCTGTACGCGCTCACAGGCGACGAGGGCGGCCGCGCGTTGCTCCGGCGGCCGGACTGCGTGCTCGTCCCTGCGGACAGCGCGCGCGAATTGTATGATGTTGATACAAAAAGCCAGCTCCCTTTCCTGGAAAAGCAAACCAAGGCATGAAAGCGCTGCGGAAAAGCGGCCGGCCGCTGCTACGGGGAATACCGGATCGATCCGCCAGAACGGACGGAGGCCTAACGGCCTTCGTCCGTTTTTTTATTCAGGCGCCATAGGGCAAACGGAACACGACCTCGACGGTATCGTCGCCGACGACGACCCGCCGGATAGCCGCCTGCGCAATCTTCTTCTTTTCGGGAATGGTGTAATCCGGCCACTCGGTCAGAATGGCCTGGAAAAACGGCTCCAGATCGTCCTGCGGATGGGTGTAGAGCAGGGCGTCGCGCTGGCGCTTCAGCTCGGACAGGGCGTGGTTGGCCTCGTGGATCTGCGCGGAAACGATATGTATGACATCGGTCTCGCGAACGTGCGCAAGGTTTCGCGTGAGCTGGCCGATCTCGTCTTCCTGCTGGGCGATGGCGGCCGCAAGCCGGTTGAGGCGGGCGTCGGGACGGCGCTGCGTTTGGGGGGCCACCGCACGGTAGCTGCGCAGGAAATCGAGCAGGCGCGTCTGGACTGCTTCCTCGATCTGCTCCAGCGTCACGACCGTGCCGCGGCCCGGGCAGACCGCGTTCCCGCGCTTATGCCCGCCGCAGTTGATATAGTGGCCGCGCATGCCGGCGGGCTTGTTGACCACAGTGATCGCGTAGCCGCATTTTTGGCATTTCATCAAGCCGGACAGCCAACTGTGCGTCCCTGCGCCGCTGCTGCACAGCGTCCGGTTGCGGTCGAGCTTGCGCTGCGCTTCCAGCCAGCACGCAGCGTCCACGATCCCCTCGTGCGGCGCGAGGGTGATAAAGCTGCCGGACAGGTCGGACAGGCGGTGGCCGGACTGGTGCGGCGCATAGCAGTAGCAGCCGTGCCGCTGGTCATAGGCGTCAATTGGATCGTTCATCGTGGCGCCCTTGCCCTGCAGATAGCAGTAAACCGCGGCGTCCGCCCGCACGAAAGCGGGGCTGCGCAGCAGGCGCCCCAGCGGCAGCGTCGACCAGCTCCCGCCGCGCGCGGTGTGGTACCCGCCCGCGTTCAGCCAGCGCACCAGCGAGCCCAGCGTTTCCCCATCCTGCAGGTAACGCGCATAGAGCGAGGCCATCAGCGCGGACTGCACGGGATCGGCCACATAGCAGGCGGTTCGTTTGCCGCCTATCGTGGTTTCCCCCTTGCTGAAGCCGAACGGTGGCCGGCCGCCCAGATACATGCCGGCTTTCGCACGGGCAAAATAATTGTCAGTGACGCGGCGCTGGATGGTTTCGCGTTCGAACTGCGCGAATACCATCATGATCTGCGCCATGACCGTGCCGGAGGGGGAGTCGTCGAGCGTAAGGCCCTCGGCGACCGATTGGAAGTGGACGCCGCGCGCCGACAGCTGGGCGCACAGGCCGGTAAAGTCATGGACCGAACGGCTGATGCGGTCCAGACGGTAGACCAGGATCTTGTCAACCAGGCCGTTTTCCGCGTCGTGAAGCAGCCGCTGGAGCGCGGGCCGGTTGATGGTTTTGCCGGAAAAGCCCTTGTCCGTGTACACCCGGCAGGACTGCAGCTCGCGTGTAGTGAGCGCGCCGCGGCAGAGCTGCGCCTGCTGCTCGACCGATATGCTGTCCGCGCGTTCCACGGACTGTCGGGTATAGATGGCGACCGTACAGCGTTCTCCTTTCTGTGCGTTTTACGAGGCGAGGATGACCGCTATGCCGGTTTTGCTGGAAGCGGGCGTGCGAAGCCCTGCCGGATCCGGCAGAGCTGCGCCTTGAATTCGCCCTGCGTCACCGGCGGGTCGCAGGGCTCGATGCTGACCATCGTTGTCATGGGGGAGGCCTCCTTTCGCGAAATGGCGGGGAACCACGGGAGAAAGACAAGGACACGGGCAGGGCGTGCGCCCTGCTTTTATCGTATGCCTGAATGGGGGTGGAGAGAACCGGACGCGGCGGTGTTTGCGGCGGCGCCGGAAAAATAGAAAAGCAGCATAAAAGTGCATAAGGCGCGGGGGAAGAAATTTGTTCGTTTCGTCCATGTTGTCGTATGGTATGATGCAGAAACGGCCCGCTTGATAAAAAAATTTAATCCATATCGTAGGATGTAGTATTTTGTGGACTATGCTAATATCGAAATACAAACCACAGGCGATATTTGTTGATTCTATCAAAATGCTGAAAGGATGAATGGGTTATGACACCGAAAAAAATTGCAGTTTTGGGCGGCGGCAACGGCGCGCACACGATGGCGGCAGAGTTTGCGCTTAAGGGACACACGGTCAATCTGTACGAAATGCCCCAGTTCAAGGGCAACATGAAAAAGGTTTTCGAAACCAAGACCATCCGACTGAAAGGCAATATCAAGGAGCTGCAGGGGCCGGTCGAGCTGAATATGGTCACTGACGATATCGCCGAGGCAGTGGAAGGCTGCCGGTATATCTGCCTGGTAGCGCCGGCGTTCACCCACCTGGGCTACGCCAAGCTGCTCAAGGGCCATCTGCATAAGGATCAGATTGTCGTCACCTATCCGGGCGCGTTCTCCGCGCTGGTCATGAAAAACATATTCGGCGACGATCCGGACTGCCCGATCTTCGCGGATGCGAACAACCTGCCGTATGACTCCCGTCTGACCGCCCCTGGCTCGGGCGAGGTCAACGTATTCGGCCGCAACCCGATCAATATTGCGTTCCTGCCGGCGGATAAGGGGCCGGAGCTGATCGACGAGATGCGCGAGGATCTGTTCCCGTTTGAGAAAATCTACCATGACTGCCTGGAGTGCGGCCTTGCGATCGTCAACCCCGATTGGCACGCCGGACCGGTGCTGTTCAACATCTCCCGCATTGAAAGCCCGCAGGTCAATTTCTTCTTGTACGAGCACGGCTGGACGCCCTCCGCGTGCCGCCTGAACATCGCGATGGATAAGGAGCGCAAGGCGCTGGGCAACGTGCTGGGCTACAACCTCCGCCCGATGGAGGATTTCGCCGGCCGTCCGGACGACTATGAATGGACCTGGCAGGATCTGTATAAGGAGGGACATGGCTCGATCGGCCTGACGCCGATCTGCGGCCCGAACGACCTCAGCAGCCGCTATCTGACCGAGGATATCCCGTTCGGACTGGTTCCGTGGGCGGCGATCGCCGAGGTGGTGGGCGTTCCGATGCCGCTGACCAACGGCTTCATCGACATCATCAATATCGTACATGAGCGCGACTGGCGCGCCGAAGGCTGCGGCCTGGACGAGTTGGGCATCGAGGGCATGGACAAGGATACACTGCTCGCCTATGTGCGCACAGGCAAGAAGTAAATAAAAAACATCTGACAGCGAAGAGAGGGAAACGCCATGAGCAAGATCATTCGAAATTGGGGCTATATGGGTCCCAATACACCCAACAGAAGATACGATACAACGGAAGGTCAGCTGATGAACGGCTTCCCGATCGGTATTCTTCAGTTGTGGGCGCATCTTCCGTTCTTTCCCGGCAACGTATCCAATGCCTATACCTACGACTTTCCAGTAAAATTCATCGAGGTGAAAGGCTCGGGCATCGATAATATCCTGGCGGGCGATATGTCGTTGGTGGATAATATCGTGGCTGCCGCCAAGCAGCTGGAAATGGATGGGTGCCGCGCGATCTGCGCGAACTGCGGCTTCTTCGGCCATTATCAGAAGCTGGTCGCAGACCAGCTGGACGTACCCTGCTACCTGTCCTCCATGGTGCAGGTGCCGTGGGTGCTGGTCGGCCTGAAATCCGATCAGAAGGTCGGCATTATGACTGCAAACAAAAACACGCTGACCAAATCGCTGTTCGAGGCGTGCAGCATCAGCGAAGAGCTGCAGAAGCGCTGCGTGGTATACGGCGCGCAGGACGAGGAGGAGTTCCCCAATATCCTAACTGGAAAGGGCGGCCTGGATTACGACAAGGTGGGGGATGAGCTTTCCGGCATCGCGCACCGCATGATCGAGGAGAATCCGGATATCGGCGCGATCCTGCTGGAATGCACGGATATGCCGCCTTACGCGCACCGCCTGCAGGCAGAGCTGAACCTGCCGGTATACGATGCGATCACGCTGATCAAATACGTTAAGTCCACGGTAACGCAGACCCCTTATTACGGCTTCCTTTGAAAGCCGGACCGAACGCAGGCATCTGTGCCGCCGCAATGCGCGCGGCACAGATGCTTAGGATTTCACGGGGAGATGGGTATACAGTCCGAAACAAAGAAATTGGAGAGAAAGGGAGCGATCATCAATGAAACATCTGGGAAAGAGAATTATCAGCCTGGCCCTGCTGGGCGCTATGGGCGCATCCACGCTGGCGCTGGGCGGATGCGGCAACTCCAGCGGCGCAACCAACGCGGACGGCGAGCAGACATATGAACTGCGTTTAGCCACGCTGTATCCGGCAGACCATGAAATGACCATTGCCGTGCAGGCCGCGTGCGACAAAATCGAAGAGGAAACCGGCGGGAACGTCAAGATCCAGATTTACCCCTCCGACCAGCTGGGCGATTATACCTCGGTTTATGAGGAGATCATGAAAGGCACGATCGACCTGATGGTCAGCGGCGTGCTTACGACATATGATTCCAATCTGGAAATTATGAACATACCATATCTGGCCAGTTCATATGAGGAAGCAAAGGAGTATATCGTTAATCCCGATTCGTATTTCTTCCAGACGGTCCTGGAACACCAGAGGAATTTGAATATTGAAACCCTGGGTATCTATCTTGCCGGCGCGCAGGGAGTCGGTGCTGCCAAGGTCATCGATAATCTGATGGATCCAAATGCAGCAAAGCCGTATTTGATTCGCTGCCCCTCGACGGACGGTTATCTGTGGACCGCAGAAGGATTTGGTTTTAACAGCGTAACAATTAACTACAGCGAGCTTTATTCCTCCCTCCAGACCGGCGTATGTGACGGCTGGCTCGGCGGCGGTGCTTATGTCAATTATCTTAGCTTCCGCGATGTTTTAAAATATTTCGGAGATGCGCGCTGCAGTTTTGAAAGTATCATCTGTATTATGACCAAGGATTTGTACGACGGTATGCCTGCTGAGTACCAAACCATTATCAGCGATACGTTTGCAGAATCCACAATGAGCTTTGCAGACCAGATGGAGGGGCTGGACGAGCAGGCGATGCAGGATATGGAAGCCATGGGTATCGAGATTTACCGGCCGACAGAGGAAGAATATGAAACGATGCGCGAGCATTTCCGCACCAACGTATGGCCGAAGTACGAAAACACGCTGGATACGGAAATATTCAATTCACTGATAGCAAACGGCCTGCGGGAGGCTGCATAGCATATCCGGAAGGAGGAATCGTGCAGTGGCGATCATGGATAAAATCCAAAATAATATCATATTCCGCGCGTTGCTGAAAGTGGAATCTGCCGTAATGATTATCACCAGCATCCTGGCGGCCGGCATTGTGTTTGTCGGCGTGGTGATGCGGTATATCCTGCAGATGAACTTTTTCGGACAGGAAGAGGTCCTGTGCGTTGTGGCAATGTGGCTTTATTGGTTTGGCGGCATCTACGGAAGCTACGAAGGCTCGCATATCAAGGGCGATATGCTGTCGTCGGTGTTCAAGTCGCCGCGCTCCAAGAAGATTGTGGAACTGGTCATCCAGGCGGTCAGCTTTGTGGTGATTTTGGTGTTCTGCATTTGGGGCTTTGAGTATATGGCGTTCAACCTCAGGTTCAATGCCGTGACGACCGGCCTGAAAATCCCCATGTCCCTTTCGCAGATGCCGCTGCTGGTCGGCTTTCTGCTGATGGAACTGTACACGGTGTTTAACTTCTTCCGTGTGTTACTGGATAAGGATTTCGGCAAGGCGAAAGAGCCTGCGGAGGAAGGGGGAAGCGAGTAATGGAATTGGGTGTTGCATTTGCAATCCTGCTGGTCTGTATTGTCGTGGGCGTACCGGTCGTGTATTCGTTCGGTGCGGCGACGATCTGGCTCGTGCTGACGCTCGGCTTCGACGCCTCCTTCGTGTTCACCACAGTTTACAGTAAGATGAACAGCTCGGTGCTGATCGCGATCCCGCTGTTTATCATTCTGGGTGCGATTATGGAAAAGGGCGGCGTCGGCAGCGCGCTGGTCAATTTTGTAGAGGCCTTTACCGGTCGTGTCAAGGGCGCGCTGTGCGCGGTGTCTTCGGTAGCCTGCGCGGTATTCGGCGCGATCTGCGGCAGCGGCGCGGCGACTCTGTCCTGCATCGGCTCGATCATGGCGCCGAAAATGCGCGAGCGCAACTATCCGATGGGGGTTGCGGCGGCCGTCCTGGCCTGCGCCGCGCCGATCGGCATGCTTATCCCGCCAAGCTCGATTCAGATACTGTTTGCATGGTCGGGCAACCTCTCGGTTTTGACCTGCTTTATGGCAACGGTCATCCCAGGCATTATCCTGACGATACTTATCGGTATCTGCGGCATTGTCATGTGTAAAAAGTATCCGGATGTCATGGTCACGGAAAAGATGTCGCGGAAAGATTGGATGTCCAATACCTACCGCTCCACCGTACACGCCATTCCGGCGCTGTTTATGCCGATCATCGTGCTGGGCGGCATCTACGGTGGCTTTATGACCCCGTCTGAGGCGGCCGGCGTGGCGATCGTTTACTCGATCCCTGTCAGCATTCTGATTTACCGAGGGACCAAGATGAGGGAACTGGGCCGCACCTTCAAGGAATCCGCGGTCACCACCGGCGTTATCATGGTTATGCTGGGCACCATCATGGTCGTCAGCCGCATTCTGGTCATGAACAACGTTCCATCCATGATTCTGGACGCACTGCTCACCGTGACCGGCAACAACAAGTACTTGGTTCTGCTGATGATTAACATTTTTATGGTCATCATCGGCATGCTGATGGATGACGTCAGCGGCACCCTGCTGGTGGCGCCGATCCTGTTGCCGATTGGCATGGAGCTTGGCGTGAACCCCTATCAAATGGCGGCTATTCTGGGCGTAAACCTCGGCATGGGCAACGTAACCCCGCCGACCGCGCCGTTCCTCTACCTGGGCGGGCGTATCTGCAAGGTGGACACCAAGAGCATGATGAAGCCGATGCTGACGATCATCGCCTTCTGCTATGTGCCTACGCTGATCCTCACCACCTACATACCGGAGCTTTCGCTCTGGCTACCGCGCTTGATTATGGGTTCGGTTTGACCCGCCGATAGAAAAGGATTATCTGTTTCTTCGCTGAAAGGGGCCGCGCTGTAACCTGACAGCGCGGCCCCTTCCGGCAAAAAGCGTATCGAAATTCTTTCACATGACGATGGAACTGGTGCGGGAGTCGGACTGGCCGCACAACTTGTGCCGGATATCCAGAAGATAGATGGCAAGCACCTTGTCCAGATCGTACATATCCAGCCCGCAGGTTTCGCGGATGCGGCGGAAGCGGTAAACCAGGGTGCTTTTGTGGATATGCAGCGCCTGCGCGGTCTGCACAAAGTTAAAGCGCTGCTGGAACCAGTGTTCAATCGTTAACAGGACCTCCTTGCGGTTTTTCGCCTGCATGACCCGCCCGAACATCTGCGCGGAGATCTCGCTACAGATGCCGTCCGGCAGGCTGGCAGCGATTTTCTCCAGAACCACATCGCCGATATAGAGGCAGGTGCTGTTCCGTATGCCGGCATGGATGCTTTTTAAGGCGAAGCAGGCATTCTCATAGGACTGGCGCAGCGTCTCGACCGAGTGGGAGAAGAAGCCGATGCCGATGCGGAGGCGGATGCCGACGGTCAGGCACTCGCTGCTCACGCAAAGGCACTTTTGCTGCAGCATTTCCAGGTATTGCTGCGGCTGGATGCTGCGCAGCCCAAAGGCAAACACGACATAGCCGGTATTGTTCTGCGGGCAGACAAAATCCTGCGGATGATCGAAATGGCGCAGCAGGCATTCCATGATTTTCGCCTGATGCACGCGCGTTTCCTCGGAAGCGTCGTCGTGCCGGCCTTCGATTTCCTCCAGTTTGACGGCGATGCGCGCCGCGTTCAGGTCAATGCCGAATTCGTAAGCGCTTTCGCAGATGGCGGCTTCATCGTGTGAGCGGGAATCATATGTAATGATTTCGCGCAGGAGGTTTTTCTTCCGGTAATCGGTGCGGGTCGTGGAGCGCTGGCGCTTTTCAAAATCGAGAAATATCTGCGCAAGCTGCTGGATCAGCAGGGCATATTGCGAAATCTCGTGCGGGGCGCCGGTAATGCCGATCGTGCCGATGACGATGGAATCGATGATGATGGGGATGGTGATGCCGGGCTTGGTGCCGGCGAATTTACGGGCTGCTGCGGCGTCATGGTAGATTTTGCGCGCACTCTGGATGACTTCAAGCGAAGCCTCGTGCAGCGAGTCGACGCGGTCGGGATCGTTGGAGGCGACGACATAGCCAAAGGAGTCGGTAATAAGCACGTCGTGTCCAATGGTCAGACTTGCCGACTGCGCCAATTTTTCGCATAGCTTTTTGTCCAGTAGATCCGAGTTAGACACAAAAATCTCCCTTTCTTTTTGGATGCGGGCGGTGGGTCGTTTCGCTTTCGCAGTGCGAAAACCGCACGATATTTTTAACGTGTTTTTTACATTATAGCACGGTCTTCCTGTAATGGTCAAACATACCAAATAGGAAGAAATTGGGATGTGGAAATATATTGAAAGAAATGGGAAATCCCTCCTTGCGACAGGCGCCCGCAGGCCGGCGGGCCGGCAGGGGCGCGCGCTTAAATTCAGGAGCTATATACGCCGGAAAAGTCATTGACAGACAGCCAAAATACTGCTAAACTAACCATAAAGCAATAAGCTGAAATTAGCTGTTTTGTTTATTTCAGGCAGAGGACGCGCCGTTAGTGTCCAATGCAAAAAGCGATTTTCCAATAAAAGAGCGACGTAGCTCCCGAGAATCCGGCCGACAGGCGGGGTCCTTTGGGGGCTTTTATTTTTAGGAAAGGGGGCGGCGGAGTTGATCGAGCTGGATGAGAAAAAAGGATTATCCAGGAGTTTGTGCCAGGAAAGCAGGTCACCCTGTGCCATGTGATCGCCAGTCCCGAGGATACGCTTTACGCCAAGCTGGGACTGATCGACGCGCACGGGGCGATCGGCATTATGACCATCACGCCGAGCGAGGCCGCGATGATCGGCGCGGACGTGGCGGCCAAGGCGGCCTCGGTCGAGGTCGGCTTTGTGGACCGTTTCAACGGCTCGCTGGTCATCACCGGCGAGGTGGCGGCGGTGGAGGAAGCGCTTGCCGGTGTGATGCAGGTGCTGTGCGACATGATGGGCTTCAGCCCTGCGCCGATGACCAGGACGTAGGGGAATTGGCCATGGAAAACAGGGAAAAGAAGCGGATCATGCTGGTCGGGCGATCCACGGCGGGCAAGACAACGCTGTGCCAGCGTATCAGCCGACGCGATCTGGCGTATCACAAAACACAGACCGTGCAGGTTATCAACCAGACGATGATCGATACGCCCGGCGAATACCTGGAGCGGCGCAGCTTTCGGGGGGCGCTGATGGTCACCTCGGTGGAAGCGGACTATGTGGTATTCGTGCAGTCCGCCACAGAGGAGGGTACCATGTTCCCGCCCTCCTATAACAGCCAGTTTGCCAAGCCGGTGCTGGGCGTAGTGACAAAAAGCGATATCGCTGCGCAGGAGCAGATAGAAAAGGCAAAAAAATACCTGCATATGGCGGGCGCCAAAACGGTGTTCGTCACCAGCAGCGTCACCGGCGAAGGGATGGACGCACTGATGGCCTATCTGGGCTATGAACAGGCGGAGGAGTGATGCCGCCTGAGGGTAAGGAGAATGGATATGAGCCGAATCAGAGTGGTGATTGCGGACGACGAGCCGATCACCCGCATGGATTTAAAGGAGCTGCTGTCGGCGCAGGGTTACCAGGTGGTTGGCGAGGCGGCGGACGGTTTCGACGCGATCGAGATGTGCCGGCAGACACAGCCCGACCTCGTGCTGCTGGACGTGAAGATGCCGCTGCTGGACGGCCTTTCGGCCGCCAGGATCATTTACGAAGAGGATATCGCGGAAACGATTATCATGCTCACCGCGTACAGCGAATGGGAATTTGTCAAAACCGCGCGGGATCAGGGCGTGGCGGGATATCTGGTCAAGCCGCTGGGCGAAAGCTCGCTGGTGCCAAGCATAGAGCTGTCCGTGGCGCGCAGCAAGGAGATGCGCCAGCTCAAAAAGGACATCCGGCAGGTTACTGACCGGCTGGAAAGCCGTACCGTGATCGAAAAGGCAAAGGGCCTGTTGATGTCGCAGGAGGGAATGACCGAACAGAGTGCATATGATTACATACGCAAGCTGAGCCAGAGCAAAAAGCTGTCCATGCGGCGGGTCGCGGAGATCATCCTGATGAGAAGCGGGGGACGCTGAGTATGATGGATACGATCGAGGCACTCTGCCGGAAATATACCAGCCTGGCGCCGGCGGATATTGCCGTGATACAGGGAATGAGCACCGTTCTGAGGGCTTTGGCCAGTTGGGAGGAGGCGGACATTTTTGTGGACTGCCCCTGTCGGGACGGCGACGCCATCGTTGTGGCGGAGGCAAAGCCGGACGGCGCGCCGTCCTCCTACCGGAAAAGCGTGGTGGGGCTGCTGGCGCGCAGGGAGAACGAGCCGGCCGTGGCGCGGACGCTCCGCCTGGGCGTGGGAACCAAGCAGATGAAAGCGCTGACCCAGGAAAACCGGCGCACGGTCCAGTCGGTCGAACCGATCAAAAACAGCGCAGGCAAGGTGATCGGCGCGCTGGTGCGGGAACAGCGGATGGACGAACGGCGGCAGGCAAGCGGCCGGCTGCATTTTTCCGACCGTGACCCTGCAAAGATCGCCAACGCGCTCGCGCATATGGCGGGAAACGATTGGCTGACCGAGTGTATCGACGAGGCCCTGCTGATCGTCGACCGGACGGGGCGGGTGGCGTTCTGCAACAGCCTGGCGCGCAGCCTTTATCAGACGCTGGGATATCTCGACGACCCCCTGGGGCAGCGGTATGAAAACGTGCGGCTGGCCGAGGTACGGGAGGAGGGCGAGCAGGCTGGTTACGCGGCGGCGGAGGTTACGTTGGGTCGCCACAGCCTGCTGGTCAAGCAGATCCGGCTGGCGCGGGAGGATATGGCGTTTGCCGTGATCGTGCAGGATCTGACGTGGAAGCGCGAACAGGAGAAGCAGCTTGTGCTGAAGTCGGCGGTGGTCAAGGAGATGCACCATCGGGTGAAAAACAGCCTGCAGACCGTGGCAAGCCTGCTGCGGCTGCAGATGCGGCGGCTGGATGACGCGGCGCTGCAGGACGTGCTGGAGGAGAGTATGAACCGCATCCTCTCAATCGCTACCACGCATGAGCTGCTCTCGCGGTCCGGTGTGGACGAGGTGATGATCGGGGAGGTCATCCGCAATATCCGGAACAATATCATCCGCGCGTTCAGCCGGCCGGATTTCCATGTGCAGATCCGGCAGGAAGGGGATGACTTTCCGGTCAATTCCGATACTGCCACATCGGCCGCGCTGGTAATCAATGAGCTGCTTCAGAATTCCCTGCAATATGCCTTTCGGGGGCGAGAGCAGGGCGGCATCCGGATCGTTGTGAGCCGCGGGGAGCTGTATTCCTGCATTGAGGTCATTGACGACGGGTGCGGCTATGATACGGTGGCTGTCCGGCCGGACAGCCTGGGCCTTTCCATCGTGCGTACAATGGTGGAGGATCGGTTGCACGGCAGCCTGAAGACCGAATCGGGCAGTGGTGGCACGCATGTGATGTTTGATTTCAGAAACCAGTAAAAGAATAAGGCTGCGGCATGATGGAATGCCGCGGCGAAGCAAACGGGCGGCGCAGTCCGGATATACAGGCTATCAGTCTGTGTATCCGGACTTTTTTGATGAAAGTATATTTTGCAAGATCGGAGGCGCGCCATGCACGAGGAGATATGCAGCGTGGGCGTGGATATCGGGACATCCACCACACAACTGATATTTAGCAGATTGACGATCGAGAACCGGGCGAGCAGTTATACCGCGCCGCGCATCCAGATCGTGAAAAAAGAGGTCGTCCACCGCAGCGGGATATACTTTACGCCGCTGCGGTCGGGGACGGAGATCGACGCGGAGGCGGTCAAGGAAATCGTGCGGAAGGAATACGCCGCAGCGGGTATCCGTCCGGCTGATGTCAGGACCGGCGCGGTCATCATTACCGGCGAGACGGCGCGCAAGCAGAACGCGAACGAGGTTCTGGAGGCGCTGGCAAGCCTTGCGGGCGATTTTGTGGTCGCCACGGCCGGACCGGATCTGGAATCCGTGCTGTCCGCGCGGGGAGCGGGCGCCGACCGGCTTTCTGAGGAGGCGCGCACGGCTGTAGCCAACCTGGATGTCGGCGGCGGAACGACCAACATTGCGGTATTCGATAAAGGGAAGCTGGCCGGCGTCTGCTGTCTGGATATCGGCGGGCGGCTGATCCGCGTGGAGCATGGCCGGATCGCCTATGTCTATCATAAGATTGAGGCGCTGGCCCGTGCGCACGGCATCGCGCTGCGGGCTGGAGATGCGGCAGATGTGGAGATGCTGCGGCGGGTATGCGGCCTGATGGCCGACCAGCTCGCGCAGGCGTTGTCCCGCCGGCCGCCGGATGGGCAGCACGCCGGACTGTATACTAACGGCGGGAAGCCGCTGCCCGAAGCAGCGCGTGCGCGGGCGGTCACCTACTCGGGCGGCGTGGCGGACTGCATTTATACGCCGCCGGAGGGGGATGTGTTCCGGTACGGCGATGTGGGCGTGCTGCTCGGACAGGCGATTCGGGGAAACGCGGATCTCGGCGGGCTGCGGCTGTTCCGGCCGGCGGAAACCATCCGCGCCACCGTGGTCGGCGCGGGGACGCATACGACCGAGGTCAGCGGCAGCACCATCCATTATGCGCGGGGACGCCTGCCGGTCAAAAATGTACCTGTGCTCCGTGTATCCGAGGAGGACGAGGCCGCGCCGGAAACGCTGCGCGACGCCATCCGGCGTCAAATGCCGATGTACCAGCCGGAGGGACGGATCGAACAGGTCGCGATCGCGTTCAGCGGCAGGTCCTATACCAGCTTCGCCGCCATCCAAAAGCTGGCCGCAGCGGTAACGGACGGGGCGGCGGAGAGCATCGCGGGCGGGAACCCGCTGATCCTGGTGGTGGAGGCCGATATTGGCAAGGTGTTGGGAAATGCGCTCAACGTGCGGCTGGACTTCCGCAAGGACGTCATCTGCATCGACGGGATACGGACGCAGGACGGCGATTATGTGGATATCGGCGCGCCGGTCGCGGACGGGCATGTGGTGCCTGTCGTGGTCAAGACGCTGATCTTCAATTCATAACAAGCAGGGAGAGGTGAAACGATGTGATCCTGAAAACAAAGCTGTTCGGGCATGTCTATGAATTCAAGAGCATCTGCGAGGTGATGGCCAAGGCCAACGAGGAAAAATCGGGCGACAGGCTGGCCGGCATCGCGGCCGAGACGGCCGAGGAACGGGTGGCGGCCAAGGTAGTCCTGGCAAACCTGACGCTGAACGATCTGCGCAACGCGCCGGCCGTCCCCTATGAGGAGGACGAGGTCACCCGCATCATACAGGACGATGTGAACGAAACAATTTTCCGCGAGTTCCGGAATATGACGGTCGCGGAGTTCCGCGAGTGGCTGCTCGACGGCAATACCACAAGCGAAATGGTCCGCCGCGCGTCGCGCGGCATCACGTCCGAGATCGTCGCGGGCGTATGCAAGCTGATGAGCAATCTGGACCTGATTTACGCGGCCAAAAAGATCCAAGTGACCGCGCATTGCAACACTACGATCGGCCTGCCGGGGACGTTTTCCTCCCGCCTGCAGCCCAACCATACGACCGACGACCCGAAAGGCATCCTGGCCTCCGCGATGGAGGGCTTCTCTTACGGCTGCGGCGATGCGGTGCTGGGGCTGAATCCGGTGGACGATTCGGTGGAATCGGTCGCCCGCATCCTCAAGATGTTCGACGAGTTCAAGAATAAATGGGAGATACCGACGCAGATCTGTGTGCTGGCGCATGTTACCACCCAGGTCGCCGCGGCAGATAAACTGGGCGCGCCGCTCGATCTGATGTTCCAGTCGATCGCGGGCAGCCAGAAGGGGAACGAGGCGTTCGGCCTGACTGCGGCAATGCTGGAGGAGGGGCGCGCGACCATGCTCAGCCGCGGCACCTGCACCGGCCCCAACGTTATGTATTTCGAAACCGGACAGGGCTCGGAACTATCCTCCGAGGCGCACAACGGCTGGGATCAGGTGACGATGGAGGCGCGCTGCTACGGCTTTGCCAGGCGGTACCAGCCGTTCCTGGTCAATACGGTGGTCGGCTTTATCGGGCCGGAATACCTGTATGATGCCAGGCAGGTCACGCGCGCGGGGCTGGAGGATCACTTCATGGGCAAGCTGACCGGCGTACCCATGGGCTGCGACGCCTGCTACACCAACCACATGAAGACCGACCAGAACGATATCGAGAACCTGGCCACGCTGCTGGTGGCCGCCGGCTGTACTTACCTGATGTCTATTCCGGAGGGCGACGACTGCATGCTGATGTACCAGTGTACGGGCTATCATGAGATCCCCGCGCTGCGCGAGGTCTTCGGCCTGCGGCCCATTCCGGAATTTGACCGCTGGCTGGAAAAAATGGGCTTTTCGGAGAACGGAAAGTTGACGCCCAGGGCGGGCGACGCCTCGGTCTTTTTGGCGAAGTAGGAGAGGAAGTGAGAGTGTTGGACGAAGCTACATTGACACGCATCATCGAACAGGTGGTCGCGGAGCTTGCGCAGGACGAACGGCCGCCGGAAAAGCCGGCTCCGACGCCCGCCGCCCGGACAGAGCCGGCGGCTCCCGATATCCGGATGCCGGAGACGGCGGGGGAGGCGGGCTGCCTGCCCGACATCACGGAGATCGACATAAGGGAGCAGTATCTGGTAGAACAGCCGGAGCATGGCGAGGCGTATGCGGACCTCAAGCGGAACGCGCCCTGCCGTCTCGGCATCGGCAAAGCGGGCGCGCGCTATAAAACGCTGCCGCAGTTGGAATTCCGCGCGGCGCATTCAGCGGCGCAGGACGCGGTTTTTAGCGATGTGGACGAGGCGTTTATTGCCTCGCAGGGAGTGTTCCTTGTGCAGAGCCAGTGCGACAGCAAGGATACCTATTTGACGAGGCCCGACCTGGGGCGCAGGCTCAGCAAGGCGGCAGCGGATACCATCCGCGAGCGGTGCAGGGCCCATCCCACGGTTCAGATATATGTTTCCGACGGGCTTTCCTCCGCGGCGGTGTCGGCCAATATTCCGGATCTGCTGCCCGCGCTGCTGCAAGGCCTGCAGAACTATAAAATAGACGTGGGTACGCCGTTTTTCGTGCGATACGGCCGTGTCGGCGTGATGGATGAGGTGTCCGAATTGCTCGGCGCCGAGGTCACCTGCGTGCTGATCGGCGAGCGGCCCGGCCTGATCACCGCGGAATCCATGTCCGCCTATATTGCCTATCGGGCGACGGTGGGCATGCCGGAGGCGCGGCGCACCGTACTTTCCAATATCCACAGAAGCGGCACCAACCCTGCCGAGGCAGGCGCGCACATTGCCGATATTATCAAGCTGATGCTGGAGAAAAAGGCCAGCGGTACGGATTTGAAGCTGTAACAGGCAGGGAGGAGCTTACCTATGAAAAGAGATCCCATTCAGGCGAGGGTGCTGGCGACAAAGCTGATCCCAAACGTTGCGCCCGACCTCGCCGAACAGTTGTCGCTGCGGCCGGAGGAGCGGTCGCTCGCGCTGATCACGGCGGACAACGACGACGTGACCTATACCGCGCTGGATGAAGCGACCAAAAAAGCGGTCTGCCGCGTGGTATACGCCAAAAGCTGCTATGCGGGCGCGGACCACGCGAGCACGCGCCTGGCAGGCGAGATTATCGGCATCCTGGCCGCGCCCAATCCGGCGGAGGCCAAGGCCGGTCTGGACGCCTGTGTTGATATGATTGAGAACGTATGCCATTTTGTTTCCGCAAACGACGAGGGCGATATCGTCTACTATGCGCATTGTATTTCGCGCACCGGTTCGTATTTGTCCGAGGGCGCGGGCATTGCGGAGGGCGAGGCACTGGCGTACCTGATCGCGCCGCCGTTGGAGGCGGTGTACGGTCTGGACGCCGCGCTCAAAGCGGCTGACGTACACATGTGCGTGCTGTACGCTCCGCCGAGCGAGACGAACTTCGGCGGCGGCCTGCTGACAGGCAGCCAGGCCGCCTGCAAGGCAGCGTGCGAAGCATTTGCCGACGCGGTCGAGTTTGTGGCGGAGCATCCCACCGAATGCATTGCGGGGGACAGCCTGTGAACGGCGCGGCGCGCAACGGAGGTGACGGCCGGTGAGAGCGTTGGGAATGATCGAGACGCGCGGCCTGGTAGCTTCGGTAGAGGCTGCTGACGCAATGGTAAAGGCCGCCGAGGTCACGCTGGCCTGCAAGGAGCATGTCGGCGGCGGTCTGGTGACGGTCATGGTGCGCGGCGAGGTGGCCGCGGTCAAGGCTGCGGTGGATGCGGGTGCGGCGGCGGCCGAGCGGGTCGGGGAGCTGGTCGCCGTGCATGTGATCCCGCGGCCGCATGAGGAAGTGGAAACGATCCTGTCCCCGCCGCCCGCGGCGCCGGTCCGCGCCTCGCCTCGGCGCGCGCAGGAGCCCGTCCCGACGCGGGTATGCGAAGGGGCGCCGGATGACGAGACGCTGGCGGGCATGTCGGTCGCCAGCCTGCGCACCGCCGCGCGGGAGCTGGGGCTGACCAGCATGACGCGGCGCGATATCCGATTTGCCAAAAAGGAGCAGCTGATCGCGGCGATTCGGGCGTTCCGCGATCAGGGCAAATGAAATTCAAGCGGAAGCATCCGCGGATAAAGGAGAGTTGAATCATGCAGCTATATGACAAGGATTTACTGTCCATGCAGGAGGTCCGTGAACTGGTCGGCGCGGCCAAAAAAGCCCAGCAGGAGCTGGCCGGCATGACCCAGGAGCAGGTGGACCGCATTGTCCGCGCCATTGCGGACGCGGGCGTGCGCAACGCGCGGCGCCTGGCGGAAATGGCCAATGAGGACACCGGCTTCGGCAAGGTCGAGGACAAGGTCATCAAAAACGTGTTCGGCAGCCGCGGCGTGTACGAATACATCAAGGATATGAAAACCGTGGGCGAGCTTGAACGCGACGAGGTCAATAAAACGCGCACCATCGCCGTGCCGGTGGGCGTGATCGCGGGTCTGATCCCCTCAACCAATCCCACGTCCACCGCGCTGTACAAGTCCGAAATCGCGATCAAGGCGGGCAACGCGATCGTGTTTTCCCCGCATCCGACCGCACTGCGCTGCATCATGGAGACGGTCAAGGTCATCCGCCAGGCGATTTCCGAGGCGGGCGGGAACGAGAACCTGGTCTCCTGTATCACGATTCCCACCATGGAGGCCACCGATAACCTTATGCGCCACCGCGACGTTGCTTTGATTTTGGCGACCGGCGGTTCGGCCATGGTGCGCGCGGCCTATTCCTCCGGCACGCCGGCGATCGGCGTGGGGCCGGGCAACGGTCCGGCCTATCTGGAAAAGACCTGCGACCTGCCGCTCGCGGTCAAGCGCATCCTGGATTCCAAGACCTTTGACTGGGGTACGATCTGCGCCTCCGAGCAGTCCATTATCTGCGACGAGGATATGGCGGCTGCGGTGCAGGCCGAAATGGAAAAGCAGGGCGCCTACTTCCTCGACGACGCGGAGCGCGCCAAGCTCGGCAAATTCATTCTCCGCGCCAACGGCACGATGAATCCGGAGATCGTCGGCCGCAGCGTGGAAACCATTGCCAAGCTGGCCGGCCTGGATCGGGTGCCGGTGTCGGCGCGCGTGCTGGTCGCCCGTGAGGACGGCGTGGGCCGCGGCCATCCGTACTCCAATGAAAAGCTCGGGCCGATCCTTGCGTTCTATACCGGAAAGGACTATCGGGACGTGTGTGAAAAGGTTTGCACGATCCTGCGCTACGAGGGCGCGGGCCATACGTTCTCCATGCATACCAAGGACGAGCAGATGGTCGATTATTTTGCAAAGCGCGTGCCGGTTTCCCGCGTGATCGTCAATACCGCGTCCGCGCTGGGCGGTATCGGCGCCTCCACGGCGCTCATGCCCGCGCTGACGCTGGGCTGCGGCGCGGTGGGCGGCTCGGCGACGAGCGAAAACGTCGGCCCCATGCAGCTGCTCAATACCCGCAAGGTGGCCTACGGTCTTCGGGAGCTGGACGATATCCGGCAGGGCGCGCCCGACTGCAGCGACGGCATCTGCCAGAGCACGGGCGGCGGGATCAGTGAGACCGATCTGGAGGCGATCGTCCGCATGGTCGTCAGCCGGATGAAAAAGGCGTAAACAGGTTCATCAACCATTCAATAAAGCTTAGGAGGAATTGATTATGGCAACGACGACACAGGCACTCGGCATGATCGAAACAAAGGGACTGGTCGCATCCGTGGAAGCGGCCGACGCAATGGTAAAGGCGGCAAACGTAACGCTGATCGGCAAGGTACATGTCGGCGGCGGCCTGGTGACCGTGATGGTGCGCGGGGACGTGGGCGCGGTCAAGGCCGCGACCGACGCGGGCGCGGCGGCAGCGGAGCGAGTGGGCGATCTGATCTCGGTACATGTGATCCCGCGGCCGCACGAAGAGGTGGAGTATATTCTGCCCTCGCTGGATAAGCAGTAAAAAGCGGAAAACGACAGAAAAGGAGTAAGGTAACATGGCAAATATGCAGGCACTCGGCATGATCGAGACAAAGGGACTGGTCGCATCCGTGGAGGCGGCCGATGCAATGGTAAAGGCGGCAAACGTAACGCTGATCGGCAAGGTACACGTTGGCGGCGGCCTGGTGACCGTGATGGTGCGCGGGGATGTGGGCGCGGTCAAGGCCGCGACCGACGCGGGCGCGGCGGCAGCGGAGCGAGTGGGCGATCTGATCTCGGTACATGTGATCCCGCGGCCGCATGAGGAAGTGGAGTACATCCTGCCGACTCTGGACAAATAAGGCGCGGCGGTACGGCAGAAGCCCATCCGCCTTGAGGAGGTGAAGCGTTTGAAATATATCACGGAGACAGCGCTGCGGCATGAGCTGCACGCGATCGAGCCGGAGAGCTATGTGGTACCCAGGGGGCAGAAGCTGACGCCGGCAGCGCGCGAGTATCTTCAGACGCGCAAAATCAAGATTGTGCCGGAGGAGCGGCAGGGGAAAGCCAGCCCCTGCTCGGCAGGGGTGGTAAACGCGCTGGCGGCGCCCGCGGCTGTGCCGACGGCAGCGGCGAGGTTCGTTGACTATGAGACCGGCGCGTTTTACGCGGAAAAGCCCGAGCATATGACGCACCTCGCGGGCAACCTACTGGTACAGAAAAGCCATCCGCGCATCCTGTTTCGGGGCAGGCTGGACGCGCTGCAGGCGTCTGTCGTGCTGGCGCAGACCGAGATCAGCGGACGCGGAGGCAGCGAAAAGCTGCTGGAGGACCTGAACGACCTGCTGCACGCGCTGCGCGAGGTGATGCGTTGCGACGTGCTCGATGAGCCGTTCACCATGGAAACGCTGATCGGACTGACACACGCCGGCCTGCGGGAGCAGTCGCACGACCCGCAGCGCTTTTTCGGCGTCAAGGCGATGACGCTGCCCGAGTATACCATGGGGCGCGATTTCGCCCTGCTCAACAGCCTGCGCGCCGCGGTGCGGGAGACCGAGGTCGCGGCGGCGCTGGCGTTTCGCGAGGGCGCGAAATGCACCAGAGAGGATCTGATCGAAGAACTAAACCGTATGTCCAGCGCGCTGCACATTATGATGTGCCGTTATCTGGCCGGACAATATGGGGCATAGCGGAAAACGGAAGGAGCGCTGGAACAAATGATGGATATGGAGCGCGTTAACGACTATATGGCCCGCGTGAGCGCGTCGGAGCATACCACCTTTCCGCCGGCTGACGGAGAAATGAAGGTGGGGCTGGACCTGGGTACGGCCTATATCGTGCTGGTCGTGCTGGACGGGGCGGATAATCCTGTGGCGTGCGAAAAGCAGGCGGCCTCGGTGCTGCGGGACGGCGTGGTGGTCGATTACCTCGGCGCGCTGCAGATCGTGCGCGAGCTGAAGCGCAGACTGGAGCAGCGGCTTGGCAGGGAGCTGGAACGGTGCGCCATCGCCATGCCGGCGGGGACGGAGTCGAGCGCGCGGACACATCAGTATGTGGCCGAGGGCGCGGGGTTTGAAGTGACCGCCGTGCTGGATGAGCCGACCGCTGCGAACGCGGTCTACCAGATCGACAACGGCGTGGTGGTGGATATCGGCGGCGGCACGACCGGCCTGGCCGTCCTGCGGGAGGGAAAGGTGGTCCGCATCGAGGATGAGCCGACCGGCGGCACGCATCTGACCCTGGTGCTGGCGGGCAACTATCATATCCCTTTCGCGGAGGCTGAGTCCATCAAGCAGGACTACGCGCGTCATAAGGAGATCTTTCCCGTGGTCAGACCCGTTGTGGAAAAAATGGCGGCGATCGTAAAACGATATGTCGATAAAACAGAAACGGAAACACTCTACCTGTGCGGCGGCACCTGTTGCCTGACCGGAATCGAAGAGGTCTTTGCGCGGGAAACGGGCATCCGGACGGTAAAGCCTGCCGACCCGTTTCTGGTGACGCCCGCAGGGATTGCCATGAACTGTAAGTGATAAGCGGAAAGGAGGGGAGCCATGGAGCGAACAGAGCTGGTCGAGGAAATCGTGCGGCGGGTCACGGCAAGACTGCATGAGCTGGAGGGAGCGGAGCAGGCAGACCCGTCTGAGAGCAAGCAGGGCCTGCTGATCCTGACACAGGCGCACGGCACGGCCTGTCACAGCGTGCTGGAGAGCGAGGCGGTCCGCCGGAAATGGCGGGTGGACTGCGCCCTGCAGCGCGAGTATGACGTGGAGCTGGCGGATTACGATGCGGTGCTGCTCGGCGACCTGAGCTGCGGCGCGCTGGACCGGATCGCTTCCGGCGTGGGAGACTGCGCCTTTACCCGTTTGGCGGTGCAGGCCATCCTCGCGGGGAAAAAGGTCTATATCCTCGCGGAGGGGGTGGAGCTGTACCGGTATCGGGAGTCGGCACCAGCGGTGTACTATAAGATGCTGCAGCAAAAGCTGGACTTTTTGCAGGCAAGCGGCGCGGTTCTCTGCACGCAGACCGATGTCGGGCAGTTGCTGACCGAAAAGCAGCCCGCGGCGAAATTACAGGTGCCGCCTGCGGAGGCGTCCAACGCAAAGGAAAAGACGCTGGCCAAGCGGGTGCTGACCGAGCGCGACCTGATCGACGCGGAAAAGCAGGGCGTTGCCTGCATCCGCGTGGGCGCGGGCTGTATCATCACGGCGCTGGCCAAAGACCTGGCGGCGGGCAGAGGCATCACGATTATCAAGGGGCAGGACTGAAAACCGCGGCGCGGGCTGAGCCGCCGGCGCGCCAACGTATGCCCGACAGGAGGGGAACCATATGAAAATTGCCAAAGTGATCGGGAATATCTGGGCCACCCGCAAGGAGGAACGGCTGGCGGGCTATAAGCTGCTGATCGTGCAGCCGGTCAACATCCTGGACGGCTCGCCGGACCGCGCGCCCATCGTGGCCGCCGATATGATCGGCGCGGGCATGGGGGAGACGGTCATCATCGTCGGCGGAAGCTCGGCACGCAGCGCGGCGGGCGATATGTCGGTGCCGGTGGACGCGACCGTGGTCGGCATTGTGGACGATCAGGAGTTCGACCCCGGTATTCTGGAGGAAAGGGAAGCGGTGAAACCATGAATCTGACCGAAACCATCAAGGCGGCCGGCATCGTCGGCGCGGGCGGCGCCGGATTCCCGACGCATGTCAAGCTGGACGCCAAGGCGGAGTGCCTGATCGTCAACGCGGCCGAGTGCGAGCCGCTGATCGAGACGGATAAATACCTTTGCCGCACCTGTGCGCCGCAGATCATCCAGGCGGTGCTGGCGGTCAAAGAGCATTTGGGCGCAGGCCGCGCGGTCATTGCCCTGAAAGGCAAATACGAACAGGAGATCGGCGCGCTGTCCGAGGCGATCCGCGCGGCGGCCGCGCCGGTCGAGATCTTCCGGATGGGTACGTTCTATCCGGCGGGCGACGAACAGACCATGGTGCAGCAGGTGACCGGACGCTCGGTCCCCGAGCGCGGCCTGCCGCTTGATGTCGGCTGCGTGGTGGACAACGTCGGCACCATGCTCAATATTTACGACGCGCTGCAGGGACGGCCGGTGGTGGATAAATACCTGTCGGTCGTGGGCGAGGTGAAAGAGCCGGTTATGCTGCATGTACCGATCGGGACGCCGGTCATCGACTGCGTGCGCGCGGCCGAGCCGCAGCTCGCGGACTATGCGCTGATCCTCGGCGGGCCGATGATGGGCAGGCAGTTGACCGGCGCGGACGAAATACGCGGCGCGGTCGTAACCAAGACCACGGGCAACATCATTGTGCTGCCGCGTGACCACTATCTGTTCCGGCGGGCCGCGACGCCGCTGGAAACAATCCGTCACCAGGCGCGCAGCGCCTGCATCCAGTGCCGGATGTGTACCGACCTGTGTCCGCGATACCTGATCGGCCACGCCATTCGGCCGCACCTGATTATGCGCAACCTGTGGCGTGAGCAGGGGGTAACGGACGACGCGGCATACGTCCGTATTTTTCGGCGAGGCAGCCAACTGCTGCGACTGCGGCGTATGCGAAATGTTCGCCTGCCCGATGCAGCTTTCGCCGCGCAAGGTCAACCAATACGTCAAGCGCTGGCTGCGGGAAAAGGGACTTCAGGTGCCGCGGGACAGCGCGCCGCAGGCGCGAGCCGAGGTCGATCAGCGCCATACGCCGACCGACCGCCTGGTCAGCCGGCTGGGGCTGTCGGCGTATTACGGTCTGCACGCGCACGACTGCCGGACTCTTACGCCGGATGAGGTATTCCTGCCGTTCTCCCAGCATATCGGCAAGCCGGCGCATTCGGTCAAGCAGGCCGGCGACACAGTCGAGCGGGGCGAAGTGCTGGCGCAGGCGGCGGAAGGCCTGTCCGCACAGATTCACGCCAGTATTTCGGGCGTGGTGACGGAAATTACAGAAAGAGGCGCCCGCATCCGCGGACGGAAGGAGTGAGCACTATGGGAATTTCCAGCAGGATGGCCATCGGCATGGTGGAACTGAACAGCATTGCGCGGGGCATCGAAACCTGTGACTATATGGTAAAGGCGGCGACGGTGGAGCTGCTCCGCTCCTCCACGGTGTGTCCGGGCAAATACCTGATCCTGATCGCGGGCGAAACAGGGGACGTGAAAGCCTCCATGACGGAGGGAATCAAGCGGGGCGGCGAGTGCGTGGTGGACACGCTGACCATCCCCAACATCCACGCGGATGTGATTCAGGCCATCAGCATGACCACGCAGATTGAAAGGCCGGGCGCGGTCGGCGTTTTGGAGTATTATTCGGTAGCGTCCGCCATCATTGGCGCGGATATCGCGGCCAAGGCGGCGGATGTGCAGCTGATCGAGGTGCGCATCGGCTATGCGATCGGCGGCAAGGGCTATGTGACGCTGACCGGCGATGTCGGCGCGGTGCGCGCCGCAGTGGCCGCCGCCAGGAAGCAGGCCGAGCTGCTGGTCGGCACAAGCATTATCCCGCGCCCATCGCCCAAGGTGTTTGAGGCTCTGATGTGACCTGGCAGCGGAAAGGGGAGGATGACGATGAAAGTAAACGAGGAGCTGATTCGCAGCCTTGTGGAAAAGGTGCTGGCCGAGACAAGCTGGCAAAAGCCGGCGCAGAGCGAAAGCGGCGGGTGCGGCTTTGAGAAAACGGTAGATCCCAGCGGCGTGCTCAGCGTGCGCGTGCCGACCGTGCGCCTTGAGCCGTTTGAGGGGCGCGATGACGTGCGCCTGAAAGACGTGGCGACGCTCGAGGAGGCGCCGCGCATCGGCTGCGGCATCATGGAGCTGCGCGACGGCGCGGATTTTGAATGGACGCTCACTTACGACGAATGGGACGTTGTACTGGAGGGGCGGCTGGAGATCCGCATAGACGGCCGCACCGTAGGCGGCGACGCAGGGGATGTGCTGTATATCCCGCGCGGTAGCCATATCCACTTTACAACGCCGCAGTATGCGAAATTTGCCTATACAGTATTTCCGGCGGATTGGTGAGACAGGGGCGCTGTTATGTTTACTAAGCTGATCGAAAAACTGAAAAAGAATTATACCACGCTGGTGTTCACTGAGGGGGCGGACCCGCGTATCCTGGAGGCTGCCTCCCGCCTCAAGCGGGAGGACATTCTGCAGCCCTTGCTGATCGGGGACGTACAGGAGGTGCGGCAGGCCGCGCGGGCAGGCGGCTTCGACATTGCGGATATCCGCATCGTCGATCCGCTGCACTACCGCCGTATGGACGAGCTGGTGGATAAAATGGTAGAGCTGCGGAAGGGCAAGCTGTCGCCTGAGGAATGCCGCGGGCTGCTGCAAAAGGGAAATTATTTCGGCACCATGCTGGTAAAGCTCGGCGTGGCAGACTGCCTGCTCGGCGGTGCGACCTATTCCACGGCGGATACGGTGCGTCCGGCGCTGCAGCTGATCCGTACCAAGCCGGGACACCGGATCGTCGGCTCGTGCTTTATCCTGACCCGCGGGAGCGGAAGCAGCGCGGAACTGCTGGCGATGGGGGACTGTGCAATCAATATCAAGCCGGATGAGGATGAACTGGCCGAGATCGCAGTCGAAACCGCCGAATGCGCGAAGCTGTTCGGCATTGACCCACAGGTGGCGTTCCTGTCCTATTCGACCAAGGGGTCGGGAAAAGGCGAGGATGTAGACAAGATGCGCCGCGCGGCCCAAACGGCGAAGCAGGCGCGTCCCGATCTGATGATCGAGGGAGAGCTGCAGTTTGATGCGGCGGTATCGCCCGAGGTCGCGCAGACCAAGTGCAAGGGCCTGCCGGTGGCGGGACATGCCAACACCTTTATCTTTCCGGATATCAACGCCGGCAATATCGGCTACAAGATCGCGCAGCGCCTGGGCGGCTTTGAGGCCTATGGGCCGATCCTGCTGGGCTTAAACGCGCCGATCAACGACCTGTCCCGCGGCTGCAACGCGGAGGAAGTCTATTATATGGCGATCATCACGGCGGGGCTGCGGTGAGGCCTTGACGGGAATACAAAAAAGAGGGGCGGATGCCCCTCTTTTCCTTTTCGCGCGGCTGCAACGCGGATACCGCCGGCCGTATCCTCCCGCAACGCTGCCTTCCAGCAGGGTCGCCATAAACCAGTCCAGATTGAGAACGAACATTTCGCGCATGCGCGCGTCCTTTTTGCTGTCCGAGGGCAGCTTTTCTGCGCGGCGGCAGGTGGAAAGATAGTGCTCGCGGACGAACGCCGCCCCATCTCGCACCACGTCCGGTGCGAGCAGGCCGAGCCGCAGCCCGACCGATCGGGACCACGGGAACGTGTCCTCGAACAGGATCTCCTCGCGGTGGTACCAGGGATAGCCGCCGAACAGCTCGTCGGCGCACTCTCCGGAAAGGCATACGGTCGTGCCGCCTTTTTTCACCTCCGCACAGAATAGCAGCAGCGAGGAATCCACGTCCGCCATGCCGGGCAGATCGCGGGCGTCGGTCGCGGGCAGAAGCGCGGCGCACAGCGCCTCCGGTTCAATGACAACGTTATGGTGCGCAGTATGAAGCGCATCCGCCATCATTTTGATATACGCGTTGTCGCTGTTTGGTTGGAAGCTGCTTTTTGTAAAATACTTGTCGTTGTCGCGGTAATCGACCGACCAGGTGTGCAGGGTTTCGCCGCGCGCGGCGTAGTCCCTGGCGGCCAGCATGGACAGGATGGAGGAATCCAGCCCGCCGGACAGGAAGCAGGCCAGCGGCACGTCGGATACGAGCTGGCGCTGCGCCGCGTCGCAGATCAGCTCCCGCGTGCGCTCGATTGTGGCCTCCAAGTCGTCCGGATGCTCATGCGCCTCCAGCTTCCAGTATGCGGCGTCCGTATAATGCTCGGGGGTAAGGATGGCATAGTGGCCGGGCAGTAGGGAGTCGATCTGCCGGAACACGCCGGAAGCGGGCGGCCGCGCCGGACCGAGCAGCAGCAGGGAGCGCAGGCCGTCCTCGTCGATCACAGGTTCGACCTCCGGATGGCACAGCACCGTACCGATGGTCGAGCCGAACACCAGCCCGCCGCCCGTATGCGCGAGAAACAGGGGCTTGACGCCCAGCCGGTCGCGGCAAAGGGTCAGGCGGCGCTCGGCTTTCTGCCAGATGGCGAAAGCAAAAATCCCGTTGAGCCGCGGGAATGCATCCGTACCCCATTCCAGAAAGGCGTGCAGCACAACCTCGGTATCCGAATGCCCGGCAAACCGATGGCCGCGCAGGATAAGCTCGTGCCGGATATCCTCGGTATTATATAACTCTCCGTTATAAATCAGGACAGTATTCCCGTCGGACGATGTCATGGGCTGCTGGCCACCGTCCGGATCGATAACGATCAGGCGGCGGTGGACGAGCATCGCGTCCAGATCGCAGAACTGCCCCTCCGCGTCCGGCCCGCGCGGCGCGAGCGTGCGTTTCATGCGCTCCGCGACCGGCCCATAGCCGCGTGTATCATGTTCGTAATCGACAAAGCCTCCGATTCCACACATAGGCTTTTCCTCCTTAAAATTTTGGTCTTCCATCCTTTTTATGCCGGTATGCGTCCGGATATGCGCCCAGACGCACGATAGATGATTACAAAACGGAGACTGAAACGGCAAATTAACGAGGGGTAAAAAATCCAATCTGCACAAAAATGCGGGGCGAAATTCTCAGGCAAAAGTCTGTTAAATCCTTGACATATTGCGGCCAAACAGTATAATAGAAGTAGACATGCTCCAAAGTTGGGTGTCGGTGGATGCGGCGCTTGATACCTATGGTGTCCGGCGCTGTGTTTTTCTGTTCACCTGCGAATTTTTTTGGGAGGTATATGGCATGGATTTTAGGCTTACAAAAGAAGAAGCACTGTTCCAGAAGATGTGCCGCGAGTTCGCGCTTAACGAAGTTGAGCCGATCGCCGCGGAGATCGACGAGCAGGAGCGCTATCCGGAAGAGACTGTCCAGAAGCTGATGAAGTACGGCCTGATGGGCATTCAGTTCCCCAAGGAAGTCGGCGGTTCCGGCGGCAACTACGTTTGCTATTCGATCGCGATCGAAGAGATCAGCCGCGTCTGCGGTACGACCGGCGCGATCATTTCTGCGCACGGCACGCTGGGCGCCTGGCCGATTTACGCGTTCGGCACGCCGGAGCAGAAGGAGAAATGGCTCCGCCCGCTGATCGAGCCCAAGGAAGGCGCGAAGGTTGGCGCGTTCGGTTTGACCGAGCCTAATGCCGGTACCGATTCCGCGGCACAGCAGACCATCGCTGAGAAGCAGGAAGACGGTTCCTACATCCTCAATGGTACCAAGGTGTTCATCACCGGCGGCGGCCGCGCGGATACTTATGTCGTTTTCGCCATGACCGACAAAGCAAAGGGCAACAAGGGCATTTCCGCCTTTATCGTAGATAAAGATGACCCGGGCTTCTCGATCGGCAAGATCGAGCACAAGATGGGCATTCGCGGCTCGCAGACCGCAGAGCTGATCTTTGAAGACGTACACCTGCCGGCGGACCGTCTGCTGGGCAAGGAAAACGGCGGCTTCAAGATCGCGATGATGACGCTGGACGGCGGCCGTATCGGTATCGCTTCTCAGGCGCTCGGCATCGCGCAGGGCGCGCTGGACAAGGCGATCCAGTACATGAAAGAGCGCGTACAGTTCGGCAAGACGCTGGATAAGTTCCAGGGCCTGCAGTGGATGGTAGCCGATATGTACACCCAGATCGACGCTGCCCGCCTGCTCGTCCGCCGCGCGGCGTTCAACCACGATGTTGGCCTGCCGTTCACCAAGGAAGCCGCTATGGCTAAGCTGTACGCTTCCGAGGTCGCTATGGACGTTACCACCAAGTGCGTGCAGATTTACGGCGGTTACGGCTACATCCGTGAGTACCCGATGGAGCGCATGATGCGTGACGCCAAGATCACCGAGATCTACGAGGGTACTTCTCAGGTTCAGAGAATGGTCATCGCTGGTCAGGTACTGCGCTAAGAAAAGGAGGAGAACAGAACTATGAAAGCAATCGTATGTGTAAAGCAGGTTCCGGATACCTCCGGCAAGGTAGCGGTGAATCCGGACGGGACGCTGAACCGAGCGTCGATGGAAACGATCACGAATCCGGACGACCTGAACGCGGTAGAAGCGGCGCTGAAGCTGAAGGATGAGACGGGCTGCAAGGTAGTTGTAATCACGATGGGTCCCCCGCCGGCGGAAGGCATGCTGCGTGAGCTGCTGGCGCGCGGCGCGGACGAGGCGGTGCTGGTATCGGCCCGTGAGTTCGGCGGATCGGACACCTTCGCGACCTCGCAGATCCTCGCGGCGGCAGTGAAGAAGGTGGGCCTAGAGGACGACGATATCGTATTCTGCGGACGGCAGGCGATCGACGGCGATACGGCGCAGGTAGGCTCGCAGATCGCGGAGAAGCTGGGCGTACCCCAGATTTCGTACGCGGCGGACATCAAGAAGGAAGGCAACACGGTAACCGTCAAGCGCATGCTGGAGGACGGGTACATGACCATCCAGGCGAAGACGCCGTGCCTGCTGACGTGCATCAAGGAGCTGAACGCACCGCGCTATATGTCGCTGAGCGGGATCATGGACTGCTACGCCAAGCCGGTGGCGGTATATGATTACAACACCCTGAAGGATGATCCGCTGATCGATCCCACCACGATCGGTCTGAAGGGGTCGCCGACGAACATCTTCAAGTCGTTTACGCCGCCGCAGAAGGGCAAGGGCAAGATGCTTGAGGGCGCGGACAAGGCGACGTGCGAGACCCTCGCGGCGGAGCTTCTGAAGAAGCACATCATCTGAAGGAAAGGGGAATAATGAACAATGGCTGAATTTAACAACACCAATCTGGCCGATTTCAGCGGGGTTTGGGTATTCTGTGAGCAGCGCCAGGGCAAGCTGCAGCCGACGGTGCTTGAGCTGATGAGCGAGGGGCGCAAACTGGCGGACGACATGGGCGTAGAGCTGTGCGGCCTGCTGCTGGGCAAGGACGTAGACGGAATGGCCAAGGAGCTTGGCGCATACGGAGCGGACAAGGTATACATCGCGGATTCGCCGCTGCTGGAGACCTACACGACGGACGCATACGCGAAAGTAATCTGCGACACGGTAATGGAGAAGAAGCCGGAGATCATGCTGATCGCGGCGACGAACATCGGCCGAGACCTGGGTCCGCGCTGCGCTGCGCGTCTGCACACGGGCCTGACCGCAGACTGCACGCATCTGGACGTAGATGTGGAGAAGTACGCGGCGTTCCTGAAGGAAGCGTCGACGCTGCCGGAGGCGCAGATCGACGCGCTGGACCGCTCTGACCGCAACCTGAAGATGACGCGTCCCGCGTTCGGCGGACACCTGATGGCGACGATCATCTGCCCGCGTTTCCGTCCGCAGATGGCGACGGTTCGCCCGGGCGTGCTGAAGAAGAGCGAGTACGACGAAGCGAAGGCGAATGCGGTAGTGGTAGAGAAGCTGAGCATCAGCCTGAGCGAAGCGGACATCGAGACCAAGGTGCTTGAGGTCGTAAAGGAAGCCAAGGAGCTGGTAGACCTGACGGGTGCAGAGGTAGTGGTATCGGTAGGCCGCGGCATCTCGAAGGATGTAGAGACGGGCATCAAGCTGGCGGAAGAGCTGGCGTCGGAGTTTGGCGGCGTAGTAGGCGGCAGCCGTGCGGCGATCGACTCGGGCTGGCTGACGGCGGACCACCAGGTAGGCCAGACGGGCAAGACGGTACATCCGAAGCTGTACATTGCGCTGGGCATTTCGGGAGCGATCCAGCACAAGGCCGGCATGCAGGATTCCGAGTGCATTATCGCGGTGAACAAGGCTGATGGCGCGCCGATCTTTGACGTTGCCGACTACGGCATCTGCGGCGACCTGTTCAAGGTCGTTCCCATGATGATCGACGCTATCAAGGCTGCTAAAGCTGCTAAGTAAAAAACAGAGCTTAAGCGAAAGCCCCTGTCCATTGGACAGGGGCTTTTTTACTACTTATTTATGATTTTTGGGGTAGGGCGCACGCACATCGGTTTCTCCGAGCAGATAGTCCACGCTGGTATGATAAAAATTCGCCAGCTTAATGAGAACGTCGGTGGGGATATCGCGTTTCCCCATCTCATAGTTGGAGTAGCAAACCTGTGTGCAGTTTAATATTTGTGCAATGTCCCTTTGCAGCAGGTCGGCATCCTCGCGTAAATTTCTGATTCGTGCGTACATAGTTGCTCCTCTTTTAGAAGAAATGGCTATATTCAAGTGTACGCAAAACGAATTGTTATATTGATTTATAAAACAAAATGTTATATAATAAGCAAGGAATAAAGGGGGAGTCGTTTAATGGGGAGCGTATCGGTTATTCTCAGCCTGCTTGTGTTTGGGGTATTAAACATCGTGCTTATTTTGGTGGAAAAACGCTGATGAGACAGCAATAGCGATTCGCAGGGTAGTTTTTACGCAAAAAAATCCCGATCCATATGGATCGGGATTTTTTAGTCAAGGGTTATGCGTCCTTTGCGCTTTCGCTGGGATTTGATTCGGCAGGAGCCTGCTGCGCCAGCGTCAGCCTGTCATCCGCGACGTCCAGCGTTACATGGTCGCCCGCCTTGATGCGGCCCTCAAGGGACTGCTCGGCAACGAGATCCTCCACCTCGTTTGTGACCGCGCGGCGCAGCGGCCGCGCGCCATATATCGGATCGAAGCCGGCCTTGGCAAGATGCTTTTTCGCGGCGTCGGTCCAGTCCATGACGATCTGCATATCCTGCATGCGTTCGGCGACCTGCCGCAGCATACCGTCCGCAATCTGAGCGATCTCCTCCTCGGTCAGGCGGTTGAACACGATGATGTCGTCGATACGGTTGAGGAATTCCGGCCGGACCGCGTTCTTCAGCTCACCGAGCACATCCTCCCTAATCTGTTCGAAGGTGCGTTCGGCATCGCTCGCGCCGTCCGCGGCAAAACCGAGCGACTTGCGGGTATGGCCTGTGATCTTCTGCGCGCCGATGTTCGACGTCATGATGATGATGGTATTCTTAAAGTCAATGTGCCGGCCCTGGCCGTCCGTCAATACGCCATCCTCCAGAATCTGTAGCAGAATATTGAACACATCCGGATGTGCCTTTTCGATCTCGTCGAACAGCACGACCGAGTACGGGTGGCGGCGCACCTTCTCCGAGAGCTGGCCGCCCTCGTCGTAGCCCACATAGCCCGGAGGCGAACCGATCATGCGGGAAACCGCATGCTTTTCCATATATTCGGACATATCAATGCGGATCATGGCGTTTTCGTCGCCGAACATGGCTTCGGCCAACGCCTTGGAAAGCTCGGTCTTGCCGACGCCGGTGGGGCCGAGGAACAGGAACGAGCCGATCGGGCGCTTGGGGTCACGCAGACCGACACGGCTGCGCCGGATGGCCTTTGCGACCGCGGTAACGGCCTCGTCCTGGCCGATCACGCGCTGGTGCAGCGTGTCCTCCAAGTGCAGCAGGCGCTGGCCCTCGTCCTCCGTAAGCTGGGCGACGGGGACACCTGTCCAGCCGGAGATCACAGCGGCGATATCATCCGCCGTGACCGCGCCGTGCGTTTTGGTCTGCTGTTCAGACCATTCCTTTTTGCGTGCTTCGAGCGCTTCGCGCTTTTGCTTTTCTTCATCACGCAGCTTGGCGGCGTTTTCGAAGTCCTGGCTCTTGACAGCCTCCTCCTTTTTCGCGGCGACGGCGGCGATTTCGTCCTCCAGCGCTTTCAGGTCGGGCGGCGCGGTCAACGTGGACAGGCGCACACGCGAGCATGCCTCATCGATCACGTCGATCGCCTTGTCCGGCAGATAGCGGCCGGTCACATAACGCACGGACAGCTTGACCGCGGCATCGATCGCCTCGTCCGGTATCTTGATGCGGTGGTGTGCTTCATACCGGTCGCGCAGGCCCTTGAGGATCTCGACCGCGTCCTCCGGCGTCGGCTCGTCGATCTGCACGGGCTGGAAGCGGCGCTCGAGCGCGGCGTCCTTTTCGATGTTTTTACGGTACTCATCCAGCGTGGTCGCGCCGATGACCTGCACCTCGCCCCGGGATAGTGCGGGCTTGAGGATGTTTGCCGCGTCCGCCGCGCCCTCGGCGGCGCCCGCGCCCATCAGCATGTGCATCTCATCGACAAACAGGATGGTGTCTTTCTTGGCGGTCAGCTCCTCGATAACCTTTTTGATGCGCTCCTCGAACTCGCCGCGGTACTTGGTGCCAGCGATCATGCCGGTCAGGTCGAGCGAGATCACGCGCTTGTTTTTGAGCGTTTCCGGCACGTCGCCCGCCACAATCTTCTGCGCGAGGCCCTCGACAACGGCGGTCTTGCCAACGCCCGGATCGCCAATCAACGCCGGATTATTTTTGGTGCGGCGGGACAGGATCTGGATCACGCGCTGGATTTCCTTGGCGCGGCCGATGACCGGATCGAGCTTGCCCTCCCTGGCGGCGGCAGTCAGGTCGCGGCCGAACTGGGTAAGAGCGTCCTTATCCGAAGCGCCGCCAGTCGCGCCTGCTTCCGCAAAGCCGCCCTGCTGTGCGCCGCCGAGCGTTTCGCTCAGCTTTTCTGCCAGCGTCTGCGGCGTGACCTTGAGGTTGGCCAGCGCGGTCAACGCCACGTTCTGCCCTTCGCGCAGGATGCCGAGCAGCAGGTGTTCGGTGCCGACGTAATTGGTCCCCATCTGGCCCGCAGACTGCAGCGACAGCTCGATGATGCGCTTGGTGCGCGGGGTCATGCCCTGCGGCGCGGCGCTGTCGGGTGCGCCGCGGCCGGACAGGTCCTCGATCTGCTTCACCAGTGCATCCTCGGTCACGCCCGCCGCGGCAAGCGCTTTGGCGGCAGGGCCGCCGCCCTCACGCAGCAGGCCGAGCAGCAGATGCTCCGAGCCGATATAACTGTGGCCGAAAGAGCCGGCGGCTTCCTGCGCCAGCGTCAGGGCTTTCTGGGCACGTTCGGTGAAACGGTTTTGATAAAACATAAGTCAACACTCCTTTCAGGGGGTGGGAAATGGAAAGTGAATAAGGAAAGCTCACGCGAAGCGCAGACTTTGCGCGGTCTCGCGCAGCAGGGCGGCGCGCTTCTGGTCGCGCTCCTGCGGCGCGCCGGTCAGCATGGCCGGCCGGATGCGCTGTTCCAGCCCGTAAAGTACCTGCGGCTCCACGCCGGACAGCAGACCCATCTGCAGGCCGACCAGTACGTCCGAAATACATTGGATGGCTTCGCCTGTATCGATCAGGTAAGCCGAACGCAGCGTGCCGGCGGCGCGGCAGACGCGGTCCCGCAGCGCGGCTTCGTTCTGGCTGCGCACCTGTTCGCGCGCCTTCTTTTCCGCGTCGATGATCGCGGTCGCGGTCTCAACCAGTTTATCGGTCAGCTCGGCTGCGGAAGCGCCCAGCGTGATCTGGTTGGAAATCTGATAAAAACCGCCGACCGCTTGGGAGCCTTCGCCGTAGGCACCGCGTATCGCGCATCCGCGGCTGCCGGCATAGCCGGCCAACTGGTTGATGCCGCCGGTGGCGGTCAGCATGGGCAGATGCAGCATGATAGAGGCGCGCAGGCCGGTGCCGACATTGGTCGGGCAGGCGGTCAGGTAGCCCAGCCGCTCGTCATAGGCGAATGGCAGGGTGGCTTCGATCAGCGCCGCGATGCGGTTGGCGGTTTCCAGGCACTCCTTGGGACACAGGCCCGTGCCGATGACCTGCAAGCGGAGATGGTCTTCCTCCCCGACCATGATGGACACGCCGCCATCACGGGAGACGATCAGCCATCCGCCGTTTCGCGCCAGCTCGGGGGAGATCAGATGC
This sequence comes from Intestinibacillus sp. NTUH-41-i26, assembly GCF_032769475.1. Lineage (GTDB taxonomy): Bacteria > Bacillota > Clostridia > Oscillospirales > Butyricicoccaceae > Agathobaculum > Agathobaculum ammoniilyticum. Next base: position 383,351 of record NZ_CP136477.1, read on the forward strand.
TCCTCGACGAGCTGGGACGCTTCGGTCGAGCGGGGAATGATCTGCTTTTTTTCGAATTCCGGCCCAATGGTAGGGTTGCCGCGCAGCGCGGAAAACACCTTGTCCGCGATCTCGCTGTGCTGCGCCGGCGTCAGCCGGAACGGGTACCCCTTGAGGTTGCGCGCCAGCCTGACACGGCTGGAGGCGGCCAAACCGGTGAAGCCGCCGTGTAATGAAAACAGGCTCATTTCTGCTCGCCCTCCATTCTGCGGATCTCGTCGCGCAGGCGCGCGGCCTGCTCATAATCCTCGCTTTCCACCGCCGCCTTGAGCTGCGCGCGCAGGGCTTCGACCGGATCGGCCTGCGGCTGCTCCGGTGCGGCCGGCGCCGTGCCAATGTGGCGGTCCGCGCCGTGGAGCTTGCGCACATACGGGTTCAGGATATCCGCGAACGTGCTGTAGCAATCCGGACAGCCCACACGGCCGGTCTGCCGCAGCTCGCTTTCGGTCATGCCGCAGGTCGGGCATTTGCGCTCGGTGCCGAGCAGGGTGGAGGTGGGTGCCGCCGTGCCGAGCATATCGTTCCACAGGCTGCCGAAGCCGCCGCCAAGGAACGAATGGAACGGATCGCTCCAGAAATGGTTCATGGACTGGAACGCGTTTTCAAACGTGCCGCCAAGGTTTTCTTTCTGCGCGCATTCCGGACACAGGTGCATCTCGCGCGTGACGCCGTTGATAGTTTCCTTATAATACATGGTCGCTTCATTCTTGCCGCATTTTTCGCATTTCATAAGTCGTTTCTCCTTTCAAAGAGGATGGTGTATCGTGAAATTTTTACAGGATTTAGATGGTTGCAACGCCCATTACGGCGCATCGGAAGATTGCGGCGCGCAACCGGTCGCGGTCGGATTTTTCGACCTCCGCCAGCGCGCCGTCCGAACAGGCAGAGAGCAGAAGCTGTCCCTCGCGCTGGGTGAGCAGCTCAGCGGAAACCAGCGCCCGTGTCAGGCGGGCCGCGTCATTCTGCGTCAGCCGTCCGCCGATGCCGCGCGCGGCTTCCAGCAGCGTGCGCTGCTTATCGTCCAGCAGACGGACGATGCGGATATAGCCGCCGCCGCCGCGCTGGCTTTCGACCAAGTAGCCGTGTTCCGGCGTGAAGCGCGTTTCGATCACATAATTAATCTGGCTGGGAACACAGGAAAACCGGTCCGCCAGGCTTTTGCGCTGCACCTCCGCCACGCCGCCGCCCTCTGATAGCATCTCTCCGATAAAGTCGGCGATGATATCTGACATTTTCATGGTGGTCACTCCTTAAGCCAGGGATTTTCGTTTGACCTTTCCTGACCTTTGATTTTATTATAGAAGATGACTGATGAAAAAGCAAGGATTTTTTCTGACTAAATTTGACCTTTGCAGAGAAACAGAATAGGAAAACAGAGGGTTTTCTCAGGATTTCTCGTTAAAACAAATTTTTTCTAACTTTTTTTGGATAATCACACCTATTTTATATATGTGTGAAAAGTTACCGATAACTAACCGTCTGTTTTTGTTGATTTTTTCTTATCTTGTGTTACAATAAGTGTGTAAAATACTTTTGGAGGTGCAATACCAATGGCATATGTTATCAGTGGCGCATGCATTAGCTGTGGCTCTTGCGCGGGCGAGTGTCCGGTAGGCGCTATTGCTGAAGGCGACGGCAAGTACGAGATCAACGCGGACGCTTGCATCGATTGCGGTTCCTGCGCAGGTTCCTGCCCGGTAGGCGCGATTTCGCAGGGCTAAGTTTTTTTAACTTACTTAAAAGCGAAAGTAAGACCCCGCTCCATTCGGAGCGGGGTCTTTTTTTGCCTGCGGTGAGGGGGTACGCCGCGCCTCGGAAAGCGTGTGCGCATCACCGGACAAAAGGGCGATGTGTTAAAAAAACGTAAAGAAAGGGGGGATGCTTTGTCACTAAATGACCAAACTTTCACACGAATTCCGAGTAATTCAGGAGAAAATACACATTGCAAAATGGAGAAAAACGGCGCTATAATATGTCGTAATAAAAATTGAGAGCTGTGCGCTGGGAAAGACAACCGACGCATAAGAAGGGGGTAAGAAAATGGACACTATGCAGATCCTTTCTGTCGTTGTTTTTTTGGCGGTCATGGCTGCGATCGTGACGGAAAAAATCCACCGCACGGTGGCGGCGGTGGCGGGCGGCGTCCTGCTTGTGTGCCTACATGTACTTACGGTGGATGACGCGGTCGGCTATATCGATTTTAACACCATCGGCGTGCTGATCGGCATGATGTTGTTCGTGGCGGTGGTGCGAAACTCCGGCCTATTTGAATATGTGGCAATTAAATCGGCAAAGCTCGCAAAAGGCAACCCTTGGCGGATTATGCTGCTGTTTGCAGTACTGACGGCCGTGCTGTCCGCGTTTCTGGATAACGTGACGACCGTGCTGCTGGTCGGCCCGATGACAATTTCGATCGCGGGTATCCTGGGGCTGAATCCGGTGCCGTTCCTGCTGACGCAGATATTGGCATCCAATATCGGCGGTACGGCGACCCTGATCGGCGACCCGCCGAATATTATGATCGGCTCGCAGGCAGGGCTGAGCTTTGTGGATTTTATTATGAATACCGGTGTGGCGGTGTTCTTTATCATGGCGGCGGTCTGTGTTTGTTTCTATTTTATGTACGGGCGCCGTATGGTGGTGGAAGCCGATAAGATGGCGGCGGTCATGCGCCTGGACGAAAACAAGTCGATCAAGGATCGACCGCTGATGATAAAAAGTATTGTGATGATTATTCTGGTGGTGTTGGGCTTTGTTTTCCATTCCACCCTGGGCGTGGACTCTTGCATTATCGCTCTGGCAAGTGCTACAATAATGTTACTGATTGGTGGCCAGGAGACTGAGGAAATTGTACTGGGCGTGGAATGGTCCACGATCCTGTTCTTCACAGGGCTGTTCGTTGTCGTCGGCGGCATGGTTCAGACCGGTGTGATCACGGCGCTCGGCAACGCTTTGGTCACGGTGACTGACGGCAACGCTATGCTGCTGATGATCCTGATCCTATGGGGGTCGGCATTGTTTTCGTCGTTTCTGGACAATATTCCATTTGTCGCGACGATGATCCCCCTGATCCTCTCCATGCAGGCGGAAGGAATGGACGTAACGGCGCTCTGGTGGGCGCTGTCACTGGGCGCTTGCCTCGGCGGCAACGGCACGCTGATTGGCGCGTCGGCAAATGTTGTCCTTTCGGGCATTTCGGCAAAGCATGGCCACCCGATTACGTTTGCAAGCTACCTGAAGGTGGGCTTTCCGATAATGCTGCTGTCGGTCGTTATTTCAACCGTATTCCTGCTTGTTCGTTTTCATTGATAGATAAAACAGATCGAGAAAGAGGGAGATCATATGATTACAAGCAGCTTTTCCGGCGATATTATCAATGCCAGCCTGCGTCAGCTCGGCGCATCCTCCATCAAGGAGATCAGGAACGGGATACTATATATTGCTAAATTTGAGCTTTCGGAGGATCTGTGCGTCACCTATGTGTTTGACGTGACCAAGCGCGACCGCTATTTTCTACAGCGCGTGACGCCCTACCCGATCTCGCATGGCGATTTTACCAGCGCGCAGGAGGTTGTGGAGTTCATCCGGAAAGATATCCGGAAGTTCCGCAATGCCCAGAATTCTCATAACTTCCCGAAGTTTCTCGATACGACTAATGCGATGGTCCTGTTTTCCCATGCGGTAGAGCTGCTCTTTCTGGAGCGCAATGTTACGCCGGAGGATCTGGACAGTATTTATCAGACGATCCAGAGCGGCCTGCATAAGATCAAGGACATCCATGATCGCGCGCCCAAGATTGAAGAATGAACAAAAGAGCTTCTGCACAAAAATGCAGAAGCTCTTTTGTTGATCTTTTTTGTCTTTTTTTTGACAGGTAGGCTGGATGAAACTGAAAAAAACGCTATAATGATAGATAGATGTTTTTTTAAGACTGAGAGGGGTGGAGACTCGTGTCCTATGATTTCCTCCTGACCATTGCGATTATCCTGCTATTTACAAAGATTTTCGGCCTGACGTCAGAGCGTGTCCATATGCCGCAGGTGGTGGGCGCACTGGTCGCGGGCGTGATTCTGGGACCAAGCTGCTTGGGACTGGTGGGGGAGAATGATTTTCTGATCAAAACCGCGGAAATTGGGGTGATCCTCCTGATGTTCAGCGCTGGTTTGGACACCGAGCTGGATGAGCTGAAATCCACGGGCTTGGCATCCTTTGTAATTGCGCTGATTGGTGTGATTGTGCCGTTTATCGGCGGCGTCGCCTGTTATCTGCTGCTGGAAAATGATCCGGCGGATACCCAGAATATGATAAAAGCGGCGTTCACCGGCGTCGTGCTGACAGCGACCTCTGTTTCTATCACGGTAGAGACGCTGCGGGAGCTCGGCAAGCTCAAAAGCAAGGTGGGTACGGCCATTTTGGGCGCGGCGGTGCTTGATGACATCCTCGGCATCATCGTGCTGACCGTGTTGACGGGCTTTACCGATCCGACCGTCCAGCCGATGATGGTATTTGTGCGGATCGCGGCGTTTTTCGTGTTCCTCTGCCTGATCGGTATTGTCATGCACAAGGCGTTCATCAAAATGGATAAGCTGTGGGGGCATCACCGCCGACTGGCTATTTATGCGCTGGTGTTCTGCTTCCTGCTCAGCTTTGTAGCAGAGCGCTTTTTCGGCATCGCGGATATCACAGGCGCATATTTCGCGGGATTGATTCTGTGCAATATCAGTAATACGCGCGCATACGCGGCCAGTAAGCTGAATGTGCTGAGCTATATGATGTTCTCGCCGCTGTTTTTCGCCTCCATCGGCATCAAGACCGAGCTGGGCGGGCTGACCGGACGGCTGGTGGTATTCGCGGTCGTCCTGACGCTGGTCGCGATTCTGAGCAAGGTCATTGGCTGCGGGCTGGGGGCGCGGATGATGGGCTTTCAAACCTATGACGCGATTTCAATTGGACTGGGTATGGTGTCACGCGGCGAGGTCGCGTTGATCGTGGCGCAGAAGGGCGCGCAGGCGGGCCTGATCGACGCAAACATGTTCCCGCCGATTGTTCTGGTCGTTATTGTAACCACGCTGATCACACCGATTCTGCTCAAGATCGGCATGCGGCGGCAGACGCCGGCGAATACCGAGCTTTCGGGCAAGGAGGCGGAAATGTTGCCTAATACAGAACGCTACTGACCGGATACGGAAACCAGACGGGCCTGTTCGTCTTTGTGGGTCCGTCTGTCATTTTTCCGTCCCTGTTCGTTTAAGTACCACTGCGATGGGGTGCCGACAGGTTGGCTCGCTGCATATTGCAAGCGCAGGGCTGACCGCGACAGACTTAGGCCGGAAAACAGAAGTTGAAAGGGAGGAGATGCTGGAGATTTTTAGATATGTAGAGCGTAAAGACATTTCGTTGAGTTTGAGCCTTGTTCTAAAAGGGAGTTTTTTCAGCTTTCCTTGCTGACGCCGCCGTATTGTGGTATACTTATTGCGTATATTAAAGTTCAAACTGGAGGGAATGAAATGAAGCGATCCAAATTTCTGCCCGTTTTTGCGGTGGTGTTGTGCGTACCCGGCGTTGTGGCGCGCGCGCTCCATTTTTTGAACGGTTTTGATAGCAGGAACGGCCTGCCGGTGACCGGCAACGCATGGGTCTGGTACTGCGCTGTTTTTTTCCTGCTGTGCGCGGCCGCTTATGCGGCCATGGCGGCGCCGCTTCGTGCGGAGCGGAAAACGCCGTTTGAGCAGCTGCTGGGTACGCAGGGCGTGGGTTTCCGGATGATGGCGGTCATCTCCGGCCTGCTGCTGGTTTTGGGCGGCGTGGGATACCTTTATCTCACGATGACTACGGTGGAGGAGGACGCGGCCGGATGGGCGCAGGCATTGGAGCTTGCCTACGCGGGCATAACCGTGCTCGCCGGCCTCTGCAGCATTGGCCTGGCGAAAGCGCAGGGCGTGGAAATGACATCCCATTCCGCATTGCTGACGCTGGTTCCCCTGTTGTGGAGCTGCCTACATTTGCTCGTCAATTACCGCATGACCTGCGTGGACCCCAAGCTCCCGTCGTTCGGCTTTGGACTGGTAGGCGATATCCTGCTGGTTCTGGCGTTTTACCATTTGGCGCGGCTGCTGTACGGAAAACCGCGTCCGGCCATGCTGGCGTTCTTTGGCGCGATTGCGGTCACGATGGCGGTATCGGATGCGGCGGGCTATGGCCTGTCTTGGCTAATGGGGGTGCATGGCGTGGCATGGCCCGCAAAAATGGTACTGCGCGGCGGCCTGTCTGTGGCAGCGGCGCTGCTGCTGCTGGCGGAACTTTCTGTATTGACCGCTGGACATCAGGAAATGGAAAAGGAGGTAGCCTGAATGCTGTTTGTATGTTATCCGAAATGCACCACCTGCCAGAAAGCGCAGAAGTGGCTGGAGGAAAAGGGGGTGGAATATCAGTTCCGTGATATCAAGCAGGAAAAGCCGACCGAGCAGGAACTACGCCAGTGGCACGCGATGAGCGGGTTACCGCTCAAGCGCTTTTTCAATACAAGCGGTCTGCAGTATAAGGCGTTGGGTCTGAAAGACAAGCTGCCGTCCATGAGCGAGGACGAGCAGTTCGCCCTGCTGGCGACCGATGGCATGCTGGTCAAGCGGCCGCTGTTGGTCGGGGCAGATTTTGCCCTGCCCGGCTTCAAGCCCGCAGAATGGCAGGAACGGCTGGAAGGCTGACGGATTTTTGGCAGAAGCGTGGGAAAGCTGCGCTTCTGCCGAGAAAAGCATTGACATTTACCGATGGATGTAGTATAATCAATCATGCTTATCGGGCAAAGCTACGGAGCGGTATCGAAGTGGTCATAACGAGGCGGTCTTGAAAACCGTTTGTCCGAAAGGGCGCGTGGGTTCGAATCCCACCCGCTCCGCCAAATACCTGATGGCGGAAGCTACAAACTTGACATGGAGACGTACCCAAGCTGGTGAAGGGGCTCCCCTGCTAAGGGAGTAGGTCGGGAAACCGGCGCGAGAGTTCAAATCTCTCCGTCTCCGCCAAAATTTCGCACTTTTCTGAGGAGGAAAAGTGCGATTTTTCTTTTGTGTGGGAATATTAGAACTTTTTCGGTGTTTTCAAGAATCTATACTGCAATCTTGACTGCAATGGGGTCTGCAAAGCCAGACGCAGTGCGGGTTTGCGGCTATTTTGCCACCGGCAAACTGGCGATCAGTTCCTCCATTCTGGCGGCGCTGCTCTGCTGCATTTGGTTGCTGACATGGGCATAGGTCTTGAGCGTGAATGCCGGTGCGAAATGGCCCAAGTTGGTCTGCACGGTTTTGATGTCGTCGCCATTTTCAATCGAGATTGTAGCGAATGAATGACGAAGCGAATGGAAGGTATAGTTTTCCATACCGCAGGATTGCAATGCCTTTTTCAGATGCTTATATACCGTCTGATGGTTGAGCGGACGGCCGAAGCCATTGGTGAACACCAGATCAAAGGCATTAGCCCACAGCTCACCAGCGAGCAGCCTTTGCGCCTGCTGCTTGCGGTGCTGCTTCCGCAAAATGCGGATGGCGCTTGCGGCAGCACAATGCACCGCTGTTTGTTTTCTTTTGGCGGGGTGAGATAGTAGTCGAATGCACCGCGCTCGTGCTTCTGCTGCAACTGCTGTCGAATGACAATGCTGTTTTTCCCCCACAGGATATCATCCCAGCGCAGGCCGAGGATTTCAGACTGTTGCATGCCGGAAAAGATATCGAGGAAAAAGATGTTGTAAAACTCGTCGTCCTCGACTGCTTTCAGGAAACGGGACAGTTCCGAGGAAGTGATTGCCTTTGCCCGGCTTTGCGTAACGCGAGGCAGGGTGCATTTGTCGGCGACGTTGCGGATAATGATCTCGTCACGCTGGGCGGCGGCTAACAGAGCGTGAAGCGTCCCGAATACGGTATGCACGGTTTTGGGCGCTAAGCCTTTGCCGTTCACGCCAAGCGACGCGGCGAACCGCTGCACTTCCCGATGCGTCAGGTCTGTCAGCTTCTTTTTACCCAGCGCGGGAAGAATATGAATCCGCAAGTTCTTTTCATACGTCCGCTGGGTAAACGGCGCGAGCGTGGAAACATGGCTCTGCATATATTCTTCCGCATATTCGGCAACCGTGAGCTTGTTCGGCTCCTGAAACGTGCCGTTGTCGATGCTTGAAGTCGCCGCGCGCAGCCTTTCCGCGACCTCCTGTTGTGTCTGTGTCCTGCCGTAGATCGTATGGCGGAGCAGTTTGCCGGTTTCAGGATCGGGCATAGAGGTATATTGCGCAATCCACCGTCCGTCGGGACGCTTATAAATTGTTCCGCTACCAGTTTCTCGTTTTTTCTTTTTGCGTGCCATTATAACTGTAGTCTCCTTTTCGACACATGCTGTTTCGGTTGATGTTATAGGAACAAAAGGTATTTAAGTCTATAACATGAAATATTCCTTGTTCTGCATAAAAGCAGGGCTGCCCATGTTCGGGCAGCTCAGTTTGCAGTGTGCCTATTTATTGTTTATTCGATCAGCAGCCACTGTCTGGGAGCAGGTAGGGTAGCCATGGGTTGTTTTGTCCTGCACGTCCAGCCGTTCGATCAGCTTGTCCCGCTTTACCAGTAGGCGTTTGCCGATGCGGAAGGACGGGAAATCCGCGCGGTGCATCAGGTTGTAAGCCGCGCTGCGGCTGATACCGAGCAGGATCGCAAGCTCGAGTGCGCTGTATGTACTCTTATCCATTTTAGAAAACCTCCTTTGTGTCGTCGAACCAGTAGGATTGAAATACTGTGCCGTCACCCGTGAGGAAACGGACGTGGGCGTCGCGCAGAATCCGGTCGCTCGCGTCCGTGCTGTACAGAATCTTCTACCGCAAATACAATGCAGTCCATCGGGAGCGTCTCACGGCGGTGATACTCATAGGTATTTGTACACCCTGCCTTCCCGAGCAGATCCTTGCGCTGTTCCAGCTTTTCAGATACACTGTCAAGATAGGCTATCAAAGCGTCGCGGTCGAGGATTAGCTTGCAGTTTGGGTGTTTGCGCCAGCTGCGGCCAAATCAACTTGAGGAGAACGGATTTGCCCGAACCGGTCCCGCCGCCCAGCAGCACATGCGGGATCAGGTTGAGGTCGAGCGAGACTGTCCCCAGCAGGCTTTTACCGAGCACCAGCCGGCAGGCAGGGAAACCGCTTTGCAGATATTCGTCTTTCCATCGCAGCATCTTGGGCAGGCCGCTTTTGTCAGGAACAGTAAACGGCCGGATGCGGCGCTAACCGTCGCACTCCTGAATATATGCGACATGGACATTCAGCGCGGTTTCGATATCCGCGCTTTTCTGTTCCCATACGGATTTGGGGACGCCGCAGGCGAGAAATTCGAGAACCGTGATGTTGCTGTGTGCATCATCTGTTTCATCCTGACGGACAGCAACCAGCAGCGGTACTTCACCGGCGTGGTTGACCAGCCCAATGCAGGTTGTTCTGGATACTTTTCGCCTTGGAGGGCGTCCCAGCCCATATGATGAGTACTGCCAGCCCGCCAAACACAAGGATCGGGAAGCAGAGGCTGAACGCGATCCGGCTGATCGCATCGAACATATCCGGCCCGCTGTACGCAATGTCCCAAGGGCGGACGATGCTGAAGGTCAGTGCGGCCAGCAGATAGAGCACAAGCAGTTTGAGCCGGTGCTGGTCTGTCCAGATCTCCCTGAGGCCGTATCGGAACATCAGGAGCATGTAGTTCCGATACGTTTCTTTTTCCAGCAGACTGCGTTTATTGCTGTTCATCTTCAAAAATTCACCTCCATTCGGGTAATAGGCGGCTTTTCCTCCCGATACTCGGTAAAGCTCTGAATACGGCGCAGGAATGCTTTCCATGTGTCAGGGTGACAGAGCTGCACCGTCTCATATTGCCGGTTCAGCGGCAGGTTGGACGTGATGTACACCTTGGTAAAGCACGCGACCTTGTCGCTGTACCGCGCGGGTAGTATGGGAGGATAAACATCCAGCAAATTGAGCATTACCTCGATTGGGCTGCGAGGTGGATTCCTCAAACGCGATCACATCCTGCCCGTGATAATCGTCGAAAGAGACGCCTTTGCCGTTTTGGTAGTTGGTTACGCGGTAAATGTCGTGTGCGCCGTGCCTTTGGTAGATGCCGCGGGTCTTACCCGTACCCGTCGCGCCGTAGATGTACTGTACTTCTACCGCCCGGTTTTGTTCGGCGTATTTCTCGGAAAGAAACGTCTGCCGCAGCGTATCAATGTCATTCACCCGGAATGCCAGCCTGGGGTTCTCGCGGATGATCTGCGTGGTCGCCTTACCGGCTGCAATGCCTTCGAGCAGGGCGGACATTTCCGGGGCTTTTTCGATTTGCGGTTCAGGCACATGACCGTATTCTTCAAAGCTGCCCGCTACCGCAGTTTCTGCCTTATTTCTGATAAGGGCATGGATGCAACTTCCGTTTAATTCCACTATTCCGCGCGTAAATAGGAAAATAAAATTTGTCGGGTTTGCATAGAAAAGGCCACGCACAATGTCATGTGCGTGGCCCTTTCTATGCTTGAGCCGCGTTACGCGTGATAGCAGCCGAAAAGCTATTGTTAATCCCGCGGTTTATGCAAGGCTCATAAGAATAAAACCGCTCCTTGTTGAGCAGGTCTGCTATACGGTTATGGCTTCGACTCCCTGCATTTTGCGCGGAACTCAGAAACAGTCATTCCTTCATGTTCTTTAAAAAGCTGGTACAGGGTTTTTGCTGAGGAAAAACCAACCAGTTCGGCAATGCGTTCTACCGGATAATTGGTGTCGAGCAGATAATTTTTTGCATAGTTGAGACGGTAAATATTCAGCGTACGCTTAAAACTTTGTCCAAAATACTCCTCAAAAACACGGTTGATATGGCGCGGCGAAACATAAAAGACATTCGCGATATCCTGCACGGTAATATTTTTATTGTAATTGGCGTGCATGTATTTTGTCATTTCAACTGCCATGTTGATATTGGACATATTAACCGCTGCCGGTTCCTCCTTGCCGGTGGAGACCATGTTGCGGAATATCTTTATCAGATATTCCTGATACAGCGCGTTGATCATTTGCCCTTTGCCGGGCAGGTCCCTACTGATTTCCTCATCAAGCCGCGCGAGCACTTTGTCTGATTTATACCGGTCCTTGCAGATGAAATATGTGTTTTCATCAAAATACTTGAGTGCTGCGGAAAGGAAATCCATCTCGGATTGCGTGCTTTTGCTGCGGCTTTTCAACGAATTGACCGTTGGGGGCGTGAACACAAACACCACATACTGCTTGAGCAGCAGCGGTTCGTATTGTGTGTAATGGTATATTCCGGGCGGGATGACGGCAAACGAGCCGCCGACCAGAGTATGGGGGTGTCCATCGATCATCAAATGCTGCATACCGCTCAGACAGTAATAAATTTCATAGCATTCATGGACATGCCGGAATTCCACACAGGTCTGGTCGAGCATGTCCGCATAGTTGACCACAAAGTCCAACGTGCCCATCGACATCCGAACCAGATTGGGATTATAAAACGGATAACGCTTCTGCTGATATTTCATATGCTGTCTCTTTCCTCAGATCCGCGGAGTACATACTTTTTATTATCTATCTTATCATATTTTCCCCTGTGAAAAAACAGGATTTATGCAAAGTAATGTTTCAAAAAAGACTGATATTTCTGAAATGATGTCCCTTTTTGACACAATGTTAAAACAATAACAGAAAATACGGTATTTTATGTGACTTATACACAATAGCAGCGAGACGCATCTGTCATATTCTATAAAATGCACATATCTAACAGACGAGTTTGTTGGTGGATATGTCTCTTTTCGGAATTGCCAATCCGGCCATTCTCTCGGTACAATATAGCCACAATCACACAGGGCAGAAGGAAGGAGGGCAGGGAGATACGGCGGTCTAAAAAAAGAAAAAGAGGAGGTAAACGTCTGCTATGAACAACAATCCCAAGGATCCTGCAAGCTGGGCAAAAACGTCCTCCCAGTTTGGCTATTACAAGTTGCCGAAAAAAGAAGTATGGGGTTATTCCTCGATTGATTTTGCGATGAATCTGGTGTTCCAGTGTATTGCGCTATACATCAGCTATTTTTACACTGATATCTTTGGGCTGCAGCCCGGCCATGTCGCCATTATTTTTGCGGTATCACGTATCTGGGACGCAATTAACGACCCGATGATGGGCACGATCTGCGAACGCCTCCAGCCGAAGAAGGGCAAGTACTGGGTATACATCCGTTGGGGCGCAGTTCCGTTCGGCCTGGCTGCTGTCCTGACGTATACTACCCCGAATCTGAGCTATGGCCTGAAGATCGTCTGGGCGCTGGTCACCTATAACCTGCTGAATATGCTGTACACCTTTATCATCCAGCCGTACATTTCCGCGGCGTCCCTGATGACAAACGACCAGAGCGAGCGCACCCGCCTGCAATCGACCCGCATGACGCTCGCGCAGGTCGGCGGCGTTGTATGCGCAATCATGCTGCCCGAGTTGTCCGGTTTCTTCTCGAAGTATATGACGCTGGCGCAGGGCTACATGGTTACCACGATCATCATGGCCATTATCATGGTCGTCATCCTGCTGTGGGGCTCGAGCCAGATCGTGGAACGCATCCCGCCCCAGCCGGTTGACCCGAACAACAAGGCCAACATCAAGGATGTCTTTTACCTTCTGTTCCGTGTTGGTCCGGTATTCGTCACCTTTATCCTGTTCCTGGGCGTTTACACCATGAGCCAAGTGCAGTCCACAATGGGCGCGTACTACATCAATTATTACGCAAACCGCGGCGATATGCTTTCCTGGTTTTCCATGATCATGATGCTATTTTCAGTTATTGGCGTGCCGTGCGTACCGTTCCTGGTCAAGCGCCTGCATAAAAAGGGCACGGTTATGTTCGGCCTTGCGATTGCGGGCATCGGCTGCCTGATGCTGTACCTGATGCCGACCACCGCCATCACCGGCATGATGGTCTCCCGTGCGATCACCGGCTATGGCTACGGCATCCTGATGGGCATTTGCTGGTCGGTCATCACCGACCCGGTGGAATACGCCGACTGGAAAACCGGTAAGCGCTATACCGCGATTGTCATGACGCTGGTCGGCTTGGGCATCAAATTCTCCATGATCATCGGCGGCTCGTTGCCGACTGCGGTATTGGAAGCGACCGGCTATGTCGCAAACCAGGCGCAGAACGAAGCAACTCTGAGCGCAATCCGCATGATGACCACGCTCCTGCCGCTGGCAGCGGTTGTGGTAGCTATGCTGGTCTACGGCCTGTTCTATCACCTGAACGAAGAGAAAATCAGCCAGATCCAAAAGGAAATTGCCGGGCGCAACGAAACGCGCGAAGCGCAGAAGGCAGTAAAATAAACCGTATTGGAACACAGAGAGGAGATATTAAGCTATGAAAGTTGTATGCGCAACCCGAGTGGGCAACATGAAGGACCCGAACCCGGAAACCCGCGGCACAGTCGGCATCGTCGATATGCCCATCAAGGAGCTGAAGGACGACGAAGTGCTGATCAAGGTAGCCTATTGCGGCATTTGCGGCAGCGACCCGCATGTGGTGGACGGCTGCTTCAACAAACCCGAGGACGCACCGTTCGGCATCGGCCATGAGATGTCTGGCGTGATCGAAAAGCTGGGCAAGAATGCCACGGCGAAGGGTCTCAAGGTCGGCGACCGGGTTGGCGGTAACTTCCTCGGCTACTGCGGCAAGTGCTACCAGTGCTCGATCGGCCACCCGGAATACTGTACGGATGTCGGCAACGAGCCGTGCATGGCCGAATACGTTGTCTGGAACGAATCCCAGGTCTGCAAGCTGCCCGACGGCGTCAGCCTGCGGGAAGGCAGCCTAATGGAGCCGCTCTCCATCGCTGTGCGCGCCATGGACAAGGCGGGCATGCAGGTCGGCAAGCGCGTGCTGATCTCGGGCGGCGGCCCGATCGGCCAGCTGTGCGCACAGCTGGCGGCCAAATTCGGCGCGGCCGAGCTGACCCTGTCCGAGCCGGTTGAAAGCCGCTGCGAGCTGGCAAAAAAGATCGGCGTGGAGCATATCATCAACCCGATCACCGAAGATGTGTACGAGCGGGCCATGGAGATCACGAACGGCCTGGGCTACGACGTCATTATCGAGTGCTCGGCGGTGCCGAGCGCGGCGGAAACGGTGCTGAAATGTACGTCGAAATATGCAAACCTGCTGTATGTCGCCCAGTTCCCGACCGATTACGAACTGCCGCTCAACCTGTTTGAATACTCCTACATGCGCCAGGTCAACGTCACCGGCATGTACTGCGCGCACTTCAACTTCGAGCGCACCGCAGAATACCTCAAGTATGTCGACCTGTCCGCGTTTACATCAGACGAGCAGGTGTATGACATTGACGACGTGGAAGCGGCATTCGCCATGCATCTGACCAGTAAATACCCCAAGATCCTCATTCGCTGCAACAAATTTGAAGGCGAATAAGCCAAACGGAAAGGATGAGACAAAATGAGTGTTAAACTGCAAACCATCACGGAGCTGGAGGACAAGTGTGTAGACATCCGCTCCAATCTGCTCAACTTCATTTACCGCATCGGTATGGGACATCTGGGCGGCGAGCTGTCCATCGTGGAAATGACAGTCGCGCTGTACTACAAGTACCTGAACTACGACGTGATGGACCCGCACAAGGAGGGCCGCGACCGCTTCATCCTGTCCAAGGGCCATTGCTCGGAAACCCTGTATACGATCTTCTCCGATCAGGGCGCCTATACGCAGGACTACATGGTAGAGCACTTTGAAAGCTTGGATACCTACAAGTTCGGCATGCACTCCAACCGCAAGAAGTGCCCGCAGATCGAGGTTTCCGCTGGCTCGCTCGGCCATGGCCTGCCGATCGCGGTCGGCTATGCGCTCGGAGCGCGCTACCGCAAGGAAAACTACCGCGTTATCGTCATGATCGGCGACGGCGAGTTCGACGAAGGCACCAACTGGGAAGCGCTGATGTCGGGCGGCCATTACAAGCTCAACAACCTGGTGTGTATCCTGGATAAAAACCAGCTCCAGATGACCGGCAACACCCGCCAGATCATGAATATCGACCCGGTTGCCGACAAGGTGCGCGCGTTCGGCTGGAATGTCATTGAAATAGAGGACGGCAACGACATGGCGCAGGTGTGCGCAGCGCTCGACCAGCTGCCCCCGCTCGATTATTCCAAGGAAGCCAAGCCGACCTTTATTATCTCCAATACGATAAAGGGCAAGGGCGTTTCCTTCATGGAAGGCAACCACAAATGGCACGGCGGCGGTATTGGCGAGGAAGACCTCAAGATTGCGCTCGCAGACGTTGCAAAAATGAGAAAGGCGTGATGATTTATGGCAGCGAAAACAACGTACGATTTTGATATGATGCTCTCCAACGCCCGTGAAGCCTACGGCGAGGAGCTTTACAAGATGGCCTGCGAGGGTAAGGATTTCGTTTTCACCTATTCGGACAATGTCGCACCGTCCTCCTCGGCGGGCAAGCTGCTGAAGGAATTCCCCGAGCGCTGCTTTAACTTCGGTATCGCCGAGCCCGATCAGGTGGGCGCGTCCGCCGGCCTTGCGCTCTCCGGCTGCACCGTGTTCTCCCAGGTGTTTGGTCCGTTCCTGCCGCTGCGCGCAGCCGACCAGATCCACACGGACATCGCCTACAACGACGTCAACGTCCGTTTGATCGGCACGCACTCGGGCGTGACCGCGGGCGGCGGCCCGACCCATAACGACATCGCGGACCTTGCGCTCTACCGCGCTATCCCGAACCTGACGGTCGTTGTGCCGGCGGACGCCAACCAGTGCTGCAAGTTCATCCGCCAGTCGATGGATTTTGTCGGCCCGATGATCATTCGCATCGACCGTGCAGGCTCGCCCAACGTCTACGCCGAGGATTATGAACTGACCATCGGCAAGGCGATCGAAACCATGGAGGGCACGGACGCTTATATCATCTCCTGCGGTTCCAACCTGTATGAATGCCTGATGGCGGCCAAAACGATGAAGGAAAAGCATGGCGCGAGCATCGGCATCCTGGATATGCACACCATCAAGCCGCTCGATACGGATGCGATCCTGCGCGTTGCGCAGAAGACCGGCAATATCGTCACCGTAGAGGACCACTCCATCAACGGCGGCTTGGGCGGCGCGGTAGCGGAAGTGCTGTGCGAATCGAGCTACAAGGGCAACTTCAAGCGCGTCGGCATGCCGGATGAGTTCGCTGTGCTCGGCTCGGTGGATGCGATTTACCACTACTACCATATGGATCGCGACGGTACAGTCGAGGCACTCGAACGCATGCTGCACCTTGCAAAATAAACCGAACCATGCACGCTGCGGGGCGCGCGATGCTGTGCGCGTCCCGCCTCCCTCATATCGTGCGGCCTGCCGCAGAAAGGAAAGTTAATATGTCGAACCCATTGGATAAGTTCAATATGGATTGGTTCCGCTTGGACGGGAAGATCGCTATGGTCACCGGTGCAAACCAGGGCCTTGGGATGGCGTATGCGGTTGCATTCGCCAAGGCCGGCGCCGACCTGTTTATCCCGCACTTCACCGAGGATGTTTCCGAAATCAAGGCGCTGATTGAAAAGGAAGGCCGGCAGGTGCATTTCCTGCGCGGTGACCTGACCGACAAGGCATACCGCAAGGATTGCGTAGACGAATGCATGAAGCAGTACGGACGCATCGATATTCTGGTCAACAACGCGGGCGCGAGCGCTTTCCACGATTTCGACGATTACCCGGATAAATACTGGGAAATGTGCATCAACCTGGACTTCAATGCGGTCTATTACCTGTCCAAAGAGGTGGCGCACATCATGAAGGCGAAGGGCGGCGGCAAGATCATCAACATCGGTTCCGCGCTCAGCTATACCTCGGACGCTAAGTGCCCGCCCTATACCGCGGCTAAGCACGGTGTCATCGGCATTACCCGCAACTTTGCCAACGAGTTGGGGCGGTTCAACATCCAGACCAATGCGATCTGCCCCGGCTTCCTCGCTACCGAGGTCAACGCAGAGCTGCGTAAAGACCCTGCGTTTTACAATAAGATCACAAACCGCATTGCAGCCGGGCGCTGGGGCGAGCTGGACGACCTGATGGGTACCATGGTGTTCCTGGCCTCCCGTGCATCGGATTACTTGAACGGTGTGGACATCAATGTGGACGGCGGTTTCTTCACCGTGCTTTAACAGGATACAATAAAAATGCTTTGGGAAATCGGTTTTACGGAGCGATGCCGTAAAACCGGTTTTCCGCTATCCGCGCTGCTGGGCGGCGCGGCAAACCGGATTTTGGAAAGGATTGATCTCGGCTATGCAGAATAAATATTACCCCCATTTGGCAAGCCCGCTGACCATCAAGGGGCTGACGTTCAAAAACCGGATCCTGGGCGCGCCGATGTCCAATCCGGAGATGGATCCGGACAGCCATATGCGCAAAGAGGACGTGGCGTTCCATGAAAACCGGGCGCGGGGCGGCCTGGCCAGCGTGGCCATCGGCCTGGGCATTGTGGACGCAGTGGGCCGCACGCACACCAAGGAGGTCGCGCTGTACGACGTAGGCTCGCTCCCTTCGCTCAAGGAGGCGGCCAAGGCTATGCACCGCCATGGCTGCAACGCGGTCATGGAGCTGGCGCACGGCGGCAAGTACGCTAACGCCCGAGGGCATGGGCAGGCAGCCGAGCGGTATGCGCTCGGCCCGAACGATGAAGTCAACCCAGACGGCCTGCCGGTGCGCAGTATGACCGAGGACGAGATCGTCCACACCGCCGAGGCTTTCGGCCGCGCGGCCGCGCTGGTCAAGCAGGCGGGCTTTGACATGGTGCTGATCCACGGCGGCCACGGCTGGCTGCTGGGGCAGTTTATGTCGCCGTCCATGAACCACCGCACCGACCGCTGGGGCGGCAGTCTGGAGAACCGCATGCGTTTCCCCCTGCTCGTGATCGAGAAAGTGCGCGAGGCGGTGGGCGACCAGTTCCCGATCGAATTCCGCATGAGCGGCGCTGAGTTGACCGAGGGCGGATACGGGCTGGACGAGGGCATTGCGATGGCCAAGGCCATCGACGGCAAGGTGGACATCATCCATGTTTCCGCCGGCGTACACGAGGACCCTGACGTGTTCGTACTGACCCATCCCTCAATGTTTGTCGAGCACGGCTGCAACGTCTACCTGGCTGAGGAGATCAAAAAGCATGTCAAAACGCCGGTAGCGACACTGGGCGGGCTGAACGATCCGGATATGATGGAGGAGATCATCGCTTCCGGCAAGGCGGACATCATCGAGATCGCCCGCCAGTCGATCTGCGACCCCTATTTTCCGGAAAAGGCGTTCTCCGGCCGCAAGGACGATATCACCCGCTGCTGCCGCTGCTTCACCTGCTTCTACAATTATCTGACCAACCGCACGTTCTGCTGTGCGTTCAACCCCATCGTCGGCCGCGAGATGGAGAGCTTTTACGGCGCGCCAGCGACAACGCCCAAAAAGGTCGTGGTCGTCGGCGGAGGCCCAGGCGGGATGTACGCCGCCATCACGGCTGCCCAGCGCGGCCACACGGTCACGCTGTATGAGAAAAACAGCCGTCTGGGCGGGCAATTGCTCTCCGAGCAGTACATCCCGTTCAAGCAGGACATGTACCGCTTCGTGCAGGTGCTCGAGGGCCGGCTGCGCGAAGCAGGCGTGGATGTGCGCCTGAACACCGCTCTGACCGCGGAACAGGCCGAGGCGCTGCAGGCCGACGTCATCCTCGCCGCCGTGGGCGCGAAGCCCATCGTGCCGCCCATCCCGGGCATCGACAGTACGAAGGTCGTTACCCTGGACGCGCTGCACCAGAAGGACCCTGCCATCGGTCAAAAGGTGGTCATCCTGGGCGGCGGTCTGGTGGGCAGCGAGTGCGCGATCTATCTGGACGGTCTGGGCAAGGACGTGACCATTGTGGAGATGAAGGACGACTGGGCTGCGGACTCCTACTTCATGCACAAGAACGCTATGAAGATCTATATGCGGAACAGCGGCATCCGCATCCATGTAAACACCACCGCAAAGGCCGTAACCGACGCCGGCCTGCTGTGCGACAGCCCGAACGGCGAAAGGCTGCTGGAAGCGGACACCATTCTGCTCGCCGCGGGCATGAAGGCTGACCGCGTGTGCGCGGAAAGCTTCTACAACGCCGCGCCGCGTGTGTTCGAGATCGGCGACTGCATCAGGGCCGGCCGCGTCGTGGACGCGGTCACGGACGGCTACTACCGCGCGCTCGATATTTGAACCGCCGCGCCTATCCCCGCATCCTTGGTCCGCGCCCCGCGGGCCTTTGGAAATTCCATTTTTATCCTGATACGAGGAGGACCACTCCATGAAAATCAAAGCTGCCGTTACCCACGCGCCCGGCGCGCCGTTCCAGATCGAGGAAGTCGAGCTGGCCGCCCCGCAGAAGCATGAAATCCTGGTGAAGATCACCGCCTGCGGCGTATGCCACACCGACGACGCAGCCCGCCAGCAGGTCATTCCGGTCCCACTGCCCGCAGTGCTCGGCCATGAAGGCTGCGGCGTCGTCGAGGCGGTCGGCCCCGAGGTCACGGAATTCCAGCCTGGGGACAAGGTGGGCATATCGTTCGGCTACTGCGGCCGCTGCCACAACTGCATGACCGCCCACCAGCACGCGTGCGAGAACTTCAACGCCATCAACTTCGGCGGCGTGCAGCCGGATGGCACGTCGCGCCTGTCTGCGCTGGATGGTACGCCGCTGGCTACGTTTTTCGGCCAGTCCTCGTTTGCGACTCATGTGGTCGTCAACGAAGCCAGCGCGGTCAAGGTGCAGTACGACGATATCGACCTTGCGCTCGTCGGGCCGATGGGATGCGGCATCCAGACCGGTGCAGGCGCTGTGCTCAACCGCCTGCGGCCGGAGTTCGGCTCGTCCATAGCGGTGTTTGGCTGCGGTACGGTCGGCATGAGTGCGATTATGGCTGCCAAGATCGCGGGCTGTGAAACGATTATTGCGGTAGGTGGCAACCCGAAGAGCCTGGAGCTGGCAAAAGAGCTGGGCGCGACCCACACCATCAACCGCAAGGAAGTCGACGACATCGTGGGTACAATCAAAAATGAAATCACAGATGGCGGTGTCAATTATGCCATCGACACGTCGGGCGTACCCGATTTTGTCAAGAAAGCCCTGGCGTCCTGCCGCTTCATGGGTACGGCGGTCGTGCTCGGCGCAACCGGCGACGTGACGTTCAACATCCAGGCCGAGCTGATGGGCGACGCCAAGAGCCTGATCGGCATTGTCGAGGGCGATGCCATTCCCAAGCTGTTCATCCCCAAACTGCTCGACTACTACAAAAAGGGCATGTTCCCGTTTGATAAACTGATCAAGTTCTATCCGTTCGAGCAGATCAACGAAGCGTTTGAGGAGTCCGGCTCCGGCAAGTGCATCAAGGCGGTATTGAAGATGCTGTAGGAAATCCTGTTGGGCGTTAGAATCACGGCACGCATAGATGGGGCGCGCTTGTTGATAATAGAAATATGTATAGAAAATGGAGGGATGCTTTATGAAGCATCCCTCCATTTATTGCCGCATTCTTACTTCTTCTTACCTGTCTGGTCGTTGTCGGGTATGTATCCCTTGGGTCCCAACAATATCCTGTCAAGCGATGTATGCGTTCCCTTGAACAGTTCTGTCAGGAGCTTATTTGCATCCTCGATCGGGATACCCTGGTGGTTCTCGATCAAGTAGCGGTAAGCAAGGTGGACAAGATTTCGTTTGCTGAGTGCCATACCCTCTCAGTCCCAACAGATACTCAGATACCGTTATACTGAATCCTATGCCGATAAAGAGCATAACAAGCAATTGCAAGGTTACATTTTTTGCAAAGTTCTTTTTCACTGTAACCTTTCGCTTCGAGCAGATAGCAAAAGACTTCGCGAAAGCTCCATGTAGTCAGTTGGATCTCCGCGCTATATTGCTGCAACTCTTTACAAAGCTGCGATATATCACGGCCGTCCAATTACGCGACGCCAATCAGTTAAGTTTCAATGTTCCGATGCCGGAGGTGTGATAAAACTGCGGTTTTGCTATGGCTTCAGCTTTGGGACAGAGAAAAGCTGCCATACACATCACCTCCGCTCAGAATCATGGCCGTTGGTATTTCCGTGATGCCTCCAGCACAGGAACGCGGTCTTTTCTTCCGGCAGTGAGCAGACGCGCACTGTCATCTCTTACCTTTACACTGCTATAATTCTTACTTGTTGCAAGCCATTTCTGTTTAACAACTTCTTGGTGCGGTATTTATAACCTTACAGCGCCTGTAAAAGTACACCTTTTCGGCACTTTCGGTTTATGGGAAGAAAGGTGTGCTTTCGGCCAAATTACCGCTGGACCTGGAAGCAAAACCGCGGGGCCGAAAAGCCGCCAAAAGTTCGGAAAACGCTGAATTCCGCTTGCGTGGTCATGGCATGGTCTGCCGGTCTACCCATGCAAGGACTTTGTCTTTGGGCGCCAATTTACGTTTGCCGATGTGGAGCGTGGGGAAGTCTGCGCCATTCATCAACTGGTACGCGCTCGCGCGCGAGATGCCAAGCAGTGCGGCAAGCTGCTCGGCGTTCGGCACGTCAGAATAGTCCTCATATGCCATCCGTTTCATATTCATCCCCTCTTTTTGCAGAGGGAACAGGCAGGAGAGGAAAACATGGGGAATGGAACGAACTCCTGTTCCGTTTCCAGCATGTGTGGATAATCCTTTTCTCTATCTGCTGGTTATGCAGCTTGCGCCGCTGCTTGTCAAAAGCTTCTACAATATTGCTCCTTCGATTGCCACTGATTTCCGCGATGAGCTGGACAAGATCAGGACAGATGTGCAACGCTTCTGTTCGATTGCCTGAGCCCGGAAACGGAGGATATTTACCGCCGGTACTGGGAGATCTGGAAACGTACACCGATGCGCTTACCCTCTGTTCGCACGAATATGAAAAAGCAAGACCTGCCGGGATGCTGGTGCCGCGTGTGTCTACCAGAAAAAGCTGCTCGGAAACCCGATCCCCCGCGCCTAAAACCGTGCTTACAAGACGCACAACGCCTGCATCCGCTACGGCACGATGACGCGGGAAAATTCAATGCATGGACGGCAGAGGCGAAAAAGCATCGGGATGCGTGCCGGAATGGGGAAATCTCTCTGGATGCTTTTGAAGCGTGGCTGAAAAAGTGAAGCAGTACCGATGCTGTGGCTGCAGTTGCGTAGATGAGAAATATCCGCATGTGCTTTTCAATTATTTATTGCACTAAAATCATATATCAGATGGTGTGATGGCATATCTGAGAATTGGGATATGCCAGACCATGTTCTTTCCCATTTTAGCGAGATGGAAATGACACGGTGGGTTATAGACTTCATATAAGGAGGATACAGAAGATAACAGCCGAAATGAATACAGCGGAAAACGATGTGGATGAATTTTGGTGACGTAGAAGTATCTATGCCTCAGGATTGTAAGAGCGAGTTTGTGCTGTGACGATAGCGTAATACAATGCCAATAGGAGTTCAACCGCCCGCTGCGGATATGAATGTCGGAACATAGTGTCGCATTGTATGACCATATCAGGAATAACACCACGATGTATAGGGCAGGGACAAAGCGCTTTACCTGTTTGTAAAATGCGTTGGCTCTGCCCCTATCATCTCCGCAGCACAGCAATCTGTGATCGAGATGGAGGGGCATCGGCTGATATGGATGTATTTGGAAGTGGGCTTTATACAGTTTTAATACAAATTGGATTTTCTTTATCTTTCCGTAAGGTGAGGGATGATATTTATATTTTGCACGAGAGAATACGCGCTTTATAAAGGAGGGGGACATATGGAAAAGGGAACTGTTTCATCCGGCCGGGATCTGCCGGCAAAGCAGGGCCGATTAAAAATTTTTTTTGGCTATGCGGCAGGTGTGGGAAAAACCTATGCAATGCTGGAAGCAGCCCATCAGGCGCAGCGGGAAGGCATTGACGTTGTCGTGGGTTATGTGGAACCGCATGCACGGCCGGATACGCTGGCGCTGCTGGAGGGTCTGGAAACCCTGTCCAATAAAGAGATTGCATACAAGGGGATCACACTGAAGGAACTGGATCTGGACCGCGCGCTGCAGAGGAAGCCTCAGCTGATTCTGGTAGATGAGCTGGCGCATAATAACGCACCGGGCAGCCGCCATACCAAGCGGTATCAGGATGTAGAGGAGCTTCTGCAGGCGGGGATCAATGTCTATACTACGGTCAATGTCCAGCATCTGGAATCGCTGAACGATCTGGTGTCTTCAATCACAGGGGTGATGGTAAACGAACGCATTCCTGACCATGTATTTGACCGTGCCAATCAGGTTGAACTGGTGGACATTGAGCCGGAAGCGTTGGTCAAGCGCCTGGAGGAGGGGAAAGTATACCGGGAGCGTCAGGCAAAACGGGCGTTGAGCCATTTTTTCACAACGGAAAATCTGGCCGCGCTGCGCGAGATCGCCATGCGCAGGACGGCGGATCAGCTCAACCGCGCCGCACTGCATGAGGGAAAAGAAAAATCAGCCAGGGCAGGGGAACATATTCTGCTTTGCCTTTCCTCGGCGCCATCCAATGCGAAGGTAATCCGTACTGCGGCGCGGATGGCGGATGCGTTCCACAGCGGATTTACCGCGCTCTTTGTGCAAACCCCGGGAACAAAAGAGCTATCGGGAGAAAATATTAAACGCCTGCGGAGCAATCTCAGGCTTGCAGAGCAGCTGGGGGCGCAGATTGCGACCGTGTATGGCGCTGATCCGGCGGAACAGATTGCGGAATATGCAAGGGTCAGCGGCATCACTAAGATTGTGATGGGGCGGATGAATCACCGGCAGAATCCGCTGCTCGGCAGAAAAGGGTTGGCGGACCGCCTGATTGAGCTGACAGATCTGGATGTGTATATTATTCCGGACCGGCAGCCGCTCTACAAAAAAACATTTCATAAGTCCCGAATGCCCAAAGAACGGTTTACATGGAAAAGCACGGGGAGCATACTCCTGTGCCTGCTGGTTTCTACCATGGTAGGAGCCTTGTTTTATAACGCGGGCTTCAGTGAGTCGAATATTATAACAGTCTACATTCTGGGCGTGCTGATAGCCGCAGTCTGGACCGGCAGCCACATTTATGGCGCGGCCTGTTCCTTTTTCAGTGTTGCGGCGTTTAATTACTTTTTCACAGAGCCGCAGCTCACCTTTCAGGTGAACGACCCAAGCTATCCGGTAACATTTATAATCATGCTTTTTTCCAGCATGATTGCCAGCTCGCTCGCAAGCAGGGTGAAAGAGCAGGCGCGCCTTGCTGCGCAAAAAGGTTATTATACGGAACTGCTTCTGGAAAGCAGCCAGAAATTACAGCAAGGACGTACCGAGTGGGACTGCCTGAGACTGACGGCTGAGCAATTGAACCGTCTGTTCGACCGCCCGATTCTTTACGCTTTGAGTGAATCGGGCAAGGAGCTCGTGTTCCGGATTGAACCGGCAGATGAAGAGAGAACCTTGGCGGAGCTAAGCGCAGAGGAGATGGCCGTTGCCGGATGGGTGCAAAAAAACAATAAGCATGGGGGCGCGACGACCAATACGCTGCCGAACTCCAAATGGCTGTTTTTATCCGTGCGCGGATCGCAGGGTGTCATGGGAATCGTCGGCATCCCGGTTGTGGGGTACTCGGTTCCGGATGCCTTTGAGAAGAACCTGATGATCGCTCTCCTGAGCGAATGCGGCCTTAGCCAGGAAAGAATCCGGCTGGAAGAGGAGAAAAACAGGGCCGCCCTCCAGACGCAGAAAGAGCGGCTGCAGGCCAGCCTGCTTCGTGCGGTTTCCCATGATTTACGGACGCCTCTTACCAACATCAACGGTAGCGCGAGCATTTTGATGCAAAATGAGGACAAGCTGCCTCGGGAATCCAGAAAAAAACTGTATACTTTGATCCATGACGACACCAATTGGCTTATCAACATGACAGAAAACCTGTTGGTTGCCACGCAGCTGGAGACGGATAAGGAGAACTTCAAAATGACGCCCGAGCTGCTGGATGATCTGTTCCGCTCGGCGGTATCCCGGCTGGGCAGGAGGCTGGCGGATCATCATATTGCCGTGCAGATGGATGACCCGATGCTCATGGTTTCGGTGAATGCACAGCTGGTCGAGCGAGTACTCGTGAATCTGATGGATAATGCGATCCAGTATACGCCAAAAGGCTCCAACATCACCTTGCGTGGATACAGGAAGGACGATATGGCGCATATCATCGTAGCGGATGACGGGCCGGGTATTCCGGAGGAAGCGAAAAAGCATTTGTTTGATATGTTTTATACGGTCGGCCAGGGAAAAGCCGACTGCCAGAGGGGGCTGGGGATCGGTCTGGGCCTCTGCCAGTCAATTGTTTCGCTGCACGGGGGACAATTAACGATATCGGATAACCGCCCCACCGGCACAATTTTTCAATTTACGCTTCCGGTTTTCCGGACGGATCGGACAGAAAGGCCGGAAATCCGGATTGGATGAATATTTATTTCTTGTTAATGCCGGCCCGGTTTTCTTAATCCCCGCTTATTATATTTTGCTGTATTATCCTATGGAAGCAAAATAAAAAGCCTGCCAGCTGCACTGGCTGTTGGCAGCGGGCGCGTGATGCAGAAAGGAGAAATAAACCATGATGGATTGTTTGATGGTTGCAACGCTTCTGGCCTGTTTCGGTCTGGTGTGGCTGCTGATCAAATGGTGCGGCAAGCAAGTCGAGAACGATGAATAAGGGGGAATAAACCTGTGAGTATGCTGTTGATCGGACTTGTTGTCCTGCTGCTGGGCGCATACCTTGTCTATGCGCTGGTGCATCCGGAGAAATTTTGATTCCGGGAGATAAAAGAAAAGGAGGAACCAGCAATGCTTCAATTGCTTTTGACGATTATCATTTTTTTGATCATCGTCATCCCTGTGGGACGGTATATGTACCATATTTCCATAGGGGCTCATACATTTGCCGATCCGGTGTTTGACCGCGTAGACGGTGTCATCTACCGTATCGGCGGGGTCGATCCGAAGAAAGGGATGAACTGGAAACAATACGCGCTTGCGCTGGTTGGCACAAACGCGGTCATGGTGTTCATCGGATACCTGATCCTGCGCATCCAGTCTATCGGGCTGTTCAATCCGAACGGGATTGAAGGCATGGAGCCGACCCTTTCGTTTAACACGATCATTAGCTTTATGACGAACACCAACCTGCAGCACTACTCGGGTGAGAGCGGCCTGAGCTATCTCTCCCAGATGCTGGTCATTATCTTTATGATGTTCGTCTCCGCATCGAGCGGCTACGCCGCCTGCGTCGCGTTTATCCGCGGCCTCGCCGGCAAGACAAAGGACAACGTCGGCAACTTCTTCGCGGATCTGGTGCGCATCACAACCCGCATTATGATCCCGTTCTCGGTTGTTGGCGGCCTGCTGCTGGTTTGGCAGGGCGTTCCGCAGAACTTTGATGCGAATGTCGTTGTCGAAACTATCGAAGGCACCTTCCAGACCATCGCAATGGGTCCGATCGCGGCGCTTGAGATCATCAAGCACCTCGGTACGAACGGCGGCGGCTTCCTCGGCGCGAATTCGACAACACCGCTGGAGAACCCGACCATCCTGTCCAACCTGATCGAGCTTTACTCCATGATGCTCATGCCGGGCGCCTGTGTTATCACCTTTGGTAAGATGGTGCGTGACCGCAAGCAGGCGGCAATGGAAGCGGCTGGCCAGAACAGCGTCACCGCGCCTGCCCTGAACGAGGGCCGCAGCCTGACTGCGCGCATCTATGGCCGCGAGGGCCGCAGCATTTTCCTTGCAATGGGCCTCATCTTCATCATCGGCCTGTCGGTATGCTTCTGGGCGGAAAGTCAGGGTAACCCGGCGCTTGCAAACGCCGGCCTGAACCAGTCGATGGGCAGCATGGAGGGCAAGGAAGTGCGCTTCGGTATCGCGCAGTCCGCGATGTTCACGACCACGACCACCTCGTTCACAACCGGTACGGTCAACAACATGCATGATACGCTGACCCCGCTCGGCGGCATGATCCCGTTGCTGCATATGATGCTGAACGTCGTCTTCGGCGGCAAGGGCGTCGGCCTGATGAACATGATTATGTACGCAATCCTTGCGGTATTCATCTGTGGCCTGATGATCGGCCGTACCCCGGAATACCTCGGCAAGAAAATCGAAGGCCGTGAGATGAAGCTCACTGCATTGTGCATCATCATCCATCCGATGCTGATTCTGGCGTTTTCCGCGTTGGCGGTTGCAACGCCGGGCGGTATGGAGGGCATCACCAATCCGGGCTATCATGGCCTGAGTCAGGTGCTGTATGAATACGCATCCTCCGCCGCGAATAATGGTTCCGGCTTTGAAGGTCTGGCAGATAATACTTATTTCTGGAATATTACAGCCGGCCTTGCGATGTTCTTTGGCCGCTATCTGTCCATTGTAATCCAGCTGGCTATTGCAGGCTCGCTGATGAAAAAGCGCTTTGTCAGTGAATCTACCGGCACGCTGCATACCGACACACTGTCGTTTGCCATTATTCTGGTATTTGTTGTTTATATTTTTGCTGCGCTGACTTTCTTACCTGCGCTGGCGTTGGGCCCCATCGCAGAGCACCTGACGCTGTGGAGTTAAGGAGGAGAATGGAACTATGAGCAAAAAAAAGAATCAGAAGCTGGTGACGCCCGAGATCCTGCGTCAGGCAATCATCGGCTCCTTTACCAAGCTGAATCCGCGTTACATGATGAAGAATCCCGTCATGTTCGTGGTTGAAATCGGCTTTCTCATCTCGCTGCTTTTGTCTTTCGTGCCCGGACTGTTTGGAGACACGTCGGCAAACGCCCGCATTTACAATATCATCGTTGCAGTTATCCTGCTGATTACCGTGCTGTTCGCGAACTT
Source organism: Intestinibacillus sp. NTUH-41-i26 (assembly GCF_032769475.1). Classification (GTDB taxonomy): domain Bacteria; phylum Bacillota; class Clostridia; order Oscillospirales; family Butyricicoccaceae; genus Agathobaculum; species Agathobaculum ammoniilyticum. The sequence goes on from NZ_CP136477.1 coordinate 411,380, forward strand.
CGCCGAGTCCGTAGCAGAGGGCCGCGGCAAAGCACAGGCGGCAAGCCTGCGCAAGACGCAGAAGGATACGCTGGCGCATCTGCTGCAGGAAGACGGCTCGACCAAGGACGTTATGTCCAGCGAACTCAAAAAAGGCGATGTCGTCATGGTTTCCGCGGGAGAGATCATCCCGGGCGACGGCGAGGTTATCGAGGGCATTGCGTCGGTCGATGAATCCGCCATCACAGGTGAGTCCGCTCCGGTTGTCCGCGAGTCGGGCGGCGACTTCTGCTCGGTAACAGGCGGCACGACCGTTGTTTCCGACTGGCTGAAGATCCGCATTACCTCTGAACCAGGCAACAGCTTCCTCGACCGCATGATTGCGCTGGTTGAGGGTGCGTCCCGCAAAAAGACCCCGAATGAGATCGCGCTGAACACACTGCTTGTTTCGCTGACCATCATTTTCCTGATCGTTATCGTAACGCTCTACCCGATCGGCCTGTACTCCGGCGTCCAGATCCAGATGTCCACGCTGATCGCGTTGATGGTCTGCCTGATCCCGACCACCATCGGCGGCCTGTTGTCCGCCATTGGCATCGCGGGCATGGACCGCGTCACCCGCTTTAACGTCATTGCCATGTCCGGCAAGGCGGTCGAGGCCTGCGGCGACGTTGATACCATGATACTCGACAAGACTGGTACCATCACCTACGGCAACCGTCTCGCTGCGGATTTCTATCCGGTAGGCGGCGCGAAGCGCGAGGAGCTGATCCGCTGCGCTGCACTGACCAGCCTGCACGACGAGACGCCGGAGGGCAAGTCCACGCTTGAGCTGGCGCGCCGTCTCGGCGACGCGAGCGAGGAGACCCCAGGCTCCGAGTTCCTCGAGTTTACTGCACAGACCCGCATGAGCGGCGTCAACCTGCCGGACGGCACCAAGGTGCGCAAGGGTGCGTCCGACGCCATCGAGCAGTACATCAAGGATCTGGGCGGCAAGATCCCGTCCGACCTGCATGAGCAGGTAAACCAGATCTCGTCCCTCGGCGGCACGCCGCTGGTCGTTTGCGAGAACGACCGAATCCTCGGCGTCATCTACCTGAAGGATACGGTCAAGGCAGGCATGGTCGAGCGCTTCGAGCGCCTGCGCGCCATCGGTATCAAGACCATCATGTGTACGGGCGACAACCCGCTGACTGCGGCGACCATTGCCAAGGAAGCCGGTGTTGACGGCTTTGTGGCAGAATGCAAGCCGGAGGACAAGATCAAGCTCATCAAAAAGGAACAGTCTGAAGGCAAGATCGTTGCTATGACCGGCGACGGCACGAATGACGCCCCGGCGCTTGCGCAGGCGAACGTAGGCCTTGCGATGAACTCCGGTACGACCGCTGCAAAAGAAGCGGCCAACATGGTCGATCTGGACTCTGATCCGACCAAGATCCTCGAAGTTGTCGAGATCGGCAAGCAGCTGCTCATCACCCGCGGCTCGCTGACCACTTTCTCCATTGCAAACGATATTGCCAAGTACTTCGCCATCATCCCTGCCATGTTTATGCAGGCGATCCCGCAGCTGGGCGTGCTGAACATCATGAATTTGGCTTCGCCATACAGCGCGATTCTTTCCGCACTGATCTTCAACGCGATCATTATCCCCTGCCTCATTCCGCTGGCGATGAAGGGCGTTAAATACCGCCCGATGTCCTCAGGCAAGCTGCTGGCACGCAATATGCTGATCTTCGGCGTCGGCGGTATCATCGCCCCGTTCGTGGGCATCAAGATCATTGATATCCTGATCCACCCGCTGCTGACCCTCATTGGTTTCTAAGGAGGCTTTGATTTTATCATGAATAACACGAAATCCGGTCTGCTGCATAATATCCGGCAGGCGGTGCTGGTTACACTGGTGCTGCTGCTGCTCTGCGGCTTCCTGTTTCCGGTCGTGCTTTCCGGCCTGTCTGCGGTCATCTTTCCTCATCAGGCGACGGGCAGCTTGATCGAAGTGGATGGCAAGACGGTTGGCGCCGAATATGTAGGGCAAGAGTTCACTGAGCCCTATTTTATGAAGGGGCGTCCGTCCGCGTACCATTACAATACCTACTATGAGGATGCGGAAGGCAACCAGTTCTATAATGATGGCAGTGAATTCGCTGGCCTGTCCTCGGGCTCCAACAACTACGCCGCCTCCAACCCCGCGCTCGTCGAGCGTGTGGAGGCTGATATTGAGGCCTTCCTCGCGGCAAACCCGAATGTCACGCGCGAGGAGATCCCAGCCGACCTGATGACGGCTTCGGGCTCCGGCCTTGACCCGCACATCTCCCCTGCTTCCGCCGAAATCCAGATTCCCGCAATCGCCGAGGCTTCCGGTCTGAGCGAGGACATCCTGCGCCAGATTGTGGCAGACAATACAACCGACAAGATGTTCGGTGTGTTCGGTGAAGTAACGGTAAATGTACTGGGTGTTAATTTGGATATTGCCCGTGAAATGGGGTTGATCGGCGAGGTTTCCGAGTAACCGGAGCTGCTGCCGGAATGCAATACAAAGATTTAAGGTCGAAGGGTAGCCTGCATGGTACAGGCCGCCCTTCGCTTTTTATTTTGTTTTAATACCGGTTTTATAATCTTTGCCCCAGATTTAGATATTTTCCTCTATGATAAAGCTGTGAGGAGGAGTGGAGATGCCCGCATTGAAAGAACGTCTGATCCATTGGGGAGAGCAATTTGACGCCGCAATGGAGCGGTACATATTTCATCATAGATTTTTAGGGTTCCTGATGGTTTTTATTGGGATGCCTCTGGTGACGCTGGCTGCCGTGTGCATTTGCTCAACGCTTATTGTGCTGCCGATCGCATGGCTTTGGGGGCTGATCTGAGGCAGAGCGCCGCAAACAGTGTGCCAAAGCGCCTTAATGCATTCTTAATATTGCGGTTATATTGCTAATACCGTTTTAATATCTGCGCATGGATAATGTGTTAAGATAATATAAGTGGATATTAAGAGGTGCGTGCGATGCGGTGGGTATGGCACAAAAACAATAAATCCCCTTTCAGGATTATCATTGCAGGCTTCCTGCTGGTTATCCTGCTGGGCAGCCTGCTGCTTATGCTGCCGGCCGCAACCAGAGCAGGCGTCAGCACGTCATTTATGGATGCGCTCTTTACTGCAACATCTGCGGTATGCGTAACTGGGCTGGTCATACATGACACAGCTGCATATTGGTCATTTTTCGGCCAGCTGATTATCATCATATTAATTCAAATCGGCGGCTTGGGGGTCGTAACCGTGGCCTGCGCATTTATGATTCCTTCCGGACGGAAAATTGATCTGATGCAGCGGAGTATAGTGCAGGAGGCTATTGCTGCGCCCAATGTGGGTGGTATCGTGAGGCTGACCGGCTTTATATTGAGGACCTCCCTGCTGATTGAAATGCTGGGCGCAATGCTGCTGTTTTCGGTTTTTTCCGGGGAATTCGGTTTCGCAAGGGGCGCGTGGTACGCAGTATTTCATTCCATATCTGCTTTCTGCAATGCAGGGTTCGACCTGATGGGGATAAAGCAGCCGTTTTCATCCCTGACGGATTATGCGGATAATCCTCTGGTTTCTGTTACGATCGCATGCCTTATCGTGGTAGGAGGAATTGGCTTCCTTACCTGGAACGATATCCGCACGAACCGCTGGCGTTTCTCCAAATACCGGATGCAGAGCAAGGTTATCCTTACCGTTACAGGCGGGCTCATTGTGCTGCCGGCGCTCTACTTTTTCTTTTTTGAATTTTCGGAAGCGCCAATACAGGAGCGTATATTGCTATCCTTCTTCCAGGCGGTCACGCCGAGAACTGCCGGATTCAATACTGCGGATTTAACCGTTATGAGCCAAAGCGGGCAGCTTATCATTATAATCCTGATGCTGATTGGCGGATCGCCGGGGTCTACCGCAGGCGGAATGAAAACCACGACAGTGGGCGTCCTGTTTGCAAACATGATTTCGACCTTCCGGCATAAAGAGGATGCACAGGTTTTTCATCGACGGATCGCAGGCGAAACGGTATCGCAGGCGGCAACTATTTTGGGGATGTACCTGATACTGTTTTTAGCCGGTGGCCTGGTGATCAGCCGATTGGAAGGCGTTGAGGTTTTAGGCTGCCTGTTTGAAACGGCTTCGGCAATCGGGACCGTAGGGCTTTCGCTGGGACTCACGCCTCAGCTGCACGACGTGTCCCATCTGATTTTGATTGCATTGATGTTCTTTGGGCGAGTAGGAGGGCTCACCCTGATATTTGCTACGCTGTTCAAGCCCCAGAATATGCGTTCCAGCGCAAGGCTTCCTCTGGAACGGATTACAGTCGGCTGAATTATCAAAGAAACAAAGGAGGCATTGCCTATGAAAGCGGTTTTGCTGATTGGTCTGGGGCGCTTTGGACGCCATATCGCCTTACAACTGAATGAAATGAATCATCAGGTCATGGCGGTGGATCAGGACGAGGAGAGGGTAAACGCTGCATTGCCATTTGTAACGAATGCCCAGATCGGCGACAGCACCAGCGAGGAATTCCTTTCGTCGATTGGGGTGAGGAATTTTGATATCTGCATTGTGGCAATCGGCGACAATTTTCAGAGTTCGCTGGAGACCACCTCGCTATTGAAGGAGCTTGGTGCAAAAAGGGTCGTAGCGAGGGCGTCCAGAGATGTCCAGAGAAAATTTCTGCTGCGGAACGGCGCGGATGAAGTGGTGTATCCGGAAAAGCAGATGGCGATATGGACCGCTGTCCGATACAGCTCGGATCACATTGCAGACTATATCGCGTTGGGTGATGGCCACGCCATCTTTGAAGTTGAGGTGCCGGCAGGATGGGCAGGAAAAACAGTCGGGCAATTGGATGTAAGGAAACGGTACCATGTGAATATTATGGCCGTCAAGAAAGACGGCAGATTTGAGGAGACTGCGGTCACACCGGAAACCACCCTGAAGGAAAACAGTACGATTTTGGTTTTGGGAAGCTATCATGACGTCCAAAGGTGTTTCCATATATGATACTGTTTCTGCTACAGAAAAGAAGGGAAACCAATGAAAGATATTGCTTTGGCAGCCGGCTTTTTAGCTCTCATGCTGCTGGGGCTCTACCTCATGGTGAAATTGGCGAAGACGATGCAGGAAATGCGGGAGCATAAGGAAACGGACTGCTTCTATATTGCGACGTCGAATCCATGCGTGGTAAAGCGGATCATGGAAATCCTGAACGACATGAAAGCATTGCATTCCGATAAGCATTACACCCTGTCGATCAGACAGGGAGGTGAAATCCTGCAAATGCTGAACAGCCGCCGCTTAGGTGCGGCTGTCGTCACCCCAGAGGCAGCAGGCGGTCGCTTGCTTCTGCACCGTCTTTCCGTTATTTCGTCCCAGCCGCTGGTGATGGATGAGGATGGGGCGCTACTGGCATCGGCTGAAAAGGAATCCCAGCAGCAAAAGGTTATGTGGAGAATGGATGCCCCCAACCCGCTTGCACAGGAATTTGTACATCAGTTTTGTATACACAAGGCATAGGCAGTGATATAATACTCCTGAATCAAGGGGGAGTGCAATGGCATTCAAGACAGAGGGGCTGTCTGATGTGGAGAAACAGTATGGAAAGCTGACGATCTTTGCCAGCTATTTTTCCGGCACGGGGAAGAGTTGGCGGATGCTGGAAACGGCCGAACGCGTCCGGCAGGCGGGACAGGATGTAGTAATCGGGCTGCTTTCCGGCGATGCGTGGAAAGATACCCGAGTGCTTGCGGATCGCTTTGAAATGCTGCCCTGTAAAGAGCTAAAGAAAAATGGCCGGACAGACAGGGAAGTCAATCTGGAAATGTGTTTGAAACGTATGCCGGATCTGATTTTGATTGATGATCTTTCGCATAACAATATTGATGGCGCCCGCCACAGGAAGCGCTATCAGGATATCGAGGAACTGCTCAAAGCCGGAATAGATGTATATACAACATTGGATATCCATCATATCGAAAGCCTTCAGGACACGGTTTCCGATATATTTGGGGGAACTATTCCAGACCGTATCCCAGATCGTATTTTTGATCAGGCCGCCCGTGTAGAGTTTGTCGATATCGAACCCGAGCTCCTGTGCGAGCGGCTGCTGCGGCAAAACCGAAAGGCGTTCCCGCTCTCTCAACTGAACGCATTGCGGGCAGTCGGGCTGCGCCGTTGCGCAGATAGGGCGGCAGCCTGTATGCAGCAGACGCCGCCCCATACGCATGACCAGATCCTTGTCTGTATTTCCGCTTCTCCATCGAGCGAACGGATTATCCGTGCCGCTGCGCAAATGGCAAATGCGTTCCAATGCGGATTGATCGCGCTCTTTGTAGAGACAAAGAGCTTTCAATGGGGGACAGAGGCTGACCGTGAACAGCTTCAGGAAAACATCAGGCTGGCGCAGCAGTTAGGCGCGACCGTTGAAACCGTGTATGGTGATGATGTTGCCTATCAGATCGCAGAATTTGCAAGGCTGTCTGGCGCGGCTAAAATTGTAATAGGCCGCAGCACACAGCAGGGCCGTCTGTTTTTCCGAAGGCCCTCCCTGATTGAACGGCTGATTTATCTGGCTCCGGCACTGGATATCCATATCATACCGGATAACCATCCGGCGAATCAAACCGCTGCAAAATACATGGAAGCCATGTATGTATCACCGGTATCCCTACTGGATCTGATGAAAAGCGCATTGATTCTGATATTGGTCACGCTGGCCGGTTGGGTATTTTACCATTTCGGTTCAACGGAAGCGAATGTCATAGCAATATATCTGTTGGGGGTCATGCTGATCTCCGTATTTACCAAAAGCTCGGTTTGCAGTCTGACAGGGTCAGTCATCGCCGTGCTGGCGTTTAATTTTTTCTTTACAGAGCCGCGTTTTACGCTGCAGGCGCATGGAAGCGATTATCCGGTCACGTTTCTGGTCATGTTTCTCGTATCCCTCATCACCGGTTCCATGGCTGCGCGCTTGAAAGCGCATGCAAAGCATTCGGCGCAGGTCGCGTGGCGAACAAAGCTCCTTTTTGAAACGAACCAGTGCCTGCAAAAAGCACAGACACAGGAAGAAATCCTTTCCATAACCGCAACCCAGCTGCAAAAAATATTTCAGCGCGATGTCGTTGTGTATAATATAGAAAACGGCGCGCTGAACACCCCGACGCTTTTTCTGATGGATGACACGCAGACTGGCGAGATCTATCGATCGGCAGAGGAAAAGCAGGTAGCGCAGTGGGTGCTGGCGAACAACAGACGCGCCGGCGCAGGCACGGACAATTTGCCCGGGGCCCGCTGCACCTACTTGTCCATCCGTACAGGGAAGCAGGTATATGGCGTGATCGGCATTGCGGCTATGGGAAAAACAATGGATTCCGTAGAAACCAGCATATTGCTGTCCATTCTGGGGGAATGCGCGCTGGCGCTTGAAAACCAGAACAATTTGGAAGAAAAAGAGGCGGCTGCCGTTATGGCGAAGAACGAGCAGCTCAGGGCAAATCTGCTGCGATCCATTTCGCATGATCTCCGCACCCCGCTTACGGCGATTTCGGGTAATGCGAGCAACCTCCTTTCCAATGGAAAGCTGTTTGATGAACAGACAAAAAACCGGATGTATGCTGATATTTATGACGATGCAATGTGGCTGATCAATCTGGTAGAGAATCTGTTGTCTGTCAGCAGGCTTGAATCAGGCCGGATGAACCTCAGCCTTTCTACGGAGCTGATAGATGAGGTGGTTGCAGAGGCACTGCGCCATATCGACCGGAAAAGCACAGAATATCATTTGCATGTACAAAGCAGCGACGAATTTACACTGGTGGAAATAGACGCAAGGCTCATTATTCAGGTGATAATCAACATTGTGAATAATGCGATAAAATATTCGCCGCCGGGTTCGGAAATCAATATCGGCTGGAAGCGTCAGGGGAAATATGTTGATGTTTCTGTTGCGGATAACGGTCCGGGGATACCAGATTCTGCAAAGCCGCGGATATTTGATATGTTTTACAGCGCGTCGAACCGTATCGCCGACAGCCGCCGCAGCATGGGGCTGGGGCTGGCGTTATGCAAGTCCATTGTTAACGCCCACGGCGGAGAAATCACTGTGTCGGATCATTTGCCGCAGGGTTCGGTTTTTACTTTTTCAATACCGGCTGGGGAGGTCGAATTGCATGAATAAACCGTTAATATTGGTCGTGGAGGATGATATGCCGATCCGAAACCTGATCACAACAACCTTGAAAGCGCACGGATATCGCTCCATAACAGCGCTCAACGGAGAAACAGCCATTCTGGAAGCAAGCTCACACAATCCTGATATTATGCTGCTTGATTTAGGGCTGCCGGATATAGACGGCGTAGAGGTGATACATCGCGTCCGCTCCTGGTCCAATATGCCGATTATTGTCATCAGCGCCCGCAGCGAGGACTCAGATAAGATTAAAGCATTGGATGCTGGCGCGGATGACTATCTGACCAAGCCGTTTTCCGTAGAGGAGCTGCTGGCGCGGCTGCGTGTGACGCAGCGCCGGTTATCCGCTCTGCAAATCGGGGCGGTCAATACAGAGTCTGTATTTGTAAATGGTAAGCTGAAAGTCGATTTTGCTGCGGGATGTGCATTTTTGGACGGACAGGAACTGCACTTGACCCCAAGTGAATATAAGCTGCTGTGCCTTCTCTGCAAAAATGTAGGAAAGGTGCTGACACATACCTTTATCACGCAGCAAATTTGGGGAAGAAGCTGGGAAAATGATGTGGCTTCGCTTCGGGTATTTATGGCAACGCTGAGAAAAAAGCTGGAGAAAGATCCTGATGCACCGCAGTATATCCAGACCCATATTGGAGTTGGTTACCGCATGATGAAGGTGGAATAATATGTTGCCAGTCCTCATTGGAAAGGGAAAATATAGGCATAATTGGGTGAAAATAATTCTACGCTCGTCTTCAACTCTCTCCATCTCCGCCAAAAACCCGCACTTTTTCTTAATGAAAAAGTGCGGGTTTCATTTTGTCTCGAATCGTGTAGAAATAATAGCTTCCCGCGCCATCCTTAAAAAGCAGGAGTGCTTTCCGCCTGCAGCGCCAGCTTTTCCTGGCTCCGTCCGCGGAGACTGCGCAAAGACGGGATACATTATTTTTTAGAGAGCATGCAGCAGGAGCTGTGCCACGCGGAAAGTTGCAGCGTGCAACATCTTAATCAAAGCTTGCTTTTCGGAAAGGCAGTGCTGGACCATCCCTGATGAAAGGACGCAGACCGATCCGGATTTTCATGCCGCCATGTACCGGATGATTACCGCGATCGAGCGGCATGGGACTGCATGCTGGATGTAACAATGGACAGATGCTCCGCTATACCGAACAGGGAGCGCGCACCTATTTATTCATCGGCCTGCGGGAAACGCGGCGTGCCGGACACAATCGGATATAAACGGCAAACAGGCCGGAGGCTTATGCCTCCGGCCTGTTTGTCATGTGAGATAAGCCGCGGGAATCGGCAGACTCAGAAGAGGAGCGAGGGATGCTCCTGGATGACCTCGAAAAAAGGCTTGTCGAAATGGACGTAAAACGCCAGATAAATAATCAGCATGCGCGGCGTTGGCCGGGCGGAAATCGTGCGGCCAATATACTGCTTGGCCAGCGGGCTGTGCAGCGCGTCCAGACATAGGTTGGCGGTGCGTTCGATCTGGCGCGTGGCGGCGGTCAGCGATTTACCCGACCGCTTGGCTACGACCGGATAGACGTCGCTGCCGACATAAATATCATCCATGGGGATTTTCTGCCGGAAGAGCAGGTCGGCCATGACCTCCACGGAAAGCGCGAGCGCATGGGTGTTTGCCTTTTCCGCGCCGATAATTGTTCGAATGATTCGCTCGGATTTTTCCATATGATAAAACCACCTTGACTGTAAGATGATTCCATGATATGACAAAATATGTAATATTCGACAACGGGCGACATGAAACGACAAAAATTAATGCAACCAAAACGGTTCAGGAAAAGAAATCCCGCAGGCGGAAAGGCGGCATGCGACGGGTTTAGATGAGATAAGTTCCGTTTTCCGATGCTTTTCGGGCATTGGCTGCAAGGGGGGGCCGCGAGAATGAGGAGGAACGTCCGGCTACTCAGCGCGGTTTGGGCGCAGCGCGGCGGCGGCAGGGGCGCTCTGGCCCTGCTTGAGCGCGTGGAATGTGATGGTCAGGTTGGCTCAGAACGCGCCCTGCACAACCGCTGCTGGTAGGACAGGCTGACTCTATCCGCTGCGTGTTCCAGCGCTTTCATCTGGGCGGCGGTTACAATGGGCGGCTGAATAAGGGAGCGCCTTTCTATAGGCGCGGTTCAGTGTTGCGGATGGTCTTCGCCGCCCTAACGGCCCCCGTACTTTACACAGCGTGGGAACGAAAAGTAAGAGGAGAGAGAAGGAAACATCCATATGGAAGAAAATTGCGCGCGGGAACGGTTTTTTCTTCAAAAATACGGATGCATATGATATAATAGCCGCAGAAGCGGATACAGCGGCTCGTTTCGGCAATACAAACTGCACCGGACGGACAGGGGACGCCCGGGGAACAACAAGGAGGATGAACCACAATGTCTATCGCAATGAAAGCGCCCGGCCGGTATGTACAGGGCTTTGGGGAGCGCAAAAAGCTCGGTCAGAGTGTGAAAAAGCTTGGCAGCACGTTTTATGTGCTCTGTTCGCCCGGCGGCCGCCGCCGGTTTGGCGAGGAGATCGAGCAAAGCCTGACGGAGCAGGAAAAAACAGTTGTCTTTGCCGAATTCCACGGCGAGGCGACCAAGGCTGAGGTCTTCGCCCATATGGATGCCTGCAAGGCCGCGGGCTGCGATGCCGTGATCGGCATGGGCGGCGGCAAGGTGATCGACACGGCGAAGACCGTTGCCGAGAACCTGGGCGGCCTGCCCTGCATCATCATCCCGACCGTGGCCTCGAACGACGCGCCGTGCTCGGGCGTGGCGGTACTCTATAATGAGCAGGGCGTGGTGGTCAAGGCGGTCATGATGCGCCGCAATCCGGACCTCGTGTTGGTGGACACCGAGATCTTGTCCAAGGCACCGGCCCGCCTGCTGTCGGCCGGCATGGGCGATGCGCTTTCGACCTGGTTCGAGGCGGAGGCGTGCCGCAAAAACGGCGTCAAGACCATGGCGCGCGGTCAGGAGACCGAAACCGTCGCTATGATGAGCCGCCTGTGCTACGACCTGCTGCTGCGCTACGGCTCGGAAGCGCTCGATGGCGTCAAGCGCGGCGAATACACGCCCGCGCTTGAAAAGGTGGTCGAGGCGAATATCCTGCTCAGCGGCGTCGGCTTTGAGAGCGGCGGCCTTGCGGCGGCCCACGCGATCAACGACGGCTTCGCGCAGGAGCCGCAGGCGCATGGCATGTACCACGGCGAAAAGGTCGCGTTTGGCGTGCTGACCCAGCTTGTGCTGCAAAAGGCGGATGCGCAGACGCTTGAGGAGGTGCTGGGGTTCCTGGCGCGGGTCGAGCTGCCGATGACGCTCGCACAGCTCGGCATTACCGAGATCAGGGAGGAAACCCTGCGCAAGGTGGCGGAGGCGGCCTGCGTACCGACGCAGTCCACCAAAAACCTGTCCCCCGATATTACGGCGGAGGACGTGTACCAGGCGCTTCTGGAAGCGGACCGGATCGGTCGGGAGTACCTGGCGCGCTGAAACAAACAGGGGACATGGCGGTGCAGCGCCGTTCCATGTCCCGTAGCCCCGCGATGCAGCATTGCGGGGCTTTTCGCGCCGCGAGGGGCGCGGGAAAAATCAGAAAATGGGGGAAATGAAATGGGAAAGGCATTCCTGCAGCAGCTCAGGAACGAGTTCAGGGGATACAACGGGCATAAACTGTCACAGGATCTGATGGCAGGGCTGACAGTGGCGGCGGTTGCGCTGCCACTCGCGCTGGCGTTCGGCGTTTCCGCGGGCGCGACCGCGGCCTGCGGCCTGGTAACGGCAATCGTTGCCGGACTGGTGATCTCGGCGCTGACCGGAGGCTACTATCAGATATCCGGTCCGACCGGAGCGATGGCGGCGATTCTCGGCTCGCTGATCGGTACATATGGGATGCAGGGGATGTTTGTGGCCACTTTCCTGGCGGGCATCATGCTGTTGATCGCAGCAGTGCTGCATCTGGGCAACCTGACGGCGTTCGTACCCGCTCCGGTCATCACAGGCTTCACCTCTGGTATCGCGGTGATCATTGCCATGGGGCAGATCGACAACTTTTTCGGCACATATTCCGAGGGCGGGTCGGCGTTGGCCAAGCTGGCAAGCTACGGCACGCTTGGCTTCCGGCCCGATCTGGCAACCACGGCGGTCGCACTGTTTGTGACGGTGCTGATGGTGGTGTTCCCGAAGAAGTGGAACGCGGTTGTTCCGGCGTCGCTGATCGGCATTATTCTGGCGACTGCCGCGACCATGCTGCTCGGCCTGGATATCGCGACGGTGGGAGAAATACCGCAGACGCTGCTGCTGCCCGACCGGCTTTCCCCACGGGCGGTCGACTGGAGCGCCGTACCCGCGCTGCTGGCGCCCGCTTTTTCCATCGCGGTGCTGAACATGCTGGAAAGCCTGCTGTGCGGCGCGTCCGCGGGGCGGGCGACCGGAGTCAGGCTCAACAACGACCAGGAGCTGTTCGCGCAGGGGGTAGGCAATCTGGTGCTGCCGCTGTTCGGCGGCATACCGGCGACCGCCGCGCTGGCCCGCACCTCGGTCGCGGTGCGCTCGGGCGCGCAGACCCGTCTGACCGGCGTGTTCCATGCGGTTGGGCTGCTGATTATGATGTTCGCGCTCGCGCCTGTGATTCGTAACGTGCCGCTCGCTGCGCTGGCTGGTGTCCTGATGGTGACCGCGTGGCGCATGAACGAGTGGCATGCGATCCGGTATATGTTTTCCCACCGGTTTAAGGGGGCGATTGCGAAATTCGCGGTCACGATGGTCTGCACGATCATGTTCGACCTGACGGTTGCGATCGTGGTCGGCGTGGGTCTCGGGCTGATACTGATGGTCGCGCGCCTGTCCAAGCTGCAGATCAACTACGAGCGGGTGGATATGTCCCGCCTGAAAAACGACGATCCGGTGCTGAACGCGCGGTACAGCAACGCGATGGTCGCTTACATCACTGGTCCGCTGCTGTTCGCCAACATCAGCGTGCTCGAGGAGTTGCCCGACCGCGTGGCGGGCTGCGATACACTGCTGCTGTCCATGCGCGGGGTGCCGACGGTGGATGTATCCGCCGCGCAAACCCTACAGGCCATTCTGGAGAGCTTCCGCGAAAGGGGCGTGGACGTGGCGATTTGCGGGCTGCCCACGGCCTCCATGACCATGCTGCGGCGGGCAGGCATTGTGGAGCTGATGGGTGAGCAGGCGTTCTACTGGAGCGTCGAGCGGGCGTTGCTTGATCCGCGTCCCCGTCCGGAAAACGCGCAGACGGTCCAGCGGGTATAAAAAGCATAAACCGCCTGCCGGTTTGTAGGCCGGCAGGCGGTTTTTCGCGGTGGGACAGAGCAGCGTCAGACCGTGCGGATGAGCTCTCCAATGGTGATCTCCGGATCCTCGACCGCGGCAAACAGAATGCGCATCAGGTAATAGTAAAGCTTTTCGACTTCCTCCAGGCTGTACCATGCGGCTTGGTATTTGAAATAGAAATCCATGCCCGTGCCGAGCGGACGGTGCATAACCGTCAGGTAGAGCGGCTGCACAGCGGTGCCGTTATCGTGCCAGATCGAACGGTATTCGATCTGGTTGAGGTGGTCGTCCTGCATCCGCATGGGGAACGGCTGGTAGGTGAGCGCAATGCTTTCGTACAGTGCGTCCGCGGGCGCGCCCCAGCGCTCGCGGCGCAGGCGGTCGGCTTCCAGCGTATCGAAATCCGTATGGCGGTATACCTGGTTCTGGACCGCGGCAATCTGGCGCACGCCCTCGATAAAGCTGGTATCTGCGGGCATCACCGTGCGGCAGGGGAAGCAGTGGATGCGCGTGCCGCCGGCCTTGCGGTCGATGCGGGACACGCGGCGCGATACATAGTTGCGCACGCTGATATCAGGCTCGCCGTCATTCTGCTTGGACAGATAGGTGCGCAGGCCCATGAGCAGCAGATTGGTCATGGAGATATTCTGTTCCTCGCAGAATTCGAGCAGGCGTTCGGCGGGCGCGGACTCAAGGATGAATGTGCGCTGGCCGACCGTCAGGTCGTGTTTTTCGTTGTGCGCCCAGCGCGCGCCGGAGGCGGTATGGCCGGGGCCGCGGATATCGGTGTAGAGCGGTTCGCCCGCCCGTTCAGCCTGCTCTTTCCAGAACGCAAGGTCGCGCGCCGTGCGGACCGGATCGGCCGCGCGCTCCAGGTCGCGCTGCAGAGAGGCAAGGTAGGGGGCGCGGTCTGCGGGCGGCTTGGTGCCGAACACCTCGGCGGCGTACAGCTCGACCACATCGCAGAGCAGCACGATCATGGCGCAGGAGTCGGACAGCATGTGATCGATGCGGACAAAGGCGCCGTTCCAGCCATCCGGCATGGCAACGGTGACGATCTCAAACAGCGGCGCGTCCCACCGCGGCTCGAACGGCTGGCGGCTCCAGCGGTGCAGCTCAAGCATGGCCTCGGACTCGGTCATGCGGGACAGATCGACATGGCGGACCGGACGGTCGTCCGCCGGCACGATATACTGGCGGGCTGTTCCGTCCTTCCCGCAGGTGAAGCGGACGCGCACGGAGTCGTCCCGCTCGACCGCGCGGCGCACCGCCCGCGCGAGCGCGTCAAAATCAACATCCAGATGGATGAACAGGCTGACGCAGATATTGAGCACCTGCTTTTCGCACGCATTCTGCAGCGTGACAAGGTGCAGCCGCTGCGCGGCTGTGATCGGATACTGTTCCATCAAGGCTCCCCCTTTTTCTTTCTCCGTTGTTTTACCGGTTTATACCAATTTTATTATAAGTGCGGAAAGAGGAAAAAGAAAGTCGGATTTTAGACAAAAATTCGTGAAATGTATGGATAGTGAACGTTTAAGGCGTGTACAGTCCGACAGGCCTCCCGCGGAAAAATAAACGGAGCGGATTGTGCCGCCGGACCATTTGGCGTATACTGTAAATATAGTGGCGGAAGCGGCGGCAGGGCCGGAGCCGCCGCCTTGAAAAAGAAAACAGAAATCTGCTGCGCGCCGGTATCCGGCGGGAAAGGAAACTGCATATGTACGGATTGACCTCTTTTACTATAAAAAATATGACGCTGCGCAACCGGATTGTGATGCCCCCCATGTGCATGTACAGCGCGGGGACGGACGGGATGGCGAAAGCGTTCCATTTTTCACACTACACCGCGCGCGCCGTAGGCGGTGTGGGGCTGATTATTATGGAGGCCACAGGGGTTCTGCCCTGCGGACGGATCTCCGATCATTGCCTGGGCCTGTGGAACGACGAGCAGGCAGAGGCGCTTGCGCCGATCGTCAGAGCCTGCCAGGAGCAGGGGGCGAAAATGGCGCTTCAGCTCAACCACGCGGGGCGCAAATGCGAGGCGTCGGTCCCTGCGGTTTATGCGCCGAGCGCGATCCCCTTTGACGAAGGCGCGCCCCTGCCGCGCGAAATGACCGAAGCGGATATACGGGAAACGGTCGCGGCGTTCCGCAGCGCGGCTGCACGGGCGGCGCGGATTGGGTTCGACGCGATCGAGATCCACGCGGCGCACGGCTATCTGCTCAGCGAGTTCCTGTCCCCGTTGACCAACAGGCGTGCGGATGGCTACGGCGGCTCGACCGAAAACCGCTGCAGGCTGCTGCTTGAGGTGCTGCAGGCGGTGCATGAGGTGTGGCCGGCGGAAAAGCCGGTGCTGGTGCGTGTTTCTGCGGAGGATTACGAGCCGGATGGAATGCATCCGGAGGAGATGGCGCGGGTCGCGGCGCTCATACGGCCCTATGCGGATATCCTTGACGTCAGCACGGGTGGCGTTGTGCCGACCCCGCCCGCGTCCTTGTATGCTGGCTATCAAGTCAAGGCGGCGGAATTTCTCCGGCAGGCGTCCGGCCTGCCGGTGATCACGGTTGGTCTGATTACCGATCCGCATCAGGTGGAAGAAATCCTGGGGAACGGCCGCGCGGACCTTGTAGCACTTGGCCGCGAGTTGTTGCGCAACCCCTATTGGGTGCTCAACACGGCGCGGGATTACCGGATCGATTACGACTGGCCCGCGGCGTATGCGCGTGGCTTCAAGGCCCGCCGATAAGAAACGCGGGAAAAACGCCTCCAAAGCAGCGCTTTGGAGGCGTTTTTCCACAAAGTTACATATGGGGCATCAATAGGCTGAGATGGCGGTCCATATGCCGCTCGAGAATGCTGTCGTATTCCGCGCGGTGCTCCCGCCAGAAACGGTAAAGGCGGTCCTTGAAGCGGAGCGAGCCGTCCGGATTGGTTTCGTTCATGATTTTGCCGTAAGTGATATGCAGGAGCTGGCGCGATGTGGCCAGATTGAGCAAGGAGGGGAGATCCTTGTCCGCCATGCCGGAGATATCGGGGATCTGCTCGGGCTCGGTGGAAACATGGTAATTGGCGCGCGACTCCGGAAATACGCCGATGGCATAGGCGTACAGCTCGCGGAAGAGCGCGGGTTCCGCGACCGCGGTCAGGCGCAGCGCTTCCAGCCAGCTGGTACCCGAGGTCTTGACGTGGAACCGCCCGTGCGTCATGCGGCCGACGGAGGGGTAGACTGCAAATTTGTCCGAGCCGGAATGCACGCTGATCTTATAGCCGAAATGGTCGGCCACCGCAACATGCACCTTGAATTCCTCGTCAAACTGCGCGAGGTCGCCGATATAATCGATGCCTTTTTGGAATTCGCCGCAGAAGCGGGGCGCCATGGTTTTGAAAACCACGCCGGCCTTTTTCAGCTCATTGGCGGCAAAGAAATGCTGCGCGGGCGTGGTGGGTGTTTCGGTCTCGTCGATCGAAATTTCGAGCTCCACGCTGGAACCGGCGATGCAGGCGTCATAGATCGATTTGGCAAAGGAAATGGCCTCGCCATAGATCAGGTAGGCCTGGTGCAGGGTGGTGCGGGTGAACTGGACGGAAACGTCGCCCGTAAGCTGGAACGAACGGCCGAGATATTCCTGCTCCAGCGCGGCAGGGAGCGGGCGCAGCGCTTCCAGCTCCATGCCGGACATGGACGCCGCCTCGCCGCGGATATGCTCGCTGCAGTCCAGGGTAATCATGGTATAGCCGCAGTCGATCGCGTATCTGACCTCCTCCAGGGACTTGAGGTGGTCGCCGTCCGCGCCGTAGCCCTTTTTGAAGCCAGCCTGCAGCACCTGGAACGTCACGCGGTCCAGCACGTCGTCATAGGTCCGGTTCATCAGCTTGATCTCGCGCATGGACTGCTGGGCAAAAATCGGGTACACATCATATTTCCGGATGGCATGGATATGGCCCAGGGTGGCGATGCCGAGCCGGTCGCCCATGCCAAAGCTGCGGTCCTGCCCCAGGACCGGCTGCGGGGCGGTGAAGGGCAGAAGATGGTGCAGGCAGACCGCGGTTTCGTGGGTCAGGGGGACCTTGGCGAGTGGGAGCTGGTCTATTTCCACGACTTCGTCGGCCTGAAACGGGCAGTTTCTGCCCCAGAAAAGGATCGCGTCGTAAGAGCCGAAATCCGCCATGCAGAGCTGGCCGTTTTCCAGTTGGTTCCAGGATTCGGGGTACAGGGCGAGCGGCTTGTCCTGCAGCTTGTCCTGCAGGGAGGGAAGAAGGTCAATCAGTTTTTCCATTTTCAATTTCTCCTTTGTTCGCGCGCAAACGCGGCGCGGTAATGCGCGGAAAGACAAAAAAAGCCCCAGATCCGTTTGGAATCTGGAACTTTTTATGGATGTAAGGGTTACGAGCGGAACAAATGGATATTTTGATACTGGAACAGCTTTACGGAGGTCAGGATATCCTGGTCGTGTTCCGACATGTAGCGGCGCGCGGCCTCTGCGTTGCCCTCTCGGATGGCGTTGAGGATGTTGGTATGCTGTACGAGGGAGTCGGGGAGGCGCGCCTGGGAAATCGCGACGGATACGCGAACCAGCTTGGTAAACACCTTTTCGATCGTCTGATACATTTGGCGGTTGTAGGTGGCCTTGGCGATCGCCATGTGGAAGCGCTGGTCGCATTCCGCCACAGCCTCTTTCTGCTCAGCCGGTATCGTTCGGTGGTAATCGTGGATCTGCTGCATCTCCATGATATCCGCCTCGGTATGCCGCAGCGCGGCATAGTAGGCGGCGGAGCGTTCCAGGCTCTCCCGGAGTTCCAGCAATTCGATGACCTCGGTAGCGCTGATCCTGGAGACGATGGCGCAGCGGTTGGGAAGCAGCTCGACATAGTCCTCAAACGCCAAGCGGCTGATGGCCTCCTTCACAGGCGTGCGGCTGACCCCAAGCTGGCTGCTGAGCTCGCGGATATACAGCGCAGCGCCGGGGCCATAAGTGCCGTTGAGGATATTATCCCGCAGGACCCGATATACAAATTCCGATTTGCTTTCGCCGTTTGCAGTGCCTTCGTCAAAAAATTCCATTCGTTTTCACCATTCTTCACAGCCTTTTAGGAGACCATAATTTTGTTATTTTGCATCGAATTGCTAAAATTAGTCTATTATAATCTCCAAGTACTGTCAAGAACATTTCACGGCTTTTGACAGAAATGCCATGCCGCGGACGCCGGCAGTCATACTGTCCGGCTCGGGGATGCACTCCAGCGAGATGGTCCCCTGGTAATCCACCTCTTGCAGCGCGGCAAGGATAGGGGCAAAATCCAAATGCCCCGCGCCGGGATACAAGCGGTTGGAATCGGCAACATGGAGATAGCCCAGCTTGTCGCCGGCGGTGCGGATTGCCTGCGGCATATCCGCTTCGTCGATATTCATATGGAACGTGTCCATATGGACCCAGCAATTCGGCAGCTCCCATTTGTCCAGAAATTCCCGCAGCTCGGCGGCGGTGTTGAACAGGTTGGTTTCATACCGGTTGATGACCTCGACCAGGATGCGCTGGCCCTTGTTCGAGGCATAGGCGCCAAGCTCGCGCAGCTGGCCGGCCAGCAGGCGGTCGAACTCCTCCTGCTGGGTATCCGGCCGGTTGCCCTTTACCCAGCCGATCACGACGCCGTCCGTCGCGCCGAGCGCGGCGGCGATGTCGATATAGGCCTTTACTTCGGCCATAGCGGCTTCGCGGTTCGCCGGATCGGGGGAGGTGATGCACCGGTTCCGGCGGGTGAAGATCTGACCGGTGACGATAGCGGAAACCTTGACGCCATAACGGGAGCATGCGTCTTTCATCAGCGGGAGCGGAAAATCGCCCGCGTCGATGATGTGGATTTCGATGGCGTCATACCCCCAATCCGCAGCCTGCCCGACGGCCTTCACCAGATCGCCGCGCAGCACCAGCGGCGCGCGCGGGGCTCCGCTGGTGATCGCCGTGATGGCGAGCAGATTTTTCATGTTCGCTCACTCTCCTCCGGTCAATCGTATGCGAGGGTATAGATATGGCGCTCGCCGGCGAGGACGGCGCGTACCGCCTCGGGATCGCGCTGGGTCATCAGCTCGGTCGGCGGAAGCTGACCCGCAGGGTAGCGCTCCAGAATGTCGTTTACCAGCTTCTCCAGATAGTCCAGCGTCATCTCAATGCCCTTGCGCGCCTTTTCCGGATCCGCCAGCTTCGCGTCTCCGATTACGCCCTGCGGCTGGCAGATGCACTCCATCCCGCATGAGCCCAGCGCATTGTACCACTTGATCGGACCGCTCCCGCGTTCCGCCGAGTTGTTGATATGTCCCTTGGGCAGCATCGGCGCTGCTTCTACCTTCTCCGCATACTCCATCTTGCACAGCTCGGGGAACAGCGCCAGCGACCACGACTGCTCCACTTCATCCGCGTGTACGAACGGCGTATCGTACGGACCGCCCCTGTCCTTTGTGTCCAGCTGCTCTTTGGCGCAGTTCCAGAAGTGTGTGTACAGGATGATTGACGGCACCTGGAACTTCTTCCCGAATTTATGGATCGCCAGCGGGATCACATAATCCTGCCCATGACCGTTGACCACGATCATCTTGCGGAAGCCCGCGTTCCAGAAGCCCGCGAACACATACACAAGGTAATCCGCCAGCGTCTCCTCGGGAATGATGATCGTCCCTTTCTGCCCCAGATGGTGATACGGGTGGGAGCCGTACCAGATCGGCTGCGCCACTGTGCAGCCCGTCGCCTTTGCCACCTGCTCGCACAGCCGCGTGTCAAGATAGGTATCCTCTCCAAACGGCGCGCTTGCTCCATGGTTCTCCGTGGAGCCTACTGGAATCAGAATCACGTCGTTCTTCTCCAGACGCTCGCTCACTTCCTTGCGCGTCATGTTCTGATAATAGATACCGTTGTCCGCTTCCATATTCCCGCCTTTCGCCGGAATTTCCCATTTGCTCATCTTTTTGTACCTGCCTTTCGTATTAAAATTTGTAAATGGAATGGGATCGTTGGTGTGATAGATAGGATCAGCAAATGACATGTCAATGGCATGCCAATTTGGCTGCATTATACGCCCGCTCCTTTGTTTTATCAATAGGAAAAAGGAAAAATAAAGAGGTAAAATTCATTTTTGTGATTTTCGCACAATAGGCGAAGCGAAAATTTGTGGCTTATTGAATGAAAAATGAGGTTTTAGACACTTGATTTTTTGGTTGAAATGTGGAATTATAGTCTTACACAGAGGGGAGGCGCTAAAAAAGACGGAGGAATCAAATGGCATTTATATGGCATGCCATTCAAATGCCAAAAAAGCAGGAAAAACCAGTATATTCTACATATGCAAAAAAGTGACAGTGAGATAGATGTTATTTTATTATGGCAATATGATAGGCTGTCTGTACCATACAGTTTGGCCGCGAAGGCCGGTGCATGGAGAAAGGAGATGCGTCTAAAGCGATGGAGGAGAAAATGAGGGCCGTGCAGATACACGCGCCGGGAGAATTCTCCGTGGATTGGGTCCCCGTACCGCATCCGGGACGCGGCGAAGTGTTGGTAGAAGTGAAAGCGGTTGCGATTTGCGGGTCGGACCCCGGCATCTTTAATGGAAAGGTGCTGCAGAATGGCTGGCCGCCGCACTTTCCCTTTATCGCCGGACACGAGTTCGCGGCGCAGGTTGTAGCGCTGGGAGAGGGCGTGACCAACCTCAAGCAGGGCGATCGGGTAGCAGGTGAAGCGCATTGTGGCTGCGGCACCTGCGAAATGTGCAAAAAGGGTTATTATAACCTGTGCCTGAATTATGGCAATCAGGCGGCGGGGCATCATCACTACGGGCATAGTTCGCCGGGTTGTTACGCGCAGTATCAGGTGTATGATCAGAAAGCGCTGACGCTGCTACCGGATAACGTTACCTACGACGAAGGGACGCTGGTGGATACCGCGGGTACTGCTTACAACGCGCTGCGCCTGACCGGCGTGGAGCCGGGCGGCTTTACCGCCATTATCGGACCGGGGCCGATGGGCATTATGGCAATGTGTCTGGCAAAGGCCATGGGGTCGGCGACCATTGTAATCGGCCGGCGTCAGCGTTTGGCGATGGCGGCAAGGCTCGGCGCGGACTATACGATCGATTATGAAAAGGTGGACGATCCGGTTGAGGAGGTACGGCGCATCACCGGTGGCGGCGCGCATCAGGTGATTGAAGCGGCCGGCAATGCAACGGCATATTTTGAATCCGTGCAGATGGCGCGCAAGGGCGGCCATGTGGCGCTGATCAGCATTCCGCCTAAAGACGGGCAGGAGGCGGCGCTCAAGTCGCTGATCATGAACCAGATTACACTGCATGGCGTGCGTGCGAACCCGAACTGCTCCAAAATTGTGCTTGATCTGATGGCGCAGGGAAGCCTGAACGTAAAGGATCAGATTACACATCGCTTCCCCATGGAGCAGATACACGAAGCGTTCGACACCTTTATCGGACGGAAAGACGGCGCGCTCAAGGTCATCGTTCATCCAAACGGGGATTGCTGAGGTGGATTGCTGATGGAACAAAAAATGAAAGCCGTTGTGCTGCATGCGCCGGGCGAATATCAGGTAGAACTGGTTGATATCCCGCAGCCGGGCTATAACGAGGTTCTGGTAGAGATCCGGTCGATCGCGATCTGTGGATCAGACCCCGGCATCTTCGCCGGAAAGGTGCGCAAAGACGGCTGGCCGCCGCACTATCCCTTTATCGCTGGACATGAGTTTGCGGGAAGGGTCGCCGCGATCGGCGAGGGTGTGAGCAACCTGAAGCCCGGCGACCGTGTAGCGGGCGAGGCGCACAGCGGCTGCGGCACCTGCGAAATGTGCAAGCAGGGTTTGTATAATCTGTGTATGAATTACGGGCATTCCGGCCACCACCATTACGGGCATGCGCATCCCGGCTGCTACGCGCAGTATCAGGTTTATGATCAGAAAGCGCTGACCGTCATGCCGGAAAACGTGACCTATGATGAGGGCGCCATGATCGATACCGGCGGTACGGCGTTTAACGGCATCCGCCTGATCGGCATTGTGCCGGGCGGCTGGACAGCGGTGATCGGCCCTGGTCCGATGGGAATTCTGCTGGCGCAGATGGCGAAGGCCATGGGCTCCAAAACCATAGTGATCGGGTACAGGGATCATGACCGCCTCTCTGTCGCCAGAGAGTTGGGCGTAGATCATACGATCGAGACGACCGAGGTTGCGGACGTTGTGGAGGAGGTGCGCCGGCTCACCGGCGGCAGGGGTGCCGACCGCAGCTTTGATTGCGCGGGCGCCGGCGATACGCTCGACGAGCTGATCCGCATGACCGCGAAAAACGGCAAAGTGGGTGTGATCGCGTATCCCAAGGTCCCGACCACACAGGAAGCTCTTTATTATATGGTAAAGAACCAAATCACGGTTCAGGGTGTGCGCGCGAATCCGAACTGCTCGCTGCCGTTGCTAGGGATGATCGGCCACGGCAAGGTCAACGCTCGGCGTCTGGTCACACACACATTCCCCATCGAGCAGACGGAGCAGGCGTTTGACACCTTTATCAACCATAAGGACGGCGCGGTCAAGGTGGTCATCCATCCCAACGGCGAGGAGGAAAACGAATGATCTCGTATATTTTGAAGGAGCCGAAATGCGTGGAGGCGCAGGAAGGCCCAAAACCGGTCCCACAGGGGCGCGAGGTGCTGGTCCGTATCCGCTATGTCGGCATCTGCGGCTCGGATATCCATCTGTTCAACGGCACCTATAACGGGCCGCACAGCTATCCCATGCGGTTCGGACACGAATGGTCGGGCGTGGTGGAGGCGGTCGGCAGCGAAGTGACCCGCGTCGAGGTCGGCGATGTCGTGACCGGTGACTGCTCGCGGTACTGCGGCGCCTGTCCGTCCTGCGAGGTGGACAAAAACCTGTGCCAGCATATTGAAAAGTTCGGCATCACGGTTGACGGGGCTTCGGCCGACTATATTCTGCGTGATGAAATGTACTTATACAGAGCGCCGGAGGGGCTGGATATCAAGC
The DNA here is from genome assembly GCF_032769475.1 of Intestinibacillus sp. NTUH-41-i26. Lineage (GTDB taxonomy): Bacteria > Bacillota > Clostridia > Oscillospirales > Butyricicoccaceae > Agathobaculum > Agathobaculum ammoniilyticum. Next base: position 434,897 of record NZ_CP136477.1, read on the forward strand.
ATCTCTGCCTTTCCGAGCCGGTTGCGGTCGCGGCGCACCTGGTGGAAAAAGTGCGCAAAGCGGTCCCCAGCGGTTTCGCGGATAAGCGCGTACTGGTACTGGGCGGCGGTGTGATCGGCATGAGCGCGCTGATGCTTCTGCTGCATATGGAAAACTGCAGGCAAGCCGAACTATACGATCTGGCGGAATCGCGCACCGCGCTGGCACGCGGCGAAGGCGCGCGTATCCCCGCAGCACAGGAGCTTGCGCCCAGCAGCGAGGGCGGCGATTACGCTTCCCTGTATGCTGCGGCGAAATACGATGTGGTGATCGAAACGACGGGAGTCGCGCCGGTATTTGCCAACGCGCTCAACCTGGTAAAGCCGGGCGGTGTGCTGGGCTGCGTCGGAATGATCGCCAAGGTAGAGATCGCGCAAAAGCTGATCGTTACCAAGTCGCTGACAGTCATCGGTTCGATCGGCGGCACGGGCGATTTCCCGCGCGCGATGGAATTCCTGTGCAAAAATCCGGCCTCTGCGGATAAGCTGATCAGCCATTATTATCCCATCGGGGAGGCGGCGCAGGCGTTTGCGACTGCGCGCGTGCCGGAGGGGACGATGAAAGTGGTGTTGACGCTGTGAGCGGCACGAAGCGGCTGGGCTGGATCGGCACCGGAGCGATGGGCGGCCCGATGGCTGCGCGGCTCTGCAAGGCTGGCTATCCGGTAACGATATGCGGCTCGGGCCGGCGTGATCTGTCCGGTTACGCGATGGAGACTGGCGCAAGACTGGCGCATAACCCGCGTGAGGTGGCCGAGCAGGCGGATATCATTTTCACGATGATCCCTAACGGGGAGGTTCTGCTGGATGTAATCACTGGGCCGGACGGTCTGGATAAGGCCAGCCTGCAGGAGAAAATAGTGGTTGATATGAGTACGGTGGATCCGGATTCCTCTGCGAGGGCGGCAGAACGGATGGAGAAGAACGGCGGCTGGTTGCTTCGCGCGCCAGTGACAGGCAGTACTCATTTTGCCGCGGCGGGAACGCTCGGCATCATGGTATCGGGCGACCGGCAGGTATTTGAGACCTGTCGGCCGTATCTGAAGGTCCTGGGCGACCGCCAGACTTGGCTGGGAGACGGCGAGCAGTCCCGATATATGAAGATCATCATTAATATGATGCTGGCGCAGGCGCTGCAGTCCTTTTCCGAGGGACTGGTGCTGGGGGAAAAGCTGGGGCTCCCTTGGGAGACAATGATCGATCTCATCGGGGACAGCGCTGCCGCCGCGCCGATTCTGCGCTATAAGGCAGATACCATGAAAGCGCGGGATTTCACGCCGACCTCGACCGGCTATAACATGCACAAGGACATGCGTATGGCGATGGAACTGGCAAAGCAGGTTGACGCAAACCTGCCGACCGCCAGCTTGACCATGCAGATGTACAACAGCCTGATCGCCATGGGGCTCAAGCAGAGAGATAACACGGCGATTCTTCTGGTAAACGAAAGGATGAATCAGTTGGCTCGCACGCCAGATTAAGGACAAGGAGGTAATTCAGTGGACGTAAAACAAGATAACGTGATCTTGCGCATGACAGGGATTACGAAGTGTTTTCCGGGCACTTTGGCGCTTGACAAAGTTCAGCTTACCTGTGAAAAGGGCAAGGTCCACATCCTGCTCGGTGAAAATGGAGCGGGTAAATCCACGCTGATGAAGATTATTTCCGGCGTATACACCAGGGATGAGGGAACGGTCTGGTATGACGGACAGGAGGTCAATTTCACCAATGTCCGCCAGTCCATGGAGGCCGGCATCAGCATGATCCACCAGGAGCTCAACCTGTTGCCGGAACGGACGATCGCGCAGAACATTTATCTGGGCCACGAGCCGATGGTAAAAGGTCTCAAGGGCGTAATCGACTATAAAAAGATGGTAAAGGACAGCCGTGAGCTGATGGACCGCCTGGGACTGGATCTGGACCCCAACATCCTGGTCAAAAAGCTGAGTATCGCTCAGATGCAAATGGTGGAAGTGGTAAAGGCGCTTTCCAAGGAGGTTAAGCTGGTCATTATGGATGAGCCGACCTCATCCCTGACCGATCGTGAGATCGATAAGCTGTTCGAGATTGTGGAAAAGCTGAAAAGAGACAATGTGGCGATCATATATATCTCGCACCGTATGGACGAGATCAAGCGCATTGGGGACTGTGTCACCGTTATGCGTGACGGACAGTACATCGATACGGTGGATGTAGAGGATATGGATCTGGACACGCTGATTTCCATGATGGTCGGCCGCAAGATAGAGAACATGTACGAACGGCATTACCGCGAACCCGGCAAGGTGATCTTTGAGACAAAGGACCTTTCCGGCTGGCGCTTCCGCAACGTGAATATAAATGTGCGCGAGGGCGAGATCGTTTCGCTGTCCGGTCTGATTGGCGCGGGACGTACCGAGATCGCCAAGGCTGTGTTCGGGGACGAGCCGATCGAACACGGCAGCTATACACTATACGGCAAGCAAATCACGCGGACTACCCCTGTAAAGAGCGTGCGTAACTCCATGGGTTATCTTTCCGAGGACCGCAAGGCTGAGGGGCTTGTACTGCAGATGCCCATCAAGGAAAATCTGGTCGCGGCAAGCCTGACAAAGGTGTTTAAGGGTGGCGTCCTGCGCTCGGGGCCGGAGGACGAGATCGGCAAAAAATATGTGGCGGAGCTTCGTATCGCGACTCCGAACGCGGAAAAGCTGGTCGGAGAGCTGTCCGGCGGCAACCAGCAGAAGGTCGTTATCGGCAAATGGCTGGAAACCGGCTGTAAATTTCTGATCATTGACGAGCCGACACGCGGCATCGACGTCGGCGCGAAGAGCGAAATATACAAGCTGCTCGACCGCCTTGTCGGGGAGGGGTACGGCATCCTGATGATCTCCTCCGAAATGAACGAGGTTATCGGCATCTCCGACCGTGTCTATGTCATGAAGGATGGCGAGATCACGGGCGAGGTGACGCGCGAGAATATGACGCAGGAGGCCATCATGCGCTTCGCTGTTGGAGGAAAGGAGCGTGCGGTGAATGAATAAATCGCAGAAAGGGGGCGCGGCAGGTCTGCTGGCAGGGCTGAGAAAGCTGAACATCCCCGGTATCCTGATCGGCAACATCGTGCTGTTCGTCCTGTTTGGCTTGGCCAACGAACGCTTTTTATCCTCGTACAATATCATGATGATTTTCCGCAACACCTGCACACTGCTGATGGCGGCGCTGGGCTTCACACTGGTCATCCTGATCGGTAAGATTGATATGTCGGTCGGTTCGGTGGTGTCAATGGCTGCAGTCTCCGTGGTGGTGCTGTATAACGCCGGCGTGCCGGTCGCGCTGGCTCTGCTGCTGCCGCTGCTGATCGGTATTGCGGTCGGTGTGATCAACGGGCTATTGATTGCCAAATGTAATTTTGACTTTTGGGTTGTCACTTTCGGTATGATGAGCGTTTTTGCCGGCTTGGCGCTGGTAACGACGGACGGCAATACCGTGGCGATCAAGAACGATATCGTCAACTGGATCGGCAACGGAAAGATTGCCGGTATCTACGTTGTGATCTGGATCACGGTCATCCTGGCGGCGCTGATGGTATGGATACAGAAGAAGACTAAATTCGGCTACGATGTTTTCGCGCTCGGCGGTTCGCAGGCTGTAGCCTCTGTGAGCGGCATCAACGTGGTCAAGACTTCGATTATCGTTTATGCGCTCAGCGGGCTGTTTGCGGCGCTGGCCGGCGTGCTGATCGCCTGCATGACCAATTCAGGCAGTCCGGCAGTGGGTGTGGACTATACATTCAACGCAATGGCGGCCATCGTCATTGGCGGCACGCCGTTCATCGGCGGCAAAGGCGGCATTGGCGGCACGATCCTCGGCGCGCTGCTGATGAAGATTCTGGCGAGCGGCCTCAGCCTGGTTGGCATCCCTGCCACCTGGCAGAAGGCGATCACCGGCTTTGTGATCGTTGCTCTGATCATTATTGATGTGGTCAACGACCACAGGAAGAATATCAAGGCGCAGAGGAGGGTATACAACAATGTCGGTTAAAAAGAAAAACCAGATCGACCTGCTCTCCCGTTTCCTGATCCTGGCGGTTGTATGCGTGGGCTTCGCCCTGCTCCGGCCGGAGGCTTTCCTGTCGGTCGATAATATCACACAGGTTGTGTTCCAGCAGACTCCATTCACGATCCTGATGGCATTCGGCATGAGCCTTGCCATTATCTCGGGCGGTATTGATATCTCGATGTCGTCCACCATGGTTCTTTCCAGTTATCTGAGCGCGTCCTATTTCCAGCAAGGGAATTATTTTATGGGGCTTGTGGTTGCGTTCGGTGTGGGACTTGGATTCGGCCTGTTCAATGGCGTGCTGATCAGCAAGGTAAAGATCGAACCGTTTATCGCAACGTTCAGTGTGGACTTTATGGCGCTTGGCCTGGCCTATGTCGTATGTAACGGCGAGTATGTCTACGGCTTTTCGGACGGCTTCCGCAGTATCGTAAACGGATACCTGATCCCGGGTATCCCGAATGTTGCGCTGGTCACGTTCCTTGTGTTCGCGGTGCTGTATTTCCTGACGCGTCGCACAATTTATGGCCGTACGCTTTACTCCTTGGGCCACAATAAAAAGGCGACCAAGCTGTCTGGCATGCACTCTGATGGGGTTATCCTCGGCGTTTATGTCACAAACGGCCTGCTGGCCGCGCTGACCGGCATCCTGTATCTGGCGCGCCTGAATGCGGCCGATCCCAGTATCCGAGGCACGTTGACAAACGATTCGATCGCTTCCGCGCTGATCGGCGGTATCGCGTTTTGCGGCGGCACAGGTTCGGTTGTCAATACGGTGATCGGTTCAATGATCATTATGTTTATCCGAAACGGTATGAACATCATGGGTGTATCGACCAACTGGCAACAGGCGGTAGTCGGTTTTGTAATTCTGTTTGCAATTGTTTATGAACGCGTACTCAACAACCTGATGGCAAAATATGCGGGAAAAGGCAATAAGTGAGGCATCTGTTTGTGTGTCATAACGGCATCACGCCGTATGATGATAAAGAAAGAGCCAGAAAAGGAGAATGTATCATGAAAAAGAGCAAAAGAATTGCGGCGCTGCTGATGGCAGCGGCCATGACAGCCACATTCGCAGGCTGCGGCAACGGCAGCGATGGTGGAAATGCGGCGGGCGACGGAGGCGAAAACGCAGAGGGGGGTAAAAACATTACCGTTATCCTGAAGAACTCTACCGCACCGTTCTTTATCAGCATGGCTGAGGGGGCACAGGCTGCCGGCGAAGAGCTGGGCTACAATGTCGAGGTAAAAACGCCGGTCGATACCGCCGAGGGTTCGGGCAACGAGCAGCAGAATCAGCTTTGTGATGAAGCAATCGTGAACGGCGTAGACTGCGTCGTTCTGTGTCCGGTCGATACCGAGGCAATTGTTCCGGCTGCACAGCGTATCGTTGATGCAGATATCCCTGTTGTAGCGCTTAACACCCGCCTGGGTGACGAGAGCCTGTGTGAAACCTTTGTCGGCTTGGAGAACGTACAGCAGGGCTACGAGACTGCCAAAGCGTTGTTTGAAAAATGGGCGGCAAGGGTACGCTGATCATCATTGAGGGCTCTACCGGTGCGCAGACCTCGCTTGACCGTATCGAAGGTTGCAAGAAAGCGCTCGAGGAGTATCCGGACATTGAACTTGTTGCTTCTCAGTCTGCGAACTACTCCCGTGCGGAGGCGCTGAACGTGGCGCAGAACCTGCTCCAGTCCTACCCAGATGTAGACGCGTTCTTCTGCTGCAACGACGAGATGGCGTTGGGCACTGCGGAGGCGGTCGATGCTGCAGGTAAGACGGGTGAGATTATGATTTCTGGTCAGGATGCAAACGACGATGCGGTTTCCGCGCTGAAGGAAGGTAAGATCACGCTTACCTCTTGGGGCGATCCGTATATGCAGGGCTATGAAGGTGTAGTGGCTGCGGTAGACGTACTGGAGGGCAACGAGGTCAAGGAATTCTATGAGGTTTCGACCAAGGTTGTTGACGAGACGAATGTCGATTCGTTCAAAGACGAATAAAATATGATTTTTGGTGCGCCGCGGCGGTTTGAGGCCGCCGCGGCAGCGCCTCCCACTTGTTGAGTTCTTGGATCTGGCCGTGAGGGAGAGAGGGGTATCGCTTCCTGACGGTAGGACCCAAGCGAAAAAAACCTACATTTATACAAGGAGAATGCAGCTATGCAAGAGAAGTACTTAACGACAGCGTATCCGAACATATTTTTTGAGGATAACAAGGTAGGACGGCTGAAGAAACGGCTGTGGGACGCCTCGGAGGAGGAGATCCAGGCCATTCTGGATGATTACGGCATCCCGTCCGACAGTGAGATCGGAAAGCCGGGCTGCTATATCCAGACCTCGCCTCGCAAGATGGTGATTGAGAAACGCCATAAGAACGATATCGTCCTGGTGCCAATCGGCTGCACCGAGAATCACGGCATCCATAACAACTCCGGCCTGGACACGTTTATGTGTACCTCGATCTGCGAGGCGGTGCGACGCAAGACGGCTAAGGCGGGCCACGAGGTCGCGTTGGCGCTTCCACCGATCAACTACGGCGGCCATCCCTACCATCACTGCGGTATGCCCGGCACGGTCATGACGAGCGAGAAGTCCATCGTTGATACGCTGATTAACGTAATGGTCGGCTTGTGGGACGATGGTTTCCGCAAGATCATCCTTGTCAACAACCACGGCATGGACTGGATGCTCGAGTCCGCGATTCAGGAATTCTTTAAGCGCTTTGAGCTTCCGGCATTCGCAACGGTCGTTGAGTGGCATCGTGCGATTCGTGAATTTTGGTATCCGCTGGGCGATGAGCGGCCGGACTTCGTCAGCACGCCGTTTGTGCATGCGGACGAAGCGGAAACCTCTGCGGCGCTGCTCATGTTCCCGGGCATGGTGGATATGGGCTGTGTGGTGGACGCGCAGGCGAAGTCAATGGGGATGCTGGACGAAGGCTTCTATGATGGCTCCGTGGACTCATTCCACCGTCCGAACAAGTGGTCCGAGGCGGAAGGCCACCGTGTAATTGAGCGCTTCGGTACCCCTGAGGGTGTTGTGGGCTACCCGTCAAGAGGTGAAGCAAGAAAGGCAAAACGTCCGATTGCCGCGATCTGTGAATACCTGAACTGCATGGTCGAGGACATCCTGGAAGCTTATCCCGCGGGCAAGGTACCCGATCCCCGTAAATTCTCCCTCCGTCCTTACGAGGAGATCGAGCCCTGCCTCCGCGAGCCCCTCAGCGACGGCTGGAAGAGCGTGCATGAGCTCCCCAGACGCGGCCTCTTTATTGATTGACCCTTTCTCTTTTCTTCTTTTTTCTTTCTTACGTCGGGTAAAGGCCCGCCCTTATGGGCGGCCTTTGCCATAACTGGATACTAAAAGAGGTGTCTTAAATGAAGTTTATCACATCCATGACAATGGTCGATCAGATTATAGGAAGCGCGCCGTTTGTTTACGAGGGGGACTTCGCGCAGGGGGTTGCGAAAGCGCGCGAGCTGGGGTACGACGGTGTTGAGCTGCACATCGCGGATCCGGCCGATGTCGACCTGCCTGCGCTCGAGCAGGCGCTTGCGGAAAATTCCATGCGCCTGACCGCGATCGGGACGGGACGCGCTTACGTCAACCATGGCCTGTCCATCACGGATCCGGATGAGGCGCGCCGGCGGGCGGCTGTGCAGCGGCTGGAAGCTTTCCTCGAACTGGCAGGGCGGTTGCATGCAACCGTAATCATCGGCTGCATGCGCGGTAACGTAGCCACGGCGGAAGAGTTGCCGGCCGCGCTGGACCGTCTGGCGGTTTCCATGGAGTATCTGGATCACGCGGCGGCAAAAGCGGGCGTGGATATTGTCTTTGAGCCGATCAACCGGTATGAAAACAATTTCCTGTGTACGATGGGGGAGATCTCGCATTTCATCCGTAGCCATTCCCTGACGAACACGGGTATTCTGATCGACACGTTCCATATGAACATCGAGGAGTCGGATATGATGGCCTCGATCGAGGCATGCAGTCCGGAGATCCGGTATGTACATTTTTCCGACTCTAACCGCTGGTATCCCGGCGCGGGACACACGGATATGGCGGGCATTCTGCGCAAGCTGCAGGAATGCGGCTATCAAGGCGTGCTGAGCGCGGAGATCCTGCCCAAGCCGACAAAGGAAGCGGCCGCGCGCGGCTGGATTGAGGCGGTATCCGCAATGATGCGGGAATAAAAAGCGAGGAAAGGGCGGCTGCGGGGAAGCCGGACGGAACGGATGCATCGAACAGGAGCCGGGCGGTTCCCCGTTACCTTTGCCATACAGCGCTCTGGACAGGGGTGCGGATAAGGCGCCGCCGCGCGGGCAACCTACCGAAGAAGGAGGGAGCCTGATGAGACGGTTTTTGATGTGCAGTCATGGGGCGGCGCAGGTGACCGACGCGCCGCCGCCGGGCTGTACGTTTGTTGGGACCGTTGCTGCGGACGGCGAAAGATACCGCGTTTTGCGCGGGGAGGATAAAACGCTGTACGCGGCGCCGGCGGAATGGGTAGAATAGAAAAACACCGCTCCGTGCAGGAGCGGTGTTTGCTTTATCAATGGCAGATACGGCAGATATGCTGCGCTGAAATCTGCGGAGGAATGCTGTTTGTCATGGTGCCGTTGTAGCGGATGCAGGCGCGGTCGCCCGCCCGAAAACAGCTTGTGCCGGCAGTGTGTACGACGACCTGCTGGCGGGTGCAGTGGTCGCATACCAAAAGTGAACCGCTCTGCACACAAAGCACGGTAGCGCACATGGTCATGAAAATCACCTCTTGCAATCGTGTTCAATGTCAACGTATGCAGCTTTGCTGCGGCGGGTGAAAAATACAGGCAGAGGGAATACGGAAATTGACAGAACGCCGCCGGTGTTTTACGATAAGAACAGGACGGATAGGAAAGGAGACCTGGCGATGGAAGAACTGAATTACAAAAGAATAAAAGCGAGCGGATACAAGGGATATATTCTGGAGGAAGCGCCGGAGAAGATTCTGCAGTTTGGCGAGGGGAATTTTCTGCGCGCGTTCGTGGACTACTGGTTTGATGTATCGAACGAGCGCGTGGGCTGGAACGGCAAGGCGGTGCTGGTGCAGCCGATCGCGCAGGGGCTGGCGGAGCAGATCAACCGGCAGGAGGGGCTGTACACGCTGTACCTGCGCGGTCGGGAGAACGGGGAAAAGGTGGACCGGAAGCGGGTGATCTCGTCGGTGTCGCGGTGCCTGAACCCATATGAAAAGGCGGGCTACGACGCGATGATGCAGGTCGCGGAGTCGGACGATCTGGAATACATCGTGTCCAACACAACCGAGGCGGGGATTGTGTACGACCCTGCCTGCCGGAAGGAGGACTGCCCGCCGGCGTCGTTTCCGGCGAAGCTGACGCAGGTGTTGTACCGGCGCTGGCAGGCAGGGAAAAAGCCGGTGGTCATCCTCTCCTGCGAGCTGATCGACAACAACGGCAAAGAGCTGCAGAAGTGCGTGGAGCAGTACATCGGCCAGTGGGGTCTGGAGGAGGCGTTCAGAGCCTGGTGCGGGAGCTGCACGTTCTGCTCGACGCTGGTGGACCGGATCGTGCCGGGGCGCATCAAGGACGCGGCGGAAGCGGCGCGCATGGAGGAGGAAAACGGGTACCATGACGAGCTGATCGACGTGGGCGAGGTGTTCGGCGTGTGGAACATCGAGGGACCGTCGTGGCTGGAGGAGCAGCTGCCGTTCAAGGCGGCGGGGCTGAACTGTATCGTGGTGCCGGATGTGACGCCGTACAAAAAGCGCAAGGTGCGCATCCTGAACGGCGCGCATACGGGCTTTGTGCTGGGTGCGTACCTGGCGGGCTTGGATATCGTGCGGGACTGCATGCACAACGACAGCATCCGCGGCTTTATGAACAAGATGCTGTACGAGGAGGTCATCCCGACCCTGCCGCTGGATAAAAAGGACCTGGAGGAGTTCGCGGCGGCGGTGCAGGACCGGTTCAACAACCCGTTCGTGGACCATGAGCTGATGAGCATTTCGCTCAATTCGACCTCCAAATGGAAAGCGCGCAACCTGCCGAGCCTGCTGGAATATGTGGAAAAGACAGGCAGGCTGCCGGAATGCCTGAGTATGAGCCTTGCGGCGTATATCGCGTTCTATACGAGCGATGTGCAGGAGCTGACCGAAGCGGGTCTGGTGTGCAGGCGCGCGAAGGGCAACACCTATATCTGCTCGGACGACCGTTGGGCGCTGGAATTTTACTGGGCGCATAAGGACGACAGCGCGGCAGACCTGGTACACGCGGTGCTGACCAACCGGCAGATGTGGGATCAGGACCTGACGGAGATCGCGGGGCTGGAAGCCGCGGTGCTGGCGGGGCTTACGAAGATCCGCGCGGAGGGCGCGGAGGCCGCGTTCGCCTCCTGCCTGTGAGAGGGAGGATAAGATGACAAAGCTGATACGGATCACAGAGCGGGACAACGTGGCGGTGGCGCTGCATGCTGCGGCGAAGGGAGAAACGCTGAAAGCGGGAGACGCGGTGGTGACCGCGCGGGAGGATATCCCGCAGGGGCATAAGATCGCGCTCGTACCGATCGCGGCAGGGGAAGCGGTGGTGAAATACGGCTTCCCGATCGGCCATGCGACGGAGCCGGTGGAGGCGGGCAGTTGGGTGCATACGCACAACATGCGGACCAACCTGTCCGGCGAGGAGGAGTACGCCTATGAGCCGTCGGTACCCGAGATAGAGGCGGCGGAGGCGGAGACATTCCAGGGCTACCGGAGGGAGGACGGCCGTGCGGCGGTGCGGAATGAAATCTGGATCATCCCGACGGTGGGCTGCGTCAACGACGTGGCGAAAAAGCTGGTGTCGGACAACCAGGACTTGGTGAGCGGAAGCATAGACGGGCTGTACACGTTTCCGCATCCATACGGGTGCAGCCAGACGGGCGATGACCACGCGCAGACGAGGAAGCTGCTGGCGGCGCTGGCGCGGCATCCGAACGCGGGTGCAGTGCTGGTGCTGAGCCTGGGGTGCGAGAACCTGCAGCACGACCAGTTCGTAGAGGAGCTGGGGGAGTACGACGCGGAGCGCGTCAAGTTCCTCACCTGCCAGGACGTGGAGGACGAGTTCGCTGCGGGACGCACGCTGCTGGAACAGTGCGCGTCATACGCGGGACGGTACCGGCGTGAGGCGGTGCCGGTGAGCGAGCTGGTGATCGGTCTGAAGTGCGGCGGGTCGGATGGCCTGTCCGGCGTGACGGCGAACCCGACGGTAGGAGCGTTCAGCGACATGGTGATCGCGCGTGGCGGCTCGACAGTGCTGACCGAGGTGCCGGAGATGTTCGGCGCGGAGGGGATGCTGCTGAGCCGGTGCGTCAACGAGAAGGTGTTCGGGAAGGCGGCCGCCATGCTCAACAGCTTTAAGGATTACTTTATCAGCCACAACGAGACGGTGTACGAGAACCCGTCGCCGGGGAACAAGAAAGGCGGCATCACGACGCTGGAGGACAAGTCGTGCGGGTGCGTGCAGAAGGGCGGCACGGCGCCGGTGGCGGATGTGATCGGGTACGGGGAGCAGGTAACGGCGCACGGCCTGAGCCTGCTGTACGGGCCTGGGAACGATCTGGTATCAGCGACAGCGCTGACCGCGGCGGGCGCGCATATTGTGCTGTTCACGACGGGACGCGGGACGCCGTTCGGCGCGCCGGCGCCGACGGTAAAGATCGCGAGCAACAGCGGCCTTGCGGCGCGCAAGCCGGGATGGATCGACTTTGACGCGGGTCCGGTAGCGGACGGCGAGCCGATCGCGGAGGCGGCGAAGCGGTTGTACGCGCTGGTGCTGGACATCGCGGGCGGCAGACCCTCCAAAACTGAGCTGCTGGGCTACCGTGAAATCGCCATCTTTAAAAACGGCGTTACGCTGTAAATAAACACAGGCGGCGCTTTTGCAGCCAGCCGGACTGTTGAAAGCGAATTGCAACGGGAGGAAGAAGGTGCTATACTGGTAAGCACCATGTAGGGAAACATGAGGAGAGGAAGCGGTGTTTATGCCACAAACCATCAAAATCCTGCATTTCAGCCCAACCGGAGGGGCGCGGCGCGTGGCGCTGCTGCTCGCAAAGGGGATGGCACCCAACGTGCGGGAGTATGACCTCTGCGATCCGCAGGCCGAGCCGACAGTGTTTCATCCGGACGACGTGGTGCTGGTTGCCGGCCCTGCTTACGGCGGGCGGTTGCCGGCCATGATGACCGGACGGCTGAAAAAATGGCAGGGCAACGGCGCGCGGGCGGTGGCGGCTGCGGTGTACGGCGGCAGGGCCTATGAGGACACGCTGATCGAGCTGAGCGACCTGCTGCGCGGGCAGGGATTCCGCGTCATGGCAGCGGCCGCGCTGCTGGCGGAGCATTCGATCGTACATATTGCCGCTGGACGTCCGGATGAACAGGACGCGCGGCAGCTCGGCGCGTTCGGCAGGCAGATCGCGGCGAAGCTGGACCACGGCTCGCAGGAGGAACCCGCCGTGCCAGGCAGCCACCCCTATAAGGAGTGGAGCGGCATGCCTGCCGTGCCGCAGGTATCGGAAGCCTGCACCGGCTGCGGCCTGTGCGCGGAAAAATGTCCCGCACGGGCGATCCCGACCGGACAGCCGGATACGACCGACCCGTCGCGCTGCATCCTGTGCATGCGCTGTGTCGCCATCTGTCCGCAGCAGGCCCGCGCCCTGCCTGCCCCGATGCTGGAAGCGCTGCGGGGAAAGTTGGCGCCGTTTGACGCAGAGCGGCGTGAGAACGAGCTTTTTTTGTAAAAAACACGGCTGACCGTTTGGGTCAGCCGTGTTTTTGGATTGGTTGGCATTATTCGCCGGCCGCAACCGCGTCAAAGGAGGGCGACAGCAGATTGGTCATGCTCCGCAGGCTGATGCCTAGGGTGGAAAGGTTGTGCAGCATGGCCGACGCGGCCGGCATGAGCGCGCCAGCCGCGCCCAGGACGATCAGCATGCCGTTGAAGCCGATCACGAACCGGTAATTGGAGTGGATGCGGAGCATCAGCCCCTGCGCGATCCGCCGCAGTGCGACCAGCTCGAATAGGTTGTCCGCCGCGATGGTGACATCCGCGATTTCACGCGCGATCGCCGCGCCATCGCTGATTGCAATGCCTACGCTGGCGGCGGACAGGGCGGGCGAATCGTTGATGCCGTCGCCCAGCATGATGACCGTGCGGCCGGCGGCGCGTTCGGCCTCTACAAAATGCGCCTTGTCCTCGGGCAGGACCTCTGCGCGGTAATCGTCCACCCCGACCTGCGCCGCAATCGCGGCCGCGGTGCGCTCGCTGTCACCGGTCAGCATGACGGTGCGCCGGATGCCGAGCGCGCGCAGCGCCTGTATCGCGGCCTTTGCCTCGCCGCGGAGCGGGTCCGCAATGCAGATAACCGCCGCCAGTTCGCCGCCGATGGCGAGATACAGGTGGGAGAATTCCGGGGAAGCGCGTCAAACGCCGCCTGCTCTCCAGCGGGGATTACGGTTTTCTCATCCTCAAAGACAAAGTGCGCGCTGCCGATGATGACTTTTTCCCCGTCCACCGTGCTGGAGATACCGTGCGCGACCAGATATTCGACCTGGGAATGCATTTCCTCGTGGGCGAGCCGGCGCTCTCTGGCGGCGCGCACGACCGCGTTGGCCATGGAATGCGGGAAATGCTCCTCCAGGCAGGCGGCGACGCGCAACATTTCGGCCTCGCTGCGTCCGCCGAACGGAATGACTCGCGCGACGACCGGACAGGCGTGGGTCAGCGTGCCGGTTTTGTCAAACACAATCGTATCCGCGCCCGCGACCGCTTCCAGAAATTTGCCGCCTTTGACCGTGATATGGTAAGCGCTTGCCTCGCGCATGGCGGACAGCACCGCCAGCGGCATAGCAAGCTTGAGCGCGCAGGAGAAGTCCACCATCAGGACGGACAGCGCGCGCGTGACGCTGCGCGTCAGCAGGAAGCTGAGCGCGCTGCCGGCGAGCGTATAGGGGACCAGGCGGTCGGCCAGGCGGGAGGCTCTGCCTTCCGCCGCGGATTTGAGCCGTTCGGACTGCTCGATCATGGAGACGATCTTGTCATAACGGCTTTCGCCAGAATGCTGGGTGACGCGCAGCACGCATTCGCCCTCTTCGACGACCGTTCCGGCGTAAACGGCCGTACCCGGGCGCTTGGCGACCGGCATGGATTCGCCGGTCAGGGACGCCTGGTTAACCATGACCTCGCCCTCGGCGATCGTTCCGTCAATCGGGATCACGCCGCCCATGCGGACCGCGATGCAGTCGCCCGCGCCGATCTGGCCGAGTGGGACGAGGGTTTCGGTATCGCCGTCCTTGCGCCAGACGCGGTCCACGCCCAGCGCCATGCAGCGGGCCAGGTCGTCGACCGACTTTTTGTGCGTCCACTCCTCCAGCAGCTCGCCCAGCTCGAGCAGGAACATGACCGAGCCGGCCGTGCCGAAGTCGTGACGGGCGATCGAGATGCCGATGGAAAGCGCGTCGAGCAGCTCAACGTGCATGCGGCGGCGCAGCAGGCAGCACAGGCCGCGCCGCAGGAAGGGAAAGGAAATCCAGCAGATCCGCGCAATTTGAAGCGGGGAGGGCAGGAACAGGCTGCAAGCCGCTTTGACCAGCACCTTGCCGACCAGCTTTTCCTGATACTGCCGGTTGAGCATGCGGCTGCTGTGCAGGGGGGCGAGCGCCGCGACGCGCGGGTCCTGATAGGAGAAGCGGCCGATCGCCGCCAGTACGGCTGCTCGGCCGCCCTGATAGCGGATTACGGCGCAGCGGGTGCGCTCATGAACTGCGGCCTGCGCCACCCCTGTGCAGGACTGCAGATAAGCTTCCAGCAGGTCTGCCTGCTCCGGCGTCATCCGCTTTTGGGCAAGACGGACGCGCAGGCGTCCGTTGCTTTCGTGTAAAATGGTTGCTTTCATTGCTTGACCTCCAAAACGGGAAAAAGAGGGCCGCCTATGCGCCCCTCTTTGACAAACGGGTTGTAATCAGCCCTGGGTTTCTGCGGCGGTATCCTCAACGGCCTCTTCCTGCGCCGTGCGGGCCTGGTTGACATCCTGCGCGGAAGCCAGGATGTCGGCCGCGTTCTCCTGCACGGTGTTGACCGTGGTCATGACGGATTCCTTCACCCGCAGCGCGGCGGCGGTGGCATGGGTATAAACCTTTTTGGCGTCCTTGCTGGACAGCAGCTTAATGCCGGCCGAACCGAACAGCGCGCCGCCGACAAACAGGGCGATATCCTTGCAGTATTTCTTCATAAATGCTTCCTCCTTATCACTTGCGCCTGTAGCCTGTGATCATGACCATGACCATGCAGATCACAGCGCCCCAGGCCCAAAACCGATGTTGTTTCAAGGCGAACACCTCCTGGATGGGTCGTTTCCCGTTGGGGATAAGCATAGCATATCTGTTCGGCAAATTCCACCGGATTTGGACAGAGATAAACGGTTTTAGACATTTTTCTCGGCCGCAATGCGGCGGTAGCGGGAGGGGGGAAGATGGTACAGGCGGCGAAACGCCACGCCGAACTGGCTGACGCTGCCGTACCCCACAGCAACCGAAACCTGCATCACGGACAGGGGGGAGGAGATCAAAAGCTCGGCCGCGCGCTGTAGCCGCTGCTGCTGGAGGTATTGGTGGAGCGGCTGGCCGTATAGCTGCCGGAAGCAGCTTTTGAGCGAGGTGGGGGAGATATGGAACTGCTGCGCAAGGCACCTGATCGTCAGATGCTCCGCGAGGTGCTCCAACATATAGGCATGGACCTGCTGCACGGCGTCCGTCAGGTATTGATCGTAATAGCTCGCGGCTACCGGAGAGACCAGCGGGCTTTGGCGGCACAGAAGATACAATAGCTCCACCGCCTTGAGCGTGCAGTACTGCCCGCGATCGGAAGCGGGCAGGTCCCTGAGCGCGAAGAACACCGCGTTGCCCCAGGCGCTGCCGCGCACCGCCGCACAGCCGTGATGCGCTGCCATCAGCGCGCCTACCTGGCGGGTGTCCAGCGTCAGGCCGCCAAACAGGGCGCAAAGCCCTTGCAGGCTGTGCCGAGCCTCACAGCAGACGAACGAAATAAGGATGCCCGCGAAACGGCTGTCCGCAAATTGGACGGATCGAACCTGCGCGGGATCGGAAAGCAGCAGGATCTCCCGCGGCTTGAGCCTGACCTGCCGCCCGCCCGCCAAAGAAAGCAGCAGCCCGCCGCGGCAGCAGTACAGCGTTTCAAGGTGCGGATGTGTGGGGCGGGCGGGAAAGCGCTCCGGCGGCGCGCAGTCAAAATCGCAGACGCGCACGCCGGCCATGGGGGCGGTCCAGCGGATATGGCCGGACGAAAGCCCGGCATCCGATAATTGTTCCAATAGCGCTTCCAGCATGCCGATCCTCCATAGAAAAGTTTGCAATGACTAACTTGCAGTTAGCTAAAACTAACTCATAGCCAGAATTATACGCCAAAACAGCGGGGTTTGTCAAGGCTTGGATAATGCAAAAAAAGCGGACGCCCCGATCGGGACGTCCGCCTGGCCGTATGGCTATTTACAGGGTAAGGGAGGGAGCGGCGTAAACGCGTGCCTGCAGCTCGCTGTTGAGCATGTAGAGTGCTTTGGCGTCGCTGCCGAACAGCTCCATCTTGGTGATGAGGTCGGAGGAATTTTTTTCTTCCTCGCCCTGCTCCTTGACAAACCAGTCGAGGAACTGAACAGTGCGGAAATCATTTGCCGACTGGGCGGCCCCATAAATGGCGTTGATTAATGCGGTGACGTACTGTTCGTGCTCGTATGCGACCTGCAGCGGGTCCATCAGCGTGGAGAACGCCTTGTCCGGCTTGGCGATCGCTTCCAGCGTGACCTTCTGGTTATTGTTGTGCAGGTACTGATAGATCAGCATGGCATGGTCCTGCTCCTCCCTGGCCTGGATTTCGTACCAGTTTGCAAAACCGTCCAGCCCTTTGTCGGAGTAAAAGTTAGCGATGTCAAGATACAGATAGGCAGAATAAAATTCCTTGTTGATTTGGTCGTTGAGCAATTCGGAAACCTTGCGATCCATTTTAAGTAACCTCCTTAGAGCGGGGATGGGATAAACCACCTAAAATATTAATTGATATTATATATCAATTATAACACATCCGCGTCCGCTGTCAAGAGAAAAAACGGAAATACTGGCGTGGGAAAGAGAAGTATGAATTTATTTTACGAAATAAGAAAAATGTGGTATACTAAAAAACAAGAAAAATGGAACGAGGGGAAATATGAAAGAAATACTCAAAAAATGGAATGACATCAGCCTGGTCAAACGGATTATCTGCGGCTTGGCGGTCGGCATCCTCCTCGGGGTGGCCGCGCCGCAGCTGACGGCGCTCTCCCTGCTGGGCGATCTGTTTGTCGGCGCGCTGAAGGCGGTCGCGCCGCTGCTGGTCTTGTTTTTGGTCATGGGCGCGCTGTCCAACCACAAAGAGGGTAAGCAGACCAACATGAAAAGCATCATCGGGTTGTATCTGTTGGGTACGTTCTTGGCGGGCTGCGTGGCGGTTGTGGCGAGCTTCCTGTTCCCGATCTCGCTTACGCTGGCGGAAAGCGCTTCCGATGTGGCGCCCCCGGGCGGTATCGGCGAGGTGCTGCACACTTTGATGATGAACCTGGTTTCCAACCCGATCAGCGCCCTGGCGAACGCCAACTATATCGGCATCCTGGCCTGGGCGGTGCTGCTCGGCATTGCGCTGCGCAAGGCCTCGGACGGCACCAAGCGTGCGATCGGCAATGTTGCGGACGCGATCTCGCAGATCGTCCGGTGGATTATCAACTGCGCGCCGTTCGGCGTAATGGGCCTGGTTTTCACCACGATCTCTGAGCAGGGAATCGATGCCCTGCTCAGCTACGGCAAGCTGATCCTGTTGCTGGTCGGCAGCATGGCGTTCGTGGCGTTTATCGTCAACCCGATCATCGCTTTTATCGGCATCCGCAAAAACCCCTATCCGCTGGTGCTGAAATGCCTGAAGGACAGCGGCATCACCGCTTTCTTTACGCGCAGCTCGGCCGCCAACATTCCGGTCAATATGAAGCTGTGCGAGGAGCTGGGGCTGGACCGCGATACCTATGCGGTATCCATCCCGCTGGGTTCTACGATCAACATGGGCGGCGCGGCGGTCACGATCTCCATACTCGCGCTTGCCGCGGCGCATACCATGGGCATAGAGGTGGATCTGGCGTCCGCGATCGTGTTGAGCGTGCTCTCTGCGGTCAGCGCGTGCGGCGCATCCGGCGTGGCGGGCGGCTCGCTGCTGTTGGTCCCGCTGGCCTGCAGCCTGTTCGGCATTCCAAACGATATCGCGATGCAGGTAGTGGGCGTCGGTTTTATCGTCGGCGTGATCCAGGATTCCTGCGAAACCGCGATCAATTCCTCGACCGACGTGCTGTATACCGCGGTGGCAGAGTATACCCAAAAGCGTAAGCTGCAGAAAAAATAAATACAAGCCGGAAAGGGCCTGCTTCGTACAAGCAGGCCCTTTTTTGGCGAAAGCGACAGGGGACGGAAGCGGATGCTTCCGTCCCCTGTCTGGAAGAGAGGAGGATGTGCGGCGGAGAAGGGAGGCGTCAGGCGCCCCCGGGCTCCAGCAGAAAGCTCTGCACCGCGGTCGCGGCGCCGCCGATGAATTCCTTGCGGGGGGCGAGGGAACTCTGCTCGAAAATGTCCGTGGACAAAAACGGGTTGATTTTAGATACCTGCTGGATGAACGTTTCCATCACAAAGGGGCATTCGAAAATCTCGCCGAACAAAATGACCTTATTGGGCGCGAAAACCGAGATGGCGTTGTTGATGCCGATGGAGAGGTCATAGATCAAGGTGGTCAGATAGCTGCGCAGCTCCAGACAGTCCAGCGCAAGGTATTTGCGGATGTTATGGATAGTCGGCTGGCCGTATTCGAGCAGGGCGCCGCGGATAACCGGAGAGCTTTCCTGCAGCGAGAGGATTTTTTCGGTGATCTGGTTTAAGTGGACACCGGTTTCCAGACAGCCGGTTTTGCCGCAGCGGCAAACTGTGGTCGAGCCGCGGTAAAAGTAGGTATGCCCGATCTCCGAGGACTGGTAATTAGCGCCCTTATACAGCGCGCCGTTGATCGACGCCGCCGAGCCGACGCCCGGCCCCCATTTCACGACCATGGTATTGGCGGTGTATTTTGCCGTGCCGTAAAGGTTTTCCGCGTTCAGGAACGAGCAGACGTTGCTTTCCACACAGACTGGAAACGGGAGCAGCTCCTCCAATATCTTCTGGATAGGCACCTCCTGTCCGTGGAAAACATGGAAAGGATGCAGGGCGATGCCTTCGTTGTGGTTGACAGGACCAAGGATGTCCACGCCGATGCCGAGGATATCCTTGTTTTTGAGCTTGGTTTTCCAAAGCAGCAGTACGATCCGGTTGGCAATATCCTGAAAGGCGCCCGGCACATCAAGCGCGGGGTCGATCGCAAAGTGCTCGAGCGCAAGCGGCTCCCCCATCAGGTTGGTGATGGCAATGGTGCTGCCCGTGTAGTGGATATTGACGGAAATAACGTATTTATAGGTCTGGTTGATGGACAACAGGCTTTTTTTGCGGCCTAGGCTAGAGGAGGCTTCTTTCCCCTCCTCGATGATGATGCCGCGGCTGATGAAGTCGCCGCAGATCGAGGTCAGCGTGGCGGTCGTGAGACGGAGCCGGCTGGCCAGGTCGGTCCTCGACATTGCGCCTTCCGTCAGCAAAAGCCACAAAACATGGGAACGATTGACCTGTTTTACATTACTCATGTTGATTCCAAGAGGGCGCATAAGCAAATCTCCTAAGCTATCGATAGAATTCCGACGCCGCGTATGCGGCAGGGCAGGGATTATACGCCGGCATAGGCGCTGAAGCCGCCGTCCACGGGCAGCACGACCCCATTCACATATCCCGCCGCCTGCGGGGAGAGCAGGAAGAGCAGCGCGCCCGTCAATTCAGAAATATCCCCGAACCGGCCCGCCGGTATGCCGGACAGGATCTTTTCCGCGCGCGGGGTAAGCGAGCCATCTGCGTGGAGCAGGTTGGGGCGGTTCTGGTTGGTGATAAAAAAACCGGGGGCGATCGCGTTGACCCGAATGCCCGCCCTGGAGAAGTAGACGGCCAGCCATTGCGTGAAGTTGGAAACGGCGGATTTGGCCGCGCTGTAGGCCGGCAGCTTGGTCAGCGGCCGGATGGCGTTCATGGAGGAGATGTTGACGATGCAGCTATCTTTGCGGCCGGTCATGTCGGCGGAAAAAATCTGGGTGGGAAGCACCGTGCCGATAAAGTTAAGGTCGAACACCCGGCGGAAGCCGTTCAGGTCAAGCTGAAAAAAGGTTTTGAGCGCCGGCTCCACCGCTTCGGGGCGAAAATATTCGTCCTCCGTATTTCCATCCGGATGGTTGCCGCCCGCGCCGTTAATCAGGATGCTGCAGGGGCCGTGCGCGGCCAGAATCTGCGCGTGTACGCTTTCGAGCTGCGCCTTGTCCAGCACGTCGGCCCGATAGGCATATGCACGATACCCCGCTGCGGTCAGCGCATCCGCCGCAGCCTGCGCCGCAGGCAGGTTGATATCCAACAAGCACACGGTCGCATGCGCCTGTGCGAGCGCGCCCGCGAAATGGCTGCACATAATGCCGCCGGCGCCGGTGACAACAGCGGTGCGGCCGCCCAGGTCCAGGGGGAACGGGTTGGGCGTGAGCATGAAATTCAACTCCTTTTTTGTTCTAATTTTATTATATCAATATAATTAAAAAAATCAACATAGCAGCTAATCAGAAAATTAAATAGAAATATTGTGCGGTATATACAAAAAGATAAAAACAAATATATTGCTTTTGATAAATTGACACAAATGGAAAGAATCGCTATAATAGGAGCATACAAATTAGTTAATTCAATTAATTAATTTGAGACGAAATGTAGAGAAGGAAGAAGGAGGACACTATGAAAAGGTTAATCGCATTGGCATTATCACTCTCAATGGCAGTTTCTCTGACAGCCTGCGGTGGCGGAGACGACGCTGCGGGCGGCGATTCCGGAAGCCGTTCGCTGACGGTCAGCGGCCAGCCCTATTCGCACACACTCCCCGCTTACATCGGCCTGGAGGAAGGGCAGTTTGAAGACGTGGGGCTGGATGTGGAACTGATTATGTTCACGGGCGGCAATGTGCAGAACGAAGCGCTCGGCGCGGGCGAATGGGACGTTGGCTGCTACGGTTCGCCCCCGTCCATCACCGGCGGCATTGCCTACGGCGCCAAGGTGATCGGTTTCGGCTCGCCGGATACGGAAGCGGTCACGATCTGGGCGAGAAGCGACAGCGATATCGCGCAGATTCAGGGCCAGGTCGCGGGCTATGACGAGATCTACGGCAATGCGGATACCTGGCGCGGCAAGACCATCCTCTGCCCGCTCGGTACCTCGGCGCACTTCACTCTGGTCGCAACGCTGGAAAAGCTCGGTCTGACGACCGAGGACGTCAGCATCATCGATATGGGCGTTGCCCAAGCGTACACGGCGTTTAAGGCTGGCGAGGCTGACATTGTCTGCCTGTGGGACCCGCAGGGCTTCGACGCGGAGAACGAGGACTGGGTCTGCATTTCCTCCGGCAAGGCGACCGGCGAGGACCAGCCGACCGTTATCGTCGCCTCTGAGGAAGCGATCGAGACCAAGCATGACGAGATTCTGGACTTCCTGGACTGCTATTATCAGATCTGTGAGAAGTACGCGGACGATCTGGACGCATACGGACAGTACATGATGGATATCGGTCTGGACAACGGTGTGGAGCAGACCCTGGAGATCGCCACCCGCTGCGCAGAAAAGCGCCCGCTGTCCACGCTGGACGACGAGATCGAATGGTTCTCCGGCGAAAAGGGAACCCGCTATGTCGATACGACGATGGAAAACCTGATGGACTTCTTCGTGCAGACCGGCTCGATCGAAGAATCCGATAAGCAGTACCTGATCGAAAACAACTTTATCGACGACACCTTCATTCGAGAGCTTGCCGAGCGTCATGGCAAGACGATGAACTGACAACCCAAACACGTTTGTTGGCAAAGGAGGGGGGCTCTCCGCCCCTCTCCTTTTGTAAATCATCAAGTGAGGCAGGCTGGTGGATTATGAAACAAAACAAAAAACTCAAGCTGGTGCTGTTGAGCATACTGGGCCTGGTCCTGTTTTTCGGCATATGGGAATGCAGCGTCCGGTTCGGCCTGGTATCCGAGCGCACGCTGTGCGCGCCCTCCACAGCACTGGAAACCCTGTTCACCAAAATGGTCGAAAAGAAGCCGGACGGCGCGACCATTCCGGTGCATTTCCTGGCAAGCATCAAGCTTTCTTTGAGCGGCTTCCTGCTGGCGATTGTCATCGGCATCCCGCTCGGCTTGTTCATGGGATACTATAAGGTGCTGGATTCGCTGTTCACCCCGCTGTTTGAGATCATTCGCCCGATCCCGCCGATCGCATGGATCCCGATCATTATCCTGACCATGGGCATCGGCTTTAACGCAAAGGTATTCATCATATTTGTATCAGCGTTTGTGCCATGCGTGGTTAACTCGTACCTGGGCATCAAGCTGACCAACCAGACGCTGATTAACGTGGCGAAAACGTTCGGCGCCTCGCGATGGCAGGTGTTCACAAAGGTATGCATCCCCTCGTCCATGAACATGGTGTTCACGGGCATACGCATATCGCTCGGAAACTCCTGGTCCACGCTGGTCGCGGCGGAAATGCTCGCCTCCACGCAGGGCCTCGGCTATATGATCCAGATCGGCCGCTCGCTTAGCCGGCCGGAGATCATCATTGTCGGCATGGCGGTCATCGGCGTCACCGGCGCCATCATGAGCGGGTTGCTCAGCCTCTGCGAGAAAAAGGTTGCGCCCTGGAGGTATAAGTGATGAAAAATATCAAATGGGTGAATATACTGCTGTCCGTCTGCTCGATCGGTATTTTCGTTGTCCTCTGGGTGGTCCTTTCCGGACAGGAGGGCTCGATGGTACCGACACCGGCGGCAACGCTGGAGAAATTCCTGCAGATCATGGCCGACCCGATCGCTAACGCAACGCTGCCGGCGCATATCTGGGCCAGCCTGCAGCGTGTTCTGATCGCATTCTTCTTTGCGGTTGTGCTGGGCGTTGCGCTCGGCATCGGCATCGGCTGGAGCAAGGGCTTTAACGCGCTTTTCGGGCCGCTTTTCGAAATGCTGCGCCCGATCCCGCCGATCGCATGGATCCCCGTGATCATCCTGTGGTTCGGCATCGGCGAGCTTTCCAAATGGGTGATCGTATTCATCGGCTCGTTCGTGCCGATCGTGCTGAACACCAGCGCGGGCATCCGTGCGATCGACCCGCTGATGATCAGCGCGGGCAAGGTTCTGGGCGCGAACCGTAAGCAGCTTTTGGTTGACGTGGCGTTTCCGGCCACCATCCCCGCTATCCTGGCCGGCATCCGCACCGCGCTGTCGAGCGGCTGGATGTGTGTGGTTGCGGCGGAAATGATCGTGGCGCGGCAGGGCGTCGGCTTCCTGATCGTCCGCGGGCAGGAGAGCGGCGACACGGCGTTGATCGTCGTCTGCATGCTGGCAATCGGCGTGGTAAGCTTCCTGCTGTCCACGATACTGCAGAAAATGGAAGGAGTGCTTTGCCCGTGGCAGTTCTCAGAGACAAAATTGTGATCAAAAACCTCTCCAAAACATTCGCTTCCAAAAAGAACTCGGTAGAGGTTTTGAAGGATATCAACCTGACGGTGAAGGAAAACGAATTCCTCGTGATTCTGGGGCCGGGGCAATGCGGCAAAACCGTTCTGCTGAACATCCTTGCCGAGTTGGACGAGCAGACCTCGGGTACGGTGGAATTTGCGGACGGGCGGCCCAAAATGGGCGACTTGGGTCTGGTGTTCCAGCGCTACGCGCTTTTCCCATGGAAATCGGTCATGGGCAACGTAGAGATGAACCAGAAGCTCAAGGGCGTGGATAAGGCCACCCGACAGGCAAACGCGCAGAAATATATCGACCTGGTCGGGCTGCAGGGCTTTGAAAAGGCGCTGCCCAAGCAGCTCTCCGGCGGCATGAAGCAGCGCGTGGGCATCGCGCGCGCTTATGCCAGCGAGTCCGACATTATGCTGATGGACGAACCGTTCGGCGCGCTGGACGCGCAGACCCGTTATTCCATGGAGGACGAGATTCTCAAGATCTGGGAGAAGAACAAGCGCACGGTCATCTTCGTCACCAACAACGTGGAGGAGGCCATTTATCTGGGCGACCGGATCATCCTGCTCGGCGGCCATCCGACCAGCGTGAAGAAGGAATACATACCCGAAATGCCCAGACCAAGAAACTATACCGATCAGGCATTCCTGCGGCTTCGTAACGAAATCGTGGCGGATACCGATCTGAGCCTGTGACGCAGGGAGGTGTCCGTATGAGCGATCAAGTAAAGGTAAAGGTCAGGAACCTGACAAAATGTTTTGGCGACCTGAAAGTGCTGGACAATATCTCGTTCGATATCAATAAGGGCGACTTTGTCTGCATTGTCGGCCCGACGGGCTGCGGCAAGACGACGTTCCTCAACCTACTCGTCAAGCTGATCGAGCCGACCGAGGGGCAGATCCTGATCGACGGCGAACCGGCGGACCCGCAGAAGCACAACCTCTCGTTCGTGTTTCAGGAACCGTCCGCGTTCCCGTGGCTGACGGTTGAACAGAACATCCGCTTCGGGC
Source organism: Intestinibacillus sp. NTUH-41-i26 (assembly GCF_032769475.1). Lineage (GTDB taxonomy): Bacteria > Bacillota > Clostridia > Oscillospirales > Butyricicoccaceae > Agathobaculum > Agathobaculum ammoniilyticum. Next base: position 459,718 of record NZ_CP136477.1, read on the forward strand.
TGGAAACCAAAAAGGTCGAGGAAAAGGTGATCAAGCAGCGCACGGATGAAATCCTGGAGATCCTCGGCCTGGAAAAGGCGCGCAACGCCTATCCGCATGAGCTGAGTACCTCGACCGAGCAGCGCATTGTCATCGGGCGCAGCTTCGCGCTACACCCCGACCTGCTGCTGATGGATGAGCCGTACGGCCAGATGGATATTAAAATGCGGTACTATCTGGAGGACGAGGTCATCAAGCTGTGGCAGGCGACCGGAAGCACGGTCATTTTCATCACGCACAACGTGGAGGAGGCGGTCTACCTCTCCAACAAGTGCCTGATTTTGTCGCAGAAGCCGACAACGGTCAAGGAAGAGCTGAAGATCGAACTGCCCCGCCCGCGCGATATTGCGAGCGAGGAATTCATCCGCCTGCGCGAATATGTAACGAGCCAAATCAAATGGTGGTAAGGGGCGAGGCGACATGAAAGGAAGACCGGTCTTCCCCGTACTGCTTCTTGCCGTGATTTGGGGTACCTATTATGTGGCGAGCCAGCAGACGGTGGCGGGCATGTCCGTGTTTTCAATGGGCGTATACATCCGCCTGATCGTCATGGTGTTCCTGACCGTGCTGATGGCGCTGCGCGGGGAACTGAAGCTTCTGCTGCAGGTGCGCTTTGTCTGGCCTAAGCTGGTGACGATCGGCGTGCTGGGCTTCCTGCTGGATGCGACCGCGTTCGTGGGCCTGTCGCTCGGCAGCGCCAGCACGGGTACGGCGCTGCTCAAGTGCGATATCCTGATGGTGGCGGTGATCTCCGCCGTGATCTACAAGACGCGCCTGAGCTGGAAGCAGTGGTGCTGCATCGTGGTCATGCTGCTGGGCGTGTTCATCACGATGGGGCTGAACCCCGCCCATCTGGAGCTGTTCAACCTGGGCAACCTGTTCTATCTGCTTAGCGCGCTCTTTGTGTCGATCAACGCGTTTGTAATCAAAAGCGCGCAGCACGACAAGCGCAACCCCGTGTGCGACAACGTGGTGGCGTACTACAACAATTTCGTCTGTATGCTGTGCTTTATCGCGGCATCCGCGGCGGCGGGCAGCCTGGGCGAGATCATGAACTGTATCCGCACGCCCTATTATGGCTGGATGCTGCTGCTCGCCAGCGTGGGGCAGACGCTGGTCTACATTGTTTACTATTACGACCTGCGGCGGTTCCCCGTATGGTTTGTCAAGGTGTTTCTGCTGTTCATGCCGGTCGTGGCGTCGCTGATCTGCTTTTTCGCGTTCGGGGAAAAGCTGACCGTGGTGCAGCTTGGCGGCATGGCGGTCATCCTGATTGGCGCGCTCGGTATTCTGCTGGAGCAGCGCAAAAACGAGACGGGCAGCATGGAACCTGTTGAGGAAAGAGGGTAAATTTCAAAATGGAAAAAGCGTTTCATTATTACATGCCGGTCAAGATCCTGTTTGATTACGGGGTCTCACAAAAGATGGCGTCTTACATCGCGGGCGAAAACGTGCTGATTATTTCCGACCCGTTCCTGTACCAGAACGGCGTGGCGCAGCGGATCGGCGAAAGCCTGATCGGCAAAACCGTCGGCTATTTCAGCGATATCGAGCCGAATCCGTCGTGCGAAAGCGTGGATGCCGCGGCCGCGGCCGCGCGCGCGCTGAAAGCGGACTGCGTGATCGGTCTGGGCGGCGGCAGCTCGATGGACGTTGCCAAGATCGTCGCCTGCCTGACGCGGGATGAGGGCAGCATCTACGACTATTACAGCGGCGGCACCAAGACCTTTTCCGAGCGCAAGACCATGCTGATCTGCGTACCCACGACCGCGGGTACGGGTAGCGAGGTCACGAATGTCGGCGTGTTCACGAATAAAAAGGCCGGCATCAAAATGCCGCTCGTTACCGACCGCTTCTGGGCGGATTATGCGGTGATCGATCCGGAACTGACCTATTCGCTGCCGCCCGCCGTGACCGCTTCGACCGGCATGGACGCATTCTGCCACGCGATCGAGGCGTATTGGAACAAGGAGAGCCAGCCCATGTGCGATATGCTGGCGATGGGCGCGATGCAGCTCATCCTCCGCTTTATCAAGAGGGCGTATGACGACCCGAACGATCTCGAGGCGCGCGGCGCCATGATCAAGGCGAGCATGATCGCAGGCGTGGCATTCAGCCAGACGCGCACGACCGGCATCCACGCGCTCAGCTTTCCGCTGACCACCGAGTACCACGCCAGCCACGGCACCGCCTGCTCGATCACCCTGCCGGCGTTTATCCGCCTGTGCAGGGAAGGGGCGGCGGAAAAGCTGCAGGCGCTGTCCGCCTACCTGGGTTATGCGGATGCGGGCGCGCTCGCGGACGCGGTCGAGGCGCTGATGGAATCCATGGGCATGCCGACCCGCCTGGGGCAGCTGGGCGTGCGGGAGGAAAACCTGGAGCATATCACCAAGGTCGGCTTGGGCGCGGCGATCATCCAGCTCACGCCCGCAGTAATGAATGAACAAACCGTATATGCACTGCTGAAAGGCATCCTGTGATAAAGAAGGGGAGGATATCTATGAAAAAGATTGTGATTGGTTCGGATAAGTCGGGCTTCCCGCTCAAGGAGGCGGTTAAGGCGCACCTGGTTGAGCTTGGGTATGAGGTGGAGGACTGCGGCACGCAGGATATGGAGCACGGCCAGCCGTATTACATGGTGGCGCCCGTGGTCGCGGAAAAGATCTCCAGGAAGGAGTATGAAAAGGGCATCCTGATCTGCGGCACCGGTATGGGCATGGCGATCGTGGCGAACAAATATCCGGGCGTTTACGCGGCGGTCTGCGAGAATACCTATGCGGCGGAAAAGTGTCGCGCCATCAACGACGCAAACATCCTGACCATGGGCGGCTGGATCACCGCGGACTTTGCGGGCTGCGCCATTGTGGATAAATTCCTGAACACCGCGTTCACCGAGAACCTGGAGCCGTGGCGCCAGGAGTTCCTGACCAAGGCGCGCGAGGAAGTCAAGGGCATCGAAAAGGGCATCTACCACAACTGAGGAGGGGAAAATATGGATATGCAGGCCAAAAAAGACCTCCAGAAATTTGCCGTTTCCATCCGAAAGGAGACCATGCGCGCGATCGGCACGCTGGGCGTTGGGCATGTGGGCGGCGCGCTGTCCATCTGCGACGTGCTGGCCGTGCTGTACGGCGGGGAAATGAACATCGATCCAGCCGACCCGCACAAGGAGGATCGGGACTGGCTGGTTTGCTCCAAGGGGCATGCGGGGCCGGCGGTATACGCCACGCTGGCGCTGAAGGGCTTTTTCCCAAAAGAGGAGTTGCTCACGCTCAACAAGCCGGGTACCAACCTGCCCAGCCATTGCGACATGAACCGCACGCCCGGCATCGACATGACGACCGGCTCGCTGGGACAGGGGACCAGCTCGGCCGTGGGCATCGCCTGCGGCAACCGCAAAAAGGGGTTGGATAACTACACCTACCTGATCATCGGCGACGGCGAGAGCCAGGAGGGCCAGGTATGGGAGGCCGCGCTTTTCGCGGCGCAGCACAAGCTGTCCCACCTGATCGCGTTTACGGATTACAACAAGTGCCAGATCGACGGGACGATCAGCGAGGTCTGCGAGCTGGGCGATCTGGCGGGCAAATACGAGGCGTTCGGCTGGTACGCGCAGAGCGTGGACGGACACGACGTAGAGCAGATCAGCGAGGCCATCCATAAGGCCAAGCAGCAGGGCGAGCGGCCCTCCATGATCGTGCTGAACACGGTCAAGGGCAAGGGCGTTTCGCTGGCCGAGGGCAAGGTCGGCTCGCACAACATGCCGGTTACCAGGGAGCAGATGGATCAGGCCATGGCCGAGCTGGACAGCCAGCTCGCGGCGCTGTAAAGGAGGGGAGAGCCATGGGCGTAATAGTAGCTGATTTTCACAAGCACGGCGATACCGAGCTGCGTAAGGTGTACTGTAGCACTCTGATGGAGCTGGCGGCGGAGGACGAGCGCGTCTGCGTTCTGGATGCGGACCTGATGAACGCCTCCGCGACCAAGCCGTTTGCGGCCGCGTTTCCGGAAAATACGTTTGACTGCGGCGTACAGGAGGCCAACATGCTCGGCGTGGCGGCGGGCCTGTCCGCGACCGGACAGATCCCGTTTACCCATACGTTCGCGCCCTTTGCGGCGCGCCGCGCCTGCGACCAGATCTTTGTCTCCTGTGCCTATGCCAAGCAGAATGTCAAGATCGTCGGCTCCGACCCCGGCATCACGACCGCGCTCAACGGCGGCACCCACATGCCGTTTGAGGACATCGCGATCATGCGCAGCATTCCGGAGATCACGGTCGTGGAGCCTGCGGACGCGGTCGCGGTACGCGAGATCGTGCGCATGGCAAAGGAGGCGTACGGCGTCTGGTATATCCGCCTGCACCGCAAGACCGCGCCCGCGATTTACGAGGCGGGTACGACGTTCGAGGTTGGCAAAGCCAACCTGCTGCGCGATGGCAAGGACGTGACGATCATCGCGATGGGCTTCTGTGTGGCCGAGGCGCTCAAAGCGGCCGAGCTGCTGGAAAAAGAGGGGATACAGGCGCGCGTGCTGGATATGTTTTGCGTAAAGCCGCTGGACGAGACGGCAGTCATCCGTGCGGCGCAGGAGACCGGCGCGGTCGTGACTGCGGAAAACCACAACGTCATCAACGGCCTGGGGAGCGCGGTCGCGGATGTGCTTGCATCGGCCTGCTGGGCACCGCTGGAAAAGGTCGGCGTGCAGGACGAGTTCGGCGAAGTCGGTCCGGTGGATTACCTACAGGAGCGTTTCGGCCTGACGGCGCAGGCGATCTGCGAAAAGGCGAAAAAGGCGATCGCGCGAAAGTGAGGGAACGGCATTGAAAAACAGAAAAGCGCATATGACCGCGGTGGGCCGCATTGAGCTGGCCGACTGCCCAATGCCGGCGGCGGGCGCGGACGAGGTAGTCGTCCGGATGGAGTACTGCGGCATCTGCGGTTCGGACGCGCATTTTTACAAGGAGGGCCGCATCGGGAAAAAGGTGGCGCCGCTGCCGTTTATCCTGGGGCATGAGGTGTCGGGATATGTGACCGAATGCGGCGCGGATGTGACTGCTCTGCAGCCCGGCGATCGTGTGGCGCTCGAGCCGGGCGTACCCTGTGGCAAGTGCGAGCTTTGCCTGACAGGAAAATACAACCTCTGTCCGGATGTGCATTTCCTCGCGGCGCCGCCGTATGACGGCGCGCTGCGTAAGTTCATGGCCTTTCCGGCCAAAATGTGCTTCAAGCTGCCGGACGATATGACCATGCAGGAGGGCGCCATGCTGGAGCCGCTCGCGGTCGGCATGCATGCGGCCAGGCGCGGCGGCGTTGGGCTGGGGAAGAGCGTCTGCATCCTGGGCTCGGGTACCATCGGCATTATGACGCTGCTGGCCTGCAAGGCCATGGGCGCGACCGAGATCATCGTGTCCGACTTGGTGGGGCACCGGCTGGAGAGCGCGAAGCGTCTGGGCGCGACGGTCACGGCCAACCCCAAAGAGGTGGATGTGACCGAGGCCGTATTGCAGGCGACGGGCGGCAAGGGCTGCGACGTGGTCTTTGAAACGGCGGGCTCGCCGGTGACAATGTCGCAGACCGGCCGGTATGTCAAAAGCGGCGGCGTGATCGTTGTGGTGGGCAACATTGCACAGGATGTCAGCTATAATTTTTTGGAGATATCCCGCAAGGAAGTGGAGATCCGCACGGTGTTCCGCTACCGTAATATTTATCCACTCGCAATCGAGGCGGTCGAAAAGGGCTATATCGACCTCAAGGCGATCGAGCCGAAGGAATTCCCGTTTGAGCAGGCGGACGAGGCTTTCCAGTATACGATCACCCATGCGCAGGAAGTCATCAAGACCCTGATTAAAGTCTCAGACTGACCCAATACGGCGGCACGCAGGCAGTCGGCCCTGCGTGTCGCTTTTTTGCGCGGAGGAACACGGTGCCGCAAAAAAATACAAAAACAGCGCCGCGCCGCCGTCAGGTGTGCTATAATAGCAGCAGTGTAGCCGCCGTGCGGCTGTGTTGGGAGGGGATAACTACGGAAAAGGTAAAGGCGTTTCTCAAACGCAAGGACATTGTAATCTCGGTCCGGCGGTACGGGATCGACGCGCTGGGGGCAATGGCGCAGGGGCTGTTCTGCTCGCTGCTGATTGGGACAATCATCGATACGGTAGGTGCACAGTTCGGCATCCCGTTTCTGACCATGCCGGTCGCGACGGTGAGCGACGTATCCTACACAGTGGGCGGCCTGGCCTCCGCGATGAGCGGGCCGGCGATGGCGGTGGCGATCGGCTATGCGCTGCGCTGCCCGCCGCTCGTGCTGTTTTCGCTGATTACGGTCGGCTTTGCGTCCAACGCGCTGGGCGGCGCGGGCGGGCCGCTCGCCGTGCTGTTTGTGGCGGTCATCGCCGCCGAGCTGGGCAAGGCGGTCGCGGGTGAGACCAAGGTGGACATCCTGGTCACCCCGCTGGTCACGATCGGCGCGGGCATTGCGCTGTCCGCCTGGTGGGCGCCCGCGCTGGGAGCGGCGGCGATGCAGGTCGGCAGCCTGATTATGTGGGCAACCAATCTGCAGCCGTTCCTGATGGGGATTGCGGTGTCCGTGCTGGTGGGCGTGGCGCTGACGCTGCCCATTTCCTCCGCCGCGATCTGCGCGGCGCTCGGTCTGACCGGTCTGGCGGGCGGCGCGGCGGTGGCGGGCTGCTGCGCGCAGATGGTCGGCTTTGCGGTCATGTCGTTCAAGGAGAACCGCTGGGGCGGGCTGGTGTCTCAGGGGATCGGCACCTCCATGCTTCAGATGGGCAACATTGTCAAGAACCCGCGCATCTGGATCGCGCCTATCCTGACCTCGGCCATCACCGGACCGATTGCGACCTGTGTATTTGGTTTGCAGATGAATGGTACGCCGGTTTCCTCGGGCATGGGGACGTGTGGACTGGTCGGCCAGATCGGGGTTTATACCGGCTGGATGAACGATATCGCGGCCGGAACCAAGGCCGCCGTTACGGCGCAGGACTGGGTTGGGCTGCTGCTGGTATCGTTCCTTCTGCCAGCGGTGCTGTGTCCGCTGATCAACCTGGCGGTACGCCGTCTCGGCTGGGTCAAGGATGGGGACATGAAGCTGTGAGCGCGCGGCGGCACCAATGCCAACGCCTGTAGGAGCGGAGGGCGGATGCCTTTGCAATGATAGAGGACATTATAACCTTTGTGGAAGTACATGCAACATAATATTGGTATTGTGAACAAAACGACACGCTTCTGGTTGGACAAACTTACAGTTTTACCGGCTTTCCGAGCAAAGCTATTGACAAAAGCGCCGCAGTTATAGTATGCTTCCATCAGAAAATCATACAGGCTTGTGACTGGTATGGCAGGCAAGACCAAACAACCGAACGGGAAATATTATCCGTATTCGGGCGTTTGGTCTTTTTTGTTTTAACAGCACGGTTCAGATTCAGAAGATGAAGGGGAGTTGCACTATGAAAACATTTCAGTATGAGATCACCGATCCCATTGGTATCCACGCTCGTCCGGCAGGACAGCTGGTTAAGACCGCGAAGGCGTTCCAGAGCAAGGTCATGGTGGAGTATAACGGGAAGCAGACCGAGGCTACCCGCCTGATGAGCGTGATGGGAATGGGCATCCGGCATGGCAGCGTGGTCACCGTTACCATGGAGGGACCGGACGAGGAGGCTGCGGCGCAGCAACTTCAGGCGTTCTTTCGGGAGACGCTATGACCTCGGCGGAGCTGGGCGGGCAGGAGGCCTACCGGATCAGCCGCGTCATTGGCAACAATTTTGTATGTATCATTGACCCTGATGGACGCGAGGTTATCCTGCGCGGCTTGGGGATCGGCTTCAAAAAGCAGTCGGGCGACCTTGTACCCGCGTGTAAGGTGGAGAAGATCTACGACCTGCGCGATCCGGAGAAATCCTCCCGCCTGATGGAGCTGCTCGGCGACGTGCCGGCGGAATTTCTGGATGTCAGCACGGAGATCATAGAGGAAGCGAAAAGGATGACTGGACGGCGGCTGAGCGAAAATATTTATATCACCCTGACCGATCACATCTGCTTTGCGGTGGAGCGCCTGCGCACCGGCACGGCGTATTCCAATCAACTGCTGTGGGAGATCACAAACTTCTACCCCACCGAGTTCGCCATGGGGATTCAAGCGCTCGATATCATCGAGCGGCGGCTCGGTTACCGCCTTTCCAAGGATGAGGCAGGATTCATCGCGCTTCATATCGTCAACGCGGAGATCGACGGGCGTATGGCCGACATGGTCCGCATCACCGAGCTCATCAGCCGCATTGTCGCAGAGGTGCAGGCGTATTATGGCGTTGCGCTGGACGACCAATCCCTGGATTACGGGCGGTTCATCACCCACCTCAAATTTCTGGGACAGCGCATTACACAGGGCCAGTATGCACAAGATAATGATTCCGAGTTCCAGTCCATGATCGTCCGGCGCTACCGGTATGACTACCAGTGCGCCGAGCGCATCCGAGATGATTTGGCGCAGGCGTTCTCCATCCGGCTGCCGCCGGAGGAGATGACCTTCCTGACCATCCATTTGCACCGCCTTGCCATGAATATGGGTATATCTGATAAAGAGGAGTAAGGTATATGAAAGATAAGATTTTTGGCGTGCTGCAGCGTGTCGGCCGTTCGTTCATGCTGCCGATCGCGATCCTGCCGGTAGCCGGCCTGTTCCTGGGCGTAGGCGGGTCGTTTACCAATGAAACCATGCTGGAAACCTATGGCCTGATGGGGCTGATGGGGCCTGGCACGTTCATCAACGCGATTTTGCAGGTACTCAACGCGGCCGGTTCGGTCGTGTTCGATAACCTGCCGTTGATCTTTGCCATTGGCGTCGCCATCGGCATGGCCAAGCAGGAGAAGGAGGTCTCCGCCCTGTCGGCGGTCATCGCGTTCTTCGTTATGCACGCGACCATCGGTGCGATGATTGGTGACTTCGGCGCGCCCGACCTGTCCGGCGCGACCGCGAGCGTGCTGGGCATCAATTCGCTGCAAATGGGTGTGTTCGGCGGTATTATCGTCGGCTTGGGTACGGCGGCGCTGCACAACCGCTTTTACAAGATTCAGCTTCCGCAGGTGCTCAGCTTTTTCAGCGGCACGCGCTTCGTGCCGATTATCTCAGCGGCGGTCTACCTGGTGGTGGGCATCGCAATGTATTATATCTGGCCGGTGATTCAGAGCGGCATCAACGCGCTCGGCGGCTTTGTCCTCGCGTCCGGCTATGGCGGCACCTGGCTGTACGGCTTTATTGAGCGCGCGCTCATCCCGTTCGGTCTGCACCATGTGTTCTATATTCCGTTCTGGCAGACCGCGCTCGGAGGCACGGCCATGGTGGGCGGCGCGCTGGTGGAGGGCGCGCAGAACATCTTCTTCGCCGAGCTGGCCACTCCGGACATCAAGCATTTCTCGGTCGAGGCGACCCGCTTTATGGCCGGTAAGTTCCCGCTGATGATCTTCGGCTTGCCGGGCGCGGCGCTCGCGCTGTATCGCTGCGCCAAGCCGGAAAACCGCAAGGCGGTCGGCGGCCTGCTGCTCTCCGCGGCGCTGACCTCCATGCTCACCGGTATCACCGAGCCGCTCGAGTTCACCTTCCTGTTCGTCGCGCCGGTGATGTATGTGGTACACTGTGTGTTTGCGGGCGCGTCTTATATGATTATGCACATCCTGAACGTCGGTGTAGGCCTGACTTTCTCGGGCGGACTGATCGACCTGACGCTGTTCGGCGTGATGCAGGGTAACGCCAAAACGAGCTGGCTGTGGATTCCAGTGGTGGGTGTTATCTACTTCATCGTCTACTACCTGGTGTTCTCGTTCATGATTAAGAAATTCGACTATAAGACCCCGGGCCGCGACGACAGCGAAATCAAGCTGTACACCCGCAAGGATGTCAACGCCCGCAAGGAGGGCGAGGCGGCTGCGCAAGGCGGCCGCGAGGATTCGCTCTCGCGCCAGATCATGGTGGGTCTGGGCGGCAAGGCTAACATTTCGGATGTGGACTGCTGTATCACCCGCCTGCGCTGCACGGTACACGATGCGTCCAAGGTCGACCAGCAGCTTCTGAAGGAAACCGGCGCTTCGGGCGTCATCTGCAAGGGCCAGGGCGTACAGGTGGTCTACGGCCCGCGCGTATCCAACATCAAGTCCGATCTGGAAGCCTTCCTGGCCTCTCCGGTGAGCGACCAGGCCGCGCCGGAGCCCGCAGCACCTTCAGCGGCTCCAGAAACGGCTTCTTCCGATCCTGCGGCCGGTCAACCCATCGTTATCGCGTCCCCGCTCGCGGGCAAGGTGATCCCGCTCGAGGACGTCGCGGACGGTGTGTTCTCCGAAAAGATGGTGGGCGACGGCTTCGCGGTCGAACCGTCGGGCAACCAGGTTTACGCGCCGGCCGACTGCGAGGTGGCGACCGTGTTTGGCACCAAGCACGCCATCGGTCTGGTGATGACGGAGGGCTGCGAGCTGCTTATCCATCTGGGCATCGACACCGTGCAGCTGGGTGGCGCGCCCTTTACCATCCAAGTCAAGGAGGGCGACACGCTCAAGAAAGGCGACCTGATTGGCAGCTTCGACGAAAAGGCCATCCTGGACGCGGGCTATCGCACGGTAACGCCGGTAGTGGTCACGAATTCGGATCAATACTCGTCGTTTGAGCTGTGCAAAACCGGCGCGGTAAAGCCCGGGGAGAACGTGCTCACGGTGAAATAACAGCGGAAAAATAAGAGCAGAGGCGGCATGCCGGAACGGGCGCCGCCTCTGCTGTTTTTTCGTTACGATGGGGAAGGAGACAGCGCCGGTATCCTCCAGACAAAAAAGAAAGACCTGATTTCAAATGAAATCAGGTCTTTTATGGTTGCGGGGGCTGGACTTGAACCAACGACCTCCGGGTTATGAGCCCGACGAGCTACCAACTGCTCTACCCCGCGATATAAGCCCCTTGCTTTAAGGAGCCTATTAACTATACCATGATTTGAAAGGGTTGTCAAGAGTGTGTAAAGAAAAAACGTCGACAATTTACGCGGGCGCATCCCGCTCCGGAAAATAGGGAAGCTCAAACCAGAAGGAAATGCCACCCTCCACGTTTTCCGCGCCGCAACTGCCGTGCAGCGTGTCCGCGATCGCGCGCACCAGGGACAGGCCGATGCCTGTGCCGCCGGCCTCGCGCGTGCGCGCGCGGTCGGTGCGGTAAAATTTTTCCCAGATCTTCGGCAGCTCATCCTCCGGCAGCCCGTCGCCCTCGTTGAATATGGCCAGCCGCATCCCATTTTCGGTATAGGCGGCGGTGATCTCGATGCGGCCGCCATCCGCCGTGTAACGGATCGCGTTGGACAGATAGTTCATAAGCACCTGCTCAAGCAGGTCGCCGTCCGTGCGGATGGTGACGTGCGTATCCGCATACCGGACGGCCAGGCCACGGCTTGCACACAAAACGGCGGTCTTTTCGACCGCGTTCCGACAGAGGGCGTATAGGTCGATATCCTCGTAATAGGTCTGCTCCGCGCCCAACTCGAGCTTGGAGAGGTTCAAAAGCTGCATGACCAGCTTGTTCATGCGGTCGGCCTCGTCCGCGATTGTGTCGCAGTAAAATTTCCGGTCCTCCGGATCGTCGGCCACGCCGGCGGTCAGACCCTCCGCATAGCCCTGTATCAGCGCGATCGGCGTTTTCAGCTCATGCGAAACATTGACGATAAATTCACGGCGCATGTTGTCCACGCGTTCTTTTTCCTTGATTTCCAGAGCAAGCTGGTCGTTGGACTCCTGCAGCTCGCGGATCGTCTGCTCCAGGTAAGCGGACAAGCGGTTGAGCGACTGGCCGAGCTGGCCGATCTCGTCGCGCTCGCCGCCCTGATACTGGGTGGAAAAATCCAGCTCGCTCATCCGGTCGGCCACGCCGGCCATGGCGATCAACGGGCGGGTGAACTGGCGGGAGATGAAAAAGCCGCAGACCAGACAGATCAGCAGCGCGCAGCCGCCCGCGATCAGAAGGAAAACCAGGTTAAGGGAGGAGTTCTGCTCGATATAGGCGTACGGCATATAGGCGAACAGGCAGTCGCCCGCATTACGGTCGAGTGCGCCGACCAGGCAGAGGTATTGGTCGTTATCCCAAAGGGAGACGTTCAAAAACTGGTAATTATGCTTGGTGATAAATTCGCGGTCCATGCTCTGCGCGATTGAGCTGAGGATGGCATAGCTGCGGTACTGCTGCTCCACCCGATTGAAATCGGGGAGATGGAACTGCAGCGGTCCGTCCTCCTCTGGTCGGGCCGCGTCCGGAGAAAACGCGGAGGAATACAGCACCGTCCCGTCCGCACGGACCACGGACAGGCGGATGGCAGAGCGACTTTCGTAGCTGTCCAGCACGGCCGCGATATCCTCCACGTTGCCGGTATAGCTGCCACGCATGCTTTGATAGGCGTCGCGCAGCTCCCCGCGGCGCGTCAGCATGTAATAATCCTCGTAAAAGAACAGGTTGAGCAGCAAAAGCACGCCGATAAAGACCAGCGCAACGGCGCTGATCGCGGCAAAAAACTTAAACCGGATCGAATGGCCCTTCATGTTGTATCCGTCATCCCTCAAAGCGGTAGCCGTAGCCGCGCACCGTCTCGATCATGGTGCCGCAGCCGCCCAGCTTGGCCCGCAGCTTTTTCACATGGGTGTCCACCGTTCGCAGGTCCCCGAAGTAATCATAGCCCCATACGGCGTTGAGGATGCTCTCGCGGGATAGCGCGATGGCACGGTTGTTCTTGAAATAAATCAGCAGCTCGTATTCCTTGGGCGTCAGGTCGACCGGAGCGCCGTCCACCAGCACCTCGCGGCGCAACTCGTTGACGGAAAGCGAGCCCAACTGCTCGACCGGCATGGCGGCGCGGCCCTCGCGTTTGAGCAGGGCTCGTACACGCGCGGCCAGAACGATGGGAGAGAACGGCTTGGTCACATAATCGTCCGCGCCCTCCTCCAGCCCGCGGACCTGGTCGGCGTCCTCCGCGCGCGCGGTCAGCATCATGACAGGCAGGTGCTTGTCTCCGCTTTCCTGTGCGCGCAGCGCGCGGAGCACCTCGAACCCGTCCATGCCGGGCATCATCACGTCCAGAATCGCCAAGTCAAGCCCAGACTGGCGGTTTTCGATCATCTGCAGGGCCTCACGGCCGTCTGCGGCCTCGAGGATGCTGTGGCCGTCCCTCTTGAGAAAATCGCTGACCAGGCGCCGGATGCGCGCCTCGTCGTCGGCAATCAATATCATTGACATCAGGCTTTCACCCCTTGTATCGGATAATACCAGTATACCGTGTCAGTTTGTCCGTTCTGTGAACAAAAAACAGGTTTTTACATATCCTGCTCCAATACATACCGGTACAGGGCGTTCTTTTTGACGCCGGTCTGCGCGGACACCGCTTTGATTGCGTCCTTCTGCGTCTGCCCGTCTGCCATCCGGAGGCGCACGGCCTCCGCCGCCGCAGTCAGCCGCGCCGGTTCGTCCGGCGCGGCATCCGGTTCGTCCGGCGCGCCCTCGATGGTCAGCACAAATTCGCCGCGCGGCGGATGTGCGTCGAAGTACTGAACGGCTTCGTCCAGCGTCATGCGGAGTGTTTCCTCGTGGAGCTTGGTCAGTTCACGGGACAGGGAAAGGCGGCGCGCCCCGCCGAAGGTGTCCGCAAGGTCGCGCAGGGTGGCGCACAGCTTGTGCGGCGCTTCGTAAAAGATCATGGTGCGTTTTTCGTTTCGCAGCGCGTCCAGGTGCGCGCGGCGCGCCTTTTTATTCACGGATAAAAAGCCCTCGAAACACCAGCGTCCGGTCGGCAGGCCGGAGGCCGCGAGCGCGCAGACCGCGGCGCAGCAGCCGGGGATGGGCACGACCGGTATGCCATGCGCCGCGCACAGTGCGACCAGATCCTCGCCGGGGTCGGAAACGGCGGGTGTACCCGCATCCGTGACCAGGGCGCAGCTTTCACCCGCGCGCAGCCTGGCCAGCACCTCCTCGCCGCGCGCGCGGCGGTTATGCTCATAATAGGAGATCAGGGGCTTCCTGGGCAGAGCGCAGGCGGTCAGCAGCTTTTGCGTCACGCGCGTATCCTCTGCGGCGATGAAATCGACCGACGAAAGAATATCCCGCGCGCGGGGGGACAGGTCGCCCAGGTTGCCGATCGGCGTGGCGACCAGATACAGAATGGATTCACTCATTGTAATATTCCCTTAAAAAATTATTTTTTGTATATTTTGTTATATTCCTCGCTTTGGACAAGCAGCGGCGGTTCGACCGAAAGGCCTTCCGCGCTGCCGCCCTTGCGGCATTCGACCAGCACCGCGCTGGGGACGGCCTGCGCGGTCTGGTGTACGAGGCGGAGCCGTTTAGGGACGAGACGGACGCGGGCGAGCGCTTCCAGCAGCGTCCACATGCGCTCGGGACGGAACACGAACGCGGCCTTGCCGCCCGTATGCAGCACAAAGGAACAGGCCACGGCAAGGTCCTCCACCGTGCAGGTGCCATCCTGACGGGCGGCGCGGCGTTCCGGCGCGGGCGCGTTTTTGCCCGCGTTCCGGTCGAAATACGGGGGATTGCACACCACATAGTCCATACTGCCGTGGGGGAGGAGCGTGCGGATCTCGCGCAGGTCGCCCTGTAGAGCGGTGATGTCCACGCCGTTGTCGCGGATCGAGCGCCGGAACAGGGCGAGCGCGCCCTCCTGCAGCTCCAGGCCGGTCATACGCAGGTCGGGGCGGTAAAGCAGCAGGGCGAGCGCGCCCGTGCCGCAGCAGAGGTCGAGTACGCGCGCGTTCCGGCGCGGTCTGGCAAAGGAAGAAAGCAGTACGCTGTCCTGCCCAAGCTTGAAATATCGGTCGTCCTGATGCAGGAGCAGGCCGTTGGGAAGCCGTTCGGTTGTCTGCGCCATAATACCTCCTTATCCGGAAACAGAAAGAGCCGGTCCGTGACGGACCGGCCGCAGGTGCGTTTGGTTTATCTGCCGGCTTTCACGCCGTGTTGCCGCGCATGCTCCTTAAGCTTGGCAAAGGTTTCCGCGCTGATGACATGCTCAATGCGGCAGGCGTCCTCGGCCGCGGTTTCGGGCGAAACGCCGAGCATGGTCAGCAGCTCGGTCAGCACGGTATGGCGCTCATAGATCGTTTCCGCGATCGTGCGTCCGGCGTCGGTCAGGCACAGCAAGCCGTTCTGATCGATGGAAACATAGCCGTTGTCCCGCAGCAGGCCGACAGCGCGGCTGATGCTCGGCTTGGAAAAGCCGGTGTAGTGGGCAACGTCAATCGAGCGGACCGACCCTTTTTGGTGCTGCAGAATCAGGATTGCTTCCAGATAATTCTCAGCACTCTCCTGCACTTTCATCGTGCCTTATCCTCCTTTTTCTCTTTTCCATGTTTTTTATTTTAGCATATCCGGCTGATTTTGGCAATATAGCGATGCTTGCAAGGCCGCGCAATTTTGGGTACAATGGGGAAGACGGAGGGATGCCCCATGAAAGTATTTTTATCCCCGGCGAAAAATATGCGCGCCGCAGCGGCGGCGCTGCCGGATATGACAGCGCCGCGCTATCTGCAGCAGGCGGAAGCGCTCGCCGCGGCCCTGCGTGCCAAGGCGCCGTTTGAGCTGGAGAGCATCCTGCAGACCAGTCCGGCGATCGCGCTGCGGGCGGCGGCGCTCTACCAGGACTGGACAGACGCGGGCGGCGTACCCGCGATTCTGGCGTATGATGGGCTGGCCTATAAATATCTGGAGGCGGAAACGCTCACGGCGGCAGAACTGCGGTTCGCGCAGGACAGCCTGCGGCTGTTTTCCGCGTTTTACGGTCCGCTGCGGCCGCTCGACGCAATCCGCCCCTACCGGCTTGAGCTGGCGCACCGGCTGGATGGGCGCAGCCTGTACGAGTTCTGGGGCCGTGCGTTTTACGACGATCTGTTCGGTGCGGGTGAAGCGGTGGTCAACCTCGCCTCAAATGAATACAGCAAGGCGGTGCGGCGCTATCTGCAGACAGGCGACCGGATGGTGACCTGCGAATTCCTGACCTACCGCAAGGGGAAGCTGCGCTGCCTGCCCACCATGGCGAAAATGGCGCGCGGCCGCATGACGCGGTATATCCTGCAAAACAGCATCGAGTCGCCTGAGCAGCTCACTTTGTTTGACTGGAACGATTTCCGGTATGAGCAAAGCCTGTCGGACAACCAAACGCTGACCTTTATTGTCCGCGCGTGACAGGGAAGCGCCGCGGGAAGATGTCCTGAAGCGAGAAAGGCCCCACCTGTCCTTTGGAGGACGGGCGGGGCCTTGGTATGGCGTTAATGCGGGGGATTGTCCTGCGGCTGGGGCGGCACGGGCGCCTGCTCCGGCGGCTGGGGCGGGACAGGGGGCGCGGCCTCCTGCGGCGCGGCTTCTTCAGCGGGCAGGGGTCCCAGCTTGCGGTTGATCTCCTGCGTGTTGCGGCATAGCACGAGCAGCAGCAGCGCATACTCAAACGTGATGCGGGCAACCAGATTGCCGACCACGAACACGAAAAGCGCGGCAAAAAAATGCGAGAACAGCAGCATGACGCTGTATACGGCGATGGCGACTGCAACGATACAGTATAGGGCGCGGATCAGCTTTTCGGTGAAAAAGGTGCGGAACGTAAAAATATCATGCAGCTTGGCGGCCGACCCTTTATAGATGTTGGGCTTGCGCACGAAAAGGAAATACAGCGCAAGCCCGCCCGCTACAATGACGAGCAGCGCCAGCACCGGCAGCACGAGGCTAAAAAACGGCGTATAGGAATAGGTTTGCGTATATAGGTAAGGGTAGCTGCTCATAGTTTCCTCCTGAAAAATATTGAAGCATTTGTGTATTTAGTGTAACATATGCGGGAAAGCGTTGCAAGTTAAATCGAAATGTTGTACGCTATAAGGGAGAAAACGATACGGAGAAACGACAATGAGGATTTTACACACTTCGCCCGCACAGGACGGATTTTTTATGCCTGCGGAGTTCGCGCCGCACGACGGCTGCCTGATGATCTGGCCGGAGCGCGGGGATTCCTGGCAGTATGGAGCCTATGCGGCGCGGCGCGCGTTTATTCAGGTGATGCGGACGATCGCGGAAAGCGAAAAGCTGACCGTGCTCTGCTCGGAGGGGCAGTATGACAATGCCCGCGCCCAGCTTCCGGATGCGGTGAGGCTGGTTGTGATGGAGACAGACGACGCCTGGGCACGCGACGTGGGGCCGACCTTTGTGATCGACGGCAGGGGCGGCCGCCGCGGCATCGACTGGGGCTTTAACGCCTGGGGCGGCGCGGTGGACGGGCTTTACCCAAGCTGGGAAAAGGACAACCGCGTGGCCCGCAAATTTTGTGACCTGCTGGAAAACGACTGCTATGACAAGCGGGATTTCATTTGCGAGGGTGGCTCGCTCCATGTGGACGGGGAGGGTACCGCGCTCGTCACCGAGGCCTGCCTGCTCTCCGCGGGGCGCAACCCGTCCCTGTCGCGGGAGGAGATCGAGCGCACGCTGTGCGCGTACCTCGGCGTTTCCAGGGTGATCTGGCTGCCGCGCGGCATCTACCATGACGAAACCAACGAGCATGTGGACAACGTATGCGCGTTCACAGCGCCCGGCGAGGTCGTGCTGGCGTGGACGGACGACGAAAGCGACCCGCAGTATGCGCTTTCCAGGGCGAGCTTGGACGCGCTTGAGGCGGCGGTGGACGCAAAGGGGCGCCGGCTTCGGGTGCATAAGCTGCCGCTGCCCGCGCCCGTGACCATCACGGAGGAGGAATGTGAGGGGCTCGACCTGTGCGAGGGCGAGCCGACGCGCACGCCGGGCGAGCGGCTGGCGGCAAGCTACGTCAATTTTTATATCGCCAACCGGACGGTCGTCATGCCCGCGTTTGACGACCCGATGGACGAGACGGCGAAAGAAATCCTGCAGGGCCTGTTTCCGACGCGCAGGGTGGTCGCCATCCCCGCGCGCGATATTCTGATTGGCGGCGGGAACATCCACTGCATCACGCAGCAGATCCCCCGCGCGTGAGCGCGGGAATCACCAACCGTATGAGGAGTGAAAGCATATGAGCAAAGTAACCGTAGCCGCGGTACAGATGACCTATGGGCTGGAAAACGCGGTGCAAAGGGTCGAGGAGGCGGCCGCGCAGGGCGCGCAGGTCATCCTGTTGCCCGAGCTGTTTGAAAACTGGTATTTCTGCCAGGAAAAGAGCTATGAAAACTACCATCTGGCGACAACGCTGGAGGAAAACCCCGCGGTGAACGCGCTGCGGACGGTCGCACGCGACTTTCGGGTCGTGCTGCCGGTCAGCTATTACGAGCGCGTGGGCAACACCACATTCAATACGGTCGCCGTGATCGACGCGGACGGGACGGTCCTCGGCCAGTACCGCAAGACGCATATTCCGGACGATCATTTCTATCAGGAGAAATTTTATTTCACTCCCGGGGACACGGGCTTCCGCGTGTGGGACACGGCCTATGCCAAAATCGGCGTGGGCATCTGCTGGGACCAATGGTTTCCGGAATCCGCGCGCTGCATGGCGCTGATGGGCGCGGAGCTGCTGTTTTATCCGACCGCGATTGGCTCCGAGCCGATCCTGGAATGCGATTCCATGCCGCACTGGCGCCGCTGCATGCAGGGCCACGCGGCGGCGAACATCATGCCGCTGGTCGCGGCCAACCGCATTGGTACGGAAACCGTGACCCCCTCGCCCGACAACCAGAACCAGTCGTCCTCGCTGACGTTTTACGGCTCGTCCTTCATCGCGGATGAGACCGGAGCGCTGGTCGAGCAGGCGGATCGGGAAAACGCCTGCGTCCTGACGCATACGTTCGATCTGAACGGGATCCGCGAGCTGCGCCGGAGCTGGGGGACGTTCCGCGACCGGCGGCCGGAGATGTACGGCGCGCTGGGGCGCTTCGGATAACCGCAAAAAAGGACAAGGCGGGGCCTTGTCCTTTTTCTATTGCACGCCGTTGCGGCCGGAATATCACGAATCGCTTCAACCTGTTCCGCGGTCAGTCCGGCCTGGGCGTCGCCGCCCAGCGCGGCGTTGAACGGGCGCACCTGCGTAAGGGTGTTGCCGCAGTAACCGCCGGTTGGGCTGTTCGCGATCAACTGCAGCTCGTCCGTGGGGTGGTGCTGGTGGTTCTCCTCTACAGTGGGGGACGGCGGTGCCTCCAGATGGCCCGCGCCGCTGTCCGGAGCCGCTCCCCAGCTGTATAGCGGAAGGGAAAGCAGCGGCAGGAGCAGAAAAGAACGATACATACCTCCTTTTCCGGCTTAGGCAGAAGGTTCCGCGCCTCAGTCCGGTTCGGCGCTGCCGATTTCCCGCAGAAGCCGCTGGCGCGTATCGTCAAACAGCAGTTGCTTGTTGTGCGCGAAGTAGGCCTCGCAGCCAAAATTCTGGATAAACCAGGAGGTAAAGTAATTCGCGGTCAACTCGGTGGCGAACAGCACAAGCTCCTGGCTGTTCGGGATGGCCGCGTCGAGGAAAGCAAAGACGTTCGCCAGTTGCCGGTCCGTGCGGTCCGCCGCGTCCGCGCGCGCCTGCACATCCTCCTGGAACAGCGCCTTGAGCCGCTCGAACGCCTGCCCCTTAGGCACCTTTTCCAGCGCGAGCGCCTGCTGGAAAGCCGCGAGCCGCTCGGCCTCGCGCGCGGCGGTAAACAGCGCGTCCTTGTCGGTCGAGCCTGCGTCGCGGCGGCGCGTGAGCGCGGCCTGTTTTTCGTCCAGCAGGGTGCCGAGCATTTTTTCGCCCTCGCGGATATGGACGAGGTCCTGATGCAGCGCGTCGGTGAGACGGTCCAGCCGGTATGCCTCGCGCGCGCTGTCCGCCAGCCGCGCGAGCAGCAGGCCAAGCACGCCCAGCTTCTCGTCGAACGCCGCGCCCGCCAGCTCGGAGGCGCGCACCTTTTCCCAGGCGCCGTCCAGGATCTCCTCCACGCGGTAGACGCGCTTGTATTTTTCATAAAGCTGCAGGTAGTTGGCGAAATCGGCTGCCACGCGGGGGAGCTGCAGGTATTGCCCGACCACTTGGCGGTCGACGGGTAGGTCGAGCGTTTCGTATACCTGCATCAGCTCGGACAGGTCCTCCCAGCCGCGCGCGGTGACGAACTGCAGCCCGTCCGCGGTCGCCTCCACCCGATAGAAATGGTCGCGCCGGATCTCAAGATAGGAGAGGATCGCGCCATGGATGCCGCGCCGGTAGGCGTATTCCTTCCAGACCGCGAAGTCCTCCTCGACGTCGATGCGCTTGACGCGGTCGAGCGTGACCACATCGAACTCGCGCACGGATTTGTTGTATTCGGGCGGGTTGCCGGCCGCCACGACCATCCAGCCGTCCGGCAGGCGCTGGTTGCCGAAGGTTTTGCACTGCAGAAACTGCAGCATCATGGGCGTGAGCGTTTCTGAGATGCAGTTGATCTCGTCAAGGAACAGGATGCCTTCCTTGGTACCCGTACGCTCCATCTCGCGGTAGACCGAGGCGATGATCTCGCTCATGGTGTAGGCGGTGACCGTGCGCTCCGCACCGCCGAGCTGCACGGTTTCGATAAAGGGCAGGCCGAGCGCGGACTGGCGCGTGTGGTGGGTCAGCGTGTAAGACACCAGCCCCACGCCAGTCTCCTCCGCGATCTGCTCCATGATCTGGGTTTTGCCGATGCCCGGCGGCCCCATCAGCAGGATGGGACGCTGCCGGATGGGCGGGATGCGGTACGCGCCGAACGCATCCCGCGCGAGATAGGCGCGCAGTGCGTTTTTGATCTCGTTTTTTGCTCGTTTGATATTCATAAAGCATTACCTCGTGCGTTATCCGTTGGTGTAAGGGGACGGGCGGGCCGCCGTTATCCGGCGGAGAGTTCGCTTTCCCGCAGGATCAGCCGGATGCCCCACGGCGGGACGTTGTCGGGATAGGCCTCGCCCTCCAGCATGACGAACGCCGCGTCGTATCGGGGGCGTTTTTTCGGATAGATGCCCAGTCCGTCGGTGAAATAGAGCAGGCCGCGCAGGTGATGGAACGCGCCCTCGCTGACCAGCCGGTCCACATGCGCGAATACCGGCCGGAAATCGGTGGCGGACTGGCCGATCAGCTCAAAATGCTCCATATACTCCCGCAGCTCGCGCTCGCAGGTGATGCGCCTGTCCGCGCGGAGTTGGTCGTCGCACTGCAGGATGCGCAGGTTGAAGCGTCGGAAAAAGCTCTCGTTTTCCCGCAGCAGTGCGTAGGTGTGCGATAAAAAGCCGCGCACCAGCTCGCCCGAGGTGGACATGGAGGTATCGATCGCGATGACGAAATCCTCGATCCGGCGTACCTCGCGCGTTTCGAGCGGCTCGATCAGCGGCATGTTGCCGAAGTGCCGAAGGCCGTAGGCGTAGTAGCCGTAATCGAACGAGTCCGCGTCCACCGCAACCTCCTCGCGCAGCGCGGCAAAACGGCGCAGGAACGAACGGTAGTCCGCGGTCCCGCGCGCGGAGACCGCGAGCTGCTCGCGCACGGCCTCGCCGCCGGCCGCCTGGTTGGAGAATACGGTTTCCATCGCGGTCTGGGTCTGCTCGGCGGCGCGCTGCCACTGACGCTCCTGCTCGTCGTCGCTTTCCTCCGGCCAGAGCGCGTGGTCGTCCACATGGAATACGCGGGACAGCGCCGCGCAGTCATAAAGCCCCGCCCGTTCGCGCCGGAATTGACGGTAAACCGCCTCGGCAGTCAGCACTGGCATGCTTTCGCGAAGCTGCCGGTACAGGTGCTGCCGGCGCACGGAGGGCTTGTCCGCCTGCAGGCAGCGGTAGTCGAGCGCGTCCAGCATGCTTTCAACCGCTACGTCGCAGGCAAGATCCCACAGCGCTCGGTCGCGGCCGCGCGCCTTGGCGGGATGCCGCAGCAGACAGTGGAACACCGTGTGCAGGTATGCGCGGCACACATTTGCGCGCGAGCGCTCGTACTGCTGGGCGAGCCACGGGCCGCTGTAATACAGCGCGCGGGAATCCGTTGCGAGCGTCGCAGTATCGTACCCGTCCGAGACGGTCAGCGCGGCCAGCGCCGTATCCAGAAAGGGCAGGCTCATATACAGCTCGGTGCGGGCGGAAAACAGAATTTCCCGCCCGATTTTTTGCCAGCGTTCACTTTGTGCCATACATAACCCCCTCTTTTATAAGTCAAACGTTTTTGCGCGCCCCTTGGGGGATGATTGTCCGGCGGCGAGCAGCACGGACAGCGCGGCGGTCTGCTCCTTTTCGCGGGCGGTATCGCACGCGGCGTCGATTTCAGCTGGAGACAGCACACCGAGCGACAGCAGGAAGGTGAGCGCCGCGCTTTCGCCCGCGGCGGCGCAGCGGCGGGCGAGCGTGCCGCCGTGGGCGCGCAGGCAGTCCAGACAGGTGGCGCGGGCGGCGTCCGACAGGCCGAACGGCGTTGCCAGCCGCCGTATGGTGACGCGGGCTGCGACAAGGAAATCGTGCCGTTCGAGCAGGCCGGACAACGCGCGGTCGTACTGGTGCGTGCTGAGCGCGCCGCCGTCAAAGCATTGGCGGTAGCCGTAGCCCGCGCCGTGGATGCGCCGCTGGAAGATATGCGCGGGCGTGAGCGCTTCCAGGTCCTCGGAATAGGCGGGGAAGAGCAGGTAGTACACTGTCCCGTTCCAGAAAAAACGCACATCCAGCTCGCCCGCGTACTCGCCGAGCAGCTTGTACAGGCAGGTGGGGGCAGAGGGGTCGGCATACAGCCGCACCTCGCGCAGCGCGCGGCAGTTCATCAGCGCGCCGCCGCCGAAATCGGTCACCGCGCTGGACAGTGTAAGCGTTTTCAGCCGGCGGCAGTTGTAAAACGCATAGCTGCCCACGCTTTGAAGCGGCTGCGGCAGCGCGACCGAACGGACGGCGTTTGCGTCGTGCTTCGGCTCCGGCCCGCCGCAGGTCACGCGGACGGGAAAAACGTCCTGCCCACGCAGGTCCGGCGCGCGTTCGCTGAGCGCGTAATTCCCGAGCGAGACCACCGGTGCGCCGCCGATCTCGTCCGGCAGGCGCACGCTGTCGTCGCGCGTCTCGCAGCGCAGGATGGCAACGCCGTCCGGTATTTCCCTGCAGGTCAGAAGCAGCTCGTTTTCGCCCTCGACCGTGTACATGGCGTACACCTCCCTCCATTCCGGTTTGATGTTCGTTTTTGATTATAACACAGCCGCGGCGGCGCGGCAATAAATGTGCCGTGGATTTGTGTGTTTTGCCGCTTGACCGTGTTCCGGCGCACCGGTTACAATAGAAAAGCAAGGAGGTGCGGAGGATGAAAGGGATTAAAGATTTTTTGATTATGTATTTCTTATGCGTTATAGTGCTTCTGATTGCGGCAACCGTCCTTTCGGGTGTGAAAGGGGGTTTTTGGTCTCTTCTGCTTTTCGGCGCTTTTCTGGTCACGCTGCTGTTCTATGCTGCATTTCGCCTGCTCTGCCGGATCGATGAGCTGGAACGGCGGCTGGATCAATTGACAGGCGTTCGGGAGGACGGGGAAAAGGAATAGGTGATATTATGATAATAAAATATCATTGTAATAATTTATAAAAATTCTCAAAATGCGCTTGACAAAGCGGGGAAATAAGAATATACTGTGACCATACTGAACAAACCAATGACGAAGACGAGTAGCAGGGAGACCGAACCTCCAAGAGAGCCGCGGGCGGTGGGATCGCGGCAGGCAAGGGCCTTGTGAATGGACTTCACCAGGGCAAGGCGAAAGGGCGTTCCGCCCGAGTAACTGCGACGGGGACTCCGCCCGTTATCAGGGGAGCGTGCATTGTCGGATGCGCGGAAGCGAGCGGGCGCGTCGGCGCGTCAACTTGGGTGGCACCGCAAGGGTTTGTTTACAAGCCCCTGTCCCATGGATTTGGGACAGGGGCTTTTTTATTTTGTCCATTCATTCATAAAACATAGAAAAAGGAGAGAACCTACCATGGCTAAGATTCCGCACAGACTGTATTTGACCGAAGACCAGATGCCGAAGCAGTGGTACAACCTGCGCGCCGATATGAAAGAACAGCCTGATCCGCTGATCCATCCCGGCACGCACCAGCCGCTTCCGGAGGAGGCGCTGTACCCGATTTTCTGCGAAAAGCTCGCCCATCAGGAGCTGGACGGGAAAACGCGCTATATCGATATTCCGGAGCCGATCCTCGATATGTATAAGCTGTACCGCCCATCCCCGCTGTGCCGCGCGTATAACCTGGAAAAGGCGCTCGGCACGCCCGCGAAGATCTACTACAAGTTCGAGGGCAACAACACCTCGGGCTCGCACAAGCTCAACTCGGCCATTGCGCAGGCGTATTACGCCAAGGAGCAGGGGCTAAAGGGCCTGACGACCGAAACCGGCGCGGGCCAGTGGGGTACCGCGCTCTCCGAGGCGTGCGCGTACTTTGGGCTGGACCTCAAGGTGTTCATGGTCAAGGTGTCCTATGAGCAGAAGCCGTACCGCAAGGCGGTCATGCAGACCTTCGGCGCGGATGTGACGCCCTCCCCCTCGAACACCACCGAGGCGGGCCGCGCCATCCTCGCCCACGACCCGAACACCGGCGGCTCGCTCGGCTGCGCGATCTCCGAGGCGGTCGAAATGGCGACGACGCAGGAGGGTTACCGCTATGTGCTCGGCTCGGTGCTCAACCAGGTGTTGCTGCACCAGTCCATCATCGGCCTGGAAAGCAGGCAGGCCATGGAACTGCTGGACGAATATCCGGACATCGTCATCGGCTGCGCGGGCGGCGGCTCCAATCTTGGCGGCCTGATCGCGCCGTTCATGCGGGATAAGCTGACCGGCAAGGCCGACCCGCGTATCATCGCGGTCGAGCCTGCCTCCTGCCCGTCGTTCACACGCGGCAAATACGCGTATGATTTCTGCGACACCGGCCACGTCACCCCGCTGGCGCGCATGTATACGCTGGGCAACGGCTTCATGCCCGCCTCCAACCACGCGGGCGGCCTGCGCTACCACGGCATGAGCCCTATCCTTTCCAAGCTGTACCATGACGGCTACATGGAGGCAACCTCGGTCAAGCAGACCGATGTGTTTGACGCGGCGGTGCAGTTTGCCAAGGTCGAGACCATCCTGCCTGCGCCCGAGTCCAGCCATGCGATCCGCTGTGCGATCGACGAGGCGCTTAAGTGCAAAGAGACCGGCGAGGCCAAGACCATCCTGTTCGGCCTGACCGGCACGGGCTACTTTGATATGTCGGCTTACGAGGCATATCATAACGGCACGATGCGCAACCATGTGCCGACAGACGAGGAACTGCAGACCGGCTTCGACACCCTGCCCGGCCAGCCGGAATAGCTACATAACAACCGGAAAGGGCGTGCGTCTGCTTGCCGTGGGCGGATCAGGTGCTGGATACCATCGTGTCGTGGGCGATACTGCTGTTTGAATATGTGGGCGTGGGCGTGATCGTCGCGTCCGGCGTGCGGGGCGCGGTGTGTTATGTCCGGCGCGATCCGGAAACGCGCCTTAAGCTGGCCAAAGGCCTGGCGATGGGGCTTGAATTCAAGCTGGGCAGCGAGATCCTGCGAACCGTGGTCGTGCGGGAGCTTCGGGAGATCGTACTCGTTGGCGCGATCATCCTCCTGCGCGCGGCGCTCACGTTCCTGATCCACTGGGAGATCACAAATGAAGAGAGGACCGCCGGGCATCCGCCCGAGGAGCCCTGAGCAGGCCGCGCCGCGCGATCGGCGCGGCCTGCTTTTTCCGTTTTCGTGGTGTGCTAAACGGGGCGAGCGAAAATATTAAGAAATTCCCTCGGTTTTTCTTAATATTTGTCTGGTATCCTGAGATAAAGGAGGGATACGGATGCGGAACCTTTTGCTTCTGGCCTATGAAGCGGCAGCGGTTTTGCTGCCCGGCCTTGTACTGTGCGCGGCGCTGTACCGGCGAGGCGGGAAAACGGGACGGGCTGCGCCGCCTTTGCTGCTCCTGCTGTTTGCCATATACCTGTTTGGGGTGTTCCATGTGACCGGCGCGGGAACGATGTACGACGCGCTCCAGCGCGGGCTGGAGTGGAACGCCGGTCAGGTCAACCTGCTGCCGTTTTCACGGGAAGCTGATCCGATGGGCTATGCGCTGAATGTCGTGCTGTTCCTGCCGTTCGGCCTGCTGCTGCCCCTGCTCTGGCCCGCGCTGGACAGGCTGGGACGCGTGGCCGCGGGCGGGTTTGCCTTTTCCCTGCTGATCGAGCTCAGCCAGCTACTTAACAACCGCCGGACGGATGTGGACGACCTGCTGATGAACACGCTGGGCGCGGCGCTGGGGCTGTTGCTGTATCGGGCGCTGGCATGGGCGGGGCTGCGCTGTGGGAGAAAGCGGGGAGAGGTTTGCGAACCGACGCCCGCGCTGTACATCGTGGCGCTGTTCGCCGGGCGCTTCCTGCTGTTTCATGAGCTGTGGGCGGCGGGGCTGCTGTACGGCTTTGCCGGATGAAAACACAAAAGCCGGTTGCGTTCCGGCGGAATATACCGTATACTGTCTTTTATGAGACAGGAGGACGGTATACATGGAGACGCGGGAACGGAAACGGCTGTTGCTGCATATTCTACTGGCGGCCCTGCCGTTTTGGCTGCTCGATCTGACGCTGCGCGCGGCAACGGGCGGCGCGGCGTGGTATCCGCTGTACGCAGCCGCGCCCAACCTGTTCTCCCTTGGCTTCGGCGCGCTGTTCACTGCTTTGGCGCTGCTGCCCCCGCGCCGCTGGGGACGCCTGCTTTACGGGCTGATTTACGCGGTGTGGGCGGTCTATGCCGTGGTGCAGTATGCCGTATGGCGCATCCTCGACCGCGTTTTATTCCTCTCGGATTTCCTG
This sequence comes from Intestinibacillus sp. NTUH-41-i26, assembly GCF_032769475.1. Classification (GTDB taxonomy): domain Bacteria; phylum Bacillota; class Clostridia; order Oscillospirales; family Butyricicoccaceae; genus Agathobaculum; species Agathobaculum ammoniilyticum. The sequence continues at coordinate 486,579 of NZ_CP136477.1, forward strand.
TTCGCGGGGGAGGGGCTGGATTTTGCCGGCTATGCCCGCCAGATCATCGACGGGCGGCTCGCAGCGGTTGCGATGCTTTTGCTGCTGTGGGGCGTGCTGGGCGTCTGGTCGCTGCCCGCGGGGACGGAACGGCGGCAGGCTCTCCCACTGCTGGCGGCGTTCCTTCTGGCGCAGGGATTCGCGCCGCGCCTGTACGCGCCGGTGCCGGAAACGCTGGACTGGGATGCATGGGAATCGAGCGGGTATGAATACGAACGCTTTTCTTCGCCCGTTTACGACCTGGCGTTGACTGGACCGTACCAGTTTGTGCTGCACGACGCATGGCTGTCGGTCGCGCCCGATCCGGACGGGGCGGAAAAGCGGGCGCGGGTGGACGCGTTTTTCGCGGAGCGGCCCGCCCATCAGGAAAACGAGATGACCGGCCTGCTCGCGGGCAAAAACCTGATCCTGGTGCAGCTGGAAAGCATTGACGATTTCGTCCTGAACGAACAGAATACGCCTACGCTCGCGCGCCTGCAGCGTGAGGGGATCTGTTTTTCCGAGTTCTATACCCCTCAGTATTCCAACGGCTATACCTTTAATACGGAATTTGCTGCGCAGACCGGACTCTATCCCTATGCTAACGGAAACGTCGCCTATTCGCTCAGCCGCAGCGCGTTTCCCGATGCGGCGGGCAGCCTGTTTGGGGACGCCGGCTATACCGCAAACTCCTTTCATAAGAGCGAGGCCAAGTTTTACAACCGCGGCGCGATGCACCAGGCGTTCGGCTATGAACAGTACCATTCCGCGCTGCACTATGCGTCCGGCGAGCTGGAGGTTGGGGTGGATCGCTTCCTGGTGGACTGCGACGAGCTGTATGCGCGCATGATCGACACGGAACCGTTTCTGGACTTTTTGATCACTTACAGCGGCCACCTTGGCTATGACGAGATCGACGCGCTGACTACCTACGCGCTCGAACAGTATCCGGAATATGCGGATGACAGCCGACCGTATGAAATAAACGGCCTGTTTGCCAAGGCGCGCCTGACCGACGATATGTTTGCGCGCCTGCTCGAGCGGCTTGCGGAGGACGGGCTGCTGGAAAACACAGTGCTCTGCGTGTACGACGACCATTATGCCTACGGTCTGACCGACCGCGCGGTGCTGGAGGAATATTCCGCGGCCGCAGGCGGCCGCCTGCTGGAGCGCACGCCATGCTTTATCTGGTATGAGGGCTGCACGCCGCGCACGGTGGACAAGACGATGCAGACCGTTGACCTGCTGCCGACGCTGGCGAACCTGTTCGGTCTGCCTGCGCCCCGTACCCTGGGGCGGGATGCCTTTGACCCGTCATACGCAGGCTGCGCCATTTTTCCTGACGGCACCTGGCTGACCGACGCCGCCTATGTCCAAAATGGAAAGGTCGTGTGGAACGACGGGATGGCCGAAGAGGAGGTCGCGGAGATGAACGCCTACGCACGCCGTTTCCAGGAGGTCAACGACGCGATCCTTGACACGGATTATTATAGAGAGATATAAAACGAACCGGCTTCCCACAAGGGAAGCCGGTTCGTGTTTTTAAGAGACTGTAGAGCGGAATGAGCCGGCAGACTGTCGTCCAGTACTGGGGAAACAGGCACGCGCCGCCGCAAAGATGAAAGGCTACCCCAAAAGGGAAGCCTTTGGTTTTGTGACAGCGGTCAGTTGAAATACACCAGCTCCTCCGCCGGCCTGTCGGCGGGGACGACCTCGACCGCATGCAGCACAGGGCCTTCGCCGCGGTACTGGGGCAGGGCTTCGACCGTGACCGAGGCGGTTACGCGCACCCAGTCGCGCAGCTTGAGGTCCTTTGCGTTGGGATAGCGGCACAGGAAGCCGAGGAACGTGACGTCGTCCGCGCAGCAGACCATGCCGAACCGGCCGGGGACAAACGATCCGGACGGCACATTGCCGCCGACATACACCTGCGCGCGGAAGCGGATGGTCTTGCCGTCGTACTTGCTGGGATCGCCGGTGGCGTCGATATACCACAGGCCGTAATCCTCATCCCCGATATCGATGATATCCGCGTTGAGATCGAACGGCAGGGGCATGTTGCGGGCGTAGTCCTCGCTGTTTCCGTCCACGTCGTCCAGATAGATGGTCGCACGCGGGTTCATGGCGCGGATGTTCTTCTGATAGAGCATCTCCTTGAGCGCATCGGTGCAGCGGTTGAACACCACTAGGTCGGCGGTGGTGATATGCTCGAACATCATCGGCCCCATATTCGCCGAGTACAGCGCAAAGGTGGAAGCGTCCACCGTTGTGACGATCTGGTACAGCTCCCAGCGGGCGGGGAAAACGGAGGTCAGGTCGTCCAGCTTCCACATACCGTTGTATTCGATCAGGATGCGGTCGGGGTCGTATTTCTGCTCGACGCGCTTGAGGATATTGGGCGTCAGCCGGCTGGCCGATTCGATGGGGACGAGCGCTGTGCCATAGCGCAGCAGCTCCTGCTCGTCATACTCCTCGATGCCCTCCTCACAGAGCAGGAGCGCGGTGCGCTCGTTCTCCGTGAAGCCGGGGTCGGCGAGAATCTCTTTGATAAAACGGGTTTTGCCACTTTCCAGAAAGCCGGTAAATATATAAACCGGTATCGGGTCCTTTTTGGGCATAAGGCTTCCTCCTCAGGCAAGGCCGAACAGGGAAGCAATGCGCTCCTCGTCCAGCTCGGCGCCGATCACACACAGGCGGCCGGTATAGTCGGCGGCGCCGCGGCGGATATCGGGCGCGCCCGGAACATAATCAAAATGCAGCCACTGGCCGCCGTCGGCCGCGGGTACGATGCCCTTGGCGCGCAGCACGGTGCCGAGCGACAGGTCGCCCAGGCCGGTCAGCGCATTCTGCAGGTCCTCCTCTGTGTACAGATGCGGGGTCTCCACGCCCCAGGAGGTGAACACCTCGTCCGCGTCGTGGTCGTGGCCGCAGCTGCAGTGGTCGTGCTCGTGGTGATGATGCGCGTGACCGTGCTCATGGTCGTGGCAGCCGCAGGTGCAGTCCGGACCATGTTCGTGGTGGTGTTCATGGTCATGCTCGTGTTCGTGGTCATGATGGTGTTCGTGTGCATGCTCGTGGTGGTGATGCGCATGATGCGGTTCGCGTGCGATCTCGTCGAGCACCTCCTGCACCAGGTCGCGGCTGCCCTCCATAGTTGCGAGAAGCTGTGCGCCGGTCAGCTCTTTCCACGGCGTGGTGACGAAACGGGCGTGCTCGTTCAGGCCGCGCAGCAGGGCAACGGTTTCGTCCAGACGCCGCGCCGTACACTCCGCCGTGCGGGAAAGCAGGATCGCGCCGGCATGCGCGACCTGGTTTTCAAAAAATTCGCCGAAGTTTTTCAGGTACATTTTCGCCTTGAGCGCGTCGACAACCGTGACGAACGAGTTGAGCGTCACATCCAGATGCGCGTTCTGCACGGCGGCGATTACATCAGACAGCTTACCGACGCCCGAAGGCTCGATCAGGATGCGGTCCGGATGGTACTGGTCGACCACCTCATGCAGCGCTTTGCCGAAGTCGCCGACGAGCGAGCAGCAAATGCAGCCGGCGTTCATTTCGTTCACCACGATGCCGGCTTCCTTGAGGAATCCCCCGTCGATGCCGATCTCCCCGAACTCGTTTTCAATCAGCACGACCTGCTCGCCCTGCAGGGCGTCCGCCAGCAGGCGCTTGATGAGCGTGGTCTTCCCCGCGCCGAGGAAGCCGGAAACGATATCAATTTTTGTCATAGCTTTCGCCTCACCAATGTAAAATTTATAGGATGAACCTAGTATACCACGTTTTAGCAAAAAAGAAAAGTTTTAGAGTTAGCTTTTGCTAATCAAAGTGCAAAAAGCATGATTTCACCGTGGAAAAGCCAGAGAATACTGTGCAAAAAAACGATAAAACTGTGCAAAAATAAAATGCACAATGAGAATACAACACATCGAAGACAGATGTCTAAAATGGGGAAAAGCGCTTGTATGGGCAGTTTGCCTGTGCTAAAATGAATTCATCTTGTGAAAAAGATGGTCATGGTCACAAAAGAGAGGGAATCCGCTATGAAAATAACTGCACAGTGGATCGCGGAGCAGTGCGGCGTGTCGCGCGGCACGGTCGACCGAGTGGTCAACGGTCGGCCGAACGTCGCGCCGGCGGTGCGCGAACGGGTGCAGAAAGTCATTCGGGAATATGGGTACACCACGCCGGCGCAGCGGCATGCGCTGCGCGCGGAGGGAGACTGCCGCATCGGCGTGCTGCTGCCGTGCCTTGATACGCTGCTGATCCGGAAAATGCGCGAAGGGCTTCGGCTGGCGGTGCGGCAGTGCGGCGCTGCCGATGTGAACCTTTGGGTGGAAGAGCTGAAAAGCCGGTCGCACCGCTCGTATTTTGAAGCGATCGGCCGGATGGAGGAAAAAGGCGTCGGCGGCCTGATCGTGGCGGCGCCCGATACGGTCGCCATGGCTGAGGAGATCGACCGCCTAGCAGGGCATGGTGTGCCGGTGGTCGCCTGCTGCGCGGATGTACGGCGCAGCGGGCGGCTGTGCTATGTCGGCGCGGATATGGAAAAGTCCGGCCGCGTCGCGGCAGGGCTGATCGCCCCGTTCGTCGCCGGTGGCACGGTGCTCGCGCTGTCCGATCAGCGGGAATTCGCCGGACGGGAGGCGCGCATGCGGGGCTTTCTGGAACGGATGCGCGAGCTGGCCGACGGGCGGTTTCACGTTGAGCTGGTGGAAAGCGAGGGCGCATACGACCGCTCGTGCGAAGGGCTGCTGCAGCGGCATCCGCATGTCCGCGCCATTTATATGCCTAGCGAACTGGCGGGGATATGTCTGGAGGACCCCGCCTATTTGCGTCGGGCAGGCACGATACGGACCGTGTGCCATGGGATGACCGCGGCCGTGCAGCAATATCTGGAGCGGGGGCGGCTGGACTTCGCAATAGACCAGAACCCGCTTTTGCAGGCCGCGCGCGCGGTCGAGATACTGGTGCGGGCGCTGCGGACGGGGGAGTCGCCGCGTCAAACAGAAGAATATATGGACATACGCATTATCACACGCGAGCTGCTGTGACAGGAGAGGAGACAAACGGAAAGACCATGAATCGAAGAGTAATCGGCGCGCTGCTGGCCGGCGCGCTGTGTATGGCAACGGTCGCGCCGGCCGGCGCCGTGAACGGCGGTGGGAGCGTCGCCGTTCAGGAGGAGGCGCCGCCGGAAACGCTTACCGTCAAGCAGATGGGACTGCGGGCGGTCGAGCGCGCGGTATCGGAAAACAACGCGAGCGTGCAGTCGCTGCGGAAGACCGCGGCCGGTATGGATACCGGCTCGAGCCTGTCCGAGCAGTTTGAGGCACAGGGCGGCGCGCTGGAACTGCAGATCAAGCAGTACCAGGAGATGATCGGCAAAATGGAAGAGGCGATGGAGCAGATAGCTGATAAGGAGAGCGACCTGTATAAGACCTACGAGGCGCAGAAAAAGCTGCTGGAAAACCAGCGGGACAGCCTGCAGCAAAGCGCGGACAGCCTGCCGGTTCAGGGCGCGGCGGCGGTCATGCAGATCGAGGATGCGGTATACCAGCTCAGGAAGCAGGCGGATAACGTGGCCGACCAGCTTACAATGGCCGCGCAGACGCTGTTGATCTCCATTCAAAACCTGCAGTATTCGCAGCAGAAGCTCGAACGGCAGCTTGCCTCGCTTGACCGCAGCCTGGATGTAATGGAAACGCAGCTTTCCCTTGGACTGGTCAGCCAGTACCAGATGGATACCGTGCGCAATCAGCGGGATAACCTTGCGCTTGGCATCACAAACCTACAGACACAGTGCAACAACCTGGCAAGCAGCCTTGCGCTGATGTGTGGCTATGACGCCGGAACGCTGGTGATGCCGGCGGCTTTCGCGGCGGTGACGGAAAAGGATCTGAAAGCGATGTCCTACGAAGCGGATTTGGAAGAAACGCTGAAGAACAGCTTTTCCATCTGGCAGAAGCGCAATACGCTGCGGCAGGCGCAGAACGTGTATGACGACAGCTATGACAGCAGCGTGTATGCCGTGCAGTCCGCGCGCGAAGCGCTGGCCATCGAGCAGGAAAGCGTGGAAGCGGCCTTCGCCAGCATGTTCCAGTCGGTGCAGGACTGCCGCGGCACCCTGCAGGCCGCGCAGGCCGCCGAACAGCAGGCGGAGCTGGATTTCAAAACCAGCCAACTGCAGTATGAGCGCGGCATGCTTTCCCGTCTGGACTATCTGCAGGCGCAGGATACGCTGGAAAACGCAAAGCTGGATGTGCAGACCGCGGAGCTTGGTCTGGTGTCCGCTTTTAATCAGTATGAATGGGCGAAGCGCGGGCTGACCACTGCCATCGCGTGAGAGAAAGGAGAACAGGATGAAAAGATATATTGCCGCCGGGCTTTCCGCGCTGCTCCTGTGCAGCATGTGCGCGCCCGCGTATGCGGCGGATGCCGGAAGCGGGGAGCAGGCTGCGGAAGCGGAGGAAAGCGCGCCGGTCAGCCTGACCTTTGACACGTTGGAGCAGACCGTGCGAGAAAACAACGTGTCCATCAAGTCGTATGACAATACGGTCAAGAGCGAGGAAGAAGCCGATGTGAGCGTCGATTATGATATGGATTACATAACAATCGTCAACCAGATCTCCTCATACAGGCAGCAGATTGCAGATCTCGAAAAAGCGATCAATGACCTGGGCAAAGACCAGGCGGCGCTCAAAAGCACGCTGCAGGCCCAGCTCAACACATTGGAAAGAAGCCTGCAGGCAGCCTACGGCTCGTACAACGACCTAGACGATAAGGAGGACGACGCCAAAGAGGATCAGCAGAAAACCGTGGTCAGCACAAGGCGTGAGATGCAGAACGCCGCGGATCAGATCTGCATGGATGCGGAAAATAATTATATCTCGCTGGAAGCCCTGCAGTATTCCCTGAACGAGACCGAACGCAGCTTGGCCCAGCTTGACCGCAATATCGCGGCCATGGAGAAGCAGGTATCGCTTGGCATGGCGGGATCGAACGAACTCAAGAGCCTGCAGAGCCAGCGGGAGACCCTGCTGGCCAGCCGGACCACCCTGAACACCCAGTATGAGAGCCTGAGCAACACCCTGGCCATCCAGTGTGGCTACCATACGGGTACTGTGCTCAGGACTGCGGCGCTGCCGGCCGTGACGCAGGAGCAGCTCGACGCCATGGACTATGAGACCGACCTGAAAGAAGCGGTGAAGAACAGCTATTCGATCTGGGCCAAGCAGGACGCGGCGGATAAGGCTTCGGATGACTATGAGGACAACGTGACCAACAACCTGTACGCATATGAGGCGGCCAAGATCGCGCTGGACGCGGAGAAAGAGAACGTGACCGCGTCGTTCCGCAAGCTGTACAAGGATGTGCAGGAGAAAGGGGACGCGCTGCGCGCGGCCAGCGCCGATCTGGAGCAGGCGGAAAAAACGTTTGCCGTGCAGCAGGTCCAGTACCAGCGCGGCATGATCTCGCAGATGGCCTTTGCGGACGCGCAGGATACCCTGGAGGCGGCGCAGGAGGCGGCGGCTGAGGCCGAGATCAATTTGTTCACCTCGTATAATACATACGAGTGGGCGAAGCGCGGCGTGATGGACAGCGCAGCCTGACAGAACAGCCGGAAAATCAGACCACAATGGAGGACCAAATGAGACGTAAACGTATTTTTGCCGCGGTGCTCGCGGGCGCGATGCTGTTCAGCGCGGGCTGCGGCAAGGAGGAAACGGTGGAAGAGGAGGCGGCGCCGGCCGGTACTGCCGTCGAGGTGATGGAGGTACAGGCGGGCGAGATGAGCGCCGAATACGCGGTGACCGGCAAGGTCGCGGCGGTCAATGAGGTGCAGGTGTTCCCGCTTTTGGCGGGACAGGTGATGACGCTCCCCGTCAAGGAAGGGGATAAGGTGAGCAAGGGACAGACCCTGTTCACCGTGGATACCACTACCGTCACCTCGACGATGGGCGCGCTGCAGCAGTCCTACAGCGCTACCAAGACCGCGACCGACCGGGCGATCGAATCCGCGCAGATCGGCGTGGAACAGGCGCAGAGGACGGTGGATAACACGCAGGCGCTGTTTGAGGCGGGCGCGGCCGCCGAGCAGGATGTTACCAACGCCAAGCAGGCGCTGGTGCAGGCGCAGGCGGCGGTTGCGCAGGCGCAGGCGCAGCAGGCGGCCTCGCTCGCCCAGATACAGGCCTCGCTGGATCAGATCACCTCGCAGGCCGAGCTGGGGACGGTTACCGCGCCCTGCAGCGGCACGGTGACCACGGTCAACCTGGTGCGCGGTGGCATGGCCTCGTCCGCTCAGCCGGGCGTGGTCATCGCGGAGGACGGCAAGGTCGAGGTGCAGACCTCGGTCGCGGAGGATGTGTACACCAACATCAAGGCGGGGGACGAAGCGGGCGTTGTCATCTCGGTCCTGTCGGACGATATGGTGCGGGGTACGATTGCATCCCTGCCCGCGGCGGCCAATGTACAGACCAGTCTGTATGATATCTCGATCACGCTCCCGTCCAACGTCAATCCGCCGATCGGCGCGTTTGCGACGGTCACTTTCTATACCAACCGCAGGGAAAACACACTCTCCGTGCCGACCGAGGCGATCCTGACCGGCGCGAATGAGGAGCAGTATGTTTTTGTGGTGGATGACTTCGGCAGCGGGGACACCGTGACGCGCGTTGCTGTGGAGACCGGTTTGGTCAGCAAAATGGATACCGAGATCCTTTCCGGCCTGGCCGAGGGGGATGTGGTGGTCGTGAAAGGGCAGTCCTACCTGTCGGACGGCGCGATGGTGCGCGTCGTGACCGGTGAGGACAGTGTCCTGAACGAGACCGAAGGGCCGGACGATGCGCCGGCCGCCGCGGATGGGGAGGGCTAACTCCTTATGAAAATCGCGGAAACCTGTATCAAGCATAATGTAATGACCATACTGACGTACATCCTGATCGTCGTGTTTGGTTTTTACTGCTTCCAATCGCTGCCGCTCGCGCTCATGCCTGAGATGGAGCTGCCGGTGGCGATCGTATATTCGACCTACGCGGGCGCGGGTCCGGAGGATATCGAGCAGCAGGTCACAAAGCCGCTGGAGTCCGCGTGCGCGGGTCTGGCGGGCCTGGATACGCTGACGTCGACCTCGGCGGAGAACATGTCCATGGTCATTGTGCAGTTCGATTACGGCACCGACCTGGATGAGACGCTGACCGATATGCGCGACAAGGTCGATATGGTGAAATCCCAGCTGCCGGAGGATGCCTCCGACCCGACAGTCATGTCCATTGACATCGACTCCATGCCGGTTATCATGGTGGCACTCACGGGCAGCGACCTGGCCACGCTGCAGTCGATCGCGGAGGATGAGCTGGAGCCGGCGCTCGAACGCCTGGAGGGCGTGGCGTCGGTGGACGTCATGGGCGGCTATGAGAATGAGGTCGCGGTCAAAACCGATGCGGCCCGTCTCAAGGGCTTTAACCTGACCGTGTCCTCGGTCGCGCAGCAGATCGGCGCGGACAACATGGCCGTGCCGGGCGGCGAGCTGGACAGCGGCTCGCAGACGCTGTCCGTGCGCACGGACGGCGAGTATCAGTCAGTGGACGATGTGAAAAACGCCCTGATTTCGCTTCCCACGGGCGGCACAGTGCGCCTGAGCCAGATCGCGGACGTATCCATGCGGCCCAAGGACCAGGACGCGCTGGCAAAAGTGGACGGCAAGGAATGCCTGCTGCTGTCGGTCAACAAGCAATCCGGTTCGAACACGGTGGAGATTGCCGAACTGGCGAAAAGCGAGCTGGATATCCTGACCGCGGACTACGAGGCGCTTGACTGGAGCCTGGTCATGGACCAGTCGGATTACATTAACATGACGGTGGATAACACCGTGTCAAACATCTGGATGGGCGTGCTGTTCGCGGCGGTCGTGCTGCTGCTGTTCCTGCGCGACCTGGGCGCGACGGTCGCCATTTCCGTGGCGATGCCGTGTTGCATCCTGTTCACCTTCCTGATTATGTTCGCGCTGGATATCACGCTGAACATGATGTCGCTGGGCGGTATCGCGCTCGGTGTCGGCATGATCGTGGATAACTCCATCGTCGTGCTGGAAAACATCTTCCATTACCGGACGGACGGGTACGACCGCTGGGAATCCTGCACCAAGGGTACAAAGGAGGTCGTGACCTCGGTCACCGCCTCGACCCTGACGACGGTCGCCGTATTCCTGCCCATCGGCCTGTCGGGCGGCATGACCGGCATGATGTTCAAGGAATTCTGCATCACGATTGTGGCGCTGCTTTCTTCGTCCCTGATTATTTCGCTGACGCTGGTGCCGTTGCTGTGTTATATCCTGCTCGACCGCGGCGGCATACACCGTATTGCCGGTGGCAAGCCCGGCATGCGGGAAGAGTTGATGGGCGACCGCCCGTTTGCACGGATGTATAAGAAAGTACTCAAGCTGTTCATCACCCGCCGCGCGGTGGGCATCCTGCTTACGGTGGTGATCTGCGTCGTTTCGGTATTCAGCATGGGCATGGCCGGCATGGAGTTGATTCCGGAGATGGATCAGGGCTCGATCAGCGTATCGGTCGGCATGCCGAGCGGCTCCACGATGGAGGAGACAGCGGTGATTCAGGACCGCATTGTGGCGATCGCGGAAAAAACCATACCGGAAATGGAGCAGGTATACTACAGCACGGGCAGCTCGGCCTCGGTCATGTCGAGCGCGTCCGGCTCGAGCGTCACGATTTCGCTGGTCGATCTGGAGGATCGCGACCGCTCATCCACTGAGGTCGCCAACCAGCTTCGCCGCGACCTGGCGGATATCGCGGGCTGCGAGATCACTGTCTCGGCCAGCAGCACGTCGATGGGCGAAGGTTCGGATATCAGCGTTCAGCTTTCCGGCAAGGATTATGACCAGCTCGCAGAAGTGGCTGACGACCTGGTGCAGGAAATCAGCGCGCTGCCGGACGCGATCAATGTCGAGTCCTCTTCCGGCGACGAGGTGCCGCGTGTGGCGGTCAAGGTCAACCGCGAGAACGCATCCCGCTTTGGCTTGACCGCGGCCACGATCGGCACGCTGGTGCGCGGTGAGTTGACCGGTTCGACCGCGACCACGCTGCGTATGGGCGGCGAGGAATACGATGTGACCATTTCGGGCGACGAGACGCTCTCACAGGATATCGACGCGCTCAAGTCGCTGCAGCTTCCGGCCGCGACCGGCGGCACGGTGCCGCTCTCCATGGTAGCGGACGTCTACACCGAGCTGTCACCGCAGTCGATCACCCGTATCGATCAGGATGAAACGGTCACGATCACGGGTGAAAGCGAATCGGGCGACAGCGTCGGTATCATGCAAAAGGTCAATGAGATCGTAGCGGGCTACCAGTTCCCAGAAGGGGTACAGATTGAGGACGGGGATACATCGGCCTCCAGCATCGCGGAAACGACAGGAGCCCTGTTGACCGCGCTGGCGGTCGCCATCCTGCTGGTGTATTTCATCCTGGCAAGCCAGTTCAATTCGTTCGCCCTGCCGGTGGCGATCATGCTGATCCTGCCGATCGGCCTGCTCGGTTCGCTGATGCTGCTGTGGCCGACGGGCAACAAGGTGTCCATGGTAGCGATCCTGGCGGTTATTATCCTGGCCGGTACGGTGGTCAACTCCTCGATCGTGCTGGTCGACTATATCCTGCAGCGGCGGGAGCGCGGCGAGGATAAGAACACCGCGATCCTGAACGCCTGCCCGCGCCGCGTGCGTCCGGTACTGATGACCGCGCTGACCACGATCCTCGGCCTGGTGCCGATGGTGTTTGCGGGCGGCGAAGGCTCGGAGATGATGGCGCCGATGGGTGTGGTAATGATGACCGGCATGGTCATTTCCACCGTCGCGACCCTGTTCATCACGCCGGTATACTATTCGTTGACGGACAGCGTGGTTGAGCGGATCAAAAAATGGGTGAACCGGCCGAAAAAAGAGCATGGCTGGCGGAAGAAATGGAAAAAAGGCGAGGAATAACCGCGTTTGCCGGATAACTGGCCATTGCTTTTTTCGCGTGGATACGGTATCATAATAAAACGTATGGAAACAGCGAAAAAGGAGGCGGGCAAGGTGAAACGATCGATCGCGGTTACCGCACTTTGCGTATTAGTGCTGTCCGGCTGCGCCGGACAGACTGATACGGTGGGGCCGGCGGCGGAGGAGGCCGGTAAGGTCAATCCCCAGATGCAGGCCCTGGAGCAGGCGGAGCAGGCCGGCCTGCTGGACGGAGACGCCGTGAGCGGCGGGACGCTGTCCGAGGAAGAGGTGCTTCGCCAGATGGGTGAACTGTTTGATACGGCGCGCTATATGGCCGCTGCGACCGGTGAAACCCTTTCGGTCGGTGCCGAGGCCGGACGGACGCATGAATACCTGGTGGTGGAGGTCAGAGATGAGATGGGCGAGTCGGTCGGAAAGCTCGCGGTCGACCGTGAAACTGGAGAGACGTACCATTACCTGGGGGACGGTGTGCTCGATGATTACGCCACTTTCCCGCTGTATGATCCGGCGGCGGTGCATACATACGGTTGGGCGGGCTCCTATGCGGGGCCTGCTTCGGTCGGGCTGGAGATCGTGCAGGAGGAGGAAGGCCGGCTGACCTACTGCTTTTCAGACGGCACCGAGGGCGTCGCCGATATAACGGGCGAGACCGCCAAATCCGCGGACGGGGAGATCAATTTCCTGCTTGCGGAGAATATCGTGACCGTTGCGGGCGGCGGGCTGACAGGCAACTACACGGCCCAGCCTGCGGTAACGGAATAACAGAAAAGCCGCGGGACGACCGTCCCGCGGCTTTTCTGTTATTCCGTGCCGCTTTCTCCCAGCAGCTCGAGCACGTCAATCGCCGTGCCGGCGCGGGATGCCTCCACATGGACGTGGGGGTCGAGCGCCGCTTCCGCGTCGATGCTTTCCGCGCATGCGCCGAGCGCCTCGCCCGCCGTGACCGCCTGGCCGTCAACGACGCGCACGTCGGTCAGGCCGCGGTAGGTGGTGATCAGATCCGCGTCGTGCGAAAGCGTGACGCAGGTGCCGTACAGCCCGTCCTCAAAGACCTCCTGCACGGTGCCGTCGGTCAGGGCCAGCACGGTTTCGCCGGCCTCCGCGCCAAAGTCCGTGCCGGAATGGACGCGCCAGTCGCCGAACGTGGGCTGGAACAGCAGCTCGTCGCCAGAGAACGGCGTAATGACGGCGCCCGAGGTCGGCCGCACATAGACCGGCGCGGACACGGTGACTGCAGGCTCGGCCGGAGCCGGCTCCGGTTCGGCCGGCGCGTCCACCGGCTCGGTCGCCTCGTCCGCAGGCGCTTCCTCCGACATGACCGGCGTATCGTCGGACAGGTCGGGGAGGGCTTCTGTCGGAGAGATGATCGGCGTGCTTGGCGCCGAGGCTGCCTGCTCCGGTGCGGTGGAGTCCGACCAGAGCACCCATGCGGATACGGCAATGATCAGGCCGCACACGGTCAGGATGGTGTAAAAGCCGCGCGTAGAAAGGGCAGCGGTGTGTTTGGAATTATATTGTTTCATATCCCTTTACCTCCGTTGACCCAAGTATGGCCGTGGAGATAAAAAAATATACAAAAAATTTGATTTATCTGCGAGATGCACCGCTCCGGCGCGCCTTGGGAAGAGTCATATCCGCGTCAGGACCGTATCCTGGTAATAGTTGGACAGGATATCCTGGTACGTCGCGCCCTGCTCCGCGAGGTATTTCGCACCGTATTGGGAAAGGCCCACGCCGTGTCCATAGCCGATCGTGTGGAAGGTGATGCTGTCCTCGGTGGTGGTGATGGTGAAATTGGTGGAGTTCAGGCCGAACAGCTCGCGCACCGCCGTGCCTTCTACCGTCAGGCCGCCGAGCTTTACCGTGATGACGCCGCCCGCGTCCGACCGGACGGAGGCCTTGAACCAGGTGTCCGGCGCGCCGGACACCTCGGCGGAAGGAAAGCTTTCCTGAACAGTTTGACGGAAATCCTCCGCCGGTACGGTGACGGACGACTCGTATTCACTGCAGGCCGAGCCGCCGGGGCTGACCTCGCTCTGTAGGTAGGGGATATCCTCGCCCCAGACGTCGGCTGCCGCTTCGGTGCGCGGCCCGCTGACACAGTGGAAGACGGCGGCGATCGGAGCCCCGTCGTAGGTGAGGATCTCCCCCTCGGTATCCCGAACCGCCTGCCGCACGCGGGACAGGTCGCTGCCGGCGGCGGTTTCCACCGCAACGTCGCGGTAGGCTGCACAGTGGTGATAATCGTCGCAAAGGTCGGCGTCCGGATGGACGTCGGGCCGGCCGCGGGAGAGCTTATAAACCGCGTAGGTGCGCGCCGCGACCGCCTGCGCGCGGATTGCCTCGAGCGGGAAATCGTTGGATATCTCCGCGGCGACAACGCCCTCCACATAGGTTTCCAGCGGGAGCGCGGTCGGAGTCCCGTCGATTTCCACCGTGACGGTTGAATAATCTGCCGCTCCGGCGTCCGCGGCCGCGTCCACCGGCGCGGCGTCGGGGATCAAGAGCGTCTCCGGCGCCTGCCCGTCCGCAATCCCGCCAAACGACCATACCATAGGCAGCAGGTACAGGACGGAAACCAGGCCGCAGCCGGCCAGTAACAGCTTGCGCATGTCCGACGCCTCCTTTCTCTGGAACTATATGCAAAGCAATTAATTGATAGAACACCAAATATAGGTTGTTGTTGACAGAACTTCCAATATGTAGTATTATTTGAACCATAGAATACGAACAAATGTTCGATTTGTTGGGAGGGCTGTTATGACGCTTCACGAGATGGCGCGGGAATACAGGTCGAATACCGCGCTGCTGGAGCTGCGTCTGCGCCAGCTTCAGGTGGCACAGCGGCGCGCGCGCCAGAAAGAGGTCAAATACCGGTTAAAGCAGCGTATCGGCTGTCTGCGCGTGCTGATCAACGAGAGCCGCAAGACAGCATTCGTGCTGGAGCATTATTATCAAAAAGGAGGCAGGCAGAATGAGGACAAGCGGGCTGTTTGAACGCGAGGCCGACCGCGCGGCATACGAGGACTATATCGCCGCGCTGGCCGGGGACGACAGCGCGTTCCGCGCGGCGTTTCGGGAGGCGTTTTTCCGCGCCCTGAAGGAGCAACTGACCGGCAGACAGTATGAGGTGCTGTGGCTCAACGAGGTGGAAGGGCTTTCTGGAAAGGAGATCGCGTACAAACTGGGTATCAGCCAGTCGGCGGTGTCTCGGCACCTGACGCGCGGAAAGGCGCGGCTGCGGCGGCTGCTGGCATATAACCTGGAGCTGCGCAATCAGAGCTTCTCTTAGGCTGTGCGAAAAGGGATTGACAAATACCGAGAGGAGGATATATAATTGTGCTATTAAAATAATACAAAGGAGCGGTGAAACATGAACATGAAACGTTGGCTGGCAGGCTGCCTGGGCGCGGTGGTCATACTGGGCTGCCTGCCCCCTGCGGGCGCGGCAGACGACGCGGCGCAGCGGCGGCAGGAGGATCTGGACTGCTTGGTGGAGACGCTGACCACAAAGCATCCGGATTTTTACGCCAATACGACCGAACAGGCGGTCGCGGACAAAAAGGCGGAGATCGAAGCAGAGCTGGATACCGCGTCCGATCTCGATTTTGCGATCGGGCTTGCCGAACTGGCGGCGCTGGCGCATGATTCGCATACGATGCTGTCGGTCGGCAGCGCGCTTTCAGACCAGCTCAGGCAACTCGGCATGGTGCCGAAATGGTACGACGGCCGCTGGACGCTGACCGGCGGCGTGACCGACTGCCGGGCGTATATCGGGCAGGAGATCACGTCGATCAACGGCATGCCAATCGATGAGGTGACCGAGCGCCTTTCGCCCATGATAAGCTACGACAACGCGGTCGAGCAGCGCATACGGGTAGGGCAACTGCTTTATGTGGCCGATGTATTGGAACATTACGGTGTCATTGACGCGGATTCCGATATGGTTACGGTCGGCGTGCGGGATGCGGAGGGGAAAGAGACCGTGCTGCACATCCCCTGCATGACGCAGGCCGAAGCGACGGCGGCGCTGAAAGCAGGGGAATGGATCACCCGCGACATGCTGCGGAAGGACGTGCCTGTGACCGAGCCGGACCGGAGCGTTTACTACAAGCTGCTCGACCTGGGCGGTGGCACGCTGTATATGCAGTATAATAAATGCTTTGAGGATCCGAACCTGCCGATGGAGCAGTTTGCCGCCGAGGTCGAAGGGAAAGCTCGCCTCCGGCAAATACACAAAGTTCATCATCGACCTGCGCAGCAACGGCGGCGGGTCGGACGGCGTGCTGTACCCGATCACCTATCTGGCACAGCAATTCCTGGCCAAGGGGAACGCTGTGTACGCGCTCGCGGGAGAGAATACTTTCTCCTCCGCGCTGATTAATACGGTGCAGCTCAAGGATATCGGCGCTGCTGTGGTCGGTACGCCGACCGGCGGCAGCGTGGATCATTTCGGTGCCGTGACCGCGTTCGAGCTGCCCAACTCCAAGTTCCGCGGCCAGTATTCCAACAAATTCATCGATCTGGGCAGCTATTATGAGGCGGCCAAGCCCTACGGCGTAGAAAGTCTCCCGCCCGATATCACGGTCGGACAGACCTTCTCGGATTACCTCAACGGCATAGATACCGCGGTGCAGTATATTCTGACGCATGACGCGGTGAAGCCGGAGCTGCGCAAGCCCGCCGTGGTTTCCGGCGCGAAAATAGAGGTGAACGGCACGCCGGTCGCGGCTGCGGCGTATGAGATCGAGGGCAGCAACTATTTCAAGCTGCGCGACCTGGCGATGGCCTTTGCGGGGACGAATACAGCGTTCAGCGTATCCTGGGACGGGGAAGCGAACCAAGTGACGATCGACGCGGGCGTTTATACGCCGGTCGGCGGCGAGCTGGAGCCGCTCAGTGGCGGCGGGCAGACCGCGACCCGCGCCACCGCGGAGGTGTATCTGCAGGATATGGGGATGCCGCTGGTCGGCAAGGCGTATGAGATCGACGGCAATCACTATTTCAAGCTACGCGACCTGTGCTTCATGCTGGGCGTGCGCGTGGAATGGGACGACGCCGCGCAGACCATCCGCATCGATACAACGAAGCCGTATATTTGAAAAAGAAAGCAATAAAAATGATCCCCCAGACGAGTCTGGGGGATCATTTTTCGTCTTCCATCGGGATACGGTCGACCAGAAGCAGCTCTCCGCCGGCGGCGCGCCAGCCCGCAAGGAAAGCCTGCTCCGCCAGGGCGCGGCGGGCGTCGCTGTCCGCAGCGGCGCCGGATTCCCTGAGGAAGCGCTGCAGGGCCTGTTCGTAAAAAGACATCGTGCCACCTCCATTTGACATTTACTGAATGTCATCGTTGCTTGCAGTATAGCACATAATAAGGCTGATGACAATTACTAAATGTCAACAGGAGGAAAAGAATGTACAAGAACCGTTTAGCAGATGGAAGCTGCAATATCTGCGGAAGAAAGGTCGCGCGGCTGCGTTCTGGCCTTTCTCCGAAAGTGTCCCAGCGCGCGTTGGCCGAACGCATGCAGTTGGAGGGCGTTGATCTGGATAAGAATGCGATACAGCGGATCGAGTGCGGCAAGCGGTTTGTCACGGATATAGAGCTGCGCGCGCTGGCCGCGATCTTCAAAGTCCCTGCGGAGGAGCTGCTGTCGGAGGAGTGACGGCGGGAAGGCCGAAACCGCAAAGGCGGTTTTGAACAAATTGAAGCAGGGGATTTTTATGCGCTTTGCGCATGTCAGAAAAACGAAAGCTGTCCGCAGCCGAAGCCGCGCTGGTAGCGGCGGGTGATGTCGCGCATCCGGTAAAAGATGCCCACTTCGTCGCAGGCGCGGGTGAAAACCGTCCAAAGCTGCCGCGCGTGCGGGCTGGCGCACTGGTAGCGTGTACCGTAACGCGCGATGTATTTCTGCTTCAGGCCGGGGAAGGAGCGGTCTAGCTGCTGGTAGAAGTAGGCGCGCTGACGGTCGCGCAGGGTCAGGCCGAGCGCGGGATAGATATACGGTACGCCCGCCTCTCCGGCCCGCCGCACCAGCGTGCGGATGTTTTCCTCGGTATCCGTCAGCCATGGCAGCACAGGCATGAGCAGGATGCAGGTGGGAAGGCCAGCGTCCGACAGGCGTGCGAGCGCGTCCAGCCGCGCGGAGGGCGGGGGCGCGTGCGGCTCGATCGCGCGTGCGAGCGCATCGTCCGCGGTGGTCACGGTCAGCTTGCACAGCACGGGCGCGGTCGCATGGATCTCGTGCAGCACGTCGATGTCGCGGCAGATCAGGTCGCTTTTGGTGGCAATGGCCGCGCCGAAGCCATAGGCCGCGAGCAGTTCGAGCGCGTGCCGCGTGAGCTGCTCGGTGCGCTCGAACGGGTTGTACGGGTCGCTCATCGCGCCGGTGGAGACTACGCCCGGCTGCGTTTTGCGCCGCAGGTCGTCGCGAATGATGCGCAGCGCGTCCTGCTTGGCGCAGACGGTGTCGAAATCGTCGTTGCGATAGCATTCCGAGCGGCTGTCGCAGTAGATGCAGCCGTGGGAGCAGCCGCGGTAGATATTCATATTGTAGCGCGCGCCGAACCAGCCCGCGCCGTTTTGGGTGCTGGTGACGATGGTCTTTGCCGGTATGGTCTGCATGGCCGCACCGCCTTTCCTGAGGATTCCGCTACCATTATACCAGAAAAAGCGGGCAATGCGTGTCCGGATATGCTATAATAGCCGGAGGAGAATGCCCAGGCAAACTCGGAAAGGACGGTAGGGATGAAGGACTTGTTCACGATCGGGGAGATGCATAAGCTGTTCGCAGTGCCGGTGCGCACGCTGCGGTTCTATGACGAGATCGGCCTGCTCCGGCCCGAGCGGGTGGACCCGCGCACCGGTTACCGCTATTATTCCGCGGGACAGTTTGAACGGCTCAACACCATCAAATACCTGCGCGCGCTGGGCGTGTCGCTCGAGCGCATTCGCGGTTTTTTTGAAAACCGCGATACCGACGTGGTGGAACTGCTCCTGCAGGAGCAGCTGGCGGACACGCGGCGGCGGCTGGACGAGCTGCAGCGCATCGAGCGGCGGATTGGCCGGCGGCTGGATGACCTGCGGCACGCGAGGACGGCCAAGACCGGCGTTGTGCTGCAAAAGGCGCTGCCCGCCCGCGCGATCGCATTCCTGCGGCAGGAGATCCCGCAGGGCGGCGATCTGGAAACGCCGCTGGCTGAGCTGCAAAGCCATATCCGGCAGGATGCGGCGGTGTTCCTGGGCAAGGTGGGCGTGTCAATCGCGCGCGAGCGACTGTACGCGCGGCAGTTCGACCGCTACACAGGGATATTCCTGTTCGTCGAGCCGGAGGAGCAGTACGGCGGTCCCGTACTCCACCTGCCTGCGGGCGAATGGTTGACCGTGTGCTACCGCGGCACGCATGCGCACAGCGCGCCCTCCTATGAGCTGCTGCTGGACGAGGCCGCGCGGCGCGGGTTCGAGCTGGCCGAGGACTCGGTTGAGGTGACGCATATCGATGCGGGCTTCACCAGCGATGAGACCCAGTATTTGACCGAGCTGCAGGTGCCGGTGAAAAAAAGTGAAAATACCTCTTGACCCTCTGGTTGCTGGAGGGTTTATGCTTTTCTTGCAGACAACAAGGGAGGCATATCCATGACAGAGAAAAACCTATTGACCGAGGGGCGCGTGCTGCCCGTGCTGATGCGTTTCACCGTGCCGTTCCTGATCGCTAATATCATCCAGGCGCTGTACGGCGCGGTCGATCTGGCGGTGATCGGCTGGTTTTGCGATCCCGCGAGCGTGGCCGCGGTATCGACCGGCACGCAGGTGACGCAGATTGTCACCAGCCTGATCACCGGCCTGACGCTGGGCGGCACCATCCTGGTCGGCAAATACACCGGCATGCGCGACGAGAAGCAGACCTGCAAGTCCATCGGCACTACGCTGACCGTGTTCGCGGCGTTTTCCGTGGTTCTGATGATCCTGGTGATTGGTCTGGCCTCGCCTATCCTGACTGCGCTGCAAACGCCGGAGGAGGCGTTTGTGCTGGCGCGCCAGTATGTGGTGACTTGCGGCTGGGGCATCCCGTTCATCTGCGGGTATAACGCCATCAGCGCCATCCTGCGCGGCTATGGCGACTCTCAGCGGCCGATGCTGTTCATCGCACTGGCGTGCATGCTCAACATCGCAGGCGATCTGCTGCTGACCGGCGTGTTCGGCTGGGGCGTACGCGGCGTGGCGGTGGCCACGATCGCGGCGCAGGCGGTCAGCATGGTATGCGCAATCGTGTACCTTAACCGCGGGCATTTCATTTTCAAGTTTACGGTGCGCAACCTGCGCATCGACGGCGCGCGCGCCCGCGAGCTGGCGCGCGTAGGCATCCCGATCTCGTTCCAGGAGCTGATGGTGCGTATCTCCTTCCTGTACCTGACCGCGGTCGTCAACGCGCTCGGGGTGGACGCGGCCTCCGCGGTCGGCGTGGCGAGCAAGTACGACGTATTCGCCATGCTGCCCGCGACCTCGGTCGCCTCGGCGCTTGCCGCGTTCACGGCGCAGAATTACGGCGCGCAGCGGCCGGCGCGCGTGCGGACCGCGGTGGGCGCGGGGCTGGGGTTTGCGCTGGCTGCGGCGGCGTGCTTTTTCCTATGGGCGCAGCTTTCGCCGCAAAGCATGATTGGCCTGTTCACCCGCGACGCGGCGACCATCGCAGTGGGTGTGCCGTTCTTCCGCGCCTGCTCGTTCGACTACCTGATGGTGACGTTTGTGTTCTGTCTGAACGGGTATCTGAACGGCCGCTCCAAAACGCTGTTCACCATGTTCTCCTGCTGCTTCGGCGCACTGTGCGTGCGCATCCCGCTGCTGTACCTGGTGCAGACCTACCGCCCCGACAGCCTGTTCCTGCTCGGCTGCGTCGCGCCGCTGGTTTCGGGCGTGATGGCGGTGTACACCATCGCGTACACTGTGCGGCAGTTCCGACTTGACCTGCGCCCCGCCTTGTGCTAAACAAAAAGGGGCCGGCGCGTAAGGGGACCATCCGGCCGGCATACGAAAAAGAGACAGGCGCCGGCCTGTCTCTTTTTCTGGTTCTGCGCAAAAAAGAACGCGACTTCAGGCCGCGCTATTGCACCGCCCCGTCGCGTGTCTTAGCAATAAATAAAAAACGGCTTCGAGCGAGAACGTCTCAAAAAAGCTGTCCACCGAAGATGTTAAAATTATAGCGCCAGGAAATTTTGAAAGCAAGATGAAAAACTGACAAAAACGCGTTTACAATTTATTCATAATTGTTCATTTCGACAAAACTTACAAAGAAAAGTGTAAAAATGCGGTAAGGTGAATAAAAAGATAGAAAATACTTTACAAAACCGCAAACGCATGATATGATAATTGTACTTTCGCCCCGCGCTTAGCCGACGGACAACCGGACACGTTCCTACCGTGTCCATTTCACCATGCCGCGGCCCGGCCTGTGGGTAAGTAAAAATCTATCAACGAAAGGTGAAACGTCACATGATCCGCAAGGAAGACAAGACTGCCGTTATCGAGGCAAACCGCACGCACGCGACCGACACCGGTTCTCCGGAAGTCCAGATCGCGATTCTGACCGCGCGCATTCAGGAGCTTACCGAGCATCTGAAGGTCCACAAGAAGGACAACCATTCCCGCCGCGGCCTGCTCAAGATGGTCGGCCAGCGCCGCTCCATGCTTGCATACCTGCAGAAGAAGGACATCAACCGCTACCGTGCGCTGATCGCCAAGCTCGGCATTCGTAAGTAAGTGAAACAAGGAAATAGGGGAGCAGTCTGCTCCCCTGTTTCTGTATTTTATAGGAAGGCGGCCAATCCGCTTTTTAGCAGTTGAAGGAGCGCCGAAGCACGTGCTTCGCCCCTGCTTCAAGTGCTAACAAAGCAAAAAGCCGCCCTCCGTCAAACAAAAAGGAGGAAAAATAATGGCAAATATCAATCCCTTTGAGTTTAAGAATTACCGCGTTTTCGAAACCGAGATCGCCGGCCGCAAGCTGACCGTCGAAACCGGTAAGATGGCGCAGCTCGCCAACGGCTCTTGCCTGGTGCGCTACGGCGAAACCGCGGTGCTCGTCACCGCGACCGCGTCGGCCAAGCCGCGCGACGGCATCGACTTCTTCCCGCTTTCCGTGGACTTTGAGGAGCGCCTGTACGCAGTCGGCCGCATCCCGGGCAGCTTCATGCGCCGCGAGGGCCGTCCGAGCGAAAAGGCGATTCTCGCCTCCCGCCAGATCGACCGCCCGATGCGCCCGCTATTCCCCAAGGATCTCAGAAACGATGTGTCCATCGTCTGCACCGTGCTGGAAAACGACTATGACAACTCCCCCGAGGTCGTCGCCCTGCTGGGCGCGTCCATCGCGGTGTCCATTTCGGACATCCCGTTCGATTATGTTGTAGCGGGCTGCCAGGTCGGCATCGTGGACGGCCGGACGGTCATCAACCCGACCAGCGAGCAGCGCAAGGTTTCCGAGATGGACGTGACCCTGTGCGCCACCAAGGATAAGATCGTTATGATCGAGGCGGGCGCGAAGGAAGTACCCGAGGACGACATGTTCAACGCCCTGATGGAAGCGCACGAGGAACTGAAAAAGATCTGCGCATTCATCCAGGGGATCAAGGACGAAATCGGTAAGCCCAAGTTCGAGTACGAGCATCACGATATTGACCACGACCTGTTTGACAAGCTCGAGGCCGCGGTAAGCGACAAGTTCGAGGTCGCGATGGACACGGACGACAAGACCGTCCGCGACGCGGGCGTACGCGCGATCGTAGACGAGTTCGAGGCCGGCCTTTCCGATGAGTACAAGGAGGAGCACGGCGCCAACCTTGCGGAGTGTGTGGACAAGCTGCAGAAGAAGATCGTGCGCCGCTGGTTGGCGAACGGCAAGCGCGTGGATGGCCGAGGTATGGAGGAAGTCCGTCCGCTGGCGGCCGAGGTACACGTTCTGCCGCGCGTACACGGCTCGGGCATGTTCACCCGCGGCCAGACCCAGGTGCTGACGCTTTGCACGCTGGGTACGCTGGGCGACGCGCAGGAGCTGGACACCATCTTTGAAGAGACTGAAAAGCGCTATATCCACCACTACAATTTCCCGTCCTTCTCGGTCGGCGAAACCCGCCCGTCCCGCGGCCCGGGCCGCCGCGAGATCGGCCACGGCGCGCTCGCAGAGCGTGCGCTGCTGCCGGTCATTCCGCCCGTGAGCGAGTTTCCGTACGCGCTGCGCTTGGTATCCGAGGTCATTTCGTCCAACGGCTCGACCTCGCAGGGCTCGGTGTGCGGCTCTACCCTCGCGCTGATGGACGCGGGCGTGCCGATCACCGCGCCGGTTGCAGGTATTTCCTGCGGCCTCATCACCGACGGCGGCCAGGAGACCACTTTTACCGATATTCAGGGCGTGGAGGACTTCTACGGCGATATGGACTTTAAGGTTGCCGGCACCAAGAAGGGCATCACCGCGATTCAGGTAGATATCAAGGTGGACGGCCTGACTCCGAACATCATCAAGCAGGCGTTCGAGAAGTGCCGCGTTGCCCGTTACGGCATTTTGGATGAAATCATGCTCAAGGCGATCGACAAGCCGCGCGCGGACGTATCCGACTGGGCACCCAAGATGACCACTATGCACATCCATCCGGATAAGATCCGAGAGGTTATCGGCAAGGGCGGCAGCGTGATCCAGAACATCGTTGCCGAGTCGGGAGCCAAGGTCGATATCGAGGACGACGGCACGGTCACTATCGCGGCGGTCAAGGCGGCTGACGCGGAAAAGGCCAGAAAGATGATCGAAGCCATCGTCAAGGAGCCGGAGCCGGGCGAAATCTACTACGGCAAGGTTGTGCGCCTGATGAACTTCGGCGCGTTCGTCAATCTGCTGCCAGGCAAGGACGGTATGGTGCATATCTCCAAGATGGCCGACCACCGCATTGAAAAGGTGGAGGACGCGGTCAAGGAAGGCGATATGGTCTGGGTCAAGGTTATGGAGATCGACGACAAGGGCCGTGTCAACCTGTCGATGAAGGATGTTAAGGAAGAGGAAAAGATTAAGTAAGCCTGCTTCCCGCATCCTGTGAAAAAAGGGCTTTGGAACCATTGGGTTCCGAAGCCCTTTTTTGTATGCCGTTTTATCCAAGCAGCGCGCGTGCGAGGGGATACAGCCGATCGAGCGCGCAGCCGCAGGAGCCGCATTCCCGTTTCGCCTGCCGGATGGCGTGGATGGGCGCGGCGCGGTCGCCCGCCCCCATCCTCGAGCCGTTCGAGAAGGAACACATTGGCGGTATCCGCATCCGGACAACAGAAGCGTGCAGTGCCGGACGGCTCGCATGGAAGCGCGCCGCCGTAGCGCAGGATATCGGCGTACAGAAACGCAGCATGCATGGCCAGCGGGCGATGCACCCACGTTCGGCGTCAAAATCAAAGCTGTCGCCCGGCTGGTGGCCGCCTCTGCGGTCACGGAGATGCGGGTACGGGGACACCCCGCGGTGTCATACCTCCCCGAAGAAACGGCGGATTTCGGCCTCGGCGCTTTCCGGAGCGTCCGAGCCGTGGATCACGTTATAGGTGGTCGAGCTGGCGAAGTCGCCGCGGATGGTGCCGGGCAGGGCATCCTCGTTTCGGGTGGGACCCATCAGGGTGCGCATCCCCTGGATGACGTTTTCGCCCTCCACGATCATAGCCAGAACCGGCCCGTTTGTCATATAGTCCACCGTAGATGGGAAAAAGGGCTTGTCAGCAATGTGCGCGTAATGCTCCCGAAGAATCGGTTCGTCCAGCTGCATGGTCTTCATGCGGGTGATGCGGTAGCCCTTGCGTTCGATGCGCGCAAGGATTTCACCGGCAATGCCGCGCTGCAGTGCGTCCGGCTTGAGCATAATATAGGTCCGTTCCATAAAACCGCCTGCTTTCCTGTTTTTTATTTCGTGCCGCTGCCCTTAGTATAACACAGGCTCGGCTAAAAACAATCCCCTTTTGCTTACAGGGAAACATAGTCCGGCTCGTGCCGCAGGGCGGGCAGGATGCGGCCTGTCAGGTCGGCGGTCGCGATGCGCAGGGAAGATGTGTTCCGGCAGGGATGGCAGGCGAAGAATTCCGGCTGCAGGACATCGCGGTCGATTACCAGACGGACACGGTTTTCCGTGTCGTTCAGCAGGCCGAGAACCGAAACCGAGCCGGGCGTCACGCCGAGCAGCTCGTGCAGGGGTTCCTCCCCCGCGAAGGAAAGGCGGGAGCAGCCGAGCTGGCCGGTCAGGTCCTTGGTATGGAACGGCTTGTTCCCAGGCATCAGCAGCAGGTAGAACTGGGTCTTTTGGCGGTTGCACAAAAACAGGTTTTTGCAGATTTCCGCGCCAAGCAGCGCTTCAACCGCGGCGCAGGCCTCGATGGAGGGCGTTTCGCTGTGGTCGGCGCGGCGGTAGGGTACACCCAGCCCGTCAAGGAAATCATAACAGGCGGCTTCAGCCGCGCTTCGGCTGGAGCAGTCGGATGGACGTCCGTCATACAGGGTAGGGTCAAGGGTGAATTCGTTCATATCAAAGACTCCTATTAGTATTATTAGATAAAAGTATTACTTTTTGAATTCAGCGCTTATCAGGGCTTCCGCCGTGCGAAAGGATGCGGAGCACGGGGACGGTCAAAAAGATGGAAAGCACAAAAGAGCAGATATCGCTGGCCGGCTGGCAGAGCTGCACGCCGAACAGCTCCCAGAACAGGGGCAGCACCAGTGCGAACGGGATGAAGAACAGGCCCTGACGCGCCGCGGCGACGATACTGGCCCGCATGGTCATGGCGATGTTCTGCAACAGCATGTTGCACATGGTCACCCACCCGACCAGAGGGAAAGAGATACATTGCAGCCGTAACGTGAGCGCGCCGATGCGGATGACCTCGGGGTCGTCCGAGCGGAAAATGGCGATGATCTGCGGTGCGCATACCCAGCCAGCCACGGCTAACCCGAGTAATACGAGGAAAGACGACTTGACGCAGAACCAGAACCCGCGTGTGACACGGTCGTATTTACGCGCGCCATAGTTATAGCCGCAGACCGGCTGAAAGCCCTGGCCGAAGCCGATCATAGCCGAGCCCGCAAACTGGGAAACGCGCGTGACGATGCTCATAGCGGCGATAGCTGCGTCGCCGTAGGGACGGGCCGCCGTGTTCAGGCAGGTGACCGCGATGGATGCCAGCCCTTGGCGGCACAGACTGGGCAGGCCGCCGCCCATCAGGGCAACAAAACGGTCAATACTGGGTGCAAACTGGCGTAGCCGGATTTGTACGCCGCGCGACTGACGGATGCCGAGCAATAGAAGAAAAAAGCTGATTAACTGACTCAAGATGGTCGCATAAGCTGCGCCGCTGATGCCTAAATCAAAAACAAAGATGAATAGGGGGTCAAGAGCGATATTAAGGATGCCGCCTGATACGAGGCCGATCATGGCATAGGTTGCATTCCCTTGCTGACGCAGTTGGTTATTGAGTACTAGTGCGGCCATCATGTACGGCGCCCCAAACAGAATAATCTGCATGTAGTCAAGTGCATAGGGATAAATGGTGTCAGTAGCACCGAGCAGATGGCAAAGAGGGCTGCGCAGTAACAGACCAAGCATAAGAATCACAAAACCAGTGAAGATCGAGAGGAAGAAACCGGTCGCGGCCATGCGTTCAGCTTCTTCCTGCTGTTGTGCACCAAGTTGCCGAGAAATATAGGTGCCAGAGCCTTGGCCATAGAAGAAGCCGATTGACTGGATCAGTGCCATCAGCGGGAACACTACACCGACCGCGCCGGTCGCACTCGTACCTAATTGGCCGACAAAAAACGTGTCCGCCATGTTATAGATCGAGGTAATCAACATGCTTATAATGGTTGGAACAGCCAGCTTACAGATCAACGGTTCGAGTGGCGCTTCAGTCATTTCGTGAAAGCGGCGCTCCTGTGCTTCATTGGTAGAATGCTTTGTCATGATCCTGCTCCTCCATTTCTTTAACTATTTGGCAAAGCCATTCAATTATCTGCTCATAGCTTTCTACCGGCGACGCGAGTGGGGATTGGAAAAAGCCCGCTGCGGCGAGCGCGCAGTAGCCATGCAGCGCGCTGCGAATTGTGCGCGAGAGATGGATGCGCCGGTCATCCGGCAGGCGGCAGGGCGCCAGCACGCGGTTGAACAGGTCCATAAAGGCATGCTTGCGTTCGACCAAGCTGGGGTCGGAAAAGCGCGGCAGCGAAACCATGGCGCGGTAAAGCTGCGGCTGTTCGCGGGCGAAAGTACGATAGGCGGTGGCAAGGGCGCGCAGCCCCTCCGCGCCGGTTCTGCCTGCCATAGCGGTTTCGAGCGTGTCCATCAGGCGGTCGAGCGCGCATTCGGCCAGCCGGGCGTTCAGCTCGGGCAGGCCTTGTAGGTGGTTGTACAATGAGGCGGTCTTGACGCCAAGCGTCTCCGCCAGCTCGCGCAGGGTGAGATTTTCCGCCCCTTTTTGCTCGGCGAGTGCGGCGGCTGTGTCGATGATCGCCTCCCGACTGAGTCCTTTTCGCGGCATATACATTCCTCCAAACTAACGGCGTTAGTTTTCTATATCTTCAGCATAACCGAAAGGGATGCGTTTGTCAAGCATGCGCGAGGGAGGAAAAAGGCTTGACATATATCGATTGTCTACATATAATAAACATATCGAATATCGATATATGGGAGGATGGAATCATGGCAATCGACAAAAGCCTGCTGGCAGGCAGTACGGGGCTTCTGATCCTGCGTCTGCTGGAGGAGGGCGACCTGTACGGCTACCAGATGATCGAGCGCCTGCGCGAGCGGTCGGACGACACCTTTTCCCTCAAGGCGGGTACGCTGTACCCGCTGTTGCACACATTGGAGGTGCAGGGGCTGGTGCGCTCCTACGAGCGGGCAGCGGACGGTGCGCGCGTGCGTAAGTATTACCGCCTGACCGACCTGGGGCATACCCGTCTGGCGGAAAAGACCGAGGAGTGGCGGCGGTTTTCCGGCGCGGTCGAGCGTGTGCTGAAGGGGGGAGAAAGCCATGCGTTTGCCTGAATGCATGCGGCGGCAGATGATCCGTCTGCTGGAGTGCGACGCGGCTGAGCGCGCGCAGACCTCCGCAGAGCTGGACTCGCTGTCCGCGGATTATGACGAGCCGCCGCTGCCTGAAGCCTTGCATGACTGGCTGAACGATGCGACTGGACAGATGCGTTGGAAGCGGGCGCGTCCGGTTGCGGCAGAGGAGCTGACCGACCACCTGAGAGACCAGTACGAAGCCTTCCGGTCCGAAGGCATGGGAGAGGACGAAGCCGCGCAGGCAACCATCCGCGAAATGGGCGACGCGGTGGAGGCCGGCACACGGCTGGATAGCGCGTGGCGGCCGCGGCCGGACTGGGTGATGCTGGTGATCGTGCTGGCAACAACGGCGGCGGGGCTGGCGCTCCAGTACATCCTGCGGCAGCCGTTTTGCGCATGGATGGGGATACCACCGGAGAACAGCCTGGCAAACCAGTTCTTTTATTTTGCGATCGGCACTGGGCTGCTGTTTTTGGGGTATTTTATGGATTACACCATACTGGGGCGGCATATCCGTCTGCTGTATGCGCTGTGGCTGGCGGTCGGACTGTTTTTGGCGTTCAGCCCGTGGCGCGTGGAATATAACGGACGGCTTTTCTACACGGCACAGTGGATATGGTTTTTTCCGGTGCTGTTCGCGGGCGTGCTGTACAGCCAGCGCGGCAGGGGGGCGGAGGGCGTCCGCAACTGCCTGCTGAGCCTGCTCGGTATGTGGTTTCTGGCGTATATCACGCCGTATATGTCGGCCCTTGGCATATTGACCGTGGTCTGCTGCGGGATGCTGGTGATGGCGGTGCGGCGCGGCGCGTTCGGCAGGTGTACCAGGGGCAGGCTCGTATTGGCGGTATCGCCGCTGCTGGCCCTGCTGGGATATTTCCTGTTTCTGCTGTATGCCGTACCGCATGTGCGGGAGCGCTTGGCGTTGGTGTTCCATCCGCAGGCGGATGCGTCAGCAGCAGGCTATCAGGGCTCCGCGATCCAGTACATCATGTTCGGCATCCCGTTTGCGGGCAGCGGAACGATTGACGGCGCACAGTGGATCAAGCTGGACGGCGCGGGCGATTGGATGCTGCTGTCGGTCAAATACCTTTGGGGTTGGACGGCCGTTTTCCTGCTTTTAGCAGCGGTTTTGCTGCTGCTTGCATGGGGCTTCCGCATTGCGCGGCGGCAGAACGGTCTGCTCGCGCGCAGCGTGTGCATGGGCGTGATGTTCACTTTTGCGCTGCAGGCCGCGCTGTATGTGCTGCAAAACTGCGGCATCATCGTGTTCGCGTCCCACGGCCTGCCGCTGCTGTCTTACGGCGGCATATATCTGTGCCAGACCATGCTGCTGCTCGGCCTACTGCTCTCCGCACAGCGGTCGGGCGGGCTGGAACGCGCGGAACAACAGCGGCCCGCGCTGCGGAAAACGGCCGGTTCCGTGCGGTAAAGTCTGCGCGATTATAGTAAAATAGCCGCAAAGCGGCTATTTTACGTTTATTTTACTTCCGATTCCCGTTTGTGTTCCCAAAGCAGAATAAGGATTCATATATTTTCGCCATTGCTTCGGCGGTCAATTTCTCACGGTGTTTTATTTTCCTGACCGGCCGCTTCTCTCTGCTTGCAGGCATGGAAAATGGCAGTCGATTTTTTCGGCTGTCCTTGTGGCTGGATTATTTAGTTTTGTTGTATATTGTTCGAAAAATAGGGAGTTGCATTATTCTATAATGTTCTCTATATAGCTATAATCAATTCTTCCCTTTATGACAGAATAGAAAAATAGGTCTTTCCGAATAGTGTCAACGGAATTGATGATAAAGTTGTTCCAACCATCTGCTTCATTGCCATTAGATAAGTAAATTGTCATCTTAAAACCATATCCTGTATAGCCAACAGGGGGGTTTTGTTCTCTTTACTTCAATATCATTCAAGTCATCAATACTATATTGAAATTGCCCTTTATCTTCAATATGTGTCCCGTTTCCGCTATTACCATTAAAAACAACAATTTCCATAACTTCTTTAGGGTCTAAATTCATCAAGTCATTTGGAGTATTATACCACGCGGCAACCCCTAAAATCAGAATGAGTACGCCTGCTAAAGATATGGATACTTCCTTTTTCATATTCGCTCGGACCTCTTTATCAAATTCGGATTTGCCGCTCTGTTTTTTAGAAAAGGTATAGCACAAGATTATGAGCCGGTCCATATCGCTTCATCCTGCCGGCCGCTGTGGTATAATAGGGACAGCCTGCAACCAGGCTGCCCTTTTCTTTGCCCAAAAAAATTTTCTCCCGCTGTCAGGAATGGCGCACACCATTCGTATTGTAGGTGAAGCGACGTTGCTGACACAGCCGGTCGGCTGTTCCCAAAGGAGTTGATAAATCCATGAGACAATTCGATCAGGAAGAGGCCGAACGGCTGGTGAACGCCTATTCCGACCTGATCCTGCGGCTTTCTTATACCTACCTGAAATCCACGCACGACGCGGAGGACATCAGCCAGACCGTATTCCTCAAGCTGCTGACGGGCGGGCAGGCCTTCGACAGCCCCGCGCACGAAAAGGCGTGGATCATTCGGGCAGCCGCTAACGCCTGCAAGGACCTGCTGCGCAGCGCAGGGCGGCGGCGCACGGTGGGGCTGGAGGCCGTGGCGGAGGCGCCGGCGCCAGAATCGCCGGAATCCTGCGTGCTGGACGCGGTGATGGCGCTGCCGGATAAATACCGCGAGGCGGTGTATCTGTATTATTACGAGGGCTATTCCGCGAGAGAGATCGGCGCGCTGCTCGGCCGCAGCGAAGCGGCGGTGAACGCGCACCTGAGCCGCGGCCGGAACAGGCTGCGTACCATGTTGGGAGGCGAATGTTGTGAACACGGAGTATAATGATAACAGAGAGTATAAAAACGCGCTCGACGGGCTGCGTTTTTCCGAGGAGGCAAAGGCAAGGATGGCAAAGAGACTGATGGATACCATGGAGCGGCCGGAACAGGCGCCTGAGACGCGGCGGCGCGTCCGCCGCATGCCGCGCATCGCTGTGATCGGCGTGGCGGCGGCGCTGGCGCTGGGTGTGGGCGCGAGCGCGACCGGCGTACTCAAAACCGCGGGCGAGGCGTTCGCGGGCGTGTTCGGTCCCACGGCGGATACCGAGATTATCGACAAGATCGGCCGGCCGGTCGGCGCGAGCGACACGGATAATGGCGTGACCGTCACCGCGGACGCCATTATCGGCGACAAGTACCACTACGCGGTCACCTATTCGATCGAAAAGAAGGACGGCGCCGTCTTTGATATTGACCTGACCGATACTGTGGGCGAGGGCCTGCTGCCGATGGGCTTTGCCGACGGGGATACCTCGCTGATGGGCTATTTCGGCGGCGCGCACGGCAGCTCGTACTTTTACGACGCCGATCCGGCAGACAACGCGATCCAGTATGTAGAAACGCGCGAGATCAGCGACGGCGAGGTGCGCGGCCACGCGGTGCGGGCGAAGTTCAGCGATCTGTGCGTGTATGCGGAGAACGATACGGGCGAGCTTGAGCGCCGCGTCATTGCCGAGGGCGACTGGTCGCTCAAGTTCAACCTGGATTTTGAGGATACCTCGGTCAGCCTGCCCGCGGGGCAGACATTCGAGCTGAACGGCATGAACGCCGTGATCGACGAGATCACGCTGTCCCCGCTGGCGCTGCGCGTGGACTACACGGTGGACAGCACGGTGCAGTGGGATGAAAACGCGCAGTCCGGCCGGCAGAGCGAGCATGATAGCGCGCAGATGCACAAATATTTTGAAAGCGTGCAGATCCTGGTGAACAGGAAGGATGGCGCCAGCATCGACCTGTCCAATGCGGGCGGCAGCATCCGTCCCGAGGGCGGCAAGACCGTCTGCCAGAAGGGTGATATTTTCACCGAGATCATCCCGATTGAGGAGATCGCGTCGCTCACGGTCGCCGGTATGGAGATACCGGTGCAGTAACAGGATACCGCCGGAAAGGGGCTGCATTGATGCGGCCCCTTTTGTGTTTGCCCCAACGCATCGGGTGTGTTATAATAAAAGACAATCCCGATCTGGAAAGGAAATGAGCCATGGCCCCCACCTCTGTACTGCTCCCCGAGGGCGAGCTGCGCGTCGCGCGCTGCGATATGCTGGACAAGCTGATCGCGGTCGGCGATGGAGACGCGGCGCTCCTTTATCTTTATATTCTGCGGCACGGAGGCGCGGCGGACGCGAAAGTGGCCGCGCGGGTGCTGCACCTATCCGGAGAGCGGTATGAACGCGCGGCGTTCACTTTGAACCAGCTCACCGCGCCGGTGCAGGTGTCGGAGACGGACAAGCCTGCGGATGCGCCGCAGTATACGACGGACGAGTTGCGCCGCGCGCGCATGGACGACCACCGCTTCGCGGCCGTCTGCGAGAGCGCGGAGGCCACGCTCGGCCGGACGCTGACCGAGGGGCAGCTCCGCTGCCTGTTGACCGCATACGATCATTTGGGGCTGGACGCGGGGGCGATCATTGAACTGCTGTCCTATCTGAAAAAGGAGAAAGGCACGGTGCGCCTGGCCGATATCAAGCGCGAGGCTTACCAGTGGGCGGATATGGGGATCGTGACCGCGCCGGACGCGCAGCAATACCTGGCGCGTAGGGTGAACGAAAAGCCGCTCAGCGACGCGGTCTATCGGGCGCTTGGCGCCGACCCCGCGCAGCCCGCGCCCAAGGAGCAGCGCGTCTGCCGGTTCGCGCTGGCGCACGGCTTCCCGCCGGAGGCGGTCGAGTTGGCCGTGCGCCGCACGGACAGGCACCAGGGCCGCAGGAGTTTGGATTATACGCTCGGCATCCTGCGCAAGTGGGACGCGGGCGGGGTACATACGGTCAGCGAGATCACCGCGCTCGAACCGGAAGCGCGCGCGGTGGTCGGCCAGACCACCGCCCAGCCGACCGATAGCGCCACACTGGCCGCGTGGGAGCAGGATTGGGCCGCGCGCGTGCGCAGCCACCGCCGCAAAACGGAGGAATAATCTATGGCATATGATAAAAAGGTCCTCGCCGCCGCCCGCCGCGAGCTGGAGCGCGACCGCGCCGCCCGTGCGGGCGAGCTAGAGGCGCGTCGGCGCGAGATATACGCCCGCGAGCCGCGCGTCCGCGCGATCGACCGCGAGCTGGGTACGACCGCCGCGGCCGTACTCAGGGCCGCGCTCGAATCCGGCGGCGATCCCTCTGCCGCGATTGAACAGTTGCGCGTCCGAAACCTTGCCCTGCAGGAGGAACGGGCTGCGCTGCTGCAACAACTCGGCCTGCCGGCTGATTACCTGACGGACAAGCCGATGTGCGCGGCCTGCGGGGACACGGGCTACGCGGGCAGCGCGGTCTGCGCCTGCGTGCGGGAGCGGTACGCCCGTCTCCTCAAAGAGCGGCTGTCCGATATCCTGCCGATCCAGGACCAGAATTTTGCAAAATTCAATATGGCGTATTATTCCACCCGTCCGGATGCGCGGCTTGGCCTGTCCCCGCGCGAAAATATGGAATATAACCTGGACGAATGTAAGGCATACGCGGCGCGGTTCGGAAAGGATTCCCCCAACCTGCTGCTGTACGGCTCGACCGGCCTGGGCAAGACGTTTTTATCCACCTGCATTGCGGAGGCCGTGTCCGCGCGCGGCTTTTCTGTGGCGTATGACACGGCGATCAACATTGTCGCGGCCTATGAAACGATCAAATTCGGCAACGGCGACGGGGAGGCCGCCGCAGAGCGCGCGGCGCGATATGAGCGCGCGGACCTGCTGATTATCGATGACATGGGGACCGAAATGGGGACGGCGTTCACGGTTTCCGCGCTGTACAACCTGATCAATAACCGCCTGATGGCTAAGCGGCCGATGATCGTCAACACCAACCTTCTGCCGGAAACGCTGGGCGAGAAGTATTCGCCCGCCGTAGCCTCCCGCCTGCTGGGGGAATTTATGGCGTTGCGCTTTTTTGGGGACGACATCCGCCTGCTGAAAAAGAAAATGTAAACAATTCTTTCACAGGACGTTCAAATTCTGTTCATATATTCGCGGGGGAAATGGGGTATACTAAGCATGTCGATAAGGGAAGCCGCAATCCCGAATCGACAAGCAGCCTACCGATCTTTTATTTCTCTTTTACCCCCCTTTATTTTGTGAAATGACCGAAAAAGCCCTGGTTCCGTTTCCCCCATGGAACCGGGGCTTTTTCCCGTTCCGCAGAGGAAGCGCTTTGTAAAAAACCTTTTAAAGTCTGTTCAAAAGTTATTCACATATTCGGGCGCGGGCTGCGGTATACTATAACCGTCGAAAGGAATTGGAACGTTCCTGGAAGACAACCTCTTATTACACCTATTTCCCCTTTCTTTCATCTTTTCTTTTATCCTCTTTTTGAGAGCAACGGCTGCGCCCGGCTTCCATTTCCCCCATGGAGGCCGGGCGTTTCCCGTTTACTGGAAGCGCTGGAACGGACGGCCAAAAATCTTTCACAGCCTGTTCAAAATCTATTCACACATTCCGCGGCAAAGCGCGGTATACTGAATACGTCAGCAAGGGAAGCCGCAATCCCGAAGCTGACAGCCTACCGATCTTTTTATTTCTCTTTTACCCCCTTTTTTTGAATCTGTGTAGTGAACTGGCAAAGCGCCGTTGTCTCGTTTCCCCCAACGAGGCAGCGGCGCTTTCCATTTGCAGGGCTAACGCCTGGTCGGCGTGATTACACCACACGCGATTTTAGCGCCAGCGTTGCCGGAAGGCTGGGTCGTGAAATCGTCCGACTGGCTGTGTACGATAACGGTCCGGCCGAGAATATCCGGCACGCGGAAGCGGTCGGTCAGCACAGCCATCCATGCGAAGCCGGTCAGGTCCGCAAACAGCGGCGGCAGGTCGCCCGCGTGATAGGGGTGCGGGCATCCGGCGGGATTGTAGTGTGTTCCCGCGCCGACAAACGGGTCGCTAGCGTTGCCGGTGCAGGACGAGCCCTCGTGGATGTGCAGCGCAAAAATGGGCTGCGCACAGGCCATGCGCGTGACCGGCAGGCCGCGTACGGCGGCTGTGACCAGCACGCCCTGCGGCGTCTGGTAAAACGAAACGGTGCCTTCGATGCGTCTCCCGTCCGGCGCGGCCTGCAGCACGGCGGCCGCGTCCGGAAGCCGGTTTTGGATGACCGAGGCAAAATATTGTGAATTGGTTTGTTTCATGGTTGATTCCCTCCGTAAATCATCCTATGCGGCTGCGATTGCCCTTGCGAAAGACGCGGGGATGCGGTATACTAAAAATCAGGCAAGAAAAGATATGTTAGGAGTTGTTAACTATGGGTTGTTCGCATAACTGCGATTCCTGCTCCGCGGGCTGCGGCGGCGAAAAGAGCCTCAAAGTCGCGGCCAATCCCGCGGCAACGGTCAGAAAGGTGATCGGCGTCGTTTCCGGCAAGGGCGGCGTAGGCAAAAGCCTGCTGACCTCGATGCTGTCGGTCGGCATGACGCGCAGGGGCTATACCTGTGGAATTCTGGACGCCGACATTACGGGGCCGTCCATTCCCAAGACGTTCGGTGTGCATGACAAACTGGAGGGCTGCGAGGAGGGCATCCTGCCCGCGCGCAGCGAAGGCGGCGTGCAGATGATCTCGATTAATCTGGTGCTGCCGAACGAGGATGATCCGGTCATCTATCGTGGGCCGATCATCGCGGAAACGGTCAAGCAGTTCTGGTCAGATGTGATTTGGGACGACGTGGATTTCCTGTTCGTCGATATGCCGCCCGGCACGGGCGATGTGCCGCTAACCGTGTTCCAGTCCCTGCCGGTGGACGGCATTCTGGTCGTCACCTCGCCGCAGGACCTGGTTTCGATGATTGTGGGCAAGGCGGTCAAAATGGCAAAGATGATGAATATTCCGCTGATCGGTGTGGTCGAGAATTACAGCTATCTCGCCTGTCCGGACTGCGGCAAGCATATTCCGGTGTTTGGGGAGAGCCGTGTGGACGCGGTTGCGGCGGAGTACGGGCTGCCCGTGCTGGCCAAGCTGCCTATCGACCCGAAGCTCGCCGCAGCGGTCGACGCGGGCAGGATAGAGGACGCTAAGCTGCCGGACGAGCTGGCCGGCGCGCTGAAAGCGGTGGAGGATATCCGATGAACATCGGCGTAGCATATGAAAACGGGCGGATCG
The DNA here is from genome assembly GCF_032769475.1 of Intestinibacillus sp. NTUH-41-i26. Taxonomy (GTDB): domain Bacteria; phylum Bacillota; class Clostridia; order Oscillospirales; family Butyricicoccaceae; genus Agathobaculum; species Agathobaculum ammoniilyticum. Next base: position 522,819 of record NZ_CP136477.1, read on the forward strand.
CGGGCAATCTGGGTGATTGCCGCACGTTCCTGATTGTTTCTGCGGAGGACGGGAACCCGACAGGCAAGCGCCTTGCCGCGGTGGAAGGCGGGAATACGACCGACCTGATCAAAATGGTGAGCATGGAAAAGGTGGACGTGCTGATCTGCGGCGCGCTCGGCCTTGCGCTGCGCAACGCGCTGGAGATGATCGGCGTGCTGCTTGTGCCGGGCTGCGAGGGAGCGGCGGAAGAAGCGGTCGCCAAGTTCCTGGTGGGCGAAAAACAGGGCGACCCGACCCTGCTGGAGATCGGCCGTGAGGAGGATCCGGACGATCCGATGGCGTGCATGCACGACTGTGCGAAGTGCGCGGGCTGCGGCCCGATCGAGATCCTCCGCCAGATACCCGCGGAGGAAGCGGGGGAATAAGGCATAAACGGCGTGTTCCTTGGGGCGCGTCGTTTTTTCAGATGAAAAAGAGTTCGCGCTGCTGGTCCGCCCGGTGCGAGGGTTTGGCATCGGCATGGGCGTGCATCGGGCATAGGGATGCAAAAACGGACGGGGGAAATCGTATTTTTCTCCAAAAATACCGATGCAATTTGCACGGGAGTGTTGTATAATACTCGTGTAACTGAAAAATGGGCGATTGCGCCCAGAACGAAAGGATTTTCAGGATGATGGATATTTCCGCCGCCCTGGTTGGCGGTCTGTTTGACGAGGATGGCGTTCCGGCCTACGCCCGTCCGGTGCTGTTCGGCACGGCGGGGGATGCGGTAAGCGCCTATCTGCCCGACGCGGTGGGTGCGCGCTTTTTCGTGCAGGGAGAAGGCGAGCCGCAGGTTGCGGGGACAGTGTGCGTCGCGGCGCAGGAGGACGGCCGTTTTGCCGCGCTAAAAGCGCTGCCCGCATGCGGGCATGTGCTGGTGATCGCGGCGCCGTTTGCCCTGACTGAACAGGATGCGCTGTACCATCTGGTGCAGACGCATACGGCCGCCGGCTATGGCGTGAGCGTGCTGGCCGCCGAGCAGCAGGGCTTTGACGCGGAGGGGCAGCCCCTCCCGCACGACGAGCGCTGCGTTGTGGCGGTATTTGCCTATGAGGTGCTGCAGAAGGCGCTGGCGGCGGGTTCGGATTCGCTGGACAGCCTGGTCGCCGCGGCGGTCGCCGCGGGCGCGCAGAAAGGCGTTGCGGTCACAAACGAGATTGTTGAGATCCGCGACGGGGGCTCGGCGTTTATCGCGTTCCGAGCCATGGTCAATCAGGTCAACTTCGGCCTGATCGAACAGGGCGTGCAGATTTTCGACCCCGCGAACACCTATATCGCGCCGGACGCTGAGATCGCCCCGGGCGCCACCATCCTGCCCGGCTGCCATATCCGTTCGGGCTGCAAGGTGGGTGCGGGTGCGGTCATCGGACCGAATTCCATTCTGGAAAAAGCGGAGATCGGCGCGGGTACCACGGTCAACAATTCCCAGGTGTACGAGTCCACGGTCGGCGCGCACGCCACGGTCGGCCCGTTCGCCTATATCCGCCCGCAGTGCGTGGTGGGCGACCATTGCCGCATCGGGGATTTTGTTGAGCTGAAAAAATCCTCCATCGGCAACGGCACCAAGGTGTCGCACCTGACCTATATCGGCGACGCGACCGTCGGCGAGCGGGTCAACTTCGGCTGCGGCACGGTGGTTGTCAATTACGACGGATATCACAAAAACCAGACCGTGATCGGGGACGACTGTTTTATCGGCTGCAATACCAACTTGGTTTCGCCTGTCACGCTGGGCGACCGCGTGTTCACCGCGGCCGGCACCACGGTGACGAAAAACGTGCCGGATGGCGCGCTGGCGGTCGCGCGCGCGCGGCAGACTACGCTCGAGGGATGGAACGACCGCCGCCGCGCGGCGCACGAAAAAGAAAAGGACCAATAAAACAGACATAAAAAATATGACGGAGGGGCAAATCGAATGATTTCTCACGGAAAAAACATTAAAATCCTGTCCGGCAACTCGCATCCGGCGCTCGCCATGCAGATCGCGTCGGCGCTCGGCCTGCCGATCGGCAAATCCCTGATCTCCACCTTTGCGGATGGGGAGATTTCGGTGTCCATTATGGAATCGGTGCGCGGCTCGGATGTGTTCCTGGTGCAGTCCACCTGCGGTCCGGTGAACAACAACCTGATGGAGCTGCTCATCATGATCGATTCCTGCAAGCGCGCGTCCGCGGGCCGCATCACGGCGGTCATCCCGTATTTCGGCTATGCGCGGCAGGACCGTAAGAGCAAGGCACGCGACCCGATCTCCGCCAAGCTGGTGGCCAACCTGATCACGGCCGCGGGTGCGGACCGCGTGCTGACCATGGACCTGCATGCGGCGCAGATCCAGGGCTTTTTCGACATACCGGTGGACAATATGCTCGGCTCCTCCGTACTCATCCCGTATATCGCGGGCAAGTTCGGCGTCGGCACGGACGATACGGTTATCGTCTCGCCCGACCTCGGCTCGGTCACGCGCGCGCGGAAATTCACCGAAAAGCTGGACATGCCGCTTGCGATTATCGACAAGCGCCGCCCCAAGGCGAACGTGTCCGAGGTCATGAACATCATCGGCAACGTCGAGGGGAAGAAATGTATCCTGGTGGACGACCTGATCGACACCGCCGGCACGCTGTGCCATGCGGCGGACGCGCTGGTGGAAAAGGGTGGCGCGACCGAGGTGTACGCCTGCGCCACGCACGGCGTGCTCTCCGGCCCCGCGATCGAGCGCATCAAGGACAGCCCGATCAAGGAGCTGGCGATCCTGGATACCATCCCGCTGGCGAGCGAGAAAAAGCTGGACAAGATTAACGTCCTGTCCGTGGCGCCAGTGTTTACTGAGGCGATCGCGCGTATTTACGAGGAAGTATCGGTATCGACGCTCTTCGACTGAGCAGCGGGGCGGCCCTTTGTTAAAAATGCCGCGCAGGCTGCGGCTTGAAATGAGAATGGGGGAGGCGGACAGTCGGTTGTCCGCCTCCTTTTTAAGAAAGGAGCGTATATGCGGAAAGCGGTTGCCTATCTGGCGGTCAGCCTGGATGGATATATCGCGGACGCAGACGGCGGCGTGGGCTGGCTGGGCGCGTTTGCAGACGAGCAGGAGGACAGAGGTTACGAGGCGTTTGTGCAGAGCGTGGACACGGTCGTGATGGGCGGGCGGACCTACCGCCAGGTCGCGGAAGAACTCTCGCCCGGCGCGTGGCCGTACGAGGGGCTGGATTGCTGGGTCTGGACGCAGCAAAACGGCCCGCTGCCTCACGCGCGCCGTATTGAGGGCGGGCTGGCGGCCTGGCTGCATGCGGAAAAGCAAAAGGCTGGCAGGGGGATCTGGCTGTGCGGCGGCGCGGCGCTGATCGCGGCGGCATCGGACGCGGGCGAGGTCGACCGCTGGCACCTGACCGTGCTGCCCGTCCTGCTGGGCGGTGGCATCCGGCTGTTTCCCGAGGGGCGGGCGCAGCGCCTGCGTCTGGTTTCCGTGCGGCAGGTGGGCGGTGCCGCAGAGCTGATCTATGAGCCGGCGATGGGGTAAAATACCGGTGCAACGCACCGTAGTGGACAAAAGCGTCCGGCTGGTATGCCGGACGCGAGGTGATGACATTCGGAGAAAAGCTCAAAGCAATTCGCATCCAAGCGGAATGCTCGCAGGAGGAGACGGAAACAACCGGAGGGAGCCGCTGCTGGGACATTTCTCTGTATGATATTGTGGCGCAGCTGCGAAAAACAAACAAGAGGTGAAGCAATGAAAGTATTGGCGGTTGGCGACGTGGTCGGCGAGGCGGGGATCGATACCCTGCACGGCCTGCTGCGCCGCGTCAAACGGGAACACGGGGCGGATTTTGTCATTGTCAACGGTGAAAACGCCGCAGGGCGCGGCATCATGCCAAAGCAGGCGGACGATATTTTTTCCGCGGGCGCGGATATCATCACGCTGGGCAACCATGCGTTTTCCAAGCAACAGATCGCGCCCTATCTGGATGAGCATCCGGACGTGCTGCGTCCGGCCAACCTCGCCCCGCAGAGCCCGGGGCGAGGCTGGGGCGTTTTCGACGGGCCGCGGGGCTTGCGCCTGCTCGTGATGAACCTGATCGGCCGCTGCGATATGCACTACGGGCCGGACAACCCGTTCCTGTGCGCGGATAAAATCCTGCGCGAGGCGGCGGGACAGTACGATATCGCGCTCGCCGAGATCCATGCAAACGCCACCAGCGAAAAGCTCGCCATGGGCTATTATCTGGATGGGCGCGCGGCCGCGGTCTGGGGGACGCACACCCATGTGCAGACCGCGGACAACCGCGTCAACCCCAAGGGCGCGGGCTATATCACGGATATCGGCATGACCGGTCCGGTCGTGTCCGTGCTGGGGGTGTGCGTGGAGCAGTCGGTCGCCATGTTCCGCGGCGACCTGACTGAATATTTCAAAACCGCCCCCGGCGACTGTGCGCTTTCGGGAGCGGTCTTTACGATCGGACGGGACGGCAGATGCGCGTCCGTCGCCCGCGTATGGGAACGGTGGGCCGTCCGCTAAGGGCTATTCGGACAGGATGGCGGTTACAGAATCGTTTGCAGCTTCGGGCAGCAGGGCGTCCCTGGCGGCGTCCTGCTGCCAGTCGTTATAGTCCGTGATGCCCTCGCCCGCGTTCGGGTGGAAGTGCGAGTACGCCAGGTCGGCCACGAACAGCGTAAGCAGCACGGCGCACAGCGTGTTCTGCCGGGCAGGGGAGAGCCGGTCGAGCAGCCCGCCGAGCAACGGACCGGCGAAATATACGACCGCGCAGCAGCCCAGGCCGAAGATCACCGCGCCCTCCAGGCAGATACGGCCATTCAGGTTCATGAAGTAGCCGCTGTAATCCCACCAGCGGATGCCCTTGGTGACCTCCAGATACCAACTGGAGAAATACTCGATGACCGAGCAAAGCACCATGGAGACCAGGAAGGTCGCCACCGGACGGATGAACAGCTTTTTCAGCAGCAGGAGCACGAGCGCGCCGCCCGCGCCGTAGATGGGTAGCCAAGGGCCGAGCATCGTGCCGCGGTTGACGAACATGCCCTTGGTGACGATGTGCAGCGCGACCTCCCAGACCCAGCCGATGAACGCGAAAGTGAAGAACAGCAGGATAAGCGTGCGCAGGCCGTAATGCCGGTTATAGTCCAGCTTGTGACGCTGGGCGTAGTGGAACACCGGATCCTCCGGTAGGCGCACGTCCGCGTCGGGCAGGCGGGGCTTTTCGCCCGCCGGCGCCGTCTCGCCGAAAGCGGGGACCACAAACAGGGCGGAAAGTGGCGTGCCCGCGTCAAGCTGCGCCTGCCGAAGTGCGGCGTACAGGCCTGCGTCGGTGGCGGAGCGGTAGCCGTTGACGAACAGCAGGGACAGCAGTCCGGCCGCTGCCGCCGCGAGCGACTGGCACAGCGCGACATCGCCGGTCGCCAGGCCGATGGCCGTTCCGAGCACGGTGGAGGCCAGCAGAGGTAAAAAGGTCCAGTGCAGGTAGAACGTCAGGTCAAGCACGAAGCAGCGCCATTTATTGCCCCGCATCATCTGGCGGGACAGACGGAGCGTCTCGGCGGGCCTGGCCTGCGGGTTTTCCGCCAGGATATACGGCACCATGCGGTAGGAGTACAGCTTGACCGGAAAGCCGACGATGGTACACGCCCACAGCAGCAGGAACAGCGAGCGCAGGAACATGCCCTTTGCCACGTTCCGCCAGCAGCCGTGCTGGAAAGGCGTGAACATCGCAGCGATGCTGATATTGTCGCGCACGCGGCTTTCCAGCAGGAAGCGCCGCGCGCCCACGCTGACTGCGCTCAGTACCCAGATGGAGAACCACAGCCCGCCTGCGATGCCAAGCGCGGCCAGCGCGATATCCAGCCAGCCTGCGAACCGCGAGCGCTCGAGCAGCGCAAAAAACGCGGAGAACGGCGCGGTAAGTGTATCAAAGGCCGGCGCGAGGCTCTGGTCAGCCGCGGCCCACATGGGGGGCGTGCCGTCCATCGGGTCGATGCGCAGCCATTCGAGCAGCAGCTCCCAGTTGGACAGGCTGGCCGCCTGGATCGCGACCTGGTCGTCCGGCAGCATGGCGGATGGGTCAAACTGGCCGATGAAATCCGCCGACCCCGCAAATTCCGCGCCCGTGAAGGCGAGGATAAAGCATACTGCGACCGTAGCGGCCCAGTTCCGCAAAAACTGCCGCTTACCGCGCCGCTTGAGTTCTTTTCGTTGCCACATAAAAATTGCTTTCCCTTTTTGTTTTTTGTGAATTTGACAAATTATGATGGAGTTTTGACAATGCTTGCCTTTATTCTCGCACCTTTTTATAGTTTCGTCAATGTATTTTTGGCGCGCTGGGTGCTGCGATGGACGGGTGCGTGCCATCGGGTGTTCGGCACGCGGGCGTTCCGCGTGTTGTTCCTGGCCGTTTACAGCTTTGCCGCCTTGACCCCGCTGACTGGCTTTCTGGTGCAGTCCCCGCCCGCGCTGCGGCGGCTGCTCAAGCAGGTAAGCAATTACTGGCTGGGCTGGATGCTGTACCTCCTCCTTGCCGTGCTGGCGGTGGAGGCGCTCCTGGCCTGCCTGCGCCGCATCCAGCGCAGGGACTTCGCGCAAATGCAGCGCGTGCGGCAGGTGCAGGGCGGCGCCGCCCTGGCGCTGGTGTGCGCGGTGTGCCTGTACGGCATGGCCAACGCCCGTACGCTGCGCGTGACGGAGTATGCGGTCACGCTGGAGGGCGCGGGGGAAGACATGACCGTCGCGCTGCTGGCCGACCTGCATCTCGGCTACAGCACCGACCCTGCCTATATCGAGCGGGCAGCGCAGGCGGTGAACGATATGCAGCCCGACCTGATCGTGGTCGCGGGGGATATCTTTGACAATGAATACGAAGCCGTGCCGGAGCCTGACCGCATCGCGGCGGCGCTGGCTTCCATGCATAGCACATACGGCGCTTATGCATGCTGGGGCAACCACGACCTGTCTGAGCCGATCCTGGCGGGCTTTACCTGGGACACCGAGGATGAGGAGAAAAACGACCCCCAAATGGCCGGTTTCCTGCGACGCGCGGGGATAAATCTGCTGGAAGATGAAAAAGTTACATTAAAAAACGGCGTCCAGCTCGTCGGCCGCAAGGACCCTTCGCGGGACAGGAAATTGGGGGATGAACGGCTCAGTCCTGCAGAATGGGCTGGCCTGCTCGAACCAGAAAAGCCCGCTTTCGTGATCGACCATCAGCCGAAGGAGCTGGAGGCGCTGGCCGAGGCGGGCTTTGATCTGGATTTGTCCGGACATACGCATGACGGACAGGTGTTTCCCAGCAACCTGATCATGGGTTTTTTGTGGGAAAATCCCTGCGGAATGGTGCAAATAAAGGACATGTTTTCGATTGTCACGTCCGGTTTAGGGGTGTGGGGACCGGATATGCGGGTCGGTACGGCAAGCGAGGTCGTAAAAATCAGTGTGCATTTTGGGGGATAATGCACGGAATACAGGTGTCCATATGAGGGAAACACACGAAAATGGAACGCTGAATTTGTACATAGTGCAAGAACTTGAGAGAAAGCTTGCAAAAATTCGAAAATTTATTGACGGCGCCCCAGGTTTTGATGTATGCTATAAATGAACTACAATAGGCCTTGGCAAATTATGTGAAAAAATTGTCGAAGCCGTGTATGGCACACCGATCGAGCGCGTGGGAAACCGCCGGAAAACGGTGTGAAAGGAGGAAAAGAACAGATGAACCAGTTGCTGAAAAAATTTACTTTTACAGACGAACTGACCGATGTCATCGAAAACTGTAAGGGCGTATCCGTGCCAACCAGCAAGGCGGAGCTGTACGACATGGTGTTCGGTCCGGACAAAGCCGATGTATATGACGTTGTGTTCGACGTTCCGGGCAAGGGTCCGGTGAAGGAAGCGGACGTGACCCGCTGCAAGAACGGCGCTTCGGTCAACTTTGTGGAGGACTACATGCGCCGCCGCGAGCCGGACTGCATGCGCATCGCCGACGATAAGCCGACCGATAAAAAGCGTTTCGCCGACGTTTACGGCTATCCCTTCAGCGACCTGCGGAAAGAAACCATGGAGTGGTTCAAGACGCAGGAGCTTATCCTCATGCCGTTTAACTCGGGCGGCAATATCTACGGCTACGGCTCCATGCTGGTCTGCCCCAAGCCGTGCGCGTTCTTCGCGTTCGCGTTGGCACATCTGCAGGGCTTTGTTAACGCTGAGGAGACCGAGGGCTATAAGCCGCGCGCGATCGTTTACGTCGCGCCCCCGTTCCGCCACACCCACTTCGAGGGCAAGCAGGTCGTTGTACACAACCGTCTGGACGACTGCCACGAGGTGTTCTCCTACAACCTGTATCCCGGCCCGTCCGCGAAAAAGGGCGTGTACTCCGTGCTGCTCGATATCGGCGAGCAGGAGGGCTGGACTACCTGCCACACCTCCTGCGGCCGTCTGGTTACGCCGTATGAGAACGAAATGGTTATTATGCACGAGGGCGCGTCCGGCGGCGGCAAGAGCGAGATGCTGCAGGACATTGCCCGCGAGCCGGACAACCGTGTGCTGCTTTCCAAGAACACTGTGACCGGCGAGGAAACCTACCTCAACATGGGACAGACCTGTGCCATCGAGCCGGTGTGCGACGATATGGCGACCTGCTATCCGGCGGTCCAGAACAACTCCGGCAAGCTCGTCCTGGTGGACGGCGAGGACGGCTGGTTCCTCCGCATGGACGGCGTGACCCATTACGGCTGCGATCCGGTATACGAGCGCATCTGCACCGAGCCGAAGGAGCCGCTCTGCTTCTTCAACATGGAGGGCCACGCGGGCGCGACCCTGCTGATATGGGAGCATACGCTCGATTCCAACGGCAAGCCCTGCTCCAACCCGCGCGCGATCGTGCCGCGCTGGGATATCCCTCATATCGTCAAGGAGCCGGTAGAGGTTGACGTGCGCTCGTTCGGTGTGCGCATGCCCCCCTCCACCCGCGAGAACCCGAACTACGGCATCATGGGCATGATGCATATCATCCCGCCCGCACTCGCCTGGCTGTGGCGCCTGGTCGCGCCGCGCGGCTTCAACAACCCGTCCATTGTGACCGGCAACGAGCTGAAGAGCGAGGGCGTCGGCTCCTACTGGCCGTTTGCCACCGGTCTGCGCGTCAAGCAGGCCAATCTGCTGCTCGACCAGATCCTCAAGAGCCCGAACACCCGCTATGTGCTGATCCCGAACCAGCATATCGGCGTGTACAAGGTCGGCTTCGCGGCCGAGTGGATCAGCCGCGAGTACCTGGCGCGCCACGGCGGCGCGAAGATCCGCCGCGAGCATCTCGAGCCGGCGCGTTGCCCGCTGCTTGGCTACGCGATGAAGGATATGACCATCGACGGCCAGCGCATCCGCTCCAAGTACCTGCGCGTCGATACCCAGGACCGTGTGGGCGAGGATGGCTACGATGCCGGCGCGAAGATCCTGACCGACTTCTTCCGCAAGGAGGTTGCCAAGTTTGATACGCCGGATCTCGATCCGCGCGGCAAGCAGATCATCGACTGCTTCATGAACGGCGGCACGCTCGCGGACTACGAAGCGATCACCCCGACCAATCTTTGATCCGCGCGGCGGAAAGAATAACGCAAAACCGCTCAGGGGGATTCCCTGAGCGGTTTTTTAAGTGGGTGTGATGGAAAGCACGGTCAGCACGCCGCCCTCCACGGTGAAGTGCACCTCGAAGCCGGCGAACGGGAACCCGTAGACGCGGCCAGGTTCGTCCTGATAGCCGGGGCGCGGGTCCTGCGCGAGCACCGCAAGCAGGGACTGCCGCCGGCCGGCGGGCAGGCTGTCGAGCAGGCGGGGCGGGCAGGAAACCTGCACGGCGTCCGTGGGCAAGGCGAAGCCGCTCGAAGCCTCAGGATGCGCGTCCGTGTAGGCGAGGTAGGGCTTGATATCCAACAGGGGCGTGCCGTCCATCAGGTCGGCGCCCGACACATGGAGTACCGGCCCGTCCGGCGTCCACGGCTCGACGCGCTCCAGCCGAACCGAGGAAAGGCCGATGGCGTTCGGCCGGAACGGCGAGCGCGTCGCGAATACGCCGACGCGCCGGTTGCCACCGAGCTTGGGCGGGCGCACGGTAGGCGACCAGCCCTCCCGCATGGCTTCGGAAAACTGCCAGATCAGCCACAGGTGGGAAAAACCGTCGATCCCGCGCAGCGCGTCGGCGTTGCGGTAGGGGGGCTCGAATACGATGCGGGCCGGCGTGTCCGCCAGCCCGCTCTGGCGCGGGATGCCGAACTTGGTGGGGAAGTCGCTGCGGATGCGCGCGATGATGTGCATGGGGATGAGATGTGACATGGGGGTGGCTCCTCTGCTTTGGGGTTGTGTCCAGTATAGCATGCCCGCGGCGCCGGCGCAATCCGGCGGCGGAGGGTCCGCGCAGTCTTTTACAGATTGTTAATGCTTTTTCGAATGGAAAGCAGTATAATGGAAGCATACTATCGGAAAGCAGGGGAGAACAATGCCCAAAAAGATATTGATTGTTGAAGATGAAGCGAATATCCGCGAGCTGCTCCGTCTTTATCTGGAGCGGGAGGGCTATACCGTGATAGAAGCGGAAAACGGCGTTGAGGGGATCAAAAAGTGGAAGTCCGAAAAGCCGGACATGCTGCTGCTCGACGTGATGATGCCTGTGATGGACGGCTGGGCCGTCTGCAAGGAGATCCGCGCGGAAAGCGATGTGCCGATCATCATGCTGACCGCGAAGGGCGAGACCGCGGACCGCGTTTCCGGTCTGGAGATGGGGGCGGACGACTATATCGTAAAGCCGCTTGAAATGCCCGAGGTCATCGCGCGCGTGCGCGCGGTGTTCCGCCGCATGGCGCCGGATGACGCGCCGGAGAAGCTGTCTTTCGACAACCTGGTGATCGACAAGCAGGCCTATGACCTGGTCATCCGCGGCAAGCGTGTGGACGCGCCGCCCAAGGAGATCGAGCTGCTGTACTACCTCGCGTCCAGCCCCAACCGCGTGTTTACGCGTGCGCAGCTGCTTGACGATGTGTGGGGCTTCGATTACTTCGGCGATACCCGCACGGTGGATGTACATGTCAAGCGCCTGCGCGAAAAGCTGGAGGGCGTTTCGGATAAATGGGAGCTGAAAACGGTCTGGGGCGTGGGATACAAGTTCGAGACTAAGGAGTAAGCGATGGGCAGACACAGCTTTTTTTTTAAAAACTATGTGACGCACCTGGTGCTGATCGTATGTGCGTTTGCTATGGCGGGCGGTGTGTTTTACTATCAGATGAGCAACTACGCGCTTTCCGCCAAGCAGACCGAGCTGCGCACGACCGTGAAGAGCATCGCGGAGCAGACCGAGCTGCTGCGCGGCAGCACCTCGGAGGAGTTCGAGCAGTTTTACATCCTTTCGATCGCGCGCGTTGCCAAGGAGGACGCCATCACCGTGCTGGTCACGGATGAGGACGGTATCATCCAGATGGCCGCCGCGCCGGATGGAACGGCCTACACCATGCCAGGCTATATGATTCCGCCCGAGGTCACCAGCCAGGTGCGCACATCCGGCACGTATGCCGCGGTCGGGTCGCTCGGCGTGCTGACCGCGGCGTCGAGCTATACGGTCGGTACGACGGTGATCAATGAGACGGGTGAGATTACCGCTCTGGTGTTTGTCTCCGCGCAGGACCCGGAGACCGCGGGCGTGGTGCGCCACTCCACACAGACCCTGGTGCTGATCCTGCTGATTACGCTGGTGGTCCTGCTGATTATTTCGTTTATCATTTCGCAGCATGTCACCCGCCCGCTCAAGGTGATCGCGGCGGCGGCGAAGGAATTCGCGGCCGGCAATTTTGATGTGCGCGTGCCAGAGGACAACCGTTCGTATGAGATAGACGAGCTGGCGGTGTCGTTCAATAACATGGCGCGCGACCTGAACCAGCTCGAGGAGCTGACGCGCGGCTTCATCTCCAACGTCAGCCACGAGTTCAAGACCCCGATGACGACGATCGGCGGATTTGTGGATGGGATGATCGACGGCACCATCCCCCCCGACCAGCATGACAAATACCTGCGCATCATTGCCGAGGAGACGCGCCGCCTGTCCCGCATGGTGAACCGCATGCTGGATGCGGCCAAGATACAGTCGGGAGAGTTGCTGCTTGCGCCCGCGCCGTTCGATTTTTCCGAGATGACCAGCCAGATCATCCTTTCGTTCGAGCAGAAGATTGAAAAGAAGCGGCTCGACGTAGCGTGCGAGCTGGACGACCGGCTGATGGTCATGGGTGATCGCGACCATCTGTACCGCGTGGTATATAACCTGGTGGACAACGCGGTCAAATTCATCAATGAGGGCGGCCGGCTCACGCTGCGCGCCCATCCGGAGGGGACGTTCTGCGCCTTTTCCATCAGCAACACGGGCGCGGGTATTTCGGCGGAGGAGCTGCCGCATGTGTTCGACCGCTTTTACAAGGCCGACCGCTCGCGCTCCTTGGACAAGACAGGGGCGGGGCTGGGGCTGTATATCGTCAAAAACATCATCAACCTGCACGGCGGGGAGATTTCCGTCCGTTCGGATGACGGGGAAACCGAGTTCTCGTTTACGCTGCCGCTGGCCCCGCCGCAGCTGCCGGGCAGCAAACAATGACGCGCTGCGCGCAGCGGCGGAGGACCGGCCGGTCCTCCGCCGTTTTTTGCACACGGGGCCGAATTCATGATTTGTTCATATTGTTTTCAACAAACTGCCACAATGGCGGGTTAGAATGAAAGCACAAAACCGATAGGGAGGCCATTACAATGGACGACTTCAATAACAACTATACGCCGGCCCCGGGCGGCGATGACCATACTGAACCGCAGCAGCCCGTTATGGAGCCGCAGAATGAAACGCCAGCACAGCCGGCTCAGGGAACGCAGGAGACGCCGCGGGAAGAGCCGCAGGCATCCGGCGCGCCGCGCGCCGAAGAACCGCGCACTCCGTACCAGACGCCGGTGCAGCATCCAGCGTACCAGGCCCCATACCAGGCGCCGCATGCCGAACCGGCCGGCCAGCCGCAGCCGCCGAAAAAGAAGAAAGGGCGCGGGAAGGGCATTGTCATCGGCCTGTGCAGCGTCGCGGCGGCCTGCCTGCTGTTTGCAGGCGGTGCGGTGATCGGGCATATCGTTTCCAATAACGGCGGCGCGCCTGCGGGAGGCGGCACCACGGCGGGCAGCATGCCCACCGTGCAGATATCCGACACGCCGGAATACGATCCGGATAATTACGACGTGGTCAACGGTCTGGCGGGCGAGGAGATCTACAAAAAAGTAAGCCCGTCGATCGTATCGGTCATTGCGACCGGTGGCAGCGGGTCGGGCGTTATCATGAGCGAGGACGGGTACATCATCACCAATAACCATGTTGTCGAGGACGCGGAGCAGGTGATGGTCCAACTCAGCGACGGGACGCAGATGCCGGCCGAGATCATCGGCACGGACGAGCAGACCGACCTGGCGGTACTCAAGGTGGAGCCGGACGGGACGCTTACGGCGGCCGAGTTCGGCAATTCGGATGAGCTGCAGCCCGGCGAATATGCGTACGCGCTCGGTTCGCCCGGCGGCGTGCAGTTTGCCAACACGATCACGGGCGGCCGCATTTCCGCGATCAACCGCGACGTGACCATCAACGACCGCGTGATGACCCTGATCCAGACCGACGCTTCTATTAACCCGGGCAACTCGGGCGGCGCGCTGATTAACAAATACGGGCAGGTGGTCGGCATTACCTCTGCCAAGCTTTCGAGCAATGCGTTCAGCGAGGCGTCGATCGAGGGCATGGGCTTCGCCATCCCGATCAACATGGCCAAGGAGGTCGTCGATGAGCTGATTGTCAACGGCTATGTCGCGGGGCGTCCGTCCATCGGCATTTCGGGATATAATGTGGAATCCGCGGACGGTAGCATCGCGGGCGTGCAGGTGGACTCGATCGACTCGCGCGCCAAGGCGGCCGACGAGGGGCTGCAGGTTGGTGACGTCATTGTAGCGGTGGATGGTACGCCTACCCCGACCATGGACGACGTGAATGAAGTCAAGGAAGACAAAAAGGCAGGCGACAAGATCACGTTGACGGTTTACCGCATTTCGACCGGCAAACGGCTCAACGTCACGATCACACTGATGGACGCGCACGACCTGGAGGGCGAGGATCCGGCTGCGCAGGACGCGCAGAGCCAGCAGGATGATGGTTCGCAGTATTACCAAAGCCCGTTTCCGTTCTTCGGCTGGTAACGTACCTCACTGAACGCATACGGATTTCAGTGAGGTGGGACGCACCGCGGCGCGGCCGCGGATGCGTCCAAAGCTCCGGCGCGCGCAGCGCGCGAAGCCTTACTCCACACTGGTATAAAAGCCGAGGCGCTTGTCCTCGGCTTTTATGAAAACAGGCCGCTTCTGCGGCCTGTTTTCTGTTTGATGCGCGCCTTGCGGTGCGTTTTTTGTGTGCGGTTACTTTTCGTATTGCTCCGCGAGCTGCTGGCTGATGAACTGGCGCGCCGTGCGGGGGGAGCGCCCGTTCCGGCGCAGCGCGAAGCGCTCGGCCAGCAGGTGAAGCTGCTCGCCGGACAGCGCCAGGCCGTTCTCCGCGGCGAGCTGATCGACGATGTACAGGTACTCGTCCTTGTCCGGCACGGAGAACGTGATCTCCAGCCCGAAGCGGTCGGAGAGCGAGGTCACGGTTTCCAGGCTGTCGCGCACGCGCACCTCGTCGCCCTCGCGGTCCGCGAAGGTCTCGCGGATCAGGTGGCGGCGGTTGCTGGTCGCATAGATGACCAGATTGGAGGGCTTACCCGCCAGTCCGCCCTCGATAAAGGCCTTGAGCGCGGCGAAGTTGTCGTCCTCCCGACTGAAGGAGAGGTCGTCCAGGAATACGATGAAGCGGAACGGGGAACGGAGCGTGTCCGCGAAGATGCGCGGGAAGCAGGCGATATGCCGCGGCGACATCTCGATGATCTTCAGGCCGCGCTCGGCGTATTCGTTGACCACCGCCTTGACGGTAGAGGATTTGCCCGTCCCCTTGTCGCCGTAGAGCAGGATGTTGTTGGCCTCGCGACCATCCAGGAACGCGCGGGTATTTTTGAGGATCTGCTGCTTCTGGCGCTCATAGCCGGGCAGGTCGCGCAGGCGGATGGCGTCCGGATGCCCGATCGGCGTCACCGTACCGTCATCCTGTACAGCGAAAGCGGAGGCCTGTGCGAAAAAGCCGTAGCCCTGCGCGCGGTAAAAGCTGGCCAGCGCCGCCCCGTCGCGGAACGGCAGGGGAGCGGCGGCCGGATAATCCGGCAGGTCGCGTAGCGCGGGCATGCGGTACACGCCGGCGGCCGCGGACTTGAGCGTATTGCCGTCCAGGGCGAGCAGGGCGTTGAGCGCCTGGATATCGTGCGTGGCCGCGCCCAGCAGGGTGGCGGAGGGCGCGGCCAGCGTATCGGTCATGGTGTTGACATCAAAATGCACCGCGTCCAGCATGGCGCGGTTGACGTCGCCGCAGGCGAAGATCTGGGCGCACAGCGCGCCGTAGGCCCGCGCGAAATCCGCGTCGTCGGTCTTGAGCGCGTCAAAGACCGCGAGGTAGGACGAGACGAACGGGTGCCGCTGCAGGCCGCGCAGCACGGAAAGCGCCCGCACGCGCAGCGAAAGGATAGAAAGCTCCATTTGTTTCACTTCCAAACTGTATTTTTTCGATCGGTTCCAGCATAACACACTTCGGCGGCTTTTTCAACATAGCATGAGAATAGACTATGCTTGGAGGGAGAGACAAACAATGAGCCAATATGCGCTTTTGATATGCCGCAGCCAAACGGAAGCGATCGGGCTGCGGCGCCATCTGGGTCAGATGGGCGTGCCGGGCGAGGTCGCGCGGCCGCCGCGGCACGAGCGGACTGAGTCGTGCGGCTGGGCGGTGCGCGTCGGGGCGTCGCAGGCGGACGAGGCGGTGCGCCGCCTGCGGCAGCTAGGGCTTTCGCCGTGCCGCGTCATGCCGGACGAGGGGGGCGGCGCATGATCTATCTGGATAACGCCGCGACGACGCTGTATAAGCCGCGCGCGGTGGATGAGGCGGTGCGCCGCGCGATGCACGCGGCGGCAGGCTACGCGCGGGGCGGCTACGCGGCGGCGGCGCGCGCGGGCGAGCTGGTATACGGCTGCCGCGAGCAGGCGGCGGCGCTGTTCGGCGTGCGCGATCCGGCGCGCGTCGTGTTCACGATGAACGCCACGCACGCGCTCAATCTGGCTATTCACGCGCTGGCGAAGCCGGGCATGCGGATCGCAGTCGGCGGATATGAGCACAACGCGGTCATGCGGCCGCTCACGCTGCGCGGGATCGAGCCGGCCGTGCTCGACGCCCCGCTCTGGGACGCCGCGGGGATGGAACGGAAAGCGCGGGAAGCGCTGGCTGCGGGGACGGAGCTGTTCATCCTCAACCATGTGTCCAATGTGTTTGGCTTTGCCGCGCCGCTCGACGGGATCGCCGCGCTGCTGGATGCGGCGGGCGTGCCGCTGATTCTCGACGCGTCCCAGTCCGCCGGTATGGTCGGGATCGACGTGCGCCGCCATCCCTGTCTTGCCGCAGTGTGCATGCCCGGCCACAAGGGACTGTACGGGCCGCAGGGTACGGGCATCCTGCTCGCGCTCGACGACCGTATCACGGCCGCGCCGCTGATGGCGGGCGGCACGGGCAGCCTGTCGGAAGAGCCGCGGCAGCCGGATTTCCTACCGGACGCGCTGGAGAGCGGCACGCCCAATGTGCCGGGTATCGCGGGGCTTGCGGCGGGCATCGCGTTTGTGCGCGCGGTCGGCCCAGAGAACATCCTCGCGCATGAACAGGCGCTCCGGCGTGAGTTTGTGCGCGCGCTGGAGCGGGAGGAGCGGATCGAATGCTTTTCCGGCGCGCCGCAGACCGGCGTGCTGTCGCTGCGGGTGCGGGGGATGCCCTGCGAGACCGTGGCGGAGGAGCTGGCGCGGCGGCAGGTCGCGGTGCGCGCGGGCCTGCACTGCGCGCCGCTCGCGCACCGCACGGCCGGCACGGAGGAAACCGGCACCGTGCGCTTCTCTTTCTCCTTTTATTCGACCGCGCGCACGGCGGAGCATGCGGCTGATTTGCTGTGCAAAACCGTAAAAAATCTGTGAATACGCTATACAGGGGAAGCGAATTGTGGTAGTATAGGTAATGTTGAAACCCCGCGTCTCCCCTGCTGTGCGGAGGAATGAAAAATCACAGGACAGGTGGCTTTATGGAGACTTTCCAAAATATTTTCAATACAGCGGCGTTCCAGAATTTCGATTTGCTGTCCTCGCTGCGAAGCAGCGTAAACTCGCTTCAGACAGCGGGCCTGATGGACGTGGTCGACGTTTTGATCGTCGCGTATATCATTTACCGCGTGATGAAGCTGCTCAAGGATACAAGCGCGGCGCGGCTGGTCAAGGGCATCATCGTGCTGCTGCTGGTCATGTTGCTCGCCAGCGTGGCGGGACTGACCACGATTTCGTTTATCCTGCGCAATTCGCTGGGCATCGGCGTGTTCGCCGTGATCGTGATTTTCCAGCCCGAGCTGCGGCGTCTGCTCGAGCAGCTCGGCAAGGGCAACCTGAGCCGCCTGCTCACGCCGGCGGACAACAAGGACGAGATCGAGGAGGCCATCGGCGCGACGGTCGCCGCCTGCGCGGATATGTCCAGAAGCCGGACCGGCGTGCTGATCGTGTTCGAACGGCGGGAGCGCCTCGGCGAGATCGTCGCGACTGGCACCCTGCTGGACGCCGATCCCTCGCCCGAGCTGCTCAAAAACATCTTTTTCAAGAACAGCCCGCTGCATGACGGCGCGCTGATCATGCGCGACGGCCGCATCTGCGCCGCGGGCTGCGTGCTGCCGCTTTCGGGCAGCCAGAACCTGTCCCGCGACCTGGGTACGCGCCACCGCGCGGCGGTTGGCATGAGCGAGTCCTCGGACAGCGTGCTGGTCGTCGTTTCGGAGGAAACGGGCGCGATCTCGGTGGCGATCGGCGGCATGCTCAAGCGCCATCTGTCACCCGAGGTGCTGAAAAAAGTGCTGGAAAGCGAGCTGCTCACTGAGGAAAAGCCGGAAAAGAACCGGCTGACAGCGCTCCGCAACATCTGGAAGGGGGGCGCGGGCAAGTGAGGCAATTCCTGAAAAAGCATGACGTCTGGCTGCGCCTGCTGTCCCTGCTGCTCGCGTTCGTCCTGTGGATCATCGTGCGCGACGCGGATAATCCGGTCAAGCAGAATACCTTTCGGGACATCCCGGTTACCATTACCGGTGAGGAAGAACTGCTGGCGAGCCAGGGCCTGTCGGTGATCGAAAGCACCGCGACCGTGGATGTGGTCGTGGAGGGGCGAAACAACGAGGTAACCGACCCAACGCTGCGGCGCAAGATCACGGCCACGGTCGACGTATCCTCAATCACCGACGGGGCGGGCGAGTATAACCGGCCCGTGCAGGTTGCGGTCAGCAGCGCGGACATCGATCCGGTGCGGGCCAATCCGGTGAGCGTGAGCGTGCTGGTTGATAAGGTGACCACGGTCAGCGTGCCGGTCCGCATCGACGTGACCGGCACGCCCGCGGAGGGGTACCGCGCGGGCAAGGCGGTACCCACGACGACCGAGTCGGTAACGGTCGAGGGGCCGGAGGCCGAGCTGAAAGAGGTCGCTTACGCCTATGCGACGATCAGCGTGGAGGGCGAGAGCCTGACCGTCACCGGTGAGTGCTCGATCGCCCTGTATAACGACGCCGGCGTCCCGATTACGGGGACGCATGTGACCTGCCAGACGGATACGGTCAATGTGCGCGTGCCGCTTTACCCGATCGAGACCATCCCGCTGACCGTTACGCTCAAGGACGGCGAGACGCTCAAGGGCAGCCAGGTGCGCGCGTCCATCAGCCCGCAGAGCGTCAAGGTCCTCGGCGACCAGAACACGCTTGCGGAGCTGACCGAGATCAGCCTGGGCGAGATCGATCTGGACAGCGTCCGGACAGACGTGCCCATCCAAATGGATATCAAGCTGCCGGACAACGTCCGGCTGGACGAGGGACAGCCCTCTACCGCCAGCGTGACCATCACTGTGGCGGACGAAACCGACGGCATTGCGACACGCAAGGTCCAAGTCACGCAGTTCGCCCCGAACGATACCTCGCAGGAGCAGACGCCTTACACGGTCAACGTACTGACCGGATCGGTGGAGATCGAGCTGCGCGGCACGGAGAGCGCGCTCGACCAGGTGGATACCGACGGCTTTTCGATCGGTTTGACCTTTGATTCGGATTCGCTCGGCGCGGGCAGGCATACGGTCAAGGGCGTGGTCGCCGCGACCAGCCTGCCGGCCGGCGTGACCGTGGTGGAAGAGGACGTGGAGGTTGAGATCGAGATTGTGGACAACGGCTCCGGCGGTACGGACGGGGACGCCGCGGCGGGAGCCGCCCCGTCGGATGCGGTCTACCCAGAGGAAAGCGGGGACGGCGCGTGAGCATTCTGGTAAGCAATATCCGCCTGCCGTTTGACGAGCCGGAGGCGCTCGCGCTCGCGCAGGCGCGGCGGCTGACCGGCTTGGACGAGGCGCAGGCGGCGGTGTCCCGCGTGAGCATCGACGCGCGGCGCGGGCGGATCTTCCGCGTATATACGGTGCGCCTAGACGCGCCCGTGGACGAAAAGGCATTTGCAGAAAAGCTGCAAATGCCCTTCGTGCGTTATAAGCCCGATGAAAAAGCGGCCGTTCCGCGCGGCAAGAAGCGGCTGCGGCACCGGCCGGTGGTCGTCGGCCTGGGGCCGGCGGGCCTGTTCGCGGCCTATACGCTGTCCAGGCACGGCTACGAGCCGCTGGTGCTGGAGCGCGGCGGCGACCTGGACGCGCGCGACCGCGCGGTGCAGGCGTTCTGGAAGGGCGGCGCGCTCGATCTGGACTGCAATATCCAGTTCGGGGAGGGCGGCGCGGGCGCCTATTCGGACGGTAAGCTGACCACCCGCATCGGCGATCCACTGTGCGACGAGGTGCTGAAAACGCTCGCCGCGCACGGCGCGCCGGAGGATATTGTCAAAAAGGCCAAGCCCCATGTGGGTACGGACATCCTGAAAGACGTTGTGCGCTCCATGCGGCGGGAGATCGTGAGGAACGGCGGGGAGGTGCGCTTTCGGACCCCGCTGACTGGCGTGGATGTGCAGAACGGCGCGCTGCGCGCCATCCGCGCGGCCGGCGGCGAGGTCGCGTGCGAGCGCGCGGTGCTGGCGGTCGGCCACTCGGCGCGCGATACGTTTGTTGCGCTGCATCAAAACGGGGTATACTTTGAACCAAAGGCGTTTTCGGTCGGCGTGCGCATCGAGCATCTGCAAAGCGAGATCGACCGCGCGCTGTACGGGAAATATGCGGGGCATCCGCTGCTGCCGCCCGCGGAATACAACCTTTCCCGACGGGCGGGCGGACGGGCCTGCTACACGTTCTGCATGTGTCCGGGCGGCGTAGTCGTCGCGGCGCAGAGCGAGGAACACACGGTCGTTACCAACGGCATGAGCTATCATGAGCGTAGCGGGAAGAACGCTAATGCGGCAATCGCAGTGTCGGTCGACCCCAAAGACTATGATGACGGCACGCCGTTCGGCGGCGTGTCGCTCCAGCGGCAGATCGAACGCGCGGCTTTCGCGCAGACCGGCTCGTACCGCGCGCCCTGCCAGCGCGTGGGGGACTTCCTTGCCGGTAAGCCGAGCAAGGCCGCAGGCGCGGTGCGGCCCAGCTATCCCATAGGGGTAGAGTACAGCGCGGCTACGGCAAGCCTGCCCGCGTTTGCACAGGATATGCTGCGCGGCAGCCTGCCTTTTTTTGGCGGGAAGCTGCGCGGCTTTGACGCGCCGGACGCGCTGCTGACCGGACCGGAGACGCGGACTTCATCTCCCGTGCGTATGACGCGCGGGGACGACCTGTTCGGCCGCGGCTGTGCGGGGCTTATCCCCTGCGGCGAGGGTGCGGGCTACGCGGGCGGCATCATGTCCGCCGCAGTGGACGGCATACGGGCCGCGCACCGCATCATGGAGGAATTTCGGCCAATTATGGATTGAGCGCGCGCCGCGGCGCGCAGGAGCAATATTTTTCAGAACGGAGCGATAACATTGACCCAACAGGGAACGATAAAAAAACTATTGCCCGGCCGTATGGCCGAGGTGGAGGTGACACGCCGGTCGGCGTGCGGGCATGACTGCGCCAAATGCGGCGGCTGCGGCGGTCTGGAGACACAAACCCTGTATGTGACTGCGTTCAACGGCGTGGCGGCGCAGGTGGGCGACCGCGTGCTGCTGGAGGGCGAAACCGGCCGCGTGCTGGGCATCGCGGTGCTGGTCTACCTGCTGCCGGTCGTGCTGTTTTTCATCGGCTACGGGGCGGGAAGCGTGCTGGGAGGCGGCGCGGCGCAGGCCGCAATCTGCGGCGGACTCCTGTTCGCACTGGGTATACTCGGCGCGATGTGGTACAGCCGCCAAATGAAGAAAAAGAACGACGTACCGTTCGCAATCACCCAGCGGCTTTGAATAAATTGTGAATTTTTCCGGCTTTCCTGCGCTTATCTCTTGTCTTATCGGAAAAAGTCCGGTAAAATAGATTAAATGTGAAAAGCGTGCGCGCAGCACGCGGCGCGAAAGGGTTTTGTGATGTTTGGCTTTATCCGTCCGGTCAAATCCGAGCTGCGGGTCAGGGAGGCCGACCGGTTCCAGCAGGTATACTGCGGCCTATGCCATGCGATCCGTGCGCGGTACGGCCGGTTCTATACGCTGTTCCTGAGCTACGACATGACGTTCTTCGTCCTTGTTGCCGGAGCGGAGCGGGAGGGGACGCCGCCGCCCTGCAGGAAGCGGTGCGACGCGCATCCGCTGCTCAAGCGCCCCTGCGCCGCACCCGACGACGCGCTTGCGCTTGCGGCCGATGTGAGCGTGCTGCTCTCCTATCATAAATTCCGAGACAGCTTGGCGGATGAAAAGGGCGCGAAGCGGCTGCTGGCATGGCTGCTGTGCGGCCTGGGGAAGCGCGGCTATCAAAGGGCGCGCGCGCGTCTGCCGGACGCGGACCGCGAGATCGTGGCGGCGCTGGACGACCTGCAGGCGATAGAGCGCGAAAAATGCCCGTCCATGGATCGCGCGGCGGACGCCTCGGCGCGCATGACCGCGGCTGTGGTCCCCCGCACGGGGGACGCGCGCGAGCGCGTGCTGCGGCAGATGTTTTACCATATCGGGCGGTGGGTATACCTGCTCGACGCCGCGCAGGACGTGGCGGAGGATCTGGAACAGGGCAATTACAATCCGGTGGTGCTGCGCTATGACCTGCGCACGCCGGATTTGACAGAGATAAAGGATGCGCTCGAGCGGACGCTCGAACGCTCCCTCGCTGACGTCTGCATGGCGTTCGACCTGCTGGACGCGCAGCGCGACGCGGAGCTGATCCGCAATATTATTTTTCTCGGTATGCCGCTCGTCACGCGACAGGTGCTCGACGGAACGTACCAAACGAACGGAGGATGGGGCAAACATGGATCCCTATAAAGTGCTGGGCGTCACGCCACAGACAAGCGACGACGACGTCAAGCGCGCATATCGGGAGTTGGCGCGCAAATATCACCCGGACAATTATATCAATAACCCGCTGGCCGACCTTGCCGAGGCGCGTATGAAAGAGATCAACGAAGCCTACGACATGATTATGAACGAGCGGTCGGGCAAAGCCGGCGGCGCGGGCGGCCAGCAATACGGCGGGCAACAGTATGGCGGCGGCCAGCAGCACGCGTATTCCGGCGCGAACGCGGCGTTGTACAGCCAGGTGCGGCAGGCGATCAACCAGGGCAACCTGGGCCTGGCCGAACAGCTGCTGCAGCGGTCGAGCGCGCGGGACGCGGAGTGGTTCTACCTGATGGGTACGGTCTATTACCGCAAGGGCTGGTATGACGAGGCGATGCGCGCCTATACGCAGGCCTGCCAGATGGACCCCTCTAACATGGAGTACCGCACGGCGCTCAACAATCTGAACATGTCGGGCGGCTATGGCGGCTACCGGCCCATGCAGGAGGCCAACATGTGCGATATGTGTATGCAGCTGGCGATTTGCAACTGCTGTATGAACATGTGCTGCAACGCGGGCTGCTGATATGGGAGCGCGGGATATTGCACGGGGCGGCCTACTCGCGGCGGTCGCGTTCGTGTTGCTTTATCTGGGCGGGGTATCGCCCTATGCCGCGGTTGCGGCCTGCATCGCCGCGGGTGTGACGAGCGCGGTTCCACTGATCCGTCATGCGCGGGTTCGTCTCGCGGTACTGCTGTATCTGGCGGTTTCGGTGCTCAGCTTGCTGCTGGTGCCGCGAAAAAGTGTAGCGGCAGCTTATGTACTGTTCTGTGGGCTGTACCCCATCATAAAATACTGGGTCGAGTGCTATGCGCCTCGCCGCATGCAGATGGGTATTAAGCTTGCTTATTTTAACCTTATGCTGCTGGCGGCGGCCGCGCTGGCCGTGTTCGTGTTTGTTCCACAGCTTGCCGTCACTGGCCTGGGTTGGGTCGCGGCATTGTGGTTTGCGGCCAATGCTGTATTTTTGATGTATGATGTGGCGTTGTCACGGCTGATCGCCTTGTTGCGCAGAAGCCTGCCGCCCGACTGAAAAGAGGGAACGTAACATGAAGAGTATGACCGGCTATGGCCGTGCCAGGGAACAACTGGACGGGAAAACGATCACGGTCGAGCTGCGCGCGGTCAATCACCGCTATCTGGACTGCACGGTCAAGGCGCCGCGTCAGTACGGCTTTCTGGATGAAGCAGTAAAAAAAGCAGCCGCGTCGCGCATCTCGCGCGGCAAGGTTGAGGTGTTTGTGGGCGTCGAGGTGCAGGAGGGCGGCGATGTGGCCGTTACGGTCAATCATGCGCTGGCCGAGCGTTATCTGGAAGCCCTGCATGAGATCGCGGACAAATACGGCCTGCGGGATGACGTGACCGTGACGAGTCTGGCCAAAATGCCCGACGTTTTAGGCTCCGAACGCATCGAGCAGGACGCGGACGCCATGATCCGCGACGTGACCGCCGTGTTTGAAAAGGCCTGCGCCGGCTTTGATGAGATGCGCCTGCGCGAGGGCGAAAAGCTCGCGGAGGATGTCAAAGGCCGTTGCGCGGCCATCGGGCGCATGGTGGGCGAGGTGGAGGCCCGCTCACCGGAGCGCGTGCGCGAATATCGGGAAAAGCTGCTCGCGCGCATGCAGGAGGTGCTGGCGGACACCAGCATCGACGAGACGCGCATCCTGACCGAGGCGGCGGTCTATGCCGACAAGACCGCGGTGGATGAGGAGACCGTCCGCCTGCGCAGCCATCTGCACCAGCTTGACGCCATGCTGCGCGAAACGCAGCCGGTGGGCCGCAAGCTGGACTTCCTTGTGCAGGAGATGAACCGCGAGGCCAATACGATCGGTTCCAAGGCGAACGATGTAGAGATGGCGCGCATCGTGGTGGATATCAAAAGCGAGATCGAGAAGATACGCGAGCAGATACAGAATATTGAGTAAAAGGTCATAAAAGGGGGCAGCGCGGGTGAAGCTCATCAATATCGGTTTTGGAAATATGGTCGCATCTTCGCGGCTGATCGCGATCGTCAGTCCGGAGTCCGCGCCGGTCAAGCGCACTATACAGGAGGCGCGCGACCGCGGCATGGTGATCGACGGCACCTACGGCCGCCGGACCCGCGCCGTGCTCATTATGGACAGCGACCATGTGGTCCTGTCCGCCCTGCAGCCGGAAACCGTTGCCGCGCGCTTCGCGGGCGACAGCGAGGAAGGGGGGAGCGAGGATGAATAAGGGTACTCTGTATGTGTTTACCGGCCCTTCCGGAGCGGGAAAGGGTACGCTGCTTTCCCGTCTGATGGCCGAGGATGACCGCCTGTTTTATTCGATCTCCGCGACCACGCGCGCGCCGCGCTCGGGCGAAACGGACGGGGTGCAGTACTACTTCCTGACCCGCGCGGATTTTGAGCGGAAGATAGCGCAGAACGCTTTTCTGGAGCACGCCCGATATGTGGATAATTATTACGGCACACTCGAAGCGCCGGTCAACGAAAAGCTGGCCGAGGGGTACGATGTGATTCTGGAGATCGAGGTGCAGGGCGCGATGCAGGTGCATCAGAAGCGTCCGGACGCGGTGATGGTGTTTATCGCGCCCCCGTCGTTCGAGGAGCTGGCCGCGCGGCTGCGCGGACGCGGCACAGAGGACGAGGAAAAGGTGCGAAAGCGCCTGGAAACCGCGAAAGAGGAACTGAAAAGCAGGGACAGGTTCGATTATGTCGTCGTCAATGACGAGATCGACCGCGCGGTGCGCGAGCTGCAGGGCATTCTGGCGGCGCGGCGTACATAACGCGCAGATCATGAGCATAAATAATACAAAGGGTAATATAAGGAGAATGGATTACAATGCTGAAACCTTCGATGCAGGAATTGATGAAACGTGTGGGCAACCGCTATCTGCTGGTCAACCTCGCGGCGCAGCGCGCTCGCGATATCGCTGACCAGGCAGAGGAAACGGGCGAGCAGCTTTCCGATAAGGCGGTCAAGCTGGCGCTGGACGAGATCGCCGCAGGGGAAGTAGTGTACCGCCCAGGACCGCGCACTGCGCCGGTCATCGTCAAGAACAACGCGATCGCGGCTGCGATGGTGGATGTGGACGATTCGATCGATCTGGACGAAGACGAGGACGAGGAAGGCGCCGAGCGTGAGGAGGACGAGGAGGAGGATGACCGCCGCCTCGACGAGTTCGACGACCATGAGCTGGACGACGGCGACGTACCGGAAGAGGACCGGTAAGCCATGCGCGTGAGCGGAAAGACCGTAGTTCTGTGCGTGACCGGCGGCATCGCGGCGTATAAGGCCGCCGACCTGACCAGCAAGCTGCGGCAGGCCGGCGCGCAGGTGCGCGTGCTGATGACCGAGTCGGCCACGCAGTTTATCGCTCCCATGACGTTTGAAACCCTGTCCGGCTACCGGACGGTCGTGGATACGTTCGATCGCAGCTTCGCGTGGGAGGTCGAGCATATCTCGCTGGCCAAGGCGGCGGATGTGTTTGTGATCGCGCCCGCGACCGCAAACGTCATTGCCAAGGCCGCGCACGGCATCGCGGATGATATGGTGACGACGACGCTTCTGGCGACCCGCGCGCCGGTCGTGGTAGCGCCCGCAATGAATACGGGCATGTACGATAATCCGGTCACGCAGCAGAACCTGCGGACGCTGCGCGAACGGGGCTTCCATATCATCGATCCGGCGGCGGGCCATCTCGCCTGTGGCGACACCGGCCGCGGCAAGCTGCCGGACACGCCCGCGCTGCTCTGGGGCATTGAAAAAGCGCTCACCCCGCAGGATCTCGCGGGGCGGCTCGTGCTGGTCACCGCTGGACCGACGCAGGAGGCGATGGATCCGGTTCGTTTCCTGTCCAACCACTCCACGGGCAAGATGGGCTACGCGGTAGCGGCGCGCGCGGCGCTGCGCGGCGCGGAGACAACGCTGGTTTCCGGACCGACCGCGCTTGACACGCCGGCGGGCGTTCAGCGGGTGGATGTGGTTTCAGCGTGCGAAATGTACGACGCGGTCGTATCCCGCGCGGCGGAGCAGGATATGATCGTCAAGGCGGCCGCGGTGGGGGATTATCGCCCCGCGGAGACCGCGGCGGAAAAGCTCAAGAAGGGCGAGGGGGAGCTGACGCTCGCGTTGGCGCGCAATCCGGACATCCTGGCCGAGCTGGGGCGTAAAAAGCGCCCCGGGCAGTTGCTCTGCGGCTTCGCGATGGAAACCCAGAGCCTGTTGGAGAACGCCGCGGAGAAGCTGCGGCGGAAAAACTGCGATATGTTGGTGGCCAACTCCCTGCGCGACGCGGGTGCGGGCTTCGGCACGGATACCAACGTCGCGACGCTCCTGTTTGCGGATGGGCGGCGCGAGACCCCGCCTCTGATGAGCAAGGAAGCGCTCGCGGACGTGATTTTGGACCGGCTGCTCGCGATGCGGCAGGCGCGGGCGTGATCGCCCGCCGCGGGGATGGGATGCGTGTCCCCGCATGGCGGATATCAGGCGCATAAGGAGGCGTATCCATTGGCGGAAAAAATCTGCGCGGTCGCCGTGGATGCGGCGACCTATGCGATCGACAAGCTATATTCCTACCGTGTGCCGGACGAGCTGCGGGAACAGGTGCGGATTGGCACCCGTGTTCTCGTGCCGTTCGGCTTTGGCAATAAACGGGCGGAAGCGGTCGTACTCGCGTTCCGGAAGGACGACGGCGGGCATCCGCTCAAGCCCGTGGTGGAGGTGCTGGACGACGCGCCGGTGCTGGACGCGCGGCAGCTCAAGCTGGCCGCGTGGATGCGTGAGCGGCTGTACTGCACCTATTTCGACTGTGTGCGCGTCATGCTGCCCGCCGGGCTGTGGTTCAAGCGGAACGAAACCTACACGCTTGCGCCGGATGCCGACCTTGCCGCGCTGCGGGCGCGCGAAGGCGAGGCGGGCGCGGTGCTCGCGCTGTTCGACCGGCCGGGGCAGACGCTTGCGGCCTCGGATATCCGGCAGCGGCTGGGCGGCAGAAGCATGACCCGTGTGCTGGACGCGCTGGCAGGCGAGGGCGTGCTGACCTATCGCAGCAATACCGCCCAGCGGTCGGGCGATAAGACCGAACGGATGCTTTCCCTGGACGTGGAGGCCGGCGCTGCGGCGGCTCGGATCGGCCGGCGTAGCCCCGCGCGGCTGGATGTGGTGTCCATCCTTGCGGATGGCGGCTGGATGAGCTGGAAAGAGCTTTGCTACATGACGGGCGTATCCGACGCCGCGCTGCGCGATATGGTCAAAAAAGGGCTGCTGCGTATGCGGCACGAGGAGCGGCTGCGCGCGCCGGATTTTTCCGAGGTGCCGAAAGCCGCGCCGCCGGTGCTAAGCACGCAGCAGCAGCAGGCGTTCGACGGGCTTGCCGCGCTTCTGGACGAAAGGACGCCGCGCGCCGCGCTGCTGTTCGGCGTAACGGGGAGCGGCAAGACGCAGGTTTACCTGAAGCTGATTGCCAGAGCGCTGGGGCAGGGACGCGGCGCGATCGTGCTGGTGCCTGAAATCGGGCTGACGCCGCAGGTATTGCGCCAGTTTGCGGCTCAGTTCGGGGATGAGGTTGCGGTGCTGCATTCCGCGCTTTCGGTCGGAGAGCGGTACGACAGCTTCAAAAAGATACAGTCCGGCCGCGCGCGCGTGGTGATCGGCACGCGGTCGGCGGTGTTCGCGCCGGTGAAAGACCTCGGCATCCTGATTATCGACGAGGAGCAGGACGGGGCGTACCGGTCCGAGCAGTCCCCGCGCTACCACGCGCGGGACGTAGCCAAGTACCGCGCCGCGCAGGAGAACGCGCTGCTCGTATTCGGCTCCGCGACCCCGTCGGTCGAGACCTATTACGGCTCCCAGCAGGGGAAATATCCGGTGTTTACACTCAGCGAGCGGTTCCTCGGCGCGGGGCTGCCGGATGTGCTGATCGCCGATATGCGCGGCCTGGCCCGAGAGGGACGGGAGGGCGTGATCGGTCCGCAGTTGGAAAGCGAGCTGATCGGCGCGCTCGGGCGGGGAAAGCAGGCGATCCTGTTCCTCAACCGGCGCGGCAACAGCCGCGTGATCGGCTGCGCGATCTGCGGCTGGGTTCCGGAATGCCCGTCCTGTTCAACCAGCATGACCTATCATTCGGCCTCCGGACGGGCGATGTGTCATTACTGCGGGGCGTCGGTCAGGATCACCGGAAGGTGTCCGGCCTGCGGCGGGGAAAGCCTGTTTACCGAAACGCCCGGCACGCAGAAAGTTGAGCAGGAGCTGCATGAGAAATTCCCAGCCGCGCGCGTGCTGCGTATGGACGCGGACACCATGCACACCAAGGGCGCACATGAAAAGCTGCTTGCGCAGTTCGCCAAGGGCGAGGCGGATATCCTGCTCGGCACCCAGATGGTGACCAAGGGGCTGGATTTTGAAAACGTCACGCTGGTCGGCGTGCTGGACGCGGACCAGAGCCTGTATGCGCAGGATTACCGCGCGCGTGAGCGCACGTTTTCGCTCATCACGCAGGTGGTGGGGCGCGCGGGACGGCGGTTCGATACCGGAAAGGCGGTCATTCAGACTTACAGCCCCACGCATC
The DNA here is from genome assembly GCF_032769475.1 of Intestinibacillus sp. NTUH-41-i26. Taxonomy (GTDB): domain Bacteria; phylum Bacillota; class Clostridia; order Oscillospirales; family Butyricicoccaceae; genus Agathobaculum; species Agathobaculum ammoniilyticum. The sequence continues at coordinate 551,994 of NZ_CP136477.1, forward strand.
CGGTCATCCTGGCTGCAGCGCGGCAGGATTATGAGGCGTTTTTCGAGCGCGAGCTGGAAACCCGCCAGGCGCTGCGGTGTCCGCCGGTATGCGACCTGACCGTGCTGACCGCGGCGGGTGAGGTCGAGCAGCAGGTGTTGAAAAGCCTGCTCGCCCTCAAGGCCCGCCTGCAAAGCCTGATGGAAGGGCAGTACGCAGATGTAAAGGCACCGGTGCTGGGGCCGGCGGCGGCGCAGGTGGTGCGGGTGATGGGGCGCTACCGCTATCACCTGACCATGCGCGCGAGGAACACCGCGCGGTGGCGCTCGCTGATCGCGGGCGTGCTGCGCGAATTCCTGCTTGACAGCAAAAACCGCGGCGTGACCGTGTTTGCGGATGAAAATCCGGACTTGTAGCACGCCGCGCAGGAGAGAAACGATTATGGAACAACAATGGACCATCCGGCTGTCAGCGCCACAGGACGCGGCCGCGCTGCTGGATATTTACACGCCGTACATCACGGATACGGCCGTAACCTTTGAATATGACGTACCCACGGCGGAGGAATTCGCCGCGCGGGTACGGGAGATATCCGCCTGGTACCCCTATCTGGTGTGCGAGCGGGCGGGGGAAATCGCGGGCTATGCCTATGCGCACCGCCTGCGCGAGCGGGCGGCATACGACTGGGCCGCCGAACTGTCCGTATATCTGGCGCGCGGGATGCAGGGGAAAGGGCTGGGTACTATGCTGTACCGCTGCCTGATCGAGCTGCTTGGGCTGCAGCATTTGCGCGGCCTGTACGGCTGCGTCACGCTGCCGAATGAAAAAAGCGAGCGGCTGCACAGAAAGCTTGGCTTTGTGGACGCGGGGATATGGCGCGCGTCGGGCTGGAAGGCTGGCACATGGCATGATGTCGGCTGGTTTGAAAAGCGTCTCGGCGGCGCGGGCGCGCCCGAACCGGTGATCGCTTTCCCGTTGCTGGACGAAAAGAAGATACAGGAATGTTTGCAACGCTACACGGAAATGCTGAATATGGAGGAATGAAACGCTATGGCACTTCGTAAAATTCTGACGCAGGGCGACGAGCAGCTTTTGAAGCGCAGCCGCAAGGTGGAAAAGTTCGACGCGCGCCTGCATACCCTGATCGACGATATGCGCGAAACGCTCGAGAATTCGGGCGGCGTGGGGCTGGCTGCGCCGCAGGTCGGCGTGCTGCGCCGCGTGGTCGTGCTGCTGGACGTGAACCAGGAGCCGGAAGAGATGGTCGAGCTGGTCAACCCCGAGGTGGTTGAGCAGAGCGGCGAGCAGCGCATCGTGGAGGGCTGCCTGTCCGTGCCGGGCGTGTACGGCTACGTCACCCGCCCGACCTGGGCCAGGATCCGCGCGCAGGACCGCGACGGCAACTGGTTCGAGCGCGAGGGCGAGGGCATCGTTGCCCAGTGCTTCTGCCATGAGACCGAGCATCTGGACGGACATCTGTTCACCGAAAAGGTGGAGGAGTATGTGGACATCGAGGAGCTGCAGCGCGAAGACGGGGAAGAGGGCGAGCCGGAATGAGGCTTGTGTTTATGGGCACGCCGGATTTCGCCGTGCCGAGCCTGCGTGCATTGCTCGACGCGGGGCATGAGGTGTGCGCGGTGTATACCCAGCCGGATAAGCCGCAGGGCCGCAGGCAGGTACTGACCGCGCCGCCGGTCAAGGAGCTGGCGCTCGCGCGCGGTATTCCGGTCTGCCAGCCCGCGACGCTGAAAAACGAGGACGAGCAGGAACGGCTGCGCGCGCTCGCGCCGGAGGCGGTCATCGTGGTGGCGTACGGCAAGCTGCTGCCGCGGGCAGTGCTGGACATCCCGCCGCGCGGGTGCATCAACGTACACGGCTCGCTGCTGCCGCGCTGGCGCGGTGCGGCGCCTATCCAGTGGTCGGTCATCGCGGGCGACGAAAAGGCCGGTGTGACCACCATGCAGATGGCCGAGGGGCTGGATACCGGCGGTATGCTGCTGACCTATGAGACACCGATCGGCGCGCGGGAGACCGCGGGCGAGCTGTTCGACCGGCTGGCACAGGCGGGCGCGGCGCTGCTGATCGAGACGCTGGAGCGGCTGGACCGTATCACACCCGTCCCGCAGGACGACAGCCGAAGCTGCTATGCGCATATGCTGGATAAGCAGATGGCGGTGATCGACTGGACCAAGCCCGCGCGCGCCGTGGACTGCCTGATCCGCGGGCTCAACCCCTGGCCGGTCGCGCTGACCACGCTCGCGGGCGCGCGGCTCAAGGTATACGCCGCCGAGCCGGTTTCCGGACACGGCCGGCCGGGCGAGGTGCTGGAAAGCGACCCGAAAAAGGGCCTCACCGTTGCGTGTGGCGAGGGCGCGCTCCGGCTGACCGAGATCCAGCCCGTTGGCGGCAAACGCATGGGATGCGCGGATTTCCTGCGCGGTCATGCGGTGGAGAAGGGAAACTTTTTAGGCAGATAAAGGAGTAGCTATGCCTTATTATGGTTTTTACGGGATTGATATGTATTATATCGTGCTGGTCGTACCCTGCATCATCCTGGCATTCTGGGCGCAGGCCAGGGTAAAGAGCACGTTTAACCGGTATTCGCAGGTGCTTAACCGCCGCGGCTTGACCGGCGCGCAGGCGGCCGAGGCTGTGCTACGCCAGAACGGCGTGACCGGCGTGCGCGTCGAATGGGTGGCGGGCAAGCTGACCGACCATTTTGACCCGCGCACCAACACCATCCGTCTGTCGAACGCGGTGTATTCCTCCACCTCGGTCGCGTCGGTCGGCGTGGCCGCGCACGAGGCAGGGCATGCGGTGCAGTACGCGGTCGGATATTTCCCCATCCGTCTGCGCGCGGCCATTATTCCAGTGACGCAGTTCGGCTCAATGGCCGCGTTCCCGCTGATTATTCTGGGGCTGTTTATGAATTCGGGCATTCTGATCGACCTCGGCATCTGGGCGTTCGCGCTGTCGACCGTGTTCCAGCTGGTGACCCTGCCGGTTGAGGTCAACGCGTCCAACCGCGCGCTCGCCGCGATCGAGCAGGGCGGCTTGCTGACCGAGGACGAGTATCCGATGGCAAAGAAGACGCTGACCGCCGCCGCAATGACCTATTTCGCGGCGCTCGCCGTATCGTTCGCGCAGCTGTTGCGCCTGCTGCTGATTTTCGGGGGACGGAACCGCCATGATTGATAAGCGTCCGCGCACCCCGCGCGAGGCTGCAGCATTTTCCCTGTTTTCCATGCAGGAGGAGGGCGCGTGGTCGGACGGGGCGCTGCACCACTACCTCGCCCGCGCGGGGCTGGCCGGCCGAGACGCGGCGCTGGCCGCGCGGCTCACCTACGGCACGGTGCAGAACGAGCTGCTGCTCGACTGGTACCTGCGGCAGTTTTCCAGCGTGCGGCTGAAAAAGATCGCGCCGCGCGTGCTGGCCTGCCTGCGCATGGGTCTGTACCAGCTCATCCTGTTGGACAAGATCCCCGCGCACGCGGCGGTATCCGAAACGGTCGCGCTGGTGCGGCGGTACTGCCGTGCGAACGAACGCACGACGTCGTTTGTCAACGCGGTGCTGCGCCGTGCGGCGCAGGTCGCGGAAGCCGGCGCGCTGCCGGCGCCCGACTGTCCGGATAAGGAGAGCTATTACGCGCTGCGGTACAGCCATCCTGAATGGCTGGTACGGCTGTGGTCGGCGCAGTTCGGCCTGAAGACAGCCGAGGCGCTCTGCCGTGCGGACAACGCGGACACGCCGGTTTCCGTACGTGTCAACACGATGAAAACCACGCCAGGGGCAGCCCGCCGCGAGCTGGAAGCGGCGGGGCTGACGGTTACGCCGCACCGCGACTTTCCGGAGATCCTGCTGTGTACCGGCGGGGATGCGGCCGCGCTGCCCGCGTTCGCCGAGGGGCGTATCACCGTACAGGACGCGGCGAGCGCGTTAGCGGCCGCGGTGGCCGATCCCCAGCCGGGGGACGCCGTACTCGACTGCTGCGCCGCGCCGGGCGGCAAAAGCTTTGTCATGGCCGAACGCATGTGGGGTAAGGGCAGCGTCATATCCTGCGATATTTATGAACATAAGCTCAAGCGCATCCGGGCGGGTGCGGCGCGGCTCGGACTGCCGAACATCCGCACCACCCTGCAGGACGCCGCCGCGCCGCGCGCGGACTGGGTCGGCACGGCGGATGTGGTGCTGTGCGACGTGCCGTGCTCCGGTTTCGGCATCATCCGCAAAAAGCCCGAGATCCGCTATAAGGATCCGGCTGGACTGGAGGAGCTTCCCGCTTTGCAGGCGGCGATTTTACAGAACTGCGCGCGGTATGTGCGGCAGGGCGGCACGCTGGTCTATTCCACCTGCACGATCCTGCGGCGCGAAAACGAGGACGTGGTGCGCGCCTTTTTGGAGCACAACGCGGATTTCGCCGCTGTTCCGTGGGCGCATCCGGTGTGCGGCGCGCGGGAGGACGGGATGGCGACTTTGCTGCCGCCCGTACATGATACCGACGGCTTTTTCATTGCCAAGCTGAGGAGAAACACATGACAGAAATCAAATCCCTGACAATCGAAGAGCTGAAAAACGCGCTGGCGGACATGGGCGAGAAGCCCTTCCGCGCGGGACAGATCTTCAAATGGCTCCACCAGGGGGTAGAGTCCTTTGAAGAGATGTCCAACCTGTCCAAGGACCTGCGCGCGCGGCTGGCCGAGCGTTTCGTGTTGACCGTGCCGCAGGTCGTGCGCAGGCAGGTCAGCCAGGTGGACGGCACGGTCAAATACCTGTGGCGCCTGCGGGACGGGGACTGCGTGGAGTCCGTGCTCATGCACTATGAGCACGGCGTGTCCGTGTGCGTTTCCACGCAGGTCGGGTGCCGCATGGGGTGCCGGTTCTGCGCGTCCGGACTGAATGGGCTTAAGCGCCACCTGTCCGCGGGCGAGATCCTGGACGAGATTCTGTTCATGCAGAAGGACAGCGGCGAAGCGGTATCCAACATCGTGCTTATGGGTACGGGTGAGCCGCTGGACAATTACGACAATGTGCTCAGGTTCCTGCATTTGGTGAGCTGTCCGGAGGGGGTAAATATTGGACAGCGGCATATCTCCTTGTCAACCAGCGGAATTGCTGATAAAATAGAGAGGTTAGCAGGGGAGAAGCTGCAGATCACCCTGTCCGTGTCGCTGCACGCGCCGGACGACGAGACGCGCTCCTCCATTATGCCGGTGAACGAGGCGTATCCGGTCGAGCGGCTCATGCGCGCGTGCCGGTATTATTTCGATACCACCGGCCGCCGTATTTCCTATGAGTACATGATGGCGCGGGATATGACCGACCGCATCTGGCAGGCCGAAAAGCTGGCAAAGCTGCTGCGCGGCCGGCCGGCGCATGTCAACCTGATCCCGCTTAACGAGGTGGCCGAAAGCCCGCTGCGGCCTTCGCGGCCGGAGGTCGTGCGCCGCTTTCAGCAGGCGCTGGAAAACCGCGGCGTGACCGCGACCGTGAGGAGGCGGCTCGGTCCGGATATCGACGCGGCCTGCGGCCAGCTCCGGCGCAGGGAGCTTGGCCGGACAGCGGCGGACGGCGCAGAATAAACGGTTTGCCCGCAAAAGCGCGTCCCGTGCGGGGGCGCGGGGAACGGGGATGCGGATGAGGAGCGTGCGCATCCCCTGTAAACGGGGGCTGCGGCTCCCTGTCAAGACGCAGGAGGTGTTCTGTTGTGGAATGGTTCGGCTTGACCGATAAGGGGCGCGTGCGTCCGACCAACCAGGATATTTACCAGATCGAGGTGCGCGAGCCGAGCGAGTCCGCGCTGCTTGTGGTGTGCGACGGTATGGGCGGCGCGAACGCTGGCAACGTGGCGAGCCGCTTTGCCGCGCAGGTGTTCGTGGAGGAGGTGCGGCCCCAGTTGGATGGTGAGCTGGGGGAAAAAACGCGCCAGCAGGCGTTGACCGCGGCGCTCGACGCCGCAAACGGCACGGTGTTCGCCCTGGCGGGGCGGCAGCCCGAATTCCGCGGCATGGGTACGACGCTGGTCGCGGCGCTCGTCAAAGGGGAGCAGGCGACTATCCTCAACGTGGGGGACAGCCGCGCTTACCTGTTCGACGGGGAACGGCTGCGCCAGATCACCGAGGACCATTCCTATGTGGAGGAGATGCGCCGCCAGGGCCGTATCACCGAGGCGGATGCGCGCACCCATCCGCAGAAGAACCTGATCACCCGCGCGGTCGGCGTGGAACCGGACGTTGAGGGCGACCTGTTCGAGGTGCGCTTGAAGGAGGACGAGGTTCTGCTGCTTTGCTCGGACGGGCTGAGCGGCATGGCAGAGGACGCGCAGATCGCGCAGACCATCCGCAGCGCGAAAACGCTCGCGCTGGCGGGCGACGCGCTGCTGACCCTTGCGCTGGAAGGCGGCGGCCGCGACAATATCACCGTTGCGCTGTTCACCCGCGGCGCGGGAGAGGAGGCGTGACCGCATATGGATAAATACATCGGCAAACTGCTCGGCGGCCGGTACGAAATCATCGACGTGGTCGGCGTGGGCGGAATGGCGGTCGTCTACCGCGCGCGCTGCCATGTGCTCAACCGCTATGTGGCGGTCAAGATCCTCAAGGACGAATATGCCAGGGATCCGGATATCCGCAAGCGCTTTTCCATCGAGTCGCAGGCGGTCGCCAAGCTGTCGCACCACAATATTGTGTCGGTTTATGATGTCGGCAGCGACAACGGCACGGATTATATCGTCATGGAGCTGATGGAGGGCGTCACGCTCAAGGAATACCTGCAGAAAAAAGGGTATCTGCCTTGGCAGGAGGCGTTGTTTTTCGCGCAGCAGATCTGCCGCGCGCTGGTACACGCCCATTCCCGCGGCATCATCCATCAGGATATCAAGCCGCAGAACGTTATTATCCTGCGGGACGGCACCGCCAAGCTGACCGACTTCGGCATTGCCTCCTTTGCTACAACACAGGAGACCCGCGTCGTGCAGGAGGCCATCGGCTCGGTGCATTATATCTCGCCCGAACAGGCTAAGGGTTCCAAGATCGATTACCGGACGGATATCTACTCGCTCGGCGTCGTGATGTACGAAATGCTGACGGGCAAGCTGCCGTTTGAGGGCGAAACCGCGCTGCAGGTCGTTATGCAGCACCTGAACGCGGTGCCGCTTGCGCCGAGCGAGCGGCAGCCCGACGTTCCCAAGGGGCTGGACGAAGTCGTGATGCACGCGATGTGCGCGAATATCAGCAGGCGCTATACGTCGGCCGAAGAGCTTCTGGCCGACCTGGACCGACTGAAAGACGATGCGAACGCGCAGTTCCATTACAGCTGTGTGCCAGACGAGGCGGGCGAAACGCAGGTGCTGGGCCGCGAGGTGCAGCAGGCGGCGCGCCGCACGCCGGTATCGCCTGAGCGCGATCGGACAGGCGGGCGGGATCGCCGCGCACCGGCGCCCGAGCCGGAGCCGGAAGGCTTTTTCGAACGCTTGGCGGAGCGGCCGGGGCTGGCCGCGGGCATCGCGGTGGCTGTGTTTGCGGTGATCGCGCTGCTGGTGACGGGCATCCTGCTGTTCACGGGCGGCAACGGGGAGCAGAAGATCAGCGTTCCGGCGCTTGTGGGCCGTGATATCGAGGAGATCCTGGCGGATACCGAAGTGACCGGAAACTTCACGATCAAGGAAGCGGACAAGCGCGTTGCATCCAACCGGCCGGTGGGCGAGGTGCTGGAACAGGACCCGGGTACGGGCGAAAGCGCGGTCAAGGGTACGATCATTACCGTTACCGTATCCGCGGGCGGCGATAATGTGCAGAACACCTATAAGATCGTCGATTTCAAGGATAAAACGCTCGAATATGTGCAGGCCGCGCTGGCGGAGGAGGATATCACGCTCAAGACCGCCGAGGAGCCGTCGGACGAAGTGGAAAAGGGGAAGGTCACGCGAACCGACCCTGCCGCAGGGAAGGAGCTTGCGCGGGGCGCGACGCTGACCGTCTATATCAGCACCGGCAAGGAAGAAAAGGAGACGCAGGTACCCAACCTGTTCGGCATGACGCAGAGCGCGGCGCAGAAGGCGCTGGAGGAAAAGGGTCTCGCGCTCGGCTCGGTCAGTCCGGTTGAGAGCGATGCCGCGGCCGGCACGGTCATCTGGCAGTCCGTGGAAAAGGATTCCACGGTCAGCGAGGGTACCGTGGTCAACATCCAGCTCTCCAAGGGCAGGACGCAGACGCCCGAGGGGGAGCCGGATAAGCCGGACGATAATCCGGACAGCGGCGAAACGGACAACGGAAGCGAGCCCGAGCCGCAGGAGCCGCAGGTCGGCTACGCGAGCGTTTCGGTCGCGCTGCCGGACAACACGGATATGGCGCATGTGGTCATTTCGGTGGACGGTATGGTGCAGTACGACCAGACGCATGCGACCGATTCGGGCAGCGTGACCGTCCGCGTGAAAGGCACGCCGGGGCAGCATGAGGTCACGGTCAGCGTTGACGGAAACGCATCGACCTCCACCTACACGTTCAGTTGACAAAAGGGGCGTATTTTTTGATCGAAGGGATCATTCTCAAGGGCATCGGCGGTTTCTATTATGTGGATACGGCCGAAGGGCTGATCGAGTGCAAGGCGCGCGGCCGTTTCCGCAAGACGGTCGGCAAGCCGATCATTGGCGATCGGGTTATGCTGGAAATCCAGCCGGAGGATGGTACGGGCTACCTGACCGATATCCATCCGCGCAAAAACAGCCTAGTGCGTCCAGCGGTCGCAAACCTGGACCTGCTGGCGGTGGTCGCCTCCGCGGCCCCGCCGGTGACCGACCCGTTTTTGATCGATAAGGTAACGGCGATCGCGGTCCATAAGGGGATCGGTGCGCTGGTCGTCATCAACAAAACGGACGAGGACCCGGGGGACGATTTGTTCCGCATTTACGAAAAAAGCGGGATCGAAACGTTGCGCGTCAGCGCGCTGACCGGAGAGGGCATCGACCGCCTGAAGGACCGCATCCGCGGCAGGGTAGCGGCGTTCGCCGGCAACTCCGGCGTGGGCAAGTCCAGCGTGCTCAACCGGCTGGACAGCGGCTTTGGCGCAGAGGTGGGTGCAATCTCCGACCGTATCGGCAGGGGGCGGCATACGACCCGCCATGTCGAGCTGCACCCTGTGGAGGGTGGTGGCTATATCGCGGACACGCCCGGCTTTTCCTCGTTCGAGACTGGACAGATGGATCTGGTGCTGGCCGAGGATCTGCAGTACGCGTTTCCCGAGTTCGTGCCCTATTTGGGCCAGTGCAGGTTTACCGGCTGCGCGCATGTAAAGGAAAAGGGCTGCGCGGTGTGCGCGGCGGTCCAGGCGGGGGAGATCGCGGAGAGCCGGCATGAGAGCTATGTCAAACTCTATGAGGGTGTAAAGGATCTGAAAGAATGGGAGCTTTTGAAAGGCGGCACGCGCTGATTTTCGCGGCCGCGCCGGAAACCGAATACGGCTATATCCGCGCGTTCCTGAAGGAGCATCCGGACGCGCTGATCGCCTGCGCGGACGGCGGCCTGCGTCATGCCCGCGCGCTCGGCCTGCATCCGGACTTCATGATTTCGGACTGCGACTCCATGCCGGAGGTCGAGGGGGCCGAGGTTGTGCGCCTGCGTCCGGAAAAAGACGATACGGACACGCAGGGCTGTCTGCGCGAGGTGTTCCGCCGCGGCTGCACCGAGGCGACGCTGGTCTGCGCGACTGGCGGGCGCATCGACCATATGCTCGCCAACCTATCCCTGCTGGAGGAGGCGTATGCGATGGGTGGGCGCCTGACAGTGCTGGACCGGCAGAATCAAATCGTTTTGCATGAGGGCGGCTGTCAAAAATTCAAAATGCCGCCGGAGTACGCCTATTTTTCGCTGGTGCCGCTCGACGCGGTTTTGACCGGCGTAAGTATCGAAAACGCCAAGTATCCGCTGCGCGACGCGGTCGTCACGAGGGCGGGAATGGTCACGATATCCAACGAAGCAATCGCGGACAGCTTTTCGGTAACCATTCGAGAGGGGCGCTCGCTTGTGATCTTTTCGCGCGACTGGACGCGCGTTTTGTGAAAAATTCACACCAAAACCGCCGCTAGGGGCGGTTTTTTTATCCCTTTCGTTTTTGCAATTTTTTGATAGCATACTTGCAAAATGAAAAAAGGAAGCATATAATAAGGATTGTAGAGAGAAACGGGAACAGACTTGTAAGGGAGAGTGCTGTATCGTGGCATTGAAGCCGATTTCCAAAATCGCCGCCGGCGTGCAGGCGTCCACCACGCTTGCGATTGATTCGCTGTTCAAGCAGATGAAAGCAGAGGGGAAGGACGTCGTCGGCTTCGGCGCGGGCGAGCCGGATTTCCCGACGCCCGAGCATATCAAGCAGGCGGGCATCGATGCGATCGAAAACAACTTTACCAAATATACGCCGGCCGCAGGACTGATGCAGCTCCGCGAAGCGGCGAGCTACCGCCTGAAGGCGGACTTTGGGCTGGAATACGCGCCCAGCCAGATCGTGGTCGCGTCCGGCGCGAAGCATTCGGTCTATGTGGCGCTGATGACGCTGTGCGACCCGGGCGACGAGGTCGTGATCGCGGCGCCCTACTGGGTCAGCTATTCTGAGATGGTCAAGCAGGCGGGCGCGGTGCCTGTGATTGTCGCCGCGGGCGAGGCCGAGGATTTCAAGATCACGGCGGCGCAGCTCGACGCGGCGATCACCGACCGGACCAAGGTGTTTATGCTCAATTCGCCCTGCAACCCGACCGGCATGGTCTATACGCGCGCAGAGCTGGAGGCGATCGCCGAGGTATGCTGCCGCCGCAACGTCTATGTGATCGCGGACGAGATTTACTGCAACCTGGTCTATGACGATATCGAGTTCGTATCCTTTGCTTCGCTGGGCGAGGATGTCAAGGAGCGGACCATACTGGTTAACGGCGTGTCCAAGAGCTATGCCATGACCGGCTGGCGCATTGGCTACACGGCCTCCAATCCGGAGCTGGCCCGTGTGATGGGCAATTACCTAAGCCATTCCACCTCGGCGCCCTCCACGATCTCCCAGCACGCGGCGATCGTGGCGCTGCGCGGCCCGCAGGAGGATATGCAGGCCATGAAACGCGCGTTTGAGAAGCGTCGGGATCATCTGGTCGGGCGTATGAACCGCATCGCGGGTGTTTCCTGCATCAAGCCGCAGGGCGCGTTCTATGTGATGATGAACATGAAAAGCTTCATCGGCAAGTCCATGTACGGGAAAACGATTGGGAGCGCGGAGGATTTCGCGCATCTGTTCCTGGAAAAAGGGCTGGTGGCGACCGTGCCGTGTACGGCGTTCGCGGCGCCTGGCTTTGTCCGCTGGAGCTACGCGACTTCGCTGGCCGAGATCGACAAGGGGCTGGACCGGCTGGAACAGTTCATCCAAAACGCATAATGACAGGAAAAGGGAGGACGGATGTCCTCCCTTTTGCATTATTCGAGCGGCTTGAGCAGGCGGTATTCCGTGAACGCGCCGCAGGTGTGAACCTGCTTGAGCTGGAAGCCGAAATGCAGGTAAATCGGCACATTCTCCCGTGAAAAGGTTTCGAGCGCGACTGTCTGGCAGCCCAGCGCCGCTGCGCGGGCGAGCGCGCCGTCCATCAGCTCGCGGGCGACACCTGTGCCACGGTGCGCCTTGGCGACAGCGAACTGCGCGATGTAGTACGGCCGGTTGCAATAGCGCCGGTACCAGTTCATGCTGTGTACGGCCATAACGGGTCGGCTGTTGCGTGTGAGCTGTGCGAGCAGGCGCTTGGGGATGCCGCGCAGCGCGCGGCCGCGCCGCAGCAGATAAATGATCTGCGCGAGCGGACCGAGCGGGGCGCGCCTGCACGGGTCGGTGCCGACCAGCGCGCCGGTGAGCGCACCGTCCGCAGTCTCGCAGACGAAAACATCGCCGTGTTCGAAGAAATAGTCCTGTCCGAGGCTGAGTATGGTCGGACCGACCTGGCGGGCGGTTTCCATATCCACGCCGGAAAACTGCTGCCGCAGCTCTTCCTTTTCATAAAACTGGTCGAACATCAGCGCGGCCAGCGCTGGAAGCTCGTCCTGACGGGCTTTTCTCATGTTGCACCTCCGGTTTGTGGCTGACTTGATGATAGCATGCAGGCCGTGGTCCGTCAAGCCGTGCCGCGGCGCTGTCAAATCAATGGCACGCACGGGGGATTTCTTTGTTTATTGTTACAATGTGTGCGCAAAACAAGGCGGTTTTGCTTGAAATGCGCGGGATGGGGTGATAAACTAAGAGCGGACTGTTTCAGTCCGTTCTTTTGTGTTTCCACAAAAAATGAAGATAGATCGGAAAGGACGACTGACATGAACAACGTGTACGAAAGCCCGCTTTCTTCGCGCTACGCTTCGGAGGAGATGCTGTATACCTTTTCCTCGGATATGAAGTTTTCTACCTGGCGCCGCCTGTGGGTGTCGCTGGCCAAGGCGGAGATGGCGCTCGGCCTGCCCATCACCCAAGAGCAGGTGGACGAAATGGAGGCGCATTTGACCGATATCGATTATGATACGGCCAAGGCGCGTGAGAAAGAGGTCCGCCACGACGTGATGGCGCACGTCTATACGTTCGGCAAGGCTGCGCCCAAGGCGGCGGGCATCATCCACCTCGGCGCGACGAGCGCCTATGTGGGCGATAACACGGATATCATCCAGATCCGCGCGGGCCTGCTGCTCGTGCGCAAAAAGCTGGCCGTGGTGCTGGACAAGCTGGCGCGCTTCGCGGACGCGCACAAGGCGCAGCCCACGCTGGGCTTCACCCACTTTCAGCCCGCGCAGCTCACCACGGTCGGCAAGCGCGCGACCCTGTGGATGAACGAGCTGCTGATGGATCTGGCCGAGGTTGAGTACCGCATTGAAAACCTGCGCATGCTGGGCAGCAAGGGTACGACCGGCACGCAGGCGTCCTTTATGGAGCTGTTCGACGGGGACGAGGGAAAGGTCAAGGAGCTGGAAGCGCGCATCGCGGCGGACTTCGGCTTCGCGGGTGTGGTGCCGGTTTCCGGACAGACCTACTCGCGCAAGATCGACGCGCAGACGCTGGCTACCCTGTCCGGCATCGCGCAGTCGGCGTCCAAGTTTGCCACCGACCTGCGTTTGCTGCAGCACCTCAAGGAGATTGAGGAGCCGTTCGAGGCGCACCAGATCGGCTCGTCCGCGATGCCGTACAAGCGCAATCCGATGAGGAGCGAGCGAATCTGCGCGCTGGCGCGCTATGTCATCACGGACAGCCTGAACCCCGCCTTTACCTCTGCTACCCAGTGGTTCGAGCGCACGCTCGACGATTCGGCGAACAAGCGCATCTCCGTGCCGGAGGCGTTCCTTGCGGTGGACGCGATTCTGAACATTATGATTAACGTGGTGTCCGGCCTGGTGGTATATCCCAAGGTCATCCACCAGCGCGTGATGAACGAGCTGCCCTTTATGGCGACCGAAAACATCATGATGGGCGCGGTCAAGCGCGGCGGCAACCGGCAGGAGCTGCACGAGCGCATCCGCGAGCATTCCATGGCTGCGGGCAAGCGCATCAAGGAGGAAGGGCTGGACAACGACCTGATCGACCGCATCGCCGCGGACCCGATGTTCGGCATGACGCGCGAGCAGATTATGGAGCACCTGGACCCGTCCGCGTATATCGGCCGCTGCCCGTCCCAGGTGGACGAGTTCCTCAGCGAGTGCGTCCGGCCGGCTATCGCGCCCTATCTGGACGGCGGGGACGTCACGGTGGAGATCAACCTGTAAGCGCGGTGGCCAGACACGGCAATATTGACTTTTCTGCGGTTTCGCAGTATACTAAATCAGTTGTGTAAGAAAACAAAGGAGGCTGTAAAACATTGAAAAAGAGTGTGATTTCTTTCATCGCAGTCATGCTCGTGATCGTTTTGCTCGGTCTTTGCGCGGTAATGGGCTTTACCGTTGCAGGGCGCACGATCATCCCTGCGGTGAATGATACCGAGCACGGCATCCGGCTCGGCCTCGATCTGGTGGGCGGTTCGCGCATCGTATATGAGGCGGAGCTGCCGGAGGGCTACGATACGGGCAACCTGTCCAGCGATATGGAAACGGCGCAGTCCATGATCCGTCAGCGCCTGACCAACAAGGGCTTCACCGAGGCGACTGTCGCGCTTTCGGGCGACAACCGCATCTCGGTCGAGATCCCGCAGATCACCAATCCTGAAGAAGCCGTGCAGACGTTGGGCTCGACCGCGCAGCTCGTGTTTATGGACGCGGACGGCAAGGAGTGGCTGACCGGCACAGATATCAAGCGTGCGACCGCCATGTACGGCCAGCCGACCGGCGCGGAACTGACGGACGAGCATTACGTCCAGATCGAGTTCACCGACGAGGGAACGCAGAAATTCTCCGAGGCGACCGCTTCGATCGCGGCGCGGAAAAATACGGACGGTATGAACTTCCTTGCCATCGTCATGGACGATCAGGCGATTTCCACACCGATGGTGGAGAACCAGCTGACGCAGAGTACCTGCGTGATCTCGGGAGGCAACTTCACGGCGGAAAGCGCCAAGGAGCTGGCGGACCTGATCAACGTCGGCCAGATGCCGTTCAGCCTCAAGCAGGTTGAGCTTCGCTCGGTTGGCCCGCAGCTCGGCGCGAACGCCCTGCAGACCTCGCTGCTCGCGGGCGCGATCGGCATTGTGCTGGTCTGCCTGTTCATGCTGATCGTTTACCGCATCCCGGGCCTGGTCGCCTGTCTGGCGCTCGGCTTCTATATTGTCATTGAAGCGGTCGTGTTCGGCCTGATCCGTGTCAACCTGTCCCTGCCGGGTATCGCGGGCATCATCCTGTCGATCGGCATGGCGGTCGATGCGAACGTCATTATCTTTGAACGCATCAAGGAAGAGCTGCGCGCGGGCAAGACCGTCAAGAGTGCTATCGACTCCGGCTTTAAGCGCGCGTTCACCGCGATCCTGGACTCCAACATCACCACGCTGATTGCGGCCGCGGTGCTGTTCTGGATGGGTACCGGCACAATCGTCGGCTTTGCGACCACGCTGGGTCTCGGCGTTATCATTTCCATGTTTACAGCCCTGACGGTGACCCATTTCCTGCTCAACCGCATGGTGGATTTCCATGTTCGCAGCCCCAAGGCTTACGGCGTTTAAGAAAGGAGGAGATAAATAATGAAACCCAAGTTTCCCATTCTGAAGAATTTCAAGATTTTTGGCATTATCTCCATCCTGCTGTGCGCGACCGGCTTGGTGGCTCTGATTGCGCTGCCGTTCGGCCAGAACTTCTTTAACCTGAGCATCGACTTTGCCGGCGGCACGGAGATGGAGTTCAACCTGCACAAGACGGTGGACCAGACGGTCCAGACTGAGGTGCGCGAGTTGTTTCAGGAGGTAACGGGCGTCGACCCGTCCTCGGTCACCTCGTCGGGCGACAGCAACGAAAACGTGCTGATCCGCTCTACCTCGATCGATTCGGAAAAGCGCGCGGCTGTCATCGACAAGATGGTCGAAACCTACAGCCTGGACAAAGATGGCAAAGATCTATACAACAATAACGACGTTTCCCCTTCGGTCGGCAGCGACCTACAGCGCGCGGCGTTCCTGTGCGCGGTAGTGGCGATCGTGCTGATGCTGATCTATATCACCATCCGATTTGAACTCACCAGCGGCCTGGCGGCGGTCACCTGCCTGATCCACGACCTGTTGATCATGCTGTCGGTCTATGTATGGTTCCAGATCCCGCTGGACACCGGCTTTATCGCTGCGGCGCTGACCATACTCGGCTATTCGATCAACGCGTCCATCATCGTATTCGACCGCATCCGTGAGAACCTGCGTGTGGCGCGCAAGGAGCCGTTTGAGGAGGTCGCGGAGCGCAGCGTCTGGCAGACCATGGGACGTACTATCAACACGACCCTTACCACGCTGTTCACAGTCGGCATGATCTTTGTTCTGGGCGTGCCGTCTCTCAAGCAGTTTACGCTGCCGCTGATCGTGGGCATCGTTGCGGGCGCCTGGTCGTCGATCATGCTGTCGGCAAGCTTCTGGTCGTTCTACCGCAAGCATTTCCGCAAGAAACGTATCTGAATAAAGGGAAAGAAGCGCGTACTGCGCGAAACAACGGACGGGGGTGCGGCGTGTATCCCCGTCCGGTTTTTTTGGAAAAGGAGGGACCCCCATGCGTCTGGGCATTTCGACTGCGTGCTTCTATCCGCAGCCGGTCGAGGAGATACTGCCCATCCTGGCCGGACTGGGCGTGCATGCGGTTGAGGTTTTCTTTAATACGGAGAGCGAGTTCTCGCCGCGCTTTTATGAGCAGTTGGGCGCGCAGGCGCGTCAACTGGGGCTGGATATCGTGTCTGTCCACCCCTACACCTCGCTGATGGAGGGGCTGCTCCTGTTCTCCGATTACCAGCGCCGCACAGAGGACGGGCTGATGCAGTACCAGCGCTATCTGGAATGCGCGGCGGCGCTGGGCGCGCGCTTTTTCACCTTCCACGGGGAGCGCGATATGGGGCATGCGGACGATCCGGCACGCTGGGCGCGCAAGTGCGAGGTATACCGCCGGCTGTGCGGGCTCGCAGCCTCCTGCGGCGTGACGCTCGCGCAGGAGAATGTGGCGTGGTGCCGTTCGCGCGACCCCGCATTCCTGAGCGCCCTGTACCGCGACGTTCCCGCGCTGCGGTACACGCTCGACATCAAGCAGGCGCACCGCGCCGGCCGTCACCCGAGGGAATTCATCGATGCAGTGGGGGAACGGCTGGTAAACATCCATATTAACGATTTCTCAGCCGAGCAGAGCTGCCTGCTGCCCGGGGCGGGAACGATGGATTACGCGGACTTTTTCTCACGCCTGCGCGCAGCCGGCTACAGCGGGCATGCGTTGATCGAGGTATACCGCTCGAATTTCACGGGACCGGACGATCTGGCGCGCGCCGTGAGCGTGCTTTCCCGCTTTTTGACGGTTTGACGGGGTAAATGCGCCCGCTATGGTTGACTTTTTTATACAAGGGGTGGTATAATAACCACAAATGATTCACATTTTATAGGATTGCGAGGGTGAAGCCCGATGAAATGTCCGTTTTGCGGCTATGAGGACAGCAAGGTAGTCGATTCGCGGCCGACCGACGAGGGGACGAGTATCCGCCGTCGGCGCGAATGTCTCAAATGCCTCAAGCGTTTTACCACCTACGAAACGGTCGAGCGCATGCCGCTCATGCTGGTCAAGCGGGACGGTACCCGACAGGCCTACGACCGCCAGAAGCTGTTGAACGGGCTGATGAAGGCCTGCGAAAAGCGGCCGGTTTCGCTCATGCAGCTCGAGCAGATCGTGGATAATGTGGAGCAGAAGGTGTTCGGCTCGCTCGAGAGTGAGGTATCCAGCAAGGTCATCGGAGAATTGGTCATGGAGCAGCTCCGCAAGGTGGACGAGGTGGCCTATGTGCGCTTTGCCTCGGTTTACCGCCAGTTCAAAGATATCAATACGTTCATGGAAGAGCTTAATACTTTGATTAAAGATAAATAAATATGAGGCTTTCCCCGCAAAAATACCTTCAACGTCTCACCAAAACAGTCAATCAGGATCCAAGGTACGAAAACGTGCTTGGGGTCCTTTTTATTGGGAAATGAATGATAACGGAGAAATATTTCGCTTGGGTTCAGTATGTTTCGCTGCTATAATGCTTTGCACAAAATAATCTCAGAAAAATGGCACCCGTGGAAGCGTTTTTTGCTTCTTTGGGTGCCGATTTTTTGTGCGTTTTTTTCAACAGACTACTTTGCAGCAGCCCCACTGAACTGTTTCTGCTCTATCATGCTTGAAAGTGGGAGGGGAGCATGCTATACTAAAACTAACACAGGATTGCTGGATTGAAATGAAGCAGGTATTGCCACACACCCTGTAATTCATACAGCAACCTGTGTTTTTTTGCTGCATTTTTCATTTCCAATACGCATCCTTTATATTATTTTATCATTATCTTCGATCTTGAAGGGCTTGTTGCAAGGACTTCTCAAAACGCTCCAAAAATGCGCTGCATTGCTGCTCATTAATGATTAGAGGCGGTTTCACTTTGATCACATGTGGCGAAGAGCCGCCCAACCCCATAATAACACCGTTGTGCAGTGCGTTCTCATAGATGGAGGCTGCCAGTTGTACATCGGGTTCCTTGGTTTCAGGATCACGAACCATTTCAATCCCGATATGCAGACCGGGACCACGGACATCACCCATAACCGGATATCGCTTTTGAATCTCTTTTAGGCCATGCGTTAGGAAATCCCCCATTTTTTTAGCGTTTTCCGGCACATGGTCTCGTTGCATAATCTCAATTGTTTTGAGTGATGCAGCCTGCGCCATGGGGTTGTTGCAGAATGTGAAATTATCATCTGTGCCATCCTGAAAACCTTTTAGACTCTTCTGAATGACTGTGCCGGCGATCGGGAAACCGTTGCCCATTGCTTTGCCAATTGTGAAAATATCCGGTGTGACGCCTAAATAATCCATGGCAAACATAGTGCCACAACGTCCGAAACCGGTTTGCATTTCGTCGAAAATAAGAAGTGTTCCTGTTTCATCACAGATCTCCCGCACACGTTTCATATAGCCGGGGGGACAGGGGATCTGTCCGCCGCTGCCCTGTACTGGTTCGAGAATCACGGCAGCGACAGGTCCGGAAACACCATACAAAATTGTATTGCGGAGTTCCTCTGCGCATAGGTAGTTGCATTTCCCGCACTCCTTGCCATATGGACAGCGGTAACAATAAGGATTCTGTGCCCGAACGAAATTCTGCATGAACCCAATGTACTTAATGCCGCCGCCGTAATGTCTGGGTGCTTTTGTTGCATGCCATCCGCCAGCGGAGGTGGCAAGTGTATTTCCGTGGAAGGCGTGATACAGACTGATGAAATACCGGGCTTCTGGACGGTTGATCATGGAGATTTTCATTGCCGCCTCGTTTGCAATTGAACCGCTTGGTTCAAATGAAACACGATCGAAGCAATCCGGCACCATGCTAAGAATTTTATCGACAAGTTTCAGCCTGGGAAAAGTGTTCAGTCCACCCTTCATGTGGTATAGGAATTTGGCTTGCTCAAATGCAGCTTCCATAATTTCCTGATTGCCAAAGCCCAATGCAAGCGACCATGCCTGTGATTCAAAATCAAGATATTCCTTGCCATCACGATCGTAACAGTAGACACCTTGACCACGTATGATCAGCGGACCTCTCCATGGACCACCGAACATCATATGTTCTTTTAACTGTTGTTCGGTCGCGACATCGAAACTGTTGGGAATCTGTTTCATACTTTAACCTCCATTTAGCCGAAAAGTGAGAATATTTTATAAACAATAAAGCTAATCGGGTTGGATCCATCCACAAACGAAGTAACCATGCTTGCTGTGCCAAAGCCATCCGGCAGACTAAACATATTGGCCTCTTGAACGACTGCGGTGATTTCCGGTGAAACCAAAGTAGAAATCGGAAGCATAACAAATGCGATCAGAAATACGCCGATAATAAATAATTTGATAACATTACCTTTGACAAATGGCGTAATTAGGCAGATGGCAAATGCAATACTGGCCAAATCGGCAAATGGGATAACGCGGTTGTAAGGAAGTACGGCGGCCAATATGAGCGAGACGGGGACAAGCATAATGCTCGCAGCCAGTGTAGCGGGGTTGCCGATGATAACAGCGGTATCCAGGCCAATGCGGATCTTACGGCCAGGCATCCATTTTTCGAAACGGGTACGGATCACTTCGCTCAGTGGACTCAAGCCTTCCACCAACACAGATACCATTCGAGGAAGCAAGACCATTACACCGGCCATTGTCATGCCGACGCCAAGCGATCCGCCAAGATTTTGTCCCGCCAGCAGGGAAATGACAAGACCTATCACAAATCCCATAAAAATTGGTTCGCCCAAAATGCCGAATCTTTTTCGAAGCGATTCCGAATCACCATCCAAATTTTTCAAAACGGGAACTTTGTCCATTCCTTTTGCAAGAACCCATCCGATCGGCATGAATGATATCGAAACAAGTTGGGGGAAGGAAATGCCTGGAAGACCAAAAAAATCTTCCGTTCGCGGAGCGATGAGGTCAGCGAGCTTCAAAATAATGCAGACACAGACCGAAAAGGCAAGAATGGCCAAAAACATATTATGATCAGTTGCGACATAAGTGAACATGCCGGCATAAAAGCAAAGTGCATAATTCCACAAATCAATATCCAAAGTATCGGTATATTTGACTAGGAGAAGAATGATGTTGAGGATTACAAACAGCGGAAGCATGAGCAGAGAAATCGGGAGGGCCCAGATTGCACTCATGAAGGGACCCCATCCAACATCAATAACATTTAGTGAAAGATCCCAACGTTCAACCATCGATTCTGCCACTGGCGCAAGAACTGTGAAAAACAGATTGGTCAGTGTGGACACACCAACAAAGCCGACGCCTACCGTCAGTGCGGCGCGCAGAGCTTTGCTGAATTTTGCCCCCATGACCAGCGCCATGATCAGCAGGAAGAGCGGAACCAAAACAAAAGAATCAAAATCAAGCAATACCTGAAAAAGAGATTTGATCAGTTCTAATAATTGACTCATTTGGTTCCCTCCTCACTTTCCAGCCACTGCCTGTCCAACGATTTCACACATCTTTTCAATAATCGCTTCTTTGCCGATCCCTGTCAAAAACGGCGTCGCCACAAGTGCTGGAATGTCCTCTGGCGTTGAAACTGCACCGGTAACCATGATAAGGCAGGGATGCCGCATTTCGATTTTAGAATTCATTTCTGCGAAGGAACTTTGAATAACCTCAACGTCAAAGCCTTGATCGTCAAGGATTTCCCGAACTTTTCCAGCGACAATAGTCGAGGTTGCCACAGAGCTTGCACAGCAGACGAGAATGGTTGGCTTCATAACATTTTTACCTCCTTTTTTTGCATTTTTTGGCGATATTATTACTTGATCGCATCCCTCCTTGCTTCAGAAAAAGTCTTATTCTTGCGGGTTGTCTGATACGGCGTTATTTTGCATCCCTTGTGCATGGGGAATGCATATAACCTCTATGCCTTTTTCGCGAATGGAGCAGATACGGGGATCTGCGTCATATCCGTCTACATAAATTTGATCGACCTGCTCAATAGCGGCAACTGTGAGCAGGGCGGTTACATCCAGCTTAGTGTGGTCTACCAGCACTATTTTTTTCTCGCCGCACTGTAGAGCTTGCCTCTTGATGGCAGCATCCTCTTCAAGATATTCGGTCAGACCATATTCTGCAGAAAGTCCTGCGACGGATAAAATAGTTTTATTTACATGAAACCCCTTTAACTGATTAATGGTAACATCGCCAAATGTTGAGGGTTCGGTGAAGCGAAGCCATCCGCCCAGAAGGAAGACTTTTGCAGAGGGGTTTTTTAAAAAGACCATTGCAATCTTTAACGACGGAGTGATGATGGTGAGCTGAGGTATATTGCTGATTGCTTTGGCGAGTTCGTATATGGTTGATCCGTTATCTATCAAGAGCGTCTCGCCGGGTAATATATCGTTGGCAACTTCTTCGGCAATACGCTTTTTAGCAGCAACCTGCATCTCGCTTCTGTCGTCATATGCCGGCTCAGAGGACTTGAAGTAGGAGGGGATAACAGCGCCTCCATGAACACGCTTTAACAAACGGCGCTCTTCCATTTCGGTTAAGTCTTTTCTGATTGTTTCTGGCGTCACCTGAAGCGCTTCGGCTAGCTCGGTAACCTTTACTCGTTTTTCGGTTTGTATTTTCTTCAGAATATATGATTCCCGATCGTTTGCCATAAAAATGCCTCCGTTTTCTATGCCTTTATTTTCTGTATTGATCTTTTGTTTTTTTATATTATACTTCTGGTTTGCATTTATGTCAACAAAAACAAAGAAAACAAAAAACACTATAAATAATAAAAATAGGAATAATATGCGAGAATTTAGGATAAAAATAAGAATTTATTTTAAAAAAACAAAACAAAAAATGAAATTGTGCATTTTTGACATTTTTGTTTTTTGAATTTTGGTTTGTATTTGTGTTTTTAAATTATTTACTTTTGAATGTAAAGTGTTATAATAAAGATCAATCTATGACCCATTACTGCTCGGATAAAAGAAAGAAGGGATTCCATGGAAAAAAACAAAGATAAGTTATTAGGAACAATCACATTCGGTTCACAGCTAATTGATATCAATATTATTTCCGATAACAGTGAGTGCGCAATTTTTCAAACGGCACAACTGCTGATCAATGCAGGATGTGTGGAGAAAAGCTATCCGGACGCAGTATGGAAGCGTGAGCAGAGTTTCCCTACCGGTCTTCAGCTCAAAGATATCTGCGTTGCAATCCCACACGCAGAGGCGGTGCATGTAAAAGAATCTGCAATTGCTTTGGGCATACTGCGGAATCCTGTCGATTTTCAACTAATGGGCGAACCGGATCGAAAGGGAGCGGTACATCTGTTGGTGATGTTGGCAATAAAGGATCCCAATAAACAGATTGATGTACTGCAGAATCTGATGGAAGTATTTCAGACCGAGGGAGCTGTCCAAAGCATTCTGCAAGCAGATACCTGTGAGGAGGCCGCGACTCGTTTTGCCTCACTGATCCAAAAGAGCGGGAAGTGAATATTTATGGTTCGTCTGATTGCAGCGGATATGGATGGCACGCTCTTAAACAATCGAAAAGAACTGCCTGAAGACATTGTGCCTGTTATCAAAGTGCTACAGCGCATGGATGTGCGTTTTGTTGTCGCCTCCGGCAGACAATATAAGAACTTGCTCTCTTTTTTTCCGGAAATATCTGACATAATAGCATTTATATGTGTGAACGGATCGCTAATATATGATAGGGGACAACTTGTCTCCATATATGAAATTGATCCGAATTTACTATATGAACCAATCGGTACAGCGCGGCATATTGCAGGTTCGCATATGGTTGTTACATGTGTGGATGGTGTATATACAGAGAGCCGCGATCAGGATTTTCTGCAGTTTGCGAAAAAGTACTTTTGCGATTTGCAGCAGGTTGACTGCTTTGAGCAGATTCTGAAAACAGATAAGGTGGTACAGTGTTCCGTATATCATCCTGAGGCAAAAAAACATGTTCTCCCTGCGCTGTCTGCATTTAAAGAGTGTATAGAAATTTATCTGTCTGAAAACATGTGGGTTGATATACACCGACTTGGTGTCGATAAAGGTACGGGCTTGCAGGAACTGCAACAGCGATACGGCATTACTGCCGGTGAAAGTATGGCGTTTGGAGACTATCTGAATGATATAGGCCTAATGAAGGCGTGTACCCATACGTTCGCCATGAAGAATTCGCACCCTGCGTTGGCCGCTATGTGTAAATACCAGATTGGCTCGAATAATGAAAACGCTGTAGTAGGCGCAATAAAAAAATGGTTTCATATTGGATGATGCTAACAGATAAGAGCATGGTTCAGGAGGACACATTATGAAAATCGGATTGGTCAAAGAGCGTAAAAATAATGAATATCGCGTTGGTATGACTCCTGCAAATGTGCGGGCATATACGGCTGCCGGGCACACGGTAATGGTCGAAAAAGGTGCGGGGCTGGGAGTGGGCTTCAGCGATGATGATTATATATCTGCAGGCGCACAATGTGCAGAGGATGCAGAGCGGATATGGAAAGCATCGGAAATGATCGTAAAAGTAAAGGAGCCGATTGCGAGCGAATATCCGCTGATGCGGGAAGGACAGATTTTGTATACCTACTTGCATCTTGCAGCCGATAGGCCTCTGACGGAGGCGCTAGTAGCAAAACATATCCGTGCAGTAGCGTATGAGACGATTACGGATAAAAATGGAGGCCTTCCGTGCCTGACACCGATGAGCGAAATTGCCGGACGGATGTCGGTGCAGGAAGGCGCTAAATACCTGGAGAAAACATTTGGAGGAAGAGGGGTGCTGCTCTCCGGTGTTCCGGGTGTATACAAAGCAAAGGTTGTTATTCTGGGGGCAGGTACGGTTGGTTCCAATGCTTGTAAAATCGCCGTAGGTATGGGGGCTGATGTAACAATACTGGATATTAACGTTAACAGATTGACTGCTTTGGACCAGCAATATGGCAGCAGGATACAAACATTGTATAGTACGCAAGACAACATTGCGACAAGCCTGAAAAAAGCAGATCTTGTAGTCGGTGCCGTGCTGTCGCCGGGAAGAAAAGCGCCTTGCCTGGTAACACGCGACGATTTGGCTATCATGCAGCAGGGAGCGGTCATTGTAGATGTTGCGATTGATCAGGGCGGATGTTTTGAGACATCACATGTCACAACGCATCAGGAGCCGGTATTTATTGATTCCGGCATCGTACATTATTGTGTTTCCAATATGCCGGGGGCGGTTGCATATACTGCAACAGAAGCGCTGACAAATGCAACGATACAAATCGGGCTAACGATTGCAAATAACGGATTGGAGCAGACAGCAAAACAGAATTCATGTATTGCGTCGGGAATTAACTGCTATGATGGGAAAGTTACCTGCAAAGGCGTAGCAGAAGCACATGGCATGCAATATAAGAAGCTATATGAAATATTAGGCTTGTGATATGGGGGCAATATGCTAAAATCAGATTAAATATTATGTGATAATATCATAATGAATTCATACAATGAAAATCAGTTCAAAAATATGGGACGTTAGGATCGATTTCAGTAGGAGGATTACAAAAAATCCTTGACAAATCCCGCAAAGAGCGGTACACTAATAACCAAGCAATATACTATAGAAATTGTAGGAAAAGGAGGAGACCGTAATGCTGGCACTGCGAATGTCCATGTGCATGATGTGCGGTTTTGCTCGTTTTTCTGCAATACAGCCGTAACAGGGCTGTTATGCTGCAAGCGGGCCGTATTTGTCATGCGGCGCGATGCGGTTCAGATGGAAAGCGAGCGGAAAGCAGGACTGCTTTCCGCTTTTATTTTGAAACAAGGGGGAATAAGGTTTGGAACAGGATGTTATTGTGCGAATCCAAAACCTGAACAAGACGTTCCGCGGGCGCGCGGGTACGGTTGTGGCGCTTGACGGTGTCAGCCTGGACATCAGACGCGGCGAGATATTTGGCATCATCGGCCTGTCCGGCGCGGGCAAATCCACGCTGGTGCGGTGCATCAATTTTCTGGAAAAGCCGACCGAGGGTACGGTCACGGTGGACGGGCAGGAGCTGGGGGCGCTTTCAAAAAGGAGCTGCTGCAGGCGCGCCGCTCCATGGGCATGATCTTCCAGCAGTTCAACCTGCTGCAACAGCGCACCGCGCTGCAAAATATCTGCTTCCCGTTGGAAATCGCGGGGACGGGTAAGGCGGAGGCGGAAAAGCGGGCGCGCGAACTGCTCGATATCGTCGGCCTGAGCGACCGCGCGGGTAATTACCCATCCCAGCTTTCCGGCGGCCAGCAGCAGCGCGTGGCCATCGCGCGAGCCTTGGCGACCAACCCTAAGATCCTGCTCTGCGACGAGGCGACCAGCGCGCTGGACCCGACGACGACGCGCTCCATCCTCGCGCTGCTTAAGGAGATCAATCAGACGCTCGGCATCACGATTGTGGTCATCACGCATGAGATGGCGGTCATCGAGGAGATCTGTCAGCGCGTGGCGATCATCGATTCCAGCCGCATCGCAGAGGTCGGCACGGTCGATCGGGTGTTCACCCGCCCGCAGTCCGCGATGGCCAAGCAGTTGATCTATCCGGATGGCAGGCGGGAGCGCCTGGCCACGGGCAGGCATTACTGCCGCATCGTGTTTGATGGAAACTCGTCGTTTGAGCCGGTGGTATCCAACATGGTGCTGGAATGCAAGGCGCCGGTCAATATCATGTTTGCGGACACCAAGGATATCGACGGGAAGGCATATGGCCAGATGATCCTGCAGTTGCCGGAGGATGAACGCGCGGCAAAGCGGGCGCTGGCCTATCTGGAAACGCAGAACGTGCATGTAGAGGAGGGCGACGCGCATGCTTTCACCTGATTTCTGGGCGCAGGCCCTGTGGGAAACCTTGTACATGGTCGCGGTATCCACCGTGGTGTCCTATGCGATCGGGCTGCCGGTCGGCCTGCTGCTGGTGGTGAGCGATAAGGGCGGCATCCGCCCGATTCCGGTACTCAACACCGTGCTGGGCGTGGTTGTCAATATTCTGCGCTCGGTGCCGTTCCTGATCCTGGGCGTTATGATTACGCCGATGACGCGCGCGATCACAGGCTCCTCGATTGGCACGACCGCGATGATCGTGCCGCTGACCATGGCGGCCGCCCCCTATGTGGCGCGCATGGTAGAATCCTCCATCAAGGAGGTGCCGTTTGGCGTGATCGAGGCCGCGCAGTCTATGGGGGCAAGCCCGTGGCAGATCGTGTGGAAGGTGCTTGTGCCGGAGGCCAAGCCCTCGCTCATGGTCGGCGGCGCGATCTCGGTCGTCACTATCCTGGGCTATTCCGCGATGGCCGGCTTTATCGGCGGCGGCGGCCTGGGCGCAGTGGCAGTCACCTATGGCTATAACCGCTATCAGTTCGATATTATGCTGGTTGCGGTGATCATCATTGTCGTGGTCGTGCAGATCTTCCAGGAGGCTGGCCTTTGGCTGGCGCGCCGGCTGGATAAGCGCAACCGGTAAAGCAATTTGTTTTGTTATCATTAAATTAATGATATGGGGGCGGCGCTGCGGCCGCGCGCCGTCCCACCAATGAGAAAAGGAGAGAACTGATTATGAAAAAGAAAATCGCAGCTTTGCTTGCGGGCGCGCTGTGCCTGACAGCGCTTGCAGCCTGCGGCGGGAACAGCCAGGACCAGGACGCGGATAACGGCGGCGCATCGGATGACGCGGCAAAGACCATTACGGTCGGCGCGTCGCCCACGCCCCATGCGGAGATCCTGAAGGCGGCAAAGGACGTGCTGGCCGAGGCGGGCTACACGCTCGAAGTGGTGGAGTTCACCGACTATGTGACCCCGAACACTGCGCTGGTTGAGGGCGAACTGGACGCGAACTATTTCCAGCACATCCCGTACCTGAACAACTTCAATAAGGAGAACAACGGCGACCTGGTCCCCGCGATCGAGATGCACTATGAGCCGTTCGGCATTTACCCGGGCAAGACCGCGACGCTGGACGAAGTGGCGGACGGCGCTACCATCGCCGTGCCGAACGATGGCTCCAACGAGACGCGCGCGCTGCTGCTTCTGCAGGACGCGGGTCTGATTAAGCTTAAGGACGGGATCGACCCGACCTCGGACGCGACCAAGCTGGACATCGTGGAAAACCCGAAGAACCTGGATATCCAGGAGATCGCCGCGGAGCAGCTCCCGCGTTCGCTGCAGGACGTTGACCTTGCGGTCATCAACGGCAACTATGCCCTGCAGGCCGACCTGAACGCCAAGGAGGACTCGCTCATCACGGAAAATCCGGAGTATGCGCAGGTATACGTCAACGTGATCGCCTGCCGCAGCGGCGACGAGGACAGCGAAAAAATTCAGGCGCTGGCCGAGGCGCTGCAGAGCGATACGGTCAAGCAGTTCATCGAGGAAACCTATAAGGGCGCCGTGGTGGCGACTTACTAAAACAGGCCATCAGACAGGGAGGCAAAGCCGCCCCGTTTGGAGGATGGATCAAAAAAAGAACCGCTGGAAAGCGGTTCTTTTTTTTGATTCTCATTCTGCTGCGGCCTGTACGCCCGCCATGTCCTGCACGGGCTTGCACGCCAGCTCCTTGCTGATCTTGCCCGCGAAGCCGGTGAGCGTTTTGCCCGGGCCGATCTCGCACGCGGTGGTAAGGCCCGCCGCCATGCCGTTGCGGACGAGCTGCGTCCAGCGCACGGGAGAGATCATGTGTTGCTCCAGATGCGCGGGCAGGTCGGCGCAGTCGAGTACGTTGCCGTCCAGGTTGGAGTAGATATCCATTCTGGGCGCGGAGAAAGTAAAGTCCGACACATAAGCGCGCAGCTCGGCCGCCGCCTTGGCCATCAGCGGCGTGTGGAACGCGCCGGAAACCGCGAGCGGGAGCGCGCGCCGCGCGCCGGCCGCCTTGCAGTTCTCAACCGCCTCGTCCAGCGCCTTGCGCTCGCCCGCGATGACGAGCTGGCCGGGGCAGTTGTAGTTGACCGGACGCACCAGGCCGCCTGTCACCTGGGCGCAGGCCTGCTCGATCGCCGCGTCGTCCAGCCCGAGGATGGCGGCCATGCCGCCGTCGATCGAGTCCGCCGCCTGCTGCATCAGTTTGCCCCGCATGGACACGATCCTGACGCCGTCCGTGAGCGACACCACGCCGGCTGCCGCGAGCGCCGTGTATTCGCCCAACGAGAAGCCCGCCGCGGCCTTGAAAGATACGCCGGCCTCCTGCAGCGCCGCGAGCGCGGCCATCGAGTGCGTAAAAATCGCGATCTGGCTGTTTTCCGTGCGGGAAAGCGCCTCCTTATCGCTGTCAAAGCAGAGCTTTGCAACGTCCAGGCCCGCCCCGTCGCTGGCCTCTTCAAAAACCAGCCGTGCGGCCTGCGAATTTTCGTACAGGTCCCTGCCCATGCCCGGGACCTGCGCGCCCTGGCCGGGGAAAAATGCAAAACCGTATTCCATTTCGTTCCTCCAAATACCGATGCCAGACCTCGGAAAAGGTTGACATTTT
Organism: Intestinibacillus sp. NTUH-41-i26; assembly: GCF_032769475.1. Classification (GTDB taxonomy): domain Bacteria; phylum Bacillota; class Clostridia; order Oscillospirales; family Butyricicoccaceae; genus Agathobaculum; species Agathobaculum ammoniilyticum. The sequence goes on from NZ_CP136477.1 coordinate 580,624, forward strand.
CGTGTCCTTTTATTATAATAGTCAAGGATTACTTTGTCAATCAAACTATTGTCGCTTTTCCACGGTTTTTGGGAGAGCGATTTGATTTTAGGGAGCGTGGCTATCATCAACACTCAACTGATCGGCACGGGATCGTGCATTCCGGAGTTTGCCCTGACCAATGCGATGCTCGAGCAGATGGTCGACACCAGCGACGAGTGGATCGTCAAGCGCACCGGCGTGCGCGAGCGCCGCATCGCCAGGAACACCCGCACATGGGAGTTGGCGCTCGGCGCAGCGCAGAACGCGCTGGCGGACGCGGGAATCACGGCGGAGGAGCTTGACCTGCTCCTGGTCAGCACTTGCACGCCGGATACCAACACGCCCAACACCGCGAGCGTCCTGCAGGACAAGCTGGGCGCTCGCCAGGTTGGCGCGATGGATATCAACAACGCCTGCGCGGGCTTCATCTCCGCGACCGACATCGCGGACAGCTACATCCGGTCGGGCAAGGCGAAGACCGTACTCGTCGTTTCGGCGGAAACGCTGCACCGCATCACGGATTACACCGACCGCTCCACCTGCATCCTGTTTGGCGACGGGGCGGCCGCAGCGGTCTACCGCGCGACCGAGGACGCCGCCGTGGGCATCCAGTCCACGTTTATCGCGGCGGACGGCTCGGGCGCGGAGTACCTGTACATGGAGGCGCTGCCGGTCGAAGACCCGTTCGCGCCCGAGCGGACAGTCGACCCTAAGGCGCGCTTCCTGAAAATGCAGGGCGCGGCGGTCGTGCGGTTCACCGCGCGCGCGGTTCCGCTGGCAATCGATACCGCGCTGCAGCGCGCGGGCGTTTCGGCCGAGGAGATCGACTGGGTGGTGCCGCATCAGGCCAACCTGCGCATCCTGGACGTGATCGCCAAGCGCTACCATCTGCCGAAAGAAAAGGTCTATGTGAACATGGACCGCTTCGGCAACACCTCTTCGGCCAGTGTGCCGATCTGCCTGGACGAGATGCGCCGCAAGGGCCTGCTCAAAGCGGGCCAGACCATCGTCTGCACCGGCTTCGGCGGTGGGCTGACCTACGGCGCGTTTGTACTCAAACTGTAAAAGGGGAGCGAATCAAATGAAGACCAAGATCACAGAACTTCTCGGTATTGAATATCCGATTGTGCAGGGCGCGATGGCGTGGATCGCGGAGCACCACCTCGCGGCGGCGGTGTCCAAGGCGGGCGGCCTGGGCATCATCGCGGGCGGCGCGGCGCCGGTGGATTATATCCGCGATGAGATCCATAAGGCGCGCGCGATTACGGATAAGCCGCTGGGCATGAATATCATGCTGCTCTCCCCGAACGCGGACGACCTCGCCCAGCTCGCCATCGACGAGAAGATCGAGGTGCTGACCACGGGCGCGGGCAATCCGGGCAAATATATGGAAGGCTGGAAGAGCGCGGGCATCAAGGTGATGCCGGTCGTCGCGTCGGTCGCGCTGGCCAAGCGCATGGCGCGCGCGGGCGCGGACGCGGTTATCGCGGAAGGCATGGAGGGCGGCGGCCACATCGGCGAGCTGACGACCATGCCGCTTGTGCCGCAGGTAGTGGACGCGGTGGATGTGCCGGTTATCGCGGCGGGCGGTATCGCGGACGGCCGCGGCATGGCCGCGGCGCTCCTGCTGGGCGCGGAGGGCGTGCAGTGCGGCACGGTGTTCCTCGCGTCCGACGAGTGCTATATTTCGGATAAGTACAAGGAGCTTGTGCTCAAGGCGAGCGATATCTCCACGGTTGTTACCGGACGTCCGTCCGGCCATCCGGTGCGCTCGCTCAAAACGCCGATGGCGCGCAAGTGCCTGGAACTGGAGAAGATCGGCACCGAGCAGTCGCTGGAGGAGCTGGAGGCTGCGACCGCGGGTTCTCTGCGCAAGGCGGTGCAGGATGGGAACTATGAGGAAGGCACGTTTATGTCCGGCCAGATCGCGGGTATGCTCACCGAGCTGCGCCCGTGCGCGGATATCCTGCGCGGCATGACTGAGGGAGCGGAGCAGCTGCTCCGCACCGCATATCAGCGTTTTGAATAAGGAGAGCGGGAACATGGGTGTTGCAATTGTAACTGGCGGCTCGCGCGGCATCGGCGCGGCTATTTCGGAAAAGCTGGCAAAGGACGGCTATGATGTTGTGATCAACTGTGCCTCCTCGGTGGAGAAGGCGGAGGGCGTCGCGGAGAAGTGCCGCGCGCACGGCGTCAAGGCGGTCGTAAAGCAGTGGGATGTCGCGGATTACGCGGCGTGCGAGGCGGCGGTCAAGCAGATCAAGGAGGAGCTGGGCGTGCCAGCGGTGCTGGTCAATAACGCGGGCATCACGCGCGACGGGCTGCTCGTCCGCATGAAGCCCGACCAGTTTGACGCGGTCGTTTCGACCAACCTGAAGGGGACTTTCAACATGACCCAGATCGTCGGCGCGATGATGCTGCGCGCCAAGGCGGGCAGCATTGTCAGCCTGTCGAGCGTGGTCGGTATTTCGGGCAATGCGGGGCAGGCGAATTACGCGGCTTCTAAGGCGGGCGTGATCGGCCTGACCAAATCCGCGGCCAAGGAGCTGGGGGCGCGCGGCGTGCGCGTCAACGCGGTGGCGCCGGGCTTTATCGAAAGCGATATGACCGACGTGCTGCCGGAGGATGTGAAGAAAGGCATGCTGGCGCAGATCGCCATGAAGCGCTGCGGCCGTCCGGAGGAGATCGCGGATATCGTTTCGTTCCTTGCGTCGGACGCGGCCTCGTATATCACCGGACAGGTCATCGTTGCGGACGGCGGCATGCTTTGACCTGCCGCACGGAAGCAGAAGGGCGGGACACGCGCAGGCGGCACGTCCCGGGAAAACGAGGAAGAAGGAGATGCTTTGATGGAACGGGTAGTTATCACTGGTATGGGCGCGGTCACGCCGGTCGGCAACGACGTCCAGACGTTTTGGGAGTCGCTCAAGGCCGGTAAGTGCGGTGTAGGTCCGATCACCAAGTTCGATGTATCGGAATTTAAGGTAAAGCTGGCCGCTGAGGTCAAGGATTTCGACGTGACGCAGTATGTAGATAAGCGCGAGGCGCGCCGGATGGACGTCAACTGCCACTTTGCGCTGGCGGCGGCGCAACAGGCGGTCGACCAGGCGGGCCTCAGGGAAGGGAGCTTCGATCCCTACCGCGCGGGCGTGATTTATGGCTCGGGCGTGGGCGGTCTGCAGATCGCTGAGCAGGAGATCCCCAAGCTGAACGAAAAGGGGCCGGGGCGCGTGTCCCCGCTGTGTATTCCGGAGATGATCGCCAACATGGCGGCGGCGTATATCTCCATGCGGTTCGGCTTCAAGGGCGAGAATTTCTGTCCGGTTTCCGCCTGTGCGACGGGCAACCATGCGATCGGCGAGGCTATGCGCGCTATCCGGCATGGCTATCAGGACGTCGTGGTCTGCGGCGGCACCGAGAACGGTATTATCCCGATCTCGATGGCAGGCTTCCAGAACATGAAAGCCGTGCATATGGGCGATGAGCCGGCATGCGCCTCCATTCCGTTCGACGCCCGCCGGTCGGGCTTTGTGATGGGCGAGGGCGCGGGCTGCCTGGTGCTTGAGAGCCTGACGCATGCCCAAGCGCGCGGCGCGACGATCCTCGCGGAGATTGCGGGCTACGGCGCGACCGGAGACGCCTACCATATCACCAGCCCCTCTCCGGACGGAGAGGCCGCTTCGCGCGCCATCCTAGGCGCGATCACGGACGCGGGCCTGACTCCTGCGGATGTGGACTATATCAACGCGCACGGCACGTCCACCCCGCTGAATGAAAAGTATGAAACCATCGCCATCAAAAAGGCGTTTGGGGACGAGGCGTACAAGGTCAAGGTGTCGTCCACCAAGTCGATGACCGGCCACCTGCTGGGCGGCGCGGCCGCGGTTGAGGCGATTGCGTGCGTCATGGCGATCCGCGACGGTGTGGTGCCGCCAACCATCGGCTATCAGGAGGCGGATCCGGACTGCGATCTGGATATCACCCCGAACAGGGCGGTTGAAATGCCCGTGAACGTGGCGATTTCCAATTCGTTGGGCTTTGGCGGCCATAACGCCTGCATCCTGATTAAGAAGGTGTAAGATATGGATATCAAGGAACTGAAAGACGTTGCCATCGAGCTGATGGATGCGCTCAAGGCCAAGGGCCTGGGCGAGGTAGAGATCGAACTGGACGACATGAAGCTGAAGATCAAATCCGCTCCTCCCGCGCCGGTTGTGGCGGCTCCCGCGGCGGCGGTAGCACCGGCGGCTGCCCCCGCTGCCGCGTCGGAGGACGAGGCGCCTGCCGCGGCCGAGGACCTGCCCGAGGGTACGCCGGTTAGGAGCCCGCTGGTGGGAACGTTCTATTCCTCCCCGTCCCCGGACGCGCCGCCGTTCGTGCTGGTCGGCCAGAAGGTCAAGGAGGGCGACACGCTATTCATCGTGGAAGCGATGAAGACCATGAACGAGATCAAGTCCCCGTGCGACGGAACGGTCGTGCGCATTCTGGCGCAGCCGGGCGATATGGTCGAGTATAACCAGATCATCGTTGTGATCGAATAAGGGAAACGGCAGCCGGTTCGCCGCAGGGCGCGGCGGGAAAGGGCTTGCGTTTTCACAGGAGAGGGATTATAATATGCTGAACAAAGAACAGATCATGGAGATCCTTCCGCACCGCCCGCCCATGCTGCTGGTGGACGAGATCCTCGAAATGGACGAGGAGCACGCGGTAGGCACGCTGCACCTGACGGGCGACGAGTTTTTCTTCCAGGGCCACTTCCCGGGCAACCCGATCATGCCCGCCGTGTTCCGGCTGGAGGCGCTGGCGCAGGTCGGCGGCGTGGCGCTGCTGTCCATTCCGGAATTCAAGGGGAAGACCGCGGTGTATACCGGTATTGATAAGGCGAAATTCCGCGCCATGGCCAAGCCGGGCGATACGCTCCGGCTGGAGGTGAGGTTTGTCAAGCGCCGCGGTCCGATGGCGGTCGCCGAGGGCGTAGCTTGGGTCGGCGATCAGAAAGCCGCCGAGGCGGAAATCAAGTGCATGGTCATCATGGACTAAGGCAGGGGAAACAATGTTTCAAAAGGTACTCATCGCGAACCGCGGCGAGATCGCGGTCCGCATCATACAGGCTTGCCGCGACCTGGGCATCATTTCGGTCGCGGTATATTCCGAGGCCGACCGCGAGGCGCTGCACGCGCAGATCGCGGATGAAGCGGTGTGCATCGGGCCGGCGCGCGCTTCGGAAAGCTATCTGAATATGGAGAACATTATCTCCGCGGCGCTGGCCTCGGGGTGTCAGGCGATCCATCCGGGCTTTGGCTTCCTGTCGGAAAATCCCGATTTTGCCGAGCTTACCACCCAGGCCGGGCTGGCGTTCATCGGGCCGACCTCGGCCACCATCCGTCTGATGGGCGATAAATCCGAAGCCAAGCGCAACGCCATCGCGGCGGGCGTGCCGGTCGCGCTCGGCACGGATGGGCCGCTGCGCGATTTTGACGAGGCGATCAGCGAGGCCGAGCGCATCGGGTATCCGGTTATGCTCAAGGCCGCGTCGGGCGGCGGCGGCAAGGGGATCCGCGTGGCGCACAGCGTTCGGGAGCTGAAGGACGCCTACGACAGCGCGGCGGCGGAAGCGGTCGCCAATTTCGGCGACGGGCGCCTGTATATGGAAAAGTACATCCAAAACCCGCGCCATATTGAGGTGCAGATCATCGGGGACAATTTCGGCAACGTGGTACACCTGTTCGAGCGCGAATGCTCGGTGCAGCGCCGCCATCAGAAGCTGATCGAGGAAAGCCCGTCCGCGTTCGTCACACCCGAGCTGCGCGAAAGGATGACCAGGGCCGCGGTCGATCTGGCCAGGCGCGTGGGCTACCGCAACGCGGGTACGATCGAATTCCTGGTGGATAGCGACCGTAACTTTTATTTCTGCGAAATGAATACCCGCATTCAGGTAGAGCATCCTGTTACCGAACAGGTGACCGGCGTGGACTTGGTGTGCGAGCAGATTCGGGTCGCGGCGGGCCGGCCGCTCTCGTTCGCGCAGGAGGATTTGACGCTGCGCGGCCACGCGATCGAGTGCCGCATCAATGCCGAGGATCCTGCCCGCAATTTCGCGCCCTGTCCGGGGACGCTGGTGTCCATGCACCTGCCGGGCGGACCGGGCGTGCGCATGGATACGGCGGCCTATCAGGGCTATCAGATACCGCCGTTTTATGATTCCATGATTGGCAAGCTGATCGTTTACGGCGCGGACCGGCAGCAGGCGATCGCACGCATGCGCCGCGCGCTGGCCGAGACGTTGTTTGAGGGCGTCGTGACCGGTACGGACTACCAGATGCACATTCTGCGCTCCAAGGCCTTCGAGGAAGCGCGGTTCAATGTCAATTCGATCGCCAACGGCGATTTTGACCACTAATAAGGGGGGAACGGTATGGGACTGATCGACCTTTTCCAGAAAACGCGCGAAACCTCCATGGAGATGAAGCCCCAGGAGGAGGAAGGCGTCAAGGTAGTCAAATGCAAGGGCTGTGGCGCGGAGATCAAGGCATATGCTTACGGGAAAAACCTGTACGTCTGCCCGCACTGCGGCCGGTACGGCCGCCTGCTGGCGCGCACCCGCATCCGGCAGGTCGCGGATAAGGACAGCTTTACCGAGCTGTACGGTGACCTGGCGCCTGCGGACCCGATCGATTTTCCGGGCTATGCGGATAAGGCTGCGGAGCTGGCAGAAAAGGTCGGCATGCTGGACGCGGTCAAAACCGGCGTGTGCCGCATTGGCGGCGTGGAAACCTGCATCGGCGTGATGGACAGCCACTTTATGATGGCGTCCATGGGCTCGGTTGTGGGCGAAAAGCTGACCCGCCTGTTCGAATACGCGACCGAAAAAGGGCTGCCCGTGGTGGTTTTCACCTGTTCGGGCGGCGCGCGTATGCAGGAAGGGATGTATTCGCTCCTGCAGATGGCCAAGGTGTCCGCCGCGGCGCGGCGGCACTCGGATGCAGGGCTGCTGTATATCACCGTGCTTACCGACCCGACGACTGGCGGCGTGACCGCCTCGTTCGCGATGCTGGGCGACATCATCCTCGCCGAGCCGCGCACAACCATCGGCTTTGCGGGGCGGCGCGTGATCGAGGGAACCATCGGCGAGACGCTGCCGGAGGATTTTCAGTCCTCGGAGTTCTTGCTTTCGCATGGCTTCTGTGATAAAATAGTTCCGCGCAATCAACTGAGGGGAACTTTGGAGAACCTGCTCAAGCTCCACTGTGCGCCCAAGGGGAAGAAACGGCAGGTGTGGCGCCATGAAGAATAACAGGCCGGCAAGCGAAAAAATGCGCATCATACACGATACCAAGCGGCCTATGTTGAGCGACTATATCGAGACGCTGTTCGATGATTTCATCGAACTGCACGGCGACCGCTATTTCGCGGACGACCACGCGATCATGGCGGGCATCGGCTGGTTGAACGGCACGCCGGTAACCGTGATCGGCCACCGCAAGGGCCGCACGATTGAGCAGAATATGGACGCGAACTTCGGCATGGCCAATCCGGAGGGCTATCGCAAGGCGCTGCGCCTTGCGCACCAGGCGGAAAAGTTCCGCCGCCCAGTCATCAATTTTGTGGATACCTCGGGCGCATACCCGGGCGTGGGCGCGGAGGAGCGCGGGCAGGGCGAGGCGATCGCCCGCTGCCTTTATGAGTTTATCGAGCTGAAGACGCCGGTGATTTCAATTGTCACGGGCGAGGGCGGCTCGGGCGGCGCGCTGGCGCTGGCTGTGGCCGACCGCGTGCTGATGCTGGAAAACGCGATCTATTCGGTCGTTTCGCCGCGCGGCTGCGCGTCTATCCTGTGGAAAGACCCTACGCGCGAGGGAGAGGCCGCGGACGCGCTGCGCATCACCGCGCAGGACCTGTACGAATTCGGCATGATCGAGGGCATCATACCGGAGGGGCAGTCGGGCTCACAACTGATCCGCAACGTGGGCCGCGCGCTGCGCGACACGCTCGCGGAACTGGCGGCCGAGCCGGATATGGATACGATGCTGCAAAAACGGTATGAAAAATTCCGTAAGATCGGAGTTTTCAGACAAATAAAACAAGAAGAAATCGAAGGAGTGTAGACCCATGTTTGAAAAGATCTGCGAGCTGCTGGCTGACAAGTTTGACGCTGATGCTTCTACCATGACCATGGACACCAAAATCAAGGAGGACCTGAACGCGGACTCCCTCGACGTTGTCGAGCTGATGATGGACTTGGAGGAGAACTTCGGCATTACCATTTCCGATGAGGAAGCGACCCAGATGAGCACCATCGGCGATATCGTCAAGTATATTGAGGAGCATCAGGACTGATTTTGCCAAAGCGGAAAAAGGCTTCGGAACCCTATGGTTCCGAAGCCTTTTTTTGCTCTGCCGGACGCTGCCGGCTTTACCTGTTTTTTGTTGCAACAGGGGATGGTATCTGTTATAGTGAAAGAAAAGGGAGGAGATCGGGATGGAAGAGAATTTAGAGGGAATCCAGCGGCCGGTTTACCGGAACCTGCGGATCATCTGGCAGGTGCAGGTGATTGGCTTTGTGTTTTCGTTTTTTGATAACATTCTGGTCACGGTGGCCGGCATTGTTTTGCTTATCGTGCGGATTGTGCAGGTGCGCGCGCTGGCCGACGTATCGGATGGGATGGCGCGCGCATACCGTGTGCTGATCACCGGACTGGCGCTGACGGTTGGGTGTTCGTTGCTCGGGCTGCTGGCGTTCGGCTCGATACTGAGCGTTATCTTTGCGCTGGCCGCGCTGGCAGGGGCAATTGTACTGCTCGTTGCAGATTATTATTTTTTTTTCGGACTGGACGACTTGGCTGCCTTGCGCGGCTATGCTTATCCGCAGGGTCGTATCAAGCGGTGTTTCTGGCTGTCGCTGATTGGCGGGGTGGTCGTCGGAATCACAGAACAGTTGGGGGCGGCTTGGTTTGCAGAAGCATGCAATATTGTGATAACGGTTATCACGCTGGTGCTGCTCTGGCAGTACCTTGAGGCGGTCAAACAGGCCGAGCAGAACGCATAGCAAAAAGAGGACGGAAATTTTTCCGTCCTCTTTGCTTGTCCATCCGTCCTCAGCCTCTGACCGCGATGACTTCCACCTCGACCTTTGCGCCGAGCGGCAGCGCCGCGACCTGCACGCAGGAGCGCGCGGGCGGATTTTCGGGGAAATACTTGGCATACACGCCGTTGAACGCCGCGAAATCATTGATGTCGGACAGGAAGCAGGTGGTCTTGACCACACGGTCGAACGCCACGCCGCCCTGGGCGAGTACATAATGCAGGTTTTTCATGACCTGTTCGGTCTGCTCCTCGATGGTAGCGGCCTCGATCTTGCCGGTCTTAGGGTCGATCGGCACTTGGCCGGAGGTGAAGATCAGGTTGCCCGTGACAACGGCCTGGGAATACGGGCCGACCGCCTTGGGCGCGAAATCGGAATGAAGAACTTCTTTAATTGCCATGGTGGAAAAACTCCTTTATTGAAATGGTTTTGGTTGAACAGGATTATTTTTTGCCGCCCTTTACCTTTTTCAGGCGCTCGGTGTTGGACAGGATCTTTTTGCGGACGCGCACGCTCTTGGGCGTGATCTCGAGCAGCTCGTCGTCCGAAATGAATTCCAGCGCCGCTTCGATCGACATCTGGCGCGGCGGGATCAAGCGCAGCGCGTCGTCCGAGCCGGAGGCGCGCATGTTGGTGAGCTGCTTTTTCTTGCACACGTTGACCGCCATATCGTCTCCGCGCGGGTTCTCTCCAATGACCATGCCCTCGTACACCTGTGTGCCTGGGCCGATGAACAGCGGGCCGCGCTCCTGCGCGTTGAACAGGCCGTAGCCGACCGCCTCGCCGGTTTCAAACGCGATCAGCGAACCGGTGGTGCGCTTGGAGATATCGCCCTTATACGGCTGGTAGCTGTGGAACACCGAGGACAGCACGCCCTCACCCTTGGTATCGGTCAAAAATTCGGTGCGGTAACCGAACAGGCCGCGCGCTGGAATGAGGAATTCGAGACGCATGCGGTCCGCGCCCTTGGGGTTCATGGAGACCAGCTCTCCCTTGCGGTTCCCCATCTTTTCCATGATCGCGCCCACCGCGTCCTGCGGAACATCCGCGATCATGCGCTCGACCGGCTCGCAGGTTTTACCGTCGATCTCGCGGAACAGCGCTTTGGGCGCGCCGACCTGGAACTCGTACCCCTCGCGGCGCAGGTTCTCGATCAGGATGGACAGGTGCATCTCCCCGCGGCCGCACACGCGGAAGGAGTCCGTGGTGTCGGTCTCGTTGACGCGCAGGGACACGTCCTTCAAAAGCTCGCGGAACAGGCGCTCGCGCAGATGGCGGGAGGTGACGAACTTGCCCTCGCGTCCGGCAAACGGGGAATCGTTGACCGAGAAAGTCATCTCGACCGTCGGCTCGGAGATCTTGACGAACGGCAGCGGCTCGACCGTGTTCGGGTTGCACAGCGTTTCGCCGATGGTGACGTTTTCAATGCCTGAGAAGCACACGATTTCGCCGGCGGTGGCCTCGTCCACCGGCTTGCGCTCCAGTTCCTCGATGGTGTAAAGCGTGACCACCTTGGCATTGTACGGCTGGGTCGTGCCGTGGTAGTCGCACACCGTGACCTGCTGGCCCACCTTCATCGAGCCGCGCTCGATACGGCCAATGCCGATGCGGCCTACATAGTCGTTGTAGTCGATCGAGGAAACCAGCATCTGCGTCGGGCCGTCGGTATCCACCTGCGGGGCTGGAATGTGCTCCAGAATCTGTTCGAAGAGCGGGGTCAGGTCGGTCCCCTCGGCGTTCGGGGACATGGAGGCCGTACCCGCGCGGCCCGAACAGTAGACGATCGGGCTGTCGAGCTGCTCGTCGGTCGCGTCGAGGTTCAAAAGCAGCTCGAGTACCTCGTCGCCGATCTCGTTCAGGCGCGCGTCCGGACGGTCGATCTTGTTGACCGCAATGATGATCTTGTGGCCGAATTCCAGCGCCTTCTGCAAAACAAAGCGGGTCTGGGGCATGGGGCCTTCGGCTGCGTCCACCAGCAGGACGACGCCGTCCACCATCTTGAGGATGCGTTCGACCTCGCCGGAGAAATCGGCGTGGCCCGGTGTGTCAACGATGTTGATTTTGACGCCTTTATAGTGTACCGAGGTGTTTTTTGCAAGGATGGTGATGCCGCGCTCGCGCTCGATATCGCCCGAGTCCATCACGCGCTCCTCGACCACCTGGTTCTCGCGGAACGCGCCCGCCTGCTTGAGCATCTGGTCGACCAGCGTGGTCTTGCCGTGGTCGACGTGCGCGATGATGGCGATGTTGCGCAAATCGTTTCGGATCATGTATATTCCTCCATCAGCGGAAAATTTTCGTGCAGATATTATTATACTGTTTTTTTAGTGGGTTTTCCACTTGTTTTATCATCAAAAATAGTGCGATATAAAGGTATAAAACTGTCAATATTTGCGATTTCCGCACGGTTACGCAACGCTTGCGGCGGGGAACGGGAAGACGCGCCGGCCCTGCGTCCGCGCTTGCGGCTGGGATTGTAGTATGGACGGAAAAAACGCGCCCTATGCCGCGGCAGCACCCGCCTCGCCGGACGGAGCGAAAAAAATTAAAAAAATATTGGATAAAAGCTTGACTTTGCGGCAAAACCTATTGTATAATACTTTCTGTCAGTTTGACTGGCAAGCATTGATAGCCGAATTGTGTAAAGGTAGCACGACAGACTCTGACTCTGTTTGTGAGGGTTCGAATCCTTCTTCGGCTGCCACTGAAAAAGCAGCTTTCCTTTGCGGAAAGCTGCTTTTTTTCTGATTCAGACACAGGCTTGCGCGCGGGTCGTGCCGCCCTTTCCATTAATATACCAGGTGATCGGGGTCGAGTCCGGACCATCCGCAGCCGGTCAGGGCGTCCAACGTCCGCATATCTGCTTCGTCAAGCGAAAAATCAAAAAGCCGTGCGTTTTCCGCAATGCGGGCGGGCGTGACGCTTTTGGGAAGCGGGATCACGTCATGCTGCAGCGCCCAGCGCAGACAGAGCTGCGCGACCGAGCGGCCGTATTTTTCCGACATGGCCTGGATTTCTGGCACCTGGAATATGCGGCCCGAGCCGAGCGGGCTCCAGCCCTCGACGGCCATGCCGTGCGTGCGGCAGAACGATACGGTCTCCTGCTGCGCCATGCCGGGATGGAACTCGATCTGGTCAACCATGGGCTTGACCGTACAGGAGCGCAGGATGTTTTCGATATGCCTGGGCCGGAAGTTTGACAGGCCGATCGCGCGGACCTTGCCGGCCTGATACAACGCCTCAAACGCGCGCCAGGTTTCAAGGTTGACCTCCTGCCAGTTGTCAAAGTATTTGGGGTCGTGCGGCCAGTGGATCAGGTAAAGATCCACATAATCCGTTCCCAGCGCGCAGAGAGAGCGGTCGCATGCGGCGAGCGTGGAACGGTAGCCCTGATCGGGATTCCACAGCTTTGTGGTGAGGAAAAGCGCGCCGCGCGGGATGCCGGAGGCGGCGACGGCCTCGCCCACGGCCTGTTCATTGTGGTAGGCGGTTGCGGTGTCGATATGCCGGTATCCCGCGGCGAGCGCAGCGGCAACCGAAGCGGCCGCCTGACTGGCGGGCGTTTTCCATGTGCCGAAGCCGACACAGGGGATGGCGGTGCCGTTTGCAAGCGGGATGCGGTCCTGGATATGGTTCATGGCGCTGGCTCCTTTTTCACATCTTTTCCTCAGTATAGCATAAACCGCGCCGTGCGGCAACAAAAGGCGCCGCTACGCCTGTTTGAGCGCGTCGCGCAGCTTCTCCAGCGCCCGCTTTTCGATGCGGGATACATAGCTTCGGGAGATCCCGAGCTGCTTGGCGATCTCCCGCTGGGGCAACGGGGCGGGCAGTCCCAGACCGTAACGCAGGCGGATGATCTCACGCTCTCGCGGGGAGAGACTGTGAGCGAGCGCTTGGTGCATGGCGTCATACCGGTCGTGGTCGTCAACCGCGGAAAGCCCGTCGTCCTCACAGCAGATTACGTCCTGCAGCGCGAGCGCGTTGCCGTCCCCGTCGGTGTCCAGCGCGTCCGAGAGCGACAGCTCGCCCGCGGATTTCCGCTTTTGGCGGAAGTGCATGAGCAGCTCGTTTTGGATACATTTGGAGGCATAGGTGGCCAGCTTGATGTTTTTATCCGGCTTGAAGGTGTTGACCGCCTTGATCAGCCCGATGGTGCCGATCGAGATTAAGTCGTCCTGTTCGGCGCTGGCGGCATAATATTTTTTGACGATATGCGCGACCAGCCGTAGGTTGTGCTCGATCAGCAGCGCGCGGGCCTTTTCATCCCCCTCCTCCTGCATCCGGCGCAGTAGCCGGCTCTCTTCTTCCGGCGTGAGCGGCTTGGGGAAGGAACCGTCTGCGCCCTGCACGCGCAGGACGAAGAAAAAGAATGCGCCGCCGAGCGCGAGCAGGGCGGGAAACAGCATAGGGCATGCACCTCGTTTCGGTTGGAATACCGCTACCCTATGCGCGCCGCAGGATGTCCTATGCCTGAGAAAATAGGGCTTGTATTTTGGCAAAATATCCAGTATAATATTAATACTAACGGCAAAATGCACGAGGAGGTGTAACAAATGCCAGGTGGACAGGAATACCTGAATGCAATCATGAGCTTTGCTCCGCTGGTCATTATCATCGTTCTGTTCTATTTCCTGCTGATCCGTCCGCAGCGCAAGCGCGACAAGGCGGAACGCGAGATGCGCAACTCGATTGCGGTGGGCGATGAGATTTCTACGATCGGCGGCTTCATTGGCCGTGTCGTCAACATCAAGGACGACGTGCTGATCATCGAGTCGTCGAACGACCGCACCAAGCTCAAGATTTACCGCTGGGCGATCCGCGGCAAGGAGGCCGAGCCGACCGAAACGGTCGAAGCCCCCAAGGATGCCAATAAGGACGCTAAGTAATATCCTTGATGCTTGCCGAATATGCTAAACTATCATATGTTCGGCGGGAGGATGCGTAAGCTATGAGAAAAACCAATGAGGGCCGGTCGCCGGCCGGCATTTTGTTGCCGTCCGCAGCGGCTGGCTTGTTGACAACCCTGTTTCTGATGCTGGTGGGAGCGGTTTTTGTCCAGCGCGGGACGCTGGAAGAAGGGCTGATCGCTCCGGTTGCCCTGGCCTTTCTGGCGCTTGGCTGTCTGGCAGCGGCGTTTATTTCCGCAAAGCGCGCCTCCGGCGGCAGATTCTTCTGGGCGCTCGGCGCGGGGATGTTGGTTTTTCTGATCCTGCTGGCCACAGGAGCCGCGCTGCTCGACCAGCCGGCACATATCGTACGTATTGCGATCAGCCTGCTCTGCGCGCTGGCCGCTTCGGCGCTCGGCGGCTTGGCGGGCGCCAGTATGCGCAAGAAAAAGCGTTACAGTCATTTGAAAAAGTAGGAGGGAATTATCATGAAGCATGTATCCACGCTGACCTCTGCCACCCTGAAGCAGACCGCGGCCCACGGCGGCTGCGGCGAATGCCAGACTTCCTGCCAGTCCGCCTGCAAGACCTCTTGCACGGTGGCCAACCAGAAGTGTGAACACGCGAAGTAACCGCGGGTTCCATGAAGTCAATCGCAAGGCGTGCCGGTCAAGGCGCGCCTTGTTTGCTGTATTATCGGAGGAAATAATAAAATGATCCATCGTTATGTGAAAAACGGGCTGCACTTCGTGCTGGATGTCAACTCCGGCGCGGTGCATGTGCTGGACGAGCTGTGCTATGCCGTGTCCGGTCTGATCGATGCCGATATGGCGGAAGCATGCCCGCAGGCGATCGTGGACGCATTGCCGCAGTATCCGGCGGAAGAGGTGCGCGAGGCCTATGGCGAGCTGTACGAGCTGAAGCGGGCTGGCCTGCTGTTTGCGGAGGACGACTATATCGATGTCAGCCGCTACATACCGGTCGGCGCGCCGGTCAAGGCGCTTTGCCTGCATGTCGCGCATGACTGCAACCTCAGGTGCAAATACTGCTTTGCATCCACTGGCGATTTCGGCCAGGGGCGCAAGATTATGCCGCCGGAGATTGCGAAAAAGGCGATCGATTTTGTGATCGCGCGTTCGGGAAAGCGGCATAATATCGAGGTGGACTTCTTCGGCGGCGAGCCGCTGATGGCGTGGGATACGGTTGTCCAGACGGTCGATTATGCCCGCAGTCTGGAGGAAAAGCATGGCAAAAAGTTCCGCTTTACCATCACCACCAACGGTTTGCTGCTTGATGCGGACAAGCAGGCGTATATCAACGAGAATATGGATAACGTCGTGCTCTCACTCGACGGGCGCCCGTCGGTCAACGATGAGTTCCGCAAGACCGTGTCCGGCGCGGGCAGCTATGACGTGATTGTACCTAAGTTCAAGGCGCTGGTCGATGCCCGTGATCCGGAAAAGGACTATTATGCGCGGGGTACGTTCACCTCGCACAACCTGGACTTTGCCGAGGACGTCGTCCATATTGCGGACGCGGGCTTCAACCGCCTTTCGGTCGAGCCGGTCACAGCGGACCCGGGCTGCGGCTATGACCTGACCGAGGCCGACCTGCCCCAGATAGAGGCCGAGTACGACCGCCTGACCGAGATCATGCTGGAGCGGAAAAAGGCGGGGAAGCCGTTCTCATTTTTTCACTTCATGGTCGATCTGGACCAGGGACCGTGCGTGGTCAAGCGGCTGCGCGGCTGCGGCGCGGGCTACGAGTATGTCGCGGTCACGCCGGACGGCGACATCTATCCCTGCCACCAGTTTGTCGGCAAGGAGGAATTCAAGCAGGGCAGCGTACTCGACAAGTCGTTCGATATGGACATCGCGGCCCGCTTTGCTGGCATGAATATTTATTCGCGCCCCAAGTGTCAGAAATGCTGGGCAAAGTTCTACTGCTCGGGCGGATGCTCGGCGGCAAATTACAATATGAACCACGATATGAACGATTCCTACGATCTGGGCTGCGAAATGGAGCGCAAACGCCTGGAATGTGCAATCTACTTGAAAGCAATGGATAAAATGTGCAATAATTGAGCACAGTGCCGATTAAGGTGAAGTTTTTGTAAAATTCGTTGCAGATGTGGTATATTGTGCCGTATAATGAATACTGTATTTTTCAGTGCTTCGTAAAGGAGATGATGGTATGCCGCATAATATCCGTGTAGCTGTAATCGGTGAGGATGAATATGTGCCGCGCCTAGTCCGCGCGATTCTGGACCGGCAGATCATCCCCGCCGGCAATATGTTCCTGTCCGAGCAGGACAAGGCGGCGGTCGAAGCGGCCGCGGGGCGCGGTGTGCAGCTCTGCGAAAGCAGCGCCGCGGCCGTGGTCAACAGCGAGATCGTGCTGGTCTGCGCATCCAGGCGTGAGATGGGGACCGAGCTTGCGCCGATTTCCCAGTGTACCCGCGGGCGGACGCTGGTCACCATCTGCGACAGCGGCGCAGTGGATATCGCGTTCGTCAAGGAGCGCGTGGTCTTTGGGACGGAGATCATCGCCGCTACCATCCACCGCGGCGAGGACGGCGGCCTGTATGCGACCTATGCGATCGACGACGGGGTGCGGCTGTTCCTGCACCAGCCCTGCCGCGATATGGTGGACGCGCTCTGCCGCTGAAGCGGGTTCTAAAAATTCCGAACCGAGAATATGCTGTTTCATGACCTTCCGTGAGGGGGAGACGTATGAAGAAACAGCATATTCTCGGTTTTTTTGATTCCCTGGTGCGCACGCCGGCGTTCCTGTTCCTGTGCGCCATGTTTTTGTGCGGCGCGCTGGCGGGCGGACTCACCGGCCTGCATGCCAGCGAGGGAGACAGTGCGGTCGAGCTGACCACCATGCTTGCAGCGCTGCCGGGGCAGGCGGTGAAAAGCGTGCTGTGCGCGGTGCTATGGGTGGCGCTGCCGCTGGTATGCGTGCTGCTGCGTCCGGCGGCGTTTTTCCTGTCCGGACTGGCAGCGGCGCGCGGCTTTGTGCTTGCGCTGACCGTAGCGGTCGGCGTCGGGCGGGAGGAAAGCCTGCTGCTTTCGCTGTGCGCGGCCGGCATACCCGCTGTGCTCAGCGTTTCCGCCCTGCTGGCGGCCTGCGCGATGGTGTGGCAGAGCGGGGAAACGACGGGGCGGTATTCGCTGCGTACCTGCCGCACACCGTATGCGCTCTGTATCCTGCTGGCCGTCTGCGGCGCGCTGCTCCGCGTGGGCTTTGCCGCGCTGTGGAGCCTGTGACGCGTGGCGGGACCGGATATTTCCCGACGAGGGCTTGCCCGCGCTTTCCCTTTTATAGTACAATGGGAAAAGGAGGGATAAGGATATGAACAAGGTAAAAATCACGGTGCTGAAAACCACGCTGGATGAAGAGCTCGCGCGGGAGTATGGGGCCGAGGGGCTGAAGGCCTGCCCGATGCTCCGCGAGGGACAGGTGTTCTACGCTGATTACGCCAAGCCGGACGGGCTGTGCGACGAGGCGTGGAAAGCCATCTACCAGTATGTATTCGCGCTGGCACACGGCGCGGGAAGGGAAACGTTTTATTATGGCGACTGGATCCGCAAGCCGGGCGTAGCGATCTGTAGCTGCAACGATGGGCTGCGGCCGGTCATCTTCAAGCTGGAGGCGACGGAGGAGCGGTCGGAAATCGATTATACCCCCTGCCGGTAAACAGGCTGCCGCGTGGGAAGCGTAAAAAAACAGGCCGCGCCGCGGCCTGTTTTTCTTATCTTCTGGAAGGCGGGCCTGCCGGAACGGTCTGCATCAGCAAGCGCCCTTTTCGCTGCAGAACGCAATCTTTTTCCCTTCCAGAATGAGGTTGGTCGTGCGCACGGCGCACATTTTGCCGCACATCGAGCATTGGTGCCGTTCGCTCGGCGGCACCTGGTTGTAAAATCGCTCGGCCTTTTCCGGATCGAGCGCGAGCGAGAACTGTCGTTCCCAATCCAGCCGGTGACGGGCCTCGGCCATAGCGTTGTCGCGGTCGCGCGCGCCGGGCAGGCCGAGCGCGATATCCGCCGCGTGCGCCGCGATTTTGCTGGCAGCGATCCCCTCGCGTACGTCGTTCTCATCCGGCAGGCGCAGATGCTCGGCCGGTGTGACGTAGCATAGGAAATTCGCGCCGGCCTGCGCCGCGATTGCGCCGCCGATCGCCGAGGTGATATGGTCATAGCCGGGCGCGATATCGGTTACCAGCGGGCCGAGGACATAGAACGGCGCGCCGTGGCACAGGCGCTTCTGCAGTTTCATGTTGGCTGCGATTTCGTCCATCGCCATATGGCCCGGCCCCTCGACCATGACCTGCACATCGCGCGCCCAGGCGCGGCGTGTCAGGCTGCCCAGCTCGATCAGCTCGCTGAGCTGGCCCGCGTCCGAGGCGTCGGCCAGGCAGCCGGGGCGCAGCGCGTCGCCGAGCGAAATGGTCACATCGTATTGGCGCAGGATGTCAAGCACATCGTCGTAATACTCGAAGAACGGGTTCTCGTGGCCGGTCGTCTGCATCCACGCGAACAGCAGCGAGCCGCCGCGCGATACGATATTCATTTTGCGCCCCTCGCGCATGAAGGCCTCGACCGCGCGGCGGTTGAGGCCCGCGTGGATGGTCATGAAGTCCACTCCCTCCCTGGCGTGCGCCTCTACCACGCGCAGGAAATCCTGCGCGGAGATCTCCAGCAGGTCCTTTTCCAGATACCCGATTGCATCGTACATGGGTACCGTGCCGATCATGGCGGGAGAAAGGTCGATGAGCTGCTGGCGGAACGTATTGGTCTTGCCGTAGTTGGACAGGTCCATGATGGATTCCGCGCCCATATCGATGGCCATGCGTACCTTGCGCATCTCCATCTCATAATCCTTGCAGTCGCCCGAAATGCCGAGGTTGACGTTGATCTTGACACGGGTGCCGTCGCCCACCGCCTCCGCGGACAGACTTTTGTGGTTGATGTTGGCCGGAATCGCAATCGTACCCTTTGCGACGCGTTCCATGATGAACTCGACCGGACGGTTCTCCTTTTTGGCGACCGTTTCGATCTCCGGCGTGACGATGCCGCGCTTGGCGGCGTCCATCTGGGTTGCATAGTTTCTCATGGCTTGCTGATGCTCCTTTTCTTATATTGTCACCCGAACACGGCGTTTCCCAGACCGCCGCAGCATGCGGTGCGCTCTGTCCGCGGCGGCGCGCCGTGTTCCGGCGGCTGACAAAAGGCTGCGGGAGAAAGTCCCCCTCCCGTGTGGGATGCCTGCGGTGGTCAGACGTACAGATAATCGGCCATGACCGGCTGAAGCCCGTGCCGGCAGATGGCATCATAGACCTCCTCGACCGAGCGCTCGTCCGAGATTTCAAACTGCTCGTCGCCCTTTTCCTCGCCCGAATGGCCGCCGATACCCACATCGACGCCTGCTGAGATCTTGGTCGCGGCGATGCCGATGATGTTGTCACGGAAGTCCGCGCGCTCGCGCGTCGAAATCGTGATGGACGCGAACGGCATGAATATGCGGTAGGCGCACACGACCTGCAGAAGCTGCGGCTCGTGTACGTCCTTCGGCCCCACCTTGTCGTTGTTGATGATCGGCCGCAGACGCGGGCAGGAGAACGCGATCTCCGCGTGCGGGTACTTGCGCTGGATGAGGTGGGCGTGCAGGCCGGTCGCGAACGCGTCCCTGCGGAAGTCGGACAGGCCGAGCAGCGCCGCGAAGCCCACGCCGCGCATGCCGCCCATCAGCGCACGCTCCTGCGCGTTCAGGCGGTAGGGGAAGATGCGCTTATGTCCGCCAAGGTGCAGGGTCTTGTATTTGTCCGCGTCGTAGGTTTCCTGGAATACGGTCACATAATCCACGCCGCACGCATGCAGGTAGGCGTATTCCTCTACGTTGAGCGGATAGATTTCGACGCCGATCACACGGAAATACTTGCGCGCGCACCTGGCCGTCTCGCCGATGTAGGAAACCGGCGACATGGAGCGGCTTTCGCCGGTGAGCAGCAGGATTTCCTGCAGGCCGGTGGCCGCGATCGCCTGCAGCTCCCGTTCGATCTCCTTCGCGTCGAGCTTGGCGCGGCGGATCTTGTTATGGCAGTTGAAGCCGCAGTAGACGCAGTAGTTTTCACAGTAGTTGGCGATGTACAGCGGGGTGAACATCTGCACCGAGTTGCCGAAGTGCTTCCGCGTTTCGGCCTGCGCGCGCCGCGCCATCTGTTCGAGGAAAGGCGCGGCCGCAGGCGACAGCAGCGCGGCGAAATCCTCGGGCTGCAGCACATCACGCTGCAGCGCGCGCTGCACATCCGCGGCGGTGTAGCGGTTCGCGTCGTAGGCGTTCATACGGGCGATAACCTCGTCCTGTATTTCCGAGCCGATGTCGTCCATGCCGGGCTGGTACGCCATGTGGTCGGTTTCGGCGGTGATATAGCTTGCGGAGACGATCTCCGTCTTGTTGTCGTTCATGAAAAAGTTCCTTTCCTGCGGTTTTCGGGGGGACGCGGCTCAATCGTGCAAAAAGCCGGTCAGCGGGGAGGAGGCGGACGCGGTTTCGCGCACGCGCCCTAATCCGGCGAGATACGCCGTGCGGCCCGCTTCGATCGCCTGCCGGAACGCTGCCGCCATCGCCGGAATGTCGCCCGCGGTGGCGATCGCGGTGTTTGCCATGACCGCGGCCGCGCCCATTTCCATGGCTTCGCAGGCCTGCGAGGGGCGGCCGATGCCTGCGTCCACGATGATGGGCAGGTCGATCTCGTCGATCAGGATCTGGATGAATTCCCGTGTCGTCAGGCCCTTGTTCGTACCGATCGGCGCACCGAGTGGCATGACGCACGCCGCGCCCGCGCCGGCCAGGTCGCGGGCAACATTCAGATCAGGGTACATGTACGGCATGACGATAAAGCCCTCTTTGGCGAGGATTTCGGTCGCGCGTATGGTTTCCTGATTGTCGGGCAGCAGGTATTTGCTGTCGCGCATGATCTCGATTTTGACAAAGTCGCCGCAGCCACATTCGCGCGACAGGCGCGCGATGCGCACGGCCTCCTCCGCGTTGCGCGCGCCCGAGGTATTGGGCAGCAGGGTCACGCCCGAGGGGATATAGTCCAGAATGTTGGCCACGCCGCCTTCATTCGCACGGCGCAGCGCGAGGGTAATGATCTGCGCGCCCGCGTGATGTACGGCGGCGTTGATCAGGTCGAGCGAATATTTGCCCGAACCGAGGATGAAGCGGGAGGTGAATTCATGCCCGCCCAGAATCAGCTTGTCTGCCATAAAAAGCACTCCTTTTTTTGTGAATTTTTGCTTGACCGGCTCGAAAAAGGTCGATATACTATGAAAAGGGAGAAAAATAAAAGATTTTGAGGTGCCAGTATGAAAAAGTTTATTGAGGAATTCAAGTCCTTCGCGCTGCGCGGCAACGTGATGGATATGGCGATCGGTGTTATCATCGGCGGCGCGTTCACCAGCATTGTGACCTCGCTGACCGATAACCTGATTAACCCGCTCCTCGGCTTGGCGGGCAACACCGACCTGAGCGCGTTCACACTGCAGATTGCGGGAATCGAACTCAAGTACGGCGCGTTCCTGACCTCGGTCATCAATTTCCTGATTATGGCGTTCGTGCTGTTCTGCATGCTCAAGGCGGTCAACAAGCTGACCAGCCTGGGCAGAAAGCCGGACGCGCCCGCCGCCCCGACGACCAAGAAATGCCCGTATTGCTGCAGCGATATCCCGATCGCGGCGACCAAATGCGCGCACTGCGCCTCTGAGTTGCCCCGTGAGGAGTAAGCGCCGACCCCATCCGGAAAAAGGCCCGCAGGGCCTTTTTCTTTTTTTGCCCGTTACGGTTCGTGCTCGCCTAGCAGCAGGCGCAGCGTCATGGCCGCCTGGTGCGCCGCGCAGACTGCGACACGCGGCGCCATCAGCCCCAGCCCGTCGGATACATCGCTCATTCCGTCCCCGCAGAGGTACAGGCGGCCGAACCGCCGTTCCGTGCGGATGGCGTTGGCCGAGCCGAAGCCTGCCATGCCGCTGCCGGAGACGATAGGGGTTTTCGGCTGCTGTTCGAGCAGCGTTTCGATCAGCATGGCTTTCTGGTCGGGGCGGTCGAACGCCTCGCATACCACGTCGCAGCCCGCGAACAGACGGGCGGCGTTTGCCGGAATGATGCGCTCGGTATACGTTTCGTAATTTAAGTATGGATTGATTGCCTCTAGTTGTTCCAGGAGGGCGAGTGTTTTGGGGATGCCGATGTCTTTCATGGTATAGTGCTGGCGGTTGAGGTTGGTCACATCGACCACGTCGAAATCGACAAGCACTAGCCGGCCGACCCCGAGCCGCGCGAGCGATACGGCAATATGGGAGCCGAGTCCGCCCAGCCCCGCGATGCCGACCGCGGCGCGGTCGAGCTGCGCCTGAACAGCGGCGCCGTGCCGGCCGGAGAGCGCGTCGTGCAGCTCTTTCTGTGTTAAAACCATCGTATTCAGCCTCCGCCCACGAACTGTACGATCTCGACCGTGTCGGCGTCGCACAGCGTCTCCTCTGCAAAGCGGCTGCGCGGGATGATATGCCCGTTCTTTTCCACCGCCACGCGCTGCGGGTCAAGGCCGCGCGACTGCACAAGGGCCTGCACGGTCAGTAACGCAGGGCAGGGCTGTGTTTGTCCGTTTACTTTCATCAAAATACCCCCTCTTTTCCGCAAGAAAAAATGCCTCGGTTTCACCATGCGGTAAAACCGGGGCATTTGAATGTTCTGCGATGCGACAGCTTCCCTACGATGGTGTTAACCAACAGGTTCAAAAGGTTAGGCTCTCGCCCTCTCAGCCGCTCATCACGGCACCCTTGCTTGCAAACTCAGTATAGACCTGATCGGATACGGTTGTCAAGACGGAATTTTCACGGTATAATAAAAGAAACAAATGTTCGGTGGGAGGGGATGCTGTGGAACGCACGATCCTGCACTGTGACTGTAACGCGTTTTATGTCTCGGTGGAGACGCTACTCGACCCCACGCTGGCCGAAGGGCCGAGCGCGGTCTGCGGCGATCCGGAAAGCCGGCGCGGCATCATCCTTGCAAAAAATGAGAAAGCGAAAGCGTTCGGTGTACAAACGGCCGAGACCATCTGGCAGGCCAGGCGTAAGTGTCCAGACTTACGCCTGGTCGCGCCGCACCGGTCGGAGTATGTCAAATATTCACGCCGGTGCAACGAGTTGTACCTACAGTATACCGATCTGGTTGACCCGTTCGGTATTGATGAATCCTTTCTGGATGTAACCGGAACGGCACATCTGTTCGGCACGGGGGAGCAGATCGCGGACGAGCTGCGCCGCCGCATGCGCGTGGAGGTAGGGCTGACGATCTCGGTGGGCGTGTCGTTCAACCGCGCGTTCGCCAAGCTGGGCAGCGATTACAAAAAGCCGGACGGGACAACCGTGTTTTCGCGCGGGAATTACAAGGACAAGGTCTGGCCGTTGCCGGTCAGCGCGCTGCTGTATGTGGGTCGGCATGCGCTGGATAAGCTCAGCCGCCTGGGCGTGTATACCATAGGCGATCTGGCCGTGTGCGACCCTGCGTTCCTGCACGGCGTTTTCGGGAAAATGGGCGACACCCTGCTGTGCTACGCCCGCGGGGAGGACGACGAGCCGGTGCGCCCGTTTTACGAGGAGCGCGAGGTCAAATCCGTGGGGAACAGCATGACATTCGCGCATAATCTGGTGGGCGAGGACGAATGCCGGATGGGGCTGACCGCACTGTGCGACAATGTCGGCCGCCGCTTGCGGCGGCATGGGCTGGTGTGCCAGACCGTGCAGCTCGGCATCCGCGATCCGGAATTCCGCAACCGCTCGCGGCAGGTCACGCTGGAACGCCCGACCAATTCCACGCGCGCGCTGATCGATATTTCCATGGCCCTGTTGCGCGCGCACTGGCAGATCGGCAGGCCGATCCGGCTGCTGTCGGTCACGGCGGCGAACCTGCTGCCCGAAGCGCAGTCGTGCGAGCAGCTTTCCCTGTTTGACGCAGCGGAAGCGCGGCAGGCGCGCGAAAAGCAGCGCCGGCTGGACCGGACGGTGGATGCACTGCGGGAGCGGTTCGGAGACCAGTCGGTGGTGTTCGCCCACTCGGTAAAGAAAGAGGATAAGGAAAAAGAAGAAAATAAGCCCTGACAGTATCAGGGCTTATTGCTTCAGCGGCCGTCCCAGGCCTGACGCAGAAGCGCGGCGGCTTCGTCGATCTGGCGCTCGGTCAGGCCGGCGTAGCCGAGCACCAGCGTGGCCCGCGGCGGCTTGACCGGCGGCGTGTAATAGGCGGACAGACCGTAGACCCGCACCCCGACCGCGCGTGCCCGGTTGATCAGCTCGCCTTCCAGCATGCCGCTGCGCATATGCAGCAGCAGGTGCAGTCCGGCTTCGGAGCGCGAAACCTCGTGCGGCAGGCCGGCCAGCTCCCGGTCGAGCGCGGCCATGAGCGCGTCGCGCCGCGCTTGGTACACCTTGCGGCTGCGGCTGATATGCCGTTCGAAGCCCCCCGTGCGCATAAACGCGGCGAGCGTATGCTGGTCAAAGCTGGGTACGGTGGAGGAATAGAGCGAGAACTGCGCGCGGTAGCGGGCCATGAGCGCGTCCGGCAGCACCAGATAGCTGATGCGCAGGCCGGGCGCCAGGCTTTTGGCGAAGGTGTTGACATACACCACGCGGCCTGCGCGATCCAGCTCGCCCAGCGCGGGGATGGGGCGGGAGGCATAGCGGAACTCACTGTCGTAATCATCCTCGATGATATACCGGTCCGGAGCGGCGGAGGCCCAGCGCAGCAGCTCGAGCCGCCGCGCCGCGGGCATGACCGTGCCGAGCGGGAAATGGTGT
Organism: Intestinibacillus sp. NTUH-41-i26; assembly: GCF_032769475.1. Classification (GTDB taxonomy): domain Bacteria; phylum Bacillota; class Clostridia; order Oscillospirales; family Butyricicoccaceae; genus Agathobaculum; species Agathobaculum ammoniilyticum. Next base: position 605,475 of record NZ_CP136477.1, read on the forward strand.
GAGGGCGTCAGGTAGACCACGGAGGCGTCGCTCGCGGCGAGCGCATCCGCGCGCAGGCCCTGCTTGTCCAGCGGGATCGGGCGCGCTGTGATGCCGTTCACCGCGAAGATCTGGTACAGCTTGCGGTAGCCGGGGTTTTCCAATGCGTACACACGGTCGCGGCCCAAAAGCTGGATGACCAGATGCATCAGGTATTCCGACCCCGCGCCCACCAGAATATTGTCCGGCGACACGTTGATTCCGCGAAAATCGTACAGGTAGCGAACGATCTCCGCGCGCAGCTCAGACGCGCCGCAGGGGTCGGTCGCGCGCAGCAGGCGGTCGGAGTATTCGCTCAGCACGCTGCGCGATAGGCGCGCCCAGGTGGAAAACGGGAAGCAGCCGTTGTCCACGATGTTGGTGCGGAAATCATAACGGCAGACCGGCTCCGGAGCGTTACGCTGCGGTGCCTGCGCAGCCGCAACGCGGGGCGGGGCGGCCGGCACAGCGAGCTGACGCTGCACAAAATAGCCGCGCCGCGGCTCGGAAACCAGATAACCTTCGGCCAGAAGCTGGCTGTAAGCGGTTTCGACCGTGATCTGACTGATGCGCAGGTTGGCGGCGAGCTGCCGTTTGCTGGGCAGGCGTTCGCCGCCCGCGAGCGTGCCGGACATAATATCCGCGCGCACCGCGCGGTAGAGTTGTTCATACAGCGGGGTTTTGGCGTGCGGATCGAGATGATAGGTGAGCATAGAACCTCCTTGCAGGGTGTGGCCAAAAGTGGGCTTATTTGGCCGCCGCAAATGCGGCGGCTTCTGTTATCCAGCCCATCAGCTCCGCATCGAGCTGTGTCTCATCTGAGAGAAGTAGATGGTGCGTCCATCGGTTGGGGTACGGCTCGACCGCCATCCAGATGCGCGGTGAGGATATCCGGTACGGCAGCCCGATGCTGACCACGACAGACGGCTCGCCGACCTTGCGGCGCGGCAGGGAGACAAACGCAAACCCGTGCCGGTTTTCCAGGGTGATCTGGCTTTTCAGCACGCGGATATGGGTATCCGGACGGGCAGCCAGCACCTTGGCGGCAAAAGCCTGGTACAGTTCAAGCTCGCGCGGGCGGCGGTCAAAAAAACGCAGTACATCCATCGCAGAAAAATCCGGCATAGCAAATCCCTCCATGCTGGCATTGTTATCTTTACAATACCAGTATGAAGGGATAATGTCAATGATATATACGGTCACAGAACATGGTAGTGCGGGATGATATCCTCGTACCGGCCGTCCTTCCTGCGGAAGCCGCCGGGGATGACGCCGAGCTGTACAAAGCCGAGCCGCCGGTACAGCGCGAGCGCGGGCGCGTTGGTGCGGACGACCGCGTTGAATTGCAGCACACGGAAGCCGAGGTCCTTGGCGGCTTCCATGCAGTGCCGCACGAGCGTCTCCCCGATATGCTGCCCGCGCAGCCCGCTTTTTACGGCATAGCTCGCGTTGCAGATGTGGCCGCATCGGCCCACGTTGTTGGGATGCAGGATATAAAGGCCGACGGCCTGGCCGCTCTCCTGATCGACCGCAACGCCGGTAAAGGACTGCTCGCTAAAGAACGCCAGACCGGAGGGATGATCGAGCGTCTCGGTCTGCGGGAAAGCCATGCCCTCCTCGACGACCTCGTTCCAGATTGCGACCGCCGCCGCATTCAGCGACGGCTCAAATTTTTTGACAATAATATCCATGGTGAAGACTCCTTTTGGCTGCGTGCGGACACGGCGGTCAGACCAGTCCGAGCACGCGTACGATGTACAGCAGTACGGTCAGCGTCACCGCGCTGAACGCGGTGGTCACAACAACGATGGAGGAGGCGAGTTCCGCATCCCCGTGCAGCTTTTTCGCCATAACGTAGCCGGCCGGAGGGGCGGGCGTGCCAAGCATAATCAGGATGGTCACAAGCGCCTGCCCGCGGAAGCCCATCCAGACAGCAACCGGCAGGAACACGATCGGCAGGCCGACCAGCTTGATGAACGACGCAGCCGAGGTTGGTACGATCTTCTTGAACGCTTTGGCGCCCTCAAAGCTCGCGCCGATACTGAGCAGGGCGAGTGGCGTGGCGCAGTTTGCCAGCGCGTCGAGCGTTTTGGCCACCATGGCGGGGAACTCGACCTGCAGGAAAGAGAACGGCAGCGCGATCAGGATGCCGAGGATGATGGGGTTGGTGACTACGCCGTGAAGCGTGCGGCCCGCAAGCCCCTTTTTCTGAGAGGGTCCGGCGGCGCTCAGCGTGAGCGCAACGACCGAGAAAATATTGAACAGTGGTACGCTTGCCAGGATCATCAACGGCACTAGGCCGGCGTTGCCGTAAAGGTTCATCATAAAAGCCATGCCGAGGATCGCCTGGGAGCCGCGGAAAGCACCCTGGGTGAACGCGCCGACCATGGCCTTTTCGGGCAGCAGCAGGCTCGCGCCCGCCCAGATCACGAAGAACGAGAGCAGCGTCGCGCAGAAGCAGAACAGGAAAAAACGCAGGTCGAACTGCTCGGCGATGCTGTTAGAGGAGATGCTGCGGAAGAGAGAAATGGGCAGCAGCAATTTGAACACCAGGTTGTCCATATCCTTCATCGTGGCGGGAGAGAAAAAATGCCACCGCTGCAGCAGCTTGCCCAAAATAATCAGGACAAAAATTGGTACGGTGGCGTTGAGACAGAAAATCAGGTTATCCATTTGCGGCGCCCCCCATTCCGGCCTCTTCCTGCTGGAAGAAGTCCTGCAGCTTTTCCAGGCTCTGCGCCAGAATAGCAGCCTGCTCGGGCGAGAGCGTGTCCATGACCGACGCGATCATGCGGTCGTGGAACGCGCGGTGGTATTCGTAAGCCGCGCGACCCTTGTCGGTGAGCGTGACGTTGACCACGCGACGGTCGCTTTTGTCGCGCGAGCGCCGCACGAGATCTTTTGCCTCCAGCTTGTCGCAGGCCACGGTCAGGGTGGCCAGCGTGACGCCGATTGAGCGCGCGACCTCGCTCATGCGGATCGGCTCAAGCGCTCCGATTTTTTCGATGATATGGATTTCGGTGATCGAAACCGCGCTGCCCAGGCCTTCTGCCATGACGCGCTCCTCAATTTTATTGATGCGGCCGAACATATCGACCAGAAAGGAATTGAGCTGCTCTGCGCTGGCCATATATGCACCGCCTTCCCATCAGTTACTTATACTAACTAAATATTAGCATACCAAAACAAAAAAAGCAATAAAAAGGGCTTCCCTTTTGGGGGAAGCCCGAAAAAACAGGGAAGCTCAGTCCGCGAGAAGCTGCTGCTGCACGGTTTCAAAGCCCAGGCGGGCGATGGTGTCCGAAAAGCGCTCGCCCTGCCTGCCTTGGTCGCGGAACAGCGTCAGCGCGCGTTCGATGACCGCGAGCACCTCGTCCTTATCGGTGAAAATGCGGTCGAGCTTGCGGCCCATAGCGGTGCGCTTGCCCCAGCGCCCGCCGATATAGACCGCATAGCCCTGCACCTTGGCGCCGACCACGCCGAACGGACACTTCTGGTAGCAGCGCCCGCAGTGGTTACAAGCCTCGCTGTTGAAATCCAGCTTGCCGTCGCCCAGCTTGCTGGCGCCGATCGGGCAGGCCTTTTCAATTTGGCAGACCTTGCAGCCGCGGCACTTGTCCATATCGTGGGCGGGTACACGCTGGCCGATGACGCCAATATCGTTCAGGTCGGGCTTGACGCAGTTGTTCGGGCAGCCGCCGACCGCGATCTTGAACTTGTGCGGCAGGCGCTCCTCATGCCAGCCGATAAAAAACTTGTCGTGTATCTCGCGCGAGAGCGCATAGGTATCGATCAGGCCGTACTGGCAGGTTGTACCCTTGCAGGAAACGACCGGCCGGACCTTTGGGCCGGTGCCGCCGGTTTCCAGGCCGTGCTCCTTGAGGAACGCGCGCATCGGCTCGATATTGTCATAGGGGACATGCTGGATCTCGACGGTCAGGCGGGTGGTCATGGCGATTTCGCCGTTGCCGAAGCGCTCGGCGGCTTCGGCGATCGCGCGACTTTCCGCGGCGGTGATCTTACCGTTACGGGTGATGACGCGGCCGTTAAAGCAATCCTTTGTGTTCTTATCCCGCAGGAAGCCAAGCCCTTTAACGCGCTTGATATCCTCGGCGGAGGGGATCGTACCCGCTGTGTTCATAATATTCCTCCTTGTCCTGATGCGGTTGGGGCGCTGTGCGGCGCGCCGCGCCGGTACGCGGCGGCACATGTGAAAGGACCGCACACTGTCTTTGTTTTTATTGTAACAGGATTATGCGGGGATAGCAATTATAATCTCAAGCAGGCGTGGTAATATCAGCCTTTTACGGCATAGGCTCCCATGATTGGGGGATTTATAAAAAAACCAGCCTCCGCAGGAGGCTGGTTTGCCGGATGCTCATTCCGCGGGCAGGAACAGCAGGTTCAGGTCGACCGGCCCTTCGATGCCGGAAATCCGGCCCTCGTCCGTATACTGCCACATGGCGAAGCCGCCCGGAAGGGAGGGGCTTGCCGTATAGTCCGCATACCAGACCGGATAGTGGTCGAGCTTTTCCATATCGTACATATTGTGCGCCCAGTCGGTATTGACATAGATCATGGGCAAGTAGCCGGCCTTGTAAATGCGCCGGCAGAAAGCGAACGCGTTCAGCGTCGCCTGTTCGCCGCTCAGGCCGTCCGTCCGCGTCTGACCCGCTGAGTATTCCTCCTGGTCGTATACAACCGGATACCCGACCGGATAGTCGCGGATCAAATCGAGCAGGTAATCGGCCTCCTCCTCGGCCTCGGCTTCGTTCAGGGCCTGGGAGTAAAGGTAGACGCCCACCTGCAGGCCGGCGTCCGCGGCGCCCTGGATATTTTTTTCAAACGTATCGTCCGGCACGAGCCGGCCGGTTTCATAGCCGCGGTAGGCGGCGCGGATGATGGCGAATTCCGCGCCCGATTCCTTGACCGCCTGCCAGTCGATTTCCCCTTGGAAGGTGGAAACGTCGATGCCCGGCGAGGCGATAATATTTTTTCCGCTGTCCTCATATGTATAGAACGGGCTGCCGGTCTGCAGCAGGACATGATCCACCTGGATATTGCGCAGGCCGAGCGCGTTTTTGATGATGCTGTGGTGGGCGTGGTATGCCACGAATATGGTTACTGCGGTAGACACGAGGAAAACAGCGGCCAGCGCCAACAGCAGCAGCCGCCTGGATTTTTTCGCGCGGCGCTGCGGCCGGCGGGGGTAAAGAGGCTGACTCATAGACACTCCTTGAAGCATTGGTTAGGATATAAGGCATTATACCACAGGGAATTTTGTTTTTCCACAAAAAACGCAGGATTTCGACGATCAGGCGGTTAGACAGGCGGCAGGAGGGGGAAGAAATGAAGCGATCGGTTGTGGAGCATGCCGTGTTCGGCGTGTTGGGCGGCTTGGTCTACATGGGGATAGAGGTGTTGTGGCGCGGCCGCAGCCATCCGACCATGCTGCTGCTGGGCGGCGTGTGCTTTGTCGTGATCGGGCGGCTCAACGAGCGGCAGGGCTGCGCGCCGCCGCTCTGGGCGCAGGCTGCGGCCGGCGCGGCGGCGGTGACGTTGCTGGAACTGGCGACGGGGCTGATCGTAAACAGGTGGCTGGGATGGAATGTGTGGGATTACAGCGATATGCCCCTCAATTTTATGGGGCAGATCTGCCTGCCTTACAGCTTGGCATGGCTGCTTCTGAGCGCCGTGGCCGCAAGGCTGGAGGACGGGCTGCACGCCCTGGCGAACCGCATATGGATAGCGGTATGGCGATAAGGGAATGCATCCCGACCAGCGCCGGAAGGGCAAGCCGGTAAAACAAGGCCCCCCTGTTTTCAGGGGGGCCTTTCGGGATATGGAGCGGATGATGGGAGTCGAACCCACCTATGCAGCTTGGGAAGCTGCCGTTCTACCGATGAACTACACCCGCGGATAACGCTTTTATTGTAACCGCCGGCGCGCTATTTGTCAAGAGCCGGATTGAAACGAAATAAAATTTGGGGGAGGCGGCCGGCAGGGCGGCGGACAAAAAAGAGCGGGGAAAGCATCCTTTCCTTTTGCCGCGTGGTATGCTATACTGTATGATAGTTGGAAATCACAGACCGGCGGAGAGGAGAGCTCATGTTCAAAAGAAGAAATAAACCGGCAAAGGCAGAAAGCGCGGTAGAAACGCGCAGGCGGGTGCGGCGGCGGCTGACCATCCGCGGCGTGCTGTCCTTTTTTATCATTCTGACGTTCATCCGTTCGGCTTTCATGCACCGCTATGAGAATATGTTCGTGGCGCTGCTCGCGCTGATCCTGTTCTGCGTACCCATGCTGATCGAGCGCAGCTTGGCAATCGATATCCCGCCTTTGATGGAGGGGATCATCTACTGCTTTATCTATGCGGCGGAAATACTGGGCGAAATCAACTCGTTTTATACGATCATACCCGGCTGGGACACCATGCTGCACACTATCAACGGCTTTCTGGTCGCGGCGGTCGGCTTCTCCCTGATCGATCTGTTCAACCGGAGTGAGCGGTTTTCCTTTAAGCTGTCGCCGCTGTTCCTGGCGATCGTGGCGTTCTGCTTTTCCATGACGGTTGGCGTTTTGTGGGAGTTTTTTGAATTCGGCATGGATCAGTTTTTCGGAACGGATATGCAAAAGGATTTCCTCGTCCAAACGGTCAATTCCGTGTCCCTCAACCCCACGGGTCTCAACACGGTCGTGCATGAACCGATCGAGAGCCTGATCGTTAACGGGAAGGACTGGATGCAGTTCCCAGGCGGCTATCTGGATATCGGCCTGATCGACACGATGAAGGATCTGCTGGTGAATTTTGTCGGCGCGGTCATTTTTTCCGCGATCGGGTTCTTTTACGTCAAGACCCGCGGCAGGGGGAAGCTGGCGGCGTCGCTTATCCCCATCGTGCTTGATCCGGATGAGGCGGAGCAGCAGGATAAAACGGAAAAAACACAAAAAAACGCGGGGGACAGGGAACCGGACGGCGGCGGCTCCGTCTAACCCTTCAGAGAATCAGGAAAGGGGAATCCCAAACACATGAAAAAAAGACTGACCGCGGCTTCGCTTGCGGCGCTGATGGCGGTAACGACACTGCCGATTTCCGCATGCGCCGCCGCCTCGAATGAAACAGACGGCGCGCCCGTGCCGCAGCTTAATACGGCCGACCACATGCAGTATATGAACGGCTATGCGGACGGCACGTTCCGGCCGGATATCCCGATCATCCGCGCGGAGGCGTGCAAGCTGATCGCTTCACTCCTGACCACAAAAGCGGCAAACGGGGATCATCTGTTCACGGATGTGGACGTTTCCGCGTGGTACGCGGACGCGGTGCGCCAGATGGCTGGCTTCGGCCTGGTGAGCGGCTATGCGGACGGCACGTTCCTGCCGGACATGGCGATTACCCGCGCGGAGTTCGTCACCATCCTCGCGCGCTTCCCGCATGATGATATCGGCACGGAGCGGACGTTTGCCGACGTACCCGCCTCCCACTGGGCGCACGGCGCGGTGCAGACCGCGCTGGCGCAGGGCTGGATCTCCGGCGACCCGTCCGGCCTGTTCCGGCCGGACGACCCGATCACCCGCGCGGAAACCGTCGCCATCCTCAACCGCGTGCTGGGCCGTGCGGGCGACGCGGTGACGGCTGCTACCAGCGAGGGCATCCGCATCATGCCGGACGTGCCGGATACGCACTGGGCTTATCTGGACATGCTGGAAGCGACCACAGACCACGAATATGAGATAACCGACGGGATCGAGAGCTGGACCGGCTTTGACAGGGAGGTTTCCGGTCTGGCGGAAGGTTGGCAGAACATAAGCGGCATGCTGTTCCATGTCAACGCGGACGGGCAGTTTGATCACAACGTGGTGATCGACAATCTGGAGCTGGACCGTAACGGCCGCTACACGACCGGCTCGGAGGAGCTGGATCGGTTGCTCGCTCCGGCGGTGGGCAACGTGCTGAAGGACGGATTGACCCAGATGGAGCGCCTGAGGGCGGTATACTTGTACGCCAAGGGTTCGTTTGGCTATCTGGGCATTGGCGAGGTCGATACCTCCAAGGCCGGCTGGGAGATCGAGCAGGCGATCAACATGCTCAAAACGGGCAGGGGAAACTGCTACTCCTGGGCATCCCTGTTCACCTATCTGGCGCGCCAGGTCGGCTATGATGCCAAGACGGTCGTCGGCACGGGCGTCAGCCCCAAGGGCAGCGAATCGGTACACGCTTGGACCGAGATCACAATCGACGGCACAGCCTATACATTCGACCCGCAGATCGAGAGTGTTTACGCCGCCCGTTATGACGAGTACTACGACCTGTTTATGAAGCCCTACGGCGAAGCGGAATGGGGCTACAAGAAATCCGACGAGCCTCAGTCGCCGGAGGAACCGCAGGAGCCGGAGGCGGACGCCGCTCTGGTTTCGCTGATGGAAAAGGTCTATGGCAATAAGCCGTACGGCGGCATGGTCATGCAGACTCCGCTGTACAGCGGCATGGGCGCGGACGGCATGAGCCGCGGGCTGCAGTGGTACCTCGGCACCGAGGATATCGCGTTTGAGGCCGGCCTTGCCTCCGAGTCCGCGATCACCTCGCAGGCGCACTCGGTGGTCCTGCTCCGCCTTGCGGACGGTGCGGACGTGGACGCGGCCAAGAGCAAGCTGGCCGAAAGCGTGGACCCGCGCAAGTGGATCTGCGTGGGCGTGGCGGACGAAAACGTCAAGATCGACAGCGTCGGCAATCTGGTCTGCGTAATCATGGATGATGAAAACGCGGACTATTATCTGGAAAATTTCCGCTCGATCGCCGTAGCGGAGTAAGCGTTGCTATGAAAAAACCGCAGCCGTCAGGCTGCGGTTTTTTGCTGTGTGTGGACGGACGGGCGGCGCCTATTCGGCGCCGCTGTTATCCTCCTTGATCTCGCCGCGCCGGAACGCGGCCAGCAGGTCCTTGAGGTCGTCGATTGTCTGCTGAAGCGCGCGGCCGTTGTCGGTCTCGCTGATGCGGATGCGGTTTTCTGACCGGTCGAACGCCATGGAGGTGGACAGGATATCCTTGTTGTCCCGAATGGCGTTGCGTCTGCCTGGAAACGGCTCGTGTGCCGTGATGTGGATGCCCCAGGAATCGTATACCAGCGTATAGCCCGCGATGCCGGTGGTGGGCTGGTACGCGCGGCAGAAGCCGCCGTCGATCACGATCAGGCGGCCGCCCGCCTTGATCGGGCTTTCTCCGTCCTTGGTCTTGACCGGCACATGGCCGTTGACGATATGGCAGTGCTCGCCCTCCAGCCCGAATTCGCGCAGAATGCGCACGCACACGGCGTCCTCGTTGTAGAAGGAATAGTAGGGGTTTTTTGGCTCGGCCCAGGTCGCCTGATCGGCGATCAGGCGGCGCTCAAACGTTGCGATATGGTCGCGGCCGAACGAGGGGGAGTTGCGCCCGCACCACAAAAACCATAGGAAATCCTTGCCGAACTGCCGCTCCGGCGTTCCCTCGCGGGCATAATAGCCTTGTCGCGCGGCGGTTTCGCACCAGTCCATCAGCGCCTTGCCGGAAAGCGTTTTCCCGCCGAACGAGAACGTGAGGAATTCTCCCCTGTCGTCCATCGGGATGCAGCCGTGGTACAGAAGGTTGCCGTTGAAGCACTTGTACAGCCCGCCCTTGGAATAGAGGAAGCGGATATGACGCTGGAGCTTTTCACTGCGCAGGAACGAGTTTTTGAGCTGCCCCATCAGCTCGGCCTCGGCTTCGGACAGGCGGTAGGGGTCGGCAGGGTCGATGGTCGGGAAATCGCAGTCGCGCAGCGGGTAAACGCCCGAGGGGAGCCGCACCGTGCCGCCTGAGAAGTCGATTTTGTCGAGCAGCAAGCGGTCGTCCATGCGGAACGAGGGGTTGCGCATGATGGTCTGACCCTCCAGCTTGAACTGGATGACCGCGATTGCCTTGTGCATGCGCGCGGCGCGGGTGACATCCACCTTGGACTGCTCGCCCTCCTCCACGGTCTTGGGGAGAAAGCAGGATATGTCCGAGCCGCGGTAGGTTTCATCCGCGAACAGCGCGAGCGGGCGTAGGCTGATGCCGTAGCCGGTCTCGATGACATCCAGATTGTTGTAGGTGATCGAGTTGCTCAGGACGGTTGCGATGCAGGTGCGGCTGCCCGTGGCGGCGCCCATCCACAGCACGTCGTGGTTGCCCCATTGGATATCGACCGAGTGGTGCTCCATCAGTAGGTCCATGATGATGTCCGCGCGCGGGCCGCGGTCAAAAATATCGCCCACGATGTGCAGGTGGTCGACGACCAGGCGCTTGATCAGGTTGCACATGGAGATGATGAATTCCTCCGCGCAGTCGGTTTCGATGATGGAGGCGATAACCGTGTCGAAATACTCGCGCTTGTTGAAGATATCATTGTTTTTGTTGAGCAGCTCGTTGATGATGTCACCGTTCCAGACGGGCAGCGCGCGGCGCACCTTGGCGCGCGTATATTTGGAGGCGCACAGGCGGCAGATCTCGATCAGCCGGCGCAGGGTGATGCGGTACCACTCCGCGCGGTTAGGGGCCGCGTCGGCCAGCTCGGAAAGCTTTTCCTCCGGATAATAGATGAGCGTGGCGAGCCGCGCGCGCTCGTCCGCGGGCAGAGCGTCGCGCAGCACGATGTCCACCTTTTCCCGCACAGCGCCCGAAGCGTTGTTCAGGATATGCACGAAAGCCTCGGCCTCGCCGTGCAGATCGCTCATGAAATGCTCGGTGCCCTTGGGCAGGCTGAGGATGGCCTGTAGGTGGATGATCTCGCTGCTGGCCGCGCGCACGTTGGGATACTGTTGTGCGAGCAGGCGCAGGTATTTCTGTCTTTCGGTGCGGTTGTCCATGAAAACGCCTCTTTCTGCATGTGGTTTGGTCTGATTCCAGTATGACATAAAACCGGACGGAACTCAAAGGGATTTGTGTAAAAAATGAAAAAAACCGCCCAGGGCGGTTTTTCTATTTGGGCCGTTTGGGGGTGCGCGTGCGGTCGGGCGCCCAGCCCTTCAGCGGGTAGCGCTGGATCGCGCCGAAAATCCGCTCGCGCAGGCCGGGCATGGTCTGTTCAAGGCTTTTAAGCAGGTCCTTGATCTCCTGCCGCTTGGTGTTGCCGTCCGCGGGGCAGGGGTTATGCACGATCGGAAGCACATGCCGCGCGGCGAACGAGCGGACATAGTACTCCGGCGTATACAGCAGCGGCCGGATGAGCGTGATTCCAGTGCGGTCAAGAAAGGTTACCGGCTGGAAGCAGGAGATGCGGCCCTCATAAAACAGCGAAAGCATATAGGTCTCCACCACGTCGTCAAAGTGGTGGCCGAGCGCGACCTTTTTGCAGCCGGCGGCCTTCGCGGCTTCGTGCAGCGCGCCACGGCGCATCTTGGCGCACAGCGCGCAGGGGTTCTCCTCCTTGCGGATATCGAAGATGATCGGGCCAATCTGGGTCGGGATGCGGATATATTCCACGCCCAGCTCGTCGCACAGCGCCTGGACCGGAGAGAAATCCATCTCCGCGTAGCCCATCTCGAGCGTGATGGCCACGATCTCGAATTTTTGGGGGTAAAATGCCCTCAGCTTCGCCAGCGCGACGAGCAGCGCGAGCGAATCCTTGCCGCCTGACACGCCAACCGCGATGCGGTCGCCCTCTTCAATCATATGGTAGTGGTCCACCGCGCGGCGGACGTAGGAAAGCATTTTCTGCATGATGCGGCCTCGTTTCCGTTAAATACCTATTATTTATATCAGAAAACGCGCGCGGAAGCAAATACAAAATTTGAAATGCAAAACGAGAAATGGTGAGCATGAAAGAGGAAACAAGAGATAAACGGAGAATATTGTGGATTGCAGATAAAATTTGAAAAAACCGCTTGACTTGCCGGAAATGATATGTTTTAATAGATATGCTCGCTTGGAGCGCATGAAAATGTTGTCAAATTACTTTTGATATAAAAAACGGAGGAAGAAAACATGTCTACTTTTATGGCTAAGGCAGAGACTGTCGAGCGTAAGTGGTATGTGCTGGACGCCGCGGGCAAGCCGCTCGGCCGCACCGCCGCTACCGCCGCCATGCTGCTGCGCGGCAAGCACAAGGCTGAGTTCACCCCCCATGTTGACTGCGGCGATTTCGTTATCGTGATCAACGCGGACAAGGCGGTTCTGACCGGCAAGAAGCTCACCCAGAAGTATTACCGCCACCACACCGGCTGGGTCGGCGGCCTGAAAGAGGTCCAGTACAAGACCCTGATGGCGGAGAAGCCGGAGTTCGCGATGCAGCTGGCCGTTAAGGGCATGCTGCCGAAGAACTCGATCGGCCGTCAGTCCGCGACCCGTCTCAAGGTTTACGCGGGCGAGAACCACAACCATCAGGCGCAGAAGCCCGAGAACTGGGAAAAGTAAGGGAGGAACCAACTGATGTATACACCTAAGAAAGCTTATTTCTACGGCACCGGCAGAAGAAAGTCCTCCGTTGCCCGCGTTCGTCTGTTCCCGGGCGGCACCGGCGAGATCAAGATCAACAACCGCACGATCGACAACTACTTCGGCCTTGAGACGCTGAAGATGGTCTGCCGTCAGCCGTTTGAGACGACCGGCACCGCCGGCAAATTCGACGTGGAATGCACGGTTTCCGGCGGCGGCTTTACCGGTCAGGCCGGCGCGATCCGTCACGGCATCGCCCGCGCGCTGCTGCAGGCGGACGCTGAGCAGTACCGCCCCGCGCTCAAGGCGGCGGGCTTCCTGACCCGTGACCCGCGCATGAAGGAACGCAAGAAGTACGGCCTCAAGGCTGCACGCCGCGCTCCGCAGTTCTCCAAGCGCTAACGTCTGTATTTCCGCAGAACAGGCAAGCACCCGAAAGCCAAAGCTTTCGGGTGCTTTTTTCCGTCCGTGCGGCAAAAAAAATTTGACTTCGATTGAAAAACATGGAACCTTAGGCGGGCGCGCTCCGTCAAAAAGGCACAACGAAAAAGGAGGAGACTCGTATGAAGAGAATCATAGCAGGCGTTCTTGGCGCGATGCTGCTAGGGACGGCCGCAGGCGCGGCGGAACAGCCCGCAGAGCCATACCAGCCGCAGCCCTATCGGATCACGGAGCAGGCGGAGATCGTGGAGGTGCATACCTCGGTTCATGAGGGGGATATCACGCTGGTGCCGCGGATCACCGTTAAGACCGACACCTGGGATGAATTGACGCTCATGCTGGGCGAGGATACCTTTCTGGCGGACGCGCGGGATGGCACGGTAAAGCGTATGACCGATGTAAGCGGCCAGACAGACGCGCTGCAAACCGGTGACACCCTGCTTGTCACCTATGAGCCGGAGATGACCCGAAGCATCCCGCCGCAGACCCATGCGGAACTGGTCGTCACCCATCCGGACGAGGGCGTTACGCCGCACCTGCTGGATGTGGAGGTGTTGTATCGCGATGAAACGGTGCGCTTCCTGACCGATAACGCGGGTTTGGTCGTCAGCGTGGACGCGCAGACGCCGGTGCAGACGCTGTATGGCGAGGCGGCGGAGGCCGCGGACCTGCATATGGGGGCAACGGTCGTCGCTTGGTATGACATCGTGGCGTTGTCCATGCCCGGGCAGACGGCCGCGCAGAAAGTCGTGCTTCTGCCCCAGCAGGACCGGACGTTTACCATCCTGACTGGCGGCGATATTGCAATCGCGCAGGGCCGTGTGGAAAATGGCGTGGCGATGGTGCCGGTGCGCGCGGTCGCGGAGGCGCTGGGCTATACCGTATCCTGGGATGGAGTGGATGAGAGCGTTCGGCTCTCACTGGACGGAAGCGCCGCAGCGGATATCTGGCTGGGAGAGGACCGGTACAGCTTGGGCGACGGCGGCAGCGGCCTGGCGCTGGGGGCGGCCTCCTACGAAGTGGATGGCGTGAGCTGGGTGCCGGCCGAGGTATTCACGCGGCTGGGTCACTCCGGACAGGCGCTGACGGGAAGTGTCATGCACCTGAGCGGAAGAATGGAATAAGCGGAAAAGGCGCGGGGCATCCGCGCCTTTTCTGTTTGTGCGGCGACATGCCGTCCGGCCGTTAAGATGCGGTTAATATTGTCCGCCTTCGGTTGACAGGGAGGGACGCCGCCGCTATAATAAGGAAAAATGCCGCGAAAGGGACCGCATAAACCAGGAATGACACCGCTGACAATCCTGCGGACGAACAGTAAACCACACCGATAAGGAGTAAGCAAGGCATACCTGTCCCCTTGGAGGAAGGGGCGGCGGGGCATGCCTTTTTCTGTTGTCTGCCCTGCGCGCGGCTGGGAGTGTTTCCATGAATCTGGATAAAAAAAGAACGTTTATCGTCAATACCCTGTATTTCGGCATCATGCTGCTGCTCGCGGTCGTGCTGCTCAAATACGCGCTGCCGCTGCTCGCGCCGTTCGTGATCGGCTTCGTGCTTGCCTACCTGCTCAAGCGGCCGATCCGCTTTGCCTCGCATAAGCTGCATATCAGCCGGAAAGCGGCGGCGATCGCGCTGGTGCTGGTATTTTACTGCACCATTGGGTTGCTGCTGGCGCTGCTGGGGATCAAGGCGTTTTCCGCTGCCGGAGACTTCCTGCGTGGGCTGCCCGGCTTTTACACCGCGCGGGTGGAGCCTGTGCTCATGAGCATTTTCAGCGGAATTGAGCAGTCCGTCCTGAGTATTGACGAATCCCTGATCGCTTCCCTGGAACAACTCTGGGGGCAGTTCGTGGAATCGCTCGGCCAGCTGGTGTCCAGCCTGTCCGCCGGAACGATCAGCGTGCTGTACAGCCTGGCGGGTTCCCTGCCCGGGCTGTTCATCAAGCTCCTGCTCATGATTATTTCCACGTTTTTTATCGCTATGGACTACGACCGCATCACCGGTTTCTTTATCCGTCAGATGAGCGAAAAGGCGCAGGAGGTGTTTTGGGAGATCAAGACCTATGTCACAGGTACGCTGTTCGTCTGCATCCGTTCGTATGCGCTCATCATGTCGATCACATTTGTAGAGCTGTCCATCGGCCTGACGGTCGTCGGGATCGAAAACGCGGTGGTGATTGCGCTGCTGATTGCGGTCTTTGACATCCTGCCCGTGCTCGGTACAGGCGGCATCATGATCCCATGGGCAGCCATCACGGCGATACAGGGCGAGTTCAAGCTCGCGCTGGCGCTGTTCGCGGTATATATCGTGGTCACGATCATCCGCAATATCATCGAACCCAAGATCGTGGGCAGCCAGCTTGGCCTGCATCCGGTGGCGACGCTTGCGAGTCTGTTCCTCGGCGCACAGCTGTTCGGCGTGGTCGGCCTGTTCGGGTTCCCGATTGGCCTGTCGCTGCTACGCTACCTCAATGAGCAGGGGACGATCAAAATATTCAAATAGGCTTTGCCGAAAAGCATGCACCTCAAAAGAAATGACCGCCCGCGGGCGGTCATTTCTTTTGAGGTGCGGTCAGCGGGAGGTGGACGGGGCGGGCGCTTTGCCGAGCGTGCGGGTGTAGCGCGCCATGCGCTGCACGACGAATACCGCCACGATCAGCTCGGTCACCGGCATGGCGAACCACAGCGCCCCGGGCGCGGCGAACGCGGGCAGCGCATAGATCAGCGCGCCGCTGATGACAAGCCCTCGGGCGACCGACACGATAAACGCCGCGCCCGGCTTCATCAGGGATTGGAAATAGTAGGTGGAGAAGATGTTAAGCGGCAACAGCAGGAACGAGATGCCATAGCTGCGCATGATGGCGGGCGCGGCGGCGAGCACGCTCTCGGTCGGGGACATGAACACGCGCACGAACCCGTTGGGGACGGCGAGCACCAGCGCGGTCCAGAAGACGCTGAAAAACGCCACAGCATACAGCGCATAGCGCAGCGTCTGCCGGATACGCCGCCATGCCCGCGCGCCGAGGTTGCGCGAGAGAATGGGCTGCGCGGCCTGTCCTACGCTGTACGCGCAGCACTGGACAAAGGTGCTGATATTGACGATTATGCCGTAGACCGCCAGGCCGTCCGTGCCGATATAGCGCATGATCTGGCGGTTGAACAGCATGGTGAGGATACCCATGGCCACATCGATGAAAAACGTGGAAAAGCCGGTGACAAGGATTTGCTGGGTCTGGAGCAGTATCCGCTTCGGGCGCACCAGCCGCAGCGTGCAGCGGCGCGAAAAAAGTGCGTCAGCATCACGCAGAAAGAAATGCCCGCGCCGATCGCGGTCGCCAAGCCCGCGCCGAAAATGCCCATATCGCAGGCGAATACGAAAAACCAGTCGCCAAAGACGTTGAAGATACCGCCAGCCAGCACGCCTGCAGTCGCCAGGGCGGGGCTGCCGTCGTTGCGCAGGAATGCGGCGAGCATCTGGTTGAACAGGAAAAATGGAACGGTGAATTTGATGGGCAGCAGGTAATCCTGCGCGAGTGGGAGCAGCGCGTCCGACGCGCCGAACAGCCGCAGCATGGGCGCGTCGAAAAACGCGACGATGCCCCACCAAAGCACGGAGAACAGCACCGCAAGGCCGAGCGCGGCGGTAAAGTACTCGTTTTCATCCTCGTGCCGCATACCCTTGCTGCCGCGCAGCGTGGAGAACAGCACCGACCCGCCGATGCCCGCCAGCAGGCCGAAGCTGTAAATGATGTTCCATACCGGCGCGACCACGGCCAGGGCCGCCGTGCCATCCGGCCCCTGGTACTGGCCGACCATCGCCATATCCACGATGCCGTAAATCGAGCTGATGAGCGCGCTGCCGAACGCTGCGGCCAGATACCGGAAGTACAGCGGACGAATGCTGTCTGTCAGCAAATTCATGTGTTTGAACCTCCCTTTGCGGGCGTTAAAAAAGCCGGATAAGGAACAGGCATCCCAGCCTGTCACCTTATCCGGCTTATCATTTCCCGCGAATGACTCGCCCTCCGAGTGAGCGGTATCATTGTAGCACGGGGGGATGGTAAAGTCAAGCGGTGGTTTTATTCATCTGTGCGCAGCCGCTCGACCACGCTCAGCCGCGCGGTGCTGCGGTAGGTGGCGAGCGGGATGAGCAGCCCCAGCGCGGCGAACACCGGTAGCAGCAGCACGAGGGGCAGGATGGAGAATTTATAGGTGAAGAACCAGAACACGGTCGAGCAGCCGGCGCCCACTAGCGGCCCGAGCGTCACGCTGAGCGCAAGACTCAGTGCGAGCGCGAGCAGGGCGTAGTACAGCCCCTCGAGCATGAGCATGCGTTTGAGCTGCTTTCCGGTCATACCGATAGCCTGCAAGACGGCGAACTCGTGCCGGCGGGTGATGATGCCGGTCAACACCGCGTTTAAGAAGTTTAAAGCGCCGACCAGACCGATGATCAAGCTCAGTGCGAGGCCCAGTGTCAAGAACATGGTGCGGAAGCTGTCAAACTCGGCCTGATAGGTCGCCTTGCTCTCGTAATCGAACAGCGGCTGCACGTTTTCGGTGTAGTCCTTGAGGAAGGCCTCCATGCTGCCGTCCGTGCCGTCTGCTACGTCGAACACATAGGTCATGACCGAGCTGGTCTGCGTGTCACGCTTGAACTGCTCCGCGCCCATCACGAACTCGTCCGCGCCGTAGTAGCGGTAGTCGAGCGAGT
Organism: Intestinibacillus sp. NTUH-41-i26; assembly: GCF_032769475.1. Taxonomy (GTDB): domain Bacteria; phylum Bacillota; class Clostridia; order Oscillospirales; family Butyricicoccaceae; genus Agathobaculum; species Agathobaculum ammoniilyticum. The sequence continues at coordinate 623,068 of NZ_CP136477.1, forward strand.
GGGGGACGAGTACCGCGGCCACGACCGTGTATTCCGCGTCGCGGTAGGTCTTGGCGCGCGAGCTGATGCCGCGCCCACTGTCATAAGCCGCGTCCACCTGCTCGGGCGGGATGATTTCGCCGGTGTCCGAATAAAAGTACTCGAGCTCCTCCACATAGCGCAGGCGAACCTTGTCACCCACCTTCGCCCAGTTCGAGCCCTCTTGCGCGTCGCCGTAGTCGTCGGACATATAAACCGCCGCGACCGCGTTGGCGGTGGGGTCGGCGAGCGCGGACAGGTCGCCCTCCAACACTTCGAGTTTGGAAAGCGGGAAATCCTCCATGCCGTAAAGTTGGACGCGGTCGGCCAGCAGGCCGTTTTCGTCGCGCTCCTCATCCGCGACCATGAGGTCGAGCGTTTCTGGAGAGTTCCATTGCCCCCAGCTCTGGCGGAACCAGTCCTCGGTGACGAACTCCTGCACGTTCGACACCTTGCCGTAGATGCGGCCCGCGTCCGTGACGCCGCCCTGTGCGCCGATGTCCGCAATGACGTTTTCCGGCACCGCCTCATCGGTCGAGGTAAAGCCTGCGCCGGTCTGGAAGTAGGCCGCGTCGCCGACGACGAAATCGACCGCCGACTTGCTTGAGAGGTACTTATCCATGTCAAAGCCGATGGCGAAGGTGTAGGTGAGCTGCATGAGCACCACCGCGAGCGCGAGCGAAAGGACGGTGACGACCGTTTTGCCGCGGCTGCGGCCGAGGTTCATCCACGCCATGCGCGGCAGCCTGGCGCCGTAGGCCGCGCGCTTTGCCGCAGTGTGCCGGCCTGTTGCCTTTTTCGGCTTTTTCGCGCTTGCGTCCGTGTAGCGTACCGCCTCGACCGGCGATACGCGCGCGGCCATTTTGCCCGGCTTGCGGCAGGAGATGCGTACGGTGATGAGCGAGAATACGGTTGCAAACACAAAGATGAGCGGGCTGAGGGACACAGTCTCGTGCATCCCGTCCAAGCGCGAGATGACGACCGGCACCAACCCCGCGCCGACGAAATACCCGCCCGCAAGGCCGATGGGGATGCCGACGAGCGAAAGCAGGTACGCCTGCCGCCGGATCATGCGGCGAATCTGCCGGCCGGTCGTGCCGATGGTCTTGAGCAGCCCGTAAAAGCGGATGTCGCCCGTGACCGAAATCTGGAACACATTGTAGATGATGAGATAGCCGGTGAAGATGATGAGCGCCAGCATGGCGGCGATGGCGATGACGGTCATGGGGTCGGCCTGCGCGGCAAGCTGCGCGCCCGAATAGCCCCAGTTGACGCCGATGCCGATATAGTCCTCCTCTCCGGCGTTTTCGCACTGATAGCCGTGGTTTGCGAGGATCTGCGTCAGATCTTCGCGGATGTGCAGTGAACTGGCGAGCATCACGTCGAGCGACCAGGTACCGGTCGCGGTATAGGGGTTGCCCGTGGACAGGGCGCACAGCTCGTCGGCCGCCGAGCGGGGCAGCAGGACGTGGGAGGCGGTAATGGCGCTGTCGTACTCCCACCAGCCGCAGAGCGTGAACGTGCGCTCGACCACATGCGCGTCCTCGGTGTTGCCGTCGATGGCGATGGGCAGGGTGAACCTTGCGCCGATTTTAGGCTCCACGCCCAACAGGGAGAGTACGCGGGTGTCGGCCGCGGCCTCGTCCGTACCCTCGGCGGGCAGGCGGCCCTCGACCGGCTCGATGAAGTAATGTTTGGCCTGCGTCGGGTCCATGTAGCTGACCTCGATATGGCTCTTGTTAAACGGCGGGTCGTCGCTCGTCATGCCCACCATCAGGCGGGTGCCGGACTCCTGGATGAGGGGATCGTCCCGCAGCTCGGCCACCTGCGCTTCGGTCAGGTCCTTAAACGTGCCGTGGTTGTCGCCGCCCGCCTGCCGGAAGTTGCCCTGCTGGAACGAGTCGTTGATGGACATGGCGATGGTGAACAGCGAGGTAAACAGCACGGTCGTCAGCGCGATGGCGATGACCGCAATGATGTTGCGCGTTTTCGCCGCCTTGAGGCTGCGGTCGGACAGGCGGCGGATGCACCTTTTGTTGGGAACGTTCAGCATATCGCGCGCCCCCTTACGAATGGACGATGCGGCCGTCCTCGATGCGGACGATCCGGTGCGCGAGTTGGGCGATCTCCTCGTTGTGGGTAATCATCACAATGGTCTGGCCGAACTTCTCGCTCGTCACCTTGAGCAGCGCGAGCACGTCCTGGCTGGTTTTGCTGTCCAGGTTGCCGGTCGGCTCGTCCGCCAGGATGATGGCGGGCTTGGTGGCGAGCGCGCGGGCGATGGCCACGCGCTGTTGCTGGCCGCCCGAAAGCTGGCTGGGCAGATTGGACAGCTTGCTTTCCAGCCCCAGCGTGCGGATGATCTCGTCCACATAGGCGCGATCGACCGTGCCGCCGTCCAGCTCGATGGGGAGTACGATATTTTCGTACACGCTCAGTACGGGAACAAGATTATACGCCTGGAACACGAACCCGATGCGCCGGCGGCGGAAAATGGTCAGCTCGTCGTCCTTCAGCGCGAAGATGTCGTTCCCGTCCACATAGACCTTGCCGTCCGTCGGGCGGTCCAGCCCGCCGAGCATGTGCAGCAGGGTGGATTTGCCCGAGCCGGATGTGCCGACCACCGCGACGAATTCGCCGTTTTCGACCGCAAGGTCCACGCCGTCGAGCGCGCGCACCTCGGTATCGCCCGCGCCGTAAATCTTGCGCAGGGCCTGTGTCTGTAAAACCTTCATAAAAGGAACCTCCCAAAAAAAGTCTGTATCGCACCCTTGGGTACAATACAGACGATACCATGCAATTCTGTCGAGAGCCTGTCGGAAATCTAACAGTTTTGTTAGATTGCTGGAGGAAGCGCTCCAGCGGGGGAGTTTCACGGCCTGCGCACAGTTCCTCGCCGTCCACAGACGGCGAAATTTTCCAGCCCGCGAAGCGCGGGCAAATCATCCGTGCCAGTGGGCCAAACATGCGCTGCATATGTGCCATCATGCGCTTCCGCGGAGCGGCAACCACAGCCGCTACGCTTTGGGCAAAAACAGTGAAAACGTGCTGCCTTCCCCAAGGCGGGAGGCTACCTTGATATACCCGCCGTTCGCCGCGGCGATTTCGCGGGCGAGATACAGTCCCAGCCCAACGCCCTGCTCGCCCCGCACGGCGGGGGAGCGGTAGAACCGCTGGAACACCCGTCCGCATTCCTCCTCGGCAAGGCCGATGCCGGTGTCCGCCACGTCGATGCGGCAGAACAGCTCATAGGGCGTGACCGACACCGTGATGCAGCCGCCCGACGGCGTGTACTTCACGGCGTTGTCGATCAGGTTGCCCAGCGCCTCCTGCGTCCACTTGGGGTCAAAGCGCGCCGCCGCTGCCGTATCCGGCGGCGCAAGGAGCGCAACGCCCTTTTCCGCAGCCTTAGGCGTGGCTTCGCGCAGGGCGGCGGAAACCAGCGCCTGCACGCTGGCTTCCTTCGGGTGTACCTCGATCGCGCCGGTTTCCAGCCGGCCGGCCTTGACCAGTGACGCGATGAGAAACTGCAGCTTCTCGGCCTGCGCGGTGAGCTGCGCGACGCAGTCGCGGCAATCCGGCGGCAGGCCCTTGTCCGCCAGCAGCCCAGCGTACAGCAGCAGGTTCGCGATCGGCGTTTTGGTCTGATGCGAGATATCCGCGATCAGCGCCTGCACACGCGCCCGATCCTCGGCAAGTCGCGCGGCGGACGTGCCGCTTGCGTCCAGATACCGCTTGAGCCTGGCCTCGACCGCGGACAGGCGGCTTTCGTCAAAATGCGTGGGGACAAACGCGCCGCACACCGCGTCGTCCAGCATGCGGTCCAGGCTGTTCATGGTGCGGCGCAGGCGCAGCCGGTCGTAAACAAGCACGGCCAGCGCCAGCAGCACGGCGGCCAGGGCGACATACTTCATGTCTCCACCGCCCAACTGTACCCCACGCCGTATACGGTTTTGATGGGTGCGTTTTTGCCCAGCTTGCGCCGCAGCCGACCGACCGTGACCGACAGCGCGTTCTCGTCCACATAGTCCGCCCCGTCCGTCCAGATGCGGTCGAGCAGCGTGTCGCGCGGCAGGGTATGCCCGCGGTTTTCGACGAGCAGGCGCAGCAGCCGTTGCTCGGTCTGCGAAAGCTGGAGCGGCCTGCCCTCCACGGCGAAGTCCAGCCGGTCGAAATCAAAGCGGAACCTGTCCTGTTCGAACACAGCGGGCGCGGCGGCGGGGGCGTTGCGGCGCAGCGCGGCCTCCACGCGGGCGCGCAGCACGGCCAGTGAAAAGGGCTTGGTGATATAGTCGTCCGCACCCAGCGTCAGGCCGGTCACGATATCGGTTTCCAGGTCGTTCGCGGTCAGCAGGATGACCGGCGGGCCGCCCGTGTCGCGCGTCTCTTCGAGCAGCGCCAGCCCCGAGCCGTCCGGCAGGTTGATATCAAAGATGGCAAGGTCGAAGGTTGCGGCGGCGAGCGCCCGCCGCGCGTCCGCGCAGCCGGATGCCAGCGTGCAGGCGTGCGCGCCGCCCAGCGCAAGCGTCAGCCCGCGGCCGAGCGCGGGGTCGTCCTCAACGATCAGGATGTGTTCCATGGCAATCACCTCACGCTCCCCATTGTAGCACAAACAGAGCGCGCTTAAAAGCGCGCCCTGTGAAAAATGGTTTAGGAATGGATGTGCAGCGCGCGGCACACGCTTTTCCGTGTCACGCGGTACACGAGATACAGCAGCGCGGATACCGCCGCGACCACGATCAGGCACGCGCCCATGCCCGCCAACTCGGAACGGGTAAAGCCGAGGGGGTCGCCGTTGAAGTACATGATCATCATATAGAATATCCAGATCAATCCGGTGCCGACCAGCGCGGGGACGAGGAACACCCGACTGATCTGTCCGCGCACCGAGCGGAACAGATAGCCGTTGGACGCGCCGAGGTGTCGCAGGTCGTCATACACGCGGGCATTGACGAGCGCGATGGTCATGCAGCGGGTAAATGCGATGACGATGACCGCCGCAAAGCACACGATGGCGATAAAGATGAACAGCATGAGGAACACCGCCATGGTGGTGACGAAGTCGTTCTGGTCGAGGATGCGGAACTGGGGCATGTATTTCCAGTAGTTGCGGAAGCCGGAGGAATCGCGGTCGCTGTACTCCGGCGTGAACAGGCCGCGGGAGGCAGCCGCCTCGGGGGAATAGTCGTAGACCTCGCCCGCCTGTGCGGCCAGCGCGGCCGCTACATCGTCGTAATAGTCCCCGACCTCGACTTCCGGACCCGAACGGTCCACAATCTCATCAAACAGCGCCTTGGCGAAGGGATAGCTATTCTCCACATCCGTCACGTTAAAGAACACATATTCCTCGCGCCATACGTCGGTCAGCCCCTCGGTGAGCACGGCGTAGTCTATATCGTCCAGCACATAGCAGCCAAGCAGCATGGTGTACCGCAGCGGCTCGATCGGGGTCACGTCCAGCTCCGCGCCGGTCGCCATGTTGGTCAGGTGGGTTGCGTCGCCGCCCGAAAGATAGCCGCTGCCGCCCTCGTCGTCCAGAATGTTGGCGCACGCGCCCGCGGGGATATCCACGTCCTGTCCGGTCAGGGCGTTGTACGCGCTTTCCGAGAAAAAGGTTGCGCCGTGCAGCAGCTTGGCATATGCGGTCGTGTAGGTGGTGCCGAAGCCGGTATCCGTCTCGATGGAGTAGGTGCCGTCCTTGCCCAGTACGGCCGCGCCCTGTTGCGCCCAGGAGGTGATCTCGACGTTTGTTTCCTCCGCCAGCGCCTGCACCTCGTCCCGTTGGGGCAGGGACTGGTCCGCGCGCCAGTGGTATTCGTAGTCGATCGGGCGCGCGGCGTAGGCGTTTTCCGAGCTGGTGGACAGCATGGGCGCGTAGAACGAGGCGAAGTACGCACCCGCGATCAGCAGGGTCATTACCAGCATGTTGCGCACGGTCTGGCGGCCCTGGAATTTCATCATGGAGACGGAGATGATGTGCTTATAGCGGTTTGCGCCGCGCCTCCAGCCGTTGACCACTGTGTGCAGCAGCACCATGTACAGGCCGGCAAGGGCGGGCAGGTAGAAGAGCGCGTCCACCGCGCCGGGGCATACCAGTGTAGCACCTTGACGAAAAACGTCGGCATCATATAGCCCAGCACGGCGCCGAGCAGCATCAGCAGGATGCCGGCCGGTCCGTACCAGCGCGGCACCGTGCGGATGGGTTCGGATTTATGGGATTCCTGCACGATGTCGATGATGTTGGTGCGGCGGATGAAGCGCGCGGCGAGCGTGAACAGCATCACGACCACATAGGCCGAAAACGCCAGCGCGAGCAGGTAGGCCTGCGGGTCGAACGACAGCGGCATCTCCTGCGAGTCCACAAGGAAGGTGCGGAAGCCCTGCCAGACGGCCCACGCGAGCGGCGCGCCCAGCGCCGCGCCTGCGGCGCACGAGCCGAACGCGATCAGAGTAAGCTCCTTGACCAGCTCGCGGCGGAGCTGGCCGCGCGACGCGCCGAGCGCGAGGAATACGCCGGTCGCGCGCGATTTCTGGCGGAAAAACAGCCCTGCGGCATAGGTGGTGAATACCGCGCAGCCCAGCACCGCCAGTACAAACACCATCACAACCTGCTTGCGGCTGTCGCCGCCCTCGGGCAGAATGGTGAGGATGGTGGGCGAGCGCATCATGCACGCATAGGCAGTGATGAGCAGCACGGAAAAGAAGCAGCACCCCGCGAGCAGCCCGTACTGCCCGCGGTTTTTGCGGCGCAGCGCCGCGTAGACTTGGGAAAAGGTTTTCATCGTGATCACGTCCCCCTATACTACTCCGCTGACATTTCGCGGATGGCGTCCAGCAGTTCGTCCTGAAACGCACCGCGCGCCTTGTCCGCGCGGGCGAGTACGCGCCATACCACGCCGTCGCGCAGGATGACCACGCGGTCGCAGAACGAGGCTGCGAACGAGTCGTGCGTGACCATGAAGATGGTCGCGCCGAGTGCCTGCCGCGCCTGCGCAAAGCTGTCGATGACCGCGCGGGAGGACTTGGAGTCCAGGTTGCCGGTTGGCTCGTCGGCCAAAATGAGCAGCGGGTGGTTGATGAGTGCGCGGGCGACCGCGGTGCGTTGCTTTTCGCCGCCCGAGATCTCGGCGGGGTATTTGTTTTTGATGGCGGTGATGCCGAATACGTCGCACAGGCTGTCCGCTTCGTTCTCCATGTCGCGTCCAGCCTGGCCGGCGATGATGCGGGGCAGCAGGATGTTTTCGCGCACGGTTAGCCCGTCGAGCAGCAGGAAGTCCTGGAACACAAAGCCCAGCTTGCGGTTGCGCACCTGCGCGAGCGCGTCCTCGTCCAGACGGGCCAGCTCCTCCCCTCGCAGGGTGATGCTGCCGCTGTCCGCGGGGATGTAACAGGAGATGCAGTTGAGCAGCGTGGTCTTGCCCGAGCCGCTTGGTCCCATCACGGCGACGAATTCCCCCTCATTTACGGCAAGGGATACGCCTTTGAGCACCTCATAGGTCGTTTTTCCGACCTGATAGGATTTGTGGAGGTCTTGAACAGATAACATAACGGATACTCCTTTCAAAAAATAACGAACTGTATTACAGCGATGGCCGCCAGATGTGCGGGATAGAACGCATAGAATACCCATTTGGGAATCTTAAGGTCAAGGCGCGTGGGGAGGAAGAGGAGCGGCGCGGCAAACACGGCGAAGAACGACCAGTCGATGCAGAGGCCGCCGACCGCAAGGCTCAGCGGATCGCCCGGCATCACGCCGAGGCAGGTGATGAACTGCGCGCAGTACAGCGCCGCGCCCACGGCCGGATGGTTGCGGCACAGGTAAAAGATCAGCATGTACTGGATGCCCATACCGGAATAGTCGAAGTTCCACCAGGAAACCACGAAGAACGCCGCGAGAAACAGCCACCATTTGCGCTCCTTGAGCCCGTACATGGCGAGCAGGGACAGGAACAGCGTGCAGAAGATGTTCCAGTTTGTGAACTGGGCGACAAAGTCATGCGGGTGGAAGGCCAGCACATAGAACGGCTGGGAGATCACCGCGAACAGGCCGAGCCGGAACAGATATTTTTTAATGTCCCGCGTGTAGAGCAGGCCGACCGTCATGCAGTAGCAGAAGATCGGAAACGCGATGCGCCCCACCCAGCGGAACCAGGCCGCCTCGGGGAAGAACGCGCCGCCGATGTGGTCGATCAGCATGGCGAAAATGGCGATGAGCTTGAGGAAATTCGTATCCAGATTGGTCCTGAGCCTGGGCGCGCCCGCTTCAAACGTGGGCGGCGTGGTCAGTACGGTGCGGATGCGGGATAAAGTCAGCTTTGCAGTCATGGCCGATGTCCTCCTTTTTCTTGTCTCCAGCATACCGCGGCCGGCGGGCGAAAACAAACGGCCCTGCCAAAAATGGCAGGGCTGATGTAACGTTTGGCCGGCGGGCAGCGTGGGACGTCATAATCCGCACGTCTGCTGTAAAGTTTGGTTTGGCGAAAGGGAAGCCTTGTGATATAATTTGTTCTGGTAAAGAGTAAACAAAGGGGGGAAGCCCATGCTTCGCATCGGCATCTGCGACGATTCAGCGGAGGCGCGGCTCGGCCTGCGCGCTATGCTCGAGCGCCTGCTGGACAAGCGCGCGGTCGAGTGCCAGATCTATGAATTTTCCTCGGGCGAGGGGCTGCTCGGCTGGATGGAAAAGCACACGGGTGAGATCGATCTCGTATTCCTGGATATCGAGATGGGCGGCCTGAACGGCATGGAAGCCGCCAAGGCCCTGCGGGAGCGGAGCGATGCCCTGCAGCTCGTATTCGTCACCGGCTACACGGATTTTGTGTTCGACGGGTACGCGGTCGGCGCGCTCGGCTATGTGATGAAGCCGCCCCAGCCCGAGCAGATCGGCGATGTGCTCACCCGTGCGCTCGCGGCGCAGTTTAACGAGGCAGACAAGGTGTTCCTGTGCCGCAATACGGACGGCCTGTTCCGCATCCCGAAAAAGTCCATCCGCTATTTCTACTCCGACCGGCGGCAGGTCACCTGCGTGACCGACACGCGTAGGCTGACCTTCTACGCGCGGCTGGACGATGTGGCCGAGGCGGTGGGGGCGGCGTTCGTGCGCATCCACCAACGGTATCTGGTGCGCGCGGGCGCGGTCGACCGCGTGGAGGGCGGCACGGTCGTGATCGGGGAAGAGAAGCTGCCGATCAGCCGGTCCTGCCAGCCCACGGCGCTCGCGGCCATCGCGCGCGCCATGCTGGAATAAGGGGGCGCGCAGATGACGGCATGGGACTTTCTTGCATGGCTGGCGACCGTGCTGCTGGGCGGCGTCCTGCCCGCCCGCACGGCGCTGCGCTTTCTGGCTGCGCCCAAGGGGCGGGTGCGCTGGATTGCGCCGTATCTGGTGCTGGGCGCAGCGCTCGGCATGCCGACGTGGATGGGGGACGGCAACCCGCTCTACTACTTCCCGTTCTTGATCGCTGCTTTTTTGATCGGCTACGGCGGCAGTCTGGCCGCGCGGCTGGTGGTGGGCGTGTTTTTTTTTGAATGGATCATCGCGTGGAGCATGATCGTGGACACGCGCGCGGTGCTGCCGGGCTCGGCGGACTACTGGGGCGCGGTCGTGTGGAAGCTGGCGGCTTGGGCCGCGGTGTGGTTGCTCGTGCGCCGCGCGCTGCGGGACGGCCGGCAGATCGCGCTCTCCGGCCGACTGTGGGCGTTGCTGGGGCTGCTGGCGCTCTCGCCGCTGCTCAGCGAGCTGGCGTTCTCCCTATGGAACGTCCGCGCCTACACGGAGGAGATTGTGGACGGGGTGCTCGATGCCGCGTTCTACACGCTGCTGCCGTTCGTGTTCGTCTCCTCGGTCGCGCTGCTACTCGCGGTCGTGCTGCTTTCACGGCACCAGGCGCTTGAGCAGGAACATCAGCTCGCGGATATGCGCGAGCTGTACTACCAGGGCATCCGGCGTGAGCAGGAGCAGGTGCGCCGCCTGCGGCACGATATGCGCAACCACCTGACCGCGCTTTCCGGCCTGCTCGAGCAGGGGGAGGCCGGCCGCGCGGCTGAGTATGTGCGCAGCCTGCAGGCTGCGTCCGGCCCCTCCGGCGCCGGACGCTTTACGGAAAACGACACGGTCAATATCGTATTATCCGCCAAGGCGCGCGAGATCGGCGAGGCGGGACTGGAGGCGGATATCCGCGTCTTCCTGCCGGAAAAATTGCCGGTCGCCGACCCTGACCTGTGCGCGCTGTTTGGCAACGCGCTGGACAACGCGGTCGAGGCGGCGAAGGACGCGGTGGACAGGCACATCACCGTGCGCGCCCGCGCGGAGAAGGGGCTGCTGATGCTGCGCGTGGTCAACGCCTACGCGGGCAAGCGGGAGGAAAAGCCGGACGGGCTGTTCGGCACCACCAAGGCGGACCAGCGCGCGCACGGCTTCGGCCTGCGCGGCATGCGCGAGATCGCTGCGCGTTACGGCGGCACGCTCGAGGCGGCGGCACGGGATGGGAAGTTTGAGCTGGTGGCCTGCCTGCCCCTTGCGGAAAGTCGGACCGAATAGCTGGCAGCGCGTCATAGAAAAAAGCATCGGATGATTTTTCATCCGATGCTTTTGTGTTTTTTACCAAGCGGGTTCCGGCTCTTTTTCGCCGCAGTATTTGTGCAGGGTCTCGCGGACCGCGTGTGGGCCGCGGTTCAACTCGTTAAACAGTGCGACGACCCTTTCCCCCACGCCGACCTCGAACAGGTTGATGCCGAAGTACATGGTGCTGGAAAGCAACGGGTACAGGCGCTCCTCGGTCACCTGGTCGCCCAAGCGGACCTCGCCGAGCAGCTTGTGGACGTTTCCGATCCGCGCGTCCGGACTGAGCTGGAACGGCTGACCCTCATCGTCCACGCCGACGAGATAGCGCAGCCAGCAGGCCAGCACGAGCGGGATATAGGTCAGGTGGGTCGCCCGATGCATGGGTACGGGGGAGTTATAATAGGCCTTGAGCGTTTCCCCGAAGCGGATGGCGAGCTTGCGGCTGGTGTCGGTCGCGATGCGCTGGGGCGTATCCTGTAGGAATGGATTGGGATACCGCTCGCCGAGCACCTCGTGCAGGAACGCGAACGGGTCGATCACGCCGGGGTCGGTGACGAGCGGCATGGCCTCGCGTTCGGACATGCGGGTGATCAGGTTCACCAGGTCGGGGTCCTGCATTTCGTCGCAGATGCGGGTGTAGCCGAGCAGGCAGCCGAACAGGCCCAGCGCGGTGTCCATCGGGTTCATGCAGGTGCAGGCTTTCATGCGGGCCGACTTTTCCACGATCGAGCGGCTGGTCAGGATAACGCCGAGCTGCTCGAACGCGGGATGGCCGTTCGGGAAATCGTTTTCGATCAGCAGGTGCTGCGGACGCTCGGAATTGACATAGGCCGCGGCGACCGTGCTTTTGGAGGTCGTGAAGATCTCCATGCCGCTCAGCCCGTCTTCCTGCAGCATAGCGCAGACGCGCTCGTCCGGATGCGGGGTGATCTTGTCGATCATGGAGAGCGGGTAGGTCAGCTTTTTGGTGATATAGTCAAAGTCCTCCTGCGTGATGTGTCCGTGTTCGAGCCAGCCACCGGCGAGGTCGGTCGTCATGCGGCGGAGCAGGTGGCTGTTGTTCTGGCAGTTGTCGAGCGAAACCAGCGCGACTGGCGCAAGACCGGCGCGGGCGCGCGCGAGGCACAGTGCCGTGATGCGGCCGGCAAACGTGGAAGCAGCTTGCGGGCCTTGCAGGATATCCTGACCGACCGCGGGTAAAAAATGGCGCTGGTCGTCGCGCAGGACGTAGCCTTTTTCCGTGATGGTGAACGACACCATCTGCAGGTCGGGGCTGGTGAAAATCTGGCGCAGGCGGTCCTCGTCCTCGCTCATCTTCAGGCTTTCTGTGACCGAGGCGACAACCTCCTTGTTGACCGTGCCGTTGGGATACACGGTCGCGACGATCGAGAGATGGTCGCAGTTCCGGTAGCAGCGGTCGATCAGCTCCTCGTCATAGCCGTCGCAGCAGATCACGCCGGCTCGGGAAAGGCGGGCGGTCAGCAGGCGCTGTGCAAGCACAGCGGGGAAAGCGCGGAACAGGTTGCCAGCGCCGAAATGCAGCCAGACCGGATGGGCCTTGGTGTAATCGCGGGCAGCCTGGATATCATACTGCGGCAGGCGGTAGCCTTTCCAGGAAAGGTTTTGCGAAAGGTTTTCAAGAGAAAGTTTCATGGGTTCACATCCTTTGGTGTTCATAAGAATGGGAATGCGGTGTGCCGATGGATACTCATATATATAGTATACCAAAAACGCAGATGAAACAATGTTTTTTAAGCGCGGCGGCCGCATTTTTCCATTCCGGCCGCCGCGCTGCGCTTTCTCGGAAAGGGCGGGGCAGCCCCGCCCTGCCTATGCCAGGAAGGAGCGGCTTATGATATAAAATTCCTCTTGGCTGGGCAGACGGCGCTTTTCCATGGGCTCCAGGCTGTCATCATACCGCGCCGCCGCCTTCTCATCGACCTCCATAGCGGGGCTGCCATAATATACCCAGCGTTCCCCGCCGAGTGCATGGGGGACAAGCTCCTTGACCAGCATCGCCGCGGGGAAGCGCCCGTCCTCCGTGGCGATATGGAACCGCCTGCAGCTCTGAAAGCCGCGGCCCACATAATTGGCGGGACTGCCGAAAATAACGATCCCATCATACCCAAGGGCGGCCGCACGCACGAATGAATGCTCCATCAGCCGCGTCCCATAGCCTTTCCGCTGGTACTCCGGCGCGATGCTGAGCGGGCCGAACGTCAGGATATCCTTTTCCATACCCGACTCGCCGACCAGCTTGGCTTTTGTATACATAATATTGCCGATGACCTGCCCGTCCAGCTCGAGTACGAAATCCAGTTCCGGCAGGAAGTCCGCATGCCCGCGCATGCAGTGGACCAGGTAATGCTCCACACAGCCCGGGATATAAATATTGTAGAAAGCACGGCGTGTGAGCGTTTCCACGGCGGTATAGTCGCCTGCCGTTTCATTGCGTATCACCATCATGTGACCATCTCCTTTCGGTTTGTCGACGGATAAAAAGGAGCTGCAGGACGGCCGGCGTCCCGCAGCCCACTGCATGGTTCCCCCTGCCGGTCAGCCCAGCGCCTCGCGCAGCTTGTAATGCATCAACTTGCCGGTTGCGGTGTGCGGCAGCTCGTTAACGATATGGTAGACGCGCGGCCACTTATAGGAGGACAGCATGGGGCTTTGTGCGCAGTACGCTTTGAGCTCCTCTGTGGTCAGGCTGTCGTCCGACGGGACGACGTATGCCGCCACGACTTCGCCGCGCAGCGCGTCCGGCACGCCGATGACCGCGCTTTCCGCGACCTTGGGGTGGCCGTTGAGCACGGCTTCAATCTGCGCCGGATAGATATTCTCGCCCGCGGACACAATCATGTCGTCCTTGCGTCCGGCAACGGTAACGAATTCATCTTCATCCCAGGTACCCACGTCGCCGGTGTAGAGCCAGCCCTTATAGAATTTTCGGGCGGTCATTTCCGGATTATTGAAATAGCAAAACGCGCTTTTCGCGGGGGAGGAAATGATGATCTCGCCCGGAGTCTCCCCGTCGCGCGGGACGGTATCCTCCGGCTCCGCGTGCGCGCCGTCCGCGCGGAGGGCGACCAGGCGCACCTCGTCGTCCGTGCAGGAGCGGCCGGCTGAGCCAGCCCGGGCGGGCAGGTCGAACGGACGCAGGAAAGTGTTCCAGAACGTTTCGGTGGTGCCGTAGCCGTTGAAGATATTGGGGGTCAGAAGCTGCATGTATTTTTCGCATGCGGCCTTTTCAAACGGCGCGCCCATGGTTACGATGCCGCGCAGCGCGGACAGGTCGGCGGGCGTGCGTTCCTGGGTGCGCGCGAGCATGGCGATGATGGTCGGTACGCCGATCAGGAAAGAGATGCGGTATTTTTCCGTGTATTCCAGACAGCGCTTGGGCGCGAAGTCGCGCAGGATGACGACCTCGCCTCCCGCGTACAGGGTCGGGCAGGGGCCACCCGAATGGATGCCGCCGCGGTGGAACCAAGGGGTCATATTCATCGTGCGGTCGGTCGGACCCAGCGGGAAATGCATCATCACATCATGCGCGGAAAGCACCTCGTTGACATTGTTGATCGGCACGCCCTTGGGCCGGTTGGTCGTACCCGAGGTATACAGGCGGGTGGTTTCGTCGTAGATATGGGGGGCGAAATCGACCGGCGGGTCGGTCTCCGGCTGGCCGGACACATAATCCGGATAACAGACATGACCGTCGGGCGCCTGCGCGCCGCCCCGGTAATCGACCATCACAACGGCCTGCGGCTTGTACTCGCACAGCGCAAGCGCGCCGCCGGACAGTTCGCCGAAGGCAGCGTCGTACAGGAATGCCTTGGGGCGGCTGTCGTCGATCACGAGCGCGATTTCGCCCGCGCCCTGGCGGTAGTTGACCGGACAGGCGATGGCGCCGATCTTGTGCGCCGCCAGATAGCAGAACACGAATTCAGGAGAATTGAGCAGGGCGAACATCACCACGTCATTTTTCCCCACCCCGTCCGCGCGCAGCGCGTGCGCCAAGCGGTTGGCTGCGGCATTCAGCTCGCGGTAGGTCCAGCGGCGGCCAGAGAGAGGGTCGTGCAGCGCCGGCCGCGCGCCGAAACGGGATACGTTGCGTAAAAAACCGTTCAAATAGGTGAACCGAGTCTCAAAGGTGTCCCGAAACATGGACACATCATAGGTATATTCATTCTTCATTTCAAAGGGGCCTCATTTCTGGTATCGGGAAAGGACGATGCTGGAGTTCTGCCCGCCGAAGCCGAGGGAGTTGCTCATGGCTGAGTCGATATTCGCCCGGCGGGCCTGATTGGGAACATAATCAAGGTCGCATTCCGGATCTGGATTTTCAAGGTGCAGGGTGGGCGGCAGGATACCGTCACGGATGGCTAGGATGCAGGCGATCGCCTCGGTCAGGCCGCCCGCGCCCATCAGGTGTCCGGTGGCGGATTTGGTCGAGGACATGGGGGGCGCGGTCTCGCGTCCGCCGAACACGGCCTTGACCGCCAGCGTTTCCGCCCTGTCCCCCAACGGGGTGGAGGTGCCGTGCGCATTAATGTAGCCGATGGCGGCGGGCGGCAGGCCGGCGCGTCCGAGCGCCCGCTTCATACAGGCCGCGGCGCCCGCGCCGTCCGGACAGGGCGCGGTGACGTGATGCGCGTCCGAGGTGTTGGCCCAGCCGGCCAGCACGGCGTATATATCGGCGTCGCGCGCCAGGGCGTGTTCCTCGGTTTCGATGATGAGCGCGCCGCCGCCCTCGCCGATAACGAACCCGTCGCGGTCGAGGTCGAACGGGCGGCAGGCATGTTCAGGGTCGTCGTTACGGCGGGACAGCGCCTTGGCCTGCGACAGGCCGGACACCACAATCGGACACAGGATGCTTTCCCCACCGACCGCGAGTACCGCGTCCGCCTCGCCGGTGCGCAGCAGCATGGCGGCGGTCATGATCGCGTCGCCGCCCGCGGAGCAGGCGGTGTTGAGCGTCAGGCTCGGCCCGCAGATGCCATGCGCAATGGCGATCTGCGCGGCGGCGATGTTGCCGATGGTCATAGGCACGAAGCGGGGGCCGACGCGGTGGCCCGCGTCGAACGCGGACTGTGTCTGCGCGACCGTGGTCACGCCATCCATCGCCGTACCCATCACGATGCCGATGCGGTCGGGCTCGCCCGAAACCGAAAGCCCGCTGTTCCCGAGCGCCTCCTGCGCGGCAGCGAAAGCGAACTGCATGAAGGGGTCCATCGTGCGCGCGAGCGCCTTGGGCATGTGGTCGACGGGGGCGAAACCCTTCAGCTCGGCCGCGATCTGCACGGGCAGGCCGGATGCGTCGAAACGGGTGATCGGGCCTACACCGCAGCGGCCGGCCTTGAGCGCCTCCCAGTAGGCGGCGACCCCGATGCCGATGGGCGTTACCGCGCCCATGCCGGTGATTACCAGTGTTTTTTCTGTCATACTCATTCCTCAATTTCTATATTCAGTTGATAGAAATACATGTATAGTATACCAGATTAAGCGAAAAAATAAAAGTATTTTCACCTTATAATATGTTCAATAACAAAAAGCCTCCCCGCTGCAGCGGGGAGGCTGGGAAAGGAAAGCTCAGGCCTTTTTCGGTTCGGCAGGCGCCGCAGCGCCGGCGGAAAGGTTGGGCAGCTTGGGCGCCCAGGTCCTTTCAGGCGGGCGGATGTCGATTGCGGGATTGAAGGCATAGTAGTTCTTCGCGTCCAGGTTCTCCTGCACGACGCGCAGGGCGTCGCCGAAGCGCTGGAAGTGTACGATCTCCCGTTCACGGAGGAATTTGAGCGGCTCGCGGACATCTGGATTGTCGATCAGGCGCAGCAGGTTGTCATAGGTCGTGCGGGCTTTCTGCTCTGCTGCAACTGCAAAAGAACAACATATCATTCGAAACAGATAGGACAAGCTGCCTCCCCTTACACTACAACCATACTGCTATACTACTTGAAAGGTCTGCTCGACGTGGAGAGCGGGAAGCTGTTCAACACGTCGAGTAATATGACTATGCAGTAGTCGTATCACATATATAAGAAGATAGACGAGGATACCCGCCAGCCGCTCAAAAAGACTGTGTTCAAGATCACCAAATCCAGAGGCGAGTTTGTCAGGGAAGCCGAAACCGACGCAAACGGCGCTATCACACTGGACGGACTGCCGGCAGGCAGCTATATTGTGACGGAGATCAAAGCGCCGGACGGGTATATTTTGCAGGATACACCCAAGACCTTTGAGATCAAGGATAGCGGGAGCATGGAACTGGTGTTCACGAATAAAAAGGCATACGGATTGCAGATCCGCAAAGTCGTCAAAGGTACAAACCAGCCGCTGGACGGCTGCGCGTTTACAGTGGAAAAGGCGAATGGCGAGATGGTCGGCACTTACACCACGGATTCCTCCGGCCTTGTGACGGTTTCCGGTCTGGAGGACGGCGTCTATATTGTGACCGAGCTATCCTGTCCGGAGGGTTACCGGCTGGACCCGACCCCGCAGAACGTGATTGTAACGTCCGGGGAGCTGGCGACCGTCACCTTTGAAAATGAAAAGCTCGCCGGCGTGCGCATTAAAAAGGTCGACGCCGTGACAGGCGAGGGCGTCTATGGGGTACGCTTTCTCATCAAGGACGAGCACAACAATCTGATCGGCGAGTACAGTACTGATCAGGACGGCTACATCGAACTGGACGACCTGCTGACAGACGGCAAGAGCGAGATCAAGCTCAAGGTGGAGGAGGTCGCTGCCGCGGAAGGCTATGTGCTGGACGATACCGTGCGCACGCTCCGCGTCCGGCGCGGCGAGACGACCGAGCTTGTCGTGGAAAACACCCCGATCCTTGGCCAGATACAGGTGGTCAAAAAGTCTGCGCAGGACAACCCAGTCACGAATCAGTCGAAAGGCAGCCTGCTCGAGGGCGCGGTGTTCGAGATCACCAACGCCGACACCGGCCGCGTGGTGGACACCATGACCTCGGATTCCCGAGGCATTGCCGCCTCCAACCCGATCCCACTGGGCCGCTACTATGTGCAGGAGGTGCAGGTGCCGCGGTTTTATCAGCTGAATAACGAAAAGGTAGAGGCCAAGCTCAAGGTGGAAGGCGACGTGGTGCAGATCGAGATGTACAACGACCCGGCAAACATCCAGACCACCATTGAAAAGACCGGCAACTACACGGTAGACGCCGGCTTGAATATGCGGTATGACTTCACGAACATTGCAAATAACTCGAATGTTACGCTGGACAACTTCTTCTGGCATGACCGCATCCCCACGGACGCGGTGCGCGCGGCCACGCTGACCACCGGTACCTACAATGCCCGCGTCTGGTATAAGATCACCTTTAAGACCAACATGAATGATTACCGCACGCTGGCGGACAATCTGCTTTCAACCAACGCGTATTCGTTCAAGATCGACAGTGGCTCGCTCAAACTGGCGGCCGGCGAATATGTGACCGATATCCGCTTTGAGTTCGGCACAGTGCCGGCTGGCTTCGAAATGACCGAGAAAGCGACGCTGCTGGTCTATGTGCCGGATTACATGGCGAATGGTTATAACATCATCAACCGCGCGGAGTGCGGCGGCTCGTATCAGGGCGAGTGGGACAACGCTGCCAGCGTATGGGTGACTAAAATCTACCGCGCGCCCACATATACCAAGCCTACGCTCCCGCAGACTGGATTCTAAAAAGAAAGAAAGGGCTTTGCAATATGAAGAACAGAAAACAACTGCAGAGGCTGATTATGCCGCTGCTCGCCGCGCTGTTTATCGGCGCGGCGGGCGCAGTACAGGAAAGCGAACAGGTGCTGCTCGACGGCGACAAAGCAAGCTTTGAGCCGGTCAGCACCGAGCTGGTTGAGATAAACGGTGTTCCGACACTCACCAAGACTTTTGAGCTGGCGCCGGACATCGATCCCGCTCTGCTCCGTGAGGAGCCGTTTTCTCAGGACGGCTACTGGTACCGCTATCAGCGTATGGAAAAGGCCGACCAGGAGATAACAGACAAAAAGCAGGCCGAGGAAACCGTTACAGTAGACGCGCCCTCCGGTGAGCTTGCGGACGTGATCGGTAAGTTCCCCTACACACGAAGCTACAGCAAGGACGGCTATACTGGCGAGTTGCTGCTGGACGTGCAGAGCATCAAGGTGGAGGCGACTGGGTACAGCACCGTGACGGACAGCCACCCGCATACCGTCACCAAAACGTATGAGCTTGCCTACAATGACCGCGGCCTTGTACCGGAGACGGTGCAGGCGGACGGGCTGACGCTGCCGCTCACGAATCTGAGATGGTCCGAAACGAAAAATGTGGAGGACTCGGACGTCCCTGCGGTATGGACAGCAACAGCCATCTACAGCAAAACCACCTATACGCCCCGCGAAGTGGCGGACGGATACCGCGCTACAGCAGTCTACAAGGGCGAGGTGGGGAAAACCAGTGTCGGGAGCGTGGTCTACACCGTGACCTATACGGGAAACAAGATACCGGTCCTGCCCGGGCTGGATCCGGACGTTACCGTATCGCAGGTCGCGATCGTGACAGGGCTGGCAGCCCTGTTCCTGTTGGCGGCAGTGCTCTGGTATCTGCGTTGGCATATTGTCCACATCTATGTCTATAACGAGGAGCGCCGCATCCATGACGTCGTAAGCCGCCAGTATGTGCGGGTACGGATGCCGAAGTACGGCTTTCGGTTTTACAGGGGCATGAGGAAACCGAGTATACGGTCATCCTGCGCCGGCGGCTCGCCAGATGGCTGGAGGGCCTGTCCTTTAACCGGCTGGAGGGTATGGGAGGTGGCTACACTGCCCAAAGCCAGCTCACCACCACAAATGGGCATTTCGGTGCGGTCTCCATCGGCAGCCGCGGCATTTTCGCTTATGTCTACCCTGGAGCCACCTATGAGAATATGAAAAAGGGCGCCGGTCATGTGGACGGGACAAGCGCCTGGAATGGAAATGTTTCGTTGTGCGGCCACAACCGCGGCTCGTGGCCGTATTTCGGAAATCTGAAATATGTGCAGGTTGGGGATGTCGTCACTTATAAGACCTCGCTCGGCATCCGCACCTACCGCGTTACCTTTGCCGGACGCATCCTTGCTACAGATACGGACGTGCTGAACCCCACGGCAGGCGACCAGATCACTATGCTCACCTGTATCGCGAACGAACCGGCTTACCGGTTCTACGTGATCGGACAGGAAATGCGATGAAAGGATGATACAATGAAATTCCGTGGCATGATCGCCGCCTGCATGGCGGGGGGCTCTGCTTCTGTCCACAGGCTGCGCGGACGACAAAGCAAAAATGGAGGTACCCGATACGGACACAGCAGTATTCATAGAGATGGAACAGACAGGTTTGGAGGGATGGGATGACGCAGAGAATGAGACGGTACAGGATGTGCCGCTGGTGCGGCGTGATGTGGAACTCGCGTCAGGAGGTACGGCCGCCCTGTATGCACTTGATACGGGCGAGGAGCCGTCTACCGGAACGGATGAACTCACATCGGTCAGCGCGGAGCTGGTGCTGAACAGCGCTGCTGTCCAGCTGGGCGCATACGGTACGGTGCGCGAACTGGCCGAAAGCGAGCTGTACCACTGGGCAGATGCGAGCGAATTCGACCTGATCCAGTACACCCAGCCGCTACAGATCAACGAGACCCGATATGCAGTCCATCTGCGGTTGGAAAATGACAAAGTCGGTATGGAGCAGCTGGTGGTCTACACTGATCTGGGCGGCGTCGCCCGGGTGGACCGCCTGTGGCGCTCCATACCGGATATGCAGGCGGAGGAAAGCTCGCCCGCATTTGACAGGACCGCCGCTTATCTCATTTCAGACCAAGCCTTATAATATTGGCATGAGCCGGTATGACCTTTTCCGTTCATACCGGCTCATTGTATTTTATGGAGAAGCCAGCGGTAAAAATTCAAGAGGTCTGAGTGAAAAAACGAAAGGGAGATAAGGAGGGATCAAAGCATAGCAAGAGGCCGCAGTTGGGTCTGCGGTTGGGATAAACGCAGTATGTAAGAAGCCAGGATCTCAATAAATTCGGAGGCGGTAGGAATACAGGCCAGCGGATAGCCGGCCATCTCGAACAGCAAAGGACGATTGACTTTCCATGCTCTTGCAGCGGCAGTTCGGATATTGCGTTCCACAGCAGTCCATTTGCAGTGGAAGTGAGAGGCGGTTTCCATATAGATTTTCTTTGTGACAGCCTCTAAACGAGATTCATCATGAACTACCAGACAGATGGCATGGGCGGTGTGCTGAAACCCTTTGTAGCATCTGGTAATGCCGAATAAACGTAACGTATCCTGAACGGTTGTCATAGGTATATCCTCCCAAATACAAAGATTTGAGAAGATAATACAACCAAAAACAGGAAATTCAATTTTTGTCGCTATTATTCGACACTTTTTGTTTCTAGGAGATACCGGCTGCCAGGGGCCGGTCTTCCTTGAAAATAGCATAAATGGTGTTGCAGAGTTTGCGGGAGATGGTGCCGATCGCGGTAAGATGGTGCTTGCCGCGAGCACGGAGGGACTGGTAATACTCTGAGAGAATGGGGGCACAAAAAGCCGCCTTGGAGGCGGATAGCCAGATGGCCCGCCTGAGATACGGTGAGCCCCGTTTAGAGATTTTCTGCCTTGTTCCGATAAACTCACCGGACTGTGTGACTCGTACATCCAACCCGGCAAAGGCGACCAGTTTATTGGATGCGTCAAAGCGATGGATGTCTCCGATCTCGCTCAGGATAATGGCGCCCAAGAGGCAGCGCCAAAGGTGTCTGAAAACAAGTGACAGATTCGTGACGAAGAACTGCCCGAAGCGCACGATCTGGGCGATAATGAAGCTGTCCTTTCGGTCATTCTTTGTCTGACGAATATACATCTTCCGAAAAGCCTCAGACTGGATGGGATTGATGACCTTTACTTCAAAGCCATGCTCCAGCAGATACCCGTACACGCTCGGCCAGTAATGGCTGGTGGCCTCCATGCCAATGAGCAGGTCATCTTTTGAGCTGTTCAGCTTCTGAACATTGCCGCCAGCTTCTCACAGCCCTCTTTGCTGTTGGAAAATGAAATGCTGTCCAGCAAGGCCGCGCCGGCCTCACCTATGACCGTGGCTTCATGTTTGTATTTGGCGATGTCGATCCCGCAGTAGAGCATGGGAAACCTCCTCTTTCAAAATTCCAGACAGAGTTCCCTCACGCTTCTTTGCGGAACACAACCTCGTTAGATATCCAGCGCATCCTCGCTATCCAGCCATTCGTGTCCACCCGCAAAGACAGAGGCGCAATTCTCTCTTTGGAAGCTGTACTTCAAGGAGACAACCTGCGCCCTCTGTCTGCTGGCCTTATTATCCCACATGGATTGTGGAACAACAAGTGGGTTTCATGCGGTTCCCCACATTATACGGGAGAGAAAAAACATGACCACAAAGAAACTGCGCATCCCCATCTTACTGCTGGCGCTGTGGCTGATAGCGGCGACGGTTATCCCGCAGTCCTATGCCGCGGGCGGTACGCACCGCGGCGAAGTAAAAAACGGTACCGGTTATACATCCAGCGCGGTCGGCGTCAACGTGTGAGAGACCGGCATCGCCCGAGACATATCCTTTGTGCCGATAGAGGGCTATTGCATCACGCCGGTGAACGCCTCTAATGGCGATACATCGGCCAGCGTGGAGATCAAGACGGAGGAAATGCCGGTGCAGATTACCGCGGGCGGCATGGCGCTCCCCTTGTAGCATGAGGGGCGGAGCGTCACGGTTACTGTCCCAGGCAACTGCACTGGAAACCTTATCTTGTCCGCTGCTGCGGAAGCCGTATCTTACCGGCTCGCCGTGACCGCGGACAGCGGCATTGAGGTCAGCGACGGCGGGACGTATGGCGCAGGCAAGACCGTGACCATCACCGCTGAGCCTTCCGGCGAAGCAGGGGTCACCCGCGTACAGGTGGCAAAGCCACGATGGCGTTGACGGCAGAAGAAAATCTGAGCGTCTATTTTTACAGCAACGGCAGGCCGGGGAGCAGCCGCTGGTCGTCCGCGTCAGCGGCGATAAGGGCGTGGACATAGGTGGCAGCTGTATTGAAGTGAGGCGCGGGAATGATGTGAATATCGGAGCGCAAGCTGAACGCGGCTGTGAGATCGCCGAGGTACGGTTGGACGATGGAGTGCAGTCCGTAACCGGCTATGTGTCCGAGGGGCGCGTTTGGCTGGGCGGCAAGGTGTACCGCATAGACCAGATCGATGGCCGCTTCTGCCTCCCGCACGGGTGTGAACGACGGCGGCTCGGCGACGTATACGGTTTCGCCGGACAAGAGTTATACGCTGGATACCGTCACGCTGCGCGTGGGCAGTCGGCAGGAGACCGCCCATGTGGAGGATGGCACGATCAAAGTAGGGGATAGGTCTTATCCTATGAGCCTTTCTGCAAAAGGCGTTTTAAAAGTCGCCGTAAGCAATATCAGGGACGACGTGCGGCTCAGCGCCGGTGCGGTACGCAAAAACAACGGCACATTGTTTCTGCGTAATGGCGTCACCGCGCCGTATTTTGAAGGTATGGGAAACTACCGGTTCTGTCCGGAGGACACCCTGACCCGTGCGGAAGCGGTCAAGCTCATTAACCGTGTGACCAGCCGGTCGCTGTGCGTGTATACCATCCAGACCAGATTTGCGGATGTGCCTGCCTCGCACTAGGCGTTTTGGGATATCATCAGTGCTGCAAATTGCGTAATATAACAAAAAAACCGCCTGGAAAGGCGGAACGTATAGACGACAAGTGGCTTGTGTGATATACTGGACACAGGAACGCTGTTACATATGGCGGTCAGCCCACTCCCCACAAAGGGGGTGATGCTTTATGAGACGATTCGTAAGAATTGTAATATGGGCAATCCTTTTGCTGCATATTTTACTTATAAAAGCGCGTTGACCGCTCGGCTGGTACCCGAACGGTCAACTTTTGTTGATACCCAATAGGGGCTGACTGCTGTAACAGCGTTCCCTTTGTGTATCTATTATAAGCGGTGCGCGCCGCTTTGTCAAGCAGACGGAGTGAACGCGCTGCTACATTAGCAGCATGCATCTATCACATGCTGCGCCCGCTCCAGGATCTCGCGCCGCCATTCCGCCTGCGCGGGATTTTCGTTGACATAGGCGCTATTGTATGCGTGCTGCGCGGCCTGCTTCAGGTCGCGGCTGCGCTCCCCTGCTTCCAGCCGGCGTTCAGCGGCCTCCAGCTCGGTAAGCGCGCTTGCCAGATTACCATCGGTCCATGCCATTTTCATCACACCTCTTACCTTGTATTGCTTTGCCTATTATAGCAGGGCTGTACAGGCCAGTCAACCAAAGGAGGAATTTCCCATTGAATCAAAATAAACTGCAAAAGGCGCGTCCCGCCCTCGGATGGATGGAACGCGCCTTCTTATTTTACCGTATCGCGCTGGTGCTGCCTGTCATCGCCGCGGTCCTGATCCCGCTGGCCTTTGCCGTGGAGGACATGTGGACGGCGGACCGCATCATCAAGGACGTGTATTCCAAGATTGCCGCCATTTCAACCGCACTCGCCGGCCTGATGAGCGCGGTGGCGATCAACGGCGCGCCAAAATGAGCGGCACACAGCAAAAGGCTGACAGCGCGTGGGAGTGGCTCAAAAGAGTCTGGCTCGCCTGGGTCATCATCAACGGCATCGGCGCGTTCATCGCCTACGTCCGCCCGCTTTTTGACGGGCTGGCGACGCTGGAATGACCGCTGATAAGTGACGAAATATGCTACACTGGCGATGACAAGGAGGGGCGGTTACGCTATGTCCAAGCACAAAGTTGAGTGGAATAAAAGCACCTGCTGTAAGTGCGTAGCGGAAGGTCGTGGACAAGGAGAGCTATGCAATGATAAATTGTAGCTTACCTATCTTAAAAGCTATGAGCAATATAGAGTGTTAAATTTGCATTGATATCTACTCGAAATATTGCTATACTATAAAAGTAAAAACAAAATGGAGGTGTTAGTGATGCCGAGTATTCGCCCGATCTCTGACCTTCGCAATAGTGCCAATGAGATATCGGATTTCTGCCACCAGACCCGCGAGCCTGTTTTCATCACCCGCAACGGAACCGGCGATATGGTTGTGATCAGCATGGAGGAATATGAACGCCAGCAGGGATTGATCGACCTGTACGGCAAGCTGTCGGCGGCGGAGCAGGAGATCTCTTCCGGAGCGGAAGGGGAGGACTTTGCCGCTTTTGCGGCGGACCTGTGGGAGAGCATTCATGGAAACGTATAAAGTCAGGATCTATCCTACAGCGAAACAGGATATGCGGGAGATTGTCCAGTACCTGAACACCCTATCACAGGAGAGCGCACTGGCCAATTACGATCTGCTGGTAGAAAAGATAGCGGGACTGGCCCAGATGCCGGAGCGCTGTCCCCAGCTCAATGACCTTGCGTTGCGGGCAAAGGGATATCGGTATCTGCTCGTCAAAAACTATCTGGTTTTTTTCGTGGTCGCAGGCGATACCGTCCAGATCAGGCGCGTACTATATGCGCGAAGGGACTACCGCGCATTGCTGTGATGCGGTACTTTGTCTGGCGACATGACACAACAACTGAATAGTATAAAGACGCTTCTGTTACTGAAGCGTCTTTTCTATTAGCGGCGCCGTATCATATTTCCCATATGCGGCCTGGTTTTTTGTTTTACTGGAAGGGAGGGAACCTGAAATTCTCGAAAAGTTAGTAAAAGCCCTGTTTGAATGGCTGGCGTCGCTGTGGTATGAGATAGTGGAATATCTGCTGGACCAGCTCATGGAGCTGTTTAATGTGGATCTTTCCTACTTCGCAGAACGCGTGCCGGTCATAGACGACATTGCAAACATCTTTGTTGCGGTGGGCTGGGCGCTGCTTATCGGCAACCTGGCGTATCAGGCGATGCGTTCCATGGCCTCAGGCGTCGGCATCGAGGCGGAGGAGCCGGGGCGGCTGTTCCTGCGCAGCGCGATGTTTTCCTTTTTGCTGCTCGTCAGCCGGCAGATCTGTGCGATTGGCTTTGACCTGTCCGCCACGGTCATGGAGATGCTGCAGGTGCCGGACGCCGTCACCTTTGACCCGTTCGGGGAGGAAACCTTTGATACGCTCCCCAACGCGGGCTGGCTCATCGTCATCGTGGTAAACATCGTCATCCAGTGGCAGCTTATCCGGCTGTTCTTCGAGGTCGCGGAGCGGTACGTTATCCTCTGTGTCCTGACGTACTGCGCGCCGCTGGCCTTTGCGATGGGCGGGTCGAAAAGCACAGGCGATATCTTCCGCGGCTGGCTGCGGATGTTCGCCAGCATGTGCGTACTCATGGTGTTCAATCTGATGTTCGTCAAGCTGGTGCTGTCCGCGCTCTCCACAGACCCGAACGGCGCGGCGATCATCCCGTGGGCGATGCTCGTGGTTGGCATTGTCCGTATGGCGAAGAAGATGGACGGCGTTATCCTGCGCATCGGCCTGAACCCCGCTCTCACCGGGGACACGCTGGGTGCGCGCTTCCCCGGCGCGCTCACGGCCATGGCCCTGCGCAGCATCGCGTCCGTCGTGACACGCACGGCGGCGCAGAACACACCATCCGCCGGACACCGCAATACCTCCGGCCCGCCGCACGGGGGCGATTCGCTGCGGCACAGCGGCATCCTAGCCGGCGGCAGGCCGTCCGGCGCTCCCCGCCGATCCGGCACTTCGCGGCCATCTGCCGCAGGCAAAGGGACGGGGACGCCGTCCCGCCGTGCAGCAGATAAGACCGCCGCGCAGGGGGCATATTCCGGCGCGCGTGTGGCGGACACGTTGGCAGCCTTCCGCAGCCGGTACGGCGCGGATAACGCCGAGGCTATGCGGCAGGTGCGGCAGGCGATCAGCATCGATGCGGATGACTGGGGAGACGAGAACTATACCGGCAGCGTGGTGCAGAACAACACTGCCCAGACCGTTTCGGGTACTGGCAGCCGGGTGATGCCGCCGGCGCCGCCAAAGCGTCCGCTTCCGGAGAACTTCGGCCGCATGGACCCGCCGCAGACAGACGGCAAGCTGCCGCCGGTCATGCCACAGCGCACAGCGGATGGACAGGCCAGCCATATGGTATCCCCGGTCACGCCGCGGCCGCCGGAACAGGTACAGTCCGGCAGCGGGGTCATACCGGAACGCGGCACATTCACAGCGGAGCATGGAAACAGACAGCTAGGGCATACGCCGCAGGCGGGTAAGATCAGTCAGGTCATGCCGCCGTCGCCGCAGCAGATACATCAGGATCGGATGGGCATGGAAAACCATACATCCATATCCAATACAGAGCGACCGGCGGCACAGCCGGTCACCAGCATGACGCCGGCCACCCCGCCCGTACCGGCTGGCGGGACGGCGCAGGCAAAACAGGACACTGCACCGATCGCCAGAGCATCCGCTGCAACGGTCGCCGCTGGCAGCATGGCGTCCGGCCGTGCGGATGTGGTCCGTATCTCCCCTGCGCGGGAAGCCCCGCCGCGATCAGTACATCCGGCGGCTGGGCGCGTTGTCTCTACGGCAAAACAACAAACGCCTTCGACGGCACAACAGAGGGTTCCGTCTCCTGCCCGGGTGATGCCGTCTGCACCACACAAGACATCTGCACAGACGGGATCACAGGTCGCGCCCACACAGGCGGCAGCTGTGACACCTGCCGCGCCGTCGCAGGCACACGCGCAGCCAGCCGCAAAGCTGCAGCCGGATGTTGCACCCGCAGACCGTCGCCCTACAGTTACCCCAGCAAAACGGGAACAAAAACCGGAGCGCCTAGATACGGCATCCCATCCGGACGTCACCCCGGGCGTCCACACGCCGGATATGGTAACGCCGCCGCCTGCCGTCCAGCCCCGTACCCTACGACGCAGCGCACAGCCGCTGAAAAGTAAAGCGGCGCCGGAAACACCAAAGGGAGGAGGAATCCACAATAGAAAACGCAGGAGAAAGAAATAATCACAGCCACACCGCAGCAGCTGTAGCGCGGATCGCGCAGGCGGCATGGGCGGGAGGCGTCCACGGCGCAAAGCAGTGCTGGCCCTGCTCCTCATCGGCCTTTGCCTGCCCCTGCTGCTTGCCACCGTGCCGTGCAGCCTGTTCGGCGCGCCCAGCGTGTCGTCTCCGGATATCCAGGAGATGACCGCCCATGCGGAGGAGCTCACCGCCGCATGGAAGCGGCAGCGCACGCTGGAGCAGCAGGCGGTAGACCTGTTCGTATCGCTCCTGCCGGAGGATCTGGGCTTTATCCGCATCGAGAAGCGGCTCGGCAACACGAACGATTACTGGATGATCGCCATTACCTCGGTGTACAGCGAGCAGGACGTGATGACGATAGACGAAGCGAAGATCGTCCGGACCATGCAGGCCAAGCTCCAATATGACCTCGAAGCGGAGTATGACGCGGAGGGGGATTTCATCGGCTATGTGCTGGTGATCTCAGACATGACGCCAACCGAACTCATGGACAAGCTGGGCATGGACGGGCAGCAGCGCATGTGGGCGGAGGTCATTTACAATACCATCTGCGACGCGGAATACAGTGCGCCGGGCGGGTCTGTGGACAACACAGCGGATATGGATTTCTCCGATGTGGTGTTCACCGGCAGGGGTAATTCCAGGGACGTCGTGTATTTCAGCCAGTACGATCCCCGCTGGGGTGGGCTGATGTACGGCCAGACCAATACGATCGCGGGGGCGGGCTGCGGGCCAACGTCGCTTGCCATCTGCGTATCCACGCTAACGGATACCATCGTCACGCCGCCGGAGGTCTGTGACTGGTCCGTAAAAACGGGCCACCGCTGCGAAGGCAGCGGGAGCTACCACAGCCTGATCCCAGATGGGGCGGCGCATTACAACGTCCCCTGCCGCGGCATCGGCCGGAGCGGGACCGAGCTGGTAAAGGCATTGCAGGAAGGCAAGCTCGTGATCGCGATCATGTCCGCCGGGCATTTCACCCGCGGGGGACATTTCATCGGCGTAGTGGTCTGGCACTTTTAAGGGATGCTGATAAACTCCGTCCGGCTCGGTGTCCGCCAGTCCTTTGACGCGGACAGTGGGATCACGGATATCTGGACGGTAAACCCGTTCCTCAACCTGATCGCCCCGTTTACCCCCACCGGTATTTTTGTCACCGCCTCACTGGTCACGATGGCCTGCCTGCTGACGCGCAAGGGGTATAACTGGATAGCCGGCTATCATCCGGTAAAGGACAGGCGCGGGTTCGATATCCTGCCGGACGGCACACACGGCTCGAGCCGGTTCATGAAGCGGGAGGAGATGGGGCGGGTACTGGATGTGGGCAGGCTGGACAGCCTTTCCGGCACGGTCTACGGCAAGCATAAGGACGACCCGCTGGACAGCGATGCTTATGCGGACTATGTCGCGTCCAGCAAAAAGGCTGGCCTCGCCGGCAGCCTGCTGGTCGTGGGCGCGCCGGGTACCGGCAAGAGCTGGGGGTTCGTCCGGCCGTTTGTACTCCAGTGTGTGAAGCGGCGCGAGAGCATCGTCCTGACCGATCCCAAAAATGAACTTTATGAAAGCATGGCCGGCTACTTGATCGATCAGGGTTACGAAGTGCGGGTGTTTAACCTGCTGGATATGGAGCACTCGGACCGTTGGGATCCGATCGGCGAGGCGGACCACGACCCTCGCCTTGTCCCTGTCATTGCCTCCACCATCATCGCTAACACCTCAAGCGAGAAGGAGGCCAACGATTTCTGGTCTAAAGCTGAACTTAACCTGCTCACGGCGCTGTTGTACTATGTCCAGAACGAACAGGACAAGTCCGGACGGCGACTGCCGCTGGCGATGCGGCGGCTGGGCAGGGTGCTGGCCCTGCTCAGCGAGGACGGCCTCAAGCAGATAGATGAGACGATAAAGCGGCTGCCGGCCGGGCATCCGGCCAAAGGCCCCTACGGCCTGTTCCTGAACGCCAAGGAGAATCTGCGCGGCAACATCGTGATCGGTCTCGGCAACCGGCTGAACGTGTTCCACGATGCGCTGGTGGACAGCCTGACTTCGGACAGCACGATAGACCTCACCCTGCCAGGACAGAAGCCCTGCGCCTATTTCTGCATCCTGTCCGCGCAGGACAGCACCTACACCTTCCTGTCCTCGCTGTTCTTCACCATGCTGTTCTCCCGTCTGGAGGCATACGCGCGGAAGGAGACGAAGGACGGGAAGCTGCCGGTGCGGGTAAACTTCCTGCTGGACGAATTCCCGTCCATCGGCAGGTTGGGGGATTTCAAGCGCTCCATCGCGTTCACCCGGTCGTTCGGCATGAGCTGCCAGGTGCTGGTGCAGTCCATCTCCCAGCTGGCGGACATGTACCCGCGGCACGAGTGGGAGGAGATCGCGGCCTGCTGCGACGCCACCATCTGCCTGGGTGTGAACGACCTGACGAGCGCCAAATTCATTTCGGAGAAATGCGGCATGACAACCATCCGCGTGACTAATAACCAACAGCCGCAGACGCCGCTGTTCTCCCCCTTGCAGAACAACATCCGGCCGTATTCCATGACGCGCAGCAACACCCAGCGCGCGCTCATGCAGCCGGACGAGGTGCTGCGGCTGGGCAACGACAGGTGCATCGTCCGGCTGCGCGGCCAGTACCCGATGCTGCTGTACAAGATAACGCCGCCGGAATTTACCGATTACGGCAAGCTGCGGCCGGCGTCCATCCATGACTACCCGCCGGACAGGCCGGACGGTGCGGCGGGCGGGGAAAACAAAAAGCAGCCTGCGCCGGATGCAGGATCGGCGGTGCCCCCTCCTGAACTGCCACCGGAGCCGAAGTCCCCTTATTCCGACCTGTTGCAGCCGGACGATCCCGATCAGGAGGATGATATGCCCGATCATACGACATTTATCCCAACAGACGATCAGATCGACCAATACCAACAGGAACTGGATCGAAACAACGAATTAGACAACGAAAGCGAGGATGCTGCCTTATGAAAAAGAACATCGCTGCAGAAGACCGGCCGGACTTTACGCTGATGAAGCTGTCCGGCGCCATTTCTTATTTCCACATGCAGATGCCGCGGTGGCTGTTCTGCGACCCGCGTTACATGGATATGGGTTTGGAGAGCAAGGTGGCCTACACGTTCCTGCTCAACCGGTACCAGCTGTCCCGCCGCAACGGCTGGGTGAACCGGCACGGCGAGGTGTACATCATCTACACGCGCGAGGATCTGGCACGGGAGCTGCAGGTTTCCTACCGCAAGGCGATAGCCTGCTTTAAGGAACTGGCGGACAGGCGCCTGGTCTGGGAGCAGCGGCAGGGCCGCGGGCTGCCTAACCGCATCTTCCTGGCCGAGGTGGCGCTGGACGGAAAGGCGGCCTACGGTTATGACTGCGCGCCGTTCTGCGCGGAGATAAGACCTGCAGAAATTGCACTTCTGGATGCGGACAATGATAACATTAAACTTGCGGATAATAACGAGATGCAGGACGGTTTTCCCGAAACCGAGCCGGATGCTGCTGAAAACACCATAGTAAGAAC
Source organism: Intestinibacillus sp. NTUH-41-i26 (assembly GCF_032769475.1). Taxonomy (GTDB): domain Bacteria; phylum Bacillota; class Clostridia; order Oscillospirales; family Butyricicoccaceae; genus Agathobaculum; species Agathobaculum ammoniilyticum. The sequence goes on from NZ_CP136477.1 coordinate 654,181, forward strand.
TGCGGAAAGTGCATATCAAGACCTACCGGAACCGCAGGTCTTGAACTGCCAGAACCACACTTCTTCGGGTGCCGAAACAGCATATCAAGACCTGCAAAAAACGCACACAAGTAAGAAAGAGAAGAATAAGAAAGAGTACAGGGATACTGATGATGATCTTCCGACAGTCCCACGCGCGGGCGCGGAGGACGGACGCGAGGCCATAGCGGCGATCTTGTAGCGATGTGCGCTTTCCCGCTATGCGCCGGAGGAAGCGGAGGTGTTCCGTGACGCGGTCTCGTGGCTGTACTACTGTGGCCGGCTGCAGCTTGGCGCCTGTACCTACCCGCAGGGCTATGTCCGCGACACGCTCCGGCGGCTGAATGCCGACGTACTCGACGAAGCGCTGTACAGGCTGCGGCGGAACGAGAACGAGGCGCTGTCCAACACACTGGTCTACACCGCCAAGGTCATTTTCAGTACGATCGTGGAGATGGGGAGCGAAGCGCTGCTCGACCCCGTGCTAAACCAGGTGAAACGGAGGTTGGCGACATGAAGTCAATGTATTACAGCGAGCCGCAGACAGAGCTTCTTTCACTGCTCAAGACACTGGGCGGGATGTGGAAGCGCTAGGTGTACATGCTGCTGTGGCTGCGCTTTGGGATGGACAAAAAAGCCGTGGACCGCACGATCCGCCAGCTGCGCTACGGCGGCGTGCTGCGGGACATGGGGGCGTATGTTCTGGCAGCGGACAGGCGGTTTGACATACAGCTGGCCCGCGCGGTGGATATCTCGCTGGCCCTGTCTGGCAGCAGGGCGCCGGATATATTCCCGCGCAAAAAACCGGTATTTCTGACCGCGTACCTGCCGGAACGGGAGGTGCGGCTGTGTGTGCTGTATATCCCTGTGGGGAAGGAACGGAAGCGCTGCCTTACGCTGGACAGCCTGCGGGTGGAAAACACGATGAAAACGCTGTATGCACTGCTTCTGGATGAAACGGGACAGGCTGCGGCGCTGCGAGCGGAAACGCCGTGCCTGCTGGCCTGGCCGGATGAAAACGAAAAGCTGGAGCTGAAAAAATGGGAGGGGATTCGGAATGAATGAAAAAAACCGTTTGCCGGACGAATTAAATTTGACCAGGCTGAGGTTTTATGAAACGGACTTTAAGGCGCTGGACTACAGCCTGACGGAAAAGGAACAGGCGGAGTGGAACGCGATCTACGCGTCCTACCGGTCCAGCTCCATACTGAGCGGGGAGATCATAGGCGTGGAGGGGGTGCCTCTTCCGGACGGGGAAGACGAAGACGGCACGGACGGGAAAAAGGAGATGCCCTGCCTCACTGTGGTGCAGTACAGGGTAAAGGTGCTGATACCCGAACCCTTTGTATGGAAAGAGGGGGATGAACGGGAAACCTATGTGCTGGGGCATATGGCAGGGGCGAAGATAGACTATATCATCACCGGCGTGGACTGTGAGGGGCAGTGCGCGGTAGCGTCCCGTGCGCTGGCGATGGAACGGCAGCGGTGGCATGCCCATCGTGTGCGCGGCGTCCAGGAGGGCGATATTGTGGACTGCATGGTGCTGGCTGTGGGGGCGTCCCACCTCACCCTGACAACCTGCGGGCATGACCTGACGCTGGCACAGGCAGGGCTGTCCTATTCTTATCTTGGGGATATGCGCGAAAGCTACTATCCTGGGCAAAGCCTGAAAGCAAAGGTGATGGCCGCGGACGAGGAGGGGGTCGCGGTATCTGTACGGGAGGCGGAGCCGAACCCCTATATTGGCGCGGAGTTCCGGCATCGGGTGGGGAGCACGCGGATTGCAAAGATCACAAACAAGTATACCGGCGGCATATTTGGACGCTTGCGGGACGGCTGCACGGTGGTATGCAGGTATGCGCAGCAGTTTTCCGACGACTAGTTTGAGGCAGGCGACAGTGTGATCGTGCAGAGCATGGAGTACAGCGACGACCGGCAGTGGCTGCGCGGAAAGATTAAAGGGAAGATACGGTAATACAGAGGCCGGCCTGTTAGTGCAGAATAGCATTAGCAGGCCGGCGGTTTTTATTGTTTTTGCAGGAGCCGATGGTGTGCTTGTAAAATATAAAGTTGTGCATGGAGCAACGGGGCAGGGTTCTGCTGGTGACAAAATGGCTTTATGCCTGATGCTGCCGGGAAATACGGTACGGACTGGGAGCGGATGGAACGGAACATCCGCACTGCATTCAAATTACCTGGAAACACAACTGTCCCCTGTTAGACGCTCTGGCTAAGAGACGCCTTGAAAGGCTGTTGAGTCTCACTGAATTTCTCGCACTTCTCTTCTAGGCTGAAATGTCTAATGGATTATAACAAGCTCCGGCTCCCTGATTCTACACTTTTCCAAACTTTTGCCCGATTTATTTACCACCCTTTTTCAAACCGCACCGCTCTATCATAGAACTTCCCCTCCGGCATCCCGCAGGCTTTCGCCGCCAACTGCAGAGGGGTTTTCTTTTCCCGCCACGCCTTATGTACTTCGTAGAAGTTGTCGGGCAGGGGCAGGGCCGGTCTGCCGAACTTTACGCCGCGGGCCTTGGCGGCGGCGATGCCCTCGGCCTGCCGCTGGCGGATGTTTTTGCGCTCGTTTTCCGCGACGAAGGACAGCACTTGCAATACGATATCGCTGAGGAATGGCCCCATCAGGTCTTTGCCGCGCCGGGTGTCAAGCAGGGGCATGTCCATCACCACGATATCCGCGCCTTTCTCCTTGGTCAAAATGCGCCATTGCTCCAAAATTTCCTTGTAGTTGCGCCCCAGACGGTCGGTGCTCTTGATGTAGAGCAGGTCGTCTTTTTTCATGCACCGAGCGAGCTTTTTATACTGCGGCCGCTTGAAGTCCTTTCCGCTCTGCTTGTCGATGTAAATATTCCGTTTAGGGATGCAAAGCCCCTGCATAGCGGCAAGCTGCCGGTCCTCGTTCTGGTCGCGGCTGCTGACGCGGATATATGCGTATTGTTCTCCGATGCCGAATACCTCCTCCGTGTTCAGATTTCCACAGGCTGTTACCATGGTTGTTAGTGTATCGCATATTGGTTTCCTCTGCTTTCATGGGATTTAATGCGTCCCAAGTTGGACGTGTTGACAAAGTCGAAAAGTCTAGGGAAGTGTGATAAAATAAAAGAAAGGGGGCGGGCGGATGCAGTTACGGACACATATGGTGACGATAGAGGATCTGGTGCCGCCGGGGCATTTTCTGCGAAAGCTTGAATCGGTACTGGACCTGACGTTTGTGCGCGAGGAAACGTCCTGTCTGTACAACCGGCGGCTGGGCCGGCCACCAATTGACCCAGTGGTGTTGGTAAAATATCTGCTGGTAGGTTACTTGTATGGGATTCCGTCAGAGCGGCAGATCGAGCAGCGGATTGAGACGGATGTGGCCATGCGGTGGTACCTGGGGTTGGATTTATTTGAGCGTGTGCCGGACCACAGCACGATCTCGCAGCTGCGGCGGAGGAAACCATCGTTCCGGAAAGTAGTACGGCGGTTGTTTGAGGCAGTGGTGCGGCAGCGCATAGAAAAGGGCCTGGTGAGTGGGAAGCTAGTGGTCACGGACTCAAAGCCAGCGCGTCGCCCGGTTCCATGTACTTAGAGGATGTGGCGGTTAGCCCCGGCACGTATTGGGAGCGGCTTGATGCCTACGAGGAAAGGGCGCTGGAAGAATTGGAGCGCCAAACAGGAAAGCGGAGGAAGCGCCGGATCAAACAGGTCAAAAAAAGGGCAAAACACAGGCAGCGCCGGGTAAGCCGGACTGACCCGGAAGCAGGGTACCTCAACCGGCCCGGCAAGCCTAAAGGGATGCATTATCTCAGCCACCAGACATTGGACACGAAACATGGGATTATTTTGGATGTGGCGGTGACAGCGGGAGATGCCAGCGACCAGACACCATATCTGGAACAGATGGAGCGGGTCCTGGACCTTATCCCGGTCCAGGGGGCGACGGCTGATTCCATGTATGACTATGGACTGTTCCACCAAGTATTGAAAGAGCGAGGCATCCCGTTTTATGTCCGGCCCATGAAAACTCAGCCTTAGCAGAAGGTGAAGTTTGGAAGAAACGACTTTAGCTACGACAGGGAACAAGATATCTTCTTTTGCCCCAATGGAAGATCGTTGACACTGAATACCGTGAGCCGTGGGTCAGGCACGCTCCACTGGGTCTATACGGCAAGTAAGGCGGACTGCCAGACATGCCCGCTGCGGGAGCGGCGTCTGAGCCAGAGTATGCAGCATGGGGCCAAGCGGCTGGTACGGAGCGTATTCGAGGATGCAGCAAAGGCAAACCTCTCCCAGTCCGCCTTACCTGAATACCGGCAGGCGCTGCGCAAAAGGCAGATTTGGTGCGAGGGTACTTTTGCCATCCAGAAATGGAGCCACAATTTAAGGCAAGTCTGGAGACGAGGTTTAGAGGCAGCGGAGGACCGCTGCCTCCTTTCTGCCGTGGCCTTAAACCTGAAAAGAATGATAAAGTAGATGTCATGACGCCGCAACGGCGTCTTTTTCTTGCTCTCCCACAGCCGCTCTCTATTTTTCGACTTTGTCAACACGTCCAACTTGGGACGTATTAGGAGGTGTTCTTGATGGCAGGCCATATCCACGCAAAGCCGCCAAAGAGAGAAAGAACGATTGATGGTACTACATACATTGTGACCTCACATTTCAAGCAGACTGGCAGCACCGTAGCCGACCATATCCGGCGTTTAATCGATACGGCAACTAAAAACGAGAAAATAAAGCGGATTTATTGAAAATTTGCACGATTCATTGATTATTGGCATGATAATAGTGTTATAAATAGCCGATTGCGGTGACTGCCGGAATGGAGGTCTATCATGAAAAGACAGTCTTTTATCAACTATCCATACAACGATTCTGAAGCAGGGAAATGGGCGGCACTCTATGTCCGCCTCTCCCGCGACGATGATAACGAGGGCGACAGCAACTCCATTGCCCATCAAGTCGAAATCCTCAAAAAGTACGCGAAGGACCATAATATTACCCAATATAAAATCTATAAAGACGATGGTTATTCTGGTACGAGCTTCAACCGCCCCGGCTTTCAGGAAATGCTTTCCGATATCGAAAACGGCCTTGTAAGCATGGTCATTGTCAAGGATATGTCCCGTTTCGGGCGCAACTACCTTGAGGTGGGCATGTATACCGAAATCCGCTTTCCTGAATTTGATGTACGGTTTATCGCCGTCAATGACGGTGTAGACAGCGAACGCGAGGACAACGATTTTACTCCGTTCCGCAACATCATAAACGAATGGTACGCGAAAGACACGAGCAAGAAAATCCGCGCCGTGTTCAAGGCAAAGGGTATGAGCGGCAAGCGTCTCTCTACGCAAGCACCCTATGGCTATCTGAGTGATAAGGAGGGGAAACTTGACCGTAGACCCGGAAGACGCCCCGGTCGTCCGCCTGATCTTTCAGCTTGCCGCCGAGGGCAACGGCCCCAGCAAGATTGCACGTCGCTTGCGGGAAATGGAGATTGTCACGCCGGGAACACTGGAATTTGAGCGCACAGGCAGAACCCACCGTTATGACCCGTCAAATCCCTGCTTCTGGTTGTCCAGCACCATCGTCTACATTCTGAATAACCGGGATTATCTCGGCCACACGGTAAACTTCAAGACCACTAAGAAGTCCTACAAAAGCAAAAAGAAAATTCGAAATCCCGAAGAAAAGCAGGTAGTCTTTGAAAATACCCATGAGGCCCTTGTATCACAGGAGACGTGGGAGATTGTGAAGAAGAACAGGGAGAACCGGCGCGGAAAAAGGGTGAATGTAGCGCTCATTTTATCTGCGCAGTAGTGCTGGAAAACCTGCGGGAAGTCATTGCCTTTACCCGTGCGGACACAGAGGGCTTTACCCGTCAGGCCATGTCTAACCGGATGGAGACGCAAATGAAAGAGCAGGCCCAGGCCAAGCGGACGCTGGAGCAGCAGGAGCGGCGTATCACGGAAATCGACGGTATTATCAAGCGGCTGTATGAGGACAACATCAGCGGCAAACTGACTGATGAACGCTTTTCAAAAATGTCTGCTGATTATGAGCAGGAGCAGGCCCGCTTTCAGTTGAGCGCCAAGGAACTGTGGCAGACCGTGGAAGCCTGCGAACAGCAAAGCGTCAACATGGACAGCTTTATCAAGCTGGTGAAGAAATACACGGTGCCGGACAAGCTGTTTCCCGAACTGCTTCATGCTTTTGTGGAAAAGATTGTAGTCCACGCCCCGGACAAGTCCAGCGGACACCGAACCCAGCAAATTGACATTCACTATAATTTTATTGGTGAAATCGGGCTTTCCCATGCAATCGACAAAAAAGAAACGGCGTGACATGCCGATTGCACATCACACCGTTTCCCCGAAGTATAAACATCCTTATGAATATACTCCAAAACGGTTTTCCGTTTTTCGGCGCGTTTTCCGCTTCGTAAAAATGTGAAAGGTTTTGTTTGAATTGTGAAGCAAGTTGCAATTGCTGCGGTACAGCGCGCATGGTAAAGTGAAAACAGAAAATAAACAAGGAGGATTTCGTGATGGAACTGATGAAAGCGGTCGCCGTTCTGGCGGCGGGCGATGTGCGCGTGGTAGACAATGTGCCGAAGCCTGTGCCCGGCGATTATGAGGCGCTCATCCGCGTGCACGCCTGCGGCTTTTGCAGCGGCACGGATTCGCAGATTATCGGCGGCACTCTGGACAACGGCTTTGGCGGCTATCCGACCGTACTGGGGCACGAGGGCGCGGGCGAGGTTGTCGCGGTCGGCAAAAAGGTGCGCCATATCAAGGTGGGCGAGCGGTTCATCCATCCAAACCTGCATCCGGATGTGGGCAATGGCTATTCCAAAACGCATGGCTCGATGGCGCAGTTCGGTCTGGTGTGCGACCGCGAGGCCATGCTCGAGGACGGCTTCGCGGAAGCCGATATCCCTTTCCCGAAGCAGCATAAATTCCCAGACAGCATCAGCTTTGTCGACGCGGGCGTGCTCCTTTCGCTGGCCGAGTGCCACAGCGCGGCCAAGAATTTCGGCGCGGCACCGGGTATGGATATCCTGATCTACGGCGCAGGGCCGATGGGCATTGCGCTCGCCATGTTCTGCAAGCTGCGCGGCGCGGACACGGTCGTGCAGATCGACAGCGTGCCCGATCGGCTCGAGCAGGCAAAGCGTGTGGCAAAGGTTGATCAAACCATCAACTTCGCCGCTGAAACCGTCGATGAGGTGCTCGCCGGGCGGAAGTTCGATCTGGTTATGGACGCGGTCGGCTTTACCAGCATTCTGTATGAGGGCAGCGGCCGGCTGAAACCGGGCGGCAAGGTGTGCTCGCTCGGCGTGCTGAGAACCAATGACCTGATGATCGACACCTCGCGGCTGCAATGCAACACCTCGCTCCATATGCTAAACTTCCCTTACGGCGAATACGCCATTATGGATGAAACGATCGCGCTGATTGAAAGCGGCAAGGTCGATCCAAAGGATTTTTATTCGCATGTGGTCTCCTATAACGATTTGGACGAAGTCCTCCGGCTGGTGCGGGAGAAAATAGCGCTCAAGGTCATTCTGACCTTTGACGACTGATTCTGAAAACCTCTCTTCTCTTATATAGGGTTCAGCCGCCGGACGTTCTGTTCCGGCGGCTGAATTCATTTGGACAAAAAGGCGGAAGATGTAAAAACGGTATTTTTATGATTTTATAGAAAAGCGAAAGGTAATTATAAGATATTTGATTCAGAGATTTTCTGCGCTGCGGTATGATACAGACAATAAAAGCGAGGCCCTAAACGAAAAGAGAAAAGGAGAATCATTATGAAACGAAAACTCAGCTGGTTCCTGTGCGGTACGATACTGGCAAGCCTGCTCGCAGGCTGCGGAGGCGGTGACGGCTCCGGAAACGCGCTCGCCGGAGAGCCCGGCGCGTCCTCCTCGGACGGCGAGGCGATCAAGATCGGCTATTTCGGCCCGCTGACCGGCGGCACCGCGCAGGCCGGACAAGCGGCGCTCAACGGCGTGCAGATCGCGGTGGATGAGCTCAACGCGGGCGGCGGCGTGCTCGGCCGCCAGCTCGAGATTGTATCCTATGACGATAAATCCTCGCCGGAGGAGGCCGTCAAGGCGGCGACCAAGCTGGTGCAGGTAGATAAGGTAAACGCGATCTTCGGCTCCTTACATAGCGCGAACGTGCAGGCGGCGGGCCCGGTGATCGAGGAAGCGCAGACGATCTGCGTCGCGGGCGGTACCTCGCCGGCCTGGCTCGAACAGGGCTATACCTACCTGTTCCGCTCGATCTCCAACTCGACCGTATCGGCCAAGCAGCTCGCCAAATACGCGGCCGACCAGGGCTACAAGAAGATCGCGCTGTTTACCAGCAACGACGAATACGGCACCTCGGGTTCGGATGGCTTCAAGACCGAATGCGAGCCTTATGACATTGAGTTTGTCGCGAGCGAGACCATGACCAATGGCGACCGCGACTTTACCGGACAGTTTGCCAAGATCAACGCGGCAGCCCCAGACGCGGTATTCATCTGGTGCCTGGGCGACGACCTCGGCGCGGTCACCAAGCAGCTCCGCCAGTCAGGGTTTGACGGCCCGATCCTCGGCTCGGAGAGCTACACGCTGCCCGAGATCCTTGAAAACGCGGGCGCGGCGACCAACGGCGTGCGTTTCGCGGCGCAGTATCTGGTTTATGAGAATCCGGAAGACGTAGAGGACGACAACATGAAGAAGTTCCTCGAAGCTTATATGGAAGAGTTCGGCTCGGCGCCTGCGTCTGACAACGCGTTCCGCGCATACGACGGCGTCATGATGATCGCGGAAGCCATGGAGGCCTCGGGCGCTGACCATGGCCCCGAGCTGCGGCAGGCATATAACGATATTGACGGCTATGTAGGCCTCGCGGGTACGTTCTCCTATAAGGGCAAGAACGGCGAGGGTATCGAGTCCATGCGCATCTTCCAGATCCAGGACGGCAAGTACATCGAAGCCGAATAAATCCGAAACTACCATGCGGTACAAGCAGCCGGCCCGCCAATCCGGACCGGCTGTTACAAACAAAACAAAGGAGAAATGCTATGTTTTTGCAGTTACTCGTCGGCGGCATCGCCGTTGGCTGCATCTACGCGCTGATCGGCCTGGGATACAGCCTGATTTACAGCGCGTCCGGCCTGATGAGCTTCGTGCAGGGCGAGATCTTCATGCTCGGCGCCTATGTCGCTTTCACGATCTACGTCGGCCTCGGCATCCCGTTTCTGCTGGCCGTGCTGATCGCCATCGGCTTTATGTTCGCTTTCGGGATGCTGCTCGAACGCAGCATGATTAGCCCGCTTTTGCGGCGCGGCAGCCAGCAGATCCACATCGTTTTGGCCACGATCGGCCTGTCCATCTTCCTCAAGAATTTCGCTATGATCCTGTGGGGCTCGGATGTGAAAAATTTCCCCTCCTCGTTCGGGGAAAATCCGATCAAGATGGGACCGATATCCATTTCGCCGCAGCAGATCGCCATTGTTGTGGTGACGCTCGCGTGCATGGTGCTGCTGCACCTGTTCATGAGCCGCACCAAGCTGGGTACCAGCCTGCGCGCCGCCGCGCAGGACCCGATGGCGGCGGGCGTTGTCGGCATCAACGTGCCGCTGACTGTCGGCATGGCGTGGGCGCTCGCAGCTGCGCTCTCGGCGGTGGCGGGCATCCTGCTTGCCCCGATCTACGGCGTATATCCCAAGATGGGAGCCATCCTGTCCACCAAGGGGTTTGCCGCGGCAGTGCTCGGCGGCTATGGCAACATGTATGGCGCGATCATCGGCGGCCTGATGTTCGGCGTGGTCGAAACAATGGCCGCAGGCTATCTTTCGTCCTCGTTTAAGGATATCATTTCGTTCGGCGTGCTGATCGTCGTCCTCTTTGTGATGCCGCACGGCATTCTCAAAGTAAAAGCGGATTAAGGGGGAGGGGAAGCGAATGAATCAGATTATGAAGACCCTGTCCAAGACCAAGGTGCAGCGGCTGATCGCGCTCGTGTTGGTCGCGGTGACCGTGCTGTATCCCATTCTGTTCCGCGAATCGACCTATATCCATCTCATCATCTGCACGCTGGGAATTTACATGATCGTAAACACAGGGTTCGACATCCTGTTCGGCTATTCCGGACAGATCTCGCTCGGTCAGGCGGGCTTTTACGCCATCGGAGCGTATTTCAGCGCCATTTTGAGCAAGGCGGGCGTGCCCGTGGTGCTCGCCATGCTGTTTGCGGCAACCATTGCGGCCATTGTCGGCTATGTGCTTGCCATTCCCTGTTCCAAACTGGTACACCATTTTCTTGCGATCGTCACGATCGGCTTCGGCGAAATCGTCCGCCTGCTCGCGCTCAACGGCCCGACAAAGCTGACGGGCGGCGCGAACGGTATCGGTGGTATTCCGCCGGTGAGCCTGTTCGGCTTCCAGCTGACAAGCAAGGCGGCGTACCTATATTTTGTGCTTGCGCTCGTGCTGCTGTTTCTGGTCATCAAGCACCGCATTGTCGATTCGCGCGTCGGACGCGCGATGCAGGCGATCAAGTGCAATCCGGACGCGAGCGAGGCGTTCGGCATGAAGCTTTCGCGCTATAAATCCATGGCGTTCACCATCGCAGCGTTTTATGCGGGCGTTGGCGGCGCGCTGTACGCGCATCTGGTGCGCTTCATTAGCCCAGAGTCGTTCTCAGCTGACCAGTCAAGCATGTTCCTTGTGATGATTTTGGTCGGCGGCATGGGCACATTCTGCGGCCCGCTGCTCGGCTCGCTGCTCATCATCGTTGTGACCGAATTTTTGCAGCAGTTCGGAACCTATCAAATGCTGATTTACGGCGCGCTCATCATCTTCGTGCTGTTCTTTATGCCGAACGGCATCGCGGGCACGCTGCGGAACAAATACTACCATCTGCTCAACAAGCTGCCGGGCCGTGCCGGAAAACAGGAGGCGAAATGACATGGAATTACTCAAAGTTCAAAATGTGACCATGCAGTTCGGCGGCCTGAAAGCGATCAATGAGCTGGATATGAGCGTGGAAAAGGGCGAGATCCACGGGCTGCTCGGCCCAAACGGTTCTGGAAAGACCACCTGCTTCAACGTTATTTCAGGCGTCTACCAGCCGACTGCCGGTAACGTTTATCTCGAGGGGCAGAAAATCAACGGCAACGAAAAATATGAGATCAACCAGCTCGGCATCGCACGCACCTTTCAGCACATCAGCCTGTTTTCCACAATGAACGTGCTGGAAAACGTCATTGTTGGCCAGCATTGCCGCACCAAGTCCGGCATCGCCTCGGCCATTCTGCGGACCAAGGCCGAGCGCGCTGAGGAACAGGCGATGGTTGAGCGTGCCTATGAGCTTCTGGACTTTGTCGGCCTGACAAATCGCGCGGGCGAGCTTGCCTGTAACCTGCCCTACGGAGAGCAGCGCCTGCTCGAGATCGTGCGCGGGCTTGCGAGCCGCCCCAAGCTGATGATGCTGGACGAAGCGTCTGCGGGCATGAACTCGGTGGAAAAGGACAATCTCATCCGCATTATCCGCGCGATTAGCGGGCAGGGCATCACGATCCTGATGATCGAGCACGACATGAAGCTCGCCATGAGCCTGTCCGACCAGCTCACCGTGCTCGACCATGGCTCCAAGCTCGCCGAGGGCCTGCCGGCGGATATTCAGAAAAACGAACAGGTCATCGAGGCCTATCTGGGCAAGGGAGGTGTCGAACGTGCAAAGCACGCTGATCGTCAAGGATCTTGAGCATAAATACGGCGCGATCCAGTCGCTGAAAGGCGTGAGCCTGGAGGTGCATGAAAACGAGGTCGTCGCGCTGATCGGCGCGAACGGCGCGGGCAAAACGACGCTTCTGCGCTGCATCTCGGGCATATTGAAGCCCTGCGGCGGTAGCATTACCTTTGAGGATGAGAGCATCTACGGCTTTCCCTCTCACAAGGTCGCCAAACGGGGCATTGCACAGGTGTTGGAATCCCGCCATGTGTTCCCCAAGCTTACTGTGATGGAGAATATTCAGATGGGCGCGTTCTTGCGCAAAGACAAGCAGAATATCCCGGGCGAGATAGAGGGGCTGTTTGAGATATTCCCGCGCCTCAAGGAGCGCGTCTGGCAGACGGCGGGCACGCTGTCCGGCGGCGAACAGCAGATGCTGGTCATGGTGCGGGCGATGATCTCAAACCCCAAGCTGCTTATTTTGGATGAGCCGTCGCTCGGCCTCGCGCCGATCTTTATCGACGAGATCTTCAACATCATCCCGCGTTTGCAGCAGATGGGCTCGACCATCCTGCTCGTCGAGCAGAACGCGAGCATGGCGCTTGCGGTGGCCGACCGCGGCTATGTGATGGAGACCGGAAAAATTACGCTGACGGGCACGGGCGAGGCTTTGCTCGGCAACGATAAGGTGCGGAAAATGTACCTGGGCGAAGAATAATAAAGCAAGAAAAGACTATAGACCGAACCGTAAAACTGCGGTCCGGTCTTGTGTCGTTTTAGATGGGAGGCCACACATGGGACGACTTCGGTGCTTTTTCCGGCACTCGCTGGGGCGAAGGCTGCTGCTCTATTTCACACTGCTTATGATGATCCCGCTGGCGGCCGCCGGCTGGGTGATCTACCATGTGTCCGACACGCGCATGAGCAGAGGCGCACTGCGTTTGTCCACGCAGATCATGAATAATGTTTCGCTCGACCTGGACCAGATGATTGCGGACGCGGACGATCTTTCCTCAATGATCGCGGCGGATTCTGCGGTGCGGGAGTGCCTGATGCGCCAGCCGTCGAACGAAGAGGAGCGAGAGCAGCTTCAAACAGCGCTTGGCATGCAGCTCAAGCGGCTCGGCGCGTACTACGATATGACGAGCGGCGCCTATCTGGTGCTGGATAACGGCGTGACCGCCAAATCGCGTTACTATTCGGTGCGTGAAACCTCGGGCATGTCGGAGGAGCTGTACCAGCTGGCGCGAGACCACGCGGCGACCCAGTGGGTCAACTGCCCAGACGGCTCGATGATTGTGGACAACATGGGAGACGGCGTTTTGAGCGCGATCTCCTCCATCAGCCATCCGCAGACAGGGCAGCCGTGCGGCGTTATCGTGGTGGAGATTAAGCTCGCGGCCATCAAGCGCATGATGCGGGTCGATCTGGGCGAAAACAGCAATGTGTTCCTGCTCGGGCGGGACGGCGGCGTGCTCTCCGCGCTCATGGAAGACAGCGAGCAGCAGTCGCTTGTGACAGAACTCGTGCAGGGGGAAGTGATCGGCAGTAAGCTTGAGGTGCGCGATAAAAAGGACTTTTTTGTGCTGTGTAGCCGCCTGCCCGCGAGCGGGTGGACGGTGGCGGGGCTGGTCTACAAGGACTTTTTGCGCGAGGACAGCCGACACATCCTGCAAACCGTTTTGTGGATCGGCCTGTTCGCGTTTCTCATCAATATCGCGGTGTCGCGCTGGCTGCGCGCCTATGAACTGCGGCCGATCAAGGCAATGATGCAGTATGTGAAAAAGGTGGAGACCGGGGATTTCTCCGCCGGACTGGACATTGTGCGGGAGGATGAGGTCGGCGCGCTCGCGGTCAGCATGAAAAACATGACCGGACACATCCAAAACCTGCTTGTGACTGTGCAGCAGGAGCAGGAGCGGCTGCGCTGGGCCGAATATAAGGCGCTGCAGGCGCAGATCAACCCGCATTTCCTCTATAATACGCTCGATTCCCTGAACTGGCTGATATGGGCGGGTGAAAACGACCGGGCGAGCGAGATGGTCGCCGCGCTGACCAGCTTTTTTCCGCATCGGCCTGAGCCGCGGGAACGATCTGATCCCGGTTGAAAACGAGGTGCAGCATGTACAGAGCTATCTGACCATCCAAAAGATCCGGTACAGCAAGATCTTTGACTATTCGGTATATCTGGACGGCGGCGTGTGCGGCTGCATGGTGCCTAAGCTGCTGCTCCAGCCGATCGTGGAAAATGCGCTGTACCACGGCATCAAGCCGGCCGCGCGCAAATGCAGGCTGTTCGTAAACGTCCTTTCGGAGGGCGGCGATCTGGTGATGGAGGTGCGGGACGACGGCGTGGGCATGTCCGAGAGCAAGCTTCAGGCGCTTGGCAAAGCACTGGCGCATTGCGGGGACATCCGCGCGGAGAGCTACGGCATGTGCAATGTGAACGACCGCATCCACATTCTGGCAGGCGAGGAATACGGCATTTCAGTGGTCAGCGAGCCGGGGTTCGGCACCTCGGTCCGGCTGCGGCTGCCAAAAACATTGGGAGGGATGAGTAATGTACCGAGTTCTGCTGGCAGATGATGAAGAGATTATCCGGGAGGGCGTGCGGCGCGCGGTGCCGTGGGACACGCTCGGGCTTACGCTGGCCGCGGTGGCGGAGGACGGCGCGCAGGCGCTCGCGCTGGCGAAGAAAGAGCAGCCGGACATCGTCATCACCGATATCCGTATGCCGCGTATGGACGGGCTGGACCTCATCCGCGCCCTGCGCGAGCAGAATCCGGACTGCAAGCTGCTGATCCTGACCGGGCACGGCGAGTTTACTTATGCGCGCACGGCTTTGCAGCTCGGCGTCAGCGATTATCTTCTCAAGCCGGTCGAGCTGCCGCCGCTGTGCGGCGTGCTTACCCGCCTGCGGCAGGAGCTGGATGCGGAGCGCAGCCGGCAGGATGAGATCGACCAATTACAGCAGCAGGTGCAGGAAGAACGGGTCTTGCAGCAGCAGCGCCTGCTGGGGCGGTTCTTCGCGGGGCGCGCGAGCGTGGGCGAGCTGGCGGAAAACCTGCCCTCCCGCTGGCGGGACGCGCCGTTCTGCGCGGGCGTACTCGTACAGATGGACGATTTCGACCGGCTGACCGGCGACATGGACGAGGAGACGATCTTCTCGTTCACACAGGAGCTGGAAACCGCGATGATTGCGCAGAGCAACGATGATATGCGCATTGTAGAAAATGACAACGGGCGTTATTTCGTCCTGTTCGTCAGCGAGCTGGAGGAAGAACTGCGCTTCCATATCCGCTCCTATGTCCGCCGCCTGCGTGCGACGGGCGTGCAGGCCGCCTATACGACGATCGCCTCCTCGATCCTGCGGGGCGGCGTTGCGCTGTGCCGGCAGGCGTATGAGGAAACGCGCCGCTGTATGGACAGGGTGTTCCTGCTCGGCACCGGGCAGGACATTCAAGCGGGAGAGGCGCTGGGGCAGGGGTTCGCCTCGCCGCTGCCCGAGGGGATCGATATGCGGAACATCATCAAGACGCTGTCTGGCTTCCACAAGGAGGAGATCCATCACGCGCTGACAGGGATCGCGGAAAATATCCGCAAAACCTCGCACAATTCCTATCTGTATACCAGCATGCTGGTCAGCTTTGTATATGGCGAAACCATCAGGCTTTTGGGTGAGATGCGCTGCCCAGTGCAGAGCATTTTGCCCGAACCCATGGCCGCATACCGGCGGCTGATGGCCTGCCAGTCGCTCGACAGCATGATGCGGGAGCTGATGCGCGTACTCGATCTGGTGTGCGATTTTCTGGAGGAAAACGTGGGCGGCAATCAGGACGCGGTCGAGCGGGCTAAGGTCTATATCGAAGAACACTATGGAAATTCCAAGCTTTCGCTCGATCTGGTGGCCGCAGCGGTCGGCATTTCGCCGACCTATTTGAGCGCGCTGTTCAAGCAGAACGCAAACCAGTCGTTCGTCGGCTATCTGACCGAGACCCGTCTGACCCACGCCCAGCGCCTGCTCCGCTCGGGGGACTACCGCTCCTACGAGGTGGCCTACATGTGCGGCTATGACAATTCCACTTATTTCAGCACCATTTTTAAACGCTACGTGGGCGTTTCCCCCTCCGAATACCGCAAACAGGAAAATGGGCAATCGTAGAAATCTTAAATGGCGCGATAGAAAATTTAATTTGCATCCTCCTGCGCGGTTGGTACAATAGAGACACTTCAGAGAAGCGTATCACCCGCAAAGGAGGATTTTTTATGGAGGAACGCTTGGGGCAGCTCACACGGCTACTCGCGGAGGCGCGGTTTATCGACCTGTCCCCGACGATCGAGCACAATATGCCCAAGTGGCCGACGCATCCGCCGGTGATCGTCGACCCAACGGTCACGCACGAGCACGACCATTATTATTGCCAAACCCTGGTGCTTGGCGAGCACTCGGGCGCGCACGTCGATGTGCCGGCGCACATCATTTCTTCCATGATGGACCGCACGGTCGACACGTATCCGGTGAACATGCTGTTCGCGCCGGCCATCGTTTACGACCTCCGGCCGCTGGACGCGAAGCCCGGACAGCGCATCACGGCGGCGCAGATTTTGCAGATCGAGGAACAGATGGGAGACCGCGCGGCAGAGGGCGATATCGTCCTTTTGAACTTTGGATGGCAGCAGTATTGGAAACTCGACAAAGAGTGGAAATACTATGCAACGAACGAACCCGGGTTTGATGAAGACGCGGTAAAACTCTTTGCCGACCGCAAGGTGAGAGCTGTGGGTTCGGACACCATCGCCTGCGACACGCCGGTGCAGAACGGCTACGAGATGAAGTCCTTTGGGCACCAGAACTACTGGCTGCCGAACGAGATCTTCATTATGGAGATGCTGCATAACCTCGATCAGCTGCCGACGCGGTGCTATTTCGCCGCGCTGCCGCTCAAAATCAAAAACGGTTCCGGCTCCCCGATCCGCCCGACGGCGATCATCGTATGAGAAAAACGCAGAAATAGAAAGAGTGGAGGATAGCATTATGAAAAACAGCATGAAACGGTTCTTTGCCGCATTGACGGCGGGCGCTTTGATGACCGCGATGCTCGCGGGCTGCAGCAACAGCGGACAGCAGCAGCTACAGAGCGGCGACGCCCAACAGCCGGACGCGGGCGCGTCCACAGACATGGACCTCGGCGCGATCTATAAAAGCATCCCGATCGACCAGACCTACATCGATATCAACGCGCTGCCCCAGCCCAAGGCGAATAAGGAATACACCATCGGCCTTGCGATGCTGAATGTGAATACTGGCTTCTTTAAATCGCTGGCCGACACCTGCAAGGCGGAGGTCGAAGCCATGGGCGGGAAGGCGCTGCTGGCCGACTGCGAGAGCGACGCGACCAAGCAGGTCTCCCAGATCGAAAACTTTATCGCGCAGGGCGTGGACGCGATCATTGTCAACCCTGCCGACCCGCAGGAGGCTGTCAATATCGCGCTGAACAAGGCGTTCGACGCGGGCATCCCGGTCATCTCGGTCGACCTACCGCCTGATGAGGGCGCGCAGTACCTGTCCGCCTGCATCACCGACGCGTACCAGCTTGGCTATCTGGTCGGCGAGGAACTGGCCAAGCAGATGCTCGCGAACAATGAGGGCGAGGTAGAGTTCGGCATTATCGGCGGTACCGAGGGCAACTATATCGCCTCCAACCGCAACAAGGGCGCGCGCGACGCGATCGCCGCGGTCGACACTGAGGGCCGCCTCAAGGAAGTATCGTTTCTATATGCGGGCGATTATTCCGAACAGTCCGGCATGGAGACCGCGGAAAACATGCTGGTCGCAAACCCGAACCTGAAATGCATTATCGGCACCTGTGACGCGCATGTTGTCGGCGCTTACGCCGCTGCCAAGCGGCAGGGCCGTGATGAGAGCGTCATCATGGGCGCGGTTGACGGCTCCAAGGCCGCGGTTGAGATCATGCAGGCCGGCGGCTCGATCAAGGCGCTTGGCGTCAACAGCCCGATCGTAGTCGGCGAGGTCGCTGCGCGCACCATCGTCAACCTGCTCAACGACCCCTCGCAGGTACCTGCTTCCAAACTGATGGCCATGCAGCCCGAGCTTCTCACCCCGGAAAACTGTGAAGGATTTGAAGGTTTCTGATCCCGTGAAACACCTGTTTTGGAGCACCTTGCCGGGTTTCCCAGCAGGGTGCTCCCAGCATCCGGGGAAAAAACAGAAAGGATAAACGCCTATGAAGCCGATATTGGAGCTGAAAAACATTGATAAACGGTTTGGCGCGGTGCACGCACTCAAAGAGGTGTCGCTGTCCATCCGCGAGGGTGAAATGATCGCGCTTGCCGGAGAGAACGGAGCGGGCAAATCCACGCTGATGAAAATACTGACCGGCGCTTACGCGAAGGACAGCGGCGAGGTCTGGTTCGAGGGCCGGAAGGAGGACTACCGCGACACGATCACAGCCAAAAGGCTGGGTATTGCGCAGGTGTACCAGCAGGCTGAGCTGGTGCCCGATCTGACCGTGGCCGAAAACATCTATCTGGGCGAGAAGCTCATGAACGGCGTAGTCAAATGGAGGCAGCTTTTTGCCCGCACCGAGGCGCTGCTCGCCGAATACGGCATCCCGATCGACGCGCGCGCCAAGGTGGGGACGCTCAACGTCGCCAACCGGCAGTTGGTCGCGGTTGCCAAGGTGCTGCAGCGCGAGCCCAAGCTGCTCATTCTGGACGAGCCAACCGCCGTGCTGTCCGACCAGGAGGTCACCATCCTGTTCCACCTGATCGAGGTGCTGAAGAAAAAGGGCACCACGATGATTTATATTTCGCACCGGCTGGAGGAGCTGTTTCGTTTGTGCGACCGCATCGCGGTCATGCGCGACGGCGCGATGATCACCGTTCTGGACAACGTCCACCTGACCAAGGCCGACCTGATTGTACATATGCTCGGCCGGCGGGTGGACGCAATGTTCCCCGAAAAGACGCTTGAGCGCTCCGACGAGGTTGTGCTCGAAGCCAAGGGGGTGACGACCGACAAGGTTTCCGACATCTCTTTCCAGCTCCACAAAGGCGAGATTTTGGGCGTGGCAGGGCTGGTTGGCAGCGGCCGCACTGAGATGGTGCGCGCGCTGTATGGGCTCGATAAGCTGAAAAGCGGTGTGATCGAGGTCGGCGGCAAGCCGGTCAAAATGCGCTCGCCGGTCGACGCGGTCCGGCACGGCATGTTCCTTGCGCCCGAGGACCGCAAGGGCGAAGCGCTTGTACTCATCCGTTCGATCCGCGAAAACGTGACGCTGTCAAATTTCGGCCGCATGGCGAGGGGCGGCATTATCCGCGGGCAACAGGAGCGGGACTATATCGAAACGCTCCGCGAAGAGTTGCGCATCAAGTCGGACACGATCGAAAGCCCAGTAAACACGCTGTCGGGCGGCAACCAGCAAAAGGTGGTGGTCGCCAAGGCGATCGCCGCACATCCGGAAATTTTGATATTTGATGAGCCGACGCAGGGTATCGATGTGGGCGCAAAATCCGAGATCTATGCGCTGCTCGAAAACCTGCGTAAGGCGGGCATGTCCATTCTGGTCATTTCGTCCGAAATCGAAGAGGTGCAGGGCATTTGCAGCCGCCTGCTCGTCATGCGCGGCGGCCGCATCGTCGGCGAGGTCAAGGACCATTTGGAGGACAGCGAGCATATCCTCAGTCTGATGTATAGGAGTGAAACGGCATGAGTGAAAAAAACAGTGCAGGCGGCGCCAAAGAAGAATACGGCTTTTCAGGGCGTCAAGAGATATTTTAAGGAACAGGCCATCCCGCTCGTCGTTTTGCTGCTGATGATCGTGATCGCGTCTTGTATTTCGCCGGTATTCCTGTCCAAACCGAACGCGTCCAACCTGGTGGTGCAGGTCGCGCTCAATATGGTCGTCGCTATGGGTATGTTCGTCGTCATTCTGACAGGCGGCATCGATCTGGGCGTTGGCTCGGTCGTCGCGGTGTCAGGCGTGCTGGTGGCGGGCTTTATGCAGAATCTGCCGGTTGGCATCGCCATTCTGGCGACCATGCTGATTTGCACGCTGATCGGCTGCTTTAACGGCCTGATCGTGGCGCGTCTGCGCATCGCGCCCTTTATCGTCACACTCGGCATGATGAGCTTCGCGCGCGGCGTGGCCTACTGGTACACGCAGGCCGTGCCGATCTCGTGGAAAGCGACGCTGGGTGCGGACTTCATGTTCTGGCTGGGCTCGGGAACGCTCGGCCCTGTGCCGGTCATCTGCCTTGTCTGGCTGCTGATGATCGCCGTGACGTTTCTGCTGATGCGCTTTACCGTAGTCGGCCGCATCTTGTATTCGCTCGGCGGCAATGAAGAGGCGGTAAAGCTCAGCGGCATCAACGTCGCCAAATGGAAGGTGTTCCCTTACGCATTCTCGGCGTTCTGCTGCGCGCTCGGCGGCATTCTGCTGACCGCTCGCCTCGGCGTGGGCGCGCCGAACAGCGGCGAGGGGCTGGACATGGACGCGATCGCCTCGGTCGTCATCGGCGGCGTCAGCTTTTCGGGCGGGTCGGGCAATGTTTCCGGCGTGGTCATCGGCGTGTTTATCTTGGGTATTATCAACAACATCCTGGATCTCATGAATGTGCCGAATTATCCGCAGCTGATGCTCAAAGGCGCGATCATTGTCGTGGCGGTCATCCTGTCGACCATCCGCGATCAGAAACGTTAAAATGTGAAACGGATTCGTGAAAAAGTGAAAACAATTTGAATTGAGACAGCGCGGGACATCCGGTATCATCAAAGTATAGAAACACGGAAAGACCGGCAAAAGGAGAGAACAGTATGATTTCTGTGAAAGACATGAAAGTGACATTGGACGCGCTGCACGCAGCGGGAAAGCTGCAGCTACAAAGCGGACTCGGCGAGGACGCGTGGAAGCGCATCCGTCAGCTCGAGGTGCCGGCGGGGGACATTTCGCTGCTGACAGGGAGCGTGTCCGCGCTCGGCGTGACGGATGAGTTTTCCAAGGTTATCGACACGTTCAAGGTGCCAGAGGGCGTACTGCCCGCGGGTTTCCGGCCGGAGTTCCGCTACGGCGCGGGCGGCTCGGCGCAGGTCGATCTAACGCGCGATATTTCTTATGGCGAAAACGGCGTGAAACGCCCGACGCGGGTGCTGTACTCGGCGGACAGCGCTAACCCCTACGAGGTTGAGCCCATCAAGGACTTTATCGCCAACCTGACCTGCAATCCCGCAATCATTTACGACAGCTTCATCAATAACCCCAAGGCCAATGTGGGAAATAAGTTTAAGGATCGATACGAGGTCATGGAGGAGCTTTGTAAGATCCTCGGGCCGGGCGTGGATATCAGCGTCGAGGTTGATAATCCGTTTGCCTCCGAAAGCGAGATCCTTGAGGAGATCGTCCGTTTTGAGGAGATTTTGACGCCGTACCGTCTGGTTGTCAAAGTGCCGCACACCGGGCCGCTCGCCAAAGATGACGCGCCCGCGCTGGTCGGCGGCAGTTTCCAGAAGGGCTTTGAGGACGGCACGGTAGAAACCAATTTCTATGGGCACAATCTGGCGTACCACCTGTGGCAGAAGGGCTATCGCACCAACTTCACCCTGATGTTCGAGCCGCACCAGATCGCGCTCGCTTTGCAGGCCAAGCCTTATTTCATCAATACCTTTATCAAGCAGCGCTTCAACGTCACCTACGCCCTGCGCGGCTTGATGGCCGATTACGAAGCCACGGGCGATATCGCGCTTGCAGAAAAGATGCGCGAGTTGATGACAGCCGAGGATATGCTGTCGCCCGCCGAGGCGGCGGGGCCGCTTGGCAAGGTGGTGGATAAGGCGCGCTGGACGCTCACCTACCGCAACGCGCTGAACGAAGAGGGCGCGGACGGCCTGGATGCCACCCGCCACGCGCTGCGCGTGTTGCGAAATTCCAACCTGCCGACGAGCCGCTTGATCATCTGCTCGATGGGCGGCGAGATGATCTATCCCCATATCGACAAAATGCTGATGGAACCTGAGTTTGAGGATATGATCCACCGCGTGGTCGTTACCGCGCCGCCCAGCTACCTTTCGCGTTTCGCGAGCGCCTCGGGCGTGCTGACCTATCAGCGCATGTTCCTCAAGGCGGTCAAATAAATTTTTTCTTTTCTCTCTACGGAGCGGAAGCCCTGTCGGCGTGCCAGTCTGCAGGGCTTCCGCTTATTGACATTGACGGAAGATCGCACATCATGCGATAATAAAACCCAAACAGGGTGCGGGCAGGTGGAAGTATGAAGGAAAAGATCAAGGGTATGTTTTTGCATTCGCTGGGCAACCGTCTGTTTTTATACTTCACGCTGCTGATGGCCGTGCCGCTGACTCTGGTAGGTTTTTCAGTTTACGCGATCTCAGTGGCACATATCAGCGATATGGCGCTGCAATCGAGCACGCAGATCGTCGAAAAAGTGTCCGGCGATATGGACAGCCTGCTGACCGATATGGTCTATATCTCGCGCCTGGTGGATAACGACAAGTTTATCGAGCAGGCAACGCAGCAAAACGCCGCTTTTTCCTCCGAACAGGCGGTGCAAACGATCGAGGACCGCCTGCGCGCGATCAACGAGTTCCGCACCGACATCGAGGCGATTTATGTGCGCACAGACAGCGGCGTGCGGGCAAAATCACGCTATTATCCCCTGCGGAACGAGCCGTTATTGTCGGATGAGGACTACGAGCGCATCAAAAACCGCACGTATGACGAGTGGTTCGTCTCGGAGCATGGTTCGCTCGTGCTCGACAACCGGGATGGAGGCGTGCTGGCAGTCGCCGCGGCGCTTAATGATGCCGCGACCGGGCGGCCGAACGGCGTGGTGCTGGTCGAAGTGCGACAGGACACGCTGCGCTCGATGCTTGACGTCAACATCGGGCGCGAGGGCAGCGTGCTGCTCCTCAACGCGCAGAACGAGCTGATGAGCGCGGTGGTCGATGGGGAAAGCGAGGCCGTGCGCTCGACGCTTGAAGTATCCGGCCGCACGGCGATCGGCACCGACCTGCGCGTGGTGGACAACAAGCGGGACATCCTGCTGTTCCAGCGCATGCAGGGCAGCAACTGGGTGATCGCGGGCGTGGTGCCCAAAAGCTTTCTGCGGCAGAACGGCAAGCTGATCCTGATGAGCATTTTGCTCATTGCAGGGTTTGCGCTGCTGTGCAACATCGCGGTTTCGGGGCGGCTTCGCGATTATGAGCTGCGCCCCATCCGCGAGATGATCGCCTATGTCCGCTCGGTGCGGGACGGCCGCTTCGGCGAGCCGCTCGAAGCCGTGCGGGATGACGAGATCGGCGAGCTATCCAAAAACATGCAAAGCATGTCCGAGCGCATCGGCAGCCTGATGGAAGCGGTTAAGGAGGAGCAGGAACAGCTCCGCATGGCAGAATTTAAGGCGATGCAGGCGCAGATCAACCCGCATTTCCTATATAACACGCTCGACTCGATCGCATGGCTGTCGCGCGACGGCAAAAACCAGTCCGTCGTTGAAATGGTGCAGGCGCTGACCACCTTTTTCCGCACCGGTCTCAGCCGCGGGCGCGATATCATCACGGTCGCCGAGGAGGCTCGGCACGTGCGCAGCTATCTGACCATCCAGAAGATGCGCTATGCCCAGCAGTTCGATTATATGCTGTATGTCGATCCGGCGGTCGAGTCGTGCGCGGTGCCCAAGCTGATTTTGCAGCCGCTGGTCGAAAACGCGCTGTATCACGGCATTAAAACCTGCCAGCACAAATGCATGCTGTTCGTCAACGTGCTGGGCGTGGAGGACGGTGTGCTGTTTGAAATTCTGGACAACGGCGTGGGCATGCCGCCGGACAAGCTCCGCGCGCTGCAAAACGCGCTCGAGCGGACGGGCGGCAAGCGCGCTGAGAGCTTCGGCATGCTTAACGTTTACGACCGCATCCGGGCGCTGACGCGCGGCAGGTTCAGCTTCCGCATACAAAGCGAAGAGGGGATCGGCACGTCGATCACCATCCGCATCAACCGTTTTTTGGAGGAATGACCGATGTATCAGGTAATGGTAGCAGACGATGAACAGATCATCCGTGAGGGACTTTGCAAGGCTATCCCGTGGGATACGCTTGGCCTTTCGCTCGCCGGACAGGCGGCAAACGGCGTCGAGGCGTGGACGCTCATCGAGCGGTGCCATCCCGAAATCGTGCTCACCGATATCCGAATGCCGTATCTGGACGGCATCGAGCTGATCCGCAGGATACGCGGCAGCGGGCTGCAAACGCGCGTCGTCATCCTGTCGGGATACAGCGAGTTTGAATACGCGCAGACCGCGGTCAAGCTCGGCGTATCCGATTATGTGATGAAGCCGGTCGACGTTCCCGCGATGTGCCGCACGCTGCGCGGCATTAAAGACGAGCTGGACGCCCAGTTCCACCGGGAAAACGAGGTCGAGGAGCTGCGCCGCCGCATCCAGGAGGATAGCCAGCTCGCGCTGCACGGTAAGATCCTGCGTTATGTGCGCCGCCGCATCAGCAGCCGGCAGTTTTTGGAGGAACTGCCGCAGACGCTTGCGGAAAGCGCGTTCTGCCTGTGCGGGCTTTTGCAGCTCGACCGGTTTGACCATCTCACCGGCGGTATGCCGGAAGAGGAAATATTCCGGTTGACGCAGGAACTGGAGGCGGTCATGCTTGAGCAGGCCGACGAAAGCGGGATGCAGGTCATTGAGGAGAGCAACGGGCGGTACCTGCTGCTGTTTTACGGCAAAGCGGAGGCGGATGTCGCTTTTGCCGCGCGCTCGTATATCCGCAGGCTGCGCATGTCGATCACCGGGCATGATTATACGACCGCGGTTTCCGCCGTATTCCCGTCCATCGACCGCTGTCCCGAAGCTTATGACATGGCAATGCAGACATTGGAGCGCGCGTTTCTCGTAGGCGTCAATCAGGATGTCGAGCCTGAAGCCGACAAGCAGGCGGCGGGGCTGCCCGATACGTTCGACGTGAGCCGCGTGGTGCGTACGATAGCGACCTTTGACAAAGAGGCCATCCGCAGGGAATTTGACGCCATCGAGCAGGATATCCGGAAAACACGGCACAACTCGTTTTTATACACCCGCATGATGGTCAGCTTTGTCTATGGCGAGATCATGAAGCTGCTGGCCGATATCCACTGCCCGCTTCAGGAGATCATGGAGGATTCGACCGGCGCGTACAAGCGCATTCTCGCGTGCCAGACACTCAGCGGCATGATGAACCAGCTTTACGAGTTCATCGCGGAGATCTGCGATTTTCTGGACGACAGCCACGACGCAAGCAAGACGGTGGTCGAGCGCGCCAAGCTGTACATCGAGGGGCATTTCTCCGAGTCCGGCTTGACGCTCGACGAGGTTGCCGGCGCGGTCGGCATGTCGCCCAACTATTTCAGCGCGCTTTTTAAGCAGAACGAGGGGCAGTCCTTTATCAGATACCTGACCGGGGTGCGACTCGACCATGCGAAACGGCTGCTCGGCGCGGGAGACCATCGCTCCTATGAGGTCAGCTACCAATGCGGCTATGAAAATCCGACCTATTTCAGCACGATCTTTAAGCGGCATATCGGCATGTCTCCATCGGAGTACCGCGCGGCGCACAGCGGCGGCGCGGAAAACCCGTGACGGCCGGGCGCGCGGGCCGTCTGCGCGCCGCTGCCTGCCTGCTGGCGGCGACCGTACTGATCCTGCTGGCGGCGAAAACCTGTGCCAAGCCGGTACAGCGGGTTGCGGTCGTGGTCGCACCGGGCGGCGATCCGCTGCGCGCGGCGGCGTTTGCAAACGGAGCGGAGTTCATGCTGTCGCAGGCGAACGGGCTGGAGATGCGCTTGTTTGAAACAGACGGTTCGCTGCCCTCGCTGCGCAAGGTGGGTGCACGGCTTGTGCAGGAACAGTATTGCGGCGTGCTGACCAATGTAGGTCAGGCGGCGCTGCTTGCGGACGGGCGGGAAATACCGGTGCTGACCACGGGCACGCCCGCGCAGGCTATTCGGACAACGGCCGGGCGGGACGACGAGGTGGCGGCGCTGCTTTCCTATGCCGGGGAGACGGGCATGGAGTCGCTCGCCATCCTGCTGCCAGATGGTACGGCAGCCTGGGGCGAACTGCTGGGATGGCTGTGCACGCATCTGGAAAGCAACTTGTACGCCTATACCGATCAGGACGGCGGCATCACGGCGGCGCTTGACAGCATCGTCGCCCAGCAGGCGGACGGCGTGCTGGTCTGGGGCGATACGACCGAAGTGCCGCGCATGATCTCCGGCCTGCGGCACGCGGGCTACACGGGCGCGATTCTGGGACCGTCCTTTCTGGCGGGCTATGAGTCGCTCGGCATCAACGCGGGGCAGGCCACCGGCCTGCGCTTTGCCGCGCAGTATACCGACCCGCGCCACAATGCGGAGGTACTCACGCGGCGGCAGCAGCAGTTTATCAGGGAATACACCGCCTATTTTGGGGAAGAACCGCTGTTTGCAGAAAGCTACTACGGCGCCGATCAGGCGCTGATTCTGGAACAGATGCTCCGCGTGCAGCGGGAGGGCGACCCGCCGTTGGGCACGCTTCTGCGCTGCGGCCGAATCGAAGGGATTGTGCAGCCGTACGATTACAGCAGGAACCCAAGCACTGGCATTACCGGGATGGTGGTCTACCAGATCCAGTCCGGACATATCGAGGAAGCCCGGTAAACGGCAAAAAGGCAGGCGCCCTTCGGGGAGCTTTTTAGCGCTCATTCCAGTTCGAACGCGCCGGTATAGAGCTGATAGTATTTGCCGTACTCCGCGATGAGTTCAGCGTGATTGCTGCGCTCAATGATGCGGCCAAGCTCGAGTACCATGATCACGTCGGCATTCTGCACGGTACTCAGGCGGTGCGCAATGACGAACACCGTGCGGCCGTACATTCCCTGCTGCACGATCGACTCTGTGCGCGTGTCGATGCTGCTCGTCGCTTCGTCGAGGATCATGACCGGCGGATCGGACGCCGCCGCGCTCCTGCGAAAGACTGCCGCCGTCGCCGCCGATCTCGGTGTCGTACCCGTCGGGCAGGCGGCGGATGAAGTCGTCCGCGTTCGCAAGCGACGCGGCCGCTTCGACCTCCTCGTCAGTCGCGGACAGGTTGCCGTAGCGGATATTGTCGCGGATTGTGCCCGTGAACAGGTTGGTATCCTGCAAAACGATGCCGAGCGAGCGCCGCAGATCGGCCTTTTTGATTTTATTAATATTGATGCCGTCGTAACGAATCTTGCCGTCGGCCAGGTCGTAAAAGCGCACGTCGCCGCGCACCTTTTCATAGGTGACTGTACCGTCCTCATGCGGATGCTTCCACGCCCAGATGTTGGTCTTCTCCGGCGTTTCATATAGGCTGCCGTCGGCATTCACGCGAGCGTTGACCAACGTGACGTAGCCGTTGTCCACCTCCGGTTCCTCATCCATCAGCTCGAAGATGCGCTCCGCGCCCGCCAGCGCCATGACGATCGAGTTTACCTGCTGCGAGATCTGGCTGACCGGCTGGGTGAATGTCTTGGTGAGTTGGAGAAATGAGGCGATCACGCCGAGCGTGATGCCGCCCGAAACGCCGGTCAGCACCAGCGTACCGCCGACCATGGCAACCAGCACATATAAAAGGTTGCCGATGTTCATCATGATCGGCATGAGGATGTTGGCGAAGGTATTCGCCTTGGTCGCATTCTGGCGCAGCTCCTCATTGAGTACGTCGAACTGCTCCTTGCATTTCTCCTCGCGGCAGAACACCTTGACGACTTTCTGCCCACCGATCATTTCTTCAATATAGCCGTTGACCTTGCCGAGCGACTTCTGCTGTTCCAAAAAGAATTTAGCGGAATTGCCGCCGATCTTACCAGTCACCCGCAGCATAACAAACACGCCCACGAGGACGAACAGCGTCAGCCACACGTTGATGAACAGCATGGCGGCAAGCACTGCGATGATCGTGATGGCCGAAGAAAACATCTGTGGCACCGATTGGCTGAGCTTCTGTTGCAGGGTATCGGTATCATTGGTGTAATGGCTCATCACGTCGCTGTGCGTGTTGGTATCGAAATAGCGGATGGGCAGCGTCTGCATATGCGCGAACATCTGGTCGCGGATGGTCTTCAAAACGCCCTGCGAGATCGAAACCATCAGGCGGTTATACAAGAACGTCGACAAAATGCCAACCACATAGACACATGCCATCAGGCTAAGCGCTTTTAGCAGGCCGCTGAACACCGGGCTCGCCTGTCCAAGCATCGGCGTGATATAATCGTCGATCAGCACGCGCAGGAATATCGAGCCGCCGACGTTTGCCAGCGCGGAAAGCACGATGCAGACCAGCACGGTGAAGAATTTTGCGCTGTTATCCTGTTTTAATATAAGAAAGAATGCGCGAAAGCGCCTTTTTCGGGCTTTTCGCTTTCCTGCCTCCGGCCATCCGGCCGCGGCGTCCTCCCATGGGTCCCAGCATTATTCCTCGCCTCCTTTCTGCTGCTGGCAATATACTTCCTGGTAAATGGTGTTTGAAGCGAGCAGCTCGTCATGCGTGCCGACCGCGTTAATCTGACTATTGTCCATCACGATGATCTGGTCTGCGTCCTGCACGGACAACACGCGCTGCGCGATGATGATTTTGGTTGTGTCCGGAATCTCCTCCGCGAACGCTTTCCGGATCAGCGCGTCGGTCTTGGTGTCAACCGCCGAGGTCGAGTCGCCCAGAATCAGTATTTTAGGCTTTTTCAGCAGCGCGCGGGCGATGCACAATGCTGCTTCTGGCCGCCGGACACATTGGTGTCGCCCTGCTCGATATGCGTGTCGTACCCATCGGGCATCTGGGAGATGAACTCGTCGGCCTGCACCAGCTTGCACACGCGGCGAAGCTCCTCGTCCGAAGCACTCTCATCGCCCCAGCGCAGGTTTTCTTTAATGGTGCCCGAAAACAACACGTTTTTTTGCAGCACCATTGCAACCTCGCTGCGTAGCGTATTCAGATGATAGGCGCGCACGTCAACGCCGCCCACCTTGACGCCGCCCTCGGTCACGTCGTATAGGCGGGATGAGCTGCACAAGTGATGATTTCGCCGAGCCGGTGCCGCCCAGTATGACGATCGTCTGCCCAGCTTGATATTCAGATTGACATCGCGCAGTGCAAACTTTTTATAGCTGAAGCTGACGCGTTCGAACGACACATCGTCGTTCTTGACCTCATAGGCCGGCTTTCCCGGATCGTGCAGGTTGCTTTCTTCGGTGAGCAGCTCGCTGATGCGCTGCGCAGACGCGCGGCTCATCGTGATCATCACGAAGACCATTGCGACCATCATCAGGCTCATAAGGATCTGCATAACATAGGAAAACCGACTGGTCAGTTCGCCGGTTGTCATGCTGCCGCCGACGATCAGGCGCGCACCGAACCACGAAATCAGCAGGATGCACGCATACAAGCACAGCTGCATGAGCGGCCTGGCGCAGACCATGGTTTTCTGCACCTTGGAAAATTCCTTATAGAACAGGCCGGAAACGCCCTTGAACTTTGCCGTTTCATGCTCTTCGCGCACATACGCCTTGACCACGCGGAGGCCGCTCAGGTTTTCCTGCACGACCGTGTTCATGCGGTCGTAGGTTTTGAACACGCGGGCGAACACGGGGCTGACGATCTTCATTAAAATTCCGAGGCCGATTGCCAGCACGGGCAGCACGGGCAGCACGCCCAGAAACGCCCACGCAACCTGCCCATTGATGCGGAACGCCATCGCGAGCGAGAACACCAGCATGACACGGCAACGCACCGCGATACGCGTGATCATCTGAAAAGAATTTTGGACGTTGGTCACATCAGTCGTCAAGCGGGTGACGATCGAGCCTGTGGAAAATTTATCGATATTGGAAAACGAAAAATCCTGCACCTTATAATACATATCATGCCGCAGGTTCCGCGCAAAACCCGCCGAGGCGCGCGACGCATAGGTACCCGCCAGCGCGCCGAACACCAGCGCGAGCATGGCGCAGCCGACCAAAATCAGGCCACATTTCCAGATCTCGCCGAGATCGCCCCGTCAATGCCGCGGTCGATCAGCAGGGCCATCACCGTTGGGATGACGACTCCATCACGACCTCCAAAATCACGAAAAACGGGGTGAGCAGCGCGTCCTTCTTGAACTCGCGCACTCGTTTCGCCAGTTGCTTGATCATATTCTGTCTCATCCGAAGTCTTGCGTTGGTATCGTTCCAGATTCTCCCGAATCTTGCCGCACACGGCAAACCATGTGGCTATCTCCGCTTCGCTCATGCCTTCCCGCATAAGTGCCTCGGTTTTTTTCAAGCCCCTTGTGTATTTCCGCGTTCAGTGCGCGCGCTTTTTCGGTCAGCACAAGGCGCTTGAGCCGCGCGTCGTGCACTATCTGCTCGCGGTAAAGCAACCCGTGCTGTTCCATGAGCTGCAAGATGCCGGTCGCGGTCGAGCAGCGCATGGCAAACTGTGTTTCGATATCGCGCTGAAACCGGTTCCCCTGCCCCTCGCTCTGGATCAGATAGTGCAATACCATGCTCTGCATGCCCATGATGCAATCGACATCCGAGCCGGCCATCATGCAGGCCATCTGCCGTTTGAGCAGATTGTTGGGCATGCCCAGTTCCGCACCGATTCATTTTTTCACAATCTGTTAGCCTCCTTACTGTTAGTGTACTAATATAGTGTGCGCCTTTTCCCAGAAAAGTGGAAATTCAGGCAGTGACCTCTGGACTTGTAGCATATGTCGTTTTTTATGATAGCACCTACGTCAATATCCCGACTGCGTCTAATCTTGTACGGGCAGAAGACGATAACCTTAATCGCACATCGGCAGTATTCACTTATAATCACCGGTCAACCAGCACGATTACACTGGTTGTAGGAAGACAATATCTTTTATATGCTGCTGAAGGCGATTCTACGGTATCTAGTTCGCTCACGTTCAATCCTGGTGAATATCCCCTTTCTGCAAGTCAGGCAACTGCCGGCAAGGATGGTATTGGCACACAGCGAGCCGATGGAAAAAATACAAAATGGGTCTGCCTGGGCAACTACGGTTGTGTATATGATATTAACTTTGTTAGCACCAAAAATAGAATTGCTAAAATTGCACCGATCCGTGCTAACAGTTGTTGCTTTATGGCACGAGCAAATGGCGGAGTATGGTATGATTATTCTAATATTACAAAGAATAATCCATATGATTTGTAATAGTACTACTCCATATAAAATACAAGGCTAATAAGTAGCTTTTCAAAAGCAGAAAATAAATAGCAATGCTTATAACAGCATGATATAATGCAGGTAAGAGCAACTTGGAATTTTTACGAAACGGAGGTTCTCATGAAGAAAGACGATAGAAAAAGGTGTTCGTGGGCAACTACGGAACGCTATAAAGAATACCATGACAGAGAGTGGGGAAAGCCAGTTCATAATGATAGAAAACTATTTGAAATGCTAATTCTCGAAGGTATGCAAGCTGGATTATCATGGCTAACGATATTAAATAAAAGAATGGCATTTCGAGAAGCCTTTGACCAGTTTGATTATCATAAAATTGCTCTCTATAACGAAACTAAAATTGATGAGTTAATGCAAAATCCCAATATTGTTCGCAACAGGTTGAAAATCAAGTCGTCAATCATAAACGCACAGCAATTTATTAAAGTTCAAGAAGAATATGGAAGCTTTGATGCGTTTATTTGGTCTTATGTTGATAACAAACCTATCCTTGATCATTTTAAGTCGGAAACTGAAATTCCTGCAAAAACGCCGCTTTCAGATAAAATAAGTAAGGACTTGAAAGAACGCGGTTTTAAATTTGTAGGCAGTACGATTGTATATGCCTATATGCAGGCAATCGGAATTGTAAATGACCATGTGAAAAGTTGCTATTTGTATGTACCGGAATAATTATTTTATATATGCCCTTTAAGCGTTGATTTTCCATATCGCTACATTTGTTCTGAGTACCGACCCAGTCGATCTATTCTGTTGGCCTGCATTTTGTGGAGGAAACCTCCACTTCACAAGGGAGGAATAAGAGGATATAATAAAGGAGAAATCAGGTCAGAGTATTCGTGTCAGAGTAACCGCCCAGAGGCAGTCTGCCTGCCTGAGTTGTACATGATTTCGCAGCCTGATGAACACCGCAAAGACCGTATAGTACCTAATGGTGCTGTGCGGTCTTTTTTTGCGCAAAGATGGAAAGGAAGATCAATATGCAATGACAGAAAAGCTGATGAAAGCTATCTACAGTGACCCAGCCCAAACAATCACCCTTACAGCCTGGGCGGATACCGTTGCCGTGGACCCGCGGGACAATTTGCTCATCGCGGTCCGGCTGAGCGGCTATCCGGAAGTGACAGCCGGCCTTGTCAACGCGGTCAGCGGCGGAGGCACGCTGTCCGTGCAGCTGGATGGGGAAACCCTGGTATGCACCCCCCAACAGGGGCGGTACAGCAAGGCGGTATCCAGAGACGGTACATATGCCGTGGCTGCCCTGCTCTGGGACAACCAGAGCGCGCGGAAGCAGGGCGAAAAGCAACAGACGGAAGAGATGGAGGGAAAGGAACAAAAGGAGAAAACAGATAAAGCGCAGGAGGCGAGGGTGTATTACCTCGCCTGCCCCGTACGGGACAAAACTGCCCTGTATCATGAGATCGACAAAGTAAGCACCATCCCCATGCTGCCGGAATTCAGGGACTACATGATAAACGAGCTCCAGGCAAGGGATATGATGGCGCCGTGCCGTGTGTACACAACAGGGGAGCCCTTTGCCATATGGCGGCTCACCTGCACGCCGGACGATCAGAATATCGCGGACGTACTTACAGACGGCTTGAAAGCAGGGGTTATCCGTATCCCCAGCACATGGCCCTGCCAGCCGGACGCGTTTACAGAGATCAACGGCGTAGCCGGCTACCTGTGGGCGTTCGGTTTCGTGATCGCGTCCCGCATCCGCGGGCAGTTCCAGCCCCTGTATGATCCGGCCCAGGAGCCGTTGTCAGAGGGGGTGCTGGGGCTGGACCAGTTCGTGGCGCAGACGGCAGGGTACCACCTGTACGGCGCCCAACTCGCCGCCGCGGAAGCGCTGCGGCGCAGGCTGCAGACCGCCAGGTTCGGTCTGATCATCGCGGAATGCGGCAGCGGAAAGTCTAAGGTCGGCAGCATTGCCATGCAGTCGTATTGCAAAAGCACAGGAAATGCCTGCATATCGTCCTCTGCCCCTCCCACATGACAGGCAAATGGGTGCGCGAGCTGGAGGAGGCCATCTCAAACGCGCGTGCCGCCATCGTGCGGACGTCAGCGGACATGGACGCCCTCTACGCGGGGTATGCCCGCGGCGGCCGCACCGTGTTTGCAGTCATGTCCAAGGAAAACGCGCTGGACGGCTATATGCGCCGCCCAGCGGCCAGATGGGACGCAAGGCGGCAGGGCTTTACCTGCCCGGACTGCGGCAGCGTGATCCAGATGGAATTTATGGACTGCGGTAAGCGGACATTGACAGACGCCACGCCGGAATACTTCCGGACAGAGACCCGCGCCAACCGCAAGTGCGAAGGCTGCGGCGCTGTCCTCTGGACAGCCACCACCGCGGAGGAACAGAGCGAATGGGTGCGCATCAGCCATCTGGGCTATGTCCACCGCCGTTTTGCGTACCTTGCGCGGGACGCCTGCAAAACAGCGGCGGCGAAAAAGCAGCTTGCCGCCCTGCTGCGCGAGCCGGACCGTTTCATGGCCGCCCGCGGCGCGTGCCGCCGCTTCCCGCTCAGCACCTATATCAAAAACCGGTACAGAGGGAAGATAGACGGCCTGATAGCGGATGAACTGCACCAGTTTTCCGCGGACAGCGGCCAGGGGACGCGATGGGCGAGTTGTTCGCCGCCGCGAAAAAATGCATCGGCATGACGGCAACCCTCATCAACGGCTATGCCTCCGGTATCTTCTATCTGCTCTACCGCATGTGTGCATACCGTATGGAGCAGGATGGGCAAAGCTATGCCGCCCCCGCGCAGTTTGCGCGGGAATACGGCGTGACAGAGGACACTTACGAAGTAACGGAAGGCGGGTACAACAGCAACCGGCGCACCGCGAAGCGGAAAAAACGCTCCCGTCAGAAGCCGGGCGTTTCGCCGCTGGTGTACAGCCGCTTCCTGCTGGAGAACGGCGTGTTCCTCTCGCTCATGGATATGGGCAAGGACCTGCCGGAATACGAGGAGATCCCCGTACCGCTCAGGCTTCCGGAGAACCAGCAAAGAGCCTATGACGATCTGGAGCACGCTTTCCATGGGATCTTCAAGGACCGCAGCCGCGAAGGGCGTAAGCTCGCCCAGAAGCTGTTGTCCGTGTCCCTGAACCTCATGATGGCTTATCCGGACCAGCCGTACGGCCATGAGCCGGTCCTGCATCCGGTCACCGCAGACCCGATCCTGGTGCCGGAGGACAGCGGTGCGCCGGAGGAACAGACCGAAAAAGACCGGCGCACGCTGGAGATCATTCGCCGCAAGGTGAGTGCCGGCGAGCGCGTACTGCTCTACGTGAACTGGGTACGTCTGGACAGCCGGACACGGCTCAAGCGCTTTCTCATGGATGCCGGCGTCCGCGCCGAGATCATGGAGGATACCGTCCCGCCTCGCAAACAGGAAGAATGGGTGGCAAACCACCTCCGGCAGGGCATGTAGGTGATGATCGTCAATCCGGCCAAAATTGAGAAAGGCTGTGCGTCCGTAAGGACACCTTATTTCGTGTGATACGAAAGCTGCCCGAGGACTGTTAGAAATTCTGCTGTTGGCATAACAGCAACAAAAAGTATCATTGATTTTCCCACAAATGAAAAGAACCACGCATATCAAGCGTGGTTCCCGATAAGTCGATAAATTGGAATCTGCTATTCCTTTGATTTGCTCCCGAAAATAACCAAAACCAATTCAATAATACCCCAAACAAGACCGATATAGAAAAAAGGTGCCTGGAACTGCAAAATTATTTCCAAGCAATAGTAAGGCTAACCCTATCATCATGGTTCGATTTTTCATAACTCGTACCTCCGGAAAATTCCAATTTATTGAGATTAAAATTAACCAAAAACTTGATGGTTCAACAGCCTATAACAATGTAAATTCTACAGTCAGTGGTAGTAAGGTGGTGAGTGTAATGCTTACGTCGCTTACGCCACAGGATGTCATGGTGAAACGCTTTATCAGCTATTGCTGGAAAGCAATCGAAAATCAGACAAGTGAAGTATACAGATTTTTGCGAAAAGATGCACTATGCCATATTCCAGGTGCGCTGTTCTTTGAGGCCATTCCACAACCGGTAAATGTGATACATCTGACAGACACAGAATTTATAATTGGGGATATTTGCATACCGGTTTATGACAGCGATCTTGCTGATGTACTAAAACAGCTTTCGATAACACAGGGAGATTATCTTGCGTTCTTATTTTATACAGCAGGCCGATCAGGAGATAGCTTCAAGTATGAAGCTGACCAGAAAAAAGTAAGCTATCGGAAACGGAAAGCGATGAAACAACTCCGAGAACGGTTTGTGGGGGAAACGTGTGAAGAGTAAAGCAAAAGAGAAACGGATTCTAAGCTATGATACGGTCCAAAAAAGCTGTACATGGAGACGAACAGGCAATGCTACGGGTTGTACATTTCTTTCAACCGATAATCCATTCGAACGCCTTACGCCCGTGTATTGATGAGCAGGGTAACTATACATTTTACGTTGACCGGTTTGTCAAGGGGCATATTGAAAACGGGCTTTTAAGGGCGAATTGGGATTACCAGAAGTACCGGAACAAATAATCGCTTTTTTCATCGGCTTCCCCATGGGGATTTATAAAATGATTATGGGGAAGCCGATGAAAGGCGGCTGCAGTATGAGCCTTGACAAGTAAAGAGCATGGATGCGTTCCTATGAAGTAAGCGCCGGAAAGTTGCAATCCGCTGGGTTAAATGAGCAGATCAACAGCGACCATCGGCGGCTGAATACCTGCGGACCTAACATGGTAATTGCAGTTTAATTATGAACAAAGATTAGAAACCGAAATATGGGCGGTATGTGCCACAGACGTATGATGAGCCTGATTGAAAAACGCAATTGACAGTCATGCGAGATGAGATGATCCGCTGTACCCTATTGCATTGGAATAGAGGGCTTACCGCTATTCATATAATGTATTAGCCAATCGTGGAAAGGAGGCTAATCATGGCAAATGATGATAAAAACCAGATACTTTGCAGAAGTGTTTTCAAAAGTGGCGAAAGCACGACTTCAAAGGCTCAATTCACAAAAAAGTGGGCTGAGATGATAAATAGAATAGAGAAAAACAAGACGGTGCGCCTTACAAAATAGCAATGACAAGCTGTTTTCTGCATGGTATAATATGCAAGAAGCAGCTTGTTCCTATCTCTAAGGAGATATGAATATGAAAGTAGCTATTTATTGCCGCTTATCTGAAGAAGATAGAAACAAGCAATTTGAAACGGATGACAGCAACAGTATTCAGAACCAAAAGGCGATGCTGCTGCAATATGCTATGGAACAGGGGTGGGAACTTTACAACATTTACAGCGACGACGACTATACCGGTGCTGATAGGCGACGACCGGAATTTAACCGTCTACTAAAAGACGCGGAGCAACACAGGTTTGATATTATTCTTTGTAAGACGCAATCACGCTTTACTCGTGAACTTGAGTTGGTGGAAAAATACATTCACGGTTTATTCCCGATATGGGGCATACGTTTTATCAGTATAGTTGACAATGCAGATACCGCAAACAAGGGCAACAAAAAATCACGACAAATTAACGGGCTTGTCAATGAGTGGTATTTAGAGGATATGTCTGATAATATCCGCAGCGTCTTGACGAACAGACGGAAAAACGGTTTTCATATCGGTGCATTTGCTCTTTATGGATACAAGAAAGATCCCGACCAGAAAGGGCATTTGATAATCGATGAAGAAGCGGCAGCCGTTGTCCGTGAAGTTTTCACCCTGTTTTCACAAGGATACGGAAAAACTGCAATCGCCCGTATACTCAATGACAGGGGTATACCTAATCCAACAGAATATAAACGTCTGCATGGCTTGCGTTATAAATCGCCGAAAACAAAAAACAGTACCCTTTGGAAATACTATTCTATTTCCGATATGCTGCTAAACGAAATCTACATTGGCAATATGGTGCAGGGAAAATATGGAAGCGTGTCTTATAAAACCAAACAAAATAAGCCGCGTCCGAAAAGGGATTGGTATCGTGTTGAGGGAACACATGAGCCTATTATTGACAGGGAGTTGTGGGATAGGGTGCAGGCATTGCTTGTACAGCGAGCAAAGCCCTTTGACGTAGGCACAGTCGGTTTATTTGCAAGAAAAGCCCGTTGTGCAAATTGCGGCTACACTATGCGTTCTTCTAAATCAGCCCCTCGGCGCGGCGGAAAGCATTATCTAAAATGCTCTAACCATCATGTAACAAAGGACGCTTGTATTGGTTCCTTTATCTCTGTTGATAAACTGGAAAGAATGGTTATCGACGAGATCAATAAACTGGCGGTCGAGTATCTTGATAAAGACGAGTTAGAACAGAACATAGAATTTTGTGATAACTTGCAGGGACAGAAAAAATGCTTGCTCTCTGACATAGCTGTTTATGAGAAAAAGATTGCCGAGCTTTCCAAAGGTATCCGTGAACTTTATATGGATAAGGTAAAGGGGTTAATATCCGAAAATGATTATGTGGAAATGTCAAAGGACTTTACTACGGAGCGAGCCCGATTGGAACGTGGGATTGTTGACGGACAAAAACAGTTAGGCGAAATCGAGGAAAAAATCACGGTGGGCGATAACCGCCGTCAAATTATCGAACAATATTCCAGCTTGGAACACCTTAATCGTGAAATCGTGGAAATACTGATTGATTACATATCTGTCGGCAAGCGTATTCAGGGAACAAGGGACGTTCCGATTGAGATTCACTGGAACTTTTAATTTAAAGTTGTTCTTATATGATTGCACCATCTGCTGCCATATCCTCGAACAGGTCGGTGATCGGATCCCCCTTGGACTGGAACGTCATGGCGCTCCACGGCGTGCCGGAGGCGAACTGCGGATAGATACCGGTCGTATGATCGACAAAATAGGTGTCGAAGCCGCCCTCTTTGATCTGTTCGGGCGTCAGGTTGCGGGTGAGCTGGTACACAATAGCGGAGATCATCTCCATGTGCGCCAGCTCCTCTGTACCTGCGGCGGGGTCGAAATGACGCCCGCCGGATTTGACAGCCCGCGCCCCGTGGCGCTATAATAGGTGCATTAAGTACAGGGAAAAGAGCGGATGAACGGATGAAAGAAGTCGTAGCCGCCCTGATTTGGGACGGAGACAGGTTTATGATCTGCAAGCGGCCGGCGCATAAGGCGCGCGGCTCGCTCTGGGAATTTGTGGGCGGTAAGGTCGAGCCGGGCGAGAGCCAGTCCGAAGCGCTGATCCGTGAGTGCAGGGAGGAGCTTGCGATCACCGTTGCGCCGGGTGCGTCGTTTATGGAGGTCACGCATGTGTATCCAGATATGTCCATCCACCTGACGCTGCTCAATGCCCGCATCACCGCAGGGGAACCGCAGCTTCTGGAGCATGAGGCGCTGCGCTGGATCACACCGGCGGAAATACCGGAATATGAATTCTGCCCTGCGGACGAGGCGATTCTCACCCGCCTGCGCGGGGCGGCCGAGTAAAAACCAGTACGCAAGGAGGACGGCGTTTATGCTGGCGTATACCTATATGGAGCGCGGGAAATTCGCGCTCAGAAACAAGCCCGTGCCGGTCGTTCAGGACCCGCACGACGCGGTCGTGCGCGTGACGCTGGCGAGCATCTGCACGAGCGACCTGCATATCAAGCACGGCTCTGTGCCGCGCGCGGTGCCGGGCGTGACCGTCGGGCATGAAATGGTCGGCGTGGTCGAGCAGGTGGGCGCGGCGGTCACGGCGGTCAGACCCGGCGATCGGGTGACGGTCAATGTCGAAACGTTCTGCGGCCGGTGCTTTTTCTGCGAGCACGGCTATGTCAATAACTGTATCGACCCGAACGGCGGCTGGGCGCTTGGCTGCCGTATCGATGGGGGACAGGCGGAATACGTCCGCGTGCCGTATGCCGACCAGGGGCTGAATGTGATTCCGGACGGCGTTTCCGACCGTGAGGCGCTGTTTGTGGGGGATGTGTTGGCGACCGGCTTCTGGGCGGCGCGCATCGCGGAGATCAAGCCCGAAGATACCGTGCTGATTCTGGGCGCCGGCCCGACGGGTATCTGCACGCTGCTCTGCGCGCGGCTGCGCGGCCCGGGCAGGGTGATTGTCTGCGAGCCGGATCCGGTGCGCCGCCGTTTTGTGGAGGAGCGGTATCCGGAGGTGCTGACCGTAACGCCGGAGCAGGCGCCAGATTTTGTCCGGCGATACAGCCGGCATG
Organism: Intestinibacillus sp. NTUH-41-i26; assembly: GCF_032769475.1. Taxonomy (GTDB): domain Bacteria; phylum Bacillota; class Clostridia; order Oscillospirales; family Butyricicoccaceae; genus Agathobaculum; species Agathobaculum ammoniilyticum. The sequence continues at coordinate 693,423 of NZ_CP136477.1, forward strand.
GCGGCGCGGACGCGGTGCTCGAGGTGGCGGGAACCGCAGACAGCTTCCGGCTTGCCTGGGAATGCGCGCGCCCCAACGCGGTGGTGACCGTGGTTGCGCTGTACGACGCGCCGCAGATGCTGCCATTGCCCGATATGTACGGCAAAAACCTGACCTTCAAGACCGGCGGCGTGGATGGCTGCGACTGCGCGGAAATCCTGCGCCTGATCGCGGCGGGCCGACTGGACACAACGCCCCTGATTACGCATATTTTCCCGCTGTGCGAGATCGACGCGGCCTATGACCTGTTTGAACACCGGCGCGACAATGTGGTTAAGGTCGCGGTCACGACCGAGGGATAAGTACGGGAATGACAGAAAGGCCGCCCAAAAGGGCGGCCTTTCTTTGCTTTTCAAGCCGGTCAGTCAACGAGCTTGTCAAGCTCCTTGACGTATTCCGTGCCGCTTGCGGTCTTGTGCTCGGCCTGCTTGGCGTACATGCCGACCGCGGCGGCGGACTTGCGGATCGGCTGCATGGTACCCGCGCCTGCGACGCAGCCGCCCCGGACAGGCCATGCCTTCCAGCAGGTAGCCGTTGTACTTGCCGGCCTTGGCGGCGGCAAGCAGGTGGCGGCATTCACGCAGGCCCTCTGCGTTGGCGATTTTGACCTCACGCTCAGGGTACTTCTCCTTGATGACGTTGACGACCGCCTGCGCCACTCCGCCGGAGACGGCGAAGTTGCGACCGTCGGTCGAAGCGTCGTTGACGCCGTTCGGATCCTCCGGCACCATGGTCAGCTCAACGTGCTTGGCGTCAAAGATACCGGCCATTTCCTCAAAGGTGAGCACGAAATCCACTTCGCTGCGAACGTCGGTGCGCATGGCCTCGAGCTTTTTCGCCGCGCACGGCCCGATGAATACGACCTTGGCGTTTTTGTGCTGGTGCTTGATCAGGCGCGCGGTCAGCGTCATGGGCGTGAGCGCCATGGAGATGCAGTTGGCATAATCGGGGTACAGCTTTTTCGCCATGGTCGACCACGCGGGACAGCAGGAGGTCGCCATGAACGGCAGCTTTTCCGGCACCTCTTCCAGGAAGTCGTCGGCCTCCTGCGCGGCGCACAGGTCCGCGCCGATCGCAACCTCGAAAACGTCCGCAAAGCCGAGCTGCTTCATCGCGGCGCGCAGGCGGCCGGGCGTGACCTTGGGGCCGAACTGGCCGACGAACGCGGGCGCGACGGCGGCGTAAACGCGCTCGCCCGACTGGATCGCGCGGATGACCTGGAAGATCTGGGACTTATCCGCGATCGCGCCAAACGGGCAGTTGACCAGGCACATGCCGCAGGAAACACACTTGTCGTAATCGATATCCGCCTTGCCGTTCTGGTTGGTGCGGATGGCGTCCATGCCGCAGGCGGCGGCGCAGGGGCGCTTCTGATGGATGATCGCGTTGTAGGAGCAGACCTCCACGCAGCGGCCACACTTGATGCACTTTTCCTGGTCGATCACCGAACGCCCGTTATAGCGGGCGAGCGAAACGGCGCCCTTGGGGCAGACCTCGACACACGGATGCGCCAGGCAGCCCTGGCAGCCCTCGGTCACGACGACCTGGTTCTCCTTGCAGCCGTGGCAGGCGAATTTGATGATGTTGATCAACGGCGGTGTATAATAGGTTTCGGGCTTGTCGGCGGCCTCGATGCCGTCCGAAATGGGAGAGTGGTCGGCCGCGCTGCGGTAGGGCAGGCCCATGGCCAGGCGCAGCCTCTCGCCGACAATGGCGCGTTCCAAAAAGATGTCGTTGCGGAAATTGCCGACCTCGCCCGGCACGATCTCATAGGGAAGCTCTTCGATCCGTTTGTCCACCTGCCATTCAGTATGGTAGGCCATACGGGCTACCTCGCGGAAAATCCTGTGGCGGATCTCCTGGATACGGGTCTCTACGCCTCTCATTCTTTCTTCGTCCCCCTCAATATAGTTATGATATGATAAATCCTGTTTTTACAGTAAAATCGGGCTGCTTTACAACCATCATAAGCATACAGCAAAACACAATTGTTGTAAAGAAAGAAATTGTAGAAAATTTAACAAATTTCTGCGGTGCGGACAACGTCCGACTGTGCGGGAAGTGGAAAGCGGCGGGGAGGCGGCGCATATCCTCCTGATAGAGGAGGCGATGGAATGTACAGGCAGCCGGTGATGAAAGGGGAACGCGCGCGGCCGGCCGGACCGCGCTTTTGGGAGGCCTGCGGCAGGGCGCTGCTGGCGGAGGCCGAGGCCTGCGGTCTGCTGGACGCGGCGGCATACCCGCGGGTGGAACGGGAGCTGCGGCGTCGTTTGAACGATCTGGCGGCAGGACGGGAGGCGCGGCCGTGATTCGGGCCGCGGCCTATTGCCGCGTGTCCACGGACAAGGAGGACCAGGCGGGCTCCTTTGCCAGCCAGCAGCGGTATTTCGAGGCGTTTATCAGCCGCCAGCCCGACTGGGCGCTGTACCGGATCTATGCGGATGAAGGCGTGACCGGCACTTCGACAAAGCGGCGCGCGGCGTTCAACCGCATGATGGCCGACGCGCGTGCGGGCCGTTTTTCTTTGCTTCTGACCAAGGAGGTCAGCCGCTTTTCGCGCAATATCCTGGATACGGTCGCGTATACGCGCGAGCTGAAGCAACTCGGCGTGGGCGTGCTGTTCCTGAGCGACGGAATCGACACGCGGGACGCGGACGCCGAACTGCGGCTGTCCATCATGGGTTCGATCGCGCAGGAGGAGAGCCGCCGCACCTCGGCGCGCGTCAAGTGGGGGCAGACGCGCCGCATGGAGCAGGGCGTGGTGTTCGGCCGCTCGCTGCTGGGCTACACCGTGCGGGACGGGGTACTTACGGTTGAACCCGAAGGGGCGGCGGTTGTCCGGAGGATTTTCCGCCAGTACGGGGAGGAGAAAAAAAGTACCGGCGAAATCGCGCGCGGCTTGGAGGCGGCAGGCTGCCGCACCAGTCGGGGCGGCGCGTCGTGGTCGGGCAGCCATATCGTCAAGATCCTCCGAAATGAAAAATATGTGGGGGACCTGATACAGAAAAAGAGCATCACGCCGGACTACCTTTCCCATGCAAAGAAATACAACCACGGGGAGGAGGAAAAGATCATCCTGCGGGACCACCATGAGGCGATCGTCAGCCGGACGCTGTGGGAGACCGTGCAGCGGGAGCTGGAACGGCGGCGGCGGCGCGGTGGCGCAGGAGCCGGCGCGGGGGCGGGGCATCCGTTTTCCGGCAGGCTGCGGTGCGGGCAGTGCGGCAGCGCACTGGTGCCGCGCCAAAAGCGCCGGAAAGACGGGAGCCTATACCGGCGCTGGGTGTGCGGCCGGACCGTGTGCGGCGGGAAGCACACGTGCAGCATCGGCTGGGGCCTGCCTGAAGCGGCGGCGTGGTTCATGCTGCGGCAGGCTGTGGAAAGCCTCGTATTCGATTGGGACGCGGCGGTGCAGGCAGCGGCCGGGGCGGTCACAGCCGCGATGGAGTCCGGCGGCGCGGAGGACGCGGAAAGACGGCGGGAGCAGGCCGAAAAACTGCGGCGGAAAAGGCTGCGCGCCTTGGACGCTTTTCTGGAGGGGGCGATTACCCAGGCCGAGCTGCGCGGGCTGACGGAGCAGTATGACGGGCGGCTCGCGCGCCTGCAGGCACAGCCCGCGGCGGCGGCCGGTTTGCAGGAGGCGGCGGAGCGGCTGCGCGCGGCCCTGCGGCGAGAGTCGGGCCGCGGCGACGCCTTTTACCGCACCCTGCTGGACGGAATGGAGATCCGGCCGGATGGAACGGCGGCGCTCCGGCTGCAGGGCATACCGCAGGAATGGGTATTCACCGTAAAGGGGCCGGTATGACCCCGCCGTACCGATATCGGTCAGGATAGCCTTGCACTCCTTATACGGCATGGCATAGCGCTGGTTGAGGTAACGCATGGAGGCGCCCAGCTCGCCGTCCGGTCCGCCAAGCTGGGTAATAACGATCTTGGCGGTCTGCGGGTCGGGATTTTTGATCTTGACAGGGAACTGTAAGCGTTTATCATATGACCACATTAATTATCCTCTCCTTCCCACGGCCACGGGTCGCCGAGACACGCGCCATACCATGACTTTCCCGCGCGCCGCAGGTAAGGAGGGAGCGTCTTTTCAACTTCTTGATTTGACAAAAGTGCTGTTTTCTGTCATAATTTTTATAGACAAAATATACAAAGGAGACTACGCGGCGCTGCAGGGGGGCAGCGCCGTGCGGAGAGAGGGCTCCGCGCGCGTTTGCGCGGCTTGCCGTAAAACGGAAGCGGAGGCAGGAACAGAGAAGGGAGAGGAGTTGCCTTTGGTTAAATTTGAACATGTTTCGCTGTCTTATGGGAGCCAGCAGGTGATTTTCGATTTGAGCTTCGAGATTCCGGACAACAGATTCGCCATCCTGATCGGCCCGTCCGGCTGCGGCAAGACAACGACGCTCAAAATGATCAACCGGCTGATCCAGCCGGACAGCGGACGTATTTTTGTGGATGGGAAGGATATCGCCCAGGAGGACAAGGTCGAGCTGCGCCGCCGCATCGGCTACGTGATCCAGCAAATCGGCCTGTTTCCGAACATGACGGTGGCGCAGAATATCTGCGTGGTACCCAGGCTGCTAAAGTATCCGAAAGATCAATGCGAGCAGATCGTGCGCGACATGCTCGCCATGGTCGATATGCCGTATGAGCAGTACGCGCACAAATACCCGTCTGAAATGTCCGGCGGGCAGCAGCAGCGTATCGGCATCCTGCGCGCGCTGGCCGCGTCGCCGCCGATCGTGCTGATGGACGAGCCGTTCAGCGCGCTCGACCCCATGACGCGCCGCACCTTGCAGCAGGAGATGAAATCCTTACAGCAAAAGCTGAACAAGACCATCGTGTTCGTCACGCACGACATGGAGGAAGCGCTCGACCTGGCTGACCTGATTATTTTCATGAACCACGGCCGTATCGAACAGATGGCCACGCCCGAGGAAATGCTTGCGCATCCCGCGACTGGACTGATCCACGATTTCCTTGGCAAGCATATGCCGGACAGCGCGGCCGCCGACCTCAAGGTAAAGTCTGCAAATAAAAAGTCAATAGGGGGAATGGAGAAAATGATGAAAAGAAAAAGGGCATACCCAAAGCGGCCAGATGGTAAAATGCGCTGGCCAGATAGGAAGATATGTATCAAGGAGTGTTATTTCTGAGGCAGCAGAATGGTTGCTTTGGAGAAGTCTTTCCAATCCAAGCATTGCCCACAGCGGTCACAGTAAGGCTGGTATTCCCGTTCCATAGTCTTTCCACATTGAGGGCAGACTGAGAAGCCAGTAAGGCCATGAAGGAAATGAAAGCAGCGGATCTGCGTCACTGGCATGGGTTTGCGGAAAGACATTTCCCTCCAAATTGCCGAGGGAATCAGCAGGTCATTTGGTGTCAGATTAAAACCAACGCAGAGTTTTTCCAATGTCAAGATCGTTGGGGCGGTTTTGCCTCTGGCAATGTCGCCAAAGTACCTGGAACTGAGGTCACATCGTTCCGAGGCAGTTTCATAGCTGAGCTTGCGAGTATCACATAATCTGAGGACGGAGGTGGATAAATTGTCTAAAAACATCTTAATCGCTCTCTTTCTGTCATAAGATGTTTTTAGCGTAAATGCAGTATCGTTCCCCGACAAGGAAGGATGCTTCCTTAATTTCCCTCCAGAGATGCCAGATATTCTTTTATTCTGCCGTAGTAGATGCGCAGGAACTTGTTGGTGCCGGCTGTCATGTAAACCAGGTAGGGCTTGCCCTCGGCTCGTTTCTTGTCCATGAAACGGTACACTGGATCATTCTGAGGCATGGTTTTCAAAAGGCAGTCCATGACTAGGAACAAGGCGCGGCGCAGTTCCGGCGGGCCGCTTTTGGATGTCCGGTTGCTTTTGGCCTCGTGGGTGCCAGACTGGTCAGCGCCAGGGTCAACACCGGCAAAAGCCGTAATGGAGCCTCTGTGTGCAAACCGGGTCACATCACCAATCTCTGCCATGAGCTGGGGGCCGAGAGAATTGCCTACGCCGCGCATGGCCATGACAACTGGATATTCGGGGAGTTGGGCAGCCAGAGTGCGCATTTCAGCCTTGAGTTGCTCCAGAGATTTGGAGACGGCGTTCAGCGCGTCAATGGCCTGCCGGATCATGGTTTTGGTCAGGGCGTCCTTGGGGAGCATGGCAATCAGGTCTTGCGCCTCCATGTGAATCTCAATGGCCCGGCTCTGGCTGAAGTTGTAGCCGTGGCGTTTGCACCACTTGCGGTAGCGCTCCATAAAAGCAGTGAGGCTCATAGCCCGCACACAGTCCACGTGCCAAAAGGTCGTGGCAAAGTCCACCCACTTCTGGCTGCCGTCCTCACGGACAGGGCTGTCAAACAGGGCGTTGACATCGGGATAGGTCTGGTCCAAGAGGGCGATGAGGTTGTTTTTCATCATCGTCTTGGTTTTGGAGTACAGCCCCTGCTGCCGATTCAGCGTTTTCAGTTGCATCCGAATCGTGTCCATAGGAGTATGTTGGCGCAATTCTACCCAGTTGTCAAGCCCATAGCGGGCAATCTTCCTGGCGTCTGCCTTATCTGTTTTCACTTTGCGCAGGGTGTTGTTCCCGTAGTCTTTAATGAGCTTAGGATTGACTGCGCTAACAAAGATGCCCTCCTCATGGAGAAAGCGGGCCACCGGCTCATAGTAGCGCCCAGTGTGCTCCATGACCACCCGCGTCTCACCGTCCAGGCTTTTCAAGTAGTTTGCCAGTTCCTTGAGTTCACTGCCGGTGTGACCAACAGAAAACGGCTTTGCCACCACTTCCCCGAAGGGACGGAGAACAGTTACCATGCTCTTTCCTTTGGAAACATCGACCCCTGCTACATTGTTCATGCACAACGCTCCTCATCGTAGATTTGTCTTTTGGCGTCCAGCCATTTCATCATTGCCGATCCAATCTATTTGATGACACGGGCGCACCGATGTGGCGGCTCAACCTGCATAAATCGAACGCTGCGAAGGAGAGGCTGGCTGACGGACTTTACAACGGACGCATTGGTCCTTGGAGTTTAACATCAGGCCAAGACACTCTCATTCTAACAGCTTTGGCAACGGCGCGGAAAAAGACACGGCTGGCTGCCGTGCCTTGAACCGTAAATCTATTGTAATAGGAGTTTATGCGCACAGGCGTTTATACGGTCGAGCAGGGGCGCGGCGTCAACGAATGTATCAGCCGGATGCAGCGCCGCAACGTGGATACGCTGCTCGTTGTGGACGAAGCAGGCAAATACCTAGGTACGGTTTCGATCACGGATATCCGGCTGACTGGACATGTGGTGGATTCGATCGCTCCACTGATCCGGTGCAACATGCCGGTCGTGCAGACGGAGGACAACGCGCGGGCCTGCTTTGACCAGTTGATCGAAAGCGGCAGCCCGTATCTGGTCGTGCTCCGGCCGGATAAAACGGTCGCTGGCATCGTGACCAAGACCAGCATGGCGTCGGCCATGGCGGAACGGCTGTGGGGGTGAGTATATGACCTACCACGATCTTCCCCGCGCATTGCTGGCGCATTTGGGCTTCACCGCGGTTTCCGTGTTTTTCGGCTTTGTGCTGGGCGTTGCGTTCGGTATCCTGCTGTCCCGCCGGCCCCGCCTGTCCGGCGTGGTGCTGCCGGTATTGAGCGTATTCAACACGGTGCCGGGCATTGTGTTCGTCGGCCTGCTCTTTATCTGGCTGGGCATGCAGCCCGCGACCGTGCTGATTGCCCTGTCGATCTACGCAATGTTCCCGATTCTCAAAAACACCTATGCGGGTCTGGTATCGGTTGACCCGCAGTATATCGAGGCCGCCCGTGGCTGCGGCATGACGCCGCTGCAGCGGCTGTACAAGATCGAGATACCGTTGGCGCTGCCGACCATCATCGGCGGCCTGCGCATGTCCACGATCTATACCGTAAGCTGGACCGTACTGGCGGCAATGATCGGCCAAGGCGGGCTGGGCGAGTTCATCTATACCGGCATCAGCGCCAATGACAACGGCCTGATCCTGATGGGCGCCATACCGGCCGCGCTGCTGGCATTTCTGCTCGGCTCCCTGATCGACGTGCTACAGCGCATGGTCGTACCCAAGGGCATGCGGAAAGGGGGCGGCGGCGTATGAGCGCGGTGATGATACTCGACCATATCTCCATTGTCGTCGCTTCTCTGCTGTGCGCGATTCTGGCCGGCGTGCCGCTGGGTGTAATATGTTATTTTTATCCCGCTGCGCGCAGGGTGATCCTGCGCGTGGTGGACCTGATCCAGACTACGCCGGCGCTTGCCCTGCTCGGCATTATCATGGTGTTTCTGGGCGCGGGCAAGCCGACCGTCATCACGGGGCTTGCGCTGTATTCCCTGCTGCCCATTGTGCGCAATACCTGCTTGGGGCTGGACCAGGTTCCGGATTACCTGGTCGAAGCGGCAAAGGGGATGGGGATGACGCGCCTGTATCGCTTGGCTCATGTGGAGATGCCCATGGCGGCCCCCATCATTTTCACCGGTATCCGCATCGCGGCGGTCAACGCAGTGGGAACGGCCGTGTTCGCTGCGTTTGTCGGGGGCGGCGGCCTGGGCGGTGTGATTAACACCGGCATCCGGCAAGATGATATGAACGCGATCCTCGGCGGCACGGGCGTGCTTATGCTCATGGCGCTGGTACTCGACACCCTGATGGGCATTGTGGAGCGCCGGATGAACAGCCGCACAGCGGCCGCGCCCGCTTACCGCTTTCGGGTGGTCAGGCGGCTGGGGGCCGCGGCTGCGGCGGTCTGCGTGCTGGGGCTGTGCGCGTGGAATTTCATCCCGCAGGACGCGGACGGGCTGGTGCTGTACCAGGGCGAATTTTCCGAGGTGCAGCTCGTCAACAGCATGATTCAGCAATTGGTCGAGGATCGGTATGATCTGACCGTGACGATCAAGGATCAGATGACCTCCAAGAACAATTTTGACGAGCTGGTTGGGGACGGACACAGCTGCGACCTAATGTACAACTGGGACGGTACCATCCTGACGACCATCATGGGTCTGGATACCGCGGATATACCGGAGGGGCGGACGCTCTACGATTTTGTAAACGAGCGCCTGCAGGATAAATATGATGTGCGGCTGATGGGCAAGATCGGCGTCAACAACACCTATGCCATCGGCGTGACGCAGGACGTGGTGGACCGGTACGGCGTGGCCACCATCAGTGACCTGCAGCCGGTTGCGGGCGAGCTGCGCTTCGGTGCGGAGCAGGACTTTTTCACCGATGCCGGCAGCATGAAGTTCGGGCCGTTCGTGAATTTCTACGACCTGGATTTCAAGGAGGTGCGGCATGTCGATATTATGCTCAAATACAAGGCGATCGAGCAGGGCGCGTATGATGTCATGGTGGTTTACGCGACCGACGGGCTGAACAAGCGCGCGGGGCTGACCATTCTGGAGGATGACCGCCATTTCTTCCCAGACTATTACGGCACGATTCTGGCGCGGAACGATGTGTTTGAGCGCTTTCGAGAGCAGGCGCCGGATCTGGAGGACACGCTCAGCCTGCTCAACGGCCTCTTTACCGACGAGCTGATGAGCGGCCTGACCTATGAGGTGGACGTGGAGGGGCGGCCGGTCGACGAGGTGGCGCACGAATTCCTGGTCGGGCAGGGACTGCTGGAAAAATAAACGCAAAAACGGTGCGGAACTATATTCCGCACCGTTTTTTTGATGTGTTGTATAATGGAGGAAAGCGGTCAGGCGTCCATACGGAGGATCGCCTTGATGCACTTGCCGGAGCCGGACTCCTCAAACGCTTCGTTGATCTGCTCGAACGGATAGAACTTGATCAGTTTATCAAACGGGAACATGCCCTTTTTGTAGTAGTCGAGCAGTTTGGGGATGAACAGTTTGGGAATGGCATCGCCCTCGACAATGCCGATCAGGCTCTTGGCGTCGCCCATCAGCTCGGCCTGGATGTTGAACGTCACGTCGCCGGTTGCGCCGAGCACGACCGCCGTACCCATGAAGCGGCAGGACGCCAGGGCTTTCTTGACAAAATCGGGTACGCCCGACGTGTCGATGGCATAATTGACACCGCCATCTGTGATTTCATTTTTGATTGTACCCACGATGTCGTCGACTTCCTTGCGGTTGATGGTGTGGGTCGCGCCCAGCTCTTTTGCCAGCTCCAGGCTCTTCGGGTTGCCACCTACCGCAATAATCGTTTCACAGCCCGCGATCTTGGCAGCCATAATCGCACTCATGCCGACCGTACCGCAGCCAAACACCGCTATGGACGAGCCGAACTCCGGCCGCAGGCGGTTGAGCACAGCGCCTGCACCGGTCTGGATGCCGCATCCCATCGGCCCGACGAGCGCAAGGTCGATATCGTCGTACTGCACCTTGACCGCGCTGGCTTCGTTGACGACCACATGAGTCGCAAACGAGGACTGGCCGAAAAACGTAGCCAGCGGCGTACCATCCAGCGCAGACAGGCGCGACGTGCCATCCGGCTGCACGCCGCCGAAGTTGATGGCGTTGAAGTTCTCGCACGCGTGCTGGTGGGCGGTCATGCAGTTGTGGCAGCGGCCGCAGTAGCCGAACGATATGCCCACCTTGTCCCCAGGCTGGAATTCCGTGACCTCGGGGCCGACCGCCTCGACGACGCCGCAGCCTTCATGGCCGAGCACTGCGGGCAGTGGGACCGGAATGACCTGCTGGCGGGCTGCGTCGTCGGTGTGGCATACGCCGCAGGCGGTGATCTTCACCAGGATTTCATGCTTCTGCGGGGCGGCCAGCTCGACTTCCTCGATCTGGAACGGCGCGCCGGGCGCGTGGGTAACGGCAGCTTTGATTTTCATGGAGTGGTCCTCCTCGTATCAGGATAAAAATGGAATTTCCAAAGGCCCGCGGGGCGCGGACCAAGGATGCGGGGATAGGCGCGGCGGTTCAAATATCGAGCGCGCGGTAGTAGCCGTCCGTGACCGCGTCCACGACGCGGCCGGCCCTGATGCAGTCGCCGATCTCGAACACACGCGGCGCGGCGTTGTAGAAGCTTTCCGCGCACACGCGGTCAGCCTTCATGCCCGCGGCGAGCAGAATGGTGTCCGCTTCCAGCAGCCTTTCGCCGTTCGGGCTGTCGCACAGCAGGCCGGCGTCGGTTACGGCCTTTGCGGTGGTGTTTACATGGATGCGGATGCCGCTGTTCCGCATATAGATCTTCATAGCGTTCTTGTGCATGAAGTAGGAGTCCGCAGCCCAGTCGTCCTTCATCTCCACAATGGTCACGTCCTTGCCCAGACCGTCCAGATAGATCGCGCACTCGCTGCCCACCAGACCGCCGCCCAGGATGACCACCTTTTGACCGATGGCAGGGTCCTTCTGGTGCAGCGCGTCCAGGGTAACGACCTTCGTACTGTCGATGCCCGGGATGGGCGGCACGATGGGCTTCGCGCCCACGGCGGCGAGGATGACGTCGGCCTGCAGCGCCTCGGCCTGTTCCGCGGTCAGAGCGGTGTTCAGGCGCACATCCACGCCTGCTTCGCGCAGCCGGCCCTCGAGCACCTGCACGAAGCGGTACATGTCCTGCTTGAACGGGATGTACTGCTCGGAGAGCAATTGCCCGCCCAGACGGCTGTTTTTCTCATACAGCGTGACCGTGTGGCCGCGCTGGGCAGCCGTGATGGCGGCGTACATCCCGCCTGGGCCTCCGCCGACGACCACGACCTTTTTGGGCGTTGTCGCTGGCGCGCCGTAAAAGCTCTCCATCTCGCGGCCGACGATGGGGTTGAACGCACAGCAGAACGTGCGGTTGGTCAGATAATTGTAGAAGCAGGTGAAGCAGCGGCAGCAGCGGGTGATATCGTCCTTGCGGCCGGAGAACGCCTTTTCCGGAAAATAGGGGTCGCAGATCGACTGGCGGGCGATCTCGATGATGTCCGCCTTGCCGGAAGCGATGATCTCCTCCATCATATCCGGATCGTTCAGCCCGCCCAGTGTCGCTACCGGCGTTTTGACATGCTTTTTGATCTCCTCAGCCAGGTAGACGTTGCAGCCGTGCTCGACAAACATTGAGGGATGGGTCAGTACGAACACGTCAGGGTCCTCGTGTACGCCGGCGGAAACATGGATGATGTCCACCTTGCCGTCGATGGCCTTGGCCATCGCAATGCCCTCGTCCAGCCCGTATCCGCCCTCGGTCAACTCAGCGCCGCTCATGCGGAATTCGATCGGGAACTGGTCGCCCACCGCCTCGCGCACTTTCTCGATCACGAGCAGGGGGAAACGCATGCGGTTCTCCAGACTGCCGCCCCAGCGGTCGGTGCGGTGGTTCATGGACGGCGACATAAACTGCCCCAGCAGCCAGCCGTGGCCGCCGTGGATCAGCACCATGTCAAAGCCCGCCTGCTTGACCAGCGCGGCCGCGCGGCCGAAAGCCTCGGCGGTGTGGACGATCTCGTCCTCGGTCATACTGCGCACCGGCAGGCCGTCTGGGTTGACTTCATCGTTCGGGCCGAGCGCATACCGCTCGGCTGCCTGCCCATGCCCTCGGGCGTTAGCGTACTTGCCGCCGTGCGCCAGCTCCATGACCGCGTTGCAGCCATGGCGGTGCATAGCCTTGGCCGCCTCCTTGAGCGAAGGGAGCGAGCCTACGTCGTACAGCGCGACCTCCTTGGTGTGCGTGCGGCCCACTGCGTCCACAATGCCCAGGCCGATGGCCACGCTGGCCAGGCCGCCCCGCGCCCGGTTTTCATGGAACGCCACGTCCTCTTTGCGCATATGGCTGTCCGGATCCATCTCCGGATTGGACATCGGCGCGCCCAGGATCCGGTTTTTGAACGTCAGCCCCTTGATGGTCAGCGGGCTTGCCAAATGGGGGTAATATTTATTCTGCATAGCCGAGATCAATCCTTTCCAAAATCCGGTTTGCCGCGCCGCCCAGCAGCACGGATAGCGGAAAACCGGTTTTACGGCATCGCTCCGTAAAACCGATTTCCGGAAACGTATGCGGGGGAGTTCGCTTACAGGCCGCGCCTGCCCTGGCGAATGTCATGCTGGGGCCTTAATTCGCGCGGGTCATCGTGGCGGCCTTGCCATCCAGACGGAACCAATCCGCCTGAAAGCGTTCATAAGGGGCGGGCATTATGGGATACCCGTCCTTTTCGGAAAAACGGCGTTGCGTTTTTTGTGGAAAATGACGGTGCGTTTGGTGTGCGCCCCTCTTGTATCAGTATCATACTGCGGCTTTTTTCTCCTGTCGATTACTGTGAGAGACAGAAAAAAAGATTTTATGTCCAAAAATGACGGGATGAACAAGATTGTTGTGGAAAATGAATAAAAAACAATTCGTGTTTTTGCACATATGGCGGATGCGGGGGGACAAAGCCACTGGGAGGGAACCAAGAGCCTTACCTTGTGTGCATACCCCGCCTGCCCGCCGCATAAGGTGGAGGCGGAGGTGGTGCGGAAATGATGGAAAAACAGGAAGCGGAGGCGCTCGCGGTCGTCCATATCCGTCCGCTGCAGGCTTCGGAGGAGGAGCGGCAGGCAGCCGTGCGGGCGCTGGCCGCCGTGTTCCGGCAATACGCGCGGGCGGAGGGATAGCGTGGACTTCATCTACAGCCGCCAGTCGGTCGACAAGGCGGACAGCATTTCGATCGAGAGCCAGATCGAATATTGCCGGTATGAGACGAGGGGCGGACCGTGCCGGATCTTTTCCGACAAGGGGTACAGCGGCAAAAACACCGACCGGCCGGCATTCCGGCGCATGATGGAGGCGCTGCGGCAGGGCGGCGCCTCGCGGGTGATTGTCTACAAGCTGGACCGCATCAGCCGCTCCATCCTGGATTTTGCGGGCATGATAGAGGAGTTCCAACGCCTGGGCGTGGAATTCGTTTCCTGTACGGAGAAGTTTGATACCGCCACGCCGATGGGGCGCGCCATGCTGAGCATCTGCATCGTGTTCGCGCAGTTGGAGCGCGAAACCATCCAGATGCGCGTCGCGGATGCCTATGCCGCCCGCATGAAGCACGGCTTTTTCATGGGCGGGCATGTGCCGTATGGCTTTGCTTTGGAGGACGCCGTGCTTGACGGGGTACATACCAGGCGCTATGTGCCGCAGCCCGAGGAGGCGGAGCATATCCGCCTAATCTGCGCGCTATACGCGGACCGGAAAAATTCGATCGGGGATGTGCTGCGCCTGCTGGAAGAAAACGGCGTTGTAAACCGGCGGGGGCGGCCGTGGACGCGGGAGCGCGTGCGGGAGACCATCCGCAATCCGGTCTATGTCCGCGCGGGGCAGGGCGTTTATGAATTTTACCAGCGGGCCGGCACCGAGATGCTGAGCGAGCCGGAGCTGTTTGCGGGCCGGAACGGCTGCTTTTTGTTTTCCGGGGAAAGTGGGAAGCGTAAGCAGACCCATCCGGAGGCCGCGCGCCTGCTGCTCGCGCCGCATGAGGGCCTGGTGGATGAGGACGTTTGGCTGGCCTGCCGCCGGCGCTGCATGGGCAACCGTCCGGTCGCCGCGGGCAACAAGGCAAAATGGACTTGGCTGGCAGGACGCCTCAAATGCGCGTCCTGCGGCTATGCGCTGACCGTCAAGCGGGCGACGAACGGCAGCCGCTATCTGGTCTGCTCGCACCGCTATGCTGCGCACGGCTGCACCGTCGCGGGGCTGCCCAAAGCGGATGCGGTCGAGCGGCTAGCCGGAGAAGCGGTGCGAGCGCGGCTGGCAGAGCTGGGGCCGCTCGAACCGCAGCGGCAAGCGGACACGGTACTCGCCGCGCTGCGCGCCCGTCTTGCGGAGCTGGAAAGCGAGCGGGAGGCGCTCGCCGCTCGCATCCCGCAGGCGAATGAACAGGCCATGTGCCTGATTAACGAACGCGCCGCCGCCTTGACCGGACAGGCAGCCGAGATCCGGCGGCGGCTGGCGGGCCGGCGGGAGACAGAGGCGGTGCCGCCGGATGGCGCGGCACAATGGGAAAGCCTGTGCTTCGAGGGGAAACGGGCGGTGCTCGACGTGCTGGTACAAAAGGTAACGGTATCCTGCCGAGAGGTCTGCATTACCTGGCGGATATAAAAAGAATCAAAAACAGCGCCCTGCTCGCTGCGGATACCATAGTACCGCAGTGGAGCGGGGCGCTGTTTTTTGCTACATTCCGAAAGGCGGGATTACTTTACACCCATCCAACCGGAGATGACCATTTTTTGGACCTCAGAGGTGCCTTCGTAGATTTCAGTGATTTTGGCGTCACGCATGAAACGCTCGAAAGGATATTCACGGGTATAGCCGTAGCCGCCAACGAGCTGCAGGCAGCGGCGGGTAACGTCGCTGGCGGCCTCGGAAGCGTACAGCTTGCCCATCGCGGCAAGGTGGCTGTAGGGCTCGCCATCCTGCTTGGCCTGCGCTGCCCGATAGATCAGCAGCCGCGCCGCATCTACCTTGCACTGCATATCAGCCAGCTCGAACTGCGTGTTCTGGAACTGGCTCAGGCGCTTGCCGAACTGCACGCGTTCTTTAACATACTTGACGCATTCGTCGATCGCGCCTTGGGCGATGCCGAGCGCCTGCGCACCGATGCCGATGCGTCCGCCGTCCAGCGTCATCATCGCGATCTTGAAGCCCTTTCCGACTTCGCCCAGCAAGTTCCCCTTGGGTACGATGCAGTCTTCGAATATCAGCTCGCAGGTGGACGAGCCGCGGATGCCCATTTTCTTCTCATGCGCGCCCACGCGGAAGCCGGGGAATTCACGCTCCACAATGAACGCCGAGATGCCCTTGGTGCCGAGCGATTTGTCTGTCATGGCGAAAACGACGAAAGTATCCGCAAAGCCGGCGTTAGTAATGAATATCTTTGTGCCGTTAAGCACCCAGTGGTCGCCCTTGTCCTCGGCGGTGGTCTTTTGCATGGCGGCGTCCGTGCCGGCGCCCGGCTCGGTCAGGCCGAATGCGCCCAGCTTTTCGCCCGAACAGAGATCGGGAAGGTACTTCTGCTTCTGCTCTTCCGTGCCAAACGCATAGATCGGCCAGGTGCAGAGCGAGGTATGGGCGGAAACCATGACCGATGTCGTGGCGCAGTATTTCGCAAGCTCTTCCGCAACGCTGATGTAGGAAACATAGGACAGTCCGGCACCGCCGTATTCCTCCGGATAAGGCACGCCCATCATACCCATCTCCGCGAGTTTGCGCCAGGTTTCCTCGGGAAAACGCTCGTTTTCATCGACTTCCGCGGCGATCGGCGCGACCTCCTTGATCGCGAAATCGTGCAGCATATTCAGGATATCCTTTTCGTCTTCGGTAAAATGAAAATTCATATCTGTTCTCCTTTCTCGTTGCAGAGGAGGCCGCCGCCAAACCACCGGCAGCGGCCCCATGCCCTGAGCGTTTACAAACGCCCTATGGAAAACGCGCGCTACACCGTACGTTTAGGCGCCGCACGGCGTCCGTGCTTTCCAAGGGAGGTATCGGTTTTGTCAGCCGCGCGCTTTCTGGATCTCCTCGGTCAGTACGGGGAGCACCTCGAACAAGTTGCCAACCACGCCGTAATCAGCCACGTCAAAGATCGGGGCGTCCGGATCCTTGTTGATGGCAACGATCACATCCGAACCGCTCATGCCGGCCAGATGCTGAATTGCACCCGAAATGCCGCAGGCGATGTACAGCTTGGGACCGACGGTTTTGCCGGTCTGCCCGACCTGGTGGGCATGGCTGATCCAGCCGGAATCCACCGCCGCACGGGAGGCGCCGACCGTTGCGCCGAGCGCTTTGGCCAGCGCGCGCACCGGCTCGAAGCCCTCCGGACCGCCGACGCCGCGGCCGCCGGATACGATGATCTCCGCGCCCTCCAGATCGACGTTCTCTTCGTCCATGTCTCGCAGCAGCTCGATCACCTTGGTGCGGATGTCCTTTTCTTCCACATGGATATCCTCGCGGATAACCTGAGCCTTTGCCGCGGTCTCCTCGCACTTCTTGAAGACGCCCGGGCGAACTGTGCCGATCTGCGGCCGGTGGTCGGGGCAGAGGATGGTCGCCATCAGGTTGCCGCCGAATGCAGGGCGAGTCCAGGCGACATTGCCGCTTTCTTCATCAATATCCAGCGCGGTGCAGTCCGCGGTCAGACCGGTCCTGAGGCGGCAGGATACGCGCGGGCCAAGGTCGCGGCCGTTATTGGTCGCGCCGATCAGCATGCTTGTCGGGCCGTATTTCTCCACGAGCGCGCACAGCGCGATAGCATAAGCGTCCGTGCTGTAATGTCCGTATTCCGCACCTTCGACGACAATGACCTGATCCGCACCGTGCGTGGACGCCGCCTCGACCGCAGCCGATACATGATCGCCGATCACAATGGCGACCAGAGCGCCGCCCTGCTTATCCGCCATCATGCGGCCGGGGGTCAATAATTCAATGCCGACGTTCTTTGCCGAACCGTCGCCGTTTGTCTCCACAAATACCCAAAGGTCTTTCGTTTTTGCTTCCATGGTTCTCCTGCCTCCCTTAAATGACGCTCGCGTCGCTGAGCAGCTGGAACAGCTTGACAGCCGAATCCGCCGCGGTTTCTTCCTTGATCTTGACGCCGCCCGTTTTTTTCTGCGGCACAAAGGTCTTTTTCACCTTGGTGGGCGAGCCTTTCAGACCGGCGTGCGCCAGGTCGATGGTGGGCAGGTCAGCGGCGGTCAGCGTCGGAATGTCCGCGCGGTTGGCCGCCATTTTGCGCTTGATCGTGGGATAACGCGGGTCCCAAGCGGGCTTGGTAAAGGTAACTACGCACGGCGTCTGCACCTCTACGACCTCCACGCCTTCCTCAACTTCCTTGTTGACGCGGATGCGTCCGTCCCCAGCCGCAGCCTCCAGGCCGTAGGTGACCTGCGGATAATCCAGATGCTCTGCGATTTCCGGACCGACCTGCGCGGTGTCGCCGTCGATCGCCTGCTTACCGCAGAAGATCGCATCGAACTTGCCCTCAAGCTCCTCCACCTTTTTGATCGTCTCGGAAATGATATAGCTGGTAGCAAGCGTGTCCGAGCCGCCGAACGCGCGGTCAGATACAAGATACGCCTTGTCCGCTGCGATGGCCAGGCATTCCTTGAGCGCTGCCTTGGCCTGCTCGGGACCCATGGACAGCACGACAATCCGCGTATTCGGATCCTTGTCCTTGATCCGCGCCGCCGCTTCCAGGGCATAGCCGTCGAACGGGTTCACGATCGACGGCACGCCCTCCCGAATCAGCGTATTCTTCACCGGATCGATCTTGATCTCCGTTGTATCCGGTACCTGCTTGATACATACTAAAATGTTCATGGTGTTCCTCCTGTTTGGTTTAATGAATGAAACACAGGCAATCAGTTTTCTGCAAATGCCTGTATCTTGGTCAGCGCCTGGCCGCTTTCCGTAGTGCTTTGGTCGATGTCGATGCTGAAGCTCATAAGCCCCGCGCGCGTCACAGTGTCAATTACCGATGGCTGGTCGTATTCTTCGATTTCGCAAAAGCGCATCATGCACAGCACGACACAGTCCGCGCCACTGTCCTTTGCCAGCTTGACAAGCATTTGGCCGCGCGCAGTATTGTTATCGTCGTGGGCAGTCGAACAGCCGTAAATGGCAAACCAGTGCAGCGCAAGGCTTTCGATTGCGGAGTTGGCCGCGGGATAGTCGCTGCGGTACTGACGGGATTCCTGCGCCAGGTCGTCGCCGACCACGGCGACGTTGTTGTCGGCAAAGTAGCCGAGTACCTCGTCCGGCTCGCAGGTGATGCCGGTGAGGATGACTTTTTTACCCTTCCAGTCGCAGACCGGCTCAGCGGCGAGCGCCTCGGTCAGTGCAGAAACCATTTCAATGGTTTTTTCCGGACGCAGGAACGTGGCGGCTTTCATGACATGGTGGCGGTCGGCCGGCCGGATGAGGTCGAGATGGTCGTTCGCCGCTTCGCAGAAGGCCCGCATGACAGCGTTTCGTTTGTTGCACAGCGCGATGGCGTTCTGCAAGGCTTCGTTTGTGATTTCCTTGCCGGAGATCTCCTCCAAGGCGCTGCGTACCGTCTTGATCTCCTCAATGAGGAAATCACGCGCGCCGGGATCCTTGCGGTTCTGTGGATAAATAAAGGTGATCGGGCGAATGTCCTTAACGCCTGCGCGCCATGCGGAGTTCATGCCGCGGAACGTATCGCAGATGATGGGCATGATCGCCGCGGAGACGCCCCGATACGCGCCGGTCATACCGAACTCCAGGCATGAACGCAGCAGGGAGCAGGTAAAGATAGGGGCGTACTTGCCGGCTATCTGGGGGTTGCATTGGCCGCCCCAAATACCCATCGGCACCATGTCGGCCGCAAGGACGAGCGGCTGGGGGGTATAGACGGGGAAACAGGCGATCACCTTGTCGCCGGCATTGAGATACTCTTTCAGCAGACGCTGCGGATTTTTGCTGATGTCGTCAAACTGTGCCAGCAGGTTTTTTACGTCAGCCATTACTGCTCCGCCTCCTTATTTGCTTTCATTACATCCACCAGGCTTTGCAGCCGGGTTTCAAACTGGGCTTCGTTGAAAATCGTTGGGTCAGCCTGATCACCGTCGAAGAACACGACGGGGATACCGCATTTTTCCTCCACGATCTCCCGCCCGCAGGTCATCTGGTAGGTCATGAATTTGCAGCTGCGGTTGATATGGCAGAACATACCGTTGCACTGGAAATGGTTGGCGACATCCGCGCGCTTGCCCATCATCGTGGTCGTATTGACGACGTTGGTGGAGGAAAGCATATACTGCTCGGCCATTTCATCCAGATTACCCGGCGTATAGTGCAGGCTCCAGGCGCCGACATAGCCGTTTGTAACGCAGTTGACGCCATACTTTTTCATGGTCTTGAGGTTAAAGCCAAGATTCGGCCAGCAGGCGATGCCCTCCCAGTCGACACGGTACTCCTGGGGAGAGGTGCCGAAAGTAGTGGTTCCGTTGTCGATATGCTCCTGGATCTCGCGCTTGAGCTGCAGGAGTACCTCGGTGGTTTCACGCCGGCTGCGCGCGACGACCATGGGCGCCATGTAGTTGAACAGGTCGAAGCCGTTGAGTGGAGCGGGGTTACGGTCGTTCATCAGGACGCACTCGTCAAACAGCCGCGCGTTTTCGACCGAGATCTTCTGCAACTCAAGGAATTTATCCCAGTCGAATTTCTTGCCGAAAAATTCCTCCATACGGTGGATGTTGTGCTCGATCTGGCTGCGGCCGTAAGCGATCCAGTGTTTAGCGGGCTTGGCGTCCGTATAGTTGAACAGGCAGTCCTGCATGAAGATCGGGATATCCAGCTCGCGCGACAGGCATTCGTACCATTTAAGCAGTTCAAAGCAGCTGTTGGTGGCGCAGAGCAGGAATGTAGGACGCGGCATGCGCTGCACGGAGGGCGGCTCATAGTTGGGGTCGTTGGCCATCTGGTGCGCCATGCCGATACTTAGGCGGGCGTAAGAACAGATATCGTTGGAATAACCCAGCTCTCCCTCCGAGGTCGCGATAAAGCGGGGGGAGTCATGGCGTGCGGCTACGCCGGCCGCGTTATTTTCAGGATACAGGACAGGTACGTCGAACGTGGCGCACAGCTCCTGCGGAAAGATAGAGGTGGACCAGCCGACCGGCTCGCCCTTGGCCTCGGCGTCCCAAGCGGCTTGGTAGATGCTGTCAACCAGCGCGTTCAGCATTACGCGGGATTTGGGAAGCGGGCGCTTTGGCTTTTTTACTTCAGTAGTTTCGCTCATAGGGGTTCCATCCTTTCCTGCGAATGAAAATATGGCGTTCAGGCGGACCGCATGCTGCCCAGCGCGTACAGTGCGGCACCGAGCGCACCGGCGAGCTGACAGTCCTCATGAACCTGTATGGGGTGCTTGATCTCCTCCTCCAGAGAATGAACAAGCCCCTTGTTAAGTGCGACGCCGCCGCTCATGGCGACCTCCGGCTGGATTCCGCAGCGCTGCACCAGGGATGCGACGCGGCGCGCCACGGATTTATGGATGCCGGAAACAATGTTTTCCAGCCTGATGTTCGCGGCCAGCTTGGAGATGACCTCGGACTCGGCAAAAACCGTGCAGGTGCTGCTGATTTCGGCCGCCTCGTCCGCCTGGAAAGAGAGATCGCTCAGGTCGGTCACCTCTACGTCGAGAACCTTGGCCATGGTGTCGAGAAAACGTCCGGTACCCGCCGCGCATTTATCGTTCATCACGAAATTCAACAGCATGCCCTTGCCGTTTATGCGCATAACCTTGATGTCCTGCCCGCCGATATCCACAATCGTACGGGTAGCGGGCAGAAGGTGGGCGATGCCTCTGGCATGGCAGCTCAGTTCGCTTTTTTGATCGTTAATCCCCTCGAAAGAGAAACGGCCGTATCCGGTTGCAGTAATCCATTGGATATCGTCCCGCGTGATGCCGGCCTTTTCCAGCGCCTGCGCGAACACGCGAGCCGGACCAACGGTACCCGTGCCGATTGGGACGATCGCCTTGGCCGCGATGCCGCCGTCCGCTGCCAGAATGACGGCCTTGGAAGCGGTGGAACCGATATCAATGCCGGCTGCAAACATCAGATCACCCCGTCCTCCGCAAACTTGGCGAGTTGCTCATCCGTATAACCGAGCAATCCGCCGAATACGTCCTTGTTGAATTTGCCGAGCGGCTGGCCGGGCCATTTGATTTCACCCGGCGTTCCCAGCATTTTGGGGCAAACGTTCTGCATCTTGATTTTGCCGAACTGCTCGGTTTCGACCTCGACGATATCGTTGCGTGCTGCGAACTGCGGGTCCTCCATAATATCGGCTACGTTGTAGATCGGACAGGCAGGGATACCTTCGCCCAGTATGTCAAGGCATTCCTTCAGTGTATGGGCGCGCGCCCACTTGGCAAATTCCGCGTTGATCTCCTCACGGTGCGCCGCGCGGTCGATCGTGGTCTGGTAATCCGGATGGTCGATCAGATCCTGGCGGTCGATCTGGTGCATGCAGTCGCGGTATAGCTTATCGCCTGTGATGGACAGGGCAACATACTTGTCGTCCTTGGTAAGGAAGTGGCCGGATGGGACGGTAACAGTTGTGCCGTTGCCAATACGGGTGCGGATGGTACCGTCGTAGGAGTATTCCGCGATGATGGATTCCTGCAGCCGCAGGACCGACTCGGTCAGCGCGCAGTCGATCATCTGCCCCTCGCCGGAGCCGTTGACATCACGGTCGTAGATCGCGAACATGACCGCCATGCAACTGAACATGGCAGTATAGAAGTCCGCGACCGAGATGCCGGGCTTGACCGGAGGCGTATCCGGATAGCCGGTGACCTCCAGAAAGCCGCCGAGCGCAAGGCCCATGCGGTCAAAGCCGGGGCGGGGAGCGTAGGGGCCGGTCTGGCCGTAGCCGGAAGCGACCGTGTAGATCAGGCGCGGGTTGCGCCGGTGGATTTCCTCCCAGGTGAAGCCGAGCTTTCGGAACACGCCAGGGCGGAAGTTTTCGATCAGGACGTCTGCGTCCTCAATCAGCTGCCAAAGCATTTTTTTACCCTGTTCGGTTTTAAGGTTGAGGGTAACGTTCTGCTTGTTGCGGCCTTCGACGGCGAACCACAGGTTTTTGATGCGGCCCATGCCGCGCATCAGGTCGCCGGTCTTGGGCGGCTCGACCTTGATTACGCGCGCGCCGAAATCGGCCAGCATGCTGCCGCACCAAGGGCCGGCCACGATATTGCCCACTTCAACGACCTTCAGACCCTCCAAAGCCTGTCTGGACATAAATATGCTCCTTTCAAATCCAATGAAGTTGTTTTATTTACCCTGAAATTGCGGCGGCCGCTTTTCCTGGAACGCGCGGCCGCCCTCCAGATAATCCTCGGTTTGGTAAAGCGCCATACCGAGCGTGTTTTCCAGCGCAAGCCCATCACGCAGCGGCATGTCATAGCCCTGCGACAGGCATTGTTTGATGCTTCTGACCGCCAGGGGCGCCAGCTGGCAGATCTTTTCCGCAGCCTGCAGCGCAGCGTCAAGCAGCTGCTCTGCGGGGACGACCTGGTTCACCAGACCGATCTGAAGCGCGGTCTGCGCATCGACCTTTTCATTGGTGAGCAGAATCTGCATGGCCCTTCCATAGCCGATGATGCGCGGCAGGCGTTGTGTCCCGCCAAAGCGGGGCAGCAGCCCGAGCGACGGCTCCGGCCAGCGGAACGATGCATGCTCGGCGGCAATGCGCAGGTCGCAGGCGAGCGCCAGTTCGCCGCCTCCGCCATAAGCAAGGCCGTTAACCGCAGCGATCAACGGTTTCGTAACATACAGTCCGCGCATCGGCGTTCGGGGGATGCGCCATGGACGGTCTGCCGTGGCCTTGACGAACGGGAGCCATTCGGTCACGTCCGCGCCGGAACAAAAAGCCTTGCCGCCCGCGCCAGTCAGGATACCGACGTATAGGTCGGGGTCTTCCATAAAGTCCAGCATAGCCTCTTCCAGCGCCTGAATAAGTGCGGGGTTGAGTGCGTTATACTTTTCCGGACGGTTGAGAGTAAAAATCGCGATCCGTCCCCTTTTTACTGTTGTAAGTACAGACTCCATGTTATGCCTCCAATACAAATGTCTGTTTCCCACGGAGAATCGGCAAAGCATTGCTCCAGTTGCCCGCCGGAAGTATGCGGCGGGCAACTGGAATGGGAGGTATAAGCGTTTTTATCGGCAGAGCTGGCCGGAAATAACGACACGCTGGATCTGGTTGGTACCCTCAAAGATCTGATAGATCTTTGCGTCGCGCATCAGCTTTTCCACCGGATACTCACGGGAATAGCCGTTGCCGCCGAGCACCTGCACCGCGTTGGTGGTAACGAATACCGCGGTATCGCCCGCAAAGCATTTGGCGGAGGCGATCAGCTTTTTGTTGATGATGCCGGCGTCCGCCGACTTGCAGGCGCCCCAAACCATCTGACGGGCGGCCTGCGTCTGGATTTCCATATCCGCGAGCAGGAAACCGATCCCCTCATGCTTCCAGATCGGCTTGCCGAAAACGACGCGCTCCTTAGCATAAGGAACCGCTTCGTCCAGCGCGGCCTGTGCAATCCCGACTGCGGAGGCTGCGGTGCAGGGGCGGGAGTTGTCGAGGATCTTCATGGCAATCTGATAGCCCTGGCCCTCTTCGCCCAGACGGTACTTGGACGGGAGTACCATGTCGTCAAAGAACAGCGAGTTGGTATGGACGCAGCGGATACCCATTTTATCCTCATGCTCGCCCACTGTGAAGCCCGGTGTGTCCTTGGGAAGCAGGAATGCGGTGATGCCGCCCTTTGTCCCTTTTTCCTTGTCGGTAACGGCGAAGATGGTGATGAGATCGGCGCAATCGCCGTTGGTGATAAAGGTCTTGCCGCCGTTGATCACATAATCGTCGCCAACCTTGCGCGCGGTCGTGACCATAGCGCCGGCATTAGAGCCGGATACGCTTTCGGTCAGGCCGAACGCCATGATGCCGCCGTTGACCATGATATCCGCAGCCCACTTTTTCTGCTCCTCCGTACCGGCGATATTGAGCGGCTCGAAGCCGAAACCAAATACGCGGGAGGCGAAACCGGCGTCGCCGCGTGCGAGTTCCTCGCGGATGACGGCGTATGTAAAGTTATCCAGTCCCAGTCCGCCGTACTCCTCGGGAACGGTGACCAGATGAAGACCCATTTCATAAGCGGTCTTGACGAGATCCTCGGGTACGATGGCGTCTTTCTCCGCGATGCGGCAGGTGGGCCGTACCTCTTTTTCCGCAAACTCGCGGACCAAATTGCGCAGCTCGATCTGGTCTTCATTCAGCATGAAATCATAATCGGTCATCATAGTCGTGTTCCTCCTAAAGCATGTGTTTTATTCCCAACAGGCGTCCATATCCTGATTTGGTACGAGTGGTGCTGTTCGTCTCGAACGGGTTACAGCTGGAAAACAAAGGGGTAGCTGGCGATGGTAAGGATGAGACAGCCGATCAGTAACGGGGTGCCGATCTTGGTGTAGTCCAAAAAGCGGTAACCGCCCTGCAGCGTCATGGTAACCGGCGGTGTCGCAATCGGCGTCAGGAACGCAAGATTCAGGCTCCAGATGATCGCCATGATGACCGGTTTGGCTGCATAGCCCAGAGAAGCGCACATGGAAAGCGCGATCGGGCCAAGCATAGCCATGGAAGCGGTCGAAGACATCACGTTGCTCATGATAACGCTCAGGATGGTGAAGATAATGAGCAGCTTGAACATGCTGATATTGCCGCCCATCCAGCCGATCACCGTGTCCGCAATCAGCTTGCCGGCTCCGCTTTCCGAAATACCTGCGGCAAAGCCGAGCGAGCCGGCCAGGACCCATACGGTCGTCCAGTCGAGGCGGGCGAATACCTGCTTGACCGAGATGCAGCCGGTCAGGATACAGGCCAGACCCGCGACCATAGCAACCGCGCCAACCGTCCAGATACCGACGACAAAGCCGATAACCGTAAGGATCAGGATGGCAGAGGAAATAATCATTTTCACGGTGCTGTACTGGGCCTGCTCCTCCTCTTCTTGCGCGTCCTGCGCAAGGTCGTATTTTTCCTCGAAATCGAAAACCCGCTTTTGCAGGGCGTAACCGATGGTTGCATAGAACAGGATGATAAAAAGTAGGCGGGGGATGCTGCCCCAAGTCAGGTCGAAAAAGCCCATGGTTTCCAGACCCGCATCAGCCAAAATACCTTGGCCAATCACGTTGGGCGTGGAGCCGACCAGCGTCATGCCGCCGCCTACATTGGCTGCAAAGCCGATGGCCATAAAGCTGTTTTTACGCGAAATAGCGCCGCGCGAACTGGCCGCTGTTGCGGAAACAACCGGCAGCATCATTGCGACGACCGCGGTGTTGCTGAGAAAAGCGGAGAGTATGGCGGAGACGACGACGCATACCACGATAAACAGCTTTTCCCGTATGCCCACCATTCGGATGATGGAGGTTCCGATCTTTTGTGCGACTCCGGTTTCAAACAGAGCCTCGCCGATGATCATGGAGCCGATCACCATCATCGTGACATCGCTGGCAAAGCCGGCAAATGCACTGGTAAACGGGATCACGCCGCATATGCCCATCGCAAGCGCGGCGCCGACCGCGGTCACGGAGAGGGGAACCTTGCCGGATGCAAACAAAATGATCGTAACGACCAAAATGATCAGTGCTATCGTCGAAGTACTCAAGAGTTGTGCCTCCTTTTGCCTTGCGGCAGGCTGGATTTTGCATTGATTATAATTTAACGATAGCGTATCAAGTAGGCGCTGTCTATTTCCAAAATACATTGGTTTTGTTAAGTGGGATGTTAACAATGACGCAAATGCCTAATAAGATATTGAGATTTATATGCAAAATACACAATAAAGGCGGCGGGGAAGAGGTGCCGAAGGGTGCGGGATACCACAGACTGGCGTGCTATCCGGATAAATTTTTTGCGATTGAAAATGCACATAAAAAGTAAATTATTGCGCTGGTAAAAATTACGAAATGTTATCATTACTTGTAACAAAGATAAGGAATTATTAATTATAGAAAAAATGATCGCGTCAAAATTGATATAAAATAAACAATTTCATTTTACTCGAAATGAGTAAGATGCACATTTTTATAAAAAAATCCGCCGGTAAGGCGGATTTGACAATTGCAAAGGTTGTTGTTATTTTGACAATGTAGCATGCATGTGTGACTGGAGGAGACGTCCTCTGACTCAAACGCTTCGCAGGTTTGCGCTCCCATTTTACAGAATTGGGTGGTAGAAAGGAGAAGTCTGTATGCCCTCCAGCACAATAGCAATAATTATCACAATAATTACAATTATTTCCTTTGTTTTGGAAAAAATCCCGTTGGCCATGACAGCGATGATCGCTTCTCTGGCAATGGGGATTATTTTGCCGGAAATGAAGCTCTCGGACGTATATTCCGGTTTTTCCAGTTCGACCGTAATGATGGTCGCCGGTATGTGTATCGTTGGCGACGCCCTGTTCAAAACCGGTATGGCCAATAAGATCGGCCGTGCGATCAGCAACAGCGCAGTAGCTAAAAACGAGCGGCTGTTCATGGTTGTGGTCGTCATTTGCTGTACCGTTATGTCCGCATTTCTGTCCAATTCCGGTACGATCGCAATGTGGATGCCGCTGATTGCTGCTTGTGCGGCAAAATCGCATGGTGTGGTTCGCTCCAAAATGATTATTATAGCGGCAGGCATGGCGTCAGCGATCGGCGGTGCGGCTACGCTGGTCGGCTCCACATCGCAGCTTACCGCCAATTCCGTACTGATGGGCTATGAGGGCTACGAGGCTGGCCTTGGACTGTTTGACCAGACCAAACTCATGCTGCCCATGTGCCTGATCATGATTATTTATTTTGCCACCATTGGCTATCCGCTCTGCAAAAAGGTGCTGAAACCGGAAAGTCCGGATTTTGACAAAGGCAATTACTATGCGGAGCTGGCGGAGAAATCGGGCGACGAGGAAACCGATAAGATTCCAGCGTGGAAAGGGAAAATGTCGGTCATCGTGCTGCTGCTGTGCATTGTCGGATTCATTCTGACAGGCTTTGACGCGTTCGATCCCTATCTGGATGTTGGCATCATCGGTCTGCTGGGTGCGACGATCCTGATTGTTTCCGGCTGCATGCCTTTGAAGAAAACACTGGCGGAAATGGACTGGAACACCATCGTCATTCTCGCGGCGGCGCAGGGCTTTGCCAAGGGCCTGGACGTCTCTGGCGGCGGCAAGGTGATCGCGGAGTTCGTGCTGAATCTGTTCGGCGGCCAGAATGCATCCACGGCGGTGTTGATGGTGGTAGGCGTCATTGTTACCACCGTGCTGACGAACTTTATGTCTAATACGGCGCTGGCAGCGATGATGACCCCGATCTACATTGAGATCGCCATGCAACTGGGTATCAGCCCGATCCCGTTTGTAATTGCGATCGGTGCAGTTGCTACGAATCTGGCGTGTGCAACGCCTGTCGGTACCCCCGCATGCACCCAGACCCTGCCGGCTGGTTACAAGTACATGGACTATGTCAAAATAGGCGGCCCGCTGTGTATCATACTGATGCTTGTAGCCGCGTTCCTATCTCCTGTACTTTATACGTTCTGACGGGCGGCGGAGCGCAAATTTGCCCATATCGGCTTTTCCAAAAGGAGAAGCAGGTTTTGCCCCTATTTTCCCCAAAAGAAACGCAGGCCCGGCATAAGCCGGACCTGCGTTTCTCATATGCCGCGCTGCGCCTTGTTTTGGTAAAAGTCGATCAGGTAGTCGCGGAATTGGAGTACGGTATCGGAATGAGCGACGCCGGACTTCCAGAACACGGTCTGCATTCTGGGGTTGGGAGGGTATTTGACGCGTACCATCCGCACCAGCGAAGAATGGATGGCGCGCGCGCCGAGGACGCTGCTGAATGCAATGCCGTAGCCATTCTCAATCAACTGCGTGCGTAAGATGTAGTCCACCTCCGCCACGATTCGAGGAATAAAGCCGGACTGCTTGCAGGCGTTTTCAAAAAAGGCGCGGGAGGAATAGCCCTTGGATAATGCGATAAACGGTTCATCCCGTGCCTCCGCCAAAGAGATCGCGCCCTTTTGGACAAATGGGTGATCGCAGTTTACCAAAAGCGCGGGCGGATCTTCAACAATAAATTCATGCTCCCAAGCCTTATTGGTGATGTCGCCGACATCAGTGATAACGAGGTCGTATTGTCCGAGCGCGTCGGGATCCTGTAATTCCTTGAGCGTCAGGGAAGCATGCTTGATGGTAACCGAGGGATGCGCCTTCATAAAGGAGCTGATGACTTCGGTCCAGAGCGACTGCGCGGAGACACCCACATATACGATATCCTTTTGGGAGGTCGCGGTCTTGGATAGTTCGCGCTTGATATTATCCAGTTCGGAAAAGATATTGCATACATGGATATATAAAATTTTCCCGTTTTCGTTGAGCTTAATCTTGCGCCCGACGCGGTCGAAAAGGCTGACCTGCAACTCATCCTCCAGACGGGAGATGGTCGTACTCAGCGCCGGCGGGGAAATGTGAATTATCTTTGCGGTGTTGAGCAGATGCTCATTCTCAGCCAAGAGCTTAAAATAATATAAATGTAGTAACTGCATATCCCATTCTCCTGTGAAGCTGAAAATAATCGAGTTTATTATAGCATACGTTTTCAAAATACAGCTTTTTCCAAGCATAACAGCGTTATTTTGGCAAAATAACATTCTGTTATGGATAACAGAATGTTATTTTGCCAAAACAAATCTTTTTACGTGGAAGAAGCTGTATTTTGAAAAAGTATACTTTTAGGAACTATGGTATGCCGTGTGTCCCGCTTCATCGATCCAGCGCCAAAAGCCCGGGCGGGTGTCGACCTCGCGGGCGGTCAGGGGGCCGAATGCGTCTTCGTATTCGGCGGCGGCTTTATCGAACGCGGTGCGCATCTCGCTGTAATAAGCGAGCGCGGCGGTATTTTTCGGATGGCCGTCCAGGTATTCGATCACGTCGACGAGCGCGAAGTCATACATCCGGACACGGTTGAGCAGCTTTTCCCGTTCGGTCATCTCGGAACCGCCTCCTCTCCGAGGAAGGGCTTGTCGAGCGAGGGGAATATCGTGCCGCGGCTGAACGCAAGCGCCGGCTCATAGGGCGTTTCAAAGCTCTGATACGGTACGAACGCCATCGCAAGCGAAAGCAGACGGGGATCGATGCTGTCTGCGGGCAGCATCTGATCCGTCTGGTTGTTAGGCTGATTCATATGCGGTTTCTCCTTGTTCGTAAAACAGTTTGAGGTCTTGCCTCAATCCCATTGTATGCCGCGCGAAAAAAGACGGTGAAAGTGGGACGGGAATGTGGTATACTATGAAAAAAGGAGGCATGAAGCATGGAGATTTCTGAGATCAGGGAGCAGGCTGGAAAAGCGGCCGCTCTGGTGTGCGACGCGGCGGGGCTGCGCGCGGGAGATCTGTTCGTGGTCGGCTGCTCGTCAAGCGAGGTGTGCGGGGAAAAGATCGGCACCCACTCGAGCGTGGAGGTCGCCGAGGCGGTGTTCGAGGGCATTTACGGGGTGCTGCGGGAGCGTGGCGTTTACTTGGCGGCACAGTGCTGCGAACATCTGAATCGGGCGCTCGTGGTCGAGCGCGCCGCCTGTGAGCGCTTCCGGCTGGATGAAGTGAATGTCGTCCCGCAGCCAAAAGCGGGCGGATCGTTTGCGACCACGGCCTACAAGCGCCTGAGCGATCCGGTGGCGGTGGACAGCCTGCGTCAATCCGCGTCCGCGGGCATGGACATCGGCGGGACGCTGATTGGTATGCACATTAAGCCGGTTGTCGTGCCGCTCCGCATTGCAGTCAAGCAGATTGGGGAGGCGGTTCTGCTTTGCGCGCGCCGCCGGCCGAAATTTGTGGGCGGTAGCCGCGCCGTATACAACGAAAAACTTTTGTGAGGGAAACATGGGAATAAAAGCAGTATTTTTCGATCTGGACGACACGCTGTACAGCAGCTTCCAGGCGTGCGACGCCTACGCATACGAGCGTATGGCCGCCTGGGTGGAGGAACACACCGGAGCTTCGGGCGCGGAGTTCGCGCGGCAGTTCAAATGGTACCGCAAAAAGCTGGCGCGGCAGCAGCCGGGCATGCCGCCCACACATGACCGCGTGCTGTTCGCGCAGGGTGCGCTGGAGCGGATGGGGCTAAACGCGGTGCAATACGCCCGCGCCCTGCACCGCGTCTACTGGGACGCGGTCCTCTCTAAAATGGAGCTGCGGCCGGGCGTGCCGGCGCTGTTGGAAGAGCTGCGGCGTGCGGGCGTTAAGACCACGGTCTGTACGGATATGCTGGCGGATATTCAGATGGAAAAGCTCGAATATCTCGGCCTTGCCGACCGGATCGATTATCTGGTGTCAAGCGAGGAGGCGGGCATGGATAAGCCCGGCTCTCCGATCTTCTGGCTGGCGCTGCAGAAGTGCGGCTGCCTGGCGGGGGAGGCTGTG
The DNA here is from genome assembly GCF_032769475.1 of Intestinibacillus sp. NTUH-41-i26. Classification (GTDB taxonomy): domain Bacteria; phylum Bacillota; class Clostridia; order Oscillospirales; family Butyricicoccaceae; genus Agathobaculum; species Agathobaculum ammoniilyticum. The sequence continues at coordinate 724,404 of NZ_CP136477.1, forward strand.
ATGGTGGGCGATAACTTCCGGCATGATGTGCAGGGGGCGACCGATGTCGGCATCGCGGGCGTGTGGCTCAACTGGACACACCTGCCGCGGCCGGACGACGACCGACCCTATACCGAGGTGCATACATTCGAGCAGGCGGCGGCGCATATCCGTACCCTGCTCTGAGGAGGACAGGAAAAATGCAGCATTATGATTACCGGCCGCGGGGCGTCTGCCCAATGAAAATATCGTTTGACCTGGAAGGGGACACAGTGCATAACGTATCCTTCCTCGGTGGCTGCAACGGCAACCTGCAGGCGATCAGCCGCGTGGTCGAGGGAATGACCGTCGCGCAGATCGAAGGATATTTCAAAGGCATCAGCTGCGGCGGCAAGGGGACCTCATGCTCCGACCAGCTCGCCGCCGCGGTGCGGGCGGCGTATGAACAGGGAAAATAAAACAGCGGCAGAACGGAAAGCGGGCCGGCGCAATAGCGCCGGCCCGCTTTCTGGATGTTTGGGGATAAAAAAAGCAGCGGCAAAGCCACTGCTTGCAGTTTAGTCGAGAATGTGCAGGACAGGATCTTCCGCGCCCGCCTGCTGGATGCAGACGGCCAGCCGGTAGGAACGGTCGGCCGAGAACGGCGGCAGGAACAGGGAATAGGGTCGCTCCATATCCGGACAGTCGAGCTGAGGGCGGGTATTGGAGCGTAATTTGACGCAGAAGCTGCGCAGAGGCAGGTCAAGGCCGCGGCCGGTGGATTTGACAAAGCTTTCCTTGAGCGTCCAGAGCGAATAAAACGCGTCGGTCCGCGCGTAGGGGGGCAGCGAATTCAGATAGCGGATCTCATCCTTATGGAAAAAGCGGGAGGCGATATCGCGGCGGTTGGGATCGCACCATTCGATATCCACGCCAACCGGATGGTCGCTGATCGCGCACACCGCCCAGTCTCCGGAGTGGGACAGGCTGAAATGGATGCCGGGCTCGGAAACCAGGTAAGGCTTACCGCCCTCCGCGATGGAAACCGCAAGCGGATGAACCACCCAGGGGAAATGTTGCGCGACCGCGTACTCGAGCAGCAGCATGGCCGCGAAGCTCTGTATACGCGCTGTGCCGCGCCGGCGGTCAATCCATTCCAGCCGGTTGGGGGCGATGCGGGCGCGGGACTTGCTGTCGTCAGGATCGACGGCAGTGATTGGAATGACGTATACAGCAGTCACAGAAATACCCCCTGTAATTTTTTATCGCCTTGGTATTATAGCACATTTGCCCGACGCTTGACAATGAAAAATCAGAGAGGAACTGTAAAAAATAGTGCCTGCCGGAAAAGACCGGATGGGACCGGTCACGTCCGCGTTTTCCCGAAAGGTCTGGCCGCGCGCCGGTTTGCGGTGCAGATAGCGCCGTGCGGACAGGCGCGCCGGCAGTCCCCGCAGCGGATGCATTCCGGACTGTTGGGCGTCTGGTGGATCGGGATATCCAGCTTACACGCCTTTTGGCACGCACCGCAGCCCGTGCATTTTTCCTTGTCAATGCGGAACCGGTAGAGCGCGGCCGGATTGAACAGCCCGTATATGGCGCCGAGCGGGCAGAGATAACGGCAGAACGGCCGGTATACCAGCAGGGAAAGCAGCAGCAGAGCGGCAAGGATCGCGGCTTTCCAGGTGAACAGCCAGCCGAGCGCGGCTCGCAGCGGAGGATTGGAGGCAATCAGCGGGATGCCCGCGAACAGCGTGCCGGAGGGGCAGATGTATTTGCAGAACCAAGGCTGTCCCTGCCCGACAATATCCAGCACGGTCAGGGGCAGCACGATGACAAAGCCTGCAAGGATGACGTATTTCAGATATTTGAGCCAGCGGTCGCCGGGCAGGCGGCGCAGCTTTTTGACAAAGGGGATTTTATACAGCAGGTCCTGCACCAGCCCGAACGGACACAGCCAGCCGCATACCAGCCTGCCGAACAGCGCGCCGAACAGGAGTAGGAAGCCGGCGATATAAAAGGAGAATCGATAGCTGCGGCTGCCGATGACCGCCTGTAGCGAACCGATCGGACACGAGCCGAGCGCGCCGGGGCAGGAGTAGCAGTTCAGGCCGGGCAGGCAGATAAATTTTCCAGGTCCTTTATAAATGCTGCCCTTTGCAAAGCCGGCGGCGTAACCGTTCGTCAGGGCGGTAAAGGCGAGCTGGACGAGCATGCGCGCATGCTTCCGCAGTCTACCCAAGGCCGATGCACTCCATACAAATCATAACCGCTTTGCGGAAAACGGTTTCGGTTTCCCCGCGCCATACGCCAAGCGCGAGGCACACCACGGCGGCCAGCATTAACGCCGCCGCTATCCGGTTGCGCCGCAGAAAGCTCACGCCTCCACCTCCGCTAGCATGCTGTCAATCGTTTCGATCCACGCATCCTTGCTTTGCGCGGTGACAATAGCATGACCCACCTGCGCGCCTGTGCTGTCCACGAAAAACGTGGTCGGTACGCCGGTGATGTCGGACAGAATATGATACAGGTCGGGCGAGGGGAGCAGGTGCAGGTAGTCCGCGCCAGTCTGGTCCACGATCTCTTTCGCCGTCTCCACCTGGCTTTCGCTGATCGAACCGTCCGAATCCAGGGTGTCCAGGACCAGGCCGACGATACGCACGCCTTGATCGCTATATTCGGCCGCCAGTTCGCCGAGGTCGGGCATTTCGTTGATGCACGGGGTGCAGAACGTAGCCCAAACGTTGACCATCGTCAGCTTGTAGTCCGAGAAAATGGACTGGTCAACCTCGACGCCCTCCAGGTCGGTGGCGGTAAAGCGGCTCATAACGCCGGCCGACGCTTGAGAATCATCCGCGGGCGTTTCATTGGGCGCAGTGTCCGTGTCCGAGACAGGCGCCTGCGGCGCGGTGCCGGCATCCTCCATCGGGGCGCAGGCACCAAGGGACAGTGCGAGCGCGAGCACGGCGCTCAATAGGGAAAAACGGTATCGCAACAGCATAGAACTCCTCCTGAACAGTGATGTGTAGGATTGCGGTTTCTGTCATTATACGGAGTGGGGGCGGGCTTGTCAAGGGCGCAAAAGGAAAGTGCCGCGGCCCTATGCAGACAAAGGACCGCGGCACGGCATGCAGATTGGCGTCCCCGACAGGAATCGAACCTGCGACGTTCCGCTTAGGAGTAGACCCGATACGACATCGGGAAGTGGCATCTAATGCTTAAAAATGCTTGGAAATACAAGGTTTTTCAGCATTTCAAATCCCATCTGATACTACGCTGTGATAGCTAATTCAGAGGGATTTTACACCGTCCGATTGGCTCGAAATTAGCAAGTCTTTCGATTTTTGGTGGACGTTGCAAGTGCAAGTAAATGTCACTATGTAACTTCTCGTGATGCGAAATGATAGGAAATCCTATTCATTCTCGTGTGAGGGTGCGGGTGTCCTTAGACACAGATTTCAGTCTGTTTTATATATCATTTCAAAATGAATTTTTCAACCAGAATTATTAAGAATTTCAAAGGTTTTTCAGACTCAATGATTCTATGTAATTTAGACCCGCCGAAGCAGGTCTTTTTTTATTTCAGCATAATCTCTCTATCCTCAGCGCCGAGCATATAAGCACCCTTGGCAAAAGCATCCCTTGCAAGAAGCTCTGCTACATCAACCCTATCGAACAGCATCCATATTTCTTTCTCTTTCGGAGTCAGTTCATGGCTATGGTCAAACAAATGCTCAAGTCCCAATCCTTCAAGCAATGCCGACTTTGCTGCTTTGTATTCCTCAGCTCTGCCAACATATTCGTCGTTCCTTTCCTTGGAAAATGCCTCGATATTGTCAGCTCTCAGATGCTCGTAATACTCGTCCATAAAGATTCTATCCATACTCGTTGACCTCCATAACAAAAAAATAAGGGCAGACCCTTTTACAGCTATTGTAGCTATGTAAAAGGATCTGCCCTTGCAGTTACTATAATGTTTTTGCCAGCGACTTCAGGAGTGCTGCCATTTCCGGATTTTGCAGAAGCTTCAGAAGAAGTTCTTTATCATCAGCGGAGCTTTCCGTTGCGGCTGGTTGAACCGGCTCAGGCGTTGCCTGTCTGCCTGAGTAGAACGCAGCTTCCATTCTTTCAGCGTTCAGTCTGCGGTCATCGTCGATGATATGGGAGTAAACATCCGCTACCATCTTGACCTGTGCATGACCGGAATCGCCTTGAACGGATTTCATATCGCCGCCGTTCAGCTTCAGCTTGTAAGTGATACTGGAATGTCGGAGACTATGGAAAACCACTTTCGGCAGTCCCTTCTCCTCAATCAGCTTATTGAAAGCACGGTTGATAACCTGCCCCTCAATCGGCTTGCCATTGGAAGAACAGAAAACCAGATTGAAGTCTACGAACTCGTCACCGAAAAGGTCTTTCAGTTCTTCGATGTCAGCCTTTCGCTGTACCAACATTTCCGCTACGGTTTTCGGTAAGAACACCTTGCGGACACTTGTTTTGGTCTTAGGAGTTTTGAGAACCAATGCGGTATGCGTACTGGCGAAGGTCGGTGGGAACTTGAACATGATGTCCTTACCGTCCAGATCTGCCATCGCTTCACGATTTACTCTCTGCAACTCCTTTTCAACGAAGATGCTTGCCTGACCAAGTTCAATACTGGTGGGGGAAATGTCAATACAGTCCCAGGTAAGCCCCAGAAGCTCGCCCATTCGCAGGGAACAGGAGAAGGCAAGGTTAATAGCCAGACGAAGAATATCATCGTCACAGGCTTCCAGAGCCTTCTGGAGCACTTCTGCTGTCCAGATATCCCTGGTCTTGTGTTCTTCTTTCGGCAGCGTAGCGTGCTCCACAGGGTTTCTGGTCATCAATTCCCACTTGACCGCTTGATTGAAAGCATTTCGCAATGTCTTGTGAACCTCTCGGACAGTATGCGGAGTCAGATATTCTGTACGGGCTTTTACATACTTAGAAGAAACCGCTTTGACAGAAAGCAAATCTCGGTAATACTTGTCCATGATTCTCGGCGTGACATCCTCCAGCTTCATATCACCGATGAGGGGACGAATATAGTTTGCAATCAGGCTCTTTCTGCTTTCATAGGTAGACATCGCCCAGGTGTTCACACCATAGATTGACATATACTCATCCAAAAGATCATTGACGGTTTTAGCAGAAGGGGGAATAAAGGTTCCGGACTCCTGCTCATATTCAACCTGCAACTTCCTTTTCTTTGCTTCGGCATTCGTTTCAAAGGTTTCCCACTTCTGACGCTTGTTGCCGTTCTCATCGGTGTATGTATAAACCACAGAATACTTCTTTTTTCTCTTAACGATAGATGCCATGTAATCAGCTCCTTTCCTGTCTATCTTCCGCTAACTGGTAGCGGGTCTGATTGTGATACCATTTTTCAAAGCTCTCTTTGGTAGCTCGCTTATACCTGCCAACCTTGATAAGCTCAAAATCTTCATTGGCAACGATATAGTAAATGGTCTGACGATGTACCCCAAGCATTCTTGCCATTTCCGGCAGACCGTAGGTGGATGCCATAATATCTGCATCCAGTTCCTGATCCTCTACCGTGCGGTAATCGGTTTGAGAAGCATACCATCTTTCAAAGCTCTCCTTTGTCACTCTGCGCTTGCCCAGGACATCGACCACATCAAAATGCCCTTTGGCAACCAGTTCGTAAGCAGTCGCTTCTTTCAGCCCAAGGCGCTGTCCAAGCTCCTCCATTGAATATGTAGTTTTCTTCAATTCCTCGCCGGGAGGGGTTCCATCGACCTTCTGGTATTTGAACTGATTGGCATACCATTCTTCAAAGCTGTCGATCATCACCCTCATGGTGTTGCCGACAAGAATGGTTTTGAAGTAATTCTTCTTAATGAGCCAGTATGACTCCGTTTTACCAAGACCGAGCATCCTGCCCATTTCCAGAACAGACATACTCGTGCGTTTTCTCATTTCCGCCATCGTACAACCTCCTATGTAAAAAATGTAGCCATGTGTTTCTTGTCATGGCTACATTTTATCGAACTCTCAATATGTTTTGAAGTTTGTCGCCGGGTTGTACGACGCCCTTGACAAATCTTACATTTGATGATCCAACCACTCATCAAAACTCTTTTTGGAGATTCTGATACTGCCACCGATGCGGACGCTATGGAAAACTTTCTTTTTCACAAGGTTGTATGCGCTGGTTCTGCTGATGCCCAGAATATCCTGAATCTCATCAACCGTATAGGTTCTCTTATCAAACTGAACTGCGTTAGCAGCCATCGCTTCTTCGGTGCGCTGATTCATGGCAGCGATTCTTTCTTCAAACATTTATGTTCACTCCTTCGCTCTCTTTGCTTTATGTTTTGGGGAACGCTTTTTCAGCTGTTCCATTGCCAGGCTGACAGATAAGGCTTTCTCAATCGCTACCATTTCACGGGGCGTTACCTTACCTAAGTAATTATCAATCCTGCTTTTATCAATGGTACGAATCTGTTCCAGCTGAACAACGGACGCTTCTTTGAATGCAGGATTGTCGTAAATAACAAAGTGCGTCGGCATATTCGCTTTCTTATGGATTCTGGTGGTGACCGTTGCCACAATCAATGTGGGAGCGTGTTTATTACCGGTATCGTTCTGAATGACGATAACCGGACGGATGCCGCCTTGTTCCGACCCAACTACCGGGTCCAGCTTGGCGCAATAAATATCACCACGGCAATATACCCAATTTTCTTTCATCATGTGCCATGACCTCCTTTCGTTGGCTATGTAATAACTGACTGCCAGAAAGGAATCAGGCAGTCAGTCCAAAAGTCTATGTGTCCCATATTTGCCACGCACCCCTGGGAAAGAGGGCTTACGCCCTCAGGGAATCACCGAACGACTGATTGCGAATCAGTTCCATAGGAATCTAACCTCTGCCGGGTTCTCCGCCAGCTCCGTAGAGAAGTATCTTTAATCCTGTTGCTTTCATGGCCGTATTGGGAGCAACCCAATATTTACAAGCCAGTATTGATCGCTGGCATCGGGAGAGAGACAAGCGCTTAATTTATAGAAGAAAGTCGTTCTGTTTCTCTATCCGATACGTCTCGGCGTACCGCTGATGTGGCTGATGCTCTCGCACCGGCAACAGGAACGTATTCGATGACTGTGTATTCAGTTTTCAAGGATCAAGCAGCCGATTTTCTTTGGCTGTATCTAAATTGTACCTGTTCCTCATGCAAGTTTTTATTGCCTCGTAGGTATAGTTTTGAGGTTATTCACGACCTAAAAATATGTAATCAAGGGTTGTCTCAAAGCGCACAACCAGTTCGATTGCCAAATCAATAGAGATACCTCTGTTGCCGGTTTCAATTCGTGCAATGGTGTTTGCGGCAACACCTAACTGCTCCGCAAGCTGTTCCTGTGTAAGCCCATGTTCCTTTCTCAAGGCTTTAATTCTTTTTCCGCTTTCAACCAAGTCGTAATACATTTTCGTTCCTCCGTGTTTTTGAATTTGTGAAGTTGCAAAATCAAAAACAGCGGGAGGAGATCGTGCCCGATTCTCAATACCCTTTGCCATCTGCCTGTCCTCCTTGCAGGCATAAAAAAAGAGCCGGAGTAAATTACTCCAAGCTCTCGTTCATGCCTTTGTGTTAATTATGGGGGAAAATAGGCAGGTATAAAAAAAGCCCCGTACCCATTACAGGCACGAGGCGTAACTCTCTCTATTCAATTTTATGCCGCTATCTCCCAGCATAGCCATTTTAACACTGGACAAGTCGGACTTTCAGTAGGGGAACCGTCGTATTTTCATCGGATTTTAGTCGGACTAAAATCCTGTCTTAGCATTCACAATAACACAATGCTTCTTCCTCCCGGGCACTTTCCAGGAAATCTTTCAATTTAGGAATGGCTGTTCCCCAAAGTGACAGACCAAATAACAGTATCGCTTCTTTCTTTCGGTCATAGTAGGTGCTGCGTTCCATATTCAAAACCTCCAGCATTTCTGATTCCCTGTACTTGAAGCGGTTGAGATATGCCTTTGAGATAATCTCACAGTACAGAGCGCCTTTATCTGGATATTCTCTGATTTTCAACATAGCCATATCTACCAGTTCAATGATCCACTTTGTCTCAAATAAGCTGCGAATGCGTTCTTCAAATCGTTCTCTCGCTTCATCCGGAGCAAAGTTCTCCAGATAAATCAATGCACCATCTAAGCTGTCACCGTAAGTACAAATAAGGGTATCACATACATCATTCGCACGATCAATGGTAGACCAGCACACCTCTCGATATATGGATAAAATCAGCTTTGCTCTTTCATACAGAACCTTCTCGTCAATGTTCTGCATCCGGCAAAGCATTCGAATACTGCTTAATACCTGTGTATTATATCTGCTCATTCAGAATCTCCTTTCAGCCTAATCCATAAAATAAGAATTCCTTTCTAACTCCTGTCACTTGGCTAAAGGGAAACAAATACCATGGGACAAGAATGACTATAACTTCCGATATTTGATTAAAATAACAGAAGTGAAATCGGAAGTTCTTGACTTTATAAAAGTTCCGATATATAATTAAGTGGAATTAAAACTTCTGTTATGATTCTTATTATAGCATTTTCCAGAAGTTTGTCAACAAATAATCGGAAGTTACGAATAAATATTTTTTGAAAGGAAGGATACTACCATGACATTTGGAGAAAAAATTAAAGAAGCTCGTTTGGCTATGAACCTATCTCAAACGGAGCTTGCCCAGATGACCGGCATTTCCGAAAGATCCCTTTACACCTATGAGCAGCTCGGAACACTCCCCAGAAAAAGCAACATCAGAAAACTTGCTGAAGCACTGCATATCTCTGTGTCCTATCTTTTGGACGAATCTGAAACGGATAGCCAGAGCCATATAGATCAGGATATGTTTATTTTAGAGGCAAAGGAAAACTTCGGTTCAAAAGGAGCAAAAGAAGCTCAGGAAGTGTTGGGTCGTGTAAATTCTCTGTTTGCCGGTGGAGAATTGGACGAGGACGCAAAAGATGTATTCTTCCAGGCGATTATGTCAGTTTATATGGACTCTAAGAAAACAGCACGGGAAAAGTACACTCCGAAGAAATACAGAAAGCATAAAGATAAAGAGTAAAATCCTCAAGCACAGAATATGTTTTCTGTGTGCGATTCGGAGGTGAAGCAAATGAAAACGGCAGAGCATATCATTGAAACTGTCGATAAGCTTGTGCGAAAATATCACACCAGAGACCCTTACGAGCTATGTCAGCTGTTAGGTATCAAAATCCACTATTACGATTTACAGAAGAAATTGAAGGGCTTCTTCTATTACCAGTCCAGACAAAAGAATATCGTGATAGATCACAATGTGAACGGTATCCTGGAGCGTATATTAGTCGCACATGAATTAGGACACGCTGTCCTGCATACAAAAATCGCTATGATGCACGGCTTTCAAGAAATGGAAGTTTTTGATGATAGATCAATCGAAGAAAATGAAGCAAACTTCTTTGCGGCGGAGCTTCTGTTAGAAGATGGGAAAGTCCTGGAATGCCTTTCGGAACACACATTTTTTGAAACGGCTAAAATGCTCTATGTACCGGCAGCATTATTAGACTACAAATTCAGCCTGCTCCACGAAAAAGGAGAGCTGGTAAATTCGATGTATATTCGTAAAGCAGATTTCCTGAAAGAAGATCTTCATGCCTACGATAACGACATTGGTTATGGCGATATATGAATATCTATTTTTATATCTTTACAGAAAAAGTCCACCAGTACGATGCGTAGTGCATCATGACTGGTGGACTTTTTGCTTCTTAAAGAATCAGTATATTGTGCTGCAAAAAAGAACCCCATAGCAGTTCACTCTGTACCGTCAATGGGCTTCTTTTTCATTATATCAATCAAGCTCCGCTTTTTTTATCATCTCTTGCTGGTCAATCAAGACATCAATCAACTTTCCTACGGTTATCAATGTTGTTACATTACACTTTTTCAGTTTTGCAGCAATCTCATTATCAATGATGCTGTCGCATTTTGCATATGGGGTATCCAGTAAAAAATAGTCAAAGTTCTTTTCCAAGACGAATGCCAGTTTTAGAAGCATTGCCAAAGAAACTTTCGTCTGTCCAACTTCAACATGGCTCATATGATTGTTCGAGCAACCAACCAACGCACCCAAATCAGCCTGACTATAACCCTTTTCCAGTCGGGCAGCTCTAATGCGCTGACCAATCTTAACGTAATCAATTTCCGGTTGCGTTTCAATCACCTCCATGCTGTGTATGATTCTGCTATACATTATAAAATGTACCAAAAATCTCAACAACCAACATCGGGTGCAAGTTGCATTTATAAATGCAATATGATAAAATTTTATAGGCAGATTGCATTAAATGATAGAATGAAAAGAACCCCAAGACGACAATATGAGCTATCTTGAGGTTCTTTAAAATAAAAAATTCGTAGAGTACATTACTCCACGAATCGCATTCTTCTCTGTTTTTTTTAGTTTATATCTTTATTTTACAAATTGTCGCACTGTTTGTCAATATGTTAGGGACATAAAACACGAGGTTTTGCACAAAAATCCATCTTAGAAAGTTCCAAAGTCACAATTTGCCGTCAGAATTATAGTCATATTGAAGGAGGTGTACCTTATGGCACGAAAAGGAGAAAATATTTACAAAAGGAAAGACGGCAGATGGGAAGGAAGATACATTAAGTCCCGATCTTCTACAGGCAAAGCCAATTACGGTTATGTTTATGCAAAGTCATATCGAGAAGTCAAGGCAAAACTTATCAGTCAAAGTTCGTGCACGAGTAATTCTGTCACTGTCGATCCAGAAATTAGCTCAGATCAATTTGAACAGGTTGCTATGGAATGGTTTCAAGCTATATGTCCTAAAGTGAAGGAATCTACAAGCAACAAATATAGGAATCTTCTCAGCTCGTATATACTTCCTGTGTTCGGAAGCAAACAATTGCGTGATATAACACACGAGTTTATTGAAACGCAGTGTAATTTTTTCCTTGTTTCTGGTGGATTAAAGGAGAATGGACTTTCCTCTAAAACTGTTTCAGATATTTTATCTCTAATTCGAAATGTCTTACAATTTGCCACCCGAAACGGGAAAGCCATTTCTTGTGACGCACGATCTATACAGATAAAACGTCAAACGAAGGAAATGAGAGTTTTGAGTCGTGCTGAACAGGAAAAATTATGCCAATACTTGTATTCTAATCTTGATTCCTGCAATATTGGTATATTAGTATGTTTATTCACTGGTCTCAGAGTAGGTGAAATTTGTGCGTTACGATGGGAAGATGTTTCATTCTCAGATTACACAATCCACGTGCATCAAACGCTCCAGAGAATCCAAGATAGAACCAACAGTGAATACAAGACAAGGATTGTTGTTACCACACCAAAAAGTGCTTGCTCCATCCGTACTATTCCAGTACCCCATGGCTTAATGACTATTCTTACAGCACACAAAGCTTCTTCTACTGGCTACATCCTAACCAATAGCGATCAGAATCCATTAGAACCAAGAACCATGCAAAATCATTTTAAGAAGGTATTGAAAAACAGCGGAATCACCTCCGCAAATTATCACTCGTTACGTCATACATTTGCTACAAGGTGCATAGAGCTTGGATTCGATGTAAAAAGTCTCAGCGAAATATTGGGTCATGCCAGCGTGAATATTACAATGAATCGCTATGTACACCCATCCATGGATTTAAAAAGAGAAAATATGCAACGGCTTTCTGATTTATTAGCCGTCAAATAAATTGTCAACACCGTCAAATAATGCTGAGTTTTCAGTGTTTGGCGGTGTTTTTTCGTGGAGTAATGTACTCTACGAAAGAGTATACCCAGGAGGAGATTTATTGATTCAATTTGTAGGGCGAGATGCTTATAAGCAGTTTTGGAATTTTAGTAAAGATGAGAAAGAGAACTTGGCCACTCAATTGGCGATTGAGTTACCCGCACTCAGAGGAAAAGTTGGTGCATCACAAGAAGAAATTGCTTCGGCTGTTGGTATTTCACGACAAACTTATAGTGCCTACGAAAATCGGACACGCCCAATTCCATGGAGTTTATATCTAGCACTATTGTTTTATTTTGATTACATTCCAAGTACACATTATATGATTCGCCAGCTTGAATTATTCCCAAATGAATTAGACGAATGTTGGTTAGCTGGTAGAGTTTTTATTGAGGAAGAAAAATGAGCGAATATTCACAGCAAATAAAAAGGGATATTACATGAACAAAAATATAAAATATTCTCAAAACTTTTTAACGAGTGAAAAAGTACTCAACCAAATAATAAAACAATTGAATTTAAAAGAAACCGATACCGTTTACGAAATTGGAACAGGTAAAGGGCATTTAACGACGAAACTGGCTAAAATAAGTAAACAGGTAACGTCTATTGAATTAGACAGTCATCTATTCAACTTATCGTCAGAAAAATTAAAACTGAATACTCGTGTCACTTTAATTCACCAAGATATTCTACAGTTTCAATTCCCTAACAAACAGAGGTATAAAATTGTTGGGAGTATTCCTTACCATTTAAGCACACAAATTATTAAAAAAGTGGTTTTTGAAAGCCATGCGTCTGACATCTATCTGATTGTTGAAGAAGGATTCTACAAGCGTACCTTGGATATTCACCGAACACTAGGGTTGCTCTTGCACACTCAAGTCTCGATTCAGCAATTGCTTAAGCTGCCAGCGGAATGCTTTCATCCTAAACCAAAAGTAAACAGTGTCTTAATAAAACTTACCCGCCATACCACAGATGTTCCAGATAAATATTGGAAGCTATATACGTACTTTGTTTCAAAATGGGTCAATCGAGAATATCGTCAACTGTTTACTAAAAATCAGTTTCATCAAGCAATGAAACACGCCAAAGTAAACAATTTAAGTACCGTTACTTATGAGCAAGTATTGTCTATTTTTAATAGTTATCTATTATTTAACGGGAGGAAATAATTAAACTATGTTTTGAACCATGAATTAAATAAAAATGACTCTCAATTATTGGAAGTCAATTTATTAAACCAATTAAAGCTTGCAAAACGTGTAAATCTTTTTGATTATTCTTTAGAAGAATTACAAGCCGTTCATGAGTATTGGCGGTCAATGAATCGTTACTCAAAACAAGTTTTGAATAAAGAGAAAGTGGCTTAATATGGCAAATATAGTCAATTTTACTGACAAACAGTTTGAGAATCGCTTAAATGATAATTTAGAAGAATTGGTTCAAGTAAAAAAGCGGTTGAATCGCCAACCGCTTTTTTACTTGGTGGGCAATCAGGGTCAGGGAAAACCAGTTTGCGAAGAAGATGATTGAGCAGGCAGGAACAAAGTGATAAATTCAAATTGTGAGGGAAAATACAGATGAATCAAGGAAGAATTATTGTGATTACAGGCTCACCGGGGACAGGAAAAACAACAACTGCGTCAATTGTCGCAAAGGAATCAGATATGGATAAATCAGTGCATATGCACACCGATGACTTTTTTCATTACTTAAGCAAAGGCGCAATACCACCACATTTGCCAGAATCCAACAAGCAAAATCTGGTTGTCATTGAAGCCTTTTTAGAAGCTGCAAAGCGATATGCTCGTGGCGGATATGATGTAATTGTAGATGGGATTGTCGGGCCATGGTTTTTGGAGCCATGGAAAGCTCTTGCCCAAGAAGATTACGAGGTACACTATATTGTATTAAGAGCGAGTAAAAAAGAAACTATGAAGCGAGCTGTGGAACGCTCAAAATTAGATAGAAAAACAAATATTGAATTAGTGGAAACAATGTGGGAGCAATTTTCCGGTTTGGGGATATATGAATCAAATGTCATAGACACAACTACATTCACAATTAAAGATACGGTTTCCGCAATAAAAGAAAGAGTTGCATGTGGGACGTCTTTACTATCTTAGACATTCCCATTTGTCAGGAAGATAGCAAAGCCAGCCGAGCCAGTCAACGGTCAAGATGAACGGCGCATTTCATGCGCCGCCGTTGACAGTCACGCCCGTCTTTGCTAAAAAGTAATCAAGGCGGGAAAGCCCTAAAATGGCTTCCCGCCCATTTCAATTTTTAGAAAAGAAACGCTCCAAAATCAGAAAGAGAGCGTCCAAGCACTTTGAGGGATTGGCCGCCTTGTCCACCCATTCAGCGGGACAGCGGGCGGAGGTCAAGGCCGGGTGTAAACCCGTTCATTTCAGCTTAGAAACCCTTCATAAAACGGGCTTATTTAGCGATATAAGGCTTTATAATAGAGAAGGAGTGAAACTTCTATTCAAGTTTAGAAACGCCTTCCATTAGTCCGAAAGAGACCTTAGAAAGAGAATTAAATCGTAAAGTATCAGGGAAAGAAATTCAACCGACTTTGGAGAGAATAGAGCAAAAAATGGTTCAAAATCAACACCAAGAAACCCCTGAATTTAAAGCAATTCAACAAAAATTGGAAAGCTTGCAGCTACCTACACCACCAATACCCAAAACACCTAAACTTCCAGGACTTTAAACCTTAAAAAAGGAAAAGAGTAGTTACCAAAAAACGGTAACTACTCTTTTTTTATAAAAACCTTTCCTCATGTTTGAAAAGCTGATCGAGAAATAAAGCACACAACGGTATTCTTTCTTTTTTCAGTTGGTACATTTTGCAGTCTGTAACGTGTCATTTACTGTTTGTTACCTTAACATATCCAGTCGAAAACACAAGGGTATATAAACGAGCAAGCTCGCCCTTGTGTTTTCTTTGTGTCTATGTTGCGTTCTCGTCACAGCAAACGACACGAACACACTGGCGAAAATGAACCAACAAAACGAAAAAAGAAAGGAGCGTATACTTCACAGACGGTGTTAAGGATACTTACCAGATGAAACCGTACATTGCACCGACCGCTGCTGAGTTGGAACAATTTCTTTCCTCTCTAAATTAAATCTTGCCGAAGCAGTGATGTGTCAGACTTTCCTGACACATCGCCGCTTTGCACTTCACAAAATCCGCTGCCAGGAGGTGATGAAATGAGTATGGTAAATGCTGACTCCGTTCAGCTATTCGCAATGCTGAAAAAAATGCAGGATTCCATTTCCTCCATCGAAACTACCAAAAAATCTGTAAAGATGAAATATGAACAGTTAGGTGCTGGATGGCAAGATAAAAAATACAACGAGTTGGGCGTGGTTGTAAGAGACTGCAACAAGGCTCTCAATGACATATTGGTAATTATGCTTCAAGCAGAAAAATATGTGGCTTTACTCGCCAAGAGCCTTAGTGAATACGAAAGTGTTCAACTAGGATCTACAAATGGAATATCTGCAAGCACACCTCAGACCAGTAGTTTTGCTGTTACACCATCAAGTGCAGATACAACCACCTTTGAGTCAAATACCTTTGGTTCTAATCTTGCATTTGTTCAAGACAGACTATCAGCTGAACGATATTTTTCCCGTGGAAATCACTATGAAGAATATCGAGATTATTGGGAGAACGGGAACTATACCTTTTCTCGAAATGAAAATCCAGAACTCGTATACGTTAGAGCAAGGGATATTGAAGGAGTTTATCTCAGTGACCGAGAACTTGGGAACCCGGAAGGATTTTGGACACGGAATGGTCGAGAGGGATGGTCGAGAGAAAACATTCTAAGGCGAGCTTCGCACATCCAAGATGTTCGTCAAAATACTGAGTCAGGAATGTCTTTGGATGAGCTTTCACAAAACCCAGTGTTAGATGATACCATTCGTAGCTATTACAATAATCCTGTCCAGGTTGCGCAGGTAGGTTCTTATTATGTATTTCAGAGTGATGGGCGACATCGAACACTTGCAGCTCAATCGCTTGATACATATATCCCGGTTTTAGTAACAGGTAGCTACACTCGAAATGATTAACAAATGAGGAGGTGAGTGTTTGAGCAACGTAAATGCTGATGCAACTCAATTACTGACAATACTGAAAAATATGCGGACCTCCATTTCTTCTATCGAAACTACAAGAAGTTCTGTGAAGATGAAATATCAGCAATTGGGAATTGGATGGAATGACAAGAAGTACGATGAGCTGGGAAC
Organism: Intestinibacillus sp. NTUH-41-i26; assembly: GCF_032769475.1. Taxonomy (GTDB): domain Bacteria; phylum Bacillota; class Clostridia; order Oscillospirales; family Butyricicoccaceae; genus Agathobaculum; species Agathobaculum ammoniilyticum. The sequence goes on from NZ_CP136477.1 coordinate 740,458, forward strand.
TATCGTAAAAGATTGCAACAAAGCCCTGAATGATATTTTACAGATTATGCTTCAGGCCGAAAAATACGTTGCTTCACTTGCCAAAAGTGTACAAGAATATGATAATGTTAATTTGGACACTCCTTCTGCACGAAATTCTTTCCTCCAGGGTCTGCAAACACCTAATGTTGGTAATTCGTCTTATCAGTATTGCCTTGGCGTGCTAACCCAAGGTAGCACACCAGACGGATATATCGCTGTTATATCACAACGCCATGAAAATGCAGAGCAGAATGTCAGAGAAGTGTTTGACCATTTCGCTGGTAAACTGATGATACAAGATTCTGAATATCCACCGGATCAGACAGCACATTACTCACCGGGAAATTATATAGGGCATTCACGAGGAGTCTACTACAATGCAGCTTCTGATATGACAAATCCAAGAGGTGCAGGAACAACTTATTTCCACGAGCTTGCTCACATGATCGACCATGCTTCGTGCAACTATCGGAGCAATCTATCCAATACTCCAGAATTTGCTGAGGCACTGGTTGAGGACGGACAAAGAATCCTGAGCTTATATAACAATCTTCCAGTGGAAAAGCAAACTGCTTTTCTGACCCGTATTAGGCAGGATTCAGCTCACTCCTTCTCGGACTTAATTGATGCGACAACAAATGGTCAATTGCACGGAAATTATGGTCACTCAAGGAACTATTGGACGAGACCGGGCAATCTACAAGCAGAAGCCTTTGCCCACTTTTTTGAAGCGTCTATGGGAGACCAAGGCAAATTAGAGCTATTAGCAAATTTCTTTCCTACAGCGTTTGGTATTTTTTCTTCAATGATTGATTCTATTAGACCAGATAATCATGTTAGGGTCTTGAGCAGAGAAAGGTAGGTGCATACAATGGACAAAAACAAGAGCGTTGCAGATTTTATGAATAGCTTCCTTAATACACCTGAACCGAAAATTGATAATGAGTATTATGAAATCGAAGAACAGTATTTTCGGCAATTCGGTCATGGTGTCCCAAGGGAAATGTTGCCTGATAGCATTTCAACGGAACAAATTAAACAAGCCATGAAAAAATGCATTCTTTCCAAAAAGGATAATCTCTTTGAACTATTAGGCATCATTATCAACGATAATTATTTATATTAAGAAAAGGAACGACGACATGGATGAAGACAACATTATAACTTTGAATGATGAGAATGGGAACGAAGTTGAATTTGAATTTCTTGACTTAATACCGTATCGCCAGAACGAATATGTTGTCCTGCTTCCTATTGGAGATTCGGATGGGCAAGTTGTTATTTTGCAGCTGAAAGAAATTGACGATGAAACAGAAGAATATGTTGGTGTTGAAAACGAATTTGTGTTAGAGACTGTCTTTGCTCTGTTCAAAGAGCGAAACAAAGATTTCTTTACATTTGAGTAATTAAACAATGCAAGCTCAAACCAACAACACGATAAAAGGGGGTGCATTATGGATATTTGGCATCGTGTAGGCAGAATTGTTCGCTTCTCAAACTTAGGAACTCTTCTGTTCTTTACTCTTAATATTCTGCTGATTGTTGCTGTGTTCGGTTCGTCAGGAAGCATTGTTGAACTGATTTGTATTTACTTTTTCACAGTAGCTATCAGCTTATCCCCATTAGGCGAAATGTGCCTGGCTGCCTTCGCAGGAGCAAGCGATATAAAAAGAGTAGATATAAAACTTCGAGTTGTCCCGCTGGTTCAATATGTTTTAGATAAAGCAAAAGAGAACACATCATACTGTCCTAAAAAAGTGAAAGTGAAGATTATCCATGATCCTGCTCCAAATGCATTTGCTCTAGGTAGGCAAACACTATGCATAACTGACGGATTGCTTTTACTCTCCGATGATATGATACTTGGAATTCTCGCCCATGAGATCGGACATCTCTCATACGGACATACTGTTATCCAATTATTGATTGGCGGGGGCAATATATTTATATCCGGGTGCCTCCTGTTAATCAAAATATCCTACTGGATTTTTTCTGCAATCATGGGGCTGTTCGCAATATGCTCTCGTAGTGGTGTAATGGGTATAATTACCGCAGTTTTCGCAGGAATATCAACAGCACTTTCTTGGTTATGGGTAAAGTTCTGTATGCTTTTTCTGATGTGGTCTATGAGACAAAATGAGTATCTGGCTGATGAATTTGCTTATAAAATTGGTTTTGGTCTTGAATTAGCGACGGTATTAGACCAACATATCTCAGATGTTCCGCATGATGGTTTTCTCAGTGCAATATACTCAACTCATCCATGCAACGATGATAGGGTTGCAGCATTGCAAAATTTAGGTGTACCCTATTCTCGATACTAAATTCATAATCTCACAAATTGGCAAGCAGTGTAAACCTGTACAGGTTCACTCATTTTCTCGATTTTCCCTTCGGTGCAATCTTCGCAAATTTGCTTGTTGGGGAAGCATCCCCAATCCCCTTTGAACATCATCTGCCGATGATGGCTACACGATTTTCAATCGTTTCTCAAAGAACAGTAGAATAAAAATTTGCCCATGGTTGAAAGCACCGAAATCGAAAAGCAAAAAAGCAGCCACGATCCGCACCCTTTGGGGAGTGCAGACCGTGGCTTTTTGCTTTAACGGAAGTTCTTCTTTTCCTCTTTCTCTTTCTCTTTTTCCTGCTCTTTCTGCCTGTCGATATTCAAAATCGTTTCAACCGTCCGTTTGGCAATCAGCAGTTCTTCTTTCTCTTTTCTGATCTGACGGTACTCAGCGTAGTCCTGCTTTTTCTGGACTGCCAGCTGATGAAACTCCTCATACAATGATTGCATGGACGGGAGCTTTGTAATCTGCAATTCATCAAAGGCTTGCTTCGCCGCTTTATGAATTGTGATTTCCTGACGGTGTTCTTCAAAGAATTTTTTGCTATATCCAGACTTGCGGTACTCGATATAAATTTGCCTTGTGTTGCGATAATTTTTGATGTGCTGCTGCAACGCCTGAACCTCAACCATACGTTTCTCTGCGACCTTGATAGAATCAGAAAGCGCATCGAACCGGGCAGACAGATTTTCAATATGAGCAGTCAGATCGTCGTAGTTGCCCAAGCCTTTTTCTTTCAGTAGGATTACCGTTCGGGCAGCTTCTTTTCGGTTGAACTTCTTCGCCCACTTTTCATAACCGACCGTCTTGCCCTCGGCCATCTTTGCCTGAATATCAATCAGCATCTGGAACTGCTTCGGGGCAGGAGCCTTGGCAGAGCCGCCTTTTGATTTGTGCAGGTTCTTGCCGGAGATAACCGCTTGAATTTCCTCTTTGCTATATCCTTCGCCCAGGGAACGCAGCCGAATGAAACGCTTCTGATTCTCGCCCTTGAACGCAGGCTGCTTTCCATCCTTGAACTCAAATCCCATGTCAGCCAGAGCCTGAACAAAGCCATCAAAGCTCTTTGGTTTCTGCTTCAGCACCGCATCAATCGCATCACATAATTCGTCACGCTGGGTACGCTTCTTGGGATAAACAGTTCTTTTCTGGCGCTCCCGATACGGCTTCGGTGTAATAATGGACAGCCCGTGTTCCAGGCAAACCATATCACTGAGTCTTTGCACCGCCAGACCGGAAAGAAAGAAGTTTTTGAATTTCCGTGTGGCATCCAGCGAGGTCGAATTATAAATGATATGATTGTGAATGTGGGATTTGTCGATGTGGGTCGCAACGATGAAAGCGTGTTTTCCCTTTGTCCATCGCATCGCTGTTTCATAGCCGACTTGGTTCGCTTCTTCCGGGGTGATTTCTCCCGGCTTAAAGGACTGGCGTATCTGGTATGCGATGATATTGTTCTTCTGCTGTCTGCCGGTAATATGCTGATACTGCCGTTTGGAAAGCAGAAATTCCTCATCTGCTGTCTTTGGATCACACTCATAGGAACTGATAAATTCGCCATCATTGGTTTTTGCGGCATTTTGTGAGTAGTCGGTTCTGTCTGCCAAACATTGAGCGACCGTCTTTCCCTTATTCACATGGAGTGCAATCAATCTTGTCGCTGCCATTCCCATCACTTCCTTCCCAAAAAGAAAAAGCCACCGGTCGGTGACTTTTCTCTGATATTATCTTATGACCTGATAAATGCTCCCAGACTTTCTCCAATATTCTCGACTTTCATAACAGCCCAGACGAGCAAGAACACCGCTGCTATTGTCGCAATTCCAAGAACCACAAGAATAAGCAGGGACTGCCACAAAGCCTTTACAATGCAGTAAATCGCAGATCCGCCAATGACCAAGAGCAATAAACCAATTACATAGGACACAACATTTGTAAGCAGATTTCCAAGAATGCAAATCACTTTTACAACGAACAGCACCGGCAGTGCCAATATCTTCAATACCAGCTTCATAGGCTCAACCCCTTTCTTTTAATTATATTGTACAAGGGTATCTGCCATAACGCAATGATGTCAACCCTTATGTAAAAGCCGCAGCCGAAACTGCGACTTCCCAACAAGTTGTCGGATTACTGGATTGAGGACAGGCGAACAAGAACTTCTCTCATGTCCGTCCAGATCTCCTCCAGCCGTTTTTGCAAATCCTCAATGTCAGCACGATAGATGCTGCCTGTTTCGTTCGCTCGCTTTGCGTACTGGTTCAGGTTGTTGGAGCAGATTCGCAGGAGCGAAACCAGGGCTTTCACATCCTGCAAATCCAGTCTGATACAGTAACCATCCAGAGCCATTTTCCGCAGATAGGCTCCCATGCTGCGGATGCCAAGCTCGTCCATCTTCTCATGGATTCGCTCGACCTCCTCCTTGGATGCAAGGAAATGAACATCCTGATCTCGCTTTGCCATTACAACACCTCCTCACGGGTTTCAGAGTATTTTGCAGGCGGGATATGCTCCGCTTTGGATTTCAGATCAGCCAACACAGAAGGACGCTCTGACTCGCTTCTTTCGTCACGATTTTCCACAGAGTCCTCCATATTCAGGGCTGCATCCAGTTCTGCCAGTCGCTGACTTTTGGCTGTCAGCTCTGCTTCCTGCGGGAACGGTTTTCCAACCTCCGCCTTGGCTGCTTCCTGCTGATTGTAGAGATTATTCAACTGCTCATTGGCTCGTTCTAAGCGCTCAAGGATGCCTGCAAGGGCATTGTCCAGTCGGGTGATATTTCCTCGTGCGTCCGTTCCAAGGGCTACTCTGTGGCTCACAGCGCCCTTCAGGGTCACATCGAACTCGTTCCGGAAACTGTCAAACGAAAGCTCCATCTGAAAGCCACGGTAACTGCCAAGAGGAACCGGATCGGCACTTTTCGTGTCCTTACAAGCCGCAAGGAGGATTTCACCGGCATCTGCCTTTTCGGTGTAGGCTTTGCCCATGATTTCCATGCCGCAAAAGCCATCGGCAATCTGCGGGTGTGCTTCCACGGTTTTAATATCAGCTTCAAAGCCATGAATATAGCCTGTCTGCTTTTCAATCTCAGCCGGGAAGTATTTCAGAAGCTTATCTTCCATACGGTACTGCTGGCTCTGGTGGTCAGCTTTCAGCACCTTCAGCCTTGCCACATCAATGTCCAAGTCCATCTTTTCCTTGATAAGCGGATTGCCGGCACACAGCGCCTTGATCTCCGCATAGGACAGCGCCTGCTCATCCACATCGTCACAGGAGCGAACCGGTGATTTGGAGGTCATAATCTGAGAAATAAACTTCTGCTTGTTTTCCAAGGTCTGATACAGGTAGGCATCGAAGGTTCCCTCGGTCACATACTGATACACCTGAACCTCTTTGTTCCGGTTGCCCTGACGGATGATACGACCGTTTCTCTGGGTCATATCAGACGGACGCCAACCCACATCCAAGTGGTGAACTGCCACCAATTTGTCCTGGACGTTGGTTCCTGCACCCATCTTTTGCGTACTGCCAAGAAGCACTCGCACCTGCCCGGTACGAACCTTGGCAAAGAGGTCTTTTTTCTTTGCCTCGGTATCTGCATCATGGATAAAGGCAACTTCTTCCGCAGGCACACCGTTTGCAATCAGCTTGGTTTTGACATCATCATAGACATTGAAGGTTCCATCATTTTTCGGTGTGCTAAGGTCGCAGAACACCAACTGGGTCAATTTGTCAGCCTGACCGTCCTGCCAGATACGCAGGATATTTCCCACGCAGGCATTGAGCTTGCTGTCAGGGTCATCGGGTAACAGGGTGTTCATTAGCCGCTGATCCAGTCCCAATTTTCGTCCGTCGCTGGTAATCTTGAGCATATTATCGACGGACGGGTCTACAATACCGGCATGAACATCTGCTGCTCTCTCTGAAAGGGAAGCCACCATATCCTTCTGGTACTCAGAGGGCTGAACCACAACCGTTTCAAACTTTGCTTCGGGAACAGGGAGATGCAACTGGTCAGAGGTCTTGATGTCGGCAACCTCCTTGAACATATTCATCAGTTCAGGCAGGTTGAAGAACTTCGCAAATCGGGTTCTGGCACGATAGCCGGTTCCCTCGGGAACGAATTTGTCAAGATGATTTCTTTAATTTTTCTAAACTTAACAAACCGGCTGAAAAGAAATCTTCCTGAACCTCGTGTCTGCATATATCCTTAAATACCTTTTCTATCGGCTTTTTGGCGGTTTCCGACTGCTTTACGCACACAATAAAAGTGGTCTTTCCAATTTGCACCGAATAACTTGAATTTTTGTTTTCCATATCGTTTCACTTCCTTTCCTTTCAAAAAATATGGGACACTCGTTTGCCAAGTGTCCCGATTACTGCCCGAAAATACATTCCCAACAGTCCAAGAAGTCATTAAGTCGGGAGTGTAGTCGAAGTGATTATCTTTCCATATCACGCTTATTTCTTCGTGCCTTGATACGCTCTTGTCTTTCTTTTTCCCTTGCTTCTTTTTCGGCTCGTTCCTGTGCTTCCTTAAAAGAAAAAAGTTGCTTCACTTTTTCGGTAAAAAGTTTGGCAACTTCGGGGAAATGTTCCAACGCTTCAAGAAAAGGTCTGCACTTTTCTTTCAGTTCGTTGTATTTGGTTTTCATTCGTTCCAATGCGTTTGCACTGTCCATATACCTCTGTCGGTAAAAATTTGCACTCTGCTCAAATTTTTTGATTTCCGCACGACTTGTGATACCCTCTTTGGCAAGGGCAGTCAGCTCAGAATAGTCCTTTTGGGAAATTGCCATTTTGCCTGTGAATGTTTTCTGTCCCATACTGTCAATCTCGTTTAAGGTTTTGGAAATATGACGGGCAGGCTCATACTTAACCTGTTCCTTTTGAATACGCTTCTGCAACTTCTCCAATCGCTCTTTGTCCTGTTGGATTTGATATTGCAGGGAAGTTAAATGCTCGGCTGTACTTCCGTATTCGCCACGCTGAAAGCCTTTGAACCCTTGTTCCGTCATATAGTTAAACAATTCATCTTGCAGTATGCTGTACGAAGCTCGAAACATCGGCTTACCGTTCTTCCTTAACAACGGATTTCCTTTTTCATCGGTCATCGGAATATCCGATTTCCATTTCTTTGAATGGCTTATCTGATTAACCACTTCCTTGACTGTTCCTCGCAATTTCTCGTCTTTGCAACGCTTACTCCATAGGATTTCTTTCTCCACCACAGGCAAAACCATAGCGTGCAGATGATAGTGGTAAACCTCTTTTCCAAGTTCCTCGGTTGCCGCTGCATTGATTTCATCAGCATGCATTACTGCCGATATAACATTATCAGAACCGAATTTTTCTTCAATGAAATGGTAGGCTTCTTCATAAAACTGTTTTGCGTATTCATAACCACCATTACGCTCGAAGTACATCGTGTTCACATCAATCACTATCTCATCAAACAGCGTTGCGTCTTTCCTCAACCCACGAAGCGACACCTGCCCGTCTGTTTCCATCTGCTTTAACTGTTCCATATAGGTCGGGGCAGTCGGCTTTTTGAAATGCACATTAAAGGGTATTCGTTCCACAATTACATTCATATTTTCATAGGTTTCATTCTTGCGTTCGTTGTGCCTTTCCGCCTTGCTCACATCAGAAGCGGTGTACTGTTTTACCCTTGCACAACTCATATCCGCCTTGTTGTTTTTTGCCATTTTGCTCTCCTTTCTCGGCAGGGCGAAGCCATTACACAACATTCTTTGAATGTGTGTAACCCACTATGACACTTTCAGACTTCGTCTGCAAAGATGTCGTGGGCAAGGGTGTTCCCCCTTGACCTCCTTTGATACCTCAATCACAAAAACAGACTGTCCCACCGACAGGCATTCTGTTTTTATTCTCTCGGTATATCGCTCATCGGCAAAGACCAATACCAAAGAAAACCTTTCTTCTTGGAGATAACTCCTGCGTTTTTCTTTGCCTTTTTGATGGTCGATTTCTTGAACCCTGCGGCTTCAAGTTTTTCTTCACAATCCGAAGAAAGCATTTCTCCGCCCTGCAACATTTCAATGAGAAATGATTTTGCTTTCATCTCTTTTTCATTCGGTCTGCCTATTTGTGGGGCAAGAGATAAAAACGCTTCTTCGGCTGTCATTTCCATTTCGGAAATGAAGTTCACACCTTTCTCGGCAACCTCAAAAAGAATTGCCGAACCTGTCGGAGCAAGATTTGATTTCACTTGCACCAAATATCTTTCCGCAGGTGCTTCCTTGTTCGGTGTGCGTGTGATTGCAAGAATGCTTCTTGCAGCACCCGCAATGTCAATCGAACCGTTGGTGCGGTAGAGAGGATTATTATCTTTCATCTTGTTCATATGAGCGATAATAACAATCGCACAACCCGTATCTTTTGCAACCGCTATCAGATGGTTAAACTCTGCTCGTGTTTCGTTGGCATTGTTCATAGAGCAGTTCTCTCCGATATACGAACTCAATGGGTCAAGAATTAAGAGCTTTGCATTGTACTTTTCAATCGCTTCACGAATGCGGTTATCCCCGAAAGACAAAGTCTTTTCATCTTCCTTGATGAAGATTAAATTTTCTCCGTTTCCGTCGGCAGAATTGAAACGGGGTACTACGGTATCGTCTGCGTCATCTTCCGTTGTCTGATAGATGATAGTCATAGGCTCGTTTTCTTCCGTTTCTGTAAAGGGGAGAGGTTCGCCCTTTGAGAGCAGGGCGGCGATGGAAAGCATTAACTTGCTTTTCCCATCGCCCGGATCTCCCTGCAATAGCGTAACTTTGCCAAACGGAATATACGGATACCACAGCCACTTTACTTCTTTCGGCTCGATTTCACTTGCCTTGATGATTTCAAGAGGTACGCTGAAATTCATTTCGTTTTCATTCTGTTTCATCATTTCTTGTTCTCCTTCGTCTGAAAATATAAAAACCACAGATTGATACTAAAACCTTGGTTGTGTTGCTTTTCGGGGCTTAAATCAAGGAAAAATCCTTGTTTTAAGCCTTTCAAAAAGAAACACAAGGTCTTTGTACTAACCTGTGGTTATGTATAAAATTGTAGATTTTAGGGTAACAAAAAACACCGTATTTCTACGATGTTTTTGCTTAAATACTTGTTTTTAGTTACAGACAAACCTGAAGTTAACTATTTATCAATTCCTGCAATTCGTTTACAAAACGGCAAATGTGAAATCCGTCACATACTGCGTGATGAACTTGAATTGCCAAAGGAAGTATAATTTTGTTATCTTCTTTATAATATTTCCCCATAGTAAAAATAGGAATCAAATAATCATATCCTTTCTGCAAATTCAGATTAAAGCCATCGAAGGTTGACCACGGTATCATAGATACATTAAAAATGTTTTCCGGAGCATTTGGCTTTCCTTCCATTCTATGATTGTTTCCATACCGTTGCGTATCACTTTCATAATCTGCTAAAAATGATTTAAAGTCAGACTTACACTCAGTCCAAAGGCTGGAAAATGTTTCAGTATCATTGTGAAATATTGTATAGCTTGGTATCATCTCATCATATATCCCCAATTCACCATCTTGATTGATTGCCGTCCTAAACTCTGAATGGCGGTTTACAATCATTGCAATATAATAAAGCATTGCAGGATATAGTTTCATTCCCTTTTCCTTTATTTGTGTGATATCCACTTTAACGGTCATGCTGTATGTACAAGGTACACTTGCAAAGTAGTGGTCAAAATACTCTTTTCTGTTCCAACTATTTTTATCAATTTTTTCAAATACCATCTAAGTTCCCTCTCAAATTCAAGTTTATCGCTCTAATAAGCAAAGATATTATACCACATTTTTGTGAATTTTTCAACTTGCCCACTTCGACTGCACTCCCGACTTAATAACTTCTTGAACACTTGCCGAAAAAGAAAAACTGCCATCACTTGACAGCAGTTCTCTTTCGGGTAGTATTCCGTTATGAATACACAATATCGTTTAATACGATTTCATCTACGCAAGCTCTGATATTGTTCATCAATCCTATCCATCTCATCATATCCACAGCCTTTAATTGCTCGGTAACGCCTTGCTTTCTTGCTGTTTCCTTTATGAGATATTCAGCCATATCACAAGCCGAAGTGTCAATCTCGGCAAGGTGTTCATATAACTTTCCACTTGTCAGCAGAGTGTAATATAAAATTCGCTTGTGTTCTTTCAAATATTGCTCTCGCATTCTTCCGTACTTTGAGAGCAAAGGCTTTTCTTCTGCGGTTAGGCAGGGGTAGTAATAGTCCCCGATAAGTTCATATCGGATACCCGTTCTTTCGTCTGTGATAAATCTGTGCATTGCGACTTCTCCTTTTCTTTTTTATGGTGGTAAAACTCCAAGGTTTTCTTATTGTGATTTACCCTTTGGCATTCTTCGGAGCAGAATTTCTGTTGGCTGTGTGTAGGCCAATAGGAATTGCCACACACAGCACATTCACGCTGTCGGTAATAGTGATTTCCTCGTTCTGTTTCTCGGTCGGCTTTCTTTCCGTCTTGTCTTGCTTGATAGCAACACTCTTTTGAACAGAAAATCTGTCTGTTACTTGTCGGGGCAAACGCTTTGTTGCAATGAGGACAGACCTTTGTCCTAACGATTTCACCACCGTTTTCAGCGATTTTCTGTGCCTTTCGCTTTTCTCGGTAGGCTTTTTCACGCTTACGCTGTCTTGCCAAGCGTTGTTGTTCTTCCTGCTTTTTCTGTGCTTCTATCTCGGCAAGTTCTTCTTCGGTATAGGCAATATCCACTTGACCGACATAGTTAAAATAAATATCGACCTTTTGTGTTCGTGCTTTTCCCACACCCTCTGCTTCATAAACCACAATCTTATCAACAAGTTCATTGAACATTGCATCGGAGATTTCCGTAGGATTTTTACACTTGCGTATCAGCGAAATGAAATGCTTAATATCAACGGAATTTACTTTTTCTTCGGCAAGTTCTGTTTTCATCGTTTCCATTTTCGTTTCCAGCTCTGCCTGCTCGTCATCATATTGTTTCATAAGTTGCTTATACTGTCTTTCGGGAAGTAAACCCGATATGAGATTTTCATACAAGCCACGAACAAGTGCGGAAAGCTCATCGTATCGCTTCTGAAAACGGTACAATTCCGATTTATTCTGCTTCGGCTTTTCTGTCTGCTTTTCGTTCCACAATGCTTGAAGTTCCTTTGCAAAGGCTTCTTCGTCATTCAGAACAAATCTTGATAATCGTTTGACAGTCGATAATATCAAGGCTTCAACATTATCAGCACTAATCGAATGGGCAGTGCAGGAGTTTACTCTGCTTGCATATCCACCGCAGCGGTAAGAATACTGCACCGAACGGTCTGTTTTGCTGTAATGTGTTTGAAGCGTCATTCTTCGCCCACAATCCGCACAGTAAAGATACCCGCTTAAACGGTTGTTGTGACTGCCCCAAGCGGACGCTCTGTTCACTCGGCTTCTGCGTTTCAGAACGCTGTCCCAAAGCTCTTGTGAAATAATAGCTTCGTGCGTATTGGGAAATACATACTGTTCGGCTTCGTCCGTGGTTTTACGCTTGTGCAGTTTGAAGTTTGTGCTTACGGATTTACGCAAAACGGTGTGTCCGAGATATTCCTGCCTTTCTAAAATCGTTCTGACAGTCGATACGCCCCATAAATACGGGTCTGAAAACTTTATTCCGTTGTACTGCTCCGGGTGATATTCCTTTGCGTAAGCCGCAGGAATCAATACCTTTTCTTCGGTCAGTTGCTCCGCTATCGCTCTCGGACTTTTGCCCTCGTTGGCAAGCAAAAAGATATGCTTTACCACCTCGGAAGCCACAGGGTCAACTACAAGCGTTTGTTTGTCGCTCGGCAGTCGGTTATACCCATAAGGGATAGAACCGCTACAACGCTTTCCGTCTTTCATACGGGCATCGAATATAGCCTTGATTTTGTTGCTCGTGTCTTTGGCATACCATTCGTTCATAATATTCAAAAACGGAGCAAAGTCATTATCCGAAGCGTTGTTACTGTCAATACTGTTGTTAATTGCAAGGAAACGGACATTTTTCTGTGGAAACAGAACTTCCGTATAAAAACCTACTTGCAGATAATTTCGCCCCAATCGGCTCATATCCTTAACAATCAAGGTTTCTACATTTCCTGCTTCAACTTCTTTTATCAGAGATTGAAAGCCAGGGCGATTGAAATTTACACCCGAAAATCCGTCATCGGTAAAATGGCGAATGTTCTCAAAACCATTCCTACGGGCATAATCTTCGAGGTATTTCTTTTGATTGGTAATAGAATTACTCTCGCCGGTAAGGTCATCATCTCTCGACAAACGCTCGTAAAGTGCTGTAATTCTTGAAGTCCTTGACATTCTTTTTACCTCCTTCCTTATGTATTTTTCAATTTAGGACAGTTAAATTCATCGTCCTATAAAAGTATATCCCTCCGGTGCAAGCTCAATCGCAGTTGTTGTTTCTCCGAAGGTCGATGCCCAGGAATCAAAATGGGTCAGGTTCTTTTGCTGGAGCGTACTGTACTGGAGATAGCGCATGACCGTATAAAGCTCGGTCATCGAGTTACTTACTGGAGTACCGGTTGCAAAGATCACACCACGCCCGCCGGTCAGCTCATCCATATAGCGGCACTTCATAAACATATCCGAAGATTTCTGGGCTTCGGAGGTGGACAGACCTGCCACATTTCGCATTTTTGTGTAGAGGAACAAATTCTTGAACGCATGGCTTTCGTCCACAAACAGCCGGTCTACACCCAACTGCTCAAAGGTAATGACATCATCTTTCTTGTCAGCGGCAAGGAGCTTGTCCAGTCTGGCTTCCAATGATTTTCGTGTTTTCTCCATCTGCTTGATCGTGAAGTTTTCGCCACGCTGCCATTTCAGCTCCGCAATCGCACCCTCGATCTCATCAATCTGCTCCCGCAGCTGCCGTTCCTGTCGTTCGGCAGAAAGCGGGATTTTTTCAAACTGGCTGTGACCGATGATGACTGCATCATAGTCACCCGTTGCGATACGAGCGCAGAACTTCTTACGGTTTGCTGTTTCAAAATCCTTCTTGGTGGCAACAAGGAGCTTGGCACTCGGATAGAGGTGCAGGAACTCGTTTGCCCACTGTAAGGTCAAGTGATTCGGCACAACGAACAGGGATTTCTGGCTCAATCCAAGCCGTTTACTCTCCATAGCCGATGCAGCCATCTCGAAGGTCTTGCCCGCACCAACTTCGTGTGCAAGCAGCGTATTTCCACCATATAGCACATGAGCGATAGCATTTCTCTGGTGTTCACGGAGGGTAATATCCGGGTTCATGCCGCCGAAACGGATATGAGAGCCATCATACTCACGAGGTCTGGTGGAGTTAAAAAGTTCGTTGTACTTGGTGGAAAGGGTTTCTCGTCTGTGCGGATCTCTCCAAATCCAATCTCGGAACGCATCCTTGATTGCCTGCTGTTTCTGCTGTGCCAGGGTAGTTTCTTTTTTATTGAGGACACGCTTCTGCTTACCATCTGCATCTTCAATCGTATCATAGATACGAATATCCTTCAGATTCAGCGTTTCCTCCAGAATCCGATATGCGTTGGCTCGCTCTGTACCGTAGGTGACATACGCCGCCACATCGTTGTAGTTGGGAGAACTCTTACCGTTGATGCGCCACTCTGCGGTCAGCTCGGAGAACTTGACCTCAATGGAACGGCGCAAGTAATACGGCGTTTCAAAGGTTTCCTCCATGAACTGCTGAATATAATCGGCATCAATCCATGTTGCACCCAAACGCACATCAATCTCGGACGCATCCAAGTCCTTCGGCTGTGCTTTCTGCAAGGCTTCCACATTGATGTGGAAGGAAGAATCCCTGTCTGCCGCCATCTGTGCGACACGCAGCTTGCTTCTTACATCACCGGAAAGGTAATCATCGGCAGTCTGCCATCCAACTTCCACAGCATCGGGAGCCATCGGGTCTTTGAAGATCACCCCTCGAAGCTCTGCCTGAATCGCATCGTATTCTCCAGGTGTTCCAAGCAGCTGTGCCATAAACGGCAAATCCACCTTGCCACGCTCACCGATAGAGATTGCCAGAGCTTCGGACGGCGTATCCACGCTCGTCACTCTGCGTTCCGGCTTGATGGTTCGCTTGGTGAACATATCCGCCTTGCTTTTCAGATTGCCGTCCTCATCCACATTTTCCAGAGAACACAGGAGATAGTAGGAGGAATCGTCAGCAAATGCCTGACCATTGGCTCGATTATTGATAAGCCCGTTCTTTGCGGCAAACGCATCGTAGGCATCATTCAGTTCTGCCTGTTTCTGAGTAATCATTTCATCCGGGTAATCCTCAAGCTGATATTCGATCAGCTCGTTGACGATACCACGAAGTTCCACCATGCCCATCACACGGTCTTTTGCTTTCTCATTCAGGTCTACACGGCGCATCAGGGAGTTTTCACGGAAGTACACATTGCCATCCACCACGGTATAAGAGAAATTCTTTACATCCGGGGTTGCAGGAATGGTTTCGATTTCCTTACCCTTGTCAGCTTCGGGAAGCTCCACAGCCTGATAGGTTCCTTGGATGTGGGAAACTGCTTCTTTCAGAAGTTCGGACAGTTCCATGCCCTCAATGGGACGCACTGTAATGTCCATGCCGTAGGCGGTACTTTCTTCCACCGTATCGCCCAGAACCATTTCAGGATGAGCGACAAAGTAGCTGTTCATGGTGTGTCCTTCTTCGGTGCGGTCAAGGTTTACCCATTCCGGTACAATGTCAATCGGATGGTCACGCTTTTGCAGGAACAGGATGTCGGACACGACTTCCGTGCCTGCGTTTTTCTTAAAGGCATCGTTTGGCAGACGGATTGCACCAAGCAGTTCCGCCCTCTGCGCCATATATCGCCTTGCGTCAGAGTTCTTGGAATCCATGGTGTAACGGCTTGTCACAAAAGCGACCACACCACCGGGACGAACCTGATCCAAAGCCTTGGCAAAGAAATAGTTGTGAATGGAGAATCCCAGCTTGTCATACGGCTTGTCGGACACTTTGTAGTTGCCGAAAGGGACATTACCCACAGCCAGATCGTAAAAGTCTCGGCGGTCTGTCGTTTCAAAACCGGCTACTTTGATTTCTGCGTTGGGATAGAGCTTCTGAGCAATTCTGCCGGTGATGGAATCCAGTTCCACACCATACAAACGGCTGCTCTGCATTTCAGGAGGGAGCATACCAAAGAAGTTGCCGATACCCATAGCAGGCTCCAGAATATTTCCTGTTTCAAAGCCCATCTGTCCGACCGCATCGTAGATGGAGCGAATGACCGTAGGGCTGGTGTAATGTGCGTTCAGGGTGGAAGCTCTTGCCGCAGCATATTCATCTTCGGAAAGCAGGTTTTTCAGTGTCTGATACTCCTTCGCCCAATTTCCCTTGTCCGGGTCAAAGGCATCTGCCAGACCGCCCCAACCGACATAATTCGACAAAATCTCCTGTTCTTCGGTAGTGGCGTTCCTGTTCTCGCTTTCCAGTTTGAACAGAGTTTCAATGGCTGCGATGTTTCTTGCGAATTTCTGCTTCGGTCCACCTTCACCGATGTTGTCATCCGTGATGTGGAAGTTCACCGCAGGAACAGGTGGGATTTCTCTGGTGGTGATGGACTGCTCAAGCTGAGCGATAATGTCCATGACTTCGGCATTCTGCCATCCGTCCACCTGGGCATAATCCTGAATGATGGTGTCCTTTCCATCTACGCACTGTACGAAGTCCAGACTACCCGGCAGATCTCTGGTATTCATTGCACCCAGGGCTTTTCTCTGCGTGTCAGGAAGTGCATAGTAGGCTCGCAGGGCATCATCAAAGGAACTGTATTCCTTGATGT
Source organism: Intestinibacillus sp. NTUH-41-i26 (assembly GCF_032769475.1). Classification (GTDB taxonomy): domain Bacteria; phylum Bacillota; class Clostridia; order Oscillospirales; family Butyricicoccaceae; genus Agathobaculum; species Agathobaculum ammoniilyticum. The sequence continues at coordinate 756,712 of NZ_CP136477.1, forward strand.
CCAGCGCACCCCGCTTCTGAATGTCCTCGGCAACATAAAAATGATCGATGAAGTGTTCCGGTTCCTGCTGTTCGGGTTCCGCACTGGCTCTGACCTGTGCGTGTGCCTTTTCGTCAGGGTAGTCCCCATAGATACGGATGCACTTATGCTCCTGCTGATCGTAAACGGCAGCACCATCGTACTTGAATCCGTCATCCTCCATGGTTCCGTCCACATAGCCCTGGGCAGCTTTTTCCGCTTCTTCCAGAGTGTAGTAGTCCAGTTTATCATCGAAGCCGTTTTCAAAGTGATGGTAGGCGGCAACCAGATAGCGGGGAGCCATGCGCTCCTCGTAGCTGTTAATCATCTCAGGTGTCAGCCATTCTGGTTTGTCGGGAATCATTTCATACAGCTCACGCATCTTGGCAATCTGTGCATGGCGGTTGCCTGCCCACAGATGCTTTTCGCTGTGCTGTCCTGCACCAAGGAAGTATTCGCAGTCCATACGCAGACGGTCTAACAGCTGATACTCAGGGGTGTAGTCCCTCGGTTCGGTTTTGCCCAGAAAATCCTCTGTAACGGGCTTTTCTTCGGTTTGGGCATCAACCCTTACCGCATGGTTTCTTTCGTCCTGAGAGAGCATACGCTCGAAATTCTCACGATTCTCGGCACGGAAGATGGGATAAGCAAGCGTAGGGTCACGCAGCTGAACTTCTCTGTCCGTGATCTGCTCCACACGGAAAGCTGTATCGTCCAGATATACCGTGTCACCGACCTGATAATTCCATTTCGGTTCCTCGGAAGCAGATGCTTCCACAACTTCGGCAGGCTCTGCCACAGGCGCTTCTGGCTGAACCGACTCCATCGCAGCTACGGACTGACGAACTTCCTCCAAATAGTCATTGGCAAGCCATTCGTCCGTGAAGTATTCCGTAACGCCTTCCGGGTCTACATAGTAGTCATCGGTCTGATTATCCCAGATCGCATACTCGCCATCCTCGGTATCAATCACTGCGAAACGGTCATAAACATCTTCCAACGGATCAGTTTTAGCTTCTTCGATAGCCTGTCGTTCCGCTTCTTCCTCCGGGCTGAGGTAGCGTCCCTTTCGTATCAGACCGTCGATTCTCTGCACCACCTGCGCCCAGGACATCTGCAATTTATCGCAACCGCTCTTGGTGTAAGCAACACCCTTGGCATCGTGATCCTGACCGCTGTGCGTTGCACCAGAGCAGGCATGGGAATGACCACCGGTTCCGTATTCATGCTTCAGGAAGTCCATCTTTTCCTTGGCAGAATGATTCTCCTGCCAGTAGTTATAAATACGGGCTTTACCACCGGAAAAGCCGCTTCCACGGGTCAAGTCTGCATTGACTTCATCATCCGTAATGAACTGGCGGACAAGGGGCATCTGCATCATATCGGTCTGATACTCACGCAAAGGCATATTCAACTCATACAGCTGTTTCTGAATGAGATTCAGCTTGTGATAGTGAAAACGAAGCAGATCGGGATTTTCCGCAAGGGTTTTTCTAAATTCCGAATACTGCTGTACCAAGGTTGCGTGGAAACGAGGGTCATCCAACTTTTCAGCCAAGTCTGCGGTTTCGTCAGGGAAACCACGAAACGGTTCCTGATGAAGAATTGCCAGATAGTTGCTGGAACGGGCTTCTTCACTCAAATCGTGATAAAGATGCCACAGGGATTCTGCCAACTTCTGACGCTCATATCCGGATGCTTCTACCAGTTCCACATTAGTTGCGAACCGACCATTTTCAAGCAGTTCTCCAATGCGCTCGGCAACCGTTTCCCAAGAAACGATCTGCGCTCTGGGGCTGTCAATGGCAGAGGAACCTTTGGCAAGGTGGATACCGTCCTCGGCATACCACGCACAGATATTCCCGCTATCTTCTTTCAGACCATAGCCGCCGTGATAGACCTGCTTTAAGGTCTGAACGATTTCTTCCAACGGCTTCTGCTTCATATATTCCAGCGCTACGACTTTTCGGGCTTCATCGGTATTGCTACCAAGCAGAAGGAAGTGGTCGATTTCTTCCTGGGCAAAAGAAAAAGCAGAGGGCGTAAAGCTCTCTGCTCGGTCGATAAAACTGATTTGTTCATTTTCGGAGAGGAAAAGGTTCAGACTCAGCTGTTGATAAGCTCCGTCATCACGACTTCCTCCGCCTGTGCTTTCAGGCTGTTCATGTGCTGCACCCACGCCATCTGCTGCGTTTCCTTGTCCGGTGCGGGGCTGTCCTTCAGGTACTGCTCCATCAGAAACTCCACTCTGGCTTTCGCTGTTTCCTCGATCTCCCACAGGTGCGGGAACAGGCTCTCCGTCAGAATCATGTCGTTCAGGAGCATCGGATTGTTCTGTTCCAAAAATGCTCGACGCATCCTGCCGTACTTGCCCAGAGGTTTCTCTCCCTCGTTCTCCAACTGAAGGTTCGGAATCTGATAATCTCCGGCCTGTCTGTAAGTCATCTCGCTCATAATCTGTACTCCTTTCGGTAGCTTTAATCTGCTCATGTTCTCCAATCGCTTTTTCGATTTCCTGAAACATCCTTGTGCTGATGGCATTCACCGCAGTACCAAGGGCATTTACCGTCTGTCTGGTGTTAAAATCAAACACCTTCTGGAAATCCTCATGCTCGAAGTAGTTGTCGGGACTTTCCACGAACCGGCAATACATCGTATAGGATACGCTGTTTGCCACCGCATTTTTGAAAGCTACTTCGATGTTGAGTTCATCATACTCCTCAAGGAAGCTGTTGGCAACGATGTCGAGGAACTGCTTTTTGTAATCGTCCCAATACTCAGCCGCCAGTGCGGATGCAATATCTTCAAGCTGTGCTTCCAGTACCCCGTCAGCGGCAACACCGAAGGTACGCTCCATCGCTTCCATGACATAGGAGCGGTTTTCAGGCGTCACCTCCCACGGTTTCAGTTCCGGGGAAGAACGGCGAACGCCGGTATCCGCCACATCAAACACATAGCGCAGATACGGTTTATCCCTGTTCATCACAAACAGAGCAATGCCGGTAGAGCCACGCTTTACATATCTGCGGTAATTTTCAGCGTTCCAGTCCTCATAGGGCTTGCAAAAGGTCGCATTGGGGCGCTGAGCATAAATCATCACCTGTTCCGGATAGGTGAACTCATAGTTGCGGGACATCGTTCTCAAAAACGAAGTCCAGTTATCTGTGTTCGAGGTGATTTTCCCAATCGTTTCTTTTGCTAATCCGGAATAAAATCGCTCTTTTGCGTTCATTGTATCCCTCCAATCCTATCAATCCGGATAAAGGTTCAGCTTCTCAAAGGCGGCATCGTCCATGGCTGAAACTTTACGGAGAACCGAGTCTGCCAAAGCAAAAAGCTCTGACTCGTCCTCCGAAAGCTGTTCCTTCATCAGTGTCAGTGCTTCACACAGCCCTGACCTTGTGCCAGGGCTGTAAAGCATCATCATGTTCCGCTCATCCTGTGTGAAATCCATCATTCAATCTCCCTTTCCGGGTGGCTCTTGGGCGGCTTATGGGAAACATCCGGCACGGGCTTTTCCTTTAACTGCTCCAACACCGAAGGACGTTCCTCTAATCCGGACGCTTTTCCGTTATTGATGATACCGTCAATCATCCCATAATCATCTTCCATTGCCATCTCTGCGTTTTTCAGGTAGTTTTCGGACTTCATAAAGTTTTCCAGCTTCTGAAACCCAACAGAATCTACATAGTGAAAGGATACCTCACCGACTACCTTTAAGGCTACGATGTCGCTGACCGACATACTGTGACCACGGAAATCATCCGGGTGGTCAATATTGAACTTTACATACAAATCTTCCAGCTGCCGATTCACATCCTCGGACATAGAAATGGAGCCATGATAGACCACCTCGTAACGGTCAATCTCAGGCTCCATTTCTTTCTTCTGAAGGTAGCTGTAATTTGCAAACATGAGCGGGATATTATCGTCTACATCTTCCCGCAGCTGAAGAATCGCATAGGAATCCGTGGGGCTTTCCAGAAAAGCAACCATTCTGTCATCCGGGGTGGTATTTCCGTGAACATCATCCCATTTTTCGTTTTTCATATCCGTGTCCTCCTTATCGTTCAGGCTCTTTGCGTTTGGGAGAGGGACTGGCAGGCGCAGCTTTTTCTGCGGCCTGTGCCAGTTTTTCCATGACCGACTCACGCTTCGGAGAGTCGAGCTTATCCAGCTGACTTTTCAGCACTTTGGCAACCTCAACCGCAGTTTCCTCACGGGCTTCTTCAATGGCTGTATTCAGGAACTCACGATACGGAGCCGTATTACCAGCGGCAAGATCTGCCTTGATTTCTTGGATATGCGCCTGCACATCATCGACCTGATCCATATATTCATAGGGGTCGAAGTTCTCTGCAAAACGGTCGAGCTTAAAAGCAAGCTCAGCGATAGGGTCATTGACCACCACCGCCTGTCTGCCGACTTCAAAAGCCTGCTCCATGACATCCTCATAGAACATTGCCCGCAGTTCCCGGCGCTCCAGCCCGAAGGATTCCAGAATATCCCGGCGGACTTCGAGCATGGACAGTTCAGGGTTATCAACCTGACCGCCATCAATCTCGTTGTAGTTTTCATCCAACAGGGTGTAGTCGTAACCATCTTCGCAGGTCTGCACCGCAAGGATTCTATCCTTTCCGACCTTCCATGCGGCTTCATCGCCCATAATCTCAGGCTCCGGCATATAGCTTGCGCCGTTGCGCTCCATAATTTCTGCAAACTGGCAGATATGAAACACATTGTATCCGATCTGCGTATGATACTCGTCAATGAAGGTGCAGGGCTTCACAACCATTTCATCCGGGTAGTGAATCTGCACACAGCTGCCATCGGGGATATGAAACAAATCCTTATAATGGCTGTCGATAAATCGGATTTCCTTACCATCCGGGTTGTACTCATTTGTCATTTGCGCTTTCCTCCATTTTCAAATTCCATACTGAACTTCGTTTTGCCATCATCTGATACCTCCATAAAGACGGTGGCATCAAAGGTGTTGCCCGTTCTTTCGGACTTGCAATTCTTGAGCTTTACCTTGCCGGAACCAAGCAATTTCTGCGCCGTGGCAGAAGTCATGCTCTTGCCGATGCTCGCAAAGTAGCGATTGTTTTTCCAGAGGGCAAATTTGCAAGCTCTGTTGGAACAGAAAAATGCCTTGGCTTTGTCCTCTACAGCACTGCCGCAGAGCGGGCATTTGCCGATAGAATTGGCTTCTTTCGACATCATAACCTCGGAATCACGGATTACTTCATAGTTCTGAATCAGACCGGCAATCACATCTTTGATCTCGTCCATAAAGTCCTCGCTGGCATATTCGCCTTTCTCAATGAGCAACAATTTTTCTTCCCAATCCGCCGTCATGGATGGGGACTGAATCTGTTCCGGCATGACTGTTACCAGAGCCGTACCCTTGTGGGTCGGAATCAGGTGTTTGGTTTTCTTATCACCCTTACGCTCCAGAAAACCGATGCGAACCAGCTTCTCAATGATACCGGCACGGGTCGCAGGCGTTCCCAAACCTTTGCGCTCCACCTCATCAGGCATTTCGTCCGCACCGGCAGTTTCCATAGCAGAAAGCAGAGTATCCTCGGTAAAGTGTTTAGGGGGAGATGTTTTCCCTTCCTTGATTTCCGTGCCGCTGACGGTCATTTCGTCACCAACGGAAACAGAAGGGAGTGTCTGCACGTTTTCGTCGGATTTTGTCGAATCATTTTTCTGAACCAGAGCTTTCCATCCATCCTGCACAACAGTTTTGCCTTTGGTGGAAAACACGGTACCGCCACAGTCCAGCTCAATAACTGTCTCTGCGTATCGGTGCGGATCGCCAACAGCTACGCACAACCGATTCGAGATCAGTTGCAAAATTGCAAGTTCACCCTTGGGAAGTTCGCTCAGATTGCATTTCTGCAATTCTCTGGTCGGAATGATGGCATGGTGATCTGTGACCTTTTTGTTATTCACAACCTGCTCTGCATGAACTGGTATGTTATCCACATCCTCCACGGGGAATGTGTGGAAAGCCAGCTTTACGAGGTCGGTCAGGCTATGTGCCATATCTTCCGTCAGAAACCTGCTGTCGGTACGGGGATAAGTGACCAGTTTCTTTTCATAGAGGTTCTGCGTGTAGTCCAAGGTCTGCTGTGCCGTGTAGCCAAGCACACGGTTGGCTTCTCTCTGTAAACTGGTCAGGTCATAGAGCGCAGGCGGCTTTTCTGTTTTCTCCTTACATTCAGCTTTCTGAACGATTGCCACCGAACAGCTTTGTTTGACAGCTTCGGCTGCTGCCTTGGTTTTGAAGCGTTCGCTTGCAGCCGTAAAACCATCCAATCCAATCTGAACTGTGTAGAACAGTTCAGGCTTGAATGCGGAAATGGCAGCTTCTCGCATAACAGCCATAGCAAGGGTAGGGGTCATAACACGACCAACATTCAGGGTCTGCCCGTAAAGGGTCGAAAAAAGTCGAGTAGCGTTAATACCAACAATCCAGTCGGCTCGTTCTCGACACAGTGCTGCTTCATACAAAGCATCATATTCCGTTCCAGACCTGAGATTTTCAAAGCCCTCCTTGATTGCTACATCTTCCATCGAGGAAATCCAAAGCCGCTCAAACGGCTTTCTGCACCCGGCTTTGTGGTACACCAACCGAAAGATCAGCTCGCCCTCACGACCGGCATCTGTTGCACACACAAGACTCGCAACATCTTCTCTGGCCATGAGCTTTTTCAGAATCCCAAACTGTTTTTTCGTACCGGCAGAAACCTCATACTGCCAGTCCATCGGGAAGATAGGAAGGTCTGCATAAGCCCATTTGCTGTACTTCGCATCATAGACTTCCGGCTGTGCCAGCTCCACCAAATGCCCTACACACCAGCTGACCACATATCCGTTTCCCTCTAAGTAGCCATCCTCACGCTTGGCAGCACCTAACACTTTGGCAATACTCTGTGCAACCGAAGGCTTTTCAGCCAAAACTAATTTCATTTGCATCTGCTCCTTTCACAAAAAAATAAGCAGCCACACACCGTAGTGCATGACTGCTATGTAAAAAGTTCGGAAAGGATTTTTGCAACCTGATACAATTTTCTGTTCTACAATCTCCGTCATAATAAAAATATCTCCATCATTTCAAAAGAGAATGACGGAGATATTTCACCTTGCTTATTCTTGTAGCAACCAATCGGCTATATCGTGAATTTCGATTCCTTCATAGCTATATTGGGGATGTTTGGTTCTGGCAATAATCATTTTCGGATAAGCGTCTCGAATCTGAAGCAGAGGAGAGCATTCTCTCTCAAATGTTTCCTGCCCGGAAATGTTGTCGCTGACCTGAATATAAATCTTTTCGCTACCTCTCTGAGCAACAAAGTCGATTTCCTTTTGATAGAGCTTGCCGACATAGACATCATATCCACGGCGAAGAAGCTCGATACAAACAACGTTTTCATATACTCTGCCATAGTCTATATTTCTGCTTCCCAGTATTGCATATCGAATACCGCTGTCACACAAATAGAACTTTTCAGAGCTTTCAAGGTATTTCTTACCTCGGATGTCATATCTCTTAATATCATAAAATACAAAAGCATTGCACAAATACTTAATGTACTTGCCGACGGTTACATGATTGGTTGGAGTCTCATTTGCTGTCAGTAGCTGACTGACCTTATTCGGAGAAGTCAGGTTGCTGATATTATCCATAAGGAACTCGCTCAGACGTTGTAAAACCAAAGTGTCCGGGAGAGTATATTTCTGTACCAAATCCCTTGTAACAATCGTTTCGTAGACCTCTTTGATATAGTTTGTTCTGTCTTTTTCGGTTCTATAAGCATAGGAACCTGCTAAACCGCCCTTGATAGCGTACTCATCAAAGAGCTTATCTTTGTCACTAATATCATCATAATACTGGCAATATTCCTGGAAGCTGAAAGGAAACACATGAATTTCAATATAGCGTCCGGTAAACAGAGTTGCCAGATCTGCACTCAACAGGAAAGCATTAGAGCCTGTTACATAGATGTCGTATTTTCCCTTAGAGTACAGGCTATTGATTGCCAACTCAAACTTGGGACACATCTGAACCTCGTCTACAAACAGGTAGTTCGTTTTTCCTTCCTGATAATGTTCTTCCACATAGGCGTGTAAGGCATGGTATTCCTTGATTTCTTCATACGCCAAATCCATGAAGTCGATGAAGATAATATTGATGTTTTCAAAATTGCTTTTCAGATACGCAATATACGCCTGCATCAATTTGGACTTACCAGATCGACGAATGCCCGTGATGATCTTGATGTCAGGAGTACCATTCAGTTCAATGATTCTATCGAGATATTTTGCTCTCGTGATTGTTTTCATATAGTCACCCGCTTTCAAAAATTGAAGTTTTTTCATTTCTCGAAACCGCTTCGCTGTACTTATTATACTGTCTGCTAATAGTATATGCAAGATGTCACTTTCAAAAACGCAAATTTTTTTATTTTTTGAAAGCGGAAACTATGTAAAGGCAACCCGAAGGCTGCCCCAGGCATCAAGCCTATCCTGTTTACACAGGTTCATTATCATCTTCATCGACGGAGCTATCTTCATCGTCGTCCTCAAACTCCGGATCGTACCCATAGTCCTCGTCATCGTCCACATAATCAGCATCTGGGTCAGGCTTTGCCGCTTCCTGTGCCTTCTTCTTTTCCTGGACTTTCTTAAATACGAAGAATCCACCACCACAGGCAAGCACAATCAGAGTAAGAATCGCCGGGAGCATATTTGTGGATTTCGGCTTTTCCTCCGGTGTCGGTTCTGTAATTTCAGGAACTGTTTCAACTACTTCCGGCTTTGTTTCCTCAACCGGCTTGGTGAACTCTGCAACTTCTTCCTCGTCCATCAGCTTGAGCAGGTCGGCTTCATCCACCTGATTCAGAAAATGCACGGTTTCCTCGCCCTTATCATCACGGTCAATGATGATATAGAAGTAGTTTCCGTTTTTGGTTACAGCGGTAATGAACTGCTTTCCGCTTTTCGTAGGCGAGCCAGCGTCATCAACCAAAGTCAGATTGCCGTCGGGAGTAAGCGGTAGCATCGGCTCCTCCGGCTCTGTTTCGGGAACTTTTTCTTCGACCGCAGGTTCTTCAGTCGCTACGCTTTCATCTACATAGGCAAATGCCGTTGTAGAAAACACGCCAAAACACATTGCACACGCCAGCAATGCGGCTCCAATTTTCTTAAATCTCATTCTGCGTTTCCTCCTCATTCATAGTATTGATCGTATCAGGCTTCGGAGCCATATCCGCAGCAAACATACGGAGCAGCTCGGAAAGCTGTTCGGGATTCAGGTTCGCAGCATGAACCATCTCATGGATTTCGGAATTTTCCTCCTCACGGTATCTGCGTTCCAGGTCTTTCACCTTAGCATCCCATTCTGCCCGTTTCTTACGGGCTTTTTCAAGGTCTGCACCTATTCTGTCTAACTTGGCACTCAATCGCCATCCCTCCTTTAGTTTCTGATTCTGCCGAAGCAGTAAAAATGCTGTTGCCAGTAATTCGATTCGATAGAAGCGTAGGAAATGGGGTTTCCGCAGTGGATCATCATACCATTGCCAACATAGATACCAACGTGTGATGCACCGGAGGTATCATAAGTGCCTTGGAAGAAAATCAAATCTCCCGGTTTGGCAGAGCTTTTCGGGATAATGTCGCATACGCCCATCAAACCGTTTGCGGTCAAACGACCAACACTCCAACCGTTTCCGCAGTGATTGATTACATAGGAAACAAATCCGGAGCAGTCAAAGGAGGTAGACGGGCTGCTGCCGCCCCACACATACGGGTATCCCAGATATTTTTCAGCTTCCCGAATCATATTGGCAAATCTTGTGTCTGTCAGCGCTTCGCCCGGAATATCATAATCGGTGTACTCGCCGCCAGGGGTGGCGTAAATGTCATTTCCGAAAATATCCGGTCTGTTGCCCCTTGTCTGAAGCAAAATTCTATATCGCTCCATATCATCTTCCGACAAGCCGGAATTTGAAATCACACTGTTCAAGCCCTTATTTCTGAGCTTCACATTCAGAATATAATATTCGTAATCTTCTTCCTCTGTTGTTGTCTCTCCCGTTTCGGGATCAGTAGAAGATGTTGTTCGTGTACGAATCTCTACTACTTCCGTCAGGGTCAGCTCATATTGTTGCTCAAATAGCCATTGCAGGGTAGCCTGCACCTCATCTCTGGTGTAATCCTCAAACTTCACCGTCAAATACGCCGCCAGCTCATAAGGATTGTGGTTGATTTCATCAAGGTCATACCGGTACTCGTCATATCCGCTATGAGTACGCTCGATATTATTGATTTTATTGCGGAGCGCAGCTTCCAAAGCCTTGTAATCATTGTCCGCACCAATAATATCTTCCTCTTTTGCAGTAAAAGAAGTTCCCAGAATGATCTGTGTGCCGCCTTGGAACATAGCCGAACAAGACGAGAACATCCCTGAGAGTATCATAAAAAGCAGTCCGGCAATCAAAACAAACAGAATCGTTTTAGAGTGTGTGGTGCAGAACTCCGTTACTCTTTCTGTGATGTTCTTGGCTCCCTGAGCTGCTTTGCCCGTTGCCTTGCCTGCACCCTTAGATGCAGAAGCCGTTGTCGAAGCGGTATTCTTACCGGCTTTGGCGGCAGCATATTCTTTCTTGATTGCCCTTTTCTGTTGCCAACGGGAAAAGGGATTGGAACCGGCATCGGGGTTGTCCTTTTTGAACTTCTCATACAGGGCATTTACATTTGCTTTATCTGACTTCTCAACCAGCTTTTCCGCCTTGTCGTAGGCTTTCAGCTTGTGACTGTAAACGGCATGATCGACGGTATAGACAGTGGATTCAACAGCCTTGGTCGTTTCCTGCACAGCCTGAACGCCGATATTATCATCCTCATATTCTGACACCGCCCGATGTGCTTTGGATGTGAGCGTGACTGCGGCACCACGGCTTGCCATGTGCTTTGCCACAGATGGGCGCTCGATTTCCGTAAACTCCGCTTTTTCAAAACGGAGCTTTGCTTTACGGGAACCGGCTGCATCTGTTTCCAGCTTTAGCTTCGGCTTTGCCTTTTTAGAAGCCAATTTGTCTGCCGCTTTTTCAGCCCTATCAACCGCCTTATCTGCACGGTCGGCAGCTTTCTTCACATGAGAATCTGCAAGGTCATCTTCGGTAAAACGGAGTCGTGTAGGTCTTTTCGCCATACATTACGCCTCCTTTTCCTGTGCCACCTCGTTTAACTTCGTGGTCATAATGCGATACAGTTCCAGATCTGTCGGGAATCGGTCAATGAACGGCAGAATCACATTGCCATAGAACAGAAGTTCTTCGCCCTCACCGGAGTTGGTTACATAGGACAGCTGATGCGGCGAAATGTTCAACCGCTGTGCCAGAATACTTCGGTCATCGCTTGCCTGATTCAGCATATAGATGAAATCAGAGTTTTCGAGGATGTTGGCAATCTCCGGGGAACGAAGCAGGTCTTTGACATTCTGAGTAATACCGGTCGGCAAGCCGCCCCATTTACGGAATCGCTTCCAGATTTCTACGGAATAGGTTGCCGTCTGTTCTTCCTTCAGAAGCAGATGGAACTCGTCAATATAATATCTGGTCGATTTACCGGCAGAACGGTTGGCAGTTACACGCCCCCAGACCTGATCCTGAACGATCAGCATACCGATTTTTTTCAGCTGATTGCCCAGCTCCTTAATGTCGAAGCACACCAGACGATTCTGAATATCCACATTGGTTCTGTTGTTAAACAGTTTCAGAGAACCCTTAACATAGATTTCCAAGGCGGTCGCTACATGGTGGGCTTCCTTTTCGTCCTGTTTCAGAAGGGCATCATACAAATCCTCAAGGATCGGCATATTCTCAGGGGCAGGATTGTCGAAATATCTCTGGTAAATCTGATGCACACAACGGTCGATAACCGTCTTTTCGATAGGCTGCAAGCCATCCTTACTGCCCATAATCAACTCACAGAGGGACAGGATAAAATCAGCTTTCAGTGCTACCGGGTTGTCATCCTCAGAGTAGTTCAGGTTGATGTCCATAGGGTTGATATAGTTGGTACTGGAGGAGCTGATTTTTACCACCTGACCATTGAACTTGTGAACCAGAGCCGCATATTCCGCTTCGGGGTCGCAGATGATAATATCGTCATCCGTAACCAGGAACGCATTGGTGATTTCACGCTTTGCGGAAAAGGATTTACCGGAACCGGGAGTACCCAGAATCAGTCCGTTGGGGTTCTTGAGCTTCTTTCTGTCCACCATGATAAGGTTGTTCGACAGAGCATTCAGCCCGTAATAGAGCGTTTCTCCACCATTCTGGAACAGCTCCTGCGTGGTGAAAGGCACAAAAATAGCCGTGGAACTGGTAGTCAGGCCACGACGAATCTCAATCAGGTTTTGTGCCAAAGGCAGGCTGCTCATCAGTCCGGATTCCTGCTGAAAATCCAAACGACGCAGATTGCAGTTATGCTTCTGGGCGATGCTCTGTGCCTGGAACACATTGTTCTCCAGTTCCTGCTCGGTGCGCCCGGTGTTCAGCACCAGAAATGTCACCATGAACATTCGCTCATTCTGGCTCTGCAATTCTTTCAGAAGTGACTTCGCATCTTTACCATAGGTAGCAAGGTCAGATGGGATAATGTCCATGTCATAGCCAGAACGCACAGCCTTTTTCTGTTCCTCGATTTTGGAACGGTCAAGCTCGGTGATGATTCTCTTGATGGTCTTAATCGCCGCAGTCTGGTCAACCGACTGGATGTGCATGGTCACGATCTGCGTGGATTCCATATCCAGAAAATCCGCCAGCATACGATCAGACAGGTCTGATGCCGTAATTGCCAGATAAGACATCGAACCGAAGATACTGCCCATCTGGAAGGTGCGGTTGGTCTTAAAGGCAAACGCCGTCGGAGCAATGAAGTCCTTTACGGACAGCCCGGATTCCACAAGATACTTCCAATCGAAGAAGAACTTATCATTATCACCCATGTGGAACATAGAGTGCATCAGATGCAGCCGCTCTTTGCCGTTCATGGTAGTGGCAATGACACCCAAACGCCGAAAGTTATTGAGCAGATCGTTTTCGATATGGTTGAGTCTCGGCTTTGCCTGCCGCATGGATTCGGCTTCAATGCCGAATGTCAGGTACTTGGTTTTGGTCAAGCCGTTGTTGCCCTGCGCCAACTGCTTTTTCAGCATCTGGCTATACTCGGCACGGACGGGATTGAAGCTGTCCTTCTTGAACGGGATACGGATACTCTTTTCAAAGCTTTCAGCATCGGTACTCAGGTTCATAAAGGAAAGCTCAAAGTGAATGGAGCTGTCAAAGAAATTCAGGAAACTGCACCACTCATCGAAGATGGCAGTCTTATCTTCCTGCTGTGCCAGCTGATAGTTGATGTCCTGAAACTGAATGGTCTTGGTGTAATAACTGTCAGTGACACGGCAGATGCCATCCGGGAACATTCTCTGAAAGGGAATGGACTGCTGTGCAGTCTGCGGAATACCGTTGTCCTTCTTTGCCCGTTCCACAACAGCTTTAATTTCTCGCTGCTGCTTCCGATTCAGATTTGCAGGCATTTTGATGTTTCTTGCCTGTGGCTTCTTTTTGAAAAACAATTCGTTCAACCTCCTTTTCCAGTTTGTACTGACGCATCAAAGCGTCATAATAGTTGTCCGTCTGATAAGGGCGAACCTTGGGACGAACGAATTTGGTCTGAATGAAGTGTTCTACAACCACTTCCAACGGCTGACTATCCTTTTCATACATTGCCAGAAAGAACAACGGTAACATGACGATCATCATGGACAGTGCTGCAAGGCTCACATTTCCGGTTGCTTTGACCAGAAAGAAAATCGGCACTCCGATGAGCGCCGCCGCACCAAAGCAAAGTAACTGCCGTTTCGTCAGATTGAAGAACACTTTTGTTTTTACCCTCGTCAGGTCACGAGGTACGGGAATATACGCTGCCAAACAATTTCCTCCTTCCCTTAGTGAGCGCTGAATACACCCTTCGCAAGCGAACCAGTCTTAAACAGGGTGAAGCACAAAAGGACGGTGTAGCCCATAACACCCCAGATAGAACCGATGATGTCATCACTGAATGCGATAGACTGAATCAGCACCGCATAAATGCCCACGCAGATCATAATCAGGAATCCCTGGAATCCGATTGCAAACAGCGAACGCAGATAATTCTGTCCGATATTGCTCTGTTCTCTGTTTCCAAAAGTGGAAAGCGGAATCGGGGCAAGGCTGACCATCAGATAAATTTCAATCATTCGACCGTAGACGATCACAAAGATGATGATTGCCAAAGCGGACATCGTGACCTGCACGATAAAGGATTGCAGGAACAAGCCGAGCAAAGGACCCAAATCCATTGCCATCAGCGTTTCTTCCATTGTTTCCAATGCCGAAGCATCTATGGCAGTATTTCCGGATATGATACCGGCGCTTGCGTTTATAACGTGCTGTGTCACATCAAACACAGCCATCGTGATATTGAATGTGTTTGTGATTAACATGACCGCAACAAAAGTCTTGAACACCCATTTGAAGAAGATCCAGGTTTCAAAATTTGCCAGATTGTTGTGGTCAATAATCATCTGAATTAGCTCATAACAGGCAATGAAGGTCAGAATCAAGCCTGCGATTGGGATAATCACTGACTCGGAGATGTTTCGTACCATGGCAAAGACACCCGGCGAAAAATTCGCCGGGGTCATGCCAACGGAGGTTGCTATCTCGCCAACCTGGTTGTTGACGGACTCAAACATCCCCGACAGATTTCCCATAATAGCTGAAACGAGCATTTCTTTCAGCCAGTCTGTGATCTGTTGGAGTATGCTGTCCAAAGGCGATTACCTCCTTGTTTTGTGATTAACCGAACAGTCCGGAGAGCAGAGGTACAAGGGTGGTGCCGATGAGGGCAACACCGCCGCCAGCCATGAGCTGCTTCATGCCCTGGGACTTTGCGCCGGGGTTATCGTTGCCGTAGCCCTCAAGCAGATTGATTGCACCCCAGATGCCAAGACCTGCGCCCAGAGCGATAACGAGAGTCTGAAGAACGGTTACTGCGCTATTGAAAAATGCCATAATATTTTCCTCCTAAAATTTGAAATTGTTTTGAGAATAGAAAAAGCCCTCCGTACTACCGGCATCAAAACCGGACGGAAGGCTTAGTTTACGAGAATCTTTTCAAGGAACTCCTCGACGGTTATCACGCCAAGTTTCTGTTCCATTCTGCTTCTTGCATATTCAGTTTCACAATCATATATATCACCACCACCTTTCATAAGAAACAGCCAATACATTGACTGCAACAAATCTTCACGAGAAGCACAGATTGTCGGTGAAAAAACGACAGGTGAAACCTTCAGAACCTCTGCGAGTTTCGCTGTGGTTTCTGCATTAGGGGTTCGAGCGTTTTTCTCATACTGAGCAATACGGACATCCGCTGTTTTCTCGGAATACCCCATCAGGAGTCCAAGCTCTTTCTGGGTAAGGCGGCGAAATCGTCTAACGAACTTCAATCGCTGCCCAATAGAGGTATCCGTGATCCACCAAGTCATTTTTTTTACACCTCGCTTTCTGCAAATTCTCGATATACAACCTCATTTTTTGCTCTGCGCTTGCCTACGGCTTCACTGGGAGCAAGGTCAGGGTAGGTTGCCTGCACTTTCTGTCTGCTTCTGCGGACAGTTTCAAACCCCGGAAAGCTGCGTCTATCCAGTTCCTTCAAAAACACAGGAACCGTCATGGCATGAATGTCGATGCCACGCAGACCGGAATAGTGTTCCAGTACCATCAGGTACAAATGATTGTCGGTATTTCTTGCCTTGTGGTCGTGTTCCAAGATGTTCTTAACCAGGGCAGATACCGTTTTCAGATTTTCCAAACAGAAACCTCCTTAATCCGCATCGACTACCACAAACTCATCACCTGCCTTGAGCTTCAACCTTCGACTCAGAAACTGCTCAATGTTGAACTCATTTCTCTTATCAAAGTCTGATGTGTACTTATAATTGGGGTGCTGCGTCAGATCGTACTTGTCAGAAAGAAACGGTCTGACACCACGCAACTGCAAAATACACTTGCTGCCATCCAGAACCGCAAGCTCATCTACGCTCGCAAGGTCTTTGCCTAACTTCTGATAATTCAAGCCGTAAGACGGGCTGTTACCTCTGGTGTTGGAGGTGTTGTAGGTGTCGATAGTTTCTTTTCCCAATGCCTGATTCAGTTCTTTGAGCGTGGTTGGCTCAGAACCACCCAGGAAAATTCGGGAATCCATGTTGCCGATGATGGTATCGGCATTGTCTTTATAAATGGCTTTCAGCTGTGATTGTGCCTGGAGAACAAGGCAAGCCGATATTTCACGGCTTCGGATTGTCGCTACCAGTTTTTCCAGATTGGGAATCTGACCGATGTTTGCCATCTCATCAATCAAGCAGCGCACATGAACCGGCAGTCTGCCGCCGTACACATCATCTGCTTTCTCGCACAACAAGTTGAACAGCTGTGTGTAAATCATGGAGATCAAAAAATTAAACGTCGCATCCGTATCTGACATAATCAGAAAGAGCGCCGTTTTCTTATCTCCGAGAGTATCCAACTGCAACTCGTCATAGGCAGTCACATCTCTGACCTCCTGAATATCAAAAGGAGCCAGACGAGCGCCGCAGGAAATCAAAATCGACTTAGCGGTCTTGCCGGCAGCCAGCTTGTATTTTTTATACTGACGGACTGCAAAGTGATTCGGCTTTTTCTTTTCCAGGGCTTCAAACATCAGATCCACCGGGTTCTGGAACTCCTCATCATCTTCCCGCACCTCCATTGCGTTCAGGAACTCAATCAGGGTGGAGAAATTCTGTTCCTCAACCGGAGCTTCATAGTGGATATATCCGATCAAGGCACAGTAGAGCAGCGTTTCCGCCTTCGTCCAGAACTCATCACCGGCTTTTCCATCACCCTTTGTGTTGGCAATCAGCGTTGTCACCAGTTTCAGAATGTCTTTTTCTGAATGGATATAGGCAAATGGGTTATAGTGCATCGACTTCTGAAAGTTGATGGTGTTGAAAATCTTGATGGTGTAGCCATGCTTCAAAAGGGCGTTGCCGCACTCAATCACGATGCTGCCTTTCGGGTCAGTGACCACATAGGAACTGTGCATCTGGAGAAGGTTTGGCTTCAACCAAAAGCGAGTTTTACCGGAACCCGAACCGCCGATAATCAGAACATTCTTATTTCGGGCATTGGCAGGATTCTTCGGGCGATTGCTCATCATCAGCCGCTCCGTTTTCGTCAGGATCACATTGTCCTCGAACTTTGGTGCAATAAACGGCTCAATATCTTTTGCCGTTCCCCAACGAGCAGAACCGTACTCAACATTGTGTCGGTACTTCTTTGCGTTTTTGCCTTTTAGATAGACAGCCAGCCGAAGTCCTGCGCCGCAGAGAATACCAATCAGCAAATCCAACGGGTGAAAGCTGGGAAACGGATTGTTCAGGGCTATCGGAAGGGCATGAAAAAAGCTGAGGATTTTCGCAGATGAATCTGCCCCCTCAGCCAATCTCCATGCTTCTCCTAAATTCGTAGCGAACAACCCTACCAGAAAATACGGTAAATTCAGAATCAGGAGCTTTTTCATTTTTCTCTTATCCATCACAGATCACGCTCCTGTTTCTTCTCTCGAACCTTCTTCGGAATCGCTGCGACAATTTCCTTGAACTTCTTCAGCTGCGCCAGAACGCTCGGCTTTTCATTCTTGGTTAATGCCCTTGCCTGATGTTCCTTGCAGATTGCATCCAAAGCATCTGCATCTTTAGAACGGACAAAAACAAGAAACCGGGGAGGATCAACGGACTTATCTTTTCTTACGGCAAAGTCCACGCCATACTTCTTGGCGAGCTTTTCAAAATCACGGATACTCTCTTTGTCGATCTCAACATTCGTAGCACCCTGATTCTGTCCCAAAAGCTGTTTCACGGATTGCTTTCCATGAACGGCAGGGTCTCGTGCCTTTTTCATCTTCACTTTTTCCCGGTGCTGCAAATACTTGCGGATACCGGCAATGATAGTGCGCCCCGTCAGCTTGGTTGTGCTGATCGCCAGGTTTACTGTTCTGTTTTCAACTTCTTCCTGCATGATTCATCACCTCCTGCAAGCAGTAGAGTGAACAGATTATCGTGCCATATCTCTGTGGTCGTAATACAGATTGCCCTTGGCAACTGCGGCATGGCTGATAATCTTGATATTGCCAGCTTTCTGGTTATCCAGAGCCTTCTGATAACCCACATCGCTCAAATACAGGCGATTTCTTTCGCCTTTCCAACCGACAGGCGATTCATCGGTCAGCACATCGAAAATAATCATGTGCTTGGTGGCGTCATCAAATCGTGCCAAGTCCATATAGGTATGTCCCTGGTACTCCTTGGCACCATCCTGAATCCGCTTTCGCTCCATCAGCTCTCCAATCGTCGAATTTCTTTGCATAAGAACCTCCTTACAGAACATCTCGGTCAGGGTTACTTTTGTGGGGAACCGAATCAGCTTTGACAGGTGCATCTTCTTTCTTCACCATGTCATCCGGCAGGGGAAGCGCCATAATGCTGCGCCCCATGCGTACAAAAGTCTCAGGCTGATGAAAGTGTTCCTCAAACTGCTTCATCAGTTCCGGGGACAGAGAACAAAAATCATCCTCGCCCAATCCCACAACCAGAAAATCACCGGCGATAATGTCATAAATATCGCCGTCATCATCACGCAGCGCACGGTTCAGTTCTTTGCCTACGAGTTTACCTTCGTCGTGCATCACCAGTGCAACCGGCTCATTGAACGGATAAGTTGCCTCAATATCGCCACCTACGGCTTTCTGCAAATCCTCCAGCTCACAGCCGATCTGCACAGCCTGCGGATACATGAACGGCTTTACCAGCAACACATTCATGGTATCTGCCTGTTCT
Organism: Intestinibacillus sp. NTUH-41-i26; assembly: GCF_032769475.1. GTDB lineage: Bacteria > Bacillota > Clostridia > Oscillospirales > Butyricicoccaceae > Agathobaculum > Agathobaculum ammoniilyticum. The sequence goes on from NZ_CP136477.1 coordinate 775,730, forward strand.
TTCTGAACCTCCCGTTCCTCGGTCGTGCCGAACGCAACACCGGTAAAGTTTTCGGAGTCCAGAATGTACTCCGAATTGTAATAAGCGGCTCTAACCTGTTCCTCTGCCGCATCGTGAGATTCTGCTTGCACCGTAACCGTTTTCTCCAAGGTTTCGGTGATCTTCACATCGTATTCTTTCAAGTTTCGATACCTCCGTTTCTTTGGAAATAAGAAAAGCGACCATCCATGAACCTGTTACAGTTCATAAATAGTCGCATCCACATCGGCTAAAAGCTCGAACAAGCAAATATCGTCCAGTTCGCAAATCAGGGAACCCATGTCGAAGAAAATATCGTCCTCGCATTCCACCGTAGTAACCACGCTGCGGTGTTCGTTAAGACAAATGGCTTCTTCCTTGTCCATCGTGATCGTAGACATACAGGACACCACATAGAATGTCATATCTTCTGCTAACCACAGCTCCTTGCTCTGAATCGTGCGAACTTTTTCATCGCCGCTCATATCTTCTACATAGGACAGAAGCCGCACGGCTCTGCTGTTCAGAAGTACCTTTCCCTGATAGTCGATACCCTCACCAGCAGAGGACAATACTCGATACTCGCTAATCATCTCGGCATTTTTCTGAAACGACTTTGCCAGAAGCGCAGGAGAAATATCATCGAACTCCTCACTGTAGTTTACGAGCATATCTACCATATAATCAGGATCGCAAAGGTCGTAGAGTTCTTCCAAAGCGCCCTGAATGTTTTTGGGTGTAAACATTTTTTACCTTACCTTTCCATTGATTTTTCTCTTTTTTTCTGCCATTGCTCCAAAAGCTGAATGATTTTATCCTCCATCTGCTTGTTGGTATAGGACTTCGGGAAGTATTTTCGCAACGAATCCGTTTTGAAGGTTACTCTGTCCAGCTCTCCCTTCTTGATTTCATTCATAATCTCGCACATCGCATCCAGCGTACACTCGCCCTCCTGTGCGAGCTTTTTAATTCGCTGTGCTTGCGAAAGGGAAGGAGCTGCTTGAGCATAATCCATTGCAGAAAGAAAATCCTTCTGTTCTTCACTTGCCAGATAGGAAAGCTCCACCGCAGGATTGAATTTGATCTGACCCGTATCTACCATATCCAGCAGTTCCGGAATCAGTTCGGTCAGACGGATATAACGGTGTACCTGATTTCTGCTTTCTCCTGCCTCCTGACCGACTATATCCATTGCCTGCAACTTCATCCCAACTTGGGATGAAGTTAAATCGGTGCGTTGACCTTGATGTTTAATCGCATCCAGCTTCATCTTATAAGCAAATGCTCTTTCACTCGGCAGGATACTCTCCCTCTGCAAATTCGCATCAACCATCAAAATAATGGCTGCATCATCGTCCAGGTCACGAACAATCGCAGGCATGGTTTCCTTACCCGCAAGCTCCGATGCCCGGTGCCGCCTGTGACCAGAAACGATTTCATAACCACCGTCGGGGTCAGGACGGACAATCGCAGGAGTGAGAACTCCGAAATCTCGGACGCTCTCTGCCGTTTTCATCATTTCTTCATCATCAACCACACGGAAGGGGTGTCCCTCAAAGGGGTGTAGCTCAGAAAGCGGAATTTCCTGCACACGCTCCTGCTGGGCTTCAGCTCTGGATTGATCGGTGGAGAAAATATCATCGTACCCCTTCAAGCTGATGTTTGCGCCTTTTTTCTGCATTGTTTAACACCTCCTTCGTCAGAATTTTATAGGCTTCGGCAACTTTGCCTTTGGGATCATGCTTGAAGATACTGGTTCCCTCTGCGCTGATTTCCTCTGCACGGACAGAGCGGGGAATGTCGGTCTTGTAAACCTTCAGCTTTCCGCCGTAGCTCTCCCGAATCAGATTGCTGATGTCTTTGGAGTAGTTGGTGCGGCTGTCCACCATCGTCAGAAGAATCCCTTCAATCCTCAGTTTCGGGTTGATTTGCCTCTTGACCTTGTTGATGGTTCCAAGCAGCTGTTCCAGACCCTTTGCAGGAAGGTATGCTGCCTGAACCGGTATCAGCACATTGTCGGCAGCTGCCAACGCATTGACGGTCAGCATACCCAAAGACGGCATACAGTCAAGAAGAATGTAATCATAATTCTGTTTGACTGTATCCAGGTATTGCCGGAGAATGGTTTCCCGGCTCATGGCATTGACCAGTGCTACCTCCATACCTGAGAGTTCGATGTTGGACGGCACCAAATCAACGCCCTCCGGATGATGAAGAATCCCTTCATCGGGAGTAATAGGGTTTTCCATCATAATCTTTCCCATCAGATCGGAAAGTGTCGGAGACAGATCATCCGGGGCAGGGATTGCCCAAACTGACCGTCAGGGAAGCCTGGGGATCGGTGTCTACCAGAAGCACCTTTTTTCCTTCAAGAGCCAAGCCAACGCCCAGATTCTCGGTGGTGGTGGTCTTTCCAGTGCCTCCTTTCTGATTGACCACCGCAATGATGGTTGCTTTTTTCGACATTTATCGTCACTCTCCTTCCTCTCGCTTCATTTTCAATTTCTTAAATCCTCCTTCCAAATATCCGTGTGACATATCGTGCCGAACAAGAGCATCGTAGTAGGTGTCTATTGTCGTCGGCGCATTGTATATCGTAGTCAGCATATACTGACGGATATTTCTAATCTTTGTGGTGTTCTCCTTGAAGCAGTCCATAACATATCGAATGTGTTCGGCATTCAGTTTCATAAACCGACTGCGGACAATTTCTGCCGGACGCTCCTCTGCACCAATGCGAATCAACGGTCGCTTCGTGCAAACTGTTTCAACGATCAACTCCAGAATGTTATCCAGCATTTCGGAATCGTAAGGGTAATCCTTCTTCAACAAATCCATACTGAGCTGATCCGAGAAATAATCAAAGTATTCTTGATACCGGTCATTCTCGTCCATCATTCCACCATTTCCGGAAGGAAAGATAGAATCAGTATCACTAAATTCAGTATTTTTAATATCAGTATTATTACATTGTGATTTCGGAAGTTCTTGAGTTGTGATTTCCATTGTTCCAGAATTGTGATTTTCACAATTCAAGAGTTGTGAATCCACAGCAGAGATAAAGTTCTTCACATAGATCAGGTTGGGCTTTCCCAAACCCTGGCGCTTACGTTCAATCAATCCTGCTTTCTTCTCAAGTTCACTGAGCAGCTTGATAGCCTTTTGTTCAGCACAGTTCAGAGCCATCTTCGCTTCGTCGATTGTAAAAATGATATACACTCTACCGTTTTTATCTATCCAACCATTCTTGGCAGACAGGCTCATGCGGTCAAGCAAAATGCCATACAGCATCTTGGCATCGGCAGAAATATTCCAGAACCTCTCGTTCGTGAACAACACCTTCGGAACTCGATAGAATGTGAATAGATCGGATTGCTGACCGTAAAAATAATCAAAACTCACACGGCTTCACCACCTTCTTTCTGCGGAAAACTTTCTGTTGTCAGCGGAATGCTGCGGAAAGTCGTATCCGTCTTTTCGTAAGGACATCGGGCAAAATAGTAGAAGCGGTATTCCTGTTCATACACATCCATATCAACGAAGCCCCACTTCACGCATAACCTTCTTCGTACACCAACCAATGCACGGGTGATCTCGCCCATAGGGACAGCCATCACATTCCGACTTGGGTTTCGGCGGCAAAGAGATTAAGTAGTAGCAATTATTTCTACCCAGACGGCAGCCCTTTCTGCCATTCGTCCAGAAGTAGCAGTAATGACAGTCGCTCGGCTTGTCTGCGGTATAAACAGGCTTGCTCAAATAAAACACCTCCAATCTCTTGTATTTGCCCATGGGTTTGGGCATAAAAAAAGAGCGCCTATCCATCCCCAATGCGGGGCAAATAGACGCTCTATGTACATAACGATATTTAATTTTATCTGCTATAACTGCATGGTATTCAAAACATCCGCCTTTTTTGATTAGCTGGATTTTTGGCACGATTTTGGGGCTGATTAGCAGGAAGGGCATTTTCATTAGCAAGAACAGCCCGTTTTCTGCTAAAAATTAGCTGGCGATTTTGTCTTATAACAACCGTTCGATTCTGGAGGGGTTGTCAAAAATCAAATTTTGGAGTAGAATTTTATCTCATACAGTGAAAGAGCTTTTTCGTAGCTTTTTATATAAGAAAAGCCGAAAACCCTTGAAAACAAAGGCTTTCGGCGTTGTTCACTGGCGTCCATAAGAGGATTTGAACCTCCGACCCCACGCTTAGGAGGCGTGTGCTCTATCCAGCTGAGCTATATGGACGTGTCTGATATATGATTATAGCCCGATCAAAGTCGAACTGCAATCCCTTATTTAGTTTTTTTTGAGGTGGCCGTTGTAACGCAACCTTAGGAGGCGGACCCTCTATCCTGCTGAGGTACGGAGACATAAATATGTTGTGATTGCCTTTATTATAACAGATGGGTCGCGTTCCGGCAAGCCCCTGCGCGGCACAACACCGCGGTTAAAAAGGGAAGGCAATACGCACAGTATTTTTATATCATACTGTATGACGGGACGATTGTCAATCCAAGAACACATGAAAATACAGACAAAATAAGCAAAACAACTTTGTTAAAATAAAAACATTGCATGCCTGGGAGGAAAGTGCTATGATAAAATTAAGTAAAATGGGGTAGTAGGTAGAGTTTTGTTTTCATACCCTGTTTTGCCGGTAAAGGAGGGCATATTCGTGAAACAAATGCACATCACCGAAACCGTGCTGCGCGATGCACAGCAGTCGTTGATCGCAACCCGTATGCCGTTTGACGATTTTGAAGCCGTACTGGACGATATGGACAAGGCCGGCTATCATTCGATCGAATGCTGGGGCGGTGCGACATTCGACAGCTGCCTGCGTTACCTGCACGAGGATCCTTGGGAGCGGCTGCGCAAAATCAAATCCCACATGAAAAACACCAAGCTGCAGATGCTGCTGCGCGGCCAGAATCTGCTGGGCTACCACCATTATTCGGACGATACCGTCCGCCGCTTTGTGCGCAGGAGTGTGGAGAACGGAATGGATATCATCCGCATTTTCGACGCGCTCAACGATATGCGCAACATCGAAACCGCCGTGGATGAATGCCTCAAGGCGGGCGGCCATGCGCAGGGCTGTATCTGCTACACGCTCAGCCCCATTCACAATCTGGAGATGTTCGTCTCCCTGGGCAAGCAGATCGAAGCGCTTGGCTGCAATTCGCTCTGCATCAAGGATATGGCGGGCATCATGTCGCCGCAGGAATGCTACGACCTTGTCACGGCGCTGCGCGAAAACATCAAGCTGCCGGTTTATGTGCATACCCATGCGACCACCGGCCTGGGCTATATGACCTACCTCAAGGCGGCGGAAGCGGGCGCGGCCGGCATCGACTGCGCGACCTCGTGCTTCTCCGGCGGCACCAGCCAGCCCGCGACCGAGTCGCTGGTCTATGCGCTGGCGCAGATGGGCTTTGACTGCGGCGTGGACAGCAAGCAGTTGAAAAAGGTAAACGACTTCTTCCTGCCGGTCAAGGACAAGTTCTCGGCTAACGGGCTGTTCGACCCCTATGTGCTGTCCACCAAGACCGATGCGCTCAACTACCAGATCCCGGGCGGCATGCTGTCCAACCTGGTGGCGCAGCTCAAGGCGCAGAACGCGATTGACAAACTGGAGGCCGTGCTGGAGGAAACCCCCCGCGTGCGTGAGGACATGGGTTACCCGCCGCTTGTCACCCCGCTTTCGCAGATGGTTGGCGTGCAGGCAACGGTCAACGTCCTGCTCGGCGAGCGGTATAAATCCATCGGCAAGGAGATCAAAAGCTATATCAAGGGCGAATATGGCAAGGCGCCGGGCAAAATTGCTCCGGAGCTGGCGAAAAAGGTGCTGGGCGACGAGCAGCCGATGACCGGCCGCTTCGCGGATACGCTCAAGCCGGAATTTGAAGAGGCGAAGGCCTACCTGGGTAGCCGCGCGCGGAGCGAGGAGGACGTGCTTTCCTACATCGCGTTCCCGCAACAGGCGGAGCAGTATTTTGACCGCCGCGATCAGACCTTTACCGCAAGTTATTCGTTCAAGGAGGTCGGTTGACTATGATACAAGGACCGCTTAGTCCGGTCGAGGCAGTGATGGTTGCGCTGTCCGGCTTTGTGATCGTATTTTTGATGCTGGCATTATTGTGGGGCGTCATCATTGTGGTGTCCCGTATCGTCGGCGGCGTGGAAAAGAAAGCCGCGCCGGTCGCGGCGGCGTCCCAGCCCGCAGCGGCTCCGGTTGCTGCGCCCGCTGCCGCGCCCGCGCCGGCCGCCGCAGCGCCGCAGGTCGTGCTGGAGGGCGTTGACGAAACACAGGCGGCATGCGTAATGGCGATCGTAAGCCATGAAACGGGCATTCCGCTCGACCAGCTCGTGTTCAAGTCTATCAAGGCTGTATAAGGGGGAAAGAAAACAATGAAATATCTGGTTACACTCAATGGGAAACAGTATGAGGTTGAGGTGGACAAGGGCTCCGCAAGCGCGGTCTGCGTCGGGAGCGCGCCGGCGGCTCCGGCGGCCGCACCCGCACCGGCCGCAGCGCCGGCTCCGGCTGCCGCGCCCGCACCGGCGGCTCCGGCTGGCGGTGAGATCGTCGCGGCGCCCATGCCGGGTACGATTCTGGATGTCCGCTGCGCGGCGGGACAGGCGGTAAAGGCGGGCGACGTCCTGTTCATCTTGGAAGCGATGAAGATGGAAAATGAGATCTGTGCGCCGCATGATGGTACCGTCGGTTCGGTCAGCGTGCAGAAGGGCGCGACCGTTGAAACCGGTACGGCGCTTTGCACGATGTAACGGGAGGCGCGTAACATGCAATTTTCATTTATAGGCGCGCTAGAGGAGATCCTGGCCGGCTCGGGCTTCGCCGCATTGTTCAGCGACCCGCGCAGCCTGGTCATGATCCTGATCGCGTTTGTGCTGCTGTTTCTCGGCATCGGCAAAAAGTTTGAGCCGCTGCTGCTTGTACCGATCGCGTTCGGCATCCTGCTGGCGAACTTCCCCCTGACCGGCCTGCTCAACGCGCCGGCAAACGGCGCCAGCCCCGGCATGCTGTGGGTGTTCTATCAGGGGGTAGAGCATGCGATCTACCCCTCGCTGATTTTCCTTGGCATCGGCGCGATGACCGACTTCGGCCCCTTGATCGCGCGGCCGTCCTCGCTGTTGCTGGGCGCGGCGGCGCAGCTCGGCATTTTTGCCGCGTTCCTGATGGCGCTGGCGCTGGGCTTTGCCCCGAATGTAGCTGCTTCGATCGGCATTATCGGCGGCGCGGACGGCCCGACCGCTATCCTGGTCACCTCGCGTCTGGCTGCGGATTACCTGCCTGCAATCGCGATCGCCGCGTATTCCTATATGGCGCTTATCCCCCTGATACAGCCGCCGCTGATGCGCGCGCTGACGACCAAAAAGGAGCGCGAGATCAAGATGGAGCAGCTCCGTCCGGTGTCCAAGACCGAGAAGATCGTGTTCCCCATCGCGGTAGCGACCGTGGTTATCCTGCTCATTCCGGATACGGCGCCGCTGATCGGCATGCTGATGCTGGGCAACCTGTTCCGCGAATGCGGCGTGACCGATCGTTTGTCCGACACGGCACAAAACACGCTGTGCAATATCGTCACCATCTTCCTCGGCCTGTCTGTCGGGTGTAAGGCGGTCGCGGAGAAGTTCCTGACCATGGAGACGATCAAGATCATCGTCCTCGGCTTGATCGCGTTCATGTTCTCCACGATCGGCGGCCTGCTGTTCGGCAAGATCATGTGCAAGCTGTCGGGCGGCAAGGTCAACCCGCTGATCGGCTCGGCCGGCGTTTCCGCAGTCCCGATGGCCGCGCGCGTTTCGCAGGTCGAAGGCCAGAAGGCCAACCCGGCGAACTTCCTGCTCATGCACGCCATGGGTCCGAACGTTGCGGGCGTAATCGGCTCCGCTGTCGCGGCGGGCTTCCTGCTGAAAGTATTCGGCGCGTAAGCGGGCGCCGCAAAAACAGAGCGCAAGGGCGCCGGACGATTCCGGCGCCCTTTTCCGTGGGAATAGAGGCGCGGGAAGGCCTGAAAACTGACGCAGTCTTAACGCCTGTAAAACCCATTTGTATTGACAAAATACGCCATAATGCTATAATATAGGAAGAAATGAACGGGTGGTCTTTATTGTGCAGGTTTTGAAAGACGAGCTACGGCATAAGATTTTGCTGGAATCCCAGCATCTATTTCTGCAGAAAGGGTATGACCGGACCTCTCTGCAGATGATTGCGGATAAGGTCAATATCAGCAAGAGCAATCTGTACCATTACTTCAAAAACAAGGAAGAGTTGTTTTACGAGCTGACGGACGGCGCCGCGGAGGGGCTCAAGCGCCTGATTATGCGCTTTCGGGACAAGCGCTTTGACCCGCGCACCGGCGCGCGCGAATACCAGGTCCTGCTGACTGAAGAGGTCATTTCTTTGCTGCTGGCCGAGAAATACGGCCTGCTGCTCATTATGGAGCAGTCGCAGGGGACACGGTATGAGGGGCTGCGCAGTAGCCTGATCGATATGCTGGCGGCAAAGACTGCGCCGCTGCTGGCAGATGAGGACAACTGCTTGCTGCTGGCACAGATCATGGCCCGCAACCTGATTGACGGGACCGTGCAGATATTAAAGAACCGCGTCCGTCCGCGCGAGGTGCGGACCGGATTGAACCGGCTGGTGGAATACCATACACAAGGGATCAATGCGCTGCTCAAATGAAGCGGCGCATTTTTTTGCGGGAAGCGGCGGCTCGTTTTGCGGATAAGTCGGCCGGAGCAACTCCGGCAAAAAGCGCGTTCTACCTGCCTTTTGCGCTGCATAGATTTGTAGTAATCAAAGCGTCGACAGGCAGGGGGGACGATCGTGAAAGGCTTACCCGAAGAGCGGGCGGTCCGGCTCGCACAATATATGATCGAAGAAAAGGCGACGGTGCGCCAAACGGCGGCCAAATTTGGCATTTCTAAATCAACGGTACATAAGGATATTACGACAAGGCTGAAAAAGCTCAACGCCGTGCTGTATGACCGCGTGCAGGAGGTGCTGTACACCAATAAAAAGGAGCGGCACATCCGCGGCGGCATGGCGACGCGGGAGAAATACCGCACCCAGGCGGGGCGGGATACTGCGCGGCAGGGAAAAAAGAACGGCCACCCTTGCTGAAGAGGGTGGCCGACCTATGTACGCATCAGATCAATCAGATAGATTCCAAATCATGAATGCAGTTGCGGCAGACGTTTTTATCCTTGAAGTGGATTACGTCCTTTGAGCTGCCGCAGAAGACGCAGGCAGGCTCGTACTTTTTCAGGATGATTTGGCTGCCCTCCACATAGATTTCCAGGGCGTCTTTCACATCGATATCGAGCGTCCTGCGCAGCTCGATCGGTAGTACGATTCGGCCCAGTTCGTCAACCTTACGGACAATACCAGTGGATTTCATTTGATATACACTCCTTCATTCTTCATTCATTCCTTTGCCAGCATCAATCCATGTTGCGGCTCCCTGTATGGAGGAGACCGGCTTTTTTCTACAAGGGAGGGGAGAGGCGTAAATGCTTTCCGTGATCTGGGTCGCATTTCTGGCCCTGGCCCTGCTTTGCGGGGCGGTGACCGGCCGGTTGGACGCGGTCACTGCCGCAGTGGGAACAGGCGCGTCGGAAGCGGTCACGTTAGCCATCAGCATCGCCGGCCTGATGTGCTTTTGGAGCGGCGTGATGGAGGTGATCCGCGCTTCCGGATTGGCGGAAAAGCTGTCCCATGCGCTTACGCCCCTGCTCCGGCCGCTGTTTGGCAAGGCAGCGAACGACAGAGAGGCCATGGAACTGGTGAGCGCCAATGTGACGGCAAACCTGCTGGGACTGTCCAATGCGGCTACGCCGCTGGGGCTGCGCGCAGTCGACCGGCTGTACACGCTTGCCGGCCGGCGCGGTTCGCCGGATACCGTTTTGACATTGATCACCTTGAATACGGCGTCCATACAGATCATCCCGTCCACGGTGGCGGCGGTACGCGCGTCGTGCGGCGCTGCAGCGCCGTTTGACATCATGCCGGCGGTTTGGGGGGCGTCCGTGGCGTCTGTCGCGGTCGTCCTGCTGAGTGCGCGTATCCTCCGCCCGCTATTTCCCGATGAAAAATAAGGGGAAATACCTGTTCGGATTACAATTTGTATTATTGCATATGGAAAGCACAAAAAATGTCGAATTGCCTGTTATTTCCAAAAATATTTCCTAAAATTTGAAAATAAACGCGGGCTAGCGGGAAAGGGGAGGAAACATGCGGATGCTACAGAGTGCGTTTATCCCAATGCTGCTGGCGGCAGTGGGGCTATACGCACTGTATAAAGGGGTAGACGTGTTTCCCACTTTTCTGCGCGGTGCCAAAAGCGGCCTGAAAACGGCTGTTGAGCTGCTGCCGACCATGGTCGGCATGCTGACGGTCGTTTACATGCTGCGGGCGTCCGGAGCAATCGATTTAGCGGCGGCCGCACTTGCGCCGCTGTTGAATTTGCTTGGCATTCCAAAGGAATGCACCGCGCTGACCCTGCTGAAACCGATCAGCGGCGGCGGCGGTTTGGCGCTGGGCAGCGAGATCATGCAGCGCTGCGGGCCGGACAGCTATGCCGGTCGCGTGGCGGCGGTCATGCTGGGTTCGTCTGAAACCAGCTTCTACACGATCAGCGTTTACAGCGGTCATTTAGGGCTAAACCGGCTCCGCTATGCCGTGTTTGCCGCCCTTTGCGCGGATTTGACTGCCTTTGCCGTATCGGCGGCGATGGTGCGGCTCTATTTTCCATACATGTAACATTATATCGTGTTTACACGAAAAATACCATACGTTGAGAAAAAATTGTAGAATCATCCAAACAGCTTTCATAAAAACTGTGCAAAAATCAAGATATTTCATGGGTTTAATTTTCTCACAAAAAGAAGGGACTGTACAAGTACAGTCCCCTCTTTTTTCTGCTTGATTACTTTACGATTTCCTTGCCGTTCTCGTCGTACTCGAAGAAGCCCTTGCCGGTCTTGACGCCGAGCCAGCCGGCGCGGACCATCTTGCGCATCAGCGGATGCGGACGGTACTTCGGATCGCCGGTCTCGCGGTACAGCGTCTCCATGATCGCGAGGTTGACATCATGGCCAACCAAGTCGGCGGTGTGGAGCGGGCCGGACTTCATGCCGGCGCCGAGCTGCATGGCAACGTCGATATCAGCAGGGGAAGCGATGCCGTCAGCAACAATGCCCATGGCCTCGTTCATCATCGGGATCAGGATACGGTTTACGACAAAGCCAGGGCCTTCGTTGACCGATACCGGAGTCTTGCCCAAGGAAGCCATCAGGTCGAACGCGGCCTGGAACGTCTCGTCCGAGGTCTGGATCGCGCGGGTAACCTCGACCAGCTTCATGATCTGAGCCGGATTGAAGAAGTGGCAGCCGATCACCTTGTCAGCGCGGTTCGGCACGCTGGCGGCCATCTCGGTGATGGACAGCGCGGAGGTGTTGGAGCCGAAAATGGTATGCGCAGGGCAGATCTGGTCCAACTCCTGAAGAAGCTCTTTCTTCAGGTCCATGCGCTCCAGGATGACTTCCATGATGAAGTCGGCGTCAGCGGCAGCCTTGCGGTCCAGCGAGGTCTTGAGGGAAGCGAGCAGTTCGTTCTTCTTCTCTTCGGTCATTTTTTCCTTCTTGACGAGGAAGGACAGGTCGTTGGTGATGGTCTTAACGCCGCGGTCGATGAACTCCTGCTTTACGTCAAGCATCGTTACCTCATGGCCGTTGGTCAGGAAAACTTCCGTAATGCGCGCGCCCATGTTGCCGGCGCCGAATACACAAACTTTCATATTATATAACCCTCTCTCTCAATGATTGCAGATAAACAAACGCGCTTACTTGTTCTTGAACTCCTTGGCGGGCTTTTCCTTATTCTTATCAAGGAAATAAGCCATGCCATACTTCTGGTCCTCAGTCGCGAAGCACTCGCCGAAGATGTTGCCCTCCAGCTTGAGCGCGGAATTCAGGTCGGTCTGCATGCCGACGTTGATCGCTTCCTTGCAGAGCGCGACAGCGATCGGCGCCTGCGCCGCAATCTCCTCGGCCAGCTTCATGGCTTCGTCCATCAGCTGCTCCAGCGGGTAAACGTAGTTGACCAGGCCCATCTCCAGCGCCTGCTGTGCGGTGTAGTTGCCGCGGGCGGTATAAATAAGCTCCTTGGCCTTGCCGAGGCCTACGATGCGGGCCAGACGCTGCGTGCCGCCGCAGCCCGGCGTGATGCCCAAGCCAACCTCCGGCTGGCCGAACAGCGCGTTATCGGATGCAAGGCGGATATCGCAGGACATCGCCAACTCGCAGCCGCCACCCAGGCAGAAGCCGTTGATTGCGGCAATGACCGGACGCTTGAAGTTCTCGATCTTCCAGCAAACACGGTTGCCGTTGTTGCCGAACTTCTTGCCTTCCTCAACGGACAGGGTGGACATTTCGGAAATGTCCGCGCCGGCCACGAAAGAGTTGACGGTCTTGCCCTTCTTGTTTACCATGGAGGAACCGGTCAGCACGACGCAGTATACGTCGTCCATTGCCGCAACTTCGTCGAACGCTTCCTCGAGCTGGCCGTACATATCGGTGGACAGCGCGTTCATGGCTTTCATGTGCTCGATCTTGACGACCGCTACATGGCCTTTCTTTTCAACTACTACATCAGTCATTGGTAAGACTTCCCTTCAAATTGATGTCGGAATCTTATATACGAGGTGCGCCGCGCACCTGCGCAATCGAATGCTTTGGAGATAGGGGGCCTGCAAAAAGCCCCCTATCATGCCGGTTTGATTTACTTGCAGAGCTCGTCGCGCTCAACAATGATCGCTTCGCCCATGCCGCCGCCGATGCACATGGTGGCAAGGCCGAGGGTGGAGTCGCGCTTGATCATTTCGTAGATCAGCGTGGTGGTGATACGGCAGCCTGCCGCGCCGATCGGGTGGCCCAGTGCGATCGCGCCGCCGTTGACATTGACCTTGTCCATATCAAAGCCCAGCTCGCGGTTGACCGCAGCGGCCTGCGCGGCAAACGCCTCGTTGGACTCGACAAGGTCGAGGTCGGCAACGGTCAGGCCGGCGCGCCCCAGCGCCTGGCGGGTGGACTCGATCGGGCCGACGCCCATGATGGACGGGTCGCAGCCGACAGAGCCGAACGAACGGATCTTGACGAGCGGCTTGAGGCCGTGCGCCTTCACATAATCCTCGGACGCGATAATCATCGCGGCACCGGCGTCGTTGATGCCGGAAGCGTTGCCCGCGGTGACGGTACCGTCCTTCTTGAACGCCGGACGCAGCTTGGCCAGTCCTTCCAGCGTGGTCTGCGGGCGGCAGTGCTCGTCGGTATCGAAAATAACGGTTTCCTTCTTCTTCTTGACCTCTACCGGAACAATCTCGTCCTTGAAGCGGCCGGAGGAAATCGCCTTGGCGGCCTTCATCTGGGATTCGTAGCCGATCTGGTCCTGCATCTCGCGGGTGATGCCATATTGCTCGGCAACGTTTTCCGCGGTGATGCCCATGTGGTACTGGTTAAAAATATCAAATACGCCGTCATGAACCATCATATCGACCAGCTTGACGTCGTTCATGCGCGCGCCCCAGCGCACGTTGTGGGAAACGTACGGTGCGCCGGACATGGACTCAACGCCGCCGACCAGCATGAGCTGATCCTCGCCGGAACGGATGATCTGGGAACCGAGCGAAATTGCGCGCATGGAGGACGCGCAGACCTTGTTGAGGGTCATGGCGGGGGTGGTGATCGGCAGGCCCGCGCCAATCAGGACCTGACGGGCAACGTTCTGGCCGCAGCCGCCCTGCAGCACCTGGCCGAACATTACTTCATCGATCGCTTCCTTGTCCACACCGGCGCGCTCGATCGCCGCATTGGCGGCAACAACGCCGAGCTGGGCTGCGGGTACGTCGCGGAGGGTGCCGCCGTAAGTACCGATCGCGGTACGGGCTGCGGAACAGATATAAACGTTCATTTGGCTGTTTCTCCTTTTCTTCTCTTACGCCGGTGATGCCGGCGCAGCGGTTTGTGACATCTCTTAACGAGTTCGTTAATATTTTATCAAATGTGCAGAAAAATGCAAGGGGTTTTTGTAAGGAATATGGCCCAAATCTTAAAATACCCATAACTTGCACAACACACACAAGGAATAAATCGGGAATTAATCGTTTGCCAGACCCATCAGTTCGTCGCGGAAAATACGCGAGTCCATCAGCTTGATCGAACCGTCCGCCTGGCGGGCGATCTGGGGCGCGAATTCCATCTGATCGAGCACCTGGGTCTGCAGGTCGATGCCGGGCGCGATCTCGACCAGGGTAACGCCCTCCGGACGCAACTCGAACACGCAGCGCTCGGTAATGTACAGGACGGGCTGGTGTACCTCGTTGGCATAGTCGCCGGAGAACGTGATGTGCTCGACCGCATTGACGAACTTCTTCTTCGCGCCCTCCTGGGTGATGATCAGCTTGCCGTCGCGGCACTCGGTCTTGAGGCCCTTGGCGGTAAACGTGCCGCAGTAGACGACCTTTTTGGCGTTCTGGGTGATGTCGATGAATCCGCCCGCGCCGGCTAGGCGGGTGCCGAACTTGGACACGTTCAGATCGCCGTTGGGCGCGGTTTCAGCCAGGCCAAGGAACGCGACGTCCAGGCCGCCGCCCTGGTAGAAGTCAAACTGCACGTTGTGCGGGATGATGCACATTGCGTTGGCGGCCGCGCCGAACTGGGTGCCGCCATAGGGGACGCCCGCGATCGAGCCGGCCTCGACGGTCAGGGTCATCTTGTCCGAAATGCCCTCCTCGGCGGCGACGTTGGCAATCTTTTCCGGAGCGCCGGTACCAAGGTTGACGATCGCATCCGGCGGCAGCTCCATAGCCGCGCGGCGGGCGATGATTTTCTTGGCGTCCATCGGGATGGGCGGGATGGCGTCCACCGGAATGCGGAATTCGCCGGTCAGCGCGCCGTCATACGGCATGCCGAGGCACTGCATGTTTTCCTCCTCCGAGCCGACGACGACCGAATCCACATAAATACCCGGAATCGCCACCAGCTTCGGATCGAGCGAGCCGCCCTGCACGATCTTTTCGACCTGCACGATGACCTTGCCGCCCGAGTTCTTGCACGCCTGCGCCATCGCGGTCACGTCCAGCGGGCCGATCTCGCGGTGTACGGTGCAGTTGCCGTATTCGTCGCAGTAGGAAGCGCGCAGGAACACCACGTTGATCGGGAAGCCCTTATACAGCAGGCGCTCCTGCCCCTCGATGTTGACGACCTTGACCAGATCCTCCTTGGTCACATCGTTGAGCTTGCCGCCGCCGTTGCGCGGGTCGGCAAAGGTCTTGAGGCCGACGTGGGTGATCGTGCCAATGTTGTGCGCCGCGATATCGCGGTACATATGCGAAATAACGCCCTGCGGCAGGTTGTACGCCTCGATCTTGTTGGCCAGCGCCAGCTCTCCCAGACGGGGCGCGCGGTCCCAGTGGCCGCCAATGACGCGCTTTACCATGCCCTCGTGGCCGTAGTGGTCGCCGCCGGTGCCGTCGCGGTGGCCCTGGCCGGCCGCGAAGAACAGCGTCAGATTGTTCGGATGGCCGGTCTCCAGAAAGCGCTTTTCCAGCGCCTTGGACAGGGTTTCCGGACAGGCGCAGGAGACGAAGCCGCCGGTGGCGATCGTGTCGCCGTCCTGTACTTTCAGGGCGGCCTCTTCTGCAGAGATAATGCTTACTTTCTTCATGTTCTATCATCCTCCTCAGAGTAACGGGCGTGCGCAGCCCGTTTCATTTACGCGAGCAGCCGGATCTGCTCAGTGACCGACGGGATCTCGTCCGCCGACACCAGCAGGAAGCGGCGGTCGGCATCAATGTCCTCATACAGATAGGGACAGCCGGTGCAGCCGCGAATAATCAGCAATGCGTCGTAGTGGGTGCCATCCTCCGGATAGGAGAACTGTGCGACATCCGAAAGGGAGGAGCGCACGGCTTGATAGGCTGCACCGCGATCATACCGCGGGTTGCAGCCGCCGCAGAATTTGACAGTGCAGCGCAGCATGGGTGCGTAAACCTCCTTTTGTCTAAGCGCAAACATAGGCACTCACGGATCGCCCGCGGGTGCCTATGGGATGCTTCAGAGATTACTTGATACGGGCAATCTTCTTGGCGAGTTCTTTTTTCATTTCGAGGTTGGACTGCCGTGCGATCATGATGCGCTGGGCCTGCGGGGAGCCTGCGCCGTGCATGGACTCGGGCAGGTAGCCAACCGCGGCCGTACCCATCGTCATGTTCTCGATCAGCCGGAGTACGCGCATGCGGTCCTCGGTCGGCACGCTTGCCACCCCCTTGAGGTACTTCTCGATGTAGTCGTGCGTCGCCGGATTCCGGTAGTCCGCCTCGCTCGGCTGCGTCACCATCAGACCTCCCGCAAGGTCCTGCGCCAGCCGCGCAATCTCATACGGGAACCGCGTCACATTCTGCTTGCATACGTTCGCCAGCAGCAGGTCGATCAGGTAGTTGCCGCTCTTTGTCTTCGTTCCCTGGCTGGAGCATGCGATGCCGCAGCAGTACAGCGTCTCGTTCAGGTGCGTCATCTCGATCAGCTTATCCTTCACATGGCTGGCCTTCGCCGAGCCTGCCATATCGCCCGCAAGCGCCGTCGCGCCGATCAGCACGTCGCCCACGCCTACCTTGCACCCGCCGTAGCTCTGGCGGTGGTAGCCCGCGAACCGCTCTACCATCATGCCCGCGAACTGCACCTCCCCGTTCAGGAAGATCATTTCGTTCGGGATGAACACATGGTCGAAGATCACCAGCACCTCATGCCCGCCGTAGACCTTGTTGCCCACGTCGATGTCGTTGTATTCCTCGGTCTTGCGCGTGTCGCACGACTGCCGCCCAAGGATCAGCGTAATGCCTTCCGCGTCCGTCGGGCAGGCGAACGAGATCGCGTAGTCCTCGTCCCCCTCGCGCATCGAGATCGTCGGCATCACCAGCACATAATGGCTGTTGATATAACCGGTCTGGTGCGCTTTCGCGCCCGTGACGTAAACGCCGTCCGCCGTGCGCTCCACCACATGCAGGAACAGGTCCGGATCCGCCTGCTTGGAGGGGGACAGGCTGCGGTCGCCCTTGACGTCGGTCATCGCGCCGTCCACCGCCCAGTCGTTCTCCTGCACGTCGGTCCAGAACTTCACGAAGTTATCAAAGTAATGCGTGCCGCACGCCTCGTCGGTTTCATAGGTGGTGGAGTAGACCGCGTTGGACGCGTCCATGCCGACGCAGCGCTGGAAGCAGGCGGCGGTCTTCTGCCCCAGCAGGCGCTGCATCTTCACCTTCTTGATCAGGTCGTCCGTGGACTGATGCAGATGGGTGAAGCGGTTGATCTTCTTGCCCGTGAGGTTGGAGGTCGCGGTCATCAGGTCCTCGTACTGCGGATCCTCCGCCAGCTCATAGGTCGCCGCGAACGAGTTCAGCGACGGGCGGATGATCGCGTTATCCACCGGATTCTCCACCTTTTCCCCAAAGCTGTACAGGTTCAGGTGCAGCTTCCGCAGGGACTCGATATATTGGTCTTTGGTCATCATATCGATCAAGTATCCTTTCTTTTATCAGGTTGCTATAAAAACAGGGCGGGGAACGCGGGGGTCCCCGCCCTGTTCAGGCGATATGCTTACTGGGTTTAGAAGCACTCGCGGTATACGCGTTCGCTCAGCTCAATGCTCCACGGACGGTAAGAGTTGGTAATCAGGCGCTGCTGGTTCGCCTCGACCGAGAGTGGGAAGCTCTTGATATCCTCTTCCTTGAAGCCGTACTCATGCAGCGGCTTGAGCGGGAGGACCTTTTCGAGGGTCACATTCAGGGTGCGCAGCGCATCGTCCTTGGTGCAGCCGAGGCAGCGGGCGACGATCTCCTTGAACTTGCCAAGCTCACCGGCCGGCTCGTACTCGTCGTACAGCTCAAGGATCTTGCTGAACAGCGCATAGTTGGATTCGCCGTGCGGTACATGGTAGGTGCCGCCGAGCGGGAAGGACATGCCGTGTACGGTCGCGCAGCCGGCCTTGAGGAACGCGATGCCGGCGAACAGGGAAGCGGTGACAAACTCGCCAAGGTAATCGATGCGGGCGTCCGGCCCCTCGAGCGCGATGCGGCGGAAGCCTTCGAGGATCATTTCCATCGCCTTGACCGAGAACATCTCGGAGGTGACGGTCTTGCGGTGCGGGGACAGGAACGACTCGGTCGCATGGATGAGCGCGTCGATCGCGGAAGCGGCGAACGGCTTGTACGGCAGGGTCTTGAGCAGGTCGGGCACCAGACAGACCTTGTTCGGGATGATATCGTCGGAAACCAGGCCGAGCTTGGTTTCGCCGCCGGTCAGCTTACCGTCCTTTTCGTCCTTGACGATGGCGACCGAAATGTTGGTGACTTCGGAACCGGTGCCGCAGGTGGTCGGGATCGCGATGACTTCTTTTTCATGTACAACGGGCTCGCGCTTGAAATACAGTTCATGTACAGATGCCGGGCGCTTGCAGCCGAGCAGCTTGCAAAGGTCCATGATGGCGCCGCCGCCGACAGCGATGACGCGGTCGTAGGAGTCGTACGGGATCGCTTCGTACATGGTTTCGATCATGGCTTCGGAGGGTTCGCCTGCGCCGAACTTCTCCTGGAACACGAACTGGCTCTTCAGACCAAGCTCCGCCATAAAGGGCTTGTAGATGAACTCATTGGTCAGAACGACGTCGCGTTCGCCGAGCTTGAACTCCCCGGCGAAGTCGCCGAACGTTTCAAACTTGTAGATAGTGGGGGCAATGACGATCTCTCTTTTGTCTTTCATCAAAGAAGCACTGAAAGCATCCATAGCCATAGTTGAACATCTCCATTCATAAAATTTATAAAGGCCGTGCGGGCTTTTATGCGCATCATATCAGGCAATTTGCCCTGCGCTTTTATTGTAGCAAATCCCGTCCACAACTTCAACACAAACGAACAAAAAAATCACCAAAAAATAACCACCAAATCCTGTACAAAAAGACAATAAACAGCCCTGTATTTTGGAATACAGGGCTGTTTTAACGCATCGAAACCCGTCTGTAAAGAAAAAACGGGCAGAATAGCCGAAAAGAATGGGCGGATTCAAACAGGATTTAGTTGTTTTGCGAAAAACGGCTCAAAAAGGCGCGGGTACGCTCATTTTGTGTATTTTCAAACAATTCGCTGGGCGTGCCTTCCTCCACAATCACGCCCGCGTCCATGAACAGCACGTGGTCGGCCACATCGCGGGCGAAAGCCATCTCGTGCGTAACGATAATCATGGTGGTGTGCTGGTCCGCGAGCGAACGGATAACGCGCAGGACCTCGCCCGTCAGCTCCGGGGTCGAGCGCGGAGGTGGGCTCGTCAAAGCAGAGGATGTCCGGCTGGAGCGCGAGCGCCCGCGCAATGGCCACGCGCTGCTGCTGGCCGCCGGAAAGCTGGTGGGGGTAGTGGCTCATGCGGCCCTCTAGGCTCATCTGGGCGAGCAGCTCAATGGCGTGGTTTTCAATCTCCTCATGGATGGCGTGCCGGTTCTGCTTGTAATCCGGCCGCTCCTTGGCGAGCATCAGGCTGGCCAGCATGACGTTTTCAAGCGCAGTGTACTGCGGGAACAGGTTGAACGATTGAAACACCATGCCGAAATGCAGGCGCCGGCGGCGGATTTCCGCGTCGCTCTTGGCGGCGCGGTCGGCGGCGTCAAACAGGGTTTCGCCGTTTACCAGGATACGGCCCGCGTTTGGGATTTCCAGAAAGTTCAGGCAGCGCAGCAGGGTCGTCTTGCCCGAACCGGACGAGCCGATAATGGCCAGCGCCTTGCCGCGTTCCAGGGAAAAGCTGATGTCCTGTAGCACCTTGGTCGGGCCAAAGCTTTTTTCGATGTTTTGTACTTCAAGAATAGGCATTGCGGCTCGCTCCTTATACACGGAAATAGTCCATTTTCCTTTCCAGCCAGCCGAACAGCAGCGTCAGCACGCCGCAGAACACGAGGAAGAAAAGGGCGGTGGAGAACAACGGCCAGATCAGGCCGCGGTTGATGAATTCCTTGCTCATCATGATGATCTCCTTGGTGGCGATGATGTTGGCCAGCGCGGTATCCTTGATAAGCGTCATGAATTCGTTGCCCATGGGCGGGATCACGCGCTTGACGACCTGCAGCAGCGTGATCTTGAAGAAAATCTGCCGTTTGGTCATGCCGAGCACCTGGCCGGCCTCATACTGGCCGCGCGGGATAGACTGGATACCGCCGCGGAAAATCTCGGAAAAATAGCAGGCGTAGTTGATTGCGAACGCGGCGCAGGTCGCGACCACGCGCCCGTCCGTACCCATGGCGTTCCACGGCTGGCCCCAGTGCAGCAGGCCGGGGCCATAGTAGATGAAGATGATCTGCAGCATGAGCGGCGTGCCGCGGACGATCCACACAAAGAACTTGATGAGAAGGGCGATCGGGCGCAGCCCGACCAGCATGGCGCCCCATTTGCCGGACGCAAGGCGGCTGCCGCGTAGGCAGCGGAACGGTTCCCACCTGTTCATGGCGCCGAACGCCACAAGCAGGCCGACGGGCAGCGCGACCAGCAGTGTGACCACAAAGATCGTGCAGTTGATTCCAAAGCTTTGGAACAGATTGGTGAAGATAACCGAGGGGTTCATAGGATTCCTCCAAACAAAACCAAGCGGGGCAGCAGTAAGCTGTCCCGTTCGGTGTAAAATTTGTGTAGGTAAATTTGTTTATTCTGCTAGGGAAAGGCCGTATTTTTCAGCCAGAGACTGCAGCGTACCGTCTTCATTCAGTGTAGCCATGATCTCATTGACCTTGTCGCACAGGTCACTTCCCTTGCGGAAGCCGATGCCATACTGCTCCTCATGGAATACGCCGCAGATGGTCAGGTCCGCGAAGTCGGTACCCTCGCCGATCATGTTTTCCGCCATGGTCTGGTCAAAAATTGCGGCGTCCGCCGTACCCGACTTGACCTCGAGCAGCGCGTCGGTCTGCTTGCTGACCGTGACCAGGTTGGACTGGCTGAGGTTTTCGTCCTCCTCTGCCACGCTTTGTGCGGCCGAACCGGCCTCTACCGCCACCGTCTTGCCGACCAGATTGGCGTAATCCGCGTAAGTATCCTTGTTTTCTGTCTTGGTGACGACCACCTGGGTATTCTGTACATAGGGGTCGGAAACCGAAATATTCTGCTTGAGGTCCTCCGTGATGGTCATGCCGTTCCACAGGCAGTCCACCTCACCACTTTCCAGGCTGACCTGCTTGGTATCCCAAACGATCTCGATGAATTCCGGCTCCACGCCGAGCTTTTCACAGACCGCCTGCGCGAACTCGGTGTCAAAGCCGGTGAATTCGCCGGTCTGCTCGTCGGTATAGTTCATCGGCTCATAGACCGTGTAGCCGATTTTCAGCTTGCCGGCGTCTTCGATCTGCGCCAGGTCGCTGTCTGCGGCGGCGGTGTCGGACGGATTGGCCGCGTCGTCGCCGCTCGTGGTATCGGCGGAGCTGTCGCTGCCGCAGCCTGCCAGCAGAGAGGCGCTCATCGCGCCGGCGAGCAACAGCGCCAGAAGCTTTTTGGTTTTCATGGGAATGCCCTCCTAAATTCATTGCATAATTACGGTACTGTGAAAGTCATTTATCATTGTACCACTTTATTTAAGAAAATCAAGAAAAACTTTCTGGTCACTTTCTGGGTGAATGGTTGTAAGTGTTGTAAATGGCAACTCCTTGCTTGACCTGTACAGGGGGAATATAGTATTATATACAATAGATATAATAGATAACAAGATTGTTAAAGAATAAACAAAGACGGAGGTTTGGGCAATCATGGATTACGAAGCTCTTTATCAGCAGAAGCTGACCACGGCGGATGAGGCTGTCAAGGTGGTCAAATCGGGCGACTGGGTGGACTACGGCTGGTGTACCGGCACGGCCTGCGCGCTGGACAAGGCGCTCGCCGGACGGATGAGCGAGTTGGAGGATATCAACCTGCGCGGCGGCATCCTGATGTGGCAGCCCGCTATATTCCAGATTCCGGACGTAGAAAAGAAGATCACCTGGAACTCCTGGCACATGGGCGGCGTCGAGCGCAAGGCCTGCACCGCGGGCTTCGGCTTTTATAATGCGCTGCGCTATTCCGAGCTGCCGCGCTACTACCGGGAGAATGTCAAGCACGTCAACGTGGCGATGTTCCAGGTTGCGCCGATGGACAGCCACGGCTACTTCAGCTTCGGCCCGAACGCGTCCCACCTGAAGGCAGTGTGCGACGTGTCCGACGTTGTCATCGTCGAGGTCAATAAGAACATGCCGCGCTGCCTGGGCGGCTTTGAGGAAGCGGTCCACATCTCCGAGGTAGATATGGTCGTCGAGGGTGAGAACCCGCCGATCGCGGAGTTGGGCGCCGGCGGTGCGCCGACCGACGTTGACCGCGCGGTGGCCAAGCTGATCGTGGAGGAGATCCCGAATGGCGCCTGCCTGCAGCTGGGCATCGGCGGCATGCCGAATACGGTCGGTTCCATGATTGCGGAATCCGACCTGAAGGATCTCGGCGTACATACCGAGATGTATGTGGACGCGTTTGTCGACATCGCCATGGCGGGTAAGATCAACGGCCTGAGCAAGGGGATCGATCGGGGCAAGCAGGTGTATGCGTTCGGCGCTGGCACCAAAAAGCTCTATGACTATATCGACAACAATCCGGAATGCTACGCGGCTCCCGTATCCTATACCAACGACGCGCGCACCATCGCCCAGATCGACAACTTTATTTCGATCAACAACGCAGTGGATATCGACCTGTTCGGCCAGGTGAACGCGGAAACGGCCGGCACCAAGCAGATCTCCGGCGCGGGCGGCCAGCTCGACTTTGTGCTGGGCGCGTACCTGTCCAAGGGCGGTAAGAGCTTTATCTGCTGTTCGTCCACATTCAAGCAGAAGGATGGCTCGATCGCTTCCCGCATCCGCCCGACGCTGGCGGACGGTTCGGTCGTGACCGACGCGCGCCCGAACGTACACTGGTTCGTTACCGAGTACGGCAAGGTGTGTCTCAAGGGCCTGTCCTCCTGGCAGCGCGCGGAGGCGCTGATCTCGGTCGCGCATCCCGACTTCCGCGAGCAGCTCATTCAGGACGCGGAAAAAATGCACATCTGGAAGCGTTCCAACAAGCGCTGAGACGGAAAGTACCAGGCGGCCTATCTGCGGATGGGCCGCTTTTCTTCATGCAGTCTGGCATTATGAAAAATGTTTGATCTGGCGCTTTGTAAAAGGCCATACAGGGAGTACAATAGTACCAACAAAGGAAAAACAGAGAGGGTGTCACAATATGAAAAGCAAAAAAACCAGAACGATCATCCTTGCTGCTCTGCTCGCGGCGCTGACGACGGTCGCAACCATGATTATCCGTATCCCGACGCCGACGCTCGGCTATATTCACTTGGGCGACGGGCTGGTGCTGCTCTGCGGCATCCTGTTGGGGCCGGGGCTGGGCGCGGTCGCGGCGGGCATCGGCTCGATGCTGGCCGACCTGTTCGGCGGTTATATGGCCTGGGTGCCGGGTACGTTCGCCATCAAGGCGCTGACCGCGCTGGCGGGCGGCTGGCTCTACCACCACATGGCCGGACGGGAGCGGATGAATATGCCGGTACGCGTGGCGCTGTGCGGTATTCCCGCGGAAATCGTGATGGTCGCGGGCTATTATGTGTATGAGGTCGGCATGGAGCTGGTCGCGGGGAGCGCGGCGGGCGCTGCGGTTGCGGCTGTACTGGCCGGCGTGCCGTTCAATATCGTGCAGGGGCTGGCCGGCGTGATCGTATGCGCGGTGCTGTTGCCGGTGCTGGGGCATGCGAGTGCGGAGATGGGCGAACGCATCCGGACCTGAAGCACTGACCCGTTTTCCCAGATCGGTGAGGCGATGGAGATACGGGTATTCCTCGATGAACCATAAAAAGCGCTGTGGATCACTGTCCACAGCGCTTTTTCCGTTTACGAGAGCGTCAGGTACTGCTGCGGGTCAACCTTTTCGTCGTTGACCTGTATCTCAAAATGCAGGTGCGGACCGGTCGAATTGCCCGTGTTGCCGGAAAGCGCGATCCGGTCGCCCTTGGCGACCACGTCCCCGACCGATACCAGCAGCTCGGAATTATGCCCGTATAGGGTCTTGAAGCCGTTCTGGTGATCGAGGATGATATAGTTGCCGTACCCGTTGCCCGAATCCTCGGCAACGATGACCTTGCCGTTGTCCGCCGCGTAGACTGGCGTGCCTTCTCCCACCGCAAGGTCCACGCCGCCGTGCAGCCTGCCCCAGCGCCATTTGAACGCAGAGGTGAAGGTGTAGCTCGTCAGCGGCACGGAAAATTCGCCTGTGCCGATGCCGACATTCCTAGTGCCTACCTCGACGATCTCATTCCTCGCGTCGCTCAGCACCGTGCGCGCAAGGATGGTGCGGCCATGTTCCTGTCCGTCCACGGTTTCGATCTCGGCGGTGACGACCGCCTCGCCCGCGCAGCCCTCCTGCACGGTGGCGCGGTAGGTCTGGTCGAGCTGGTCGTTCTCGCGGGTGATCGTTTCATAGGGGATTTCCTCAGTATAGGTGACCGAGCGCGTCGCGGTCACATCCAAGCGGGGGAGAGCGTGCTGTACAGCGCGCCGAAATCCGAAACCAGCGAGGTCTGGGCGACGACATTGTCCACACGCACCTCCTGCAGGAAGTCCGCGTCCTCATCGGTTGCGGTCGTGTACTGCGCCTTGACGCGGTCGAGCAGCGCCTGCGCCTCGTCCGCCGAGCGGCAGACGCCCGCCTGCTCGCCGTCGACCGAGATCACGGCAAGCGTGTCCAGTTCCCCGCTGGCGTCGATCAGCTCGGCCTTGAGCGTATCGCCGGTCAGGAACTGGTCCTCCAGTGCATAGGACGGTTTGGTTTCAATGCAGACGGGGAGCGTGTATTCCCCGCCCGCGAGCGCGCCCGCGCTCTGTTCGATTTCCGCGACCGCAGCGGAGAGCGTGTCCGCCTCCTCGACCAGGCCGAGCGGCCTGCCGTTCGCCAGCACCAGGGTGCCGCTGTGCAGCAGCAGCGCGCTGGGCACAAAGAACACGGGGAGGAACACGGCCGCTGCGCAGACCGCGCGCCGCTTTGCCGCCGCGCGGCATACGCGGGCAAGCGCCGCCCAGCAGGGCAGATCCCAGAACCAACAGATTAGGCGGTCAAGCAGCAATATGGCCCGCACAAGGGCAAATAACAGGCCGGAAAAAAGTCCGGCAAAAAATGATAACAGGTTTCGCATGACGGTAGTATGGAGAAAAGCGCTCCTCCATATTCCCTCCTTTCCAAATGTCCAAGGTTACAGTTTGGTAACAATGGATACCTTAACCGCTTTGGAGGGCGAAGTCATACGAAACCTGTCGATTGGCTCCAGAAAATTAAATTTACGTTGCAGCGCCGCAGAAATTCGTGGGGAAAAATCGCGGATCGAGGGGCTTTTGCTGATAATAGCGTTCGAGGACTGCGCGCTGAAGCGACACGGCGAGCGGCACGGCCGCGTCGAACAGGTCGCAGAAGGACTCGGTTCGTTCGCCGTTACCCGAGGACCAGGGGCGGTGCGACTGGTTGGCGCAGTCCGCGGCGAGCGGTTCGGCGGGACGGATCAGCGAGGAGGCGAGACCGGCCTTGCCCGCGAGCCGCTCCAGATGCACCAGGCGGCCGCGGATATGGCTGCCGCTGTGCGTCAGGTGCAGCACACGGCGCATGTCGTGCAGCGAGCGGTACACCGCGGCGGGGGAGACGCGCGCGCCGCACGCGCTTTTCGCCGCGCCGGCCAGCACGCGCGCCAGCACGGTGCATTCCGCGGCGCTGGGATCGAGCAGGCGGAACGCCTCAAACTCCGCGGGGGCGGCAGCGATGTAATTGGTGATCAGGATGCCGTCGATATCGCTTTCAACCAGCTTGCGCCGCGCCTCGGCGGAATAATTGGGCAGGTAGAGCGAGAGGCGGTCGGCCTGCGCCTCCAGGAAAGCGTGGGTCACGCGGTCGAGCGCGTAGTGTGTGCAGAAGCCGAACACATACGCGAGCGCGGCGGCGTCATGCTGCTGCACAGCGGCGACGCACAGCGCTTCAAACAAAGCGCCGGGCGGCTCGGTGTGCATGCGGCGCGCCAAACGGCCCAGCGGGCCGGAGAATGGCGCGTGGTAATAGTAAAGCGGGTCCGGCCCCTGTGCGCCCCAGCGGTATCCCGCGGGGTAGGTGGCGGCGATGTGCGCGGCCGAGTCTCCTGTAACGCGCTGGACGGTCGCGGCAAAAATATGATGGGTGGCATAAGACGGCATAATGGTTCCCTTTCCGCAGCAGCCTGCAATGTTGATACCAGAAACGGTGACAATAGTATACCGCAAAAGATTGCAAAATGCCAGCGAAAGCGGTATACTATTTGCAAGACAAAAAACGGGGACAGGGCTTCCCTTATCCTAATTGGAGGAATGGCAATCATGAAACTCGGTATCGTCGGGCTTCCGAATGTCGGGAAATCGACTTTGTTCAATGCAATCACGCAGGCGGGCGCGGAGAGCGCGAACTACCCGTTCTGCACCATCGACCCCAACGTCGGCATGGTGGCCGTGCCGGACGAGCGCCTGCAGCCGCTGACCGACCTGTACCACGCGAAAAAGACCACCCCTGCGGTGGTGGAGTTTGTGGATATCGCGGGATTGGTGCGCGGCGCGAGCAAGGGCGAGGGGCTGGGCAACAAGTTCCTGTCCCACATCCGCGAGGTGGATGCGATCGTCCACGTCGTCCGCTGCTTTGACAATGAGAATATCGTCCACGTCGAAGGCTCGGTCGATCCCGCACGCGACATTGAAACCATCAACCTTGAGCTGATCCTGGCGGATATCGAGCATCTGGAGCGCCGCCTGGAGCGCACCCGCAAGGCTGCCAAGGCGGACAAAAAGCTGAGTCGGGATGTGGAGCTCCTCGAGGCGCTCAAGGCGCATCTGGAGGAGGGCAGGACCGCGCGCACGTTCGAGGGCTTCGGCGAGGATGAGGACGTTGACCGCGTGGTAAAAGAGAGCGACTTGCTTTCCGCGAAAAAGGTGATCTACGCCGCCAATATGGACGAGGCGGGCTTTACCGGCGACGCGGCCGAGAACGAGCGCCTGAAGGCAGTACAGGCGATCGCGGACGCGGAGGGCGCGATGGTGCTGCCGATTTGCGCCAAGCTGGAAGAGGATATCGCGGGCATGGACGCGGAGGAGAAGGAGATGTTCCTTTCCGAACTGGGACTGCACGAATCCGGCCTGGACCGCCTGATCCGCGTGTGCTACGACCTGCTCGGCCTGATGAGCTACCTGACTGCGGGAGAGCAGGAGGTGCGCGCATGGACGATTGAAAAGGGTACCAAGGCGCCGCAGGCCGCCGGAAAGATCCATTCGGATTTTGAACGCGGCTTTATCCGCGCCGAGGTGATCGGCTATCAGGATCTGATCGAGCTTGGGTCGCTGGCGGCGGCCCGCGAAAAGGGCCTTGTCCGCTCGGAGGGCAAGGAATATGTGATGCAGGATGGGGACGTCGTCCTGTTCCGCTTCAACGTATAAGGGAGTATTGCTCAAAAAGCGCCGTGAAAAACGGCGCTTTTTTGTATTTGAGGGTAGATTTGTTTACTTCTTGTGATTATATTGTGAATTTAACCGAATTGTTATTGCATATCCCACAAGCTCTGTATATAATGAGGATGGTATAGACCGTCGAAAAATGGCGAGCGGTGTGCTTGCCGTTTTATTTTGTATGATATTTTTCATTTACGCATATATAAAGACAGCGAAACAGGGGAAGATCATGTTAGAAAACCGGATCAATAAAACAAGGAAAGGGGCGCATATGGTGAAGCGTACGGCGAAGAACGCCGCGCCGAAGGCGGAAAAGAAAACGCTCCGCGTGCCGCTCGCCCTGAAGATAGTCGGCGGCGTGGCAGCGGCTCTGCTGGTCCTGCTCTGCGGGTTCACCTACCTTTATCCGAATGTGTTCCCAGGGGTGACGGTCGGGCCGATCGCGGTCAGCGGGCTGAGCCGGAGCGCCGCCGCGGCGCAGATCGAAAAGCAGAGCGCGCCACTGTATGAGGACGCGGACGTTTCCGTCACAATTTATGAGCAGACCTACCGTATTCCGGTGCGCGACGTGCTGGAAAATGTGGACGCGGCGCAGTCCGCGGAGAACGCCTATGCGGTCGGACGCACGGGCAACCCGCTGGCCCGCATGTGGGATGTGGTCACAGCGGTTTTCGGCAGGGGCGAGGCGCAGCTGGCGGCCACCGTGGATGAGGAGGGGCTGAAAAAGGCACTGTCCGACATCGCCGCGGAGGCGTTGACCGAGCCGGTAGAACCCACTTGGGACATTGGCACGGATACCATGACCATCCATGCCGGCAAGCCTGGCGTACAGTTTGACACGGATGCGGTCGAGCAGGCGCTGACGGAAAAGATCCGCCTGATGGATTTCGAGCCGTATGAGGTTTCGACCGAGCTGACCGAGACGCCTGCGATCAATGTGGATAAGATCGCCGAGCAGGTGATCGGCGAGCCGGTGAGCGCGACGGTCAATAAAGAGGACGGCAAAACCATTGTGCCGGAAAAGCCCGGCGTGCAGTTCGATATCGACCAGGCGCGGGAGATCGTGGGGGACGGGACGGAGCAAAGCTATTCCGTCCCGATCACGACCACGCAGCCCAAGGTGACGGCGGCGGACCTGCAGGAAAAGCTGTTTCGGGATACGCTGGCGCAGGCGGTGACCTACCTGGACGAGAGCAATACCGCGCGCACCAACAACGTCAATCTGGCGTCGGCGGCCATCAACGGGACCATACTCAACCCGGGCGATGAATTTTCGTATAACGGTGTGGTCGGAGAGCGCACCGAGGCGCGCGGATATAAGCCGGCGCACGCATATGTCAACGGCCAGATCGTTGACGAGTTCGGCGGCGGCGTCTGCCAGCCCTCCTCCACGCTGTATATGGCCGTGCTGCGCGCGGACCTGGAGGTGACCGAGCGGTATAACCATTCCTATACAGTCGCCTATACGCCGCTGGGCGAGGATGCGACCGTGGATTACGGCAATCTGGATTTCCGGTTCAAGAATAATACGGATTATCCGGTCAAGATCCTGGCGCAGCAGAGCGGCGGGCAGATGGTTATGACGCTCGTCGGCACCAAGACGAGCGACAAGACGGTTACGACCCGCACCGAAGTGTTGGAAACCTATTCGCCGCAGACGATCGAGAAAAAGGATAATTCCATGAAGGTGGGCCAGACGCGCTTGGATGTGAGCGGCATCACGGGCTATTCCACCCGCACCTATAAGCAGATCACGGAAAACGGGAAGACGACCGAGGTGCTGGCGAACAGCTCGCGGTATGACAAGCGGGATAAGGTGGTCTACGTCGGCACGATCCAGCCGGAGCAGCCCAAAACCGAGGAACCGCCCAAGACGGAGGAGCCGTCCGGCGACGGCGGGGAAGCCGGAGAAACAGCGGAACAGGGCGCGTCCTCCGCAGCGGCGCCGGAAACGCCGGCGGGCGGCTCCGCGTGAGCGGACAGGGCGCGGTCCGGTAAAGACAGCGGGGAAACGATAGGAGGAAACAGCAGTTGCACGATAGAGTACAGGTGAGAAAGACGATCAAGCGGCAGTGTAAGCGTAGGGTCAAGGAGCAGATCGGCCGCTGTGTGGGGATACAGTTTTTGTATGCGGTGCCATATTTCCTGCTGGTGCTGATTCTGTACCTCACGATATTCGGAGATTTATTTGCGTTGTACGCAAATGGGTACAGGGGAAACGCGCTTAGCATGGCTATGGAGCGCAACCTGAATTCGGTATGGCTGGTGATATTCGTCATGCTGGTCGTCACCGGCCCGCTGATGTATGGCATGATGCGGTTTTATATTGGCCTTTTCCGTGGGGAGGAGCCGGGCGTTTCCGCGCTGTTCCAGCCGTTTACCTCGCTGCACTCGTTCTGGGCGGGTGTGCGGATGGAATTCTGCCTGTTTTTCCGGCAGCTCCTCTGGTCGGTCCTACCCACGGCGCTGTTTTTCTTTGTGGGCATGGGCCTGCTGGTGAATGCCGTTGCTTCGGGGCATTACCTGACGCAAACGGATTTGACGGTGGCGGTGGCGGTGCTTTATGTATTCTACCAGCTCGTGTTGATCCCGATCCGCATCAAGGTGATGACCTATCAGGCGGGCTGGGTCCTGATCAGCGAGCATGAGGCACTCGGCGCGTGGGATGCCACGCGCGACGGGAGCGGTGTGTTCCACGGGCATTATGGGAAGGTACTCCTGTTTGTTTTAAGCTTTTTCTGGTGGTATGTGCTGTCCGGCCTTGTCAGCGGGCTTTGCTGGCTGATTGCGATGTTCGGCTTTGTGTTTATCCCCGGCGCGTCGGGCTTCGTGGCGTTCCTGCTGGCGCTGGCCGCAGGGGCCTGCTTGGGCGTTGTGATCAACGGTTTTCTGGCGGCGTACATCAATACCTCTTTTATCGGCCTGTTTGAATTTTACGCGGGCAGGACACAGGATGTCAGTCAGCCTGAGCAGTAAGGGAAAAAACGGATAAAGCGGTGGCGGGAGCTGAAGGTGCCGCCGCTGTTTGCACGCTTGACAGGAAAATACCGTGATGCTATAATGGAACCGTTATACAGGTAAGTATGGCGATGAAAAGGAAAGTACGGCGTGGAAAACGGCAAAGCGAGTCTCGGATGGTGGGAGCGAGACGCGGGGGCCGCGGCAGAAAATGGCCTTGGAGTCCCGCACCGAGCCGCGGTACGCGGGTAGGCTGCGGCGGGTGGGCGCCCGTTACAGCGCTTCGGGTATGGAAGTACCTGATGAGGCGCGCCGCCGCGAGGGACGCGTGAAGCAAGGTGGTAACACGGAAGCGTTTTTGCTCTCGTCCTTGAATGGAAAACCATTCGGGAGGAGGGCTTTTTTCATGCCTGCCGCTCTGCGGACGTGGCGGCCTGCGCCCTAATGGCAAACGATGCGGGGGGCGGAAAACCTGCGGGACGTGTTCCCGTATCCGTATACCGAACGGGACGCGCGTGATTGTAAGAATGGAGGGCTGCCGGATAGCGAGCTGTATGCGCTGGTGTGCGAAAGGAGATAAATGATTTTGCATCTGGAACGGTTGACAGATATACAGGATGGGCGGTATGATACTGCAATGGCTTTGTACGCGGAGAGCTTTCCACCGCATGAGCAACGACAGATAGCATCACAAGAGGCAATCCTGCGGGACAAACGGTATCGGTTTGAACTGGTCTTCGATGGGGTGGAATGGGTTGGCCTGTTACTGTGCTGGGAAACGAAAGACTTTATTTATGTGGAGCATTTCTGTATATTCCCTGAGCTGCGGAATCGCCATTACGGGCAAAGGACACTGTCGCTGCTACAGCAGAGCGGGAAGACCATTGTTTTGGAAATCGACCCCCCAGAGGACTGGGTTTCCTGTCGCCGCGCTGGTTTCTATGCGCGCTGCGGATATTGCACCAATCCGTATCCGCATGTACACCCGCCATATCATGTGGAAAACAGCGGACACAGACTGGTCGTGCTGTCCTTTCCGAAAGCGCTGACCGAGACGGCTTACCAATCATTCTACAAATTTTTGCAGGATGTGGTTATGTACGACTGTTTTTGATCTTATAAAATTTCATTTTCTATGAAGGAGAGCAAAGTGATGGACAAGAAACCCTATTATATCTCAACGGCGATCGCCTATACCTCGGCCAAGCCGCACATCGGCAACACCTATGAGATCGTGCTGGCCGACGCGATCGCGCGCTACAAGCGCCTGACCGGATACGACGTGTACTTCCAGACCGGTACGGACGAGCACGGCCAGAAAATCCAGGAAAAGGCCGAGGCCGCGGGCATCACCCCGCAGCAGCATGTGGACAACGTCGCGGGCCAGGTGAAGGACATCTGGGACCTGATGAACACCACCTACGACAAGTTCGTACGCACGACTGACCCCATGCATGAGAAAAAGGTACAGAAAATCTTCAAAAAGCTGTATGATCAGGGCGATATCTATAAGGGTGCGTACAAGGGCAAGTACTGCAAGCCCTGCGAGTCGTTCTGGACCGAGTCGCAACTTAAGGACGGATGCTGTCCGGACTGCGGCCGGCCGGTGGTGGACGCGGAGGAGGAAGCCTACTTCTTCCGCATGAGCAAGTACGCCGACCGCCTGATGAAGCATATTGAAGACCACCCCGAGTTCATACAGCCGGAGAGCCGCAAGAACGAGATGGTCAACAACTTCTTAAAGCCCGGCCTACAAGACCTGTGCGTGTCCCGCACCTCGTTCTCCTGGGGGATTCCGGTGGACTTTGACCCAGGGCATGTGGTTTATGTCTGGCTGGACGCGCTGACCAACTATATCACTTTCTGCGGCTACGATCCTGATGGGAACCACGATGAGCACTATAAGCGCTTCTGGCCCGCGGACGTGCATTTGATCGGTAAGGACATCATCCGTTTCCACACCATCTACTGGCCGATCTTCCTGATGGCGCTGGGCGAGGAACTGCCGAAGCAGGTGTTCGGCCACCCGTGGCTGCTCGTGGGTGAGGGCAAGATGTCGAAGTCACTCGGCAATGTGATCTACGCGGACGATCTGGTGCGCCTGTTCGGTGTGGACGCGGTGCGCTACTATGTGCTGCACGAGATGCCGTTCGCCAACGACGGCGTGATCTCCTATGAGCTGATTTGCGAGCGCATCAACTCCGACCTTGCCAACGTGCTGGGCAACTTGGTCAACCGGACAATCGCCATGACCAAGAAGTATTTCGGTGGCGTTATCCCCGCCCCGATTGCGGCGGAGCCGGTGGACGACGAGCTGAAAACGGTCGCGCTCGGCCTGCCCGCGGCACTCGAAAAGCGCATGGCCGACCTGCACGTCGCTGACGCGATCGACGAGGTGTTCACGCTTCTGCGCCGCTCGAACAAATATATTGATGAAACCATGCCCTGGGCGCTGGCCAAGGACGAGGCCAAGCGCGACCGCCTGGGTACGGTGCTGTATAACCTGCTGGAGTCCATCCGCTTTGCGGCGACCATGCTGCGCCCCTACCTGCCCGAAACGGCGGACAAGATCTTTGTGCAGTTGAACACCGCGGACAATGGTGTGGAGAGCCTTGCTTCGTTTGGCGGCATACAGGCGGGCGCGCAGGTGGGCGAGGCGTCCATCCTGTTCGAGCGCATCGACATCCCGAAAAAGCTCGCGGAGATCGAGGCGGAGAAGCAGGCCGCGCAGACGGCGGAGCAGCCGGTGGTCACTTTCCTGCCGGATATCCCGTTCGACGACTTCTGCAAGGTGGATATGACCGTGTGCAAGGTGCTCGCGTGCGAGAACGTCAAGAAGAGTGAGAAGCTCTTAAAATTCCAACTCGACGACGGATCGGGTACGCCGCGCCAGATCCTGTCCGGCATCGCCAAGTATTACAAGGCCGAGGAATTGGTAGGCAAGACGGTCGTTGCGGTCACCAACCTGCCGCCGCGCAAGATGATGGGGCAGGAGTCATGCGGCATGCTGCTCTCCGCGGAGAAGGACGGCAAGCTCGATCTGCTCATGCTGGATGATGGTATTGAAGCGGGTGCAAAGCTCTGCTGACAGAGTATAGTGGGCTTCACAAGCCCACTATATGCGAAAGACGGTTCCAGTAGAAACCGCCTTTCGATACCCGAATGACGCCGCCTAAGGCGGCTGGGTCGGGGCATCCAAACACCCGGCATAGCGGGGGAGGGATGCGCGCTGCGGCGCGGTGGAACGGCGGTTCAGAGAGCCGCCGTTTTGCTGTTTGGAGGCGGGGATTGCAGGCGGCGCGAAGCTGTGCTACAATAAAAGAGCGAAGGGCTGCGGCTGGCGCCGCGGCTCGCTTTTTATGGGTGGGGGTCTGGATGATGTATCAAGACGAATACGTTTCGCTGTACAGGGGCGGCGGCTTTTGGATCAACAATGCGGAATGTAAGCAGCGGAAAATCATCGACCGGTATGCGGCGCAGAGGTGGCGGTATGCCGGCTGTTTGCCGATAAAGCTTTCCGGCGATAGTGGCCTGATGAAAGAGGCCGACCTGGTGCTTGGAAGGCCTGTGGAGGATGAAAAATGAACGCGGCAAACATTCCGATGGCAGTCATCCTGTGCTTCTGCGCGGCGGTATTTGCTGTCGGCGGCTGCTGGGCGGCCATACGGCGCGACTCGATGCACTTCTGAGCGGGCAGCACGGTCAAACCGGAGGAAATCCGCGATATCCCAGCTTATAACCGCGTCTGTGCGCGGCTGTGGAGGGGGTACGGTGCAGGCTGGACGCTTTGATCGGCATTTACAGATATATCTACAAAAAATACAAGCGATAAGGATGAACCCATGCGAAAGAAATACCTCTTTTTTGATATTGACGGCACGCTGGCGACCGGCCTGACGACCGTGATGCCGGAAAGCGGGGCGCGCTGCCTGGAGCGGCTACGCGCGAACGGCCATTTTACCGCGATCGCAACCGGCCGGCTGCAGGCTTCCGCCGCCGTGGTCGCACAGCGGTACGGCTTTACGCATATCGTGGCCGACGGTGGTTACAGCCTGACGCTGGACGGAGAGGTCATTGAGATGCAGAGCCTGCCCGTGACGGATTGCGTCGCCCTGCTGGACCGGCTGGAGCGGCAGCGCGTCCCCTGGGCGGTAACGCTCGAAAACGAGCGGGTCTGCCTTACGGCGGATGAGCGGTATCTGGCTGTCGCGCCAAGCAATTATTTTCCGGTCACGGTCGATCCGGCCTTTGATTACCGCGGGATGGACAAGCTGTATAAGGTATATATCGCCTGCACGCCGGAAAATCAAGGGGAGATCGACCTCGGCGGCCTGCCGACGGTCCGCTACAACCAGGATGTGCTGTTTATCGAGCCGGTCTGCAAGCAGCGCGGCATCCGGCGCATGCTGGACGTGCTGGGCGTGCTGGATGAGGACGTCGCAGTCTTCGGAGACGGTACGAACGACGTTTGTATGTTCGGGCAGGGCTGGCTTTCGGTGGCGATGGGGAACGCCTGCGCGGCGCTGAAAGAAAAGGCGGATTACATTACGACATCGGTTGACCAGGACGGACTGTGGAATGCCTGCCGGCATTTCGGCTGGATATGAGGAGGAAAGTAAAACGATGCTGTTTGATACCCATGCGCATTATGATGACGAGCGCTTTGACGAGGACAGGGATGCGCTGCTGTCGGCCATGACGGAAAACGGTGTAGGGCTGATCCTCAACCCGGGCTGTGATTTGGAGAGCTCTCGCAAGGCGGTCGGCTATGCACAAAAATACCCTTTTATATACGCTGCCGTGGGGATACATCCTGAAAATATTGACGAAAATTGGAATAACGACCTTGCGGTCATCAAAGAACTGGCGCAGACGGAGCCGAAGGTGCGTGCGATTGGCGAGATCGGGCTGGATTATTACTGGGAAAAGGACGAGCGGGCGCGCGCGCGGCAGCAGGTGGTGTTTGCGCGGCAGATGGAGCTTGCGCGCGCGCTGGGCAAGCCGGTTATCGTGCATGACCGCGATGCGCACGGCGACTGCATGGAGATCGCGCGCCAGTATGCCGGCGTCACAGGTGTGTACCATTGCTTCGCGGGCAGCGTGGAGATGGCGCGAGAGCTGCTCAAGCTGGGATACTATCTGTCATTCACCGGTGTGATCACGTTCAAAAACGCGCGCAAGGCATTGGAGATTATCAGGGAGACACCGCTCGACCGGCTGATGATTGAAACGGACGCCCCCTATATGGCGCCCGAACCGTATCGCGGACGCCGCAATTCGTCGCTATATGTACACCGTATGGCGGAAACGATTGCGCAGGTCAAAGGGATGGAAGCGGAAGCGGTCGAAAGGATCACAACAGAAAACGGCAAAAGATTGTTTGGGATTGCGTGACGAAAAATTTGCATTTTTTCTTGACAGGGAAAGTGTATTTGTGTATAATATATTTCGTCGTCAGAACAAAGCGGACGACCTTTTGGGGGCGTAGCTCAGCTGGGAGAGCGCCACACTGGCAGTGTGGAGGTCATGAGTTCGATCCTCACCGTCTCCACCAGAAGCCGCACTTTTTCATTCCGAAAAAGTGCGGCTTTTCTTTTTTCGGAAGCCGGACCCCTACAAGGCGCCACGTGCTGCCCGGCAAGGCGGGGAAAGGGGATTTTTCCGTTCTTCATGTAAAATCCATAAAGCCCTGTTATACTACCGGATGAGGGGGGACTTGGATGAAACGCATATTGATTGTGGAGGACGACCTGGATATTCAGGAGCTACTGGACGCCTACCTGCGGGATGCGGGCTATGACACGGTACTGGCGTCGGACGGGGTGGAGGCGCTCGACCGCTTCCATGAAGCGCCGTTCGATCTGGCGCTGCTCGATGTGATGCTGCCCAAGATCGATGGGTTCGGCGTGTGCGAGCTGATCCGGCGGGAATCGCGCCTGCCAGTCATCATGCTGACCGCGCTCGACGGGGAGGCCGAGCAGCTCCGCGGTTTCGACCTGGAAATAGACGATTATATTGTAAAGCCGTTTTCCATGCCCATCCTGCTGCGCAAGGTGGCGGCGGTGCTGCGCCGCGTGGGAGGCGGGATCGGCGTTTCGCATGTGATACGTTACCGCGGGCTGACGCTCGATCCGGACATGATGGAGGCGCGGCTGGAGGGCCGCCCGCTGGAGCTGACTGCGCGTGAGTTCGAGCTGCTCCGCGCCTTTATATCCAGCCCAGGGCGGGTGTTCACGCGCGAGGTGCTGCTGGCCAAGATATGGGGCTATGATTTCTTCGGGGACGAGCGCGTGGTGGACAGCCATATCAAAAACCTGCGCCGCAAGCTCGGCGTGGATTATATTGAGACTGTGAGAGGGGTGGGCTACCGTGCTGCGAAAGAAAATCCGTGAAAGCCTGACCGCGCGTATCTTCCTGATGACTTTCGCCCTGCTGCTGGGCGCGGGCGCGATCACTTTCGGCTGCATCGCCTGGGCGACGCCGATCACCTATACGGCGGTCATAAGCAGCGCGATAGAGGAACAGATGAACGAATTGGTCGACCGGCTGGCGCAAACAGAGCGTGAGGACTGCGGGCCGCTGCTTGATGAATTTATCCGCAGCGCGGGCGCGGAAGCCATGCTGCTGGGTGCGGATGGCAAGGTGGTGGACACCGGCTCGCAGCTTGCGGTCTATTCGCTGTATGAAAACGACAATGTGGTGGTTGTGGCCGCGGAGGATAGCGGAAAAAGCGACGGTATAGCGTTTGGGATGGCGGACAGCATGTGGGAGGACAGCGTGCTGTCAATCACCGGAACGGCAACCAGCGCCCTGACTGCGGAGGTCACCTTCCTGCACGACGCCACCTCCTACGAGCTGTACGTCCAGCCGTATGCGCAGCCGGAGAATCAGGCGGTGCAGGCACTGCTGCGCGCCGCGCCATGGCTGCTGCTCGCAATGCTGGTGTTTTCGGCGGGCTGCGCGCTGCTGTATTCTCGCTACATCACGCGGCCGATCATCCGGCTGAGCGGCATCGCGCGCCGCATGGAACATCTGGATTTCGACTGGCAGTGCGAGGAAAAACGCCGCGACGAGATCGGCGTGCTGGGCCGCAGCCTGGACGGCATGGCGCAAAAGCTGAAGGAGGCCCTGACCGGCCTGCAGGCTGCGAATGAGGCGCTCCGCAGTGATATGGAGCGCGAGCGGAAGCTGGAACGGCAGCGACTGGCGTTTTTTTCCGCCGCGTCGCATGAGCTGAAAACGCCGGTTACGATCCTCAAGGGACAGTTGACCGGCATGCTGGACGGGGTTTCCGTATATCGGGACCGTGACAAATATCTCGCGCGGTCGCTTGCTGTGACCGCGCGTATGGAAGAGCTGATACGCGAGATCCTGACCGTTTCGCGGCTGGAATCGGACGGCGAGCCGGTAAAAATGGAGCGTCTCGACCTGTCCGAGCTGGTGCAGGAGCAGTTGGAGCAGGATGAAGCGCTGTTCGAGCAGCGCGGCCTGCGCTTTCGGGTGTCCCTGTCGGATGGGGTGACGGTGCTGGGGGAGCGCGCCCTGCTGGGCAGGGCGGTAGAAAACCTGCTGTCTAACGCCGCGCATTATTCGCCCGCGGGAGCCGAGGTCCGCGTCAGCACCCGACTACGGGCCGGCCGGCCGGTGCTGACGGTCGAAAATACCCGCGCGCACCTGTCGGAAGGGGATATCCCGCATCTGTTTGAAGCGTTTTACCGCGCCGAGCAGTCCCGCAACCGCCGGACGGGCGGCAGCGGGTTGGGGTTGTATCTGGTGCGTATGATTTTGCAGCGGTGCCATGCCGTTTGCACGGCCTGCAACACGCCGGAGGGGGTATCCTTTACCATTACGTTCCCGCCGCTCGATTGAGCGGCGGGCTTCTTCATATAAAACACACATTAGCTTCAAACTGGTTCCATGCGGCGCGTATATACTGGGCGTCAGAAATCGCAAGAAAGGACGCTGACATATGAAAATCAGTATCAACAGCCTGTCCATGACCTATCCCAACGGCAAGCAGGCGCTGCAGGACATCTCCCTTGAACTGGAAAGTCCCAGCCTGGTCGGCCTGCTGGGGCCGAACGGCGCGGGAAAATCCACCCTCATGAAGCTGCTCGTGGCAGGGCTGACCGAATCGGCGGGGACGATTCTGGCCGACGGCGCGCCGCTGCGGAAAAACGAAACCGCCTATAAGCGGCGACTGGGCTATCTGCCGCAGAGCTTCGGCCTGTATGACGAACTGACGGTCGAACGGTTTCTGGAGTACATGGCCGCCCTCAAGGGACTGCACGACCAGAAAAAGGCGGTGCAGGCCGTGCTGTCGGATGTCAATTTGGAGGAAAAACGGCGCGCGCGGATACGCACGCTGTCCGGCGGGCAGCGGCAGCGGGTCGGCATCGCGCAGGCCCTGCTGGGGGAGCCGCGGTTCCTGATCTTTGACGAGCCGACCGTCGGGCTGGATCCGGAGGAGCGCATCCATTTCCGCAACCTGTTTTCGCGCGCGGCGCAGGATAAGCTGGTGCTGCTGTCCACTCATATCATCGAGGATGTGCAGTCCGTATGCAACCGGCTTATCGTCATCCATCATGGCCGTATTCGCTTTTCGGGTACGCCGCAGGAGCTGATCCGCATGACGCGGGGACATGTCTGCACCTTTTCCGAACGGCCGGAGGAGGACGCGGCGCTGCATATCACCGCGCGCGTCAATACCGCGGACGGGGTCCAGTGCCGCGCGGTGGCGCGCACGCTGCCCGCCTACGCCCAGCCGGCTGAGCCGACGCTGGAGGACGCCTACCTCTACCTGATCGAGGAGGCGGAAACATGAGCCTGCGTGCATTGTTCCGCGTTGAGCTGGGGCGGCTGTTGTGCGGGCGGTTGACTTGGCTGGCGGTCGCGGCGACCCTGCTGGGGCCGCTGGCGGGATACGGGCTGTACCGACCGGCGTATGGGGATTCCATGGCGTCCCTGTATCTGGCCAACCCCATGCTGACCGGCGGGCTGATCGGGGCGGCGGCTTTCGCGCTGCTGATGCTGGCGAGCCTGGAAAAGCCGCGCCGCAGCCGGATCGCCGCAATCACCGACGCGGCGCTGTCCCCGCTCCGGCTCGCAGCCGTGCGGCTGTTCTCCGTGCTGGCTATGGCCGTGTTGACCGTGCTGGCAACCGGCCTGCTGTACCTGCCCTATACCTGGTACAAGCTCGACATTGTCTTTTCCCTGGGGGATTACTGGCTCGCGACTGCGCTGATCCTGCTGTCCGGTCCGGTCATGGGAACGCTGCTGGCGGCGGCGGTCGATCAGTTCGCGTACCGGCTGGATATCAGCCTGGCTGTTGTGCTGGCATGCATCGTTTTCTCACAGGGCGCGTGGTGCAGCCGCTTTTTCCTCGCCCAGTGGTGCGTGCCGCTTGTTACCGCCTTGTCGGATGCGTTCGGTAGCGCGGTGATTTGGCGCACCGCACTGTACAGCCGTATCGTCTGGCTGTGTCTGCTGACCAGCCTGTACTTGCTGTCGCTGCTGGGGGTGCGGCAATATGGCCGCGGGCTGATAGGATCGTTTGCACGCCATCTGCGGTTTGCCGCCCTGCCGCTGCTGGCGGCCACGTTGGCGGCCGGAGGCGGCATCCTGTGGGCGCGGCAGCCGTTTATAGACCACAGCCCGTCGGATTGGATGAGCTACCAGCCGGAGGACCGCAGCAACACGGCCCTGACGTTGGCCGGCACGGAGATCGAAGCGCGTATTGAAAGCTACCTGCTGGGTACGCTGTCCGGCACAGCCTCCTATCGGATTACCAATACGTCGGGGGAGTCGCAGGAGCTGTATTTCGAGCTGGATTCCGGCTATCGGGTGCGGGAGGTCACGGCCAATGGCAACCCTGTGGAATGGGAGGATATGTGCAACGATTATATCGCCGCGCGCGAGGTGCGCTGTGTACTCCCCGCAGAGGAACAGATCACGCTGGTCGTGGAGTACGGCGGCATGCCGAAAATGTGGAACGCACAGGAAGAACTGATGAGCAGCGCCGGATTCATCAGCGGAAAAGGGATCGAGCTGTTCGGGTCGCATCTCGCCCCGTCCCTGCTCCTGCAGCTGGCGGGGGAGGAAACGCCGGTCACGCTGGATATCGCGCTGCGGGATTCGATGACGCTGGTGTCCTCCGGAACGACGCGCAGGGGGGCGCCGAATGGCGACGGGACGACCAACTGGCATGCCGAGGACGCAGGCGCAGGCGAACTACGCATTTTCGCGGGCGACTATATGTGCCGGACGCTGGAGGGCGGCGGCTTCCCGATCGAATTCTGGTACAGCGCTAAATACGAGCCGCGCCTTGCGGGCGAGGGGATTGACATCATGCAGGAGGCGATTGACTATTGCACCGAACACTATGGCCCGCGTACCTTTACGCAGGACAAGCCGTTCAAGATTGTGCAGAGCACGGTGTTCCAGTTTGGCGGGAGCGCGAGTGGGAACATCAGCCAAATGGGGGAGAGCTATTTCAGCGATCAAAACCTGGCCTCTCCGGACAAGGGCGCGGACAGCGCCGAGGTGCTGGCGCATGAGATCATCCATCAGTGGTGGGGGCTGGGCGTTTCCCTGGCCGATATGGAGGACGCGAACTGGACGGACGAGGGCATGACGACCTACTCGACCTACCGGCTGATGGCTGAACTGAAAGGAGAGGAGTATGCCCGCGCAAATTATGTCGAAAAGTGGGAGCGCACCACGTCGCAGAACGCGCAGTCGTTTTATATGCGGCATCCGGAATATCTGGCGGTCCTGCCTGAAGCATATGCGGCAGAGGTAAAGGCTGCAGCCGATTCGGTCAACTGGTACGACGGCACGGCGCTGATGATCTACCGCGCGGAGCAGAAGATCGGGCGGGAAAGGCTGGACGCGGTGCTGGCGCGGCTGTATACGCAGGGGGGCGGCGAGCTGCCGCCGTATATCACGCTGGGTGATTTTCTGAACGCCTGCGACTTGGAGGAAGGAGAGATCGGACGTGCGTAAGGTGTTTGTGTGCGAGCTGCGCCGGCTCCTGCTGAATAAATTTTTCTTCGGCATATTGGCGGCGGTGCTTCTCTACGGCTGGCTGCTACTTTCCGGAGAGGTGATACTGGGCGTTGCGTACACCGCGCCGTTCTCGCCGTGGAGCTTTGGATATTATCTGGCGCGGCTGCTGCCCCTTTTGTGGGTGGGTACGCTGTTTTTCCTGACCTTCTTCACCTCGGAGGGCGAACGGCGGACCGCGGTGCTGACCGGCGCGACTGCGGTGGACCCGCGCCGCTTTGCGGGCGTGCGCTGCATGGCGCTGCTGCTAGGGA
Source organism: Intestinibacillus sp. NTUH-41-i26 (assembly GCF_032769475.1). Classification (GTDB taxonomy): domain Bacteria; phylum Bacillota; class Clostridia; order Oscillospirales; family Butyricicoccaceae; genus Agathobaculum; species Agathobaculum ammoniilyticum. The sequence continues at coordinate 817,652 of NZ_CP136477.1, forward strand.
TGCTTCTGCTGCTTGGCGCCGCCGTGCTGCTGGCCGCGGTATTCTTTGCCTATACGCTGCACTGGCACGACTGGGGGAGCCTGCTGCTTCCTCTGCTGGCAGTCGCGGTGCCGCCGCTTGTGTTTGCGGCGGGGAGCGGTTGGCTGCTGGGCGGCGCATGCCCGTGGCTGGTATACGGGTGGATGCTCGCGCCGTTTATCCTGTCCGCGCTGCCGCTGCCCGAGGCGCTCGGCCTGTGGAACGGCACGCTACTGCGGAGCTATCCGCTCACCCTGCCGGCTGACCCGCCTTTCACGTTGCCGGCCGCGGTGTGGGTGGCGCAGGGGCTTTTGCTGCTGGCCGGAATCCTGCTGCTGGGCATGCGGATTTTCCGGCGCGGCAGACTATGAATACGGAAAGCCCGCACTCCGAATGGAGTGCGGGCTTTCCGCTTTGTTAGGATAGGGGAGGTATCAAAATGATGAGGAAAACGGCAAATGCCGTTGCTATGGGTAAGGTTTAGCGCTGGATGCGGCCGGAGCCGTCGCCGCCGGCGAGCTTCTCGACTTCGGCGACCGTAACCATGTTGTAGTCGCCCTCGATGGTGTGCTTGAGCGCGGAAGCCGCGACAGCAAACTCCACCGCGTCCTGGGTGGACTTCCCGTTCAGCAGCGCGTAGATCAGGCCACCGCCGAAGCTGTCGCCGCCGCCGACGCGGTCGATGATGCGCAGCTCATACTTCTTGGAGAAGCAGTACTCGCCGGTCTTCGCGTCGAACAGCATCGCGCTCCAGCCGTTGTCGGAAGCGGAGTGGGACTCGCGCAGGGTGATGGCAACCTTTTCAAAACCGAACTTGTCCGCCAGCTGCTTGGCGACAGACTTGTAGCCCTCGTGGTTGATCTCACCCGCGTAGATATCGGTGGATTCAGCCTCAATACCGAACACGTCCTTGGCATCCTCCTCGTTGGAGATGCACACGTCCACATACTGGCACAGATCGGTCATGGCCTCGCGCGCCTGCTCGCGGGTCCAGAGCTTGCCGCGGTAGTTCAGGTCGCAGGAGATCTTGACGCCGTGCGCCTTGGCCGCCTGGCAGGCCTCGCGGCAGATATCGACAACATTCGGGCCGAGCGCCGGAGTGATGCCGGTGAAGTGGAACCAGTCCACGCCCTCAAAGATTTTGTTCCAGTCAAAATCAGCGGTGGTCGCTTCCTGGATCGCGGAATGCGCGCGGTCGTAGATGCAGACCGAGCCGCGCTGGGAAGCGCCCTTCTCGTTGAAGTAGATGCCGACACGGTCGCCGCCGCGGACGATCTTGCTGGTATCCACACCGTAGCGGCGCAGGGAGTTGACCGCGCACTGGCCGATGGTGTGCGCCGGCAGTTTGGTGACGAACGCGGCGTCCATGCCGTAGTTCGCCAGCGAAACAGCAACGTTGGCTTCGCCGCCGCCAAAGGTGAATTCGAGATGGTCAGCCTGTACGAAGCGTTCGTAATTGTACGGCTGCAGACGGATCATAAGCTCGCCAAAGGTTACGATTTTCATGATTTTCCCTCCGTAAAGATAGGTTGTGATTATTTCTTGCCGACCAGATGTACGGCGAAGCCGCAGATTTCGTCGGTCAGGTAAATTGCGTTGAGCGTGCCATCAGCCTTGAACTTGGCGGTCGCGTCGTCGAATGTAAAGCCGCGCCCCTCCAGATCCGCTTTGGCGGCGGCGACGTCCGGCGTCCCGATGGCGATGTGTCCGTTCCGGCCCTTATAGGGCTCCTTCATCACCTCGATGCCTGTTCCGGCGAAGACCGAGCTGTTGCCCGGCTTTACCGCAAAGCCAAACAGGGCGGAAAACATTTCAGCGGTCTTGAGGGCTTCCTGCTCATTCGCGGCGTTGATGCCGATGTGCGCCAGAGAATACTCAGCCATTGCGCGCCTCTTTCACGATCTCGACCGACTTCTTGCACAGGTCGGTGATCTCATCCCACTTGCCGCCCTCGATCAGGTCGGCGGTGACCATGTAGGAGCCGCCGCAGGCAGCGATGACATGATTTTTGGCATAGTCCGCCAGGTTCTTCAGCGAGATGCCGCCGGTCGGCATAACCTTGAACATCGGGAACGGGGCGCTCATAGCCTTGATCTTGGCGATGCCGCCGGACTGCTCGGCGGGGAAGAACTTGAGGACCTCGAGGCCGAACTTATAGGCGGTGTGATAATCGGTCGGGGTGGTGCAACCGGGGAAGATCTGCACGCCGACTTTCTTGCAGTAGGCGACGATTTCGGGATCCATGCCGGGGGTGACGATGAACTGCGCGCCAGCGGCCATCGCCTCGTCTACCTGGTCGGTGGTCAGGACAGTACCCGCGCCCACGAGCATTTCCGGATAGGCGTCGTGCATGGCCTTGATGGCCTTGGCGGCGCCCGCCGCACGGAACGTGACCTCGGCAACCGGTACGCCGCCGTCGATCAGCGCCTTTGCCAGCGGAACCGCGTCACGGTCAGGGTTGTTGAGCTTGATTACCGGTACGACACCGATGGACTGGACCTTTTTCTCGATTTCATTCATTGCGATCATCCTCTGTGTTTCATATTGTGGAATATTGTTTCACGAATTCACTTGCTGATTTAATTATATTACTTTACCGTCAGATTGCAAGAGTTTTCTGCTAACAATCTGTGCAAAGTTTCTCTTGTGTTTTTGTGTAAAATCTATTAAAATGAAACAAGGTTTTATAATGCGGAACAAAAGGGAGGAAATTCCATGGCAGAATCCTCGTCGGTCCAGTCGTTGGAGCGGGCGTTTGACCTGCTGGAAAAGCTGTGCCGCAGCCGGAACGGCATGACGATCGGCACGCTGTCGGCGGAAACCGGCCTGCATAAAAGCACGGTACACCGGCTGCTGGCAACGATGTGTACGCGTGGCTATGTGCAGCGGGACGCGGAAACCAGCGTTTATCGCGCGGGCATGCGCCTGTGCGAGCTGAGCAGCTATATTGTGGAGAACATGGATGTGATCGAGCGCGCCCGCGCGCCGTTGGAGCGTCTGGGGCATGAAACTGGAGAGACTGTCCACCTGGTCCTACAGGAAGAGCGCGATATTGTTTATATTCATAAGGTAGAAAGCGTGAGCGGCGCGATCCGCATGTTTTCGCGTATCGGCATGCGCCGCCCGCTGTACTGCACGGGCGTGGGCAAGGCCATCCTGGCCACCTGGCCGGACGAGGAAGCGCGCGAGCTCTGGCGCGCCAGCGACGTCCGTCCGTGGACACCCTATACGATCGTGGATGAAGCCGCGTTTTTTCAGGAGCTGGTGCAGGTCCGGCGGCTGGGCTACGCGATGGATAACGAAGAAAACGAGCTGGGCGTGCGCTGCATCGCGGCGGCGATTCCGGATTATCGGGGGCGCGCCTCGTATGCGATCTCGGTTTCCGCGCCGCTGACGCGCATGTCGGACGAGCGCATCGCCGCGCTGCGTGTGCCGCTGCTTGAAACGCGGGACGAGATCGCGGAGGCGATCGGCGGCGGCATGTACGGAAAGCGGTAATCGCGGAAAGGGAGAAGGTAAGATGCCACAGGTACTCACGCTGCCGCACGGCAAGCTGACCCGCTATGCCGCCGCGCAGCACGGTCCCAAGCCCGCGCTCATTTTGTGTCCGGGGCGGCGGGTACGAATTCTGCTCGATTCGGGAGGGCGCGCCTGCAGCGCGCGCCTTTGCGCGGGACGGTGTCGAGTCGTTCGTGCTGGAATACGACTGTGCGCCCGTGCCGCTGGACACGATGCCGCTGCATACGCTGGCCGCGGCGGTCGCGTGGGTGCGGCGGAATGCCGCGCAACTCAGGATCGCTCCAGACCGCATCGCGGTCGGGGGCTTTTCCGCGGGCGCGCACCTGGCGGGGATGCTGGCGGCGGTCTGGCACCGGCCGGAATGGTTTGCGCCCGATACCGACCTGCAGTGCCACCGGCCGAACGCGGCGGTGCTGTGCTATCCGGTGGTGACGGCGGGGGAATACGGCCATCGCGGCAGCTTTGCTCGTCTGGCCGGCACGGATCCGGAAAAACAGCGTGCGTTTTCGCTGGAAATGCTGGTGGACGCGCGAACGCCGCCGGTGTTCCTGTGGCACACGCTGGAGGATCAGACCGCACGGGTCGAGAACACGCTGCTGCTCGAAGCGGCGCTGCGGAAAGCGGGTGTGCCACATGAGGTACACCTGTTCCCGCATGGCGTGCATGGGCTGGCGCTGGCGGATTTGGAAACCTGTGACCCGGCAAGAGGGCGCCGGCCGGATCGGCATGTGAACCGCTGGCAGGCGCTCTGCGCGGAATGGATAAAGGAGCTGTAAAACATGGAAATACGGCATGCGGCGCCGGCCGACCTGCCCGACCTGCTCGCGCTGTTCGACGCGGCGCGTCGGTTTATGGCGCAAAACGGCAACCCGCATCAATGGGGCAGACGCTTCCCCACGAAAGAGATGCTCGAAGCGGATATCAGCGCGCAGCGCAGCTACATCTGCGAGGACGAGGGGCGGCTCGCGGCGGCGTTCTGCTTTACCACGGAGGAGGAGCCGACCTATCGGGTGATTCGGGAGGGCGCCTGGCTGGACGATGCCCCCTACGGCGTGGTACACCGGATTGCGGCGGCGGAGCACGGGCGCGGTGCGGTGGCGTTCTGCCTGGAATGGTGCCTGGCGCGGTGCGGCAACATCCGTATCGACACCCACCGCGACAACCAGCCCATGCAGCGCCTGCTGGCGCGGCTGGGATACACGTTCTGCGGCCTGATCGACCTGAAAAACGGGCGCGGCGAGCGATTGGCCTATCAGAAACGGAGTCGATAAAAAAATCCTGTCTTTTATAGACAGGATTTTTCTTCGATATAAATAAAATTAAAGATTGACTTTTATAAAATTAAATATTATACTAAGGCCACAGGAAAGGAAGTGATGGCGTGGCGATCGAGGTCGTACCGGAGTGGATGGCGCAGCTTGACGATGAGGACGTCTCTTTCATCAAAAAATTTATTTTGGCCTCGGGCTCGCTCAAAGAGGTCGCGGGCGTGTATGGCGTGACCTATCCGACCGTGCGCCTGCGGCTTGACCGGCTGATCCAGAAAATCGAGATCGGCGAGCGCGAAGGGGAGGAGCCGTATATCGCGCTCATCAAACGGCTGGCGGTCAACGACAAGCTGGATTTCGACACGGCGAAAATCCTGATTAACGAGTATAAGAAGCAGAAGAACGAGGAGGGGTAGCATGATAAATCCAATTAAGTTGGTTTTCTGTTTGGCGCTGTTCGCGGCGGTCTGCGCGTTGGAGGTGTTTCTGTCCAAGCGGCGGGCGTGGTGGCCCGGGCTGGTGCTGCCCCTGTGCCTGCTGCCGCCTGTACTGTTTGTCCTGCCGAACGTGGTGCTGAACGCGCTCGGTGTGGCGGAAAATTCGCTGCAAAAGGTGCTGTCGCTGCTCATGGGGCTGCTCTTTTTCGCGCCGGCGCTCGTTTTGCTGGCGATTTACTGGCACTGCCGCCGCAGCGGGAAACACCGCGAGCAGGTGGAAAAGATAAAGATACAGGATTTGTAAGGGGGAATCGTTTTGGCGGGAATAATGACAATGTCAATCGGGGTGACCGTGCTGAACACGCTGGTGCTGGTGGCGGTGCTGGCGGGCGTGATCGTGCTTGAGGTCTGGCTGTCGCGCCGCAAAAGCCGGTGGCCGGGGCTGATTATGCCTGCTCTGTCGCTTATGCTGTCGCTGCTGCTGGTGCTGGGCGGCGTGGTGTTTACCTCCATAGGCGGCGCGGCGAGCGGGCTGCAGGTGGTCGATGAAGAGACCGGCGAGGTACTCTATGAGGAGCGGCGGGTGGAACAAACGTCGGACTGGACACTGGGCGATACCGTGCAGGTCGGGATTATCCTGCTGGTAAGCAACATCCCAACCTTCGTGCTGTTGGGGGCGTATTATATCGGGCGGGAAAAGCTCCGGCGGGAAAGGCTGCTGGAAAAGATGAACATACAGGATCTGTAAAACAGAAAAACGCCGTTCCAGACAGACGCATCCGGACGGCGTTTTCAGTTATAAGCAAACAGCTTGCGGCAGGCAAGGGATATATAGCCGCCAAGCGCAGCGGCCATCTCTCTGGAAGCAACGGCTTTGTCCGCCAGCGTCACGATCCATGCGATCCGCGTGCGCGGCATGGCCGCGAGCGGGAACATGTGCCGCGCGATTGCCTCGCATTCGCGCTCGGTCAGGCCGAACGTATGCTTCGCGCGGTCGGCCGCGATATGGCCGTGTACAAACGCGTGCATGCGCATCACACGCCGCAGGCCGGAATACCGGCGCAGGTAACGGCGGAAACGCTCGCCGTGCCAGTCGTAACCGAAGAAATCGTGCAGCAACGCCGCGCGGATTACAGAGGCGGTTTCGTCCCCGGACAGACGCATCCGGCGGGCGATGGCATACGCCGCCTGAGCCACGGCGATCGAATGGTCGTACACGGAATTTTCCGCGCCGTGGTGCTGGAACTGCAGAAGCTGCAGATAGCGGGGATGCTTCAGGATATCCCCTCCAAGCCGCTGTATCTCACTCTCCATGGGACTCACCCCTTTCCGGTTTTCTGTCTTTATTATATGCCGCAGAATGCACAAAAACAAGAGGGCGTTTGTTACATTTTTGTGACGTTTATTCGGACGAGCCTGATAAAAGCCGGCGGCATACCCGCCGGTGGAGCAGTACCGCCGCGGCAAGGCCGCAGGCCTCCGCAAGCGGGAACGCCAGCCAGAGGGCCGAAAGGCTGACGTGCGAGAGCAGCACGGCGGCGGGCAGGAGGAGGACAAGCTGACGCAGCAACGCCACGATAAGCGACTCGCTCCCGCGGCCCAATCCCTGCATGCAGCCGGACAGGATGACGGAAATGCCGGCAAGGCAGAACGAAGCGGAGATGATGCGGATGGCGGGGACGCCGAGGGCGAGCATGGCATCCGAGGCGTCGAACAGCCGCAGAAGCGGTACGGGCAGAGCTTCGAACAGCAGCGTACCCGCCGCCATGATGCCGAGCGCGAGCAGCAGCGCATATCGGGTGATCCGCTCGATGCGGCGGCGGTTTTTCGCACCATAGTTGAAGCCAATCATGGGGATGAGCGCGTTGTTGAGACCGTAGACCGGCATGAACAGGAAGTTCTGCAGCTTGTAGTACACGCCGTAAAAGCCGACCGCGGTCTGGGAGAACGGCATCAGGATGCGGTTGAGGCCGACCGTGAGCACGCTCAGCAGGGATTGCTGCAAGGCAGCGGGCAGGCCGATGCGCACGATCTCCGCAAGGATACGGACATCTGGCCGGAAGCCTCGTACATGGATGCGGACATCCCGATTGAAGCGCACATTGATGAAAAAACCGATTGACATGGCGGTGATCTGGGAGAGGACGGTCGCGAGCGCCGCGCCCGTGGTACCGAGCGCGGGACAGCCGAACAGCCCGAAAATCAGGATCGGGTCGAGGACGCAGTTGAGCAGCGCGCCGATGAGCTGCGTGACCATGTGGTAGACCGTGTTGCCGGTCGCCTGCATGAGCCGTTCCGCGACAAACAGCAGGAAAACGCCGCAGGACGCGGTAGTCACCACCGTCACATAGCCGGCGCCCATATCGACGACAGCGGGTACATCGGTGAACAGCGCGATAAAGTCGCGCCCGAACAGCAGCCCCAGCACAGCGAACACCAGCCAGAAGCAAATGGAAAGAAAAATGCCGTTGACCGCGACCGCGTCCGCTTCCGCCTGCTTTTTCTGTCCCAGCCGGCGCGACAGCAGCGCGTTGACGCCCACGCCCGCGCCGGTCGCAACCGCGATCATTAAAAGCTGCACCGGAAACGCAAGGGAAACGGCGGTCAGGGCGTCCTCACTGATGCGCGCGACAAAAGCGCTGTCCACAATGTTGTACAGCGCCTGCACGAGCATGGACAGCATGATCGGAAACGACATGGTAACGATCAGCCGCCCTTCGGGCATGGTCCCCATTTTATTTTCACCGGCCATATGCTTCACCCCGTTTTTACTATTATAACAGATAAACCGGCAAAGAAAAAGCCGCAGCTTTAAACTGCGGCTCTGTTCGGCTCACAGGCCGACCGGCGTGTCCATAATCATCTGGCGGTAGGCCAGCTCCTCGAAGCCGAGCATCCGGTACAGCGCGGCGGCGCGCACATTGCTTTCGGTCACCTCCAGCCGGTAGCGCGCGGCGCTGTTGTATTTTTCGTGTGCGGCAGCGATCATTTTGCGGCCGATGCCCGTGCCGCGCACGGTCTCGTCCACCATCAGTTCGTCCAGCCATACGCACAGCCCGCCCGCCTCATTCGACCAGGTGAGCGCGAGCAGCAGGTAGGCGCAGGGCGCGCCGTCGTCGTCCTCCGCGATCAGGCAGTCCGCGTAGGGCGTGCCGTGCAGCAGCAGTTCGAACGTGCGCTCGGCGTTCTGCGGCGGGATTGCATGGTCGCAGGCGGAAGAGCGGTAGAACGCCGCGTTGCGGCTGAGGAAAAAGTCGCGGTCGCGCGGCTCGATCGATCGGATATGCATAGGAAAACCTCCTGTTTGACAAAAAACGGTGTTTCGCGTGCCTTTGCTCCCAGACAGCGGCTTCAGCCGAGCTGAGCGAGAGCCTGGTCAAGGTCCGCGATAATGTCCTCCACATTTTCCAGGCCGACCGAAACCCGCACAAGGCCCGGCTCGATACCTGCGGCGACGAGCTGCTCGTCCGTGAGCTGGCGGTGGGTTTCGCTGGCCGGATGCAGCACGCAGGTACGGATATCCGCCACATGGACCTCGTTGCAGGCAAGCTGCAGGCTGTCCATGAACTGCATGGCCGCGCCGCGGCCGCCCTTGATATCGACCGACATCACGCCCGAGGTGCCGAGCGGCAGATACTTCTGCGCGCGTTCGTAATGTTCGTTGCCGGGCAGGGCGGGGTAGCGCACGGAAGCGATCCTGTCCGACGCCTGTAGGTACTCGGCGACCGTGAGCGCATTTTCACAGTACCGCTTCATGCGCACGGGCAGGGTTTCCAGGCCGAGGTTCAAAAGGAATGCGGAGTGCGCCGCCGGATAACAGCCGAAATCACGCATAAGCTGCATGCGCGCCTTAATGATATAAGCCATGCTGCCGAATTCACGGGTATAGACAACGCCGTGATAGCTCTCGTCCGGCTCGGTGAAGTCGGGGAATTTGCCTGAGGCGGCCCAATCGAACCGGCCGCCGTCCACGATGACGCCGCCGCCCTGGACCGCGTGGCCGTCCATATATTTTGTGGTGGAATGGATGACGATATCCGCGCCCCATTCGATCGGGCGGCACAGGATGGGCGTGGCAAACGTATTATCGATGATTAGCGGCACGCCGTTTTTGTGCGCGATATCCGCCCACTTTTGGATATCGAACACGGTCAGCGCCGGATTGGCGAGCGTTTCACCAAACACAGCCTTGGTGTTGGGCTTGAACAGCTTCTGGATTTCTTTCGCGTCTGCTTCCGCATCCGCCCAGATACACTCGATGCCGAGCTTTTTGAGCGTCACGCCGAACAGGTTGATCGTGCCGCCATAGATCGTGGAAGCCGCGATGAAGCTGTCCCCCGCGGAACAGAGGTTGAGGATGGCGAGCAGGCTCGCCGCCTGGCCGGAGCTGGTGAGCATCGCGCCCACGCCGCCCTCCAGCGCGGCGATTTTCTTTTCCACCGCGTCGCAGGTCGGATTGGCAAAGCGCGAGTACATGTACTCGGTCGGCATATCGAACAGGGATGCGATCTTTTCGGTCGAATCGAACCGGTAGGTGGTAGACTGAACGATGGGCATGACGCCTGGGCCGCCGTTTTCGGGCTTGTAGCCCTCATGCAGGCATTTTGTTTCGATCTTCATATTTATTATAGCTCCTTTGCAGGAATTTTTTGCACAAGGGTATTTTAACACGCGGGGGAGGGAGGGTCAAGGGAATTGCGCCCCTTGACGTGGGAACGACGCGCCGCCCGGTGCGGGGGCAAAAGGGGAGGACAACCCGCATGGGGTTTCCTCCCCTTTTGAATTTCCCTGCTTTCCTTATCACGGTAAGCGCAACGGCTTCCACCCTAGGGGGTGCAGGGAAACCCAGGCAGCGTCTCCTCCCTTCCGCGCGCGCTGTTACGCGCGCATGGACCGTTTCGGACAGGCGGTATCCGTTTTCCCGCTGTCCAGTTCTAACCTCCGCGCGAACAGAGCTCCCGCAACAGTCTCCGTATTTTTTCGGAGCGGTCCTGGTCAGAAATAGGAACGGCGCAGCCGTTCCGGCCTCCGGCCTGCGCATCAGGGAAAAGGGGTGATTGGCAAGAGGGGAGAAACCGTTGGTTTCTCCCCTTTTCACTCAAAATCCCCTATTTTTGCGGCTCTTGAGGTACTTTGCAGATGGTATACACCATTGTTACACCAATCCGCTACATGGCTTCAAGCAGCCTTTCCGCCTCGGCCCTCTCACTTTCAAGCGCATGGATATAGGTATTATAAGTGGTTGAAATATTCGCATGCCCCATCCACTTGCTTACCACGCTGATCGCAACGCCCGCTTTTAATGCGCGGGTCGCAAATGTGTGCCTGAGCTGATGGATTGTCAGCGGCTTGTCGATACCAGCGTGCTTTAACATACGGGCCAGCAGGCGGTGTATCCGTTCGTTGTTCAAAGGCGTATTGTTTTTTGAACTCGCTACATTGTCACTTGTAATACCATACTTTTTATAAATGGCTTTCAGATTTTTCAGCGCTTGTACAGCCTTACTATTTAATGGGACGGTGCGTTTACCGCTTTCTGTTTTTGTGCTTTTTACATGGTTAATATGCCTGGAACCGCTTTTACCCTGTCCGCGGTCTTTGATCCGCGCCAAATTCCTGCTTACTGTCACTGTTTTCCGCTTAAAGTCTATATCAGACCATTTGAGAGCAAGCACCTCGCCGCACCGCAGGCCGGTATGGACGATAAATATAATCAAATTGGCATGGGTAAGTACCGGCCGGCCGTTTTTGTTTTTCAAATTTGCGGTTTCTTCCAGCCTGCAGACTTCTTCATCTTCCAGCACAAGGATTTTCCTGGGCGGCTTGAAAAGCCCCTTTTTCAGCATAACCACATTATTTACAGGATTTTTGGCTATATCACCCTCTGTATAAGCGTACCGGAACACCTCGGCAAGCAGCGCACGGATTTTCTTTACGACTGTGTAGGAATACTGGCCGCTTTTTGTGTTCAGAAGCCTTTGAATATCAGCCGCTTTTATACTTCCAAGCTGGCAATATCCCAATACTGGTTCGATATGGTTTCTGTAAACTGCTTCGTACTGGTCAAAGGTGCTGCGCTCTACGGCATGGAACTTAAATGTATAAAGCCATTTCTCCATATACTCCCTGAAAAAGACTTTTTTACATTCAGCAATACCGCGCGCTGCATCCCGCTTCAACTCCCGCAGCCTGCGCTTTACTTCAGCTTCGGTTTTTCCATACAGGTACCGCGGTTTGGACATTGCTTCATCACGGTATTTTGCAACCCAGCGGCCGTCTTTCCGCTGGTAGATACTTCCCTCCCCATAACTACGGCTTTTCTGCTTTTTATCTGTTGTACTCATATTTATCCGCTCCTGTTCAGCAAAGGCGGCAGCGTACAACAACTAACATAGTTATTATACGCCATGCAGCCCTTTCAAAGCAACGCCCATGCCCCAATCAGTAGAAAATTTCACGTCCCTTGTTCCGTTCAAACCACCGGTCAAGCTCTTTTTCGCTTATCAGATAGTCCCTGCCCACTTTTACTACCGGCAGGACGCCGGAACGCAGCAACTGCCCCAGCTTGCTTTTTCCAAACGGGAATATTTCCAGCAAATCGTCCTGTGTTAAAACCTTATAATCCATAGCTTTACAAACCCTCCTGTTCCTGCCTTGGATTGATATAGCATAATTCCTTTATTTTTGTGCGCTATGCCCGCTGTCTGAACAGACAGCAGCATGATATAATGAAACCGTAATAACCGTTTCTGTTTTCCATTGTGGGGTATGACTTTATGAAAAAACAAATCGTTTCTATCCTGTGTGCGGCGGCTGTCACCTGTTCGGCTGGGGCCGCCAGTGTTTCAGACCTTTCAGACGTCCGGCCTTCGGACTGGTATTATGACGCGGTCAACCATGTTTTTGAAAACGGCCTGATGAATGGCACATCAGATACGGCTTTCAGCCCGAACGCCACCACCAGCCGCGGCATGATCGTGACCACCCTGTACCGGCTGGCGGGAACACCCGATATGCCGGAAAGCAGCTGGGGCTATCCGTATGCGGATGTAGATGCAGCAGCGTATTATGGCACGCCGGTTTACTGGGCTCGTATGAATTCCCTTGTCACTGGATACAGTGACGAACAGTTTGGCCCGAATGACGCTGTTACCCGTGAGCAGCTGGCGGCCATCCTGTACCGATACGCGGACAGTCTGGGTCTTGATACGGATACTGGCTTCATACCGGATAAATACTACGATTTTTCGGACTATCAAACAGTCTCCCGTTACGCTTCGCAGGCCATGAACTGGTGCGTCAACAAGGGTATTATCAACGGCTCGGACGGAAAGCTGAACCCGCAGGGGACAGCCACCCGCGCCGAAGCCGCAACAATGCTGATGAACGCGGAAAGCATTTTACAGGCTGGAAGCGGAACGGAGACGCCGGACAAAACGCCCGCACCAGAGGACAATACCGGCAATGAGCCGGCCGGCGATCACGAAACCGTCACGGATGAAACCAGCCAGCGCCCAACCGGAAAATCAGCAGTAGACGAATACGGCGGTTATTGGGACTATGACCTCGCGAACGCCACATTCGATGCGATCAACGGCCTGCGCGAGCAGAACGGCTTAGACCGTCTTGCGTACTCTTTGCAGGTGCAGGAATGGGCGGATATTCGTTCCCGCGAGCTTTGGATGGTGGATGAACGGGACGGGGATATTTCGCATACCCGTCCAGATGGTTCAATGTTTGCAACCGTAGGAAAAGGATGCAATACCGAAAATGCGCTGTTAGGTATACTCCCCATAGATGCGCAGGAAAACTTAAACAAATGGTACGCTTCCCCTGGACATAGAGAAAACATGTTGAATACACGTTCCAAAACAGCAGCAGTCTCCCTCTATGTGCAGGGCGAAAAGGTTTACGCTGTCCAGCTTTTCAATATCCTTTCCGCGGAAGAACTGAACCAGTTATGACATTGGAAATCCCCCGTTTGGAACGGGGGATTTCCTTTGCCCTGGACTATCAAATCCAGTATTCTTTGCCGTCTGTATCCAGCACATAGTCGTGCTCGTGCGAAACCTCAGTCACGATGCTTACAGACGAACCGCTTACATCAGGATAGCTTTGGATATGCCCGCTGAAGCCGGAGGTATCAGGGGCGGTATCGCGGCCGGTAAGCTGGCAGATCAGCTTCGCAAACGTCAGACGGGATACATTACCGCTCAGCCCCGCGCTGTTTCCCGTGACATACCGTACCAGCGTGTTAAGCTGGCCGTCCGTCGCCCAAATCCGCAGATACCCTTTTTCCGTAATCTCGTAATTTACTTCGTAATCTGTATCTTCGGTCATTTGCGTCGTATCGAACGAGCTTTGCGGCAGTACGCCGATGGAAACGAAATACTTCGCTTCTTCCGCGATATTGTACTCGTAATCCGGTACGGTCACAGTGCCGCGGTCCAGCCATGTGTTGCCGCCGTTTGAAATCAGGCGGTACGCTACGGTACACGCTTCCTGCAAAGAGATACGGTCCGAGGGACGCCAAAGCCCGTCCTCATACCCGTTGAATAGCTGGTAGTGGATACCTGTGAGCGGGTCAAGAACCGAACTGACAATCGCAATTTCAGGAGCTTTACCCACAGCATTTCCGTTATCACCCTCACCGGCTGCATAGTTGACATAGGTTTTCCCGCCCGCATCAGGCTTGAATTGAACGGTAAGCACAACCGTATGCACCTGTCCTGGTGCAATATCGCCCAGTTCCAAGGTGAAAACCTTATTGGCGAAGCTCCATTGATCGCTCAGGACGCCATCCACATAAACATTGTTTTGTAAAACAGGCGTCAGCATGGAGGTGTCCAGCGTATCTTTCAGCACAACGTTTTCCCATGTTTCGGAGCTGTTGTTGCCTGCCGTTATCGTGAAAGTTGCCGTCTGCTTTTCTTTCGATGCACCTCTGCTTACATCAACTACCGTCTTGTCCACGTCCTTTGCTACATAAAAGCCGGCAGGGCCAGCAGGATTTTTGTCCATCTCCGGCACGGTCACTCCACCGTCAGCCGCGGTATCGCCGCCGTTGTCGCCGGTCACATCCACGCTGTTTTGCAGCGTCGTACCGGCTGCGTTATCCATTACCTGGACTTCAAACGACACCACCACGCTTTCACCCGCAGCGAGATCGCCAACCAGTACAGACAGCGCGCTTCCGTTTAGCTTATACAGCGCCGACCTGTTATCGATATACACGCCGCCCACCAGTTTAACGCCTGCGGGAAGCGTGTCGTACACCACGACATTTTTCCAGGGTGCGGTTGCATGGTTGCCGTTCTTCACCGTGATCTCATAGGCGAACGTACCGCCTACCTCCGCTTCGGTCACACTTGCAGTTTTGTTCACAATCGGGTCCGCTTCGCCCCCGTCAATCTGTACACCGGCGTCCGGCAGGGGCGTTTGTTTATCACCGTCTGTCAGGATTGCAGTATTGACGATATATGCGCCCTGCATCCCCTCGTCTATGGTCACATCAAAGGTGTAAACGGCCTGTGTGTCCGGCGCAATCGCGTAGGGCGTAAGCGTCAGGGTACGGGCCGCGGAATCATAGGAATATTCCGTGGTCGCCCGCCCGTCTTTCCGGACGTTGCCTGCAAAGGTTACGCCGTCCGGCAGGGCGTCGGTCACAGACGCGCCCGTCCAGTCCGCCGTTGCAAGCGCGCTGTTTTCCAGCGTGACAGAATATGTGACCGTATCGCCCACGCGCGCCGTCGTCCGGTTTGCGGACTTTGCGCCCGCGTGTCCATCCGCCGCGCCGTCCTCTATGGTCACGCCATCGTCCGTACCCTCTGCATCTGGTGTGTTGCTGCCGGATGCAGCCGCCGTGTTCTCAATCGTCATGCCATAAGCAGTGCTGTTCACCAGCACATCAAAGCAAATGGTCTTTGTCTGGCTGGGTGCGATGCTGTCCAGCGGGACAGTCAGCGTATGGGCCGTATTATCAAACTGATAAGCCGCCGCATACCCGTCTACCGTGACATTACCCGAAAAAGTCAGGCCGTCAGGGACGGTATCCCGCATTACCACGTCGCGGATATTGACCTGCGCGCCCGCGCCGTTGGACACCTGCACCGTGTAGGTCAACCGGTCGCCCACTTTTGCCACCGGCGTATTGACTGACTTCACGACCGACAGGTCGGTGCGGCCGTCCGCGATCACAACGCCATCATCCTTATCCTGTACCGGCTCGGTGTTATCCGAAGTCAGGGTGGCAAGGTTCTGGATGGTACTGTTATAGGCGTCCCCGTTCACCGTCGCGGCGAAAGAAACCGTCTGGCTGGCGTCAGGGTCAATACTGCCAACATGCATGGTCAGCAGGCGGGCCGCTTCGTCATAGGTGTAACCGCTTGTCGGGCGGCCATCCAGCATAACCGAACCGTACTCGAACGTCAGGCCGGAAGGGATACTGTCAGAAACGGCCGCATTTTCCATCGGCACCGTTGCCGTTTCACTGTTTGAGAGCGTCAGGGTATAGATGATCTTATCGCCTACGCTGGCGGAGGACTTGTCCGCCGTCTTTTCGATACTGGGGCGGGCTTTGCCGTCACCCACTGCAATACCCTCGTCTGTGTCCTCAACATCTGGAATATTGTCGCCTGTCATAACTGCCGTGTTGTAAACCATCTTGCCATAGGCTGTATCATTCACGGCCGCCGAGAACGTGACAACCTTTTCCGTCGCCGGTTCAATGCTGCCCAGCGGCACGGTTAGGATGCGTGTTTCATTATCGAAAGAATACCTTGCCGCTGCGCCGTCCACCTGCACGCTGCCATCCACGAAATCAAGTCCGGCGGGGATAACGTCGGTCATGGCCGCGCCCTCGATCTTGTAGACCGCACCCTCCGCATTGCCATGCGTGACCGTATAGGTGAGCTTGTCGCCAACCATGGCAGAGGGCTTGTCCGCTGTCTTGGTGACATAGGGCGCGGTATCGCCTTTATTGATATGCACGCCGTCGTCCGTGTCCTCATACTTGCCGGTCTCGCTGCCGTTCCCGTCCTCCACGGTGCCGTTTTTACCCTGGGCAACAGCGGTGTTGAAGATTGTCTGGTTGTACATATCCGCATTGACCGCGGCTTTGAATGTTACCGTTACCGTCTGTCCCGCGGCAATGTCACCCAACTTGACGGTAAGCTGGCTATTTTCAAACGAGTGCTGCGCCGCCTTGTTATCTGCGTACACGCTGCCATCTATGAATGTCAGCCCATTCGGTAGTGTATCCGTAAGCACGACCTCTTTCCACGCGGAAGAAGCCGCTTTATCATTGGATAACTTCACGGTGTAAGTCAGGGTATCGCCCACGTTGGCGGTTTTGACATTCGCTGTTTTTTCGATGGAGGGGATTGCATCCCCGTTCGTGTATTGATAGGTGATCGTGCGGATATAGCCGCGGTACTCATAGGCGGGAATGGCCCTGGGCGAAGTCTCGGCCCTGCCTGCCGTCGTGACAGTCTCGGCCAGTTCCCTGCCGCCGGAGTCCACAAACTTCTCGATGATGATGTTATATTTGCCGTCATGGTAAGACAGGCCATGCCATTCTTCCGCGCTGTGCGGAACGGTAGCTTCCATCAGGCCGCAGTAGCCCCAATGCTTTTCCGCCAGATCGTTGTACGGGCATTTCACGCCCAATTCTTTCAGCTTGTCCAGTGTAACGCTGCGGTTTATCATACCGTTTACCAGCCGCACGACTTCGGCTCGGCTGATTGGTTCGTCCGGCCGGAAAGTGCCGTCTGGATAGCCCTCCGCCCAGCCTGCACCCGCAGCGGCATTGATATAGCTGTACGCCCAATGACCGGCCGGAACATCCTCAAAGATGTTGCCGCCCTTGTAGTCCAGTCCGGCAAAGCGCGCGGCCATGACTGCAAACTCGGCGCGGGTAACAGGTGCGTCCGGCTCGAATCTGTGTTCATTCGTACCGTCTACAATGCCAATATTATACAGCGTTTCCACTTCCTTGTAGAACCAGCGGCCGGTTTTTACGTCGTCAAACGTATTGTTTGACATGCGCCGTTCAAACGCCGGATATTCGCTGTCATAGAGGCGGTAAAACACCGCTGCGGCTTCCGCGCGGGTCATGGACGCATCCGCGCGCACGCTTTCGTCTGGATAGCCGATAATATACGTCAGGTCCTTGTGGGAGTAGATATATTCGACACTTTCCGTGTAATCGGTGTAGGTGTAGTTTGCTATCTTCTGCGGATGCCGTTCCTCATGCGTGACACGGTACGTTTCCGGTTCGGTGATTGCTTTTCCGTTCTCCGCGTCAAGAAACTTTGCGGTGACCTCGGCAAGCGTACTGGCGTTATCCTGCGCGGCAAACGCCGTGGCCGGAAGCGCCGGTACTGAAAAGAGCAGGGCCAGCCACATAGATATGGCCCGTTTCAAGTGTTTTTTCAAAAATGCCATTTTCCCATCCCTTTCTGTTCTGGTCTCGTTTCGGGCTTGCTGCATGGGCACCCCATGCGCGGAACAGCACATGGGAACCACCCCCTTTTTTCAAATTTGGCTTATCTATGACAAAACCGCGTGGAAGCCCACGCGGTACAAGCTGGGCTTTATCCGTGAAAGCCCTCGATTTTCATTTGCCCGTCTATATTCCGGTCCTGCATCCACCAGCGGAATACATCCTCGCCGGTCGTCCCTGCCCGCCATGAACCGTCCAGTTTACCGCGCGCCGCACGTTCTGACAGCATCCGGTCAAATGCGCGGATGTAGGCGCGCTGATACGTTGGGTACCGCCCAAACTCAAAAAAGCGCTTCCGCCGCCCTGCCATGGGGCAGCCGACACAGCCGACACGATGAAAACCGTAGCCATACAGCGGATTGACGGTGATCCTCTCCGCTCGGATATAGGACCATACATCATAGTCCGTCCAATCTACGATAGGGTTGCAGACCCGTTTCGCCTGTATTTTGCAGTTTTCAAACAGGCGGCGGGTATCCGTGTTATCGTTATTAATAATGACCTTTTTGCTTATATCATGCGGCACGCTTTCGTAGACACCGCGATTGTTCCGGCGCTTGACGCTTTCAGACCAGCGGACGCCGGTCACGATCATGCGTCCGACGCCGCCCGTTTCTTTCAGGACCGCACAACAGTAACGCACTGTCCTTGTAGGCGGCATGAGCTTTTGCGGGATAAGCGTCCACATATTGACCGGTACGCCCTTGTAAACCGGATAATTGACAGTGCATTTCACTCCCGCAAGTTCCAGGCGCCGAAACGTATCCCGCACATGGTACATGGTTTCCGGCGCGTCCACGCTGGTATGATTGTGCATGACCTCGTATCGGATACCGGAAGCGGCGGCAAGGTGCAGGCATACGTCTGAATCCTTGCCGCCGCTCGTGGCAATTACCAGAGGCTGGCCGTAATATGTTTCACTCATTTGCGCTGCCAGACGCAAACGGTCTACCGCTTTGTGCGTCAGGTCCATGACTACCGCCTGCGGTTATAAAACTCTTTCGGCCTGGGCGGTATTTCCGACCAGAAGATACACGCCCCGTAAAGCTCATGCCGGAAGCTGTCCCTGCCAAGGTACAACTGCACGTCCATTTTGCCGTTTGGGTACAGGCACAGGACCTTGGAATACTGTTCCGGCAGTTTCTTATTTACACTAACCCATTTCATTTGATTTCCCTCATTAAATCGTTATGGAACAGGAAAGGCCGGAGTGGGAACAGGGCGCCCCCCGTTTCCGCTTCCGGCCTTTCCTGTATTTACCTGCAATTATTTTATGCAATCATATATATCATCAACTGCCTTTCGACGGGGAGAAAAACTCCCTCTACTTATAAGGTCACTTACACGGCAAATGCGAATACCCTGAACAGGGAAATTAGAAATATTTTCGCATGGCTTTCAGGCCGCGCTGGATAGACGCCTGTACCGCACGGCAGGTAACGGCTTCTTCTGCGGCGATATCCTGTACCGACTGTCCCAGCAAATAATGTGCTTCAATACGGCGTCCCTGAGCATCCGGCAAAGCATTAAGGGCGTGGCATAATTTTTGGTATTCTTCCATCAGCACAAGGCATTGCTCCGGTGACAGTTCATGCAAAGAAATAAATCGTTCGGTATTCGTTGATGCATCCAGAGAAATGACTTTGTTGCGTTTCATGCGCCGGCTGTATACGGATTCATACCGCTTACCTGCACAAAGCTCTGCGGCAATTTCCTCCGAAACATTAATCAATTCATCTGTTATGTACCAGTAATAATAGTCCTTTAAGTTGATTTCCACCTTTTTATCCTCCATTTCGATTGTTTGTTGAATCGAAATGAAGCGGGTGGGCCGCGGCAATGAAACCAAGAGCTATAAATACTTGTTGCGCTGCTGCTGAATACAGATAATTTATGCAGCCTATCGAATAGAACGCATAAGGACAAAAAGTAGCACAATAAAAAAACAGGAGTTAACGCATTGTCGCAATAGATAAGGAAAAGATTATCTTATTGATACCTCCACGCTGTTTACCTAAAAATAAAGCGCCCAGAGAGTTAACCTCTCTGGGCGCTTATAAATTTTACTTGACAATTAGCAATCAGAACGTAATTGTATTTGTTTTGATCTGCTTTGTGTAACCATCAGCATAGAACGTAACATTTGCATAATAGCGATGACCCTTGGTAGCGGGCACGGCGCAGCTATCCTGATACTCAATCCCCGAAGACATGGGGCCGGCATAAATTTTGTTGCTGCCTGTCGTTACATCATACAGCTTAATGGATTTAATGCCAAGCTGGCTGTTGATAGTGTTGGTCTTTACATAAAAATCCAAATACAGGGTAGACGACGTAGCACTAAGCGATGCTTCCGTTTTCCTAAATTCTTTGCTTTCATATACCGCAGCCTGTGCGCTAAAAGACAACGCACATACGACCAGTAAAAGAACCGAAACCATTCTCTTAATCTTGTTTTTCATTTTTTAATTCCTTTCGTAAACGGAATCCACGATCTGTTTCATTTTTTCAACCGATACTGGGCCGCCGAACGAAACCTCACGATTTCCTATGAGCGCCACAGCATATACATTCTCCAAATTATGCATGATGTACCAATCGATGTCTCCTACCGTATAGGTTATTACCGGCCTGTCGTCCTTTTCGAATACTCCGTTGCTGGCTCCTGTCATCATCATAGCGTCAACCGAAAAAACATATTCGCTTTCAGGGTTTGTGTAATAGGCAGAGAAATCCGTTGTATTGTCTCTATAATCTTTGGTTACGCGAACCTCTGCCTGAACAAATCCCTCTGGAAAGACGGTCGGAAAAAGCTTTTCCGAAACGCCAAATGCCTCAGCCGTTTCAATGATATCGCTATTGACGATATAGATATATTCCATCGTATGGGCTTGATTCCATTCAGAAGATTCTTTTTCCAAACCCAAAGCGGCAACATCTGTATCTGGTATGTTGGCAAATTGGGACTCTGATTCGGCTGCCGGAAGCGGAAGTGGGTTCTCGTTCGAACCAAGCGTCGCATTCTGGTCGTATAATGGCTGTTTTTCCTGCGGAATCTCCGTATAGGTTCCGCGATCGTATTCCGGCATGCCGGTACGATTCTGCGATGAGCCATCAGGATAGTAAACGATATTTCCATCTTCGGATGTTTCAAAATCAGATTTACGGAAAAATCCGAAAGTTTCTTCACCCCATTTTGCGGCATAACTGAACATGCTATGTCCAAAAGCTGCTATACACATAGCATTTAAGATTATAATTACCGCAGCAACTACGACCAAGCGGTACCCCCATCGTTTCCGGCGAGAGTTCTTGGCTGTTTTTGCAGACTGAGCTTTCTTCTTTTCATCCAGTCTCGCAATCAGCAGCGCATGTTTACTGCGAAAACGATCTAAAGAGGCTTCCACATCAATTGGTTCTTTCGGTTTGGCAGCATCACCTAAAGCATCTAAATACTCATGGAATATCTTTTCATCAAAATTAGATTCATCCATTTGATTTGCTTTTGCTTTCAGTTCTGCTAAATGCTCATGGTCCGGTAAGGAGTTATTCTGTCTGGGGTTCTCCATCCCATAGCACCTCCCATATTTTCTTTCATCTGAATAACACGGAAACACAAAAAATTGTGACGGACATTTTTCTATCAGCCTAATTTTTTTCGTTCCCGTTCCATGAGTTTAGCGCAACGCTTTTTCGCTCTATGCATCTGCGCACGAGTCGCATCATAGGAGCGGCCAAGCCTTTTAGCAATTTCCTCATATTCCATGCGTTCTTCATACCGCCAAGTGAGGAGTTGACGATCTTCCGGTTTCAAATCCTTTGGTAACGAATCTTGAAAAGAAACCATATCCTGCTGTTCCGCAGCGATTTGCGGGACCTCATCTAAAGATACTTCATTATGACTTTTCTGTTCACGCAATTCGTTATATGATTGATTCCGCACTACTGTAACAAGCCATGCAAAGATATTGGTATGGTTTTGAAGGTTGTCCTGTTCTGTAAGTAAAATGAGGAACGCTTCATGTACTATTTCCTCCGCTAATGCATCGCTTTTGACAATGGACTTTGCATAACCGAAAAGGTCTAAATAATATTTGCCATACAGATCATCAAAATAAGACTTGTTTTGATTATCCAAAATCCAGCTCCCCCCTTAAATGCTTATGTAGATTCGCCGCTTTGAAGTGCTTGAATTTGTTTCACCAGCAAAACAATCTGTTCCAAGACTCCAACATCAAATTGCTTGGCCGCAAGTATCCCCAAAAGCTGATTAAGATGCGCAACTTTAACTGTATTAGGCAGGTTTGCACCTACAATACTGTTGGCATCGGCTCCCAATGCATAGCAGATCGACAGCAATGCAGGCAAACTGACTACCGTACCTCTTTCTACATTACTGATATGCTGCACAGAAAGACCTGTTTTCTCAGCAAGCTTGGACTGTGACCAACCTTTTTGTTCCCTGAACAGGCTGATGTTTCGACCGATTTCTGCATAGTCAACCGTAAATTCCATAGATGTGTTCATCCTTTCGAGCGTCGAAACAATTTTAAAATAGTCTCGCTCGGCGGAAAACAATCTATACCAATAATACTATTATTGCAGTTCTATTTTACGGCGTTTTTCAAAAATTTTCAATAAAATAAAATTTAAGCCTGTTTTGCGTAACCCATCCAATTAAATAACACATAAATCGACTATTTGTGACGAAAAATTCAAAAAAATATTTCTGGAGAAATTTAAGTTTTTCGTCACAAATGAGGATAACTTGGTGTTATTTAGATAGAGGGGGAGAAAACATTCATTATCTTTTCGAGCGTCAAGAAAGATTATCTAAATATTCTCCCTCTCTACGTTAGAGAATAAAGTTCCAGATTTTTTGTTGGCGCGAAAATACTTGGAACAATTCTTAATACCTACAGAAAGAAGGGATATTTTAATTCAAAAAGCTAAACATTTGATCGCAAAAACGAGAGTTAAAGTAGTATGAATTTTATTTAAGAGTCTAGTTCATTTTGCAACTCAATTCTCTATTGTCAAAACGGGAGGCTCGTAACATGAAGCAGATAAAAGATATGTTTTTAATTCGCAAAGCAATGTCATTTATATTAATTCTATCCCTATTAACCGTCCCTGCTTTTGCCGCTACAAATACTAAAAGCGCCAATTTTAGTTGTAATAGCACACCACCGTCGGGATTTAATCTTTTTCACCCGACTACAGGATCGATCACTGGCACCTATAATTCTGCCTCTACAACCGTTTCCACTAAGGTTAACTTCAGCTATACCACAGCAGCAGTGTCTAAAATCAATGCATACAATACTTCTAAAAAGTATACTGGTATTGATATAAAGGATGTCGGGAATTCTTTCCATGCGTATTCGGTTACAAGTACCGCGCCAAATATTAAAACAGACATTGAAACGAATAGTGGCCATGACTATTACAATGAAGCCGAAATTGTCATATTTGGCTCTTTAACTGCTGGAAAAACCTATAGCATGACAGCTTCCTGGACCGACTATCGCAAGGGTTTTCTCAGCAACGTATTTAGAGTACATGCCGAGCTGAGCGAAAAAGGTGTTTCAGATTATAACGTTATTGCGGGAGGCTATAAACAATTGGCCGATCTATCTTATGGTAAAACCGCAGGGTATCCTTGAACTGTTCAACTAACTTATCACGCTTAGACAGAAACGGAGGTTTTATTCATGAAAAAGTTTTGGGGATTAAGTATTGTTGCGCTATTGCTTTGTCCAACTATACTATTTGGCAGCTTCGCAAGTGCAGATAGCACCTCTCCCATAATACAGCCGCAAAATATCCAAACTCGTAATCAATTGGCAGAATACGTTGATAACATAAATAATATCAATCACACAATAGATCAAACAGTGGAATCCTCTTCCCACATTGCGGCTACTATTACTTTTTCCCAATACCTCTCTTTTGATGAACTGCAAACTTATATCAGCAATTATGATGTTGAATTACAACAAATTCAACTCAGGGGTATAATGGAAGATGGCACACGAGTAACTATCGCAACGCTTACCGATAAGGGTATGGAATATACCGAGAATTTGATGTATACTCAAGCGGCAGAACAAAACTTTAATCTGGTTGGGATTACAGATGTATACGCATACATTTCTCCTAATCAAATTGATGAATTATCAAATGATAATTTAACATATCTGGTCGATACCTCGGGAAACGATTCTGGTAATGGAATTACAGCCGTAAATGACGAGAGTGGAGCGACTTCGTCTTCGGTATTCCCGAAATCCTTAACTTGGGAGCTTGAAGAACTGGGTTTGCTGTAAAAAGGTAGCATCATGCGGACAAAAATTATCATAGGCTTAGTAATTCTTGTTTTTATCTTTTCCGGATACTGGTTATTGAGTCCCGTCGAATATCAGGTTCCTCCTGAATATGATTGCTTGCATATTTCTGTTTCCGGTGCGCCAGCATTTGAAATCAGCGATCCTGATACAGTAGAATCTCTAGTTGAAGCTATTAACTCTACTACCTACAGGAAACGAATGCAGCGTATTACAGATGCTCCAGAGAACTTAGCGGCAGTAATTCAACTCGTAGATCGTGATACAAACACATCCGTGGTCGATGTAATTGTCCTGTCGACATATGAAGGGAATCATTCTTTTGGAATATCTGATGGGGACAAGGATTTGATAGCGGTTTCCCCTGATCTGTTAGAAACCTGTATTGATTCTCTGATAGACAGGGTTCAATAAGCACCGGTTCTACAAAGCCCTTAACCGAATCGCATGCTAACGTAACGTCAGACAAGCAACACATCTGCCTTATGATATGCAGATGTGTTGCTTGCTGTTTTTATTTTGTTATACGAATGAACGGTTTATTTTCCAATTGCCGCTCGCTTTTTCAAGCTGCAGCTTGAACTGAGAAACCAGCGTCATACCCGTGCGCCGGTCAAGGTACTGCACCGCTGTATCGGCCGTCACAGTATCGTCCTGTCTGGTGTAGACCGGATTTACCAGCCCCGCGAATACATAGCTTTCATTTTCAATCACCGGCAGTACGCCGCCGCTTGCATAGTAAGAAAGCTCCTGCCCGCTGGCCGCAGGATACAGCTTGAAAAACGCAGTCAAAAACTCCGTGATCTCGGCGCTTTCCTGCGCGGATACCGTGCCGTCCGGCTCGGCTACTTTGGGTGCATAGCCGGACTTTGCAGGCTTGCCCGTTATCGTCGGGTTCCGGATAATCACCATATCGCCCGAATCATCTGCATAAACGCAAACCTCGTATGCAGATGTTACAAGCCTGCTTTCCGTCCCATCCGTAATATCCTGCGATACCGTAAAGATAACGGAATACGCGCTGTCCCCAGCTTGTTCCACAGACCAGACCTGTACATCCTGTACCTTAGAGGATACCGGTATGTCGCTGCGCACCGTATCCGCGTTCAGTGCCTGCAGCCCGTCCGTGAGGTAGTATTTCAGGTTTTCCGTCCGTTGCTCTATTGCAGCCGCAGATTTTTCCCACGAGTAATATACCCTGGCAAAGTTGGTTGTAAAGCTCTCGATTGCATTTGTGTCCGTGACTTCCGCCTGCACCACCGTCGTTTCATGGATGGTGTGCGTATCCACCGCGGTAAAATCCTTATACACCGCGAAAGCAAACGCGCAGACAAGCAGCGCCCACAGCGCGGTCACCACCGGCCGCCGCGTCCCGATATGCAGGACGCGCGGCTTTTTTTTCTTCTGCCTGCTTTTTGTCTCTATTCTGGAACATATCATTTCCCTGCCTTTCTTAAATTCATTGCCTTACCCGTCCGGCGCAGACGAGATGCGCCTGCCAATAGGCGCCCGTCAAATCCGCGTAACCGATCGGATTGCCCGCATGGTACATCCGGTTACCGCCAGCATAAATTCCAACATGCGTGATATAATCCCCGCAGTGGTACGTCCCCTGAAAGAACACCAGATCGCCCGGCTTTGCATCCTCAAACGGGATGTGCTGGGCCGCGTCATACTGCGCCTGCGCGGTGCGCGGCAGCGTGATACCCACCGTACCGAAGCACCATTGCGTCAGGCCGGAGCAGTCAAAGGAGGAGGCGGGAGACGCGCCGCCATAGACATAAGCCCACCCCTGGTACTTTAACGCTTCATTCATAATGGCCTGCACGGCCGCATCATCAAAGTGCGCGGCATACAAATACTGCGATACCAGCCGGACATAAAACATATTGCCGTAGTTATACCGCCAGCCGCCGTTTTCCGCTACCGAAATTTCATTCTCATAAGGTACGCGCACCCCGCCGGACTTTTCCTCCGCGAAAGCCTGTGCCAACTGGAAGCTGTACCTGCCGCCGCGTGCCGCAGCATAATCCAGAAAGCCGCCGCCGTAGTTGTACGCCTGTATCGCGCTGTCCAGATCACAGCCGAGCCGGTCTGCTTTAGCGAGCAGTTCTGCAAAATACCTGCACCCCTGACGGATAGAGCTTTCCGCATCCAGCGAGTTCGGGGGCAGCCCCATGGATTCCGAGGATTGCATCACATCCTCCAGCATGCCGCCGGATTCCACCTGCATGATCGCCAGCAGGACGTTTACATACTCGGATATCCCGTACTGCGCCGCGTACCGTTCCACCATCGGCCTGTATGCCAGCACCTCCGCAGACAGGTCTGCGCCGCCATAATAAACGCCGCCCCCGCCGTTGTCGTCAGATGCAAACAGGATGGCAGCCAGCAGGGGCAGGCAGAAAAGGGCGGCGAGCATCCCTGCAAATGGCAGCGCCAGATATTTCAGCTTCATTTGCCCCCGCCTTTCTCCGCGCCGCCTGCGCGGCTTTCAGGAGAAGCGCCCTTTTTCCCCTGTGTTATCCGGCCGGCCTTGTTGTACGCCTCCTGCCTGTGCGGGGGCGCAGCTTTCATCCGCGCGGCGGGCTTTACTGCGGGCCGTGATACAACGGGCCTGTCCTGCTCCGGTGCGGACGCTTTTCCCTGTCCCGCCGCGGGCTTGTCCGGCGTATCCCGCCGCACCGCAGGACGGTCCGCGGCAGGCGCAGGGGGATGGCCTGTGCGGGCGGGCGCCGCCGCCCGTTCCTGTGCTTTCCCCGTCAGCCGCCGCACCGCACCGCTGGCTTTCCCCTCCACTGGAATAACCGCCGGCCGCTCATGCGGTCCTGTCTCGGGTTGGCGTGCGGCATGTCCCGCAGCAGTCGCCTTTTGCTGGTTATCCTCTGCTGCCGGCCGCGCCTGTCTGGGTGGAGCGGGGGGCTGGGCCTGTACCCCTGGCGCCTGCCCCGTCTGGGAAACATCAGGCACAATGGCCGGCCTTTCATGCGTCTGCGGCGCTGTCTGCCGCTTTGCCGGTTCCGACTGTGCGGGTACTTCCGTCCCGCCATACGCTGCGCCCTGTCCCGCAATACGGCTTTCACGGGCTGCGCCGTCCGGCCTGTCCGGCTGTCCGGCAGGGGAGGCCGGACCGCTGCCCTGCGGCGGCATACCCGTCCCGCCCGCTGCCCCTTTTACAGGCGGTTCCGGCAGCGCCGGTTCGGTATTTCCCGTCCACGCCCTGGCACTGTCCGGCCGGTTCCTCCGTCCGCCGCTGTACCGGCTGCCCGCTGTGTATCCGGCATGGCCGTTTTGCTTACCGCCGCTTTCATTGGCCCTGCCCGCCGCACGCATCGTCCGGTTGAGCCTGTGGAGCTGGTGGTACAGGAACATCCGCGGGCGGTGCATGATATACCGCCCCATGCCGCGCGCGCCGTCGTCATGCAGGGAAAACATGCTGAGCAGATCGCCCAGCTTGAAATAGACGCCCGCGAACACGACCACCTGCAAAAATGCGATAATAAAGAACGGGTAACCGCTGGAAATCCGGTACAGCATGGAAGAAATGCTGAAAGCAATTGTAATGACCAGCGTAATGCCCGCCCTTGCAAATATGGTATTGAACAGCTTGATAACCGCCCTGCGGCCTGTCCCCTCAAACGTCGGCGCCATGCTCAAAACAAACGCTGCGGGCAGGAACATGGCATAGATGATAAAAAGCACCTGCGAAAAGAGCATCATACCGGTAAGCAGGAACACGAAAAACGAAATACCGATATTGAACAGGAACAGGAAAAACACCGTTCCCAGCCGGTTCACCGCTTTCGTGACCGTGAGGTTGGTGTTCCCGTTGTCCTCGATCTCGGCTTTTACGGCGTTTTCTCTGCTTTCTCCGTTGTTTTCACTGGGGCTGGCTGAAATCAGGCTTTCAACACGGTCCGCGCCGATCATGTCCGTATCCGTATCCCCGAATTGCAGGAGCAGCCACGGTTGCTTTACCTGGATGGAAAACAGGCTGTCCCGTATCAGGGAGACGCTGTCCCCGCCGCTGTTATCCGTATCCGGCATGACGATTTTTGTCCCCACGGAAAGGCTCGCCGTACTGATATCCTCGGAAAACTCGTTGAGCCGCCTGACACAGTCCGGCGCATAGGCGATCAACGCGCCGGACAGGACAAAGACCAGCACCATATTGAGCGCCGCACGCACGGCTTTGGTCGTCTCGCGCCTGATAATGCCCGTGTATGCAGCATACGCACCCACAATCAGGATAATCAGCAGGAGGAAGCCCGCGTAAAACCCATCCGAGGAAAGCCCGCTGGGCGAGATACCTGCGATAGCCTGGATATTCCGGCCAACTGCATCCGCCGCATCCGAAATAAAGTCGAGGCTGTACGCTTCCTGCACCAGATAGCCGGACGCGCTGGACAGATACAGGTTTATCGTCCAGATAAAATTCGTGATGCAGTACAGGCCGTACATGACCTGCCTGCCGATACCGTCTATCCAGTTCCACGGCAGCCAGTCCCACCCGTTGTCTACATAAAAATCAAGCTGGTAATTTTCCAGAGGGTAGCGGCTGTACTCGTGCGCTGCGTCCACGGTATCCTCCACCAGCCCTGCCGCGCCCGCGGACGGGCAGAGCGCCGCAAACAGTAAAACGGCGGCCACAAGGAGCAAAACACCCGTGGCGGCCGTCTTTCTGAATAATGCCTTATCCGCTTTTTTGCATGTCATACTCCCACCCCTGCTTTCAGCGGCGGTCTGGTGTCAAAGCTGTGGAACAGGTCTGCAAATATCGGATGGAATTGCACGACGCCCACATGCCCGTATAAGTCCTGCATCAGGCATTGGCCGTTTTCCAAATTCCGCAGCCGCTTTTGACTGTTTTCATCCCCGGTATCCAGGCCGAAAAACTCCAGTGTCTTTTTAATCTCCGCGATATCCGTACTGCGGAACGCGAATTTCAGGCCGATGTTGTTTTTCAGGCTTTCGTCCGCAAGGTCCGCCGCGTTCTGCGTCACAAAATAGACCGCCACGTTCATGGCGCGGCCCGCGCGCACCAGCTTGTTTGCCAGCGTCTTGCCCTGCGCCACGTTCAGGAACGACCATGCTTCATCAAGGTCTACAATCTTGAATACGCTTCGGTCCATATGGATAAAGTCCAGCGCAAAGGTGCTGATAACGATAAGCATAGCGACAGATAAAAGCTCCATCGTCGTATATTCTTCAAAGCGCGTGTCCCTGTCCGGCAGCACCAGACCGGCCACCTGTACGATATTAAGCTGTTTTTCAAGGCTGATAGAACGCTTTACATCACCTGCAGAAAACAGCAAATGCGCAAAATCGTAGTCCGTGAAGCTCTCGATATGGTCTGCGATACTCACCGCAAGCGGCGAGCCCTCCCTGCGTAATTCCTCAATGACACAGAGCAGGCCGCGCCGCCCGCTGTTCGTCACCGTGCGCACCGCCCGCCGCAGGACAGGGAAGCGCCCGCCGTCCCGCGAAGAAATACCGGTTAAGAACGTAAGAATATCTATCGCAAGGCTTTCCGCGTCCTTGGGGCGGCGCATGATGACATAGGGGTCCAGCATACCCCTGTTCTGCCCGTCCGAACACAGGTTTACAATGTTGACCTCGTCCGAGATCTCCGGCAGGTCGTGCTTCCAGTTCCCACGCTCGGCTTTCGGGTCTACAATGAGCGCCCGCGCACCGTTCAGCACTGCGTAGTACACCAGCAGGTTATTGGCAAAGCTCTTGCCGCCGCCGAGCGAGCCGAGGAACGCCGCGGACAGTGCGTTTGTAACCGAGCCTTTCACGCCCTGGCTGGCAAGCGCGGGCTGCAAATACACGTTCCGGCCGGTATCCACGCCATAGCCGATATAGATACCGTCCTTTTCGCCCAGCATTTGCGCCGCGCCGAAGCCGAGGCCGGCAAGAAAGTCGCTCGTCACATACTGGATATAATCATTCATATACCGCCTGCCCGCAGGGATAAACTCATGGTGCAGGCCGGCCATATCGCCCACCGGACGCACTAACTTGACGTTCATATCGTCATAGAAGTCCCGTACCGCATCGCACCGGCGCTTGAGTTCTTCCGCGTCCGGCGCGGTGACGCGCACCACATAGGACAGCTTGTACATGGCCTCCCTGCTTTGCCCAAGTTCGGTTTCCAGTTCGTTTACGCTGTCCAGCGCTTCCGCGACCGTTGTGCCGGTCTCGTCCCCGCTTTCCCATGCGTGGCTGTCCAAATCTTTCAGTTCTTTCTTTTTGTTCCGCACCGTGGACAGGGCTTTCCTGTTGGCGATAATCTCAACGTTCATAGACGTATCCACCGGAAAGGAAAACTGCTGCTGCTGGTAATAGAAAATCTCGGACGACGGGAAATCCAGTTCCCCGACCACATCTGAGACGGTAAAACAGGCGGCAAAGGTTTCCGCATCCTCCCGCACGATACGCAGGTAACGCCCGTGTTCTTCCATGAGGCAGCGTGCGGGCTTGATCAGGTCGTACCGCTTGACGATGGTTTCCCCCTTTAACTTCTTTTTTGGCAATTGGAAGCTGTAACCCTCATACGCGGCGCCGCTCTTTCCGTACAGGTGTTCGAGCAGATAGCCGAAATCGTTTTTATCCAGCCGCCGCACCTTGAAGCGGCGGGAAATCCTGCTTTCCAGCAATTTTTCCATCTTCTGATACCGCAGGATTTCATCATCCGGCATGGACATGAAATCACCCATCAGGGTATGGTTTACATCCCGCAGGAAACCGGAAAAGATATTCGCCGCCTGACGGCCAATATTCCCGCTGTCCTGTTCGTTGAGCAGCAGCTTGAAGCCGATATAAAACCGGTAGTCCGCCTGATTTTCCCCGATCATGGAGATAAGCGCTTCGGTCTGGCCGTCTATGCGCCGCAGGGCGGCCCCGCGCAGCTTGCCGGAAGCGTGCGTTCCGGAACGCTCCTGCGCTGCACGGATACTGGATTCCGTGCTGATCTGCAAGGCGTGTATCCTGCCGTCCCTGTTCTGCGCGATAAGCTGACGGAACGCATCGTGTACCGCTTCTTTCTGCTCCACGCTTAAAAACGAGTAATTATAGGGGATAAGCTCATAGTAAGCGAAGCATTCCCCGTCATGGTTCCACACAAGGTTGTTTTCAATATATTTAATCGGATACTGCATGAATGACCTCACTCCTTACCGTGGTGATCTCGGGCCTGATATGCACCCGCTTCAACTTGACCGGCTTGCCAGCAAAGGTCTGTTTGGGGCGCAGCAGATAGGCCGTATAGGACCTGACAAAGCGGAACGGCTTTTTGCCGTCCCATGTTTTCCGGCTCATAAACCATGTGATACCGGCGGGGACGCCAAAATATTTAAGCAGCGCGCCGTCTATCATGGAAAGCGGCGGCAGCCCGCCCAGCGCCAGCACCGCAAATTCGCACGCGACAAACCATGCCATTTGCGAAAAGGTGATGGGGAACGGCAGGCGCAGGTCGTTGATCGCGTAAATGACCTTTTCCACAGACCATATGCTGCTGTAACTGCGTATTTTCTTCAAAACAAATCCACTCCAATCTGAAATCATCAAGGTAAAAGGGGGCGGGGAACGAGGCCCGCGCCGCCCGCGTCTTTCCCCGCCCCCTGCGTCCGGTTATGGATAACCGCCATGCAGTTACCCACAGCCGGACGCACCCCCACTCCATTCTCGCGGCGTCGCCGCAGAAAGGAAAGCGTTTAGCGTATGATCTCGAAAACACCGTCCCGCGTCTCGACAAACGTCCCCCCAAAGAATAAGTCCCGCCCATAGGCTTCATAGTCTATATAGTTTTGCAGATGCGCCGGTATCTCACCGAACGCGCCTTCCTCCACCATTTGACGCGCCACATCCGCCATATCCTCACAGCCGGACCACAGGATAATATCGTCTGCATGGTCGCACAAATCCTCGATGCTCCCAAAATAACTTTGCAGTTCTTTCAGGTTGTCTTGGATATACTCCGGCAAATCCTCCACCATTTCACACAGGCGGTTGACTTCTTCGATAGACGTGTACTCGTCGATATCAAAGGGCAGCTCGTAGTCATGGATGGCGTATTCTTCATAAAATTCGTTCAGGCCGATGCGCTCCGCCATTTCGTCATAGTCTATGGGCGGTTCAAACCACGCGCCTACCAGTTCACCCTCGTTGTATTTGCCGAGGTTCGCCACATACACCCGCATTTCCTCCATAGTAAGATCGCCTCCTGTCATGCAGGCATAAAAAAA
The DNA here is from genome assembly GCF_032769475.1 of Intestinibacillus sp. NTUH-41-i26. Classification (GTDB taxonomy): domain Bacteria; phylum Bacillota; class Clostridia; order Oscillospirales; family Butyricicoccaceae; genus Agathobaculum; species Agathobaculum ammoniilyticum. The sequence goes on from NZ_CP136477.1 coordinate 849,989, forward strand.
CGGCCGGTCCATTTCCGAAACCAGCCGTTACGCGCCAATAATCTGATTAAACAGGGTAAGCAGCACATCCTTGACGCCCGCCGCGTTGAATACAAGGCCGACCGCGATCAACGACACGACCAGAAAACCGATCAGCTTGGTAAACTCACGCTTGAAGCCGAGATAAATGCCGATCACCACGATAGCCATAAGCACAAGCGACTGGGCGTTCGTGAGAAACCAGTTGTACAGGTTAACGCCGAAATTCATTGGTTATATCCCTCCAATCAAAAATGCAGCCCTGGAACAGGGCTGCATGCAAAGTTTTCGTTCAAAGCAGTTTTTCGTAGTCTCTCCCGCCATAGAAAAAACGCAGGATAAACACGGTACTTATGCTTTGGACAACTTTATAAATCATCACATAGTTTTTTATAACAGCACGCCGGTATCCCAGCGCTTTAAGCCGGATATCCCTGCACGGTTCATACATTTCCGGCATTTCCGCTAATCTGGCATAGCACGAATCCACTTCATCCACAAAATCCACCGCGGCGGACGGGCTGCCTAATTCCTTTACCATATAGTTCAGGATTTCATCCAAATCCTGACCGGCAAGGCGCGTGCTTTCCACTTTATAACCCATACTTCGCCCTCAAATCTTTTAGGGCTTGACGTGCATCGCCCGTGGCGCCTGCGCGGATTTCCTCCTCAGCCTGCGCCAGTTTCGTATACACATCCATTAAATACATTTTTTCTTCATAGGCCTTCATCCCCATAATCACCATATCGCCATATCCGTTTTTGGTGATATAAACCGGCTCGGTGGATTCATTGCACATTTTTGAAATTTCGGTGGTGTTTTTCAAATCACGAATCGGTATAATACGCGGCATAAAAAACAACTCCTTTCGTGCCATAATTATACCACATCGCATTTCCTGCTGCAAGTGCGTTACATGATAACCACCTCCCTGATTTCCCGAAGCTGCTGTTCTATGATCTTGCGGTGCTTTTCGGACAACTCCGTACCCGCGATCATTTCCTCCATGACGTTTGTACCGCCTTTGCGGTCTAATTCGAGCAGCATCTTCCATGACGGCGCCACCTGATGGGAAAGCCAGTTCAGCGTTTTTTGCAGGGTGTACGGTTCGGGCTTTGCCGTTAATTTCAGCCGGTCACGGCGTCCGCCAATGAACACCGCCCACATGCTGTTCAGCGGCCAGTCCTCACGCGCCCTGCGGTTATCCCTGTCCACAATCCGCATATACCGGTTGATGATGCCGAACGCGGTGCGTTCCGCATCCTCATAGCTGACAAGATCATACACCGCGAAATAAGCGCGCTCGTTTTTCAGCCGTATCTCAAAGCGGTTTTTGACCTCGGTATCCTCCAGCGGCGTACCGCTTCTGGCAAGCTGCTCGTAGTCCTTTTCATAAATGCAGAAATACAGGTCTGAATCAAACGCCCCAGCGTACAGCGTATGCCCCATGCCGGCGGCGTTTTCTTCCTCATGCCCGCTGATGAACAGCCCTGAACGGTACATGCGGAATTTGCGGAACACCGTGATACATTCGCCGGCGTCGCATTTGCGCATCAGGCAGGGGATATCCAGCAGCCGTACACGGTCATTCAGGGCAAGGTCAATGCGCTTGAACACGCAGTCCTCGTCCAGACAGCGGCGGAAAAAGGAATACCAGTCCCGACCCTGTCCATAGAGAAAGGCTTCCATCTGGCGGCAGCCTTTCCCTTTCAGTTCAAGCAGCACGCCCTTGCTTTCATCCGGCGAGGTATACACGGTGATATCCCCGTGATAAAAGCGGCTGGTGTAGGTGTATGCGCCGCGCGCTTCCTGCGCCATATACTGCATTTTTATCATCAGGATACGCTCGACGACATACCGTACATCCATCGTCTTAAAACGGATGCGTACATAATCGATCAGCAGGAACAGCGCGTCCGGCGCGATAATGTCAAACGCACGCTCTATCCTGCGGCGCACTTCCTTTGTGACAGGTACCCGCCCATTTTCCACGCGGCTCAAATGTTCTGCGGACAGCCCTGCAAGCGCGGCAAATTCCTTTTGCGGGATATGCAGGCTTTCCCTGCGCTGCTTATAACCGTTTTCCTGCCCATTTGTCCGGTTCATTTCACATCCCCTTTGCGTCTTGATTGGAACTTTGGAAAATCAAATTTGGCGGAGAGCCTTGAAAGGCAGACGCGGCAAGGGGTTTTGCCTGTTTTCGGACAGGTGATCTTCCGATTTGTACCCCCCTGTTAGATACAGGGGGGTACGGCATGCGGGCGCGGCTGCGCCGCGCCCGCCATCCGCCCGTGCCGCGCTGGCGGCTTTACGCGCTGCACGCCGCGCGCGGCACGGCGGGAGGTGCGGGCAGGCGTAACATTTCCGTCCTTATCCCTTGCTGGCAGCGCCAGTTCAATCCGGCTTTTCATCGGAAACCACTCCCTCCGTCAGCGCGCCGATCTCCCGCAGGAAATCATACCCTTTTGGCACGATTGGCGTATAAAACTCGGTAATCACACCTTTTCCCGTATCTGCGTATCCACGGCCCTTGACGTTCTTGAAGAAAAACTCTTTTCCGGCTTCGCCAAACATCATGCTGTACCCCAGTTCGGACATACGCCCCAGCGCCACACGGAAATTAAACTGGTCGCGGATACCGTCCCCAAGATACTTTGCGTCTGGACGCTGGCAGGCGAGTATCAGGAAATACCCTGCCTGCCGCCCCAGCATGACGATCTGCCTGAGCTTGTTTAGCACGTCCTCGCGTTCGCGGACGTTCAGCATTTCCATGAACGCAACGTATTCGTCGAATATCAGGAAATGCGGCTCCAGACCGAGGCAGGCGTAGTTCCCGCCGGTCCTGTACCCCTGCATGGATTTCATGCTTTCGCTGCGCTGCATCATCCCGTCACAAAACCGGCTGACACAAGCCGCGATATCCTCCTTGCGGTAATATACCTCCGGCGTCACAGTGGACAGGTCCGCCAAATCTGCATTTTTCGGGTCCAGGACATAAAGCGCGGCTTTGGCCTGCAAAAGCGCCTGGATAAGCGTCAGGATAAAATACGTCTTGCCGCCGCCCGTACCGCCTGCAATCAGCATGTGCGGGAGTGTGTCATACTCCCACCAGACATTCTTCATCAGGCGCAGCCTGCCGCCCTCGGCTTTCACTTTGGAGATCGGGATACGGTTTGCCGCCATATCATAAAGAAGCGTATACTCGATAAAGCCGTCCTGCAGCTCGCGGCTGACGAGTTCGCAGTACAGGCCGCTTTCCAGCCTGTTTTCCAGATGCAGGAGCGGCTCCTGATATTTCCCCAGTGTGATTTCCACCCGAAAATGCAAAAGCCCGTTCTCCATGCGGTAATACATCCGCGGAAAACGGGCTGCTTTCGGTTTTGCATCCGTGCCGGATAAATCCTTAAAAAAACTCTCCCGCCTTGTCCGTCCGGCCTGCTCATACCACTGGTTCTCAAGTACCATGCGCGCCAGCTTTTGACGGTGTATGAGTTGACGGACCGTATCAGGGAACAGGCGGTACGCCATAACGGGCGCGGCAGCCCCCGCCAGAAGCGCCGCGATACCGCTGAACAGCAGGCAGGGGACGTTCCAATCCTGCCCGACGATATCCGGTATGGACAGGCTGCGCCAGTCTGTCCGCAGGATGCCTTTCAGGTTCAGCAGTACGAACACCGCCAGCGCCACAGGGAGCGCCGCACAGCAGGCGGACCGGAACACGAGGTCTTTATCCGCCGGACGGATGCGTTTGCCGCGGTACCGGAAACGCTTCACAGGGCTTACGCTTTCTTATCCGGCTGGGCGTCCCTGCGCGGCTGGGCGGGCTGGCCGCTACCCTGTGCGCCGTCACGCTTCGCCAGCACAATATCGTCCGCCTTGATATACCAGTCCACATCCGCATGATTGCCGAACGTCACATGCGCGATTGTGTTCACGACAGGGTTTACCATATCGACTTCGGCATTGTACGCATAATCGCGCAGCGGTACGCTCGCGGGGATGCTTACCTGAATCATACGGCCCTGCGTCCGGCTTTTCAGGTCATAGGTGCGTTCCCTGATTACATCGGAGGGCGTGCCGTCCCCGTTCTGCTCCCGCACCTCGCGCCGCAAGGCGGAGAAAAGCAGCGTGCCAAAGGTTTCTTCCTTTTCAATGGTAATACCGTTTGCCAGTCTCATAAACTTCACCTTTCCTTTCTTACGCCTTAATCATGTCGTCTGCATGGAGGATATAATCAGTAAAGCCGCGGCCGCCTACCACATAGCCCTCCGCGGTGATACGCGGGTTTACCAGCTTTACCGGCTCCATGAAACCAAACTTTTTTTCACCTGCTTTGCCGGGGAGAATGACTTCAATATCATCCGCTGGCTGGATACTGGAAAACAGCTTATAACGCCGCCGGACCACGGCGACCTGCTGATTGTTCCGCTGGGTGTCCCCGCGCCCCAGCTCAAGCGCGCTGCCAAATTCCAGTTTCCCGAAAGTTGTTTCCATGTTGGGGACCACATATTTCAATTCCATAAAAATCCTCACTTTCTGTTATCCTGATGCCTGGTTTACCGCATTACTTCCGCAATACCCGCCATGATATATTCCGCGCAGGGCAGGGCGATTGCGTTGCCGAGCGCGAAACAGCGGGCATGGCTACTGACCTTTTCACCTTTGCAGCCGTATGCCGTCCAGCCCTCCGGCAGGCCCATGAGCCGTTCACATTCCAAGGGCGTAAGGTCACGGACGAAACCGTCCTGCTCTTTCCCCTCATACCAGAACGCAAACGGCTGGCCTACACTGGCAAGCAGAGTTGGGAAGGGTTCGCCGTTTTTGCCGAAGCACGCGCGGAAGCCCCTCTGGTCTCCCCGCTTTGCCATTGACCGCATCCGCCGGAGCTGGAAGGGGAGCACGACGGGTATCTGCCGCCCTGCTTCAAAAGCAGGTATCCGATCTCCGGCGGCGGCGGGCAGCCGGCTTTCGCCGCAAGACGCAGGAAACGGGAACATACCGCGGGGCTTAAATAATACTTCCGCGGCGCGTCCGCCTGCAAAATCCGCCACGACGAACACCCGCCGCCGACGCTGCGAAAGGGCGGGTTCTCCCCAATACTGGGCGTCCATGAGCCGCCAAGCGGTATCAGCCCGTCCCCCTCGCACCATTCCGGCGTGCGCCCAGATACCGCTGTCAGGCACTGGAACTTCGGTATCTGTGAAAGCGCGGAGCACGGCTGCAAAATCCAGCCGGTCATTTGAAGAAAAAGCTCCCGCGACGTTTTCCCAGACAGCGAAAGCTGGATACCGGTTATCTGTTGCATTTCTCATTTCCTCAATAATACGCATGGCCTGATAGAACAGGCCGGATTTACTGCCCGCCAGACCGGTACGGTTGCCGATCTGCGACAGGTTTTGGCACGGTGAGCCAAACGTAACGATATCCACGGGCGGTATTTTGCCGCCGTCTATCTGCGTAATGTCCCCTAAATGGAGCATGTCAGGGAAATGCCGCTTTGTGATGGAAACCGGCGCTTTTGCGATCTCGCTTGCCCACACGGGGACAATGCCGCAGTGCGACGCGGCAAGCGGAAAGACGCCGATACCGTCAAAGAGGCTGCCGAGCCTAAGTGCGGACACGGGCTGGTCCCCTGCGGCCATAATCCCTGCCGTTATTCCGCTTCGGGGATTTGCCGCGAATACGGGACAGGCAATCGCAATGTTCGTCTGGGTCTAAATTTGCCCCGCAGCAGGGGCAGGTGTGATAATACATGGGCGTCTCCTTTCCGTCTGGTTAATTTATTCGTGTATCTGCATAGACACGCTGGGCGGCGGTCTGGCAGGGGGAACAACGGGTTTCGGGCATAAAAATAACCGCGCTGTCAGCGCGGCTCGGTAAGGTATCTGATGGTGCATGCTTCGTTCCTTTCTATGGAAATGGGAAAAGCCGGTCCCTGTTTCCAAAGACCGGCTTTCCGATACGTTTTCTTATTTATACTTTTGATGTGTTAGTTGTTAACTGCCGTCCTGTTTTTTGACACCTGTTTTTACACCAGAATTCTTAATTGGGGGCATTTTGAAGCAGGCTGGAACACGTCTGTTTGGCAATCTGTTATTTCCTGCATTTTAGACCAGAAAGCTAAATTGTTCGGGGATTTCAACCTCTGACGTGACAATTAAGTTGCAGGACGCCCGAAAGTTGCTATAAGCTGTTTCCGCTGAAACCTTGGAGAGAGAACACCAACGGTTTCTCCCCTCTTGTCCGCCCGCGCCGCGCAGGCGCAGTTTCCCCGCTTGACCCAAGCGGAGACGCTTACCGTTTGCGCGGCGGTGCGGGATCGTTGGTGCGCTCAAGGAGATAATCGGTTGAGGTATTATAAAAATCGGCCAGTCCTACCAGTATGGAGAGGGGCATATTATGCTCGCCGTTTTCATAGTAACTATAAGTTCGCTGTGAAATATGCAGATAGCTTGCGACCTGCTGCTGACTCAAATCGTTATCCTCGCGTAAATTTCGTATACGCTTATATAACATATTATCACCTCATTAAATATTTTAACAGAACAAAATATTCTATTGAAATATAGAATAAAATATGCTAAAGTTAATGAGAGGTGATTTGTGTGAACCGATCCATTTATCAGGAATTACAGGCCGCCGCCGAGCGTGTATGCGTCAGCAAGGACGGCCCAGCATGGCAAAACCTGAACCAGGCGCAGGATGAATTTGACGCGCTTCTGCCGCGCGTCCTCCACCGCAGCTTCCGTCGGGTGTGCGACCAGGCGGTTGCCGCGGCCGCAGAGCATGGCGAGGATTGCTTCCTGCTCGGGCTGCGCTGCGGCCTGCTGCTGATGGCGGACGCGCGGGCGCTCGACGGAGCATAGCCGCGCAAGGATTTCCGTGGACTTTGCCCGCCCGCTTTGCTATAATAGGGGCATAGAAAAATCTATGGAGGAATACGGCAATGACCGATGAAAAAATCGCGCGCATCAACGAGCTGGCGAAAAAAGCCAAGGCCGAAGGGCTGAGCGAGGCGGAAAAGGCCGAGCAGAAAGCCCTGCGCGAGGAATATATAGCGGGCTTCCGCAAAAGCTTGAAGGCACAACTGGACCGGACGGTCGTCCTCAATCCGGACGGCACCTCCTACAAGCTGCGGCAGAAAAAAGGCGGGCATTGATGCGCCTGCCGGAGCATGTTGCCGCCGCGATCATGCGCCTGGAGGCGGCGGGGTTTGAAACCTGGGCGGTCGGCGGCTGTGTGCGCGACAGCCTGCGAGGTGATCCGCCGCATGATTGGGATTTGTGTACCGCCGCGCGGCCGGAGGAGATGCGGGCGGTGTTTGCGGGTGCGCGCGTGTTGGAAACCGGCCTGAAGCATGGCACGCTGACCCTGCTGACGGAAGAAGGTCCGCTGGAAATCACGACCTTCCGCGCGGATGCCGGTTATTCGGACGGGCGGCATCCAGACACCGTGTTGTTCGTGCCGGAGGTGCGCGCTGATCTGGCGCGGCGCGATTTCACGGTAGGAGCAATGGCATGGCACCCGCAGCGCGGGCTGTGCGACCCGTTCGGCGGGCGGGACGACCTGAAAAATGGTATCCTGCGCGCGGTCGGCGATCCGGATGCACGCTTCCAAGAGGATGCGCTGCGCATTCTGCGCGCGGTGCGGTTTGCCGCCCAGTTCGGCTTTACAGTGGAGCCGCGGACCGCAGCCGCCATGCGCCGCCAGACAGGGCGACTGGAATGCATTGCCGCCGAGCGCGTGCGCGCGGAGCTGACCGACACGCTGTGCGGACGGTTCGCGCAGCGCGCGCTGATGGGCTTTTCCGATATTTTTGCCGCGGCGCTGCCCGAACTGCGGCCGATGCTCGGCTGCGCCCAGCAAAACCCGCACCATCGGTACGATGTGTGGGAGCACAGCGTCCGCGCGGTCGGGCAGGTGCCGGCAGAACCTGTGCTGCGCTGGTCCATGCTGCTGCACGACTGCGGCAAGCCCGCCTGCAAAACCGTGGATGCAAATGGCGTCGGCCATTTTTACGGCCACCCCAAGGCCAGCCGTGAAATCGCGGCTGGTATCTTGCGCCGCCTGCGTTTTTCGGGCGAGGATACGGCCCGCATCCTGCTGCTGGTCGAACAGCACGACCTCCCTCTGGGCGATAATGGTCGGCAGGTGCGCCGCCGTCTGTCGCAGATCGGGGAGGCCAGGTTCCGCGACCTGCTGGCCATCAAAAAAGGGGACGCGGTCGGACAGGGAACGCATCCGGAGGATATCGCTTGGCTGCATGCGATCGAAAAACGGCTGAACGGCGTGCTGGCGGCGGAGGATTGCTTTTCTCTGCGCCGGCTCGCGGTGGATGGAAACGACATCAAGACGCTCGGCCTGTCCGGCCCGGCGGTCGGGGAGATGCTGCGCGCATTGCTCGACGCGGTGATCGAGGAACAGGCCGCAAACACGCGGGAGGCGCTCCTCGCGCTCGCCCGCGCCCGAATGGAGGAACGACATGACGAGCAAAGAACTGTTTATCGAGACTTATAACAAGAATATCCGCCGCCCGGGCGCGGAAAAGCTGCTGGCGTGGATGGAAAGCACGGACTTTTTCACCGCTCCCGCGTCCACGCGCTTTCACGCCGCGTATGAGGGCGGCCTGCTCGACCACTCGCTTAACGTATACAATGTGCTGATCTCCAAGCACTACGATCCGGCGGGCGATGATATCGAGAGCTTTACGATCGCCTCGCTGCTGCATGATCTGTGCAAGGCGGGCTTTTACAAGACCGAGCTGCGCAACCGCAAGAACGACCGCGGCGAGTGGGAAAAGGTGCCGGTTTACGCGATCGACGACCAGTTTCCCTATGGACACGGCGAGAAATCGGTGTACCTGATCGAGCGCTTCATGCGCCTGAAAACCGAGGAGGCAATGGCGATCCGCTGGCATATGGGCGGGTTTGACGATTCCGTGCGCGGCGGCAGCTTTTCGCTTGCGCACGCATTCGAAAAGTATCCGCTCGCGGTCAAGCTGCATCTGTCCGATCTGGAAGCTACTTATCTGCATGAGAATAGGAGCGAGTAAGGCATGAAAACAAAGGAATATACCCTGCATACCGAACGGGAGGGCCTGTACGACGTGACCGCGCAGGTGCGCGAAGCAGTGCGGGAAAGTGGCGTGCAGAGCGGTGCTGCGGTCATATACTGTCCGCACACGACCGCCGGCATCACGATCAATGAAAACGCTGATCCGGACGTGCGGCACGACTTGCTGCTGGGGTTGCGCGAAGCCTTTCCCGACCGGCGCGCGTTCCGGCATGCGGAGGGGAACTCCGCCGCGCATTTGAAGTCGAGTTGCGTTGGCACGAGCCAACTGGTGCTGGTCGAGGACGGATGCCTGCTGCTGGGGACTTGGCAGGGTGTGTATTTCTGTGAGTTCGACGGCCCGCGCACCAGACGCTTTCAGGTAAAGGTGCTGGGGGATAGCGCCGTCGGATGAGCCTGTTCCGCAGAGGGGATACCGCTGACGGATAGGAAACGGGAAGCATGCTGCAGACCGGCCGTATCCGGCCGGTCTTTGTGTTGCGGATACAAGCAGGACTGTCAGAAAAATGCACAGAATAAAAATATGGTTTTGGGTGAGAAAAAACAAAGAATCACTCCTGCGGAAAATTCTCAGAGAAATTTGAAAAAAAGTACTTGACATTTTGGTTAGCTTATGCTAACTTATATTCAGGTTAGCCGAGGCTTACTGATATGCTCGATGACCGGTGCCGCTTTCGCGGAACGGAGCGGCGCACCATACATACACAGCTTCCTCTGTATTTTGCGCATCTATCCGAACAAAACAGACCGTTAAGACTGCGCGGCCGTATGGCTAACCGCGGCCGCGCTGTTCGGAACGTTGCGGATAAAGGAAACTGATCCGGTAAAAATACAGGGCAGGAGGTGCGTGACAAGATGATGAACCAACTGGACCGACAGCTCGCGGCGTATTGCTCGCCGACGCTGGCGGGGATTAAACCAGCAAGCCTGGTATCGTTCGACCGCGCGCTGTATCCCGATCTGCCACAGCGTCTGAAAACTTACCGCGAGGCGTTTGCCCCGCGCGGCATGTGCTTTGAGATCGTCTGTGCCTGCCGCGGGCGGTATCTGCTGATGGTCTACCAAAAGCAGGCGCTCGAGCGGCATATGGCGGAGCCTTGTGTGCAGCATGTGCTGGCGTCGTTCGGCTACCCAGCCGGCCAGCCGTTGCAGGACCTCTTGCGGGAGCTGAAGCGCAGGATCGCGCTTTCCGAAACCTTCCCGCATGAAATCGGTCTGTTCCTGGGATATCCGATCGAAGATGTCGTGGGGTTTATCCGGAATGCCGGACGGGGCTGCAAGCTCAGCGGCTACTGGAAAGTATATGGCGACGCGCAGGCTGCGTCGCGGTTGTTTGACCGCCTTTCGCGGGTGTGCCGCGCGGTGACAAAACGGATCGAGCAAGGGGAAACGCTGCTCGAGGTGTTTGCCGCGGCATAGGCGCAAAGCGTTTCATAATGCATCTAAAATAATCAACAATAATCAACAGGAGGATTTGACAGAAATGAGCAAAGCTGCAGTAATTTATTGGAGCCAGACCGGCAATACCGAGCAAATGGCAACCGCGATCGCGGAAGGAATCCGCGAGGGCGGCATGGAATGCGATCTGCTGAACGTGGCGGATACCAACGCCGGCGCTGCGGCAGGATACGATAAGATTGCGCTTGGCTGTCCGGCGATGGGCGCGGAGGTGCTCGAGGAAGCGGAGTTCGATCCGTTCTTCACCGAGCTGGAGAACAGGCTCGCGGGCCGCAAGGTCGCGCTGTTCGGCTCCTACGGCTGGGGCGACGGACAGTGGATGCGCGACTGGGTGCAGCGCACCAACGATGCAAACGCCAATATTTACACGGACGAAGGCCTGATGATCAACGAGACGCCCGACGAAGACGGGCTGGCCAAGTGCAGGGAGTTCGGCAAAGGCTTTGCCGCTTACTAAGACAATTTCCCGCGCCGGCGCGCCTTTTTCGCGCGAAGCGCGTATTCGATTGGCTTTCCGCGGTTTTCCGCGGAAAGCCGCGGAAACACACAGCGTGTGTTTGAATACCCGTGCGGAGAAAGGCTTCGCGTGCCGGAGCGTTTCGAAGCAGCAGGCGCATCCGCGCGCAGCGCGGTGTCCCTCGATGGAAGCCGTCGGCTTCCATCGAAAATAAACCGGTCATACCCGCCGCGACGGCGGTGGTTATGATACAAATATCCTTTCTTGTCCCGGGGGAAACCCCAGGGTATACTGCCCGGTATGCCCAACATAACATGAGCCCGCGGCTGTCCGGAACAACGGCTGCGGGCTTCCTCCTGCCCGACTGGCAGGAATGGGAAGCACTGTACAAATTAGCTGCCGCAAACCCTGCTGTTCTTGGTGAGAATTGACAAACCTGTTCCGGTCCGCTTGACAAATAAAGTTAGCGATGGTAAACTTAGCACGGTTAAGGGGTTAGAAAGAGCTAACCCCTGCTTTACAGGGTTTGGGTTAGCTCCTACTAACAAAGAAAAGGAGAGGATTGCTATTATGCCGCTTACGATGATAGACGCCGGTGTGGAGACTACGGTAAAACAGATCCACGGTCGGGATCAGACACGCCGGTTCCTGCAGAACCTTGGTTTTGTCGAGGGGGCGAAGGTGAGGGTCGTCTCTTCTTTGCAGGGCAACCTGATCGTATCCGTAAAAGACGTCCGCGTTGCGATTTCGCAGCAGATGGCGTCTCGTATCTATGTCTGAAGGGGGAAAAACAATGGGCAATCTGAGAACTACGCCGTGCGGCGCAACTGTTACCGTGCGTAAGATCGAGGGCGAGGGCGCGACCCGTCGCCGCATCATGGATATGGGGCTGACGCGCGGGGCTGAGGTATATGTCCGCAAGGTGGCGCCGCTGGGCGATCCGATCGAAGTCACGGTGCGCGGCTATGAGCTTTCGCTGCGCAAGGCGGATGCGGAAAAAGTACTGGTTGACTAAAAAATTGCACATAGGTTAGCGAAAGCTAATTGAAAGGAAGGGGAAACAACATGTCTATTCGTTTGGCGCTTGCCGGCAACCCGAACTGCGGCAAGACCACGATGTTCAACGACCTGACCGGCGCGACGCAGTATGTCGGCAACTGGCCGGGCGTTACCGTGGAAAAGAAAGAGGGCCGCTGGAAAGCGGACAAGGAAATCCGTATCACCGACCTGCCGGGTATTTACTCGCTTTCGCCGTATACGCTGGAGGAAGTGGTCGCACGCGACTATCTGGTGGGGGAAAAGCCGGATGCCATCATGGATCTGGTGGATGCGTCCAACATAGAGCGCAACCTGTACTTAACCACCCAGCTGCTCGAAATGGGTATTCCGGTCGTCGTGGCCCTGAACATGATGGACATTGTGGAGAAGCGCGGCGATGTGATCGACGTGAAGAAGCTGTCCAGCCTGCTGGGCGTGCCGGTCGTGGAAACCGCGGCGGTCAAGGGCAAAGGGACAAAGGAACTGGTGGAGGCCGCGAAGAAGGCGGTGTCTGCCGGCAAGCTCCCGCCCCAGCATGAATTTCCGGAGAATATTGAAAAGGCGCTGCAGCAGATCACGGACATGATCGCGGGCGTGACCGAGGAAAGCCAGCGCCGCTGGTATGCGGTCAAGCTGTTCGAGCGCGATCAGAAGGTGATGGCCCGTTTCCAGTTCAGCGTGGATACGCAGGCAAAGCTGGAAGCCATCATCAGCGCCGTCGAGGAGGAACTGGACGATGACGCGGAATCCATCATTACGGATGCGCGCTACCAGTATATCGGCGGCATTGTCAAGGCCTGCGTCAAAAAGAAAAAGACCGGCATGACCGTGTCGGACAAGATCGACCATATCGTGACCAACCGCATCCTGGCGCTACCGATCTTTGCGCTGGTCATGTTCATTGTGTATTATGTATCGGTGACCACGGTCGGCACCATCCTGACCGACTGGGCCAACGACGGCGTGTTCGGCGACGGCTGGCATCTGGCCGGCTATGGCGCGGGCGCGTATGAGGAAGCCGGAGCGGAATACGAAACGCAGACCGCTTACCGCGACGCATGGCTGGCGGCCGCGGAAGAGGGCGGCGTGGATGTTTCGGCCATTACCGAGCAGTTGGAGGCCGAGGAGCCTGACGCCGACGTGCTTGCGGGCGCAACCGCCGCGCTGGCTGCGGACGCTTCCGCAGCCGATATCGTAGGCACCGCGGCGTTTGAGGACGAGGAGACCGGCACGGTCACCGAGGAAGCGGTTGACTTCGGTATGTTTGAAACCGCGATGGCGGCCGAGGAGCCGGATCCGGCGAACTATGGCATTTGGGTGCCTGGCATTCCCGTGTTGCTGGAAGGCGCGCTGGGCGGCCTTGGCATCGCTGACTGGCTGTACAGCCTGATTATGGATGGAATTGTTGCCGGCGTCGGCGCGGTGCTGGGCTTTGTCCCGCAGATCTTGGTGCTGTTCATCTTCCTGGCGTTGCTGGAGGACTGCGGCTACATGGCGCGCGTCGCGTTCATCATGGACCGTATTTTCCGCAAGTTCGGCCTTTCGGGCAAGTCCTTTATCCCCATGCTGATCGGCACGGGCTGCGGCGTACCCGGCGTCATGGCGTCGCGCACGATCGAGCAGGAGCGCGACCGGCGCATGACGATCATGACGACTACGTTTGTACCCTGCGGCGCGAAGCTGCCAATCATCGCGCTGATCGCGGGCGCGCTGTTCGACAACGCGGGCTGGGTTGCGTTCTCCGCCTATGTGATCGGCGTGCTGGCCATTATTGTTTCGGGCATCATGCTCAAAAAGTTCAGGATGTTCGCGGGCGAACCGGCGCCGTTTGTTATGGAGCTGCCTGCCTACCATACGCCCACTCTGGTCAACGTGCTCCGCTCGATGTGGGAGCGCGGCTGGTCGTTCATTAAAAAGGCCGGTACGATCATTCTGCTCTCCACCATCGTCCTCTGGTTCCTCCAGAGCTATGGCTGGGAGAACGGCGCGTTCGGCGCGGTCGAGAATATCGACAACTGCATTCTGGCCGGCATCGGCAACGCGCTTGCACCGATCTTTGCGCCGCTTGGCTGGGCAAGCTGGCAGAACGTGGTGGCAACCGTCACCGGCTGGATCGCCAAGGAGAACGTCGTCGCCACCTTTGGACAGACCTATGGCTTTGCCGAGGTCGCGGAAGATGGCGTGGAAATCTGGGCCAACCTGCAGGCTTCCTTCACCGCGGTCAGCGCGTATTCGTTCATGTGCTTCAACCTGCTTTGCGCACCGTGCTTCGCGGCGATGGGCGCAATCAAGCGTGAGATGAACAACGCCAAGTGGACCTGCTTTGCGATTGGCTATATGATGGTGTTTGCGTATGCGGTTGCCCTGATGGTTTACCAGTTCGGCGGCCTGCTCACGGGCGAGCTTTCGTTCGGCGTGGGTACCATTGCGGCGGTTATCGTCCTGGCGCTGATGATCTACCTGCTGGTCCGTAAGCCGGCCAAGGCCGACGGTGCCGAGGGGCTTCGCAAAATGAGCGTGCAGGCGTAACGCCGCGCGGCACCCTGGAAAGGAAGCGTGACTATGTTATCTATCGTTTCTAACCTTGTGGTCGGCGCGCTCGTTGCCGCCGCCATATTCTTCGCAGCGCGCAGTGTTTACCGCCAATTCCAATCCGGCGGCTGTTCCGGTTGTTCGGGCGGCTGCGGCAAATGCAGCGGTGGAAGCTGCCACTGCGAGCCGAAAAAGTAAAGAAACGCCCATCCGGCACTGCCGGATGGGCGTTTTATCATGTCAACGGAACAGGTCGGGCAGGAACAGGTCGCGCCGGGGGATACGCGCCCAGGAAAAGTGGGGGATCAGTTCGCGCGCGGCGGCCGGCTCTGGCCGTTCGGTCAGGCCGGCGGCATAAGCCAGCGCGCCGACGACCTGCTCGGGGGAGAACCGCTGGCGCAGCCGGCCGAGGTCAAGGTCTTCGTCCCGCTTGCTCAGCCTGCGCCCGTCATGGTCGCAGAGCAGCGGGATGTGGAAGAACGCGGGCGACGGAAAGCCGAATAGCCGGTGCAGCCAGATCTGGCGCGGCGTGGAGGAGAGCAGGTCAGCCCCGCGCACTACCTCGGTCACGCCCGAGAGCGCGTCGTCCACAACGACCGCAAGCTGGTAGGCGAACACACCGTCCGACCGGCGGATAATAAAGTCCCCGCACTCCCGCGCGAGGTTTTCGCTGTATGCGCCGAACACCCCGTCCGTGAACGAAACGGTTTCGTCCGGCACTCGCACCCGTGTTGCCGGGGCGCGTGTTTTCCACTTTTCCGCAGCCTGCTCAGCCGTCAGCCCGCGGCAGGTGCCGGCATAGACCACGCGCCCATCGGAAAGATGCGGGGCGCTGGCGGCGTGCAGCGCGGCGCGCGAGCAGAAGCAGGGGTAGAGCAGCCCCTTGCCGCGCAGCATAGTCTCGTATGTTTCGTAAACAGCGGCGCGCTCGGATTGATAGGGAACCTCGCCGTCCCAATCCAAACCGAGCCAGCGCAGGTCGTCCAGGATCAGGTCCGCATAGCGGCGCGGGCAGCGCATTGCGTCCAGATCCTCAATGCGCAGCAGATAGCGCCCGTTTTGACGCCGCGCGCTCAGCCATGCCAGCAGCGCGCACAGCACGTTCCCCAGGTGCATGCGCCCGCTCGGGCTGGGCGCAAAGCGTCCGATGGTATGCATGGGCAAAGCCCCCTTTCGCCTCCCTATCTTACCATAAATGGAATGGGCTTTGCAACGGCGGTTTTTTTCGGTATAATAGAAACAATATTCAGGAGGTGGAAAAATGAAAAAGAAATGGCTTTCCCTATTGCTCGCCGTGCTGTGCCTGTGCGGGCTGGCAGCGTGCAAGGGGGATACGCCGGCGGATACGGCGCCGCCGGACGCGCCTGCGCAGGTAGAGACGGGAACCGGCGGCGAAGCGGCGGAAGACAGCGTGGAAGCAGCGGCGGGCGTTGCGGAAGAGGATATCTCCGCGGCCGAGCATTATGTCAATAACCTGCCGCTCGAATCCCAGGTCGCGCAGATGTTTTTTGCGCGCTGTCCGGAGGCCGACGCGGCGGTACTCGCCGGTCAGTACGATATCGGCGGCTATATCCTGTTCGGCCGCGACTTTGAGGGGCAGACCAAGGAGAGCGTGGCCGCGGTCATCCAATCCTATCAGGATGCGGCGGCGACCCCCATGCTGATCGGCGTGGACGAGGAGGGCGGAACGGTCGTCCGTATTAGCTCCAACCCCAATTTCCGCGCGGACAGGTTCTGGTCGCCGCAGGCGCTGTATAACGAGGGCGGCTTTGCGCTGATCACGAGCGATGCCAAGGAAAAGGACGAGCTGCTCGCCTCGATCGGTGTAAACGTCAACTTTGCGCCTGTGTGCGATGTATCCACCGACCCCGCGGACTTCATCAACGCCCGCGCTTTCGGCAGGGACGCAGCGCAGACCAGCGAATACGTCCGCACGGTCGTCGCGCAGATGCTGTCCGACCAGATCGGCATGGTGCTCAAGCATTTCCCAGGCTATGGCAATAATTTGGACACGCATACCGGCATCGCCATCGACGAGCGGCCCATCGAATCATTTCGGGAAAGCGATTTCCTGCCGTTCCGAGCGGGGATCGACGCGGGCGCGCAATCGGTCCTGGTCAGCCATAATATCGTGACCTGCATGGACGCCGAGCTGCCCGCCTCGCTCTCCCCCGCGGTGCATCAGGTGCTGCGGGACGAACTGGGCTTTGACGGCGTGGTCATGACCGACGACCTTATCATGGAGGCGATCACGGACTATACGGGCGGCGCGGACGCGGCGGTGCTGGCGGTGCAGGCGGGCAACGATATGCTGGTTTCCTCGGATTTCGTTACGCAGTATAACGCGGTGCTGGCGGCGGTGCAGGACGGTACGATCAGCGCTGACCGGATACGGGAATCCGCGATCCGCGTGATCCAGTGGAAAATCGATCTCGGCCTGCTGGCGGTTTGATAAAAAATCTCCCCTCGGGGAGATTTTTTATTACCAGTCTGTAGCTGAGCAGCTTTTCCTGTTTTTTTGCAAATACTACTTGACAAATGCTGCAAACCCCTGTATCCTAATTCATATAAAACACCTATGAATAGTGGAAATAAAGGGAGGCGGCAGTCCATGATGCTTCCGCGAGGGAAACGATGTACCGGCGGGCTGTAACATAGACAGGCCCTGGTTCGATAAATATTCACATAACGGAAAGGCGGTAATTCACCATGTCTGATATTAAAAGAAGCTTTGCCGAACTGATCGGCAACACCCCGCTGTACGCGGCGGATAAATTTGCTCAGAAGTCCGGCGCGGGCGCCGAGATCCTGGCAAAGCTGGAGTATTTCAATCCTGCGGGCTCGGTCAAGGACCGCATCGCCAACGCGATGATCGACGACGCAGAGGCGAGCGGCGCGTTAAAGCCCGGCGCGACCATCATCGAGCCGACGAGCGGTAACACTGGCATCGGCCTGGCGGCGGTCGCGGCGGCGCGTGGCTACCGGATCATCCTCACTATGCCGGAAACCATGAGCGTCGAGCGTCGCAATATGCTGAAAGCATACGGCGCGGAGCTGGTACTGACCGAGGGGGCGAAGGGTATGTCCGGCGCGATCGCGCGTGCGGATGAGCTGGCAAAGAACATCCCGAACAGCTTTATTCCCGGCCAGTTTGTCAACGCGGCCAACCCGGCGGCGCACCGTGCGAGTACGGGACCGGAGATCTGGAGCCAGTCGGGCGGCAAGGTGGATATTTTTGTCGCGGGCGTCGGCACGGGCGGCACGGTTACCGGCGTCGGCCAGTATCTCAAGGAGCAGGACCCGAACGTCAAGGTCGTGGCGGTGGAGCCGGATGAATCCCCCGTGCTGTCCACTGGAAAGGGCGGTCCGCATAAGATACAGGGCATTGGCGCGGGCTTTGTGCCGCAGGTGCTGGATACCAAGGTGTATGACGAGGTCATGCGCGTCAAGGGCGAGGACGCGTTCGCGACCGCGCGGGTGTTCACGCACAGCGAGGGTCTGTTCGTCGGTATTTCGTCCGGTGCGGCGCTGTGGGCGGCGGTCGAGCTTTCCAAGCGACCGGAGAACGCAGGCAAGACCATTGTCGCGCTCCTGCCCGATACGGGCGACCGGTATCTGTCCACCCCGCTGGTCAGCGATTGAGCCTGCGGCTCTTCCATTCGATACAGCAAGCGGCGGAGCATATGCTCCGCCGCTTTTTACGCCCAGAAAAGGGCGGGGAAAGAAAAATTTTTGAAAGGCCGAACCAAAGCCCCGCCTGTTCCATCTAATGAAGCGAAAGCAGGTTGAGGCGGCCGCCAAACGCTTTCGGAAAGGAACGACCCGCCTATGATGGACAAAGCAGAATTCACCGCCGCAGTGCTGGAAGCAGAGCCGGCGCTATACCGCGTCGCAAAGGCCATGCTCCGCAGCGAGCAGGACTGCGCGGACGCAGCGCAGCAGGCTATCCTGCGCGCGTGGGAGCAGCTGGATACGCTGCGCCGGCCGAAATATTTCAAAACCTGGTTGACGCGCATCCTGATTAATGAATGCCGCGCGATCCTGCGCCTGCGGCAGCGGCTCGCGCCCTATAAGCAGGAGCAGGCCGAGTGTATCCCCGCACCGGCGGCGGACGACCACAGCGACCTGTATGAAGCGCTGCTGTCGCTGGATGAAAAATACCGCCTGCCGGTGGTGCTGTTTTACCTGGAGGGCTTCAAAACGCGCGAGATCGCCAGCCTGCTCGGGGTGCCGGAGGGTACGGTCAAAAGCAGGCTGCGGACAGCGCGCGAGCTGCTCCGCAAGGATTTGGAAGGAGCGTGTTTTGCATGATGCACCCGAATGATTTTCCCCAGATGACCCCGCAGTTTGACCAGCGCGTCCGCGCGGCGCTGGAGAGCCTGCCCGAGCGTCCGTGCCGGACGCGGCGTTTCCCATGGAAGCGCGTGGTATCGATCGGCTGTGCCGCCGCGCTGTGCATCGGCGGCACAGCGTTTGCGGCGGGCGTCAGCGGCGGCTTTCCGCTGCTTTTTCCCCAACGGCACGGACGCGCCCCTCACGGACTATGTCGCCGCCTCCGAGCCGGGTACGCTGACGGATGAGAACGACCAATACCGCCTGTCGGTGGAATCGGTTCTGTTTGACGAGAGCGCGGGCGTGGGCATCGTCAGCCTGCACCTGCAGAATAAGTCGGGCGATGGGGTGATGCCGTTCGCCGTGATCGAGCTGCTGCCAGAGTATCAAAACCAGCCCGACCTGGTTTGGAGTACTCTGTCCGAATGCTGCGCCGTGCAGGATGGGCAGTACAATTTCAGCGTGATGTACGGCGAATATGGCTTCTGCGGCAGCCGCTTCTATCTGGATAAGAGCCGTTCGACCGAAAACGATTACTATTTGGAAGGCGCTTTCATCCCCAGCGGCGACTACTCGGCGGGTACGCCCCTGCGCCTTGTTATGCAGGAACAGGGCAGGGAGCAGGTGGTTTCCAACGGTGCAAGCATCGGCCTGGTCGCGCTGGAGGTGCCTCTGCCGGAATTCCAGCGGATGCCCAGCTACACGAGCGCGGACAGGGCCGTCACGCTGTCTCAGATCGGCCTGCGCATCACCTCGCAGCAGACGGGGGATATAATCGTGGACGCGGTGGAATACATTGCGGTGAAGATGCGGGATGGCTCTGTAGTAGTTATCACCGACCAGGCAAACCATATCGACCGCACCCTGTATGCGCTTGGCTTTGGCGCGGATGCCGGCTTTGACTACGAAGCCGCCGTGTATGTGCTTGCGCGGACCTTTGACCTTGCGGATGTGCAGGCGGTCGTTATAAACGATACCGAGTATCCGCTTTCCGCCTGACCTAGAGGGAAAAGCAAAACAGGCCGCGGTTTGCGGCCTGTTTTTTCACCCGGCGGTGCCGGAAGCGCAAAAATAAAATTAATAGGTAAACAACTGAGCCCAGTACGGCGTGCCGCCTACCACGGAGTAGCCGACGCCGATGGTGGTGAAGTTCTTGCTCATAATATTCGCGCGGTGTCCGGACGAGTTCATCCACGCGGTGACGACCGCCTGCGGCGTACTCTGGCCGTAGGCGATGTTTTCACCCGCGCCGCGGTAGGAAACGCCGGCCTCGGTCAGCGCAGTCGAAAAAGAGGAGCCGTTGGGACGGGTGTGCGAGAAGGACTGCGCGGATTCCTGTGCGCGCACCTGCGCCGCCTGCTGCACGCGGGCGTCGATCGTCAGGGGAGACAGGCCCTCCTTGGCGCGTTCCGCATTTACCAGCGCGACGACCTGGGAGGCGAAGCTGCCCTGGGAGGAGCCGGTATCGCCGTCCGGCGTCTGCTCGGTATCATTGTCCGGCGTACCCTCGGGACGGTTGTTGTCTGGAAGCTGGCCGGGCTGGTCGTCCGGCTGGTTCTCCGGCTCGTCGTCCGGCGTCTGGTCGGGAAGCTCTTCGCCCGGCGTATCCTCCGGTGTCTGCTCCGGTGTATCCTCCGGCTGTTGGTCGGGCGTTTCGTCCGGCGTCTGCTCCGGCTTGTTGTCAGGCTTTACGACCGGACAGTTGACCTGCTGGCCGCAGAACGAAATATCAAAGCGGTCGCACAACCGCTGGAGCAGCTGGCGCTGGGACTGGGAAGCGAATATGGTGGGGTTGTAGAATTTGCTCATATCGAGATTGGCCGCGCCGGCCGCAGCGGTGGTCGAAATGGTCAGCGCTAACGCCAACGGTACGATTTTCTTGAACTGCATATTTGGATACCTCCTTGGTTTTCGTAGAGTAAACTGGATTGTTTTACTCTCTGGGGCAAAGTATAGCGCATTTTGTAACCGTTTTGCAATGGAAATAGCTGCCGCCCACGGATATATACAGCAGAATCCGGCCGGAAAAGGAATTTTCCGGCCGGATTTCCCGTATTTTATGGGAGTTTTTCAATTTCATAGAGGTTGTTGAGTACCAGCCAAAGCTGGGGAAAGTACCGCATGATATTCCAGATGCTGATGCCGTGCAGCTGGTATTCGCCGGCCAGCGCAAGCTTGGTGCGGATCGAACGGGCGTCCTCGAACCAGACCTCGTGCTCGGCACGGTCGCGCCAGTAATTATAATGCGGCGACTGGGCGGTTTCGTCGAATTGGATGGGCGCGCCGACTTGGATCGCCTGCTCGACCGCCTGAACATTGCCGAGGCTCCGTGCGCGCGTCTGTCCTTTTATATAGGGGAGAGACCAGACGTAACCATAATTTGGAATGCCCATAAAGATTTTCGCGGGCGGGATGACCGAGGTGGCGAACCGGACGACTGGCTCTATCTTGTTGATGGGGGCGACCGCCATAGGCTCGGAAAGGGCGTATCCCCATTCATAGGTCATCAGCAGCACATAGTCCGCGGCCTCGCCAAGCATTTGGTAATCGTGCGCCTCGTATAGGAGCCCGCGCTGCCCGGCCGAGGTTTTGGGGGCGAGCGCGACCATGACGATCTTGCCGAGCGGCTCCAGCCGCGCGCGCACCTCACGGATGAAAGCGGTATAGCTTTCCGCGTCCTCGGGCGGGATGTACTCAAAATCAATGTCCACGCCAGCATATCCCTGTTTTTCCAGGGTTTGAACAAGGTTATCGATCAGCGCCGCGCGCGTGGACGGATTTTGCAGCACAAGATGCGCTCGTTCGCCGGAAAACTGGCCATCCTCGCCGAGCGTGGTCAGAACCAGCAGCGGCTTGACCTGATATTGCCGCGCCATGCGGATCAGCAGGTCGGCATTCTGTGGGAGAATGCGGCCGGTACGGTCAAAGCCGTAGGAAAAAACGGATAAGTACGTCAGATAGGGCAGGGTCTTGCGCAGCAAGCGCGGGTCGATATTCGGATACGCATATCCGTTGACCGCAAAGGCGCCGAGCTTGGGCGTCGGATAGGAAAGCACGAGCATCTGGCCGGGATAGATGCGGTCTGTGCCGCCGAGTTGCGGGTTGTTCTGCCAGAGGGACAGGACGGTCGTGCCGTGCCGCGCCGCAATGCTGCCGAGCGTATCCCCGCGTTTGACCAGATAGGTTTCGGAGGGCTGCGGCACCACGATCGTCTGTCCAGGAGTCAGCCGCGCCGGTTCGCGCAGCTCGTTCTGCTGGATGAGGAACGGGAGCGGCACGCCGTGCGTCTGTGCGATGCGGTAAAGCGAATCGCCGGGCTGTACGACATGAATTACCATAGAAAAACCACCTTTCCCTGCAATCTATGCTGGAATGGGAGAGGTTGCCAATAGTCGTGCGCGGCGCATGGATTTCGGAAAAGCGAAAAAGCGGTTGACAAAGGGGAAAGGGAAGTGTATTATAATGATATTAAATTAATATCATTGTGAGGGATAGAGCATGAACGAAAAGAACATATTTTACGAGGAAAAAGCGCTGCGCGCGCCCAATGGACTGGGGATTTTGCTGCTGGACATCCTGCTATGCATCGCAGCGGTCGCGCTGATCATACTGGGCGCGGTCAATCTGGATGAAATGGGAGGCATGGCGGCTGCTATGCTGGTTGTGGGCATCGTATATCTGGCGGTGCCGAGTTGGCTGCTGGCGTGCGGCATCAAGGTGCTGCGGCCGAATGAGGCGCTCGTACTGACGCTGTTCGGCAAGTACATCGGTACGCTCAAGGGTGAGGGCATTTTTTTTGTCAATCCGTTTTGCAGCTCGGTCAATCCGACGGTAGAAAGCGCCAGCGAGAAAGCGCTCGATGATCTTGCCAAGAATGAAAATACTTCGAGTGGTAAGATTGTCAAGGCGGCGAGCATGAGCAAAAAGCTTTCGCTCAAGACCATGACGCTTAACAACGACAAGCAGAAGATCAATGATCTGCTCGGCAATCCGATCGTCATTGGCATCGCGGTCATCTGGCATATTGAGGACACGGCAAAGGCGGTGTTCGCGGTGGATAACTATCAGGAGTTCCTGTCCATTCAGTCGGACACGGCGCTGCGCAATACGGTACGCTTGTACCCCTACGATGTATCCGAGGGAGGGGACGAAAAAAGCCTGCGTGGGTCCGCGCAGGAGATTGCCGCCGTACTGGCGGAGGAGATACAGGGACGCGTAGCATGCGCAGGTCTGCGGATTGAAGAGGCGCGCATCACTACGCTGGCCTATGCGCCCGAGATCGCGGCGGCCATGCTGCAGCGCCAGCAGGCGAGCGCGGTTGTGGACGCGCGCAAGATGATTGTCGAGGGCGCGGTAGGTATGGTCGAAATGGCGCTGGAAGAGCTGAGCGCCAAGCAGGTGGTGGATCTGGACGATGAGCGCAAGGCGCAGATGGTTTCCAACCTGATGGTTGTGCTTTGCGCAGGAAAGGACGCGCAGCCTGTTGTTAATTCGGGCAGTATTTACTAAAAGAGGGATAAAACATGTTTACGTTTTTTGTGCGGCTCGCGCGCAATGCCGCGATGAATGCTGCCGCATCGGAAATCTTGCCTAAACCGTTGCGGTATGTGCTGCGTATACTGTTCCTTGTGCTGATTACCGCTGCTTCCGGCTTTTGCCTGTTCCTCGCGTGGTCAATGCGTGAGAACATGGTGGCGGCATTGCTGATTGCGGCGCTGGGCGTGATAGGCCTGGCACGACTGGTACGTTTTGTGCGGCGCATTTTGCATAATGAGGCATAGCCTGAAAAACGGCTGGGTGGCGGTGTGAGCGGTATATATCCGAGTTTGAAAAATGATTTAAGGGGGCGCGGCCATGGCGGACAAGGAAAAAGCGAAAAAGCAGGTGCCGTTGCGGCTGTCCGCCTCGCTGTACGACGAGCTGGCCCGATGGGCAGAGGATGAGTTCCGCTCGGTCAACGGCCAGATCGAGTACCTGCTCACCGAAGCGGTGCGCAAAAGGAAAAAAGTACAGACGAAGGATGACGAGTAGCGGACAAACCGGACAGGCTGCTGTGCGGCGGCCTGTCCATTTTTATAGTAATAAAAAATGAAGAGAAAATGCTTGACAAATTATTATAGAAAGCATATACTGTGTACCAGAACAAGGCAAAACCGCAGAGCAAGAGTAAGTAAGAGCGAGACCGCGCTCCCAGAGAGCCGCCCGTTGGTGCGAGGGTGGCAGCGAAGGCCGTTTCCGAATGGACTTGTGAGGGCAGCCCCAAATCCGGCGCGCCGGAGAGTATGGCTGACGGGCATCCCGCCGTTACCAGGGGAGGGCGCGTGTTGGCGCGCTGTTGAGCGGGCGTTTTTACGCCAATTTGGGTGGCACCGCAGAAGTTTCGGCTTTTGTCCCATGATGCAGGACGGCATCGTGAGGGCAAAGGCTTTTTTTCTTGCCCCGATGCCCAGATCGTTTTCAAACGGAGGGCGGTAAATATGATAACACCAGGCTGTGATGCAATCGTAAAACTGGCGGAGCGGTATGCGACCATTCCGGTCTGCCGCGAAATCTACGCGGATATGGTCACGCCGATCGCGCTGCTGCGGCGGCTGCAGGCGCGGTCCAGACGGTTTTTCCTGCTGGAAAGCGTGGAGGGTGGCGAAAAATGGGCGCGCTACTCCTTCCTCGGCTACGATCCGGTGCTGCGCGCACGGTGTAAAAACGGCGTGGTCACGATCGAGGGCGCGGAAAACCGCACCATACAGACCGCAAAGCCGCTCGATGTGCTGCGGGAGCTGCTGGGCAAGTACCGCGCGCCCCGCATCGAGGGACTGCCGCCGTTTACCGGCGGGTTCGTGGGCTACTTCGCTTACGCAATGTTGGGCTACGCCGAACCTAAGCTGCGCATCCGGCGCGGCGCGTGGGAGGACTTCGACCTGCTGCTGTTCGACAAGGTGATCGCCTACGACCATCTGCGGCAAAAGCTCGTGCTGGTTGTCAACATGAGTACGGACAGCGTGATGGAGAATTACGGCAAAGCCTGCGCCGAGCTGGAAAACATGGCCGCACTGGTGAACGACCAAAGCCCGCTCCCGCCGCTGCAGGCCGCGGAAACGCCCTGCTTCTCCTGCAGCATAACCGAGGAACAGTACGCGGCAGTTGTCCGCAAAACGCGGGAATACATCTATAACGGCGATATTTTTCAGGCAGTGCAGTCGCGGCAGTTCACCAGCCCCTATACGGGCAGCCTGCTTCCGGCCTACCGTGTGCTGCGCACGACCAACCCCTCGCCCTACATGGTGTTTTTGTCCATCGACGGAGACGAGATCATGTGTTCCTCGCCCGAAACGCTGGTGCGTCTGCAGGACAGGCGGCTGACCACCTTTCCGGTCGCCGGCTCCCGCCCGCGCGGCGCGACACCGGCCGAGGACAAGACGCTCGAACGCGAGCTGCTGGCGGACGAAAAGGAGCTTTCCGAGCATAATATGCTGGTCGATTTGGGACGCAACGACCTGGGGAGGGTGTCGCGGATCGGCTCGGTGGAGGTGACCGCCTATCAGATGATTCACCGCTATTCCAAGATCATGCACATCTGCTCGCAGGTCGAGGGCGATCTCGCGGACGGCTGCGACGCGCTCGACGCGCTCGAGGCGGTGCTGCCCGCGGGTACGCTGTCCGGCGCGCCTAAAATACGTGCGTGCGAGATCATTGAGGAGCTGGAGCGCGCGCCGCGCGGCGTATACGGCGGCGCGCTCGGCTATTTGGATCTGGCGGGCAATATGGACACCTGCATCGCCATCCGCATGGCGGCGAAGAAGGAGGGCATGGTCACCGTGCAGGCGGGCGGCGGTATCGTGGCGGACTCCGTGCCGCATAACGAATATATGGAAAGCGCGAACAAGGCGCGCGCGGTGATGAGCGCGATCGAACGCGCATCGGAGGTGGACGGCTGATGATACTCCTGATCGACAATTACGATTCCTTTGCCTACAACCTGTACCAGCAGGCCGCGGCGATCCGGCCGGATATTCGGGTGGTGCGCAACGACGCGGTAACGGCCGGCGCGGTCGAGCAGATGCAGCCCTCGCACATCCTCCTGTCGCCCGGCCCAGGCTACCCGAAGGACGCGGGCGTCTGCGAGGACGTGATCCGGCGCCTGGGCGGCCGCATCCCCATTCTCGGCGTGTGCCTCGGGCATCAGGCGATCTGCGAGGTATTCGGCGCGCGTATCGTACACGCGAAACGGCTGATGCACGGCAAGCAGAGTACGGTCACACTCGATCCAGACGATCCGCTGTTCCGCGGGCTGGAAGGGCAGGTGACGGTCGCGCGCTACCACTCGCTGGTGGCCGAGCCGGACACCCTGCCGGACTGCCTTGTCGTGACCGCGCGCGATGGGAACGGCGAGATCATGGCCGTGCGGCACAAAACGTGGCCCGTTTACGGGGTGCAGTTCCATCCGGAATCCATCCTGACCCCGCGGGGCGATACGATACTGAAAAATTTCCTATCCACCCATTGAGCTAAGGAGGCAAAGCAAATGATACAGCAGGCGATCCACACAGTGATCAACGGCAGGGATCTGGATTATGACACCGCCCGCGCCACGATGCAGGAGATGATGGACGGTACGGCGACCGATATCGAGATGGCGACGCTGCTCACCGCCCTGCGCATGAAGGGCGAAACCATCACCGAAATCACGGCCTGTGCCGAGGTGATGCGCGAAAAGGGCGCGCATATCGAGCCGCGCGGCGCGGTGATGGACATTGTCGGCACCGGCGGGGACGAGGTCGGCTCGTTCAACATCTCGACCACCGCGTCCTTTGTCGCGGCGGCGGGCGGAGTGCCGATCGCCAAGCACGGCAACCGCTCGGTGTCGTCCAAGTCGGGCGCGGCAGACGTGCTCGAAGCGCTGGGCGCGGCGATCGACCTGTCCCCAGAGCAGAACGAGCGCGTGCTCACGGAAACCGGTATCTGCTTCCTGTTCGCGCAGGGCTATCACAAGTCGATGAAAAACGTTGCGCCCGTGCGCAAGGGTATGCGCGAGCGCACGCTGTTCAACGTGCTGGGGCCGCTGTCCAATCCGGCGCGCGCGACCATGCAGTTGCTCGGCGTGTACGACGAAAAGCTGGTGCTGCCGATGGCGCAGGTACTCTCCAACCTCGGCGTGACGCGCGGCATGGTGGTCTGCGGCGGGGGCATGGACGAGGCGAGCCTGCTCGGGGAGAACAAGGTGTGCGAGATCCGCTTCGGCAAGCTGACGCCGTATGCGTTCACGCCGGCCGACCTCGGCCTGCCGTCCTGCACGGTGGCCGACCTGCGCGGCGGCTCGCCGCAAGAGAACGCGCAGATCACGCGCGACGTACTTTCGGGCAAAGAGCGCGGCGCGAAGCGCAGCGAGATACTGCTCAACGCGGGTATCGCGCTCTACCTTGGTATCGACGGCATCCAGCTCGCAGATGGCATCAAAAAGGCCGCGGAGCTGATCGACAGCGGCGCAGCGTATGCTAAGCTGGGACAGTTTATCCGGACGACACAGGAGGTATCCGCATGATCCTGGACGAAATTGCCGCCCATGCGCGCGAGCGGGTCGCGGCAGCCAGGGCGCGTGTCCCGCTGGAGGAGCTCAGGGCGCGGGCCGAAGCCCTGCCGCGCGGAGACTTCCGCTTTGAAAAGGCGCTCGCGGGCAGAGAAGCCGCATTCATCTGCGAGATCAAAAAGGCCAGCCCCTCCAAGGGCGTGATCGATCCGCAGTTCGACTACCTTAGCATTGCCGGGCAGTACGAGGAGGCGGGCGCGGACTGCATCTCGGTGCTGACCGAGTCGAAATGGTTCCTCGGCTCGGACGATATCTTCCGTGCGGTACGGCTGGCGGTCGATGTTCCCCTGCTGCGCAAGGATTTTACGGTGGACGAATATCAGCTCTACGAGGCGAAGGTGTTGGGCGCGGACGCGGTACTGCTGCTCTGTGGGCTGCTGGATACGAATACGCTGCGGCGATATCTCGCGATCTGTGACGCGCTCGGCCTGTCCGCGCTGGTGGAGACGCACGACGAAGCGGAGTTGCGTTCCGCAGCTGCAGCGGGTGCGCGGGTAATCGGCGTGAATAACCGCAACCTGAAGGATTTCTCGGTCGATTTGAACAATGCAGCGCGGCTGCGCGCGGGCGTGCCGGCGGGCGCGGTCTTTGTCGCAGAGAGCGGCGTATCCTGTCCGGCGGACGCGGCTGCGCTGCGGCAGGCTGGGGCGGACGCGCTGCTGGTGGGCGAATACCTGATGCGGTCGCTCGATAAGGAGGAGGCGCTGCGCGGCCTGAGGGAGGCGGTGAAATGAAGCTCAAATTCTGCGGCCTGACCCGCATGCAGGATATCCTGGCTGCAAATGCGGCCCGCCCCGACTATGTCGGCTTTGTGTTTGCGGACAGCCGCCGCCGTGTGACCGAGGAACAGGCGGCGCGGCTGCGCGCGCAGCTTGCGCCGGGCATACAGGCCGTGGGCGTGTTTGTCAATGACGAACCGGAGCGCATCGCAGCGCTGGTAAACGCGGGCGTAATCGACCTGGTGCAGCTTCACGGCGGGGAAAACAGGGCGTATCTCGATCGCCTGCGCGGTATGACAGGCGCGCAGGTGCTGTATGCGGTCCGTGTGGGGGCGTATGCGGATATTGAACGGGTAAAAGACTATCCAGTGGAATTCCTGCTGTTGGATGCTTCGATAAAAGGCGTCTGCGGTGGGAGCGGACACACATTTGACTGGTCGCTGATCGGGGCGGTGGAAAAGCCGTACTTCCTCGCCGGAGGCCTGAATGAAAGCAACCTCCCGCTCGCCCTGCGCACGGGCGCGTACGCGCTCGACCTGTCGAGCGGGATCGAAACGGACAGCGTCAAGGACGAAACAAAAATGCGCCGCGTGGCGGCGCTGGTAAGGGGAGAACAGCCATGAGCAAAGGACGATTTGGCGTACACGGCGGACAGTACATGCCGGAAACACTGATGAACGCGGTCATTGAACTCGAACAGGCGTATGAGCGCTATCAAAACGACCCCACCTTTCAAGCGGAACTGACCGGACTGCTGAACGATTATGCAGGCCGTCCGAGCCGCCTGTATCATGCGGCGCGCATGACGCGCGATCTGGGAGGAGCGAAGGTTTACCTCAAGCGCGAGGACCTGAACCACACAGGCGCGCACAAGATCAACAACGTGCTCGGGCAGGTGCTGCTGGCCAAAAGAATGGGCAAGACCCGCGTGATCGCGGAGACTGGCGCGGGACAGCACGGTGTGGCTACAGCAACCGCCGCCGCGCTGATGGACATGGAGTGCGAGGTGTTCATGGGGCGCGAGGACACCGAGCGGCAGGCGCTCAACGTGTACCGCATGCGGCTGCTGGGCGCGCGGGTGCATCCGGTGGACAACGGCACGGGTACGCTCAAGGACGCGGTCAGTGAAACCATGCGCGAGTGGACCAGCCGCATCGAGGATACGCATTACGTCCTCGGCTCGTGCATGGGGCCGCACCCGTTCCCGACCATTGTGCGCGATTTCCAGGCGGTGATCTCCAGGGAGATCAGGGCGCAGGTGCTGGAGCGGGAAGGCCGCCTGCCGGACGCGGTGCTGGCTTGCGTGGGCGGCGGCTCGAACGCCATCGGCGCGTTCTACCACTTCATTGAGGATAAGGGCGTGCGGCTGATCGGCTGCGAGGCCGCGGGCCGCGGCGTGGACACGGCCGAGACTGCCGCCACTATCGCCACCGGACGGCTGGGCATTTTCCATGGCATGAAGAGCTATTTCTGCCAAGACGGGTACGGCCAGATCGCGCCGGTGTATTCGATTTCCGCAGGGCTGGACTACCCAGGCATCGGGCCGGAGCATGCCTACCTGCACGACATCGGCCGCGCGGAATACGTCGCCGTCACGGACGACGAGGCGGTGGAAGCGTTCGAGTACCTGTCCCGAACCGAGGGCATTATACCGGCGATCGAGTCCGCGCACGCGGTCGCGCATGCGATGAAGCTCGCGCCGCAGATGGGCAAAGACCAGATCATTGTCATCAACATTTCAGGCCGCGGCGATAAGGACTGCGCCGCGATCGCGCGTTATCGGGGGGAGGATATCCATGAGTAAGGTAAGGCAGGCATTTGCCCGCGGCAAGGCGTTCATCCCGTTCGTCACCTGCGGCGACCCGTCGCTCGCGGTGACCGAGGCGCTGGTCTGCGCAATGGCGGAAGCGGGCGCGGACCTGATCGAGCTTGGCATTCCGTTTTCCGACCCGACCGCGGAGGGGCCGGTCATTCAGGCGGCGAACGAACGTGCGCTCGCGGGCGGCGTGACGACGGATAAGATTTTCGACATGGTGCGCCGTTTGCGCGCCAGAACCGACGTGCCTATGGTATTCATGACCTATGCCAACGTGGTGTTCTCTTATGGGGCGGAACGGTTTATCCGCACTGCGGCGGAGGCCGGCATGGACGGGCTGATCCTGCCCGATCTGCCGTATGAGGAAAAGGGTGAATTTGATCCGCTGTGCCGGCAGTACGGGCTTGATCTGATCTCGCTTGTCGCGCCGACCTCGCACGAGCGTGTCCGTGCGATTGCGCGCGCGGCCGAGGGCTTTGTGTATTGCGTGTCCTCGCTCGGCGTGACCGGCGTGCGCTCACATATCACGACCGACGTGGGCGCGATGGTGCGGCTGGTGCGGGAGGAGCGCGATATCCCGTGCGCGGTCGGCTTCGGCATTTCCACACCCGCGCAGGCGGCGGAAATGGCGGCGAAGTCGGACGGCGCGATTGTCGGCTCGGCGATCGTCAAGCTGTGCGCCCAGTACGGCGCGGACTGCGTGCCGCCGGTCACAGCCTATGTACGCGAGATGGTACAGGCAGTGCATGCGCTGTAAAAATGCAAAAAAGTGGAGGAAACTCCTGTTTCCTCCACTTTTTTGCAAATAATGACCAGCCGGTCAGCCGTTGCCCGTAGGGATGAACGGGCGGATGGCCATGGCGACGCCGGAGATCGGCATGGTCTGCAGCCAGATTTTGCCCGGGCCGGTCAGGGTAGTGTTAAACAGCCCCTCACCGCCGAGCAGCTTGTTTTTCAGGCCGGGTACCTGCTGGATATCGATGGACACGCTCGGCTCAAAGCCCGCGACGTTTCCGGTGTCAACCACCATTTTCTGCCCCGCAGCCAGATCGTATTCGACCAACTCGCCGTCAATCTCAACAAAGGCGGTGCCGGAACCGGACAGGCGCTGCATAATGAAGCCCTCACCGCCGAAAAAGCCTGCGCCCAGCTTTTTATTGAAATGGATGGAAAGCTCAACTCCCGCTTCCGAGGCGAGGAATGCGTTTTTTTGCACGATCATTTCGCGGCCGGGGGCGATATCGAGCGGCAGGACTTTGCCGGGGAAGCTGGAGCCGAAAGCGATCATGCCCGCGCCGTTCGCGGTATAGATGTTCTGGAACATGCTTTCGCCGGAAAAAGCTTTGGAAAACATTTTCCCAAGGCCGCCGCCGCGCGTTTCCATCTGCATATTGGGACTCATCCAGACCATAGAACCCTTTTCCGTGATCATCTGCTCGCCGTCGGCCAACTGGCAGACCACGACCGGAAATACGCCGCCCTTGATTTCATAATTCATACGGTATCCTCCTTTTACAGTGCTGAGGTGAATAAAACTTCCATTTTTATAGTATCGTGGAAACGGGATGCTGTCAAGCAAATGGAACAAGGCTTGTATCCGGTTCGTCTAATATGATATAATTGAAAATATAATAAAAGGAATACCGATTTGCCAGGGCGGGTTTGGCTGTGCGCGGCCCTTGTGCCGGAAGGCTGCTGCCGTGGCGCTGTGATGCAAAAGGAAGGAGGCGTTTTGGATGAAAAAACGTACTTTGATTGTTATTGTGGTCCTGATAGTAGTCGCGTTGATCGCGGCGGCATGCGTATATGGCTATGTGTCGGGGCGGCAGCAGACACAGGAAGAGCCGCCCGTCAGCGAACCGGAAAAGCCAGCGGAGCCGGAAGGGCCGGATACGCCGGACAAGCCGGACGAGGAGCCGGTGCAGCCAGACAACCCCAACCCTTCGGGCGGGGAGTCGGTGATCGTGTATGTGCCGGATGAACAGGGCGAAACCCTGACGCCGGTCGGCGCGGACGCGAAGGACGACTCGGATCAGGCATTGGTGGACGCGCTGATCGCGGCCAATTCCCTGCCGGCTGGTGTCGAGGTCCAGTCGTCGTCCGTGGAGGACAGCGTACTCAAGCTGGACATGAACGCCGCCTATGGCGAGGCGGTCCGCGCGTCCGGCACCACGGGAGAGAGCATGCTGATCTATTCGCTGGTCAATACGTTCGCGCAGGCGCGCGGCGTGGATCAGGTTTTGATCACAGTGGACGGCGCTCCGCTCGAAACCGGACACGATATCTATGACTATCCGTTAACGGCAAACAGCAACCCGTAAAGGTATGGACGGCCCCTGCGAAAACGCAGGGGCCGTTTTTTGCGCCATATGCAGGAAAAGACAGGGGATAATTCATATTGATAAAAAGCACAGGCGGTAAGCCACCGGACGCACCCGAGGCGTCCGGCGGCTTTTTTCTTTGCGGGGTTATAAATTTTTATTGTAGCAATCCTGACAAAGCGCCGTAGGGAAATTTGTGATTATTGTCGGGAGTGTGTTAAATCTTTATTCAGATGGACCTAAAAAGTTGGAAGCTGTCCCTCTGAAACATGGAAAGTTTGTGCGAATTGCTTAAAATGAAACGTACAAAAAGAAAAAATATATGCAATGGTACGATTGGAGGCGGAGGAGGACAGGATATGGAACGATGTTACAATTTGCAGACCTGCGCGGCGAATTCATCATTGGAGCAGGATATCAGGCTTTGCGCGGACGTGGGTTTTTCCTCGGTGGAAATCGATTTTCAAAAGGCAAGAAACTATCTGCAGGAACACACGCTGCAGGATCTCAGCCGGCTGATGCAA
This sequence comes from Intestinibacillus sp. NTUH-41-i26, assembly GCF_032769475.1. Lineage (GTDB taxonomy): Bacteria > Bacillota > Clostridia > Oscillospirales > Butyricicoccaceae > Agathobaculum > Agathobaculum ammoniilyticum. The sequence goes on from NZ_CP136477.1 coordinate 882,861, forward strand.
GCGCACCGGATGCGGTGCGCCTCGATAAATGCAATATTTTCCATAAACTTTTGCACAGAGCAGCAGTGGGAGGACGTATGCGCCCAGTTGGACTTCGCCTGCGACCTGGGGGAAGCGGCCGGTGCGGATCGGGTGATCGTCCTTTCTAACGAACGGGCCGATCTGCCGGCAGGCGTCACCGACGAAGCGATTTTCACGGACACGCTGCAGGCGTTGCATCGCCTGGCGGACAGGGGCGGGGCGAGAGGGATGAAGATCGCTTTCGAGCCGGTCGGAACCATGGCGATCGGGGATATCGGCACCGCTTGGCGGCTGGTGCAGGCGGCGGACCGGCCGGAGGTCGGGCTGGTGATCGACGATTTCAACCTGTACCTGTGGGATGTGGGCGCGGACTTTGATGTGATCTGCCGCATCGCGCCGGAAAAGGTGTTCATGGTGCATCTCAACGATGCGGAAAAGATTCCGTTTGCGCGGCTTGACCAGAACCACCGCTGCATGCCGGGAGACGGGCGGATCGACGTGCGGCGATACATGGAATGCGTCCGCGCCTGCGGCTATGACGGTCCGGTATCGGTTGAGGTGCTCAATTCGGAGATCTGGGCGAAAGGACCGGAGACGGTTATCCCTGAGGCCTATGAGAAAATGGGGAAATTCGTCGATTGATGTGCGATTGATGCGCGGCTGTTGCTGCAGGACAGCCGCGGATTGAGGAATGATGCATGCGTTAGGAGGGGGAGACGGAATCAAGCATAAGCGGAAAAGAGGATAAAACAATGATACGGAATAGGAGAACGGTATGACGAATTTACAAAATGAAAGCAAACGCTTCTATGTCAAAATTGGTACCGGAGAAAAGCTCGCCTATGGCTTCTGGGGCTTTGGCAGCGACCTGGTATTCCAGACGATCACGATTTACTTAACGTTTTTCTACACGGATATCTTCGGCATCACGCCTGCTCAGGTAACCGCACTGTTCCTGGCCGCGCGTGTCTGGGACGCGATCAACGACCCTCTGATGGGCGCGATCGTGGAAAAATGTCATTTCAAGCATGGCAAATACATCCCCTGGTTCGTGGGGCTGTGTATCCCGTACGGCATTTCGACGGTGCTGGTATTCACAACGCCGGAAAGCATCAGCAAGGTTGCGTACGCGTGGTTTACTTATATCCTGTTTGGTATGCTGTTTACCGGCATCATCATTCCGGTGACCTCGCTGTCCTCTTCCATGACGCAGGACCCGATTGAGCGCGCTAAACTCAATTCGTTCCGTATGTTCTGCTCGGGTATCGGCGGCGTGGCCTGCTCTATTCTGGTGCCAAAGCTGTCAGAATCGCTGGGTACTACGCCGCAAAACGGCTACCAGCGCGCCATGCTGATCCTCTCGGTCGTAATGGTGATTTCGTTCCTTGTGGCTGGTAAGGTGTGCAAGGAGCGCGTGCCGGAATCCGCGATGGATAAGGAGGAGCCGTTCCGCTGGCGGGATATCGGTACGCAGTTTGCAAAGAACAAGCCGCTGCTCATCCTGTTTGTCATGTATCTGGCGGCCTACACCTACAACATCTTGGTTTCCTCGGTCGGCACTTACTTCCTGCAGTACAACGTGGTGCAGTATAACATCTCTACCTCGATGGATATGGGTACTTGGAATCTGCTGCAAACGCTTCCGTCCATTATCCCGATGCTGTTCGTACCGGCGATTGCACGGCGCGTGGGCAAAAAAATGACCGTAATTTACGGCTGCGCGATCTCCACGATCGGCATGCTGCTGTTCTTTGTCATGCCAAACACAATGATGATCGGCTTCTGCATTGGCAAGGCGCTCGGCTCGTTCGGCTACGGTATGACGCTGGCAACGATCTGGTCCACCCTGCCGGATTGCGTGGAATACGGCGAATATGTCACCGGACGCCGCTGCGGCGGCTTGATCTTCTCGCTCGCATCGTTCTCGATCAAGATCTCCATGACGATCGCGGGCATCCTGCCGACCATCCTGTTCAGCTTCACCGGCTATGTGGCGAACGCGGTGCAGAACGAAGCGACGCTGACCGTTATCAAGGCGCTGAATTCTCTGGTGCCGGCGGTCATCCTGATCATTGGCATTCTGGTTTATACGCGGTACTCGCTGACCGAAAAGCGGTTTGACGAGATCGTAGAGGAGCTGACCCGCCGCCGTATGGCTGCCAAGCAGGCGGAGGACTGAGCTGCAACACAACAACGCAACAAGAATAAGGAGGCTAAACGCAATGAAAGTGGTATGCGGTATTAAGGTCGGTAATATGAAGGATCCGGACGAGGCGAAGCGGGGTAAGGTCGGCATTGTCGACTTTGCGGTAAAGCCGGTCGGGCCGGAGGAAGTGAAGATCAAGGTTGCGTATTGCTCGATCTGCGGCTCGGACCCGCATATCGTGGGCGGCGCGTTTGGTCTGGAGCCGCCGTTCGGCCTGGGGCATGAGATGTCGGGCGTGATCGTCGAGCTGGGCGAGCGCGCCGGCGATACTGGACTCAAGGTGGGCGACCGTGTGGGCGGCAATTTCCTGCATTACTGCGGAAGCTGCTATTACTGCAAGACCGGCAATCCGGAATACTGTGAGAACGCGGGCAATGAGCCATGCATGGCGGAGTATGTCGTTTGGCACAAGTCCCAGGTGGTCAAGCTGCCCAAGGGCGTCAGCCTGCTACAGGGCTGCATGATGGAGCCGCTTTCCATCGGCGTGCGCATCATGGATAAGTCCAACCTGCAGACCGGCGGCCGCGTGCTGGTTTCCGGCGGCGGTCCGATCGGCCTGATCACCTGCCAGCTGTTCAAAAAGCGCGGCGCGGCCTGCCTGACCCTGTCCGAGCCGAACCAGGAGCGCTGCGCGATCGCCAGGAGCATCGGCGTGGATTACACGGTCGATCCCACGAAAGAGGACCTGTTTGCGCGCGGCATGGAGATCACCGAGGGGCATGGCTATGACGTGATTGTCGAGGTTTCCGGCGTGCCGGGCGCGGCGCAGTCTGTGCTGCCGCTTGCGGCAAAGTGCGGCACCGTGCTGTTTTCCGCGATGTTCCCGAATTCGTACGACCTGCCGTTCAACCTGTACGAGTACTGCTATAACCGGCAGATCACGGTCAGCGGCACCTACTGCACGCATTTCAACTTTGAGCGCACGGCGCTGATGCTGCCGGATATGGATTTCAGCGCGTTCACAAAGCCGGAGCAGATCTTTGATATCGATGACTGCGAGCAGGCGTTTGCGGCGCACCTGAGCGGCAAATATCCGAAAATCGTCATCCGCTGCAACCGGTTTGACGGGGAATAACAAGGAGGGTCTTGAAGATGAGCGAGAAAAAGCTGTTGACGATTGCGGAGTTGGAGGACAAGTGCGTCGATATCCGGAGCGATCTGCTGAATTTTATTTACCGCATCGGCATGGGCCATCTGGGCGGCGAGCTGTCCATTGTGGAGATGGCGGTCGCGCTGTATTACAAATACCTGAACTTTGACGTCATGGACCCGCACAAGGAGGGCCGCGACCGCTTCATCCTCTCCAAGGGCCATTGCTCGGAGACGCTGTACACCATCTTTTCCGATCTGGGGGCGTACACGCAGGACTACATGGTCGAGCACTTTGAAAACCTCGACCAGTACAAGTTTGGCATGCACTCCAACCGAAAGAAATGCCCGCAGATCGAGGTTTCGGCTGGCTCGCTCGGCCACGGCCTGCCGATCGCGGTCGGCTATGCACTCGGCGCGCGCTACCGCAAGGAAAACTACCGCGTTATCGTCATGATCGGCGACGGCGAATTCGACGAGGGTACCAACTGGGAGGCCCTGATGGCGGGCGGCCATTACCAGCTAAACAACCTGACCTGCATCCTGGACAAAAACGGCCTGCAGATGACGGGTACGACCGAACATGTCATGAACATAGATCCGGTGGCGGACAAGGTGCGCGCATTCGGCTGGGAGGTCATCGAAATCGAGGACGGCAACGACATGGCGCAGGTCTGCGCGGCGCTCGACCACCTGCCGGAGCGCGACTATGCAAAGCGCGCCAAGCCGACGTTCATTATCTCCAACACGGTCAAGGGCAAGGGCGTTTCCTTCATGGAAGGCAACCACAAGTGGCACGGCGGCGGCATCGGTGAAGAGGATCTCAAGACCGCGCTCGCGGACGTTGCAAAAATGAGAAAGGCGTGATGAACGATGGCAGCGAAAACGACTTACGATTTTGATATGATGCTCTCCAACGCCCGCGAGGCGTACGGCGAGGAGCTTTACAAGATGGCCTGCGAGGGCAAGGATTTTGTGTTTACCTTCAGTGATAATGTGGCGCCGTCCTCCTCGGCGGGCAAGCTGCTCAAGGAGTTTCCGGAGCGGTGCTTCAACTTTGGCATCGCCGAGCCCGACCAGGTCGGCGCGTCGGCAGGTCTGGCGCTGTCCGGCTGCACGGTGTTCTCTCAGGTGTTCGGTCCGTTCCTGCCCCTGCGCGCGGCCGACCAGATCCATACCGACATTGCGTATAACGACGTGAAGGTCCGTCTCATCGGCACCCATTCGGGCGTGACCGCGGGCGGCGGCCCGACCCATAACGATATCGCAGACCTGGCGCTCTACCGCGCTATCCCCAACCTGACGGTCGTCGTTCCTGCTGATGCGGCGCAGTGCTGCAAGTTTATCCGTGCGTCGATGGATTACGAAGGCCCCATGATTATCCGCATCGACCGCGCAGGCTCGCCGAACGTCTACGCCGAGGATTATGAGCTGACCATTGGCAAGGCGATCGAGACGCTGGAGGGTACGGATGCCTACATCATCTCGTGCGGCTCCAACCTGTACGAGTGCCTGATGGCGGCCAAAATGATGAAGGAAAAGCATGGCTCGAGCATCGGCGTTCTGGATATGCACACCATCAAGCCGCTCGACGAGGACGCCATCCTGCGTGTGGCGCAGAAGACCGGCAATATCGTCACCGTAGAGGACCACTCGATCAACGGCGGTCTGGGCGGCGCGGTGGCCGAGGTTCTGTGCGAGGTCAGCTACAAGGGCAATTTCCGCCGTGTCGGCATGCCGGATGAGTTCGCTGTGCTGGGCTCGACGGACGACATCTACCATTATTACGGCATGGACCGCGATGGCATCACGGCAAAGCTGGAAGAGATGCTGCGCCTGTGACCGGACGACTGTTTTAGAGGGAAAGCGAGGGAATACTGAAATGATGACACAAGTCATGGGCTGCTGCGGAAAGTATGTGCAGGGCTACGGCGTGCTTCACGACCTGAACAAATATGTGGACTGGATGGGTTCAAAATTTCTGGTCGTCGCCAGCAAAAACCGGATGCGCGACCTGAAGGACACCATATCCGTCGCGCTCGCGGGAAAAGAAGTCTCCTTTTATGAGTTTTCCGGCGAATGCAGCTGGTCCAATATCCAGAAGCTGATGGACGCGGCGCAGTCGTTCGGCGCACAGACGCTGATTGGCATTGGCGGTGGAAAGGTGGTGGATTCGGTCAAGGCGGCGGCGTTTAAGGGCGGGCTGCTCAACGAGGTCATCATTCCGACAATTGCGGCGACCGACGCCTATACCAGCGCGGCGTCCTGCATTTACGACGAACAGACGCACATGATGACCGAGGCGATCAACTCCCCCAAAAACCCCGACCTTGTGCTGGTGGATACCGAGATCCTGCTGAAAGCGCCGGTACGCCAATTCGTCTCTGGCATGGGCGACGCGCTTTCCACCTATGTCGGCGGCCTAGTGTGTCAGGACAATTATTTTAATAATCACCACGGCGGCGTGGGTACGCACAGCGCGCTGGCGATCGCCAAGCTGTCCTACGACATGCTGTTCCGGTACGGCCGGCAGGCCAAGCTGGCCGCGGAAAAAAGGGCGCTGAGCGACGCATATAATGCTATAATAGAAGTGAACATACTGATGAGCGGCATGGGGTTTGAAAACAACGGCTCTTCTTCGGATCACAGCTTTTATTTCGGCACCTTGGCGCTGCCGGACCGAGAGGAATATGTTTACCACGGCGAGGGCGTGGCGTTCTCCACCTGCTGCCAGCTCGTGATGCAGGGCGCATCCAATGAACAGCTTGACGAGGTTTACCGCTTCTGTCGGGATGTGGGCCTGCCCATCACCTTTGATGATATGCATTTGAGCGACCTGACGGACGAAGAGTACGATATCATGACAAAAGCGGCGCTGGAGCAGGGCTTCATACACAACCAGCCGTTTGAGGTCACTTATGAGAAGGTGCTTGGGGCTTATAAGGCGGCAGATGCGATAGGCCATCTGTACCATGAGGGAGGATCGCTGCTGTAAATATGAATGACCGGCAGTATATGAAGAATATAGCGGAGCTTGCGTTTTCCGGATATAAATTTGTTGTATATTATGCGGAAATGCTCGACCGCTGGATCGCCGAATTCCCGCATAACCATCCCATGTATGAAATCTATTATGTACTGGAGGGGAATGTAAGGATCAATATTGCCGGTACGGTGCAGGAATTGAGGGAGGGGCAGGCGTGCGTCCTTTCCAAGGATATCAAGCACCATCTGTATTACGACCCTGACGTACCCAAACGGTACTTTGCGCTGATCTTTGACATTGTCCCCTGCGAGCGGCTTGCCATGAACGGGCCGGATGGGACAGCCGAGCTTGCGGATATCCGGCAGGCGCTGCTTCCGGTCGATAGAACAGGCTTTCAGATACTCAACGCACATGCAGACGCACGGCAGAACGTCGAACGCATCCTTGCGGAAATCAGGGAGCGCCGGCTCGGCTGGAATACGCAGGCAGTCATGCTGTGCTATCAGTTTTTCGTTTTGACGCTGCGGCAGATCATGAGAGCGCCGGTCAGGGACGTGCATTTCTCCGGTCATGAAAACCTGGCGATGCAGGTGTCCATGTATATCCATGCGCATTATCCGGAAAATATTTCGGTGGAAAGCGTGGCTGAAGCCCTTAACGTATCGCCGCGCCACATCAATCGGGCCTATAAAGCGATGTTCTCTACAACATTTATGAAAAACACCAACCTGCTCCGCATTGCATACGCAAAAAATTACCTGTGTACGACCGATTTGTCCATCGAGGAGATCGCGGAAAAGATCGGCTTCACCTCATCGCGGGCGCTGTACAAGCTGTTTCAGCAATATGAGGGGCTTTCCCTGTCGCAGTATCGGGAGCGGCATAAAAAAGACAACTGAATACACCATATAGAAAGCCGCAGGCTCCGTGAGAGGACCTGCGGCTTTCGTATTCTGCTGCATGGGGGAGCGCGGCGTCAGCGCTTTTCGCGCATGGACAGCACCCTTTGACGGATTGCGGCCGCTGCGGCGCGCGGGTCGTCCGCTTTCATAACGGCGGACACGACCGCCACACCCGCGATCGGGCTGTCCGCGAGAACGTCCAGATTATCTGCCTGCAGGCCGCCGATGGCGACCACCGGAATGGGAACGGCGCGGCAGATCTCGTTCAGTGTGGAAACCGGCGTCAGCCTGGTGGCAACGTGGGTCGTGGTGGGATAGATCGCGCCTGTGCCGAGGTAGTCCGCGCCGTCCGCATAAGCGGCCTTGGCGGCTTCGACGGATTTCGCGGTCGCGCCGACGATCCGGTCCGGCCCCAGCAGACTGCGGCAGACCGCAACCGGCAGGTCGCTCGCCCCGACATGCACGCCCGCCGCGCCGCAGGCGAGGGCGACGTCCACCCGATCGTCAATAATGAGCGGCACCCGGAAGCGGTCGGCGACCTCCTTGACCCGCCGCGCGAGCGCAAGGTAATCGCGGCCGCCGGTATCCTTTTCGCGAAGCTGAATGAGCGTCGCGCCGCCGGCGCAGGCCTCACTGACCGCGCTCAACAGGCTGTCCTCCGTGTGGTAGCTGCTGTCCGTAATAACGTAGAGCGTGGGATCGAATTGCATGTTGATTCCTCGATTCATATTGATATATTGAGCAGGCCACAGCCCGATTCGAGCGCGCCGAGTCCGGCGCCGTCCGGCGCGAACGCGGCGCTGTGGCCAATGAAGCGGTTCGGCGCGTATTGATCGGCGCCGAGTACGGTCATATGGTTTTCAATCGCGCGGGCGCACAGGAGGGTGCGCCAGTGCAGCAGCTTGTTCGACCCCGCGACCCAGCCGGCGGGGACGAACAGAACTTCCGCACCTGCGGCCCGTTGCGCGGCAGCCAGCGCGGGAAAACGAAGCTCGAAGCAGGTGATAATGCCAAGGCGTCCGGCGGGGGTATCTACTGTCGGAAAAGCACAGTCGCCCGCCCGACATTCATCGGATTCGCGGTAGTCGAACGCATCATACAGCATTTGCTTGCGGTGGCAGCCGCGCAACGTGCCGCGGGCATCCAGCACAACGACGGTGTTGTACGGCAGGCCATCCGTGCGCTCATATACACCGGCGGCAAGCCACAGGCCATGCCGCCGCGCCAGCTCGGCCAAGGCGGTCACGAACGGACCGTCCAGCGGCTCTGCGGCCTGTATGTTCAGCGACCGCCTGTTCGTTTTTGCATAAAACATGCTGTATTCCGGCAAAAACAGCATGGATGCGCCGGCATCCGAGCTTTCCTGCGCAAACGATTGAATGGCGTGCAGGTTGTGCCGCTTGTCCGTTCCGGCGCCGAACTGCGCAAGGGAAACGGTTATGCCTCGCGCCAGCCCTTGCATACGTCCACCCATGCCTTGTAGCCGGAGAACTGCTCCAGCTCCGGAATGGTCAGCTCGATGGCAGAGTTCGCGGAGCCGCAGGCGGGGAATACCGTTTCGAACCGGTGGAGTGATTCATCCAGGAAAACGGTCACGCCGGAGTTGATGCCGAACGGGCAGACCCCGCCGACCGCGTGGCCGATTTCCGGCTCGACCTCATCAAAGGCGAGCATTTTTGCCTTGCAGCCGAAGCGGGCCTTGTATTTGGGATTATCCACCTTAGCGTCGCCTGCGGTGACAATCAGGATTACGCCGCCGTTCGTGCGGAACGACAGCGTTTTGGCAATGCGGGCCGGCTCGCAACCGACAGCTTGTGCCGCCAGCTCGACGGTGGCGGAGGAGGTGTCGAATTCCAACACGCGTTGCGCCGCACCGAAGCGGGACAAATGGTTTTTTGCTTTTTCAATAGACATCAGGTAGTTCCTCCACTCTGTTCCGGTATGGTATCGATCAGGCGCTCGCATAGGCGGCGCAGATAGATCGCGGTTTCGCTCAGCGTCAGGCAAAGCACGAGACGCTCGTCCGGATCATGCGGGTCGGCGGGCAGATACTCGCGCAGCAGGGGCGGGATAAGCGCGCGGATGCGCTCCTTGTTCTGGAGCAGCCGCGTATAGCCGGCCTCAAAATCCACGCCGTCCCGTCCGGTCAGGGCCTTCACGTCGCTGAGCTTGAGCGTCTGCTTGAGATGGTAGACGCAGAGCAGCTGCATGATTTGCTGGCGGGTGTATTTTTTGCCGCGCACGGGCGCCAGCAAGCCCTCCTTGACATAGTTGTGGACCATGGTTTTTGTCAGCAACTTGTCAGTTGGGTCGCGTTTTTCCGCCGAAAGCGTCTCGTCGAACAGCGACAACACCTGGTCCATATACAGATCAAGCCGCGGCACATCGGCAGGCTGGATATCCTGATCGGAAAAAACCTCGTCGATCAGCGCATCAAGCTCGGACATGCGTTCACCTCATTCCTTTCCTTATATTATAGTCCTTTCCCTCGGCCGGTGCAAGGGTGCGGGCTATCTGTCCGGCGGCTCACTTTTGGAAAATATCGAGCGCATGGCTGGTGACGCCCGCCAGATCCGGCCGCTCGCAGGTGGCGAAGTGGTATTTCAGATACAGTGCGAAGGCCGCTTCGTCCATTTGGTCGACCGCCTCGCGCATGAACAGGGCACAGCCATCCGACGCCACATAATGCAGGCGGGTCACGGGGAAATCCGCCATCAGTTTGTCGATATCCTCCTTGCGAACAAGCTCGAACAGGTCCTTTGGCTGCGAGGTAGCGGCAAAGGTTTCCGCATCGAGCAGTCCGTCGCGGATATACGCGCGCACATCGATATTGCCCCGGTGGAAGCCTTCGTCCAGCAGGCAGCCGTCAGAGATGACATAAGCGGCGAAAACAATACCGCCCGGCTTTGTTACGCGGAGCGCCTCCCGCAGTGCCTGCTGCTTGTCCCGCTTGGTGTAGAGGTGGTACAGCGGCCCGAGCAGCAGCGTGATATCGTATGTGCCGTTCGGAAAGGCGGACAGATCCAGTGCGTTGCCCTGAACGACGCGCACCTTTTCCTGGGGCTGGGTGTGCGCGCGGAACACCTCGATGTTGTGTTCGACCAGCTCCACCGCGTCCACGGTGTAGCCCTGCTGCGCGAGCGCGTGGGAGTAGCGGCCGGTTCCCGCGCCGATTTCAAGTACGCGGCTGCCGGGGGACAGGTATTTCCCGATGTAATGCATGGTGGTCAGAAACTCAACCGTTCCGTGCGGGAGCCGCAGCCGGCTGTCCTCGTCATAGTGGTTGTAGAAATCGATCAGATAACGGTTGTCCATGATCGGAAGCCTCCTTTTGGGGAAATCGATGTGCCTGCCGCCGGACGGCCTGCGGCGTATTGCTGTGATTATACCACAGACCGGAACCGGCCGCAAGACGGCCGGCAGGTGGACAGCGGCACAAAAATATGCTATACTTAAACAATAAACCATGGGGGATTGCGATAAAAGGGGGCAAACCAGTGCGATGAAACGGTTTTTGAGGGATGGGCTTTTGGCGGCCTGCCTTGCGGTGATGCTTTCCGCTTTCGGAACCTGCGGTGCGGCCGGCACGAAACTGCCGGTGCTGATGTATCACGATTTGACGACCGACCCGTCCAAAACCAACAGCATGACGGTCACGGACGAACGGTTCCGGCTGGATATGGAATTTTTACAGCAGTTCGGCTATACGCCGCTGCTGCCGGCGGACCTGATCAATATTCGGGAAGGGAAAATGCAGCTGCCGGACAAGGCGGTGATGGTAACCTTCGACGATGGCTACCGCTCCAACTATGATTATGCTTATCCGGTGCTGCAGAACACCGGTATGAAAGCCGCGATTGCGGTTGTTGCGCATAATATCCGGCAGGAAGGGGACGCCGATTCCGCACGGCACAATATGACCTGGGATGAGCTGCGGGAGATGGTGGACAGCGGCGCTGTCGAGGTCGGCTCGCATACCTATAACCTGCATAACCCGCAGTATGGCGGAAACAACGCGCCCGATGGCATCAACGGGGTGATGCGCCTTAAGGGAGAATCGCGCAGCGCGTATAACGCGCGGGTGGGCGGTGACCTGTCGAGCAGCGTACAGTTGATCCTGACGCATACCGGCCAGGAAAAGGTCAATTATTTTTCCTACCCGTTCGGCGCGTATGACAGTTGGATGCCGGACTTGCTGGCACAGGCGGGGATACAGGTCAGCGCGCTGACCAATCCTGGTCTGTCCGAGATTTCCGTTACCCTACAGGGTCTTTCGCGTTACGGGATCACGATGGACCGGCCGGTGTCCGCGCTGCTGCGGCAGACCGACCAGGCGGTTCCGGCGCTGGCCGCGGTATCGGTCAACGGGGAGCTGGCCAAGCTGCCGGCCTACTACATCAATGGCAACAATTATGTGCGCGTGCGGGACGTTGCGGTCCTGCTGGGGGGAACGGGCAGCGCGTTTAACGTAGAGTGGAACAGCGGGAAAAATCGCGTGGAGCTGCAGTCGTTTACGCCATACACGCCGCTGGGGACGGAAAACGCGCCCCTGTCCGGCGAGACCCGCACGGTTCAGTCCATCACAGAGCCGACCGTGGCGGACAGCGTACCCAGCATGGTCGCGGCTTATAATGTTGACGGGTATACCTATTATAAGCTGCGTAGTCTGGGCGACCTGTGCGGTTTTGCAGTCGATTGGGACGAGGAATCGCAGACGGTCATTGTAACCGCTTAAAAGGGAAATACACCTGCTCGAAAAGGCAGGTGTATTTTTTGCTTGCAAGGGAAAAATGTTTACAAAACAGTGCTTGCATTTTTTGAAAAATGTAGTATCATAAAAGATATAAAATAGTTTTATAAACTATATTAAATTGAGGAGGAAACAATATGCCCCGCGTATTCCAGAAAGCCAGGGAGCCGTTTTCCAGTTATTCACATTTTGTGGGCGCGGTGCTCAGCGGGCTTGGTTTGCTGATCGTACTGGTGCGGTTGCTGTTCGGCAGTGCGGTATCAGGTTCGCTGGCTGCTGCGGCCGTTATCTTCTGCCTTTCCTTGATCGCTCTGTATTCCGCAAGCAGCGTGTACCACTTTTCCGAGAAGGGCGAAGCAGTGGTGCGGCGCCTGAAAAAGCTGGATCACAGCATGATCTATGTGCTGATCGCGGGAAGCTATACCCCGATTCTCTTACGCTATATGCCGTCGCCGCGCTGCTATGTGTTCCTTGGTGCGGTCTGGCTGGTCGCACTGGCCGGTATCGCGGTCAAGCTGCTCTGGATCGATGCGCCGCGATTGATCGGTACGGCGCTGTATCTGGTGCTTGGCTGGGCGATTGCCTTTGACTTTGGCGCGGTGCTGTCCATGCCCGTGCCGGCGATCGCCTTGCTGGCAGCAGGCGGCCTATCCTATACCGTGGGCGGTATTATTTATATGGCGAAGAAACCAAATCTCGGACCGCTGATCGGCTTCCATGAGCTGTTCCACCTGTTCGTGATCGTGGGAAGTCTGTGTCACTACGCGATGGTTTTTTGGTATGTGCTGTGATACCGCCTTTGAGCGGAATATACAAAGCTGCCAGTGGAAAACGTGAAAACTGCACAGCGCAGGGGGAAGAGCGACCGCTATTCCCTGTCATATATACACACAAAAAGAAAAAGATTATGAATTTTGTATAAAAACAGAATGTCAGTTTATACAAAAAGATCTAATTACTGTTGCAGGCGAGCAAAAAAACATGGTAAAATATTTGTCAAGAAATGAGAAATCTGGTAATTTTACTTGGCAAAAGGATGAAATCAATGAAGCAGATGCAGATAAACGGGCAGGATGCCCGTCAGTCGGTATGCACCGAAATAAAGGGCGGCTGGAGCCTCCTGCGCACGTCCGACTGTGCGGAGGGGCGCGAATATGCGCTGCGGGCGCATCGGAAAACCGACCGGACCCTGCGAATACTCGAGCAGACCCTGTATGCCATGCTGGAAGGCCTGTCTGTCGCGGTGCTGGTGGAAGACAACACCGGCCGGATTGCGCATATGGCCATGCAGGCGGTAAAGGGGCAGGCGCCGGATTGCCGGTTGCTGGCGCGTGCCGGTGGGACCGCGTTTGTCGCGCTGCCGGAGCCGGATGCCTGCCGGACTGTGGTGGAGAAGCTGGCGGAATTGTCGCATGGCCGTGAAGATGTCCGGATTCGGATTGCCGGCTATATGGGCGCGTGCCTGCCGGAAGTCCGTTTCGCGGGCCTGCTCAAGGGCGGCGCGGACGTGGAGCTGCTTTACACAGGCGGAGCTTGTCCGGAGCTGCGGTTCCGCACGCGGCGGGAGCATATGACGGCGGATGCGGTATGGATGCGCCTGTACCCCTGCTGGCAGGCAGCGGCATAAAAGAGAAACCGTTTTTCCATGTACGACATGGGAAAACGGTTTTTTTATTTTATTTTCGGGAATACTTGACAAGAGTTGAAAAGAGGAGTAAAATATCAATTGATATAAGATATTAATTAGAAAGAGGGTGACATTATGCAGACCAGAAATACTGTACAGCGTCAGATTGTCCTGCAGGCGGTATTGCGCATGCACGACCATCCAACGGCGGATACTGTATATGCGGCGGTTGCGGCGGAGCACCCGTCGATCAGCAAGGCCACAGTATACCGCAATTTGAACCAGCTGGCCAATCAGGGAGAGATCCGCCGTGTTCCTGTTCCAAACGGGGCGGACCGCTTTGATTTCAATACCGAGGAGCATTACCATGTCCGCTGCAGCGGCTGCGGCGCGGTGTTCGATGTGTATATGCCACATATCGATAACCTGATCGAGCGCATCGACGATGCGTCTGGCGTTTCGGTGCAGCGGTACGATATTTTGTTCGAGGGTCTTTGCCCGAAATGCGGCGGCAAGGCGTAACCGGTGTTATTTTGGCGGCGGAAGCGCCGTTCACAAATAAAAATCCTGTAAAAAACGAGAGGAGAAATGTTATTATGGCAAACTTGAAGGGCAGCAAGACGGAAGCAAACCTCCAGACCGCTTTTGCGGGCGAGTCCATGGCGCGCAATAAATACACCTATTTTGCATCCAAGGCACGGAAGGACGGCTACGTCCAGATTGCGAAGATTTTTGAGGAAACCGCGAATAACGAGAAGGAGCATGCGAAGATCTGGTTTAAGCTGCTCAACGGCGGCATCGACGATACCGCGGCCAACCTGAAAGCGGCGGCCGAGGGTGAGAACTACGAGTGGACCGACATGTACGCGACCTTTGCCAAGGAAGCGCGCGAGGAAGGCTTCGACGATATTGCGTTCCTGTTTGAAAAGGTCGGTGAGATCGAGAAGGAGCATGAGGCCCGTTATCTCAAGCTGCTCTCCAACGTGGAGAACAAGGTGGTATTCTCCCGCGACGGCGACTGCATCTGGCAGTGTTCGAACTGCGGACACATCGTTGTTGGCAAGCAGGCGCCTGAGGTATGTCCGGTTTGCGCACATCCGCAGGCTTACTTTGAGATCAAGGCGGACAACTATTAAGATATAAGATGCTGCGCATCCGTTCCGAAAGCGCAGGCTGAAATAAGAAACACCGCGGAATTTTGATTCCGCGGTGTTTTTTCAGTTTTCCGCGAACAACGGGGTGGAGAAATACCGCTCCGCGGTATCCGGCAGGACGGTAACGACCGTTTTGCCAGTACCGAGCTTTTTGGCAAGCTGGATGGCGGCCGCGACGTTTGTACCGCTCGAAATGCCGCACATCAGCCCCTCGAGCCGCGCAAGGTCCTTGGCGGTGCGGAGCGCCTCCTCGTCCGTAACGATGTAGAGGTGGTCGTAGATTTTGGTGTTCAGGTTTCTGGGGATGATGCCGTCGCCAATACCCATTTGCAGGTGGGTGCCGATCGAACCGCCCGACAGGATGGCGGCGTTCTCCGGCTCGACCGCCCAGATTTCCAACTGAGGGTTCTGCGCCTTGAGCACCTCGCCGATGCCGCTGATCGTGCCGCCTGTGCCGAAGCCGGAGCAGAACCCATCGATCGGGGCGCTGACCTGTTCCAGGATCTCGGTTGCGGTATGATGCCGGTGGACCGCAGGATTAGCGGGGTTGTCAAATTGGCCAGGAACAAAGACCTTTGGGTCATTTTTTGCCATTTCGTTCGCAATTCGCTGGCATTCCGCAATACAGTCGCCGATATTGCCCGCGTCATGTACCAGAATGACTTCAGCGCCATAGTGTTGCACCAGCTTGCGGCGCTCCTCTGAAACGGAGTCCGGCATGATGATTTTGACCGCGTAGCCCTTGACCGCGCCGCACAGCGCCAGGCCGATGCCCTGGTTGCCGCTGGTCGGCTCGACGATGACCGTATCCGGCTGGAGCAGCCCGCGGCGCTCGGCATCCTCCACCATATTGAGCGCGGTCCGCGTTTTGATCGAACCGCCGACATTAAGCCCCTCGAATTTGACGAACACCTCCGCGCAGCCCGCCGGAACCATACGGTTCAGGCGAACCATGGGCGTATGGCCGACTGCCTCGAGGATGTTACTGTATACCATTGAAAAATCTTCCTCTCAAACGTGTCTACCCCACATTATAGCACAACCTTTTGCATAAGCATAGAACAGATTGACCAAATTGTGTCAATCTGTACGGCTTTTTTTAGAGTTTATGCAGGGAGGAGGTGAAATGTGATGGAGATACATTTTAAGCAGGCGAACGGCGGCAACTATCTGCCCGCGTCGCGCGGCAAGGGGGATATTCAATATCTGGTGATCCATTTTACGGCCAACGACGGGGATACCGCGCAAAACAACGCCGATTATTTCGCGCGGGAGGATATCTCGACCTCGGCCCACTATTTTGTGGACGAAAACGAGGTCTGGCAGAGCGTTGCCGACCATGATATTGCCTGGCACTGTGGCACGAAAGGGACCTATTACCATCCCTACTGCCGCAATGCCAACAGCATCGGCATTGAGATGTGCAGCCGGCTGCAGGATGGGAAGTACTACTTCCGGCAAGGCACAATCGAAAACGCGGAGGCGCTGGCGCGCATGCTGATGGAGAAATACGGCATCGGGGCCGATCATGTGGTGCGCCATTACGATGTGACGCACAAGACCTGCCCCGCGCCGTATGTAGAGAGCGCGGCGGCATGGAACGCATTCAAAACCGGATTGACAGGGGAGGTGGATGATATGACGGCAGACGAGGTAAAGCGGCTGATCGAGCAGAGCAGAACGGTTTACGGGACAATGGACGCGGTGCCTGACTGGGGGCGCGCGACGGTGGAAAAGCTGGTGCGCAACGGCTGGCTCAAGGGCGAGGGGGACGGCAAGGGCCTGAACCTGTCCGAGGACCTGCTGCGCACGCTGGTTATAAATGACCGAGCGGGCATTTATGGGGAATGAAGTAGAAAAAACGGCGGAAATGCAGGATTTCCGCCGTTTTTTTTCAGGTTGGGGTGTGCATAGTCTGTTGCCGCACCGCCTGCTGATGCACGCTCCACCAGCACAGCCCGCAGAGGAACGCGGCGCGCATTGCCTCGCCGACATAGTCGTTGGCGAGCGTTTCCAGCTCGAAAGCGTCCGGCTGCTGGTCGAGCAGTTTGTAGAACGCGCTGGACTCGGCTTCGATTTCATTTTGGAGGCGTTTGTAAAGCGGAGATTCCAGCCAAAGTTCATACTGCCCATGTAGATAATTGTACATTTGTTATTCACCTCACCTTGTATTGTACTAAAAATAGTACAATATGGCAATGGCAAATATGTACTAAAAAATGAACATATATTGTGCAATTTTATGTGTGGTGCTATAATGATAAAAAAGGTGGTGAGTGTTTGCCAATTTGTTATAATAAGCTGTTCGCTACGATCAAGCAGCGGGGAAAAACAGAATATTACCTCCGAAAAAATGGTATTAGTCCGTCTATCTTGAGCAAATTGAAGAATGGGACAGGCGGTATCGATGCGCGAACAATAGAAAAGCTCTGTAAGTTGCTGGATTGTCAACCAGGAGATTTGATGGAATATAAAGAAAGCCCTCAGTCATCCGACTGAGGGCTTTTTGTCAGCGGCTTCCGGTGCCGCGGGCTTATGTAATCAGTCCAGATAGGTGATTTTTTCAATCCCCTTGATGCCCAGCCCCGGCTCGTCGGAAACCGTGATGTCCTTTTCGTGGAACACCGCGCCGCCAAGGATGGGGTCCTCGGTGCAAAGCACCGGACCGTCCAGGTCGATTTTGGTGATCACCTGCCTGGCACAGGCCAGATGGATGGCCGCGTTGACGCTGACCTTGGCCTCCAGCATACAGCCGAGCATGCACTCCATGCCGTATACCTCGGCCGCGGACGCGATCTTGAGCGCGTTGTACAGGCCGCCGGCTTTCATCAGTTTGATGTTGACCAGGTCGGCCGCGCGCATCTGCATGATGGTCAGCGCGTCGGCCGGCCCCTGCACGCTTTCGTCCGCCATGACCGGAATGGAAACGTTGTCGGTCACATACTTCAGGCCGGTCAGGTCGTGCTGCGCGACCGGCTGTTCGACAAATTCAATATCCAGACCGGCGTCCTCCATCTGGCCGAGGATGCGCACGGCCTCCTTGGGCTTCCAGCCCTGGTTGGCGTCGATGCGGAGCTTGACACCTTGGCCGACCTCGGCGCGGATGGCCTGCAAGCGGCGCAGGTCGAGCGGCGCGTCCTTGCCGACCTTGCACTTGAGGCAGTCGTACCCGCGGTCAACGGCGTTGCGCGCGTCGCGCGCCATTTCCTCCGGATCGTTGACGCTGATGGTGATATCGGTCACGATTTGGCTGCGGCTGCCGCCGAGCATCTTGTATACTGGTATGTGGTAAAGCTGGCCGTACAGGTCCCAGAGCGCCATATCGACCGCGGCCTTGGCGCTTGTGTTTTTCAGGATGCAGCCCTGCAGGGCGAGCATCAGGTTTTCAAAATCGTCCACCTCGCGGCCGAGCAGGGTGGGGGCGATATGGTCGCGGACCGCGCCGATGATCGCGCCCGCGGTATCGCCCGTGACCGCGCCGGTCGGGGGCGCCTCACCGTAACCGACCGCACCGGTGTCCGTGTGTATCTCAACGATCACGTCCTCGACGGAGGAGACCGAGCGCACCGCAGTCTTGAACGGCACGCGCAGCGGGACGGAAATGCGCCCCAGGCGGATATTGGTAATCTTCATACTGGTTCAGCTCCTTTTGACATAGTCGTGTGTGGGCGGGTCAGCGGGCTAGCTCGTACATTGCCGCCGCGATGATCTCCGCGTTCTGGATGAGGCGCTCGACCTCCATATATTCATCCGGCTTGTGCTCGCGTATCTCGTCGCCGGGGAAGATCGGGCCGAACGCGACCAGATTGGGGATGGATTTGGCGTAGGTGCCGCCGCCGATGGATTTCAGGACCGCCTTTTCACCGGTCTGCTCCTCGTACACCTGGGACAGCTTGCGGATCAGCTCGCTTTCCGGCGGCATATAGATCGCGGCCTTGTGCTTCATTTTTGTCTCGTGGAAGCCGCCGAGCGCGAAGGCGCGCTCCATGCGGGGATGCGCGCCGTCATAGGTTTTGGTGACCGGATAACGCACGGAAAGCGTGAGCGACAGCGTTTCCTCCGCAAAGGCCGCCACGCCGAGGTTGACTGTCAAGTCGCCCGAAAGGTCGTCGCGCATGGCAAGGCCGAGGGATTCGCCGTGCGTTTCCATGCCGATACGTCCGGCCAGGAACGCCATGCAGTCGGCCAGCTCGCCCTCGAGTGGGAGCTGGGTAAGCGCTAGCGCAAGGCGGCCGATGGCGTTCTCGCCCTGCTCGGGCGTGGAGCCGTGTACGGATACGCCCTGCGCCTCTACGCGGATGCCGCCCTCGATCGGCGTCACCGTGACCTTGCTGGCCTGGATGCGCGCTGCCGCGTCGGCCGGACAGGCCAGCTCGGCCATCGCATAGGCAGGGGAGACGTTGGCGGCTGTGCCGCCCTCGAACCGGAGCAGGCGGCAGGGGCCGGTCTGCTCCAGCCTGCGGGAGTAGACGCAGTTCATGATTCCCTTTTCCCCGTTGATGATCGGGTACTCGCCGTCCGGTGTGAAGCCCATGACCGGCGTTTCGCCGCCATGTGCCAGATACCACGCCATATCGTCGCAGCCGGTCTCCTCGTTCGTGCCGAACAGAATGCGGATGCGGCGGGAGGGGATGAAGCCCGCGTCCTTGAGCGCTGCCAGTGCGTACAGCGCGGCCACGGTCGGCCCCTTGTCGTCCATCGTGCCGCGGCCGTAGATGCGCCCGTCTTTGACCTCGCCGGAGAACGGCGCGGCGGCGTTCCATCCGTCGCCGGCAGGCACAACGTCCAAATGGCCGAGCACGGCGATCATTTCCTCGCCCTTGCCGTATTCGCACCAGCCGACGCGGTCGTCCATATTCACGGTGGGGAAGCCCAGGCGCTCGCACAGCGCGAGCGTTTCGTGCAGGCAGCGCGCGACCTCTCGGCCGTAGGGTGCGCCCGCCTCGGGCGTTCCCTCGACGCTGGGGATGCGGATGAGGGCGGCCAGGCTTTGCAGCAGCTCGTCCGCATGCGCGCGGATATAGGGCTTAAAGTCCATATTTATATTCCTCCTTTGGTTATTAACGGCTTATTAACGGTTCTATATCATATTGTACAGGATAAAACGGGAATTTGCAAACCCATCTGTGCAGTTTGCTTGTAATTATCTTGCAAAAAGCCGCGGGATACGGTATACTATTACTGTCATCTGTCAAGGCGTGCGGAGCCGGCGCAGGTGGGAAAAGAGAATGAAAAAGAAATGAGGGAGGAAACCTATGATAACAAACGGTTTTACTTACTTTGCGGTGCTGGCATTTCTGGCTGCAGTGCTGGTGGGTGCGGAAAAGCTGACCAAATGGAAGTTTTTCAAGTTTATCCCGCCGGTCGTGCTGCTGTATTTGCTGACGATGCTGCTGTGTACCGCAGGGGCGTGGGATATGGAGGCGACCTCGGCGGCATATGGCGCGCTGAAAAATAATATCCTGTACGCCATGCTGGTGCTGATGCTGCTGCGCTGCGATATCCGCAAGATACTCAAGCTCGGCCCCCGCATGCTGGGCGGCTTTTTCGCGGCGAGTATCTCGATTTCGATCGGCTTTATTCTAACCTACGCGATCATGCATGGACAGCTCGGTTCGGAAGCGTGGAAGCCCTTGGGCGCGCTGTGCGGCAGCTGGATGGGCGGATCGGGCAACCTTGTCGCCGTATCTGAGGCCCTGCATATCGGAGAAGCGGATCTTGCGTATGCACTGGTGATCGACTCGATCGATTATTCCATCTGGGTCATGTTCCTGCTTTGGGCGATCTCGTTCGCACCGCAGTTCAACAAATGGACCAAAGCCTCCACCGCAACGTTGGACGAGGTTTGCGCCCGCCTGGAAGCGGAAGAAAAAGAGGCGGATAAGCATATTACCTTTGCCGGCCTGCTGTTCCTGATCGGCGGCGCGCTGCTGGTTTCCGCAATTGGGCAGAACATTGGCGCAGCAATCAACGGCGTCGCACCTTGGCTGGATAAGGCGACCTGGACGGTGCTGGTGGTCACGGTGGTTGCGCTGGTTGCGGCGGTTACACCGATCGGCAAGATCGCGGGTGCGGCCGAGTTGTCCAATGTACTGCTGTACATGGTCATCGCGCTGCTGGCGTCCCGCGCAAGCCTGCTGGAGCTGACGGAAGCGCCGGTATGGATCATTTCCGGCTTTATGATTCTCGGAATACATGGGATTATTCTGGTTGCCTTGGCAAAAATCTTCAAGCTGGATATGTTCACCTGCGGCGTTGCTTCGCTGGCCAATATCGGCGGCACGGCCTCCGCGCCCATCCTGGCCGGCTCGTATTCCGGCGCGCTGGTGCCGGTCGGCGTTCTGATGGCGCTGATGGGCTATGTCATCGGAACGGGCGGCGGTATTCTGACCGCGAATATCATGAAATTTTTTGCATAACGATCTCTTTTCCAAATGGAAAGCGGCTGTCCGAACCGGACAGCCGCTTTTTATTTTCGGTGTAGGACAAAATGGTTTTTACGGAAGGAGAGCAGCCCGTCCCGCTGCATTTTGCTCAGCTCGTTCGACAGGGCGCTGCGGTCCGCGCCGAGATAATCGGCAAGCTGCTGGCGGTCGAACGGGATATCGAACGTATCGCAGCCGTTCTGCACGGCCTGCGCGGACAGATAGGACAACAGCCTGCCGCGCAGGGATTTCGGCGTTGTGTGGAAGATTTTGCGCGTCAGGGTCAGGTTTTTCCGCGCTGTCACATCGAGCAGGTTGCGGAGCAGGACGTCGCGCCCGCTGTCCTCCCGACCGGCGGGCGCGAGCAGGTGATCCATGGGCAGGAACAAAACTTCGGACGGTTCGGCGGCGACCGCGCTGACCATCATAGGCGTGCCGGGGACGCAGGCGTAGGTTTCCGCAAACACGGCGCCCGGACCGATATGGTCCAGAATTGTTTTGTTGCCCCAGGCGTCGTCGCGCTCAATAGTCACGCCGCCGGACAGCAGGACGCAGAGCGCGTGGGCCGTATCCCCGACCCGATAGACCGGATGACCTTTTTCGTAGGAGCGGCGGTAGCTGTGCAGCTGTTCCAGCAGCGGCGGAAGCTTTGCTTCCGGCAGACCCTGGAACAGGCGGCAGTGCATTAATACGGATGCTTCCATATTTCCTCCTGTTTTGTTGTTACAACAACATACGGTGTGCTACCAGTATAGTAAGATAGGAGCATAAAGTCAAGTATGCGCCGGTTTGTCCGGACGCGGAACAGGTTACCTATCAGGAGGAAACGGATATGATACGGAAAATTATTGAAATCAATGAAAAAAAATGTAACGGCTGCGGCTTGTGCGCCAATGCCTGCCACGAGGGGGCGATCGGCATGGTAAACGGAAAGGCGAAGCTGCTGCGGGACGATTATTGCGACGGCCTGGGCAACTGCCTACCAGTCTGTCCGACAGGAGCGATCACATTTGTCGAGCGAGAGGCCGCTGCCTATGACGAAGCGGCGGTGCAGGAGAACCTGCGCGCGAAAGCTGAGGCGCAACAGCCGCTTGCCTGCGGCTGCCCGGGTAGCCATGCGCGCGCAATCGACCGTCCCGCCGCACCGCAGGCAGACGGCGCGGTTCCGAAGATTTCCCAGCTCCGCCAGTGGCCGGTGCAGATCAAGCTGGCGCCCGTCAACGCGCCGTATTTCCAGGATGCGCACCTGCTGGTAGCGGCGGACTGCACCGCCTACGCATATGCAAATTTCCATCAGGACTTTATCCGGAACAAAATCACGCTGATTGGCTGCCCCAAACTGGACGAGGGCGATTACAGTGAAAAGCTGACCGAGATCATCCGGCAGAACGATATCAAAAGTGTTACGGTGGTGCGCATGGAGGTGCCGTGCTGTGGCGGTATCGAGCATGCGGTGCGCACAGCCCTGCAAAACAGCGGCAAGTTTATGCCGTGGCAGGTGGCCGTGGTATCGACCACGGGCGAGATACTGGACCGGTAAGGCGTTTGCAAATTCACTCCGCTGTGGTACAATAGCTCATGAGAACGGGGCGTTGGATCGCGGAGGGATAAGAGTATGAATACATTGGACGTGGTGCATGATTTTCTGCGGCGGCAGGTGAAGCCGGGCGCGGTCTGTATCGATGCCACGGCGGGCAAGGGGCGCGACACCGCGCTCCTTTGCCGTCTTGCGGGAAAAAACGGGCAGGTGATCGCGTTTGATATCCAGGAGGCTGCGGTCGAGCAGACGCGCGCGCTGCTGGCGGAGCAAGGCTTGACCGCTGAGGTCGTGCAGGACAGTCACGCGCATATGGCGCGCTATGCGGCGCCGGGGACGGTGGACTGCATTGTGTTCAACTTTGGCCGGCTGCCGGGCGGAGATGCCAAAATATTCACCACAGCCGCTTCCTCGCTTCCGGCGATCGACGCGGGGCTGACGCTGCTGCGGCAGGGCGGCGTGATGGCGCTTGCGCTGTATTATGGGAAAGAAAACGGATATGAGGAGAAAAATGCGATTTTATCGCACTTAAAGTCGATAAATGACCGATTGTTCACTGTTCTGGCATGCGATTGGCTCAACCGACGGAACGACCCGCCGCTGCCGATTTTCATATGGAAAGAGTGAGCGGTCTGTGTTACAATAAAGGAAAAGGAGGGATATGATATGCCTTGGTGTCCCAAATGTAAAGCGGAATACAGAGAGGGGTTTACGGAGTGCAGTACCTGCCGGGTGCCGCTGGTGGATACGCTGCCCGAGGAAAATGAGGAAAATAAGAAGCCGGAGGAATTCGTCCTGCCGGACGGCATGGAGAAACCAATCGCGGTTTACACCGCCAAAAACCGGTTGGAAGCGGAAATGGTCTGCGACATGCTGCGCGAAAATGATATTGTTGTACTCCACCGGCCGGCGGCGTTCCGTCAGATACAGGCTTACAGCGGCGCGGACGCGCGCTTCGGGGTAGAGATTGTAGTCGATGCGAGCCAGACCGCCCGCGCGCGTGCGTTGATCGACGAAATGAACCACAGCTTTGCGGAGGCACCGGTTGATGAGGAAGAGCTGGCCCGTCTGGCCGAGGAGCAGGCGATGCAGGTGCCGGAGCAGCCTATGGAGGATAACGCTTCGTTCAAGCTGCTGCCCGTGGTGGCAGGCGTGATCGCGGTGGCGCTGCTGCTGCTGTATTTGGTTTCCAACCGTATGTAAAGGGGAGAGTGCCTATGCCGTGGTGTCCGAAGTGTAAAGCGGAGTTCCGCGAGGGCTTCAGCGTGTGCAATACCTGTCATGTGCCGCTGATCGACCATATACCGGATGGGACGGAAACGATCGCGGAGCCTGCTCAGCCCGACGAGGCCTGGTTGCGCGAGGATGGGAAACGGACAAAGCTGCTTCGGCTGCTGCGGACGCTGATTATCCTGTTTCTGGCGCTGGCGGTCGTACTGCTGCTCGCGGATAAGGGGATATAAAAAGGGAGTGCGTATCACGCACTCCCTTTTTATATGCTGTTGTTACCGAATATCGTCGAACAGGCCGGTGAAGTCCAGTGTTGCGAAATAATCCCTTGGCGTTTCCGCACGGCGGATCAGCTCAACCGAGCCATCCTCGCGCAACAGCAGCTCGGCGGAGCGCAGCTTGCCGTTGTAGTTATAGCCCATCGAGAAGCCGTGGGCGCCCGTATCGTGGATATACACATAATCGCCGATATCGATACGGGGCAGGTTGCGGTCGATGGCGAACTTGTCATTGTTCTCGCACAGGCCGCCGGTCACATCATAGGTGCGGTCGTGCAGCGCGTCCTCCTTGCCAAGGATGGTGATGTGATGGTAGGCGCCGTACATCGCCGGACGCATCAGATTGGCCGCGCAGGCGTCAAGACCGGCATATTCCTTGTAGGTGTGCTTGTGGTGGATGCAGCGGGCGACCAGCGCGCCGTAAGGTCCGAGAATAAAGCGGCCCATCTCGGTATAGATCGCGATGTCGTCCATACCCGCCGGTGCGAGCACCTCTTCATAAGCGCGGCGCACGCCCTCGCCGATGGCCATGATATCGTTCGGCTCCTGCCACGGCTTGTAGGGGATACCCACGCCGCCGGACAGGTTGATGAACGCGATATGCACGCCGGTTTCCTTGCGGACCTCGACCGCCAGCTTGAACAGGATGCGGGCCAGCGCGGGATAGTATTCGTTTGCCACCGTGTTGGAGGCCAGGAACGCATGGATGCCGAAATGCTTGACGCCCTTGGCCTTCATATACTTGAACGCCTCGATCAGCTGTTCGCGGGTCATTCCGTACTTGGCCTCCTGCGGCGTATCCATGATCTCGTTTTCAAGTACAAAATCGCCGCCCGGATTGAAGCGGCAGGACATGGTTTCCTTCCACTGGCCGACCTTATCGTAATAGTCCAAGTGGGTGATATCGTCAAAGTTGATGATCGCGTCCAAGTCGCTGGCGAGCTTGAAATCCTCGTCCGGCGTCACATTGGAGGAAAACATGATATCGTGGCCGGTGATGCCGCAGGCGCGGCTCAGCTGCAGCTCGGTATAGCTGGAGCAGTCGCAGCCGAAGCCTTCTTCATGAAGGAGCTGGACCAGACGGGGGTTCGGGGTCGCCTTAACGGCAAAATATTCCTTGAAGCCAGGGTTCCATGCGAACGCGGCCTTGACCTTGCGGGCATTCTCGCGGATGGCCTTTTCATCGTAGATGTGGAACGGGGTGGGATGGGTCCTTACGATCTCCTGCACCTGCTCAAGGGTCAAAAAGGGTTTCTTTTCCATTGGTTTTCGCCTTTCCTTTGTTTCTGGGGTTATTCGTCGGTCTGTTTGCCGAGGATGCGCTCGAAGCGGCGGCGCATATCGTCCTCGATGCGCTGGGTTTCGATCTGGTCGACGCCGATGATGCGGCCGTCCTGCACGATAACGACCATGCCTTCTGCGAGCATGGCAGGCGTTTCTGCGCGGGGGAAATTGACCATTTTGTCGTTGATTTCCACGACAACGAAATCGCCTTCAAAGCGGTCGACGATACCGGTCTGTTTCATGCAGCATTCTCCTTGCTTGATGGTAGTGGGTCGAGCGGGAGGACGACCGTGCCGCTTTCCGCTGTGATGCGGACGTCGCCAACACCCGCGAGGGACAGGTTTTCCAGCGTTTGCGGGCTGGGATGGCCGTAATCGTTGTTCACGCCGCACGAAATCACCGCGGTCGAGGGCCGCACCGCGCACAGGAATTCCTCGGAGGAGGAAGTGTTTGCACCGTGATGCCCAACCTTGAGGATCTCGCACGACAAAAGTGGATAATGGTTCAACAGGGAGCGTTCCGCCGCGGCCTCGGCGTCTCCCATCAGGAGAACGCTGCGGCCACCCGCCTGGAACAGCGTGACCAGGGAGCGGTTGTTCAGGTC
Source organism: Intestinibacillus sp. NTUH-41-i26 (assembly GCF_032769475.1). GTDB lineage: Bacteria > Bacillota > Clostridia > Oscillospirales > Butyricicoccaceae > Agathobaculum > Agathobaculum ammoniilyticum. The sequence continues at coordinate 908,954 of NZ_CP136477.1, forward strand.
GCTGTCCGATACATCGTCGTCCGGCCCGAGGAACGTGAGCGACGCACCGGAATCAAACGGCAGGACGTCGCCCTGTTGCGGGACGGTCGGACGGAGGCCGCGCGCCTCCAGCGCGTCGAGCATGCTGCCGTAGGTGGCGGTGTTGGCAGTCTCCCGTCCCATAAAGAAATGTCCGATTGGGAATGCCTCGATCACCCGCGCCATGCCGCCGATATGGTCGGCGTGCGGATGGGTGGCGACCACGGCGTACAGCTCCTGCACGCCAAGCTCCTCTAAATAGCGGACGATGGTATCGCCGCTTTCCGCTGTGCCAGCGTCCACCAGCACGGCCTGGCCACCCGACAGGAGCAGGATGGAATCTCCCTGGCCAACGTCGATAAAATGGACTTCGGTCTCGCCGGTGAGTTCCTGCGGGCCGGATAAAAAACCGGGCAGGTAAAGCCAGGCGTCAAGCGCCAGCACAAGTGCCGCGCCAATAAACAGAATGCGCCGGAGGATTCGCTTCATTATTCTTCACAGGTGCGGTAGGAATCGAATTTGTCCGTGATCTCTTTGGACGGGGCGGGCGTCGCCAGGCTGACGATGATGATGGCGAGCAGGCCGCAGACAAAGCCGGGTACGATCTCGTACAGTTCGAAAATGCCACCGGACATCTGCGCCCAGAACAGGTCGACCAGGCCGCCGACGATGATACCCGCATACGCGCCGTATTTGTTGGCGCGCCGCCAGAACAGGGAGCAGAGCACGAGCGGGCCGAACGCCGAGCCAAAGCCGGCCCACGCGTATTCGACCAGACCGAGTACCGTGCTGTTCTGGTTGGTCGCGATCAGCACGGCAATCAATGCGACTACCATAACGCAGCCGCGGGAGACCCACATCAGCTCCTTGGCAGAGGCGTTGGGGCGTATTTTGTTGTGGTAAAAGTCCTCGGTGATGGCAGACGCGGTAACAAGGAGCTGGCTATCCGCGGTGGACATGATCGCCGCAAGAATGGCGGACAGGAAGATGCCCGCGATGAACACGGGGAAGATGCGGGTGACCATGTTGATGTAGATGGTCTCCTCATTGCCCGCGGTGACGAGCAGGCCGTCGCCCAGGAACATGCGGCCGGAAACGCCGATCAGTACGGCGGCGGTCAGCGAGATCAGAACCCAGACGGTCGCGATGCGGCGGGACTTTTTGATCGCTTTCGGGGACTCGATACCCATGAAGCGGATCAGAATATGCGGCTGGCCGAAGTAGCCCAGCCCCCACGCGATCAACGAAATGATGCCGATGGCCGTGTAAGGCGTATTGGTCGCGCCATCCACGAACAGGTTCAGGAAATTCGGGTTAAACGAATCGACCTGCGCAAAAAAGTCGGCCGGCCCGCCCAGCGAGCCGATGGCAATCGAGGGTACCGCGATGACGCAGAAGAACATCAGCAGGCCTTGGAAAAAGTCGGTCCAGCACACGGCGAAAAAGCCGCCGGCAAAGGTGTACGAAATAACGACGACCGCGCCGATCAGCAGTGACACCAGATAGGGCATACCGAATACAGATGAAAAAAGCTTGGCGCAGGAGACAAAGCCTGAAGCGGTATAAAACAGGAAAAACACCAGGATGAATATTGCGGCGATCACCGAGATCATGCCGCTTTCATCCTTAAAACGGTTCTTGAAGAACTGCGGCAGCGTGATCGCGTCGTCCGCCACCTTGGTGTACTGGCGCAGCGGCTTGGCGACAAGCAGCCAGTTGAGATAGGTGCCGATAGCAAGGCCGATGGCGATCCAGCCGGCCGAAATGCCGGACAGATAGGCCGCCCCTGGCAGGCCCATCAGCAGCCAGCCCGACATGTCGGAGGCCTGCGCGCTCATCGAGGTGACCCAGGAGCCAAGCTTTCGGCCACCGAGGAAATATTCGCTGGTCGTGCGGTTTTTCCCCATAAAGTACATGCCGATGCAGATCATAAAGATCAGATACACGCCAAACGCGACGAGTGTGATGATGCTGTCAATATTCATGTATAATTACCCTCCCAAAATTCATGTTTTATTATACATGGATTCGCTTTTTTTTGCAAGAATGAGGGTGGGAAATTGCGGTTTTCACAAAAAATAGACAATATAGATAAAAGTGGGCCGCAAAAACAGGGGAAGGATTGTTATGAATGACGGATAGGCCGGTTCACAGCTTCATGGCCCGCGCGAGCTTGCTTTCTGGCTCCGGCGTCAGGGAGAGGTAATCGGCAAGGTCGGCGGCAAGCGCATGGAAAACCTCCTCGCTGCCCGCGATCCATTCCAGCTCGATCTCGCACAGGGGGGCGGAGCGCCCGTTATGGTGCAGCATGCCCTCGTCCAGCGCAAGCTCGCAGACCGTGTCCTCCTGCTGGAGCAGGATGGCGCAGCGCCGGAAGTCGACCGTGCAGATCGTTTCCAGGCGCGCGGCGAGTGCCTGCTCGCACAGCGCGCGCGGCGCGCCTTTGTCGGGCAGCGCGGAGAGTCCCTCCGCGACCGTCTGCGCGTCGCACTCGTATTCCTCATGCGCGCGCATGCCGGCGGGAGTGCTGGTGTTGCGCCGCTTCATGCAGCATACGCTGCGGTCGTTTTCGCGGCGCAGACGGAGTGCAGCGTCGTTGCGGCGCAGCAGACCGTCCGCCGTATCGAAATACTGCGATTTCATATGGATGGTGCGGCTTTGGCTGCCGATACGGGAGGAGGCCCAGAGCAGCGCCTGTCCCAATACCCATTCGTCCGCCCGCCATTTGTATTCCTTTTCCATTACCGTATCTGTCCGTTTCCATAAATGATAAATTTGGTGGTGGTCAGCGCGGTCAGCCCCATGGGGCCGCGCGCGTGCAGCTTTTGCGTGGAAATGCCGATCTCTGCACCGAAGCCGAACTCAAACCCATCGGTAAAACGGGTGGAGGCGTTGACATAGACCGCCGCCGCGTCGACCTCATCCAGAAAACGCTGGGAAGCCTCGTAGTCGCGGGTGACGATGCACTCCGAGTGACCGGTGTTGTAGCGGTTGATATGTGCGATCGCCTCGTCGAGCGAATCAACGACCTTGCAGGAGATCTCATATCCCAGATATTCGCGCCCGTAGTCCTCCTCTGTGGCGGGGAAGACGGCGTCGCCCAGAAGCTCCCTGGTGCGGGGGCAGCCATGGATGGAGACGCCGCTCGGCGCGAGGCCGGCCGCCGCCATGGGCAGGAACCGCGCCGCCGCGTCCTTGTGGACGAGCAGGCTTTCGGCCGCATTGCATACGCTCGGGCGCTGGCATTTGGCGTTGACCAGGATGCGCTGCGCCATCTCCAGGTCGGCGGACGCATCCACATACACGTGGCAGTTGCCGGTTCCGGTCTCAATGACTGGAACGGTCGCGTTCCGGACGACCGACTGGATCAGGCCCGCCCCGCCGCGCGGGATAAGCACGTCGAGCCAGCCGTTCAGCTTCATCATCTGCGTGGCGCTGTCGCGCGAGGTGTCCTCGACCAGGTTGATGGCGCCCTCCGGCAGGCCCTCGCCGGCAAGCGCCGCACGCATGAGACGGGTCAGGCACATGGAGGAGTGGAATGCTTCCTTGCCGCCGCGTAGGATGCACGCCGAGCCGGCCTTGAAGCACAGCGCGGCCGCGTCCACCGTGACATTGGGGCGCGCCTCGTAAATAATGCCGATCACGCCCATAGGTACGCGCTTCTGCCCGATGTTTAGGCCGTTCGGCGTTTTGCGCATCCACAGCACCTCGCCGATGGGGTCGGGCAGGGCTGCGACCTGGCGGCAGCCCTCCGCGATGCCGGCGATGCGTTTTTCGTCCAGCATCAGGCGGTCGATCAGCCCTTCCACGAGGCCGTTTGCGCGGCCGTTTTCGATATCGATGCGGTTGGCGTCGATGATTTCGCGGGTATTCGCAAGCAGCGCGTCCGCTATGGCGAGCAGGCCGCGGTTTTTATCGTTTGTGCCGAGTCTGGCGACCGCGTATTTGGCGCGGCGCGCGTCCGCGGCAATGTCCATCAGTTGTCGCATGGGTTACACCTCGTTTTATCGTTTTATTTCTTTTTGAAAGGGGCGGCCGCCATAACAAGCATCACGATCAAGTATAGGCCGTACAGGATGTAGGTAACGGCGTTGCTCCAAGGGAAAGAGGCTTCGGGATGGTGCAGCGCATAGATGAAAAACGCGGCGGCAGCTATCAGCATAACCAGCGCGATGAGGCGTGATTTTTTCTTTGTCATAACGGGCTTCCTCCCTCGTTATATCCGCTGGGGGTGCTCAGGGGAAAGAGGGGGCGCCGGCGGCCCCGCGTCAGCACGGCCAGCCGTGCAGATAGGCCTGCAGGCCGAAAAACGAACCGACCGCGATGCCGATCAGAGAAGCGATCAGATACCGGATGCGTGTCTTGGTCATAGTCCTGCAACCTCCCGTGCGAAAAGCGTGCCGACCGGCTTACCGTCGACGATATCGTATAATATACCCTGCTTATCCCCGTTGGCGACCAGCATGGGGATGCCCGCGTCCATGCACAGTTCGGCGGCGGTGATCTTGGTGGCCATGCCGCCCGTGCCGTGCGCCGAGCCGGCGCCGCCCGCCATGCGGCGTATTTTCGCGTCGATCCTGGAAACGTGACGGATCAGCTTGGCCTGCGGGTTTTTGCGCGGGTCGGAATCATACAGCCCGTCGATATCCGAAAAAATAACGAGCAGGTCGGCCTCGCACATGCGCGCGACGACCGCGGAAAGCGTGTCGTTGTCGCCAAAGTTTTCAATATGCTTCAGCTCGGCTGTGGCGACCGTGTCGTTCTCGTTGACGATCGGCACCACGCCGGTGCGCATGAGGGCGGTAAAGGTGTTGTGGATGTTTTCACGCTGGTCGTCGTCCACAATGTTTTCGCGCGTGAGCAGGATCTGAGCCACGTTGATGCCGTATTCCAGGAACATTTTGTCGTAAATGTGCATCAGCTCGCACTGGCCGACCGCAGCGGCGGCCTGCTTCATGGCCAGCTCGGTGGGGCGCTCGCTCAAGCCGAGCTTGGCGGCGCCGACGCCGACCGCGCCGGACGACACAAGCACCATTTCAAACCCCTGGTTCTGCAGGTCGCTGATGGTGCGGACGAGCCGCTCGATGCGGCGGATGTTGAGCTTACCGTTTTCATATGTCAGCGTCGAGGTGCCGACCTTGACGACGATGCGCCGGACCTCGTTGATATTAAGCATAAAAGACCTCCGGTTTCCGGCAGGGCGGACAGGGCCGCGCCGCTGGCTTCCTATTATATACATGTTTATTGTAGCACAGCGGGCGGCTTCACACAAGGCAAACAAAAATCTTTTACAAATTGCCGGAAAAACCGGTTCGTAGAAAAATATACCCGCCGGACGGCTATCTTTGCGCATATTTTTTGTTCCAAAAGGTCAATTGTTGTGGTATACTATATTTTATCAAATTATGCCTTTTGAACGATTTTGCGAAAGGAAGGGATCAGTCATGGCAAACCGCGTGACCATCCAGATCGCGGGGCAGCATTATACCATGCTGGCCAACGAAACCGTGGAATATATGAACGAGGTCGCGGAACTGGCGCAGCAGACCATCGCGGAGTGCGGCGGCTCGGCGTCGTTCGCGTCCACACGCGCGCTTGCGCTGGCGACCGTCAACCTCGCGGATGAATATATCAAGGCCAAGACCGCGGCGGAAGCGGCCGAGGCCAAGTGCCGCGCGCTGGAAGCAGAAAACACCGCGCTGCGGCAGCAGGTGAGCCGCAACAGCGCGAACCATCCCGGAAACCGACGCAAATGAACCGGATAGAGCTTCTGGCCCCCGCAGGCTCGCCGGAGGGGGTGCGCGCCGCAGTCCAGTCGGGCGCGGGCGCGGTATACATGGGCTTCGGCACGTTCAACGCGCGCCGGGGCGCGAAGGGCTTTTCGCAGGATGAAATGGCGCAGGCGATCGCCTATTGCCGCGCGCGGGGCGTCAAGACCAATATCACCCTGAATATCCTTGCCGGTGACCGCGAGCTGGACGCGGCGCTGCAGGACGCAAGGTTCCTCTACGAAGCGGGCGCGGACGCGCTGATCGTGCAGGACCTTGGCCTTGCGCGCCTGATTCATGCGCACGCGCCGGATTTCGCGCTGCACGCCTCCACGCAGATGACCGTTCACACGCTGGACGGCGCGCGGGAGGCGCGCGATATCGGCTTTTCGCGCGTGGTGCTCAGCCGCGAATGCACGCGGGACGAGGTGCGCCTGATCACCGAACAGGCGGGGGTGGAAACCGAGGTGTTCGTCCACGGTGCGCTGTGCATGTGCTATTCCGGACAGTGCTACCTGTCTGCGGTGATCGGTCAGCGGTCGGGCAACCGCGGCCTGTGCGCCCAGCCCTGCCGCCTGCCGTATGGCGGCGGCTACCCGCTGTCGCTCAAGGATCTGGCGCTGGCTGGCCATGTGGCCGAGCTGGCGGAGATGGGCGTGTCCTCGCTCAAGATCGAGGGGCGCATGAAGCGGCCGGAGTACACGGCGATCGTCACCGGAATCTATGCCGGCCTGCTGCGTGAGCGGCGCGGGCCCACGCCCGGGGAGCGGGATATCCTGCGGCGGGTGTTTTCGCGCGATGGCTTTACAGACGGGTACTATACCGGCAAAAAGGACGACGGGATGTTCGGCACCAAGACCGACGTGCCGCTGCAGGAGGTTCAGTCCCTGTACGACGAGGCGGCGCGCCGCTTTGCAGGGGGGAAGGAGGCGCCGCTCGTTCCGGTGTCGCTTTGCTTTACCGCGCGGGTGGATACCGGCGCGGTGCTGAGCGCGGACGGGGTTTCCGCCGCGGCGCCGGCCGAGCGGGCGGTCAACCGTCCGACCACGCCGGAGATGGTGGAAAAGTCCTTGCGGAAAACCGGCGGGACGCCGTTTTATGTCAAAAACCTGCGCATCGAGCTGGAGGACGGGCTGGCCGTGCCGGCGTCCGTGATGAACGGGATGCGGCGCGACGCGCTTGCGCTGCTGCTTGCCAAGCGCGGTACGCCGCCCGCCCGCGACTGGCTGGAAGGGCCTCTGCTGCGGCGGGACGAGGAATGCGCGTCGCGCGAAGGCTTCCGCGGCTTTACCGCGTCCGTGCGCACCAAGGCGCAGGCGGCGGCGCTCCGCGGCCTTGGACTGGAAACCGTTTACGCGCCGGTCGGCGTGGCGGCCGAGACTGGCCTGCCCGCCGTGCTGCCTCGCGTGTTTTCGGACGCGGAGCAGCCCGAACTGGAGATGCTGCTCGGCGAGGCGATGAGCCGCGGCACCCGCACGGTGCTGGTGGGCAACATCGGGCAGGTCGCGCTTGCGCGGCGCATGGGGTTCACGATACACGGCGATTTCGGCCTGAACGCCTATAACAGCAAAACGCTGCACGCGCTCGCGGAAATGGGCGTGACGCGGCAGACGCTTTCGTTTGAGGTGCGTCTGGCGCAGGCGCGCGATATGGAAGGGCCGCTCGAAACCGAGCTGATAGTTTATGGATATCTGCCGCTGATGATCTTCGAAAACTGTGCGATCCGCCGGCAGCACGGCGGCCGCTGCGCCTGTCGGGAGGGTACGACCTGTTTGACAGACCGGAGAAAGGCGCGCTTTGCGCTGCTGCCCGAATACGGCTGCCGCAACACGCTGCTCAACAGTCGCCCGCTGTACCTGCGCGCGGCGTATGAGCGCTTGGGCGTGCAGACCGCGCGGCTGCTGTTCACGACGGAGCCGCCGGAGGAATGCGCGCGCATCGCGCGGGCGTTCCTGGACGGGACGCCGCTGGACGGGGATTTCACCAACGGCCTGTACAAAAGAGGAGTCGAATAATGCGGATTATACTGGCGTCCGCCTCGCCGCGCAGGCGGGAGCTGCTGGCGCTGATTACGAAGGAATTTACCGTCTGTCCGGTGGATGCGGACGAGACGCTGCGCCCGGGCGCGCCGCTTGACGCGGAGGTCGTGCGCCTGTCCCGCCTCAAGGCGGAGGCGGCGCGGCGTATGCATCCGGACGCGGTGTGCATCGGGTCGGACACGATGGTGACCATTGACGGCCTGCCACTCGGCAAGCCGGCGGACGTGCGGCAGGCGGCCGATATGCTGCGCCATCTGCGCGGGCGTACGCACGAGGTGCTGACCGGCCTTGCGGTGCTGCCACCGGACGGCGCGGCGCGCACGCTTTGCACTCGCACGCGCGTTACTTTCCGCGATTTTGCGGAGGACGAGCTGGCTGCTTATCTCGCCACGGGCGAGCCGCTGGACAAGGCGGGCGCCTACGGCATCCAGGGCCGCGGCGCGCTGCTGGTGGCGGGGATCGAGGGCGATTATTACAGCGTCATGGGGCTGCCGGTCGCGCCGCTTTACGAGGTGCTGCGCGGGCTGGGCGCGCTCCGCGCCGGATAGAGACGCGCGTCCGGAAAAGTGGGCGCGCAAACAGGGGTTGCGCAGTTGGGGGCTTTGTCCGCGCGGTACGCGGCACGGCCCTTTCGTTTGGAACAGGGGTTCCGGACGGGAGATATCAGAAAGGAAGTTTGATTTTTGCGAAGAAGAAACAGACTGGGCTCGCGTTTTTTCATCGGCGTCGCCGTGGTGATCGTGCTGTGCATCCTTTCCGCACTGTACAGCGGCGTGACCGGAAATCCGTCGCCCGTGACGACCGCAGTGGGGATCGTCGCCACACCGATCCAGAAGCTTGCGACCGGTGTGAGCGGCTTTTTCGGTAAAGGGCTGAGCTATTTTACCGAATTCGACGCGCTCAAGGCGGAGAATGAGGAGCTGCACCGACAGATCCGTGAGATGGAGCAGACCGTGCGCGACGCGCAGCTTGCAATAGAGGAGAACAACCGCCTGCGCGCGCAGGCGGGCCAGCCCGAACGCGCGCGCGAACTGACCACGCTCAACGCGGAGGTCATCGCCCGCAACCCGGGCGACTGGGCGACCGTGCTGACGCTCGACAAGGGTTCGTCGCACGGGGTAGAGGTCAATGACGCGGTCATCACCGAGGATGGGCTGGTCGGCTATGTCAGCGCGGTCGCACCCAACTACAGCACGATCACGACCGTCGTCGATATCGAGATGCAGTGCGGCGCGCTGATCACCCGCACGCGCGACAGCGCGATTGCGGAAGGAAGCTACGACCTGATGGCGGAAGGCAGCCTGCGCCTGTCCTACCTGACAGAGGACGCCAGCATCGTGATCGGCGATACGGTGGAGACCTCGGGTGCGGGCGGCGTGTTCCCCAAGGGCGTGATGATCGGCACGGTCGAGAGCGTCCTGCCGGAGGAAAACGGCATCTCGTATTACGCGGTCCTCAAGCCGTTCGTCGATGTGGAAACGGTGACGAACGTGTCCGTCGTGACCGCCTTTACGGATACTACGGAGTGAGCTTATGCAGAGAGAACAGTTATCCATCCCGAAGATGATCCTGTACATTTTGTTCGCGCTGGTGTTTTATGCGCTGCAGTCCAGCCTGTTCGGGGCGTGGTCGATCCGAGGTTACCACCTCGATCTGCTGCCCGCGTTCGTCGCGGCCGCCGCGCTGCTGGACGGGCCGGTGGAGGGCGTTATTATGGGCGTTGTGGTCGGGCTGCTGTACGACCTGGGCTTTACCGGCATCGACGGGCTGTACCCCATCTTTTTCATGCTGTTCGGCATGGCTGCGGGCGCGATGAGCCGGCTGACGCTCAGCCGGAACTATGTGTCCATGCTGATGCTCAACGCGGTCGAGATGGTCGTGATCGACCTGCTGCGGTATTTCTGCTACCTGCTGCCGCAGAAAGGCGCGCCGTTCGGGCTTGTGCTGCAGCAGACGGTCGGCGGCACGTTGCTCGCCAGCCTGCTGTGCTTTGCGGTATACGTCCCGATGGCCAAGATAAGCCGGAAATTTTCCGCGCGCTGACCCCTGCCAGAAAAGAGGAATCCCATGGTGAACAAAAATCAACTGCTGCGCCGGCTGGCGGCGCTGGCCTGCCTGCTGCTGCTCTGTGCAGGGTTGGCCGGCGGGCAGCTCGTGCAGCTGCAGCTTGTGAACGGCGAGGATTACGTCCGCCAGTCGGCGTACTGGCTGACGACCACCTCGACGGTTTCCGCCGCGCGCGGCGAGATACTCGACCGGTACGGCCGGCCGATGGTGACGAACAAAACCGAGTTTTCGCTGGTGCTGGTCTATTCGGCCTGGGAGCAGGAGGGGCAGGCGGCGCGCCTGCTCGATCTGGCGGCGCGGGTCAAGGCGGACGCGGCGGCCGCCGCGGCAAACACGGCGCAGAACGGGGACGGGGACGATACGGACACGGAGAGCGGCGCCGCCGCTGCGGCAGAGAGTACGGCCGAGCTGAACGATATTCTGCCCATCAGCGATACCGCCCCATACGCCTATACCACGGATGCGGCGACCAGCGATGGCGCCAGACTTTCCAAATATATCAAGGACAGTGCGGACACGCTTAGCCTGACCGCGGTCCAGCAGGCGATCGCGGACGCGAAAGCGCGTCAGGAGCAGAACCCGCGCACGGATGAGGAAACCGGCGAGGTGATCGACGAGGTGAACGCGCTGGATGCGACCACGCTGGTTTCCGCCGCGGACTTCCTTAGCGCGATGAGGGACTATCTGGACCGCAACTGGGGGCTTCCGGAAACGATGACGGACGCGGATACCCGCACGCTGGTCGGCTTGTATTATACCATGCGGCAGAACGGCTTTGACAACCGCACGAATTTCACATTTGCAACCGGCATATCGATCGACCTGATCGCATATATCAAGGAGCACCATCAGGATTACGCCGGAGTTGAGGTGGAAAGCCAGGCCGTGCGGCAGTATGATACGGAATACGCCGCGCACCTGCTCGGCCGCGCGGCTACGATGTGGGCCGAGGAATGGAGCGGCGATGCATACGGCGGTCCGTATCAGGGCAAGGCCGGCTATAAGATGAACGATATCACCGGAAAGACCGGCCTGGAGCTGGCGCTTGAGCCGTACCTGCACGGCACGGCAGGCTCCAGCACGGTGCAGACCGATCTGGGTGGTCAAGCGGTTAACGAGCAGGCAAGCTCCTATGCCGCGCCCCAGCCGGGCGATAACGTGGTCACGACGATCGACCTCGACCTGCAGGCCGCGGCCGAGGAGTCTCTTGCGGAAAACCTTGCGCAGTATGGGCGGGGCGGGGCGGCGGTCGCGATCGACCCCAATTCGGGCGAGGTGCTTGCGATGGCCTCCTATCCGACCTACAGCCTGGAAAACTATGTGGAGGAGGCGGAGGCGCGGAACGAGGACGCCCGCTCGCCGGAATTCAACCGCGCGACTTTGGGCGTATACGAACCCGGCTCCACCTTTAAGGTACTCAGCGCGATCGCGGCGCTGGAAGAGGGTATCATTGACGCGAACACCACGATCACCTGCACGGGCGAGTTCGAATACGGCGGGCAGACGTTCCACTGCAACAACCATTCCCAGCCCATGACGCTCGACGTGACGCAGGCGATTAAATATTCCTGCAACACATTCTTCTATACTGTGGGACGGGAGCTGACCGGCAAGCGGCTCGAACAATGGGACGCCAAGTTTGGCTTGGGCATGCTGACCGGAATAGAGGTGGACGAGGCGGCGGGCCGCGCGGCCGGACCGACCTATCGCGAGCAGATGGTCGCGGCCGACCCGACGCTGCAGGACTGGCTCGGCGGCGACGACGTGCAGGCCGCGATCGGCCAGTCGGACAACGGCTTCACGCCGCTGCAGCTTGCCAATTATATCGCGGCCGTGGTCAACGGCGGCACGCTGTATCGGCCCACTTTGGTCAAAAGTGTCAAGAGCTATGACTACTCCGAGGTGGTCAAGAGCGAAACTGCGGAAGTCAAAAATACAATCGAGATGTCTGATACGACGGTTGATTTGGTCATGACCGGCATGAGCGAGGTAACCGACGAGGGCGGCACTGCGGGCAGCGTGTTCGCGGACTACCCGATCAAGGTTGGCGGCAAGACCGGTACGGCTGAGGCTATTGAAAACGGGATAAAATTCGACAACGGCCTGTTTATCGCCTTCGCCCCGTTCGACGATCCCGAAATCGTGATCTGCGTCGTGGGTGAGGGCGCGGAGCACGGCTCATCGGTAACGCCGATCGTGCGCGATATGCTGGATACCTACTTCCAGACAGGCGACGTGGACACGGTGAAATCCGTGCAGCAGGAAAATGTGATCGTACCTTGATAAAATCCTGTATAAAAAAGCGGAAGCGTGACAAAAAATTTGCATAAACGCTTGTAAATTCGACATGTGTGGTTTATAATGTCAATATAGTTTTATCATTTCGGAGGCGGTAGATTGAAGGTCATTCTGGTTGCGTCCGGCAAGGGCGGCACGGGAAAAACCTCCTTTACGGCAGGTGTGGGCGCGGCGCTGTCGCAGCGCGGCCACCGCGTGCTCCTGATCGACGGCGACTGCGGCCTCCGCAATCTGGATATCGTGCTCGGCATGTCGGACAGGGTGGTGTATTCTTTTGCCGATGTGGCGGGCGGCGCGGTGCCGCTGGAAACCGCGATGGCGCGGCATCCGGACTATGAAGCGCTATACTTACTGACCGCGCCCGTGGCTTTGCCCGCGCTCAGCGAGCGCGGCATGGAGCAGCTCGCCGTGCAGGCGGAGGAGGCGGGAATCGAGTACCTCCTCATCGACGGGCCTGCGGGGCTGCCCGCCGAGTTGTCGTGGCTGGCGCACATCTCTACGCAGGCAGTCGTCGTAACCTCGACCGACCGCGCCTGCATTCGCGGCGCGGAACGGTGCGCGCGCAAGCTGGAGGAAGAATACTGCATCGCGCGGATCCGGATGGTCCTTAACCGCATCCGGCCGCAGTTGATCTGCCGCGGCAAGGCGGGCAATATCGACGACGCGATGGACGAAGCAGGCTTACCGCTGCTGGGGGTCGTTCCGGAGGACGAGGACCTGATCTCCTGCGGCAATAGTGGAAAAAGCATTTTTGCGGTCAAGCACACCGGCGCGGCGCGCGCTTTCCAAAACATCGCGCGGCGGCTGGACGGAGAACGCGTTCCACTGATAAAAATCTGAACCGAGTGGAAGAGTAGCTTAGGAAGGAAAGGGGATGTCCTTGAAATGAATATTGCATTAATCGCGCACGACCGCAAAAAGGAATTGATGGTACAGTTCTGCATGGCGTATTGCGGCGTCCTGGCAAAACATAATATCTGCGCAACCGGCACGACGGGAAAATTCGTCGAAGAAGCGACCGGACTGAAAATAGACAAGTGCCTTGCGGGCATGCAGGGTGGCGAGGAGCAGATCTCCGCGCGCGTTGCTTACAATGAGATCGACCTTGTCCTGTTCTTCCGCGATCCGATGTCCAATTCGCAGTACGAGCCGGACCTCCATGCGATCGCGCGGCTGTGCGATATGCATAATATCCCGATCGCGACCAATTCGGCAACGGCTGAAATGCTCATCCTCGGCTTGGACCGCGGCGATCTGGACTGGCGAAATATCGTAAATCCGAAAAACAGTTCGAGAAAATAACAATAGGACACAACTGCACCGGATGGGCCTGCGCCCGTTCGGTGCATCCGTCTGTCTTGAGGAGAATCAAAACGCTATGGAAAAAGTGAAACCGAGAACCCTGTCCGGCTTTATGGAACTGCTGCCCGCGCCGCAGGTGCAGATGGAGCGCATCATGCAGGTGCTGCGCGAAACCTATGCACTGTACGGCTTTTATCCGCTGGACACCCCGCTGATCGAGTCCTCCGAGGTGCTGCTGGCCAAGGGAGGCGGCGAAACCGAGAAGCAGATCTACCGCTTCACCAAGGGCGACAGCGACCTGTCCCTACGCTTCGACCTGACCGTGCCGCTGGCGAAATACGTCGCCCAGCATTACGGCGAACTGACGTTCCCGTTCCGCCGCTTCCAGATCGGTAAGGTTTACCGCGGCGAGCGCGCGCAGCGCGGCCGCTTCCGCGAGTTCTATCAGGCGGATATCGACGTGATCGGCGACGGCAAGCTGGATATCATCAACGAGGCCGAGGTGCCGAGCATTATCTACAAGACCTTTACCGCGCTGGGACTCGAGCGCTTCAAAATCCGCATCAACAACCGCAAGGTATTGAACGGCTTTTTCGCCATCCTTGGCCTGACCGACAAGGCGGGTGACGTGATGCGCACAATTGACAAGCTGGAAAAGATCGGCGCGGAAAGGGTGAAGGCCATCCTGGTGGACGACTTCGGCGTGGCCGCCGAAACCGCAGACGAACTGCTGGCGTTCATCGCCACCCCGGGCGGCACGGCGGGCATCCTCGCCGCGCTCGAGGGCTACAAGGGCAAAAACGAGGTGTTCGACCAGGGCGCGGACGAGCTGAAAACCGTCGCGCGGTACATGCAGGCTTTCGGCGTGCCGGACGACCACTTTGAGATCGACCTGACCATCGCGCGCGGGCTGGATTACTACACCGGCACGGTGTACGAGACTGCGATGCTCGACCATCCGGAGATCGGCTCGATCTGCTCGGGCGGCCGGTACGACAACCTCGCGGAATACTATACGGACAAGCAGCTGCCGGGCGTGGGCATCTCGATTGGCCTGACGCGCCTGTTCTATGTGCTGGGCGAGCAGGGCTACCTGAACGACAAGATGAACCGCGCGCCCGCGGACGTGCTCATCCTGCCCATGACTGACGACATGGGCGCGGCGATCGCGCTGGCGACCAGCCTGCGTGACGCTGGCATCCGCACCCAGCTGTACAGCGAGCAGAAGAAGTTCAAGCACAAGATCGGCTACGCGGACAAGCTCGGCATCCCCTATGTGATATTCCACGGGGAGGACGAGATCAGGGAGGGTGTTGTCGCGGTCAAGGATATGGAGACCGGCGAGCAGGTCAAGGTATCGCTGAAGGAGGCGGTCGTCCGCATCCAAGCGGGACTGGCCGCGAAAAACCAGGGCAAAGTCATTTGTGACAGGGTATAAATCATGCGGCCGGCCTATACGCTGATCGCCTGCATCACGGGGATGGCGCTTGCCTTTGTGGAAGGTCAATGGGTCGTGTTCGTGCCGTTGCTGCTGGTCGGCTTGGGACAGGCGGTTTCGCTGGTGCGACAGGTCCGTGCGCAGGACAGGCAGGATGACGGGGAGGACGAACGGTGAAACAACTGGTTTGGGGCTGTGCGCAGATGCTGCTGGGCGTGCAGACCGTGTTGCTCGGCGTACTGCTTTACTGGATGCCGCACACAGCGGACATGGGCGAGAGCCTGTCGCTTGCTTTGGTGCTCATCAGCATTTTCCTTCTGATTTGCGGGATTGTCACTATGATTGCAGGCTACTGGAATCATGTGTGTCCCTCGCTGCATACGAAAGACGATAACAAATAACATTTGATAAGGATTGATAGAACATGAACGAAACCTCTATTTCAGGGATGAAACGCACGCACATGTGCGGTGAACTGCGTCTGTCCGACGTGGGGCGGGAAGTGACGGTCAACGGCTGGGTCGACCGTGTGCGCGACAACGGCGGCGTGCTGTTTCTGCTCGTGCGCGACCGTGCGGGTATCGTGCAGTGTACGTTCGACAAGTCGGTCAACGCCGGCCTGTTCGATGTCGCTTTTACCTGCCGCACCGAGTTTGTGGTAGCTGTGCGCGGCAAGCTGGTTGCGCGCGACGAAGCGGCAATCAACAGGAAGATGCCGACCGGCGAGGTCGAGATCGTCGCGGAGGAGCTCCGCATCCTGTCCCGCGCGGAAACCACCCCGTTCGAGATCGACGACAGCAAGGAGGTCGGCGATCAGGTGCGGCTCAAGTACCGCTATCTCGATCTGCGCCGCCCCTCCATGCAGCGCAATATGATGCTGCGCCACCGCGTCACCCAGGTGGCTCGCAACTACTTTGACGAGCAGGGTTTCCTCGAGATCGAAACCCCGATGCTCACCAAGTCCACGCCCGAGGGTGCGCGCGACTATCTCGTACCCTCCCGCGTGCATCCGGGCAAGTTCTACGCCCTGCCGCAGTCCCCGCAGCAGTACAAGCAGCTTTTGATGCTCGCGGGCATGGACCGCTATATCCAGATCACCCGCTGCTTCCGCGACGAGGACCTGCGCGCCGACCGCCAGCCCGAGTTCACCCAGATCGACCTCGAGATGAGCTTTGTCGAGCAGGACGACGTGATCGCGGTCAATGAGGGCTTTCTCCAGCGCGTGTTCAAGGAAGTGCTGGACGTGGACATCCAGCTCCCGCTGCCGCGCCTGACTTGGCGCGAGGCCATGGACCGCTTCGGCTCAGACAAGCCGGACACCCGTTTCGGCTTTGAGATCCGCGATATTTCCGACATCGCGGCGAACTGCGGCTTCGGTGTGTTCAAGGGCGCGGTCGAGTCCGGCGGCACCGTGCGGCTGATCAACTTGGGCGGCTACGCGGACAAGTTCCCGCGCAAGGAGATCGACAAGCTGGCCGACTTCGTCAAGACCTACCGAGCCAAGGGCTTGGCGTGGATGAAGGTCGCGGCGGACGGCACCATGACCTCTTCCTTTGCCAAGTTCCTGACCGAGGACGAGATCGCGGCCATCAAGGAGCGTGCGGATATGCACAAAAACGACGTGCTGTTCGTTGTCGCAGACGCTTCCGAGGAGACCGCGCTGGTTTCGCTCGGCGCGTTGCGCTGCGAGCTGGCCAAGCGTCTCGGCCTTGCCAAAAAGGACGATTACAAGCTGCTGTGGGTCACTGAGTTCCCGCAGTTCGAGTACAGCGAGGAGGAGGACCGCCTGGTCGCCAAGCACCACCCGTTCACTGCGCCGATGGACGAGGATATCCCGCTGCTGGACACCGATCCGGCTAAGGTGCGCGCCAAGGCGTACGATATCATCCTCAACGGCTGTGAGCTGGGCGGAGGCTCGATCCGTATCCACGATCCCGCGCTGCAGACCAGGATGTTCGAGGCGCTCGGCTTCACCGAGGAGCGCGCGAAAGAGCAATTCGGCCATCTGATCACAGCGTTCTCCTACGGCGCGCCCCCGCACGGCGGCTTGGCCTACGGCCTGGACCGTCTGTGTATGCTGCTCGCGGGGCTGGACTCCATCCGCGACGTGATCGCTTTCCCCAAGGTGCAGAACGCGTCCGACCTGATGATGTCCTGTCCGGACGTGGTGGACGCAAAGCAGCTTGACGATCTTTCCATCGCGGTCACCCGCGAGGAGAAGGACGCGGAAGCGTAACGGGCCTTGGCCCGTAAAAGCCGTTGCGGCGGATGCTGCAGCGGCTTTCCTGTATCGCGGAAAAAGGAGAAAGCAAACGTGTGTCCCGAATGTAAAAAACGAGAAAAGATTGGGAAAATAATTGGTTATGTCGTGGATATCGCCTTGGCGGCGGCGGTATTTTATGCCGCAGTGTACCTGCTGCGCAAGGGCTCGATCCATTACCGGCCGGAGAGCCAGTGGCCGCTCGGCATCCTGACCGGCCTGCCGCTTGTGCTGCGGCCCCGAAAAAGAGCGACCGCGCCCGAGCTGCTGATACACGATGTACTGGTGCTGCTCTCCGCATCGTCGTTCGCCCTGCTGCTGACCGAGTATGTGGTCAAGGGCGGTATCCTGATCGGCAACGTACAGATCTGGCAGGGCTATGTCTACCATGCGGCGATTTTCGGCATCGTCTATTGGATCGTCTGCAATATACGGCTCACGGTGTGCATCGGCATGGGCATCACGATGGTATATGCGCTGATCGACCATTATGTGACCGTGTTCCGCGGCACGCCGGTCCTGCTGAGCGATTTGTTCGCCGTCGGCACGGCCAAAAATGTAGCGGCGAGCTACTCGGTGCCGGTCGAGCTTTCGGTCCTGCAGACCGTGGCGATCGCGGCGTTGTTCTGTGCTGCGGTCTGGCGGGTGCGGCGTCCGGCGTCCGCGCCACGGCGCTGGCAGTTCGCGGCCTGCTCCCTGCTGATGGGATGCTGGCTCTATGGGCTGGGGCTTGCCGGAAACAGCTTCGGCTTCTGGCAGGGCAATCTGGAATACAGCGAGTGGTATTACTTCTGCCGCACGGCGGAGAATGCGGTTGTGAAAAAGCCCGCGGGCTATTCGGAGACGGTGCTGGAACAGGCGGCGCAGGCGTATGCCGGCCGGTCCGGAGCAGTGCAGCCCAATATTATCATGATTATGAACGAATCCTTTGCCGACCTCAAAAGCATCGGCGATTTTGAGACGAATGAGGATTATATGCCCTTTATTCACTCTCTGGCGGAAGCGGAGAATACGATCAGCGGCGACCTGCTGGTATCCACGTTCGGCGGCGGCACGGCGACGACCGAGTTCGAGGTGCTGACAGGGGATACCATGGCCTTCCTGCCGTTCGGCTGCTCGCCCTATCAAATGTATGTCAAGAGTGAAACGCCGGGGCTGGTATCCGGCCTGGAGGCGCAGGGCTACCAGACGGTTTCCCTCCACCCCTATCTGGCGACCTCCTGGAATCGCCAGCAGGTCTATGAGCGCTTGGGTTTTGACCGCCAGTTGTACGAAACGGATTTTTCGGACGATGCCGCGCGGCTGCGCGGTTATATCAGCGACAGTGCAGATTACCGGAAGATCATCGAGTTGTACGAGGCAAAGCCGGCGGGCGAGCCGCTGTTTGTGTTCAACGTCACGATGCAAAACCATGGGGGATATGGGCCGTCTGACGATCCGGCATTTGAGGAACGTATCCGTCTCACCGGCGCATATGAGGGGAAGTACCCGCAGGTGGATCAATACCTGTCGCTGGTGCGGTACAGCGATGAAGCGGTCGAGCAGTTGGTCGCATATTTTTCACAGGTGGACGAGCCGACGGCCATCGTCTTTTTTGGGGACCACCAGCCGAATGTGACCAGCGCCTTCTACGACGATCTGTTCGGCAATACGGAGGCTGCTCGCACACGAGAGGAAAAGCAGGCCAAGCTGACCACGCCGTTCTTCATCTGGGCGAACTATGATATCGAGGAACGGGCAGGGGTGCAGATCAGCGCGAACTACCTGTCCGCCTATGCGCTGGACGCGCTGGGCTGCGCGGTGTCGGGCTATGACCAGCTGCGTCTCGCGGCGCGGGAGCAGGTGCCGTGCATCAACAACTACGGCTATTACCTGTCGGGCGGCGCGTGGCGCGATTCCTCGGGCGCGGCGGCGGAGCCGGCCCTGTCGCTCTATCAGCACGTGCAATACGCGCAGCTGTTTGACCCGAAAAGACGGATTGACGCCTGGTACGAGCCGCTGGCGTAGATTTTTGGGCGACAAGCCGCTAAGGGGGTTCCCGCCCCCACAGCTTTATGGTATAATAGCCGCAAAGTGACTACTATATATTTATTTCACATGATTATGCCACAGCGGCCCTTAGAGGCCGCTGTGGCATAATGGGATCATGACAGGAGGGGATTGACCATGAAAGAACTCTATAAAGGGCTTGCCCATGTGGCGGTCAATACGGCGGACATGGAGGAAAGCATCGCGTTTTACGAAAAGATCGGCGGCACGGTCACCGCGCGTTCGAGCGTGGGTGAAAAGCTGTTGGCGCTGGTCGAGTTCGGCGGTCTGGTGCTGGAGCTGATCCAGCCACCGGCAGGCGAGCTGGTACCTTCGGGTGTCGGCAGCATCCCGCATTTTGCCGTGTATGTGGATGATCTGGACAAGGTGGTGGCGGCGGTCAAGGCCGCGGGTGTGTTTTCATTCACCACGCCGGAAAAGCGCGTGCTGCCCGACACCTTCGGCGGCCTGCAGAACTGGTTTTTCACCGGACCGTCCGGCGAACAGATAGAATTGCTGCAAATGCTGTAAAGAGAAAAAAGTCATGGCGGTTTTTCGCCATGACTTTTTTATACACTGATAGGGTATTTGCCGGTGAAGCAGCCGTCGCAGAAGCCGCAGGCGGCTTCCGGCGCGATCTGGTGCAGCGCGTCCAGGCTGAGAAAGCCCAAGCTGTCTGCACCGATCAGCGCGCGGATCTCCTCCACCGAGTACCGGCAGGCGATCAGGTTGTCCTTGTCTGGAATGTCCGTGCCGAAATAGCAGGGGGAAACAAACGGCGGAGCGGAGGAGCGCATATGCACTTCAGCCGCGCCCGCCTCCCGCAGCAGGGATACAATCTGCCGCGAGGTCGTGCCGCGCACGATCGAGTCGTCGATCATGACTACGCGCCTGCCCTGCACGCAGCTCCGCAGCGCGCCGAGCTTGATGCGTACCGCCTGCTCGCGGCTCTGCTGGCCGGGGGTGATAAACGTGCGGCCCACATAGCGGTTTTTGACCAGGCCCGTGCCGTAAGGGATGCCGGACTCCTCAGCGTAGCCCATCGCGGCGTCCAGACCGGAATCCGGTACGCCGATCACAACGTCGGCCGCGACCGGATATTCCCGCGCGAGGAACCTGCCGGCGTTGCGGCGCGCCTCGTGGACGGACTGACCGCAGATCACCGAGTCCGGACGGGCAAAATAGATATATTCAAAAATGCACATGTGGCTGGAAGCGTTTTCACAGTTTTCACGGATGGAGCGCACCCCGCCGTTTTCCACAACCACGATCTCGCCCGGGTCGAGCTCACGCTCAAACGCTGCGCCCACCGCGCTCAGCGCGCAGGTTTCCGAGGCAAAAACCACAGCGTCCCCGCGCCGTCCCATGCAGAGCGGGCGGAAGCCCCAGGGATCGCGCGCGGCGATCAGCTTCTGCGGCGACATGACAATCAGGGAATACGCGCCGCGCAGGTCGCGGAGCGCCTGGCAGACCGCTTCCTCGACCGAGCGGCAGCGCAGCCGCTCCTGCGCGATGGCGTAGGCGATCAGCTCGGAATCCGTGGTGGTCTGGAAGATGGCGCCGCGGTATTCAAAGGCAGTGCGCAGCTCGGCCGTACCCGCGAGGTTGCCGTTATGCGCCACCGCAAGCGTTCCTTTCACATATTTGATGGTCAGCGGCTGCGCGTTTTCGCGGCGCGTACCGCCAGTGGTGGAATAGCGGACATGGCCGACCGCCATGGTGCCGCCGAGCCGGTCGAGCGCATCCGCGCTGAATACCTCGCCGACCAGGCCGACGTCCTTGTGGAATGAAAGTTCGCGGTCGTTTATCGTCGCGATGCCGCAGGCCTCCTGGCCGCGGTGCTGCAAGGCGTACAGGCCGTAGTATGTCGTGCGGGCGCAGTCGCCGTGCGGGTCGTAGACGCCGAACACGCCGCATTCTTCATGGATTGACACGAAAAAACTCCTCCGATTCGCTTGAGATAGCCAGCACGGGCGCAAAAAGCCGCTTAGAACTGGCTCAGACCGAGGATCTCCTCCGCGACTTGCCGCTTGCTTTTGCGACCGTTCATGGCCTGCTGTTCGATATAGGCATGCGCCTCTGGCTCGGTCATGCCGCGCAGCTCGATCAGAATACATTTTGCGCGGTCTACCAGGCGGATATCCTGGATGCGGCTCTGCAGGCGCTGGTTTTCTTTCTGCAGCCCGTCCAGACGCGCATGCACGGCGCGGACCATGCGCAGCGCCTGGAAAAACAGAGGCCGGCTGAGCGGCTTGGGCAGGACGAACACGCCGTCCGCCTCCACCAACTCGGAAACGGCGTCCGCCTGCTCGGATTTGACGAGCAGAAGCACACCGGCGGCTGTTTCGTGCGCGGCGGCCTGCGCCAACTCATGGCCGAACTCGTCGGGCAGGGGCGTGTTGATGAGAACAATGTCGAATATCCCGTCCAGCAGGGCGCGCCTTGCCTCCGCGCCTGAAGCGGTGGGAATGGTCTGCGCCTGCATGCCGCAGGAGGCCAGGAACTGCGCGAGCGTGGCCTGGGACTTCTGCGTGGAGGATATGAGAAGAATGCGCTCCAAGGCGGGCCTCCCCCTTTCCGTCAAATTGTACGGGCGGCAAGCGCCCTGCGGTCAATAGCGCGCGAAATACATCTCATGCTCGGCGGCGGGGCGGTTGCGGGCGGCGGCGATGCGGTCGTGCTCAGCCTGCTTTGCGCTGAAAAAGCCTTCCAGCGTGCGCGCCGTCAGATGCGCGTCGATAAAGCGGCTCTGCTGTGCCAGCCGGATCGCCTCGCACAGCGAAGCGGGTACCGCATCATAGCGGGACACGACCTCGGCCGGCGCGGTGAACAGGTTGACGTCGCAGGCGGGACCCAGCGGTAGCTTCTGCTCGACCCCGTCCAGACCGGCGTGGATGAGCAGCGCAAACACGATATACGGGTTGATGCAGCCGTCGAGCGCGCGGATCTTCATCCGGTTGGGGGCGTCGCTGTGCGCCAGTGGGATGCTGATGAGCGGACAGCGGTTCTGGTGCGACCAGGTGATATACTTGGGCGCTTCAAACTCGCCCAGACGGGCGTAGGAATTGGTCAGTGGGTTGCCGAAAACAGTCAACTCCGCGCTGTGGCGCAGGATGCCGGCCACAAAGCTGCGCCCCTCGTCCGCCTGATCGAACCGCGGATGGAACAGGTTGTGACCATCCTTGCAGACCGTTATGCTCAGGTGCAGGCCGTTGCCCGGCGCGTCGGGCAGCGGCTTGGGCAGGAAGGAGGCGAACAGGCCGCTGGACGCGGCCATGGATTTGACCACCCATTTGAAGGTGACAAAATTGTCCGCCGCCTCGAGCGCGTCCGCGTAGCGGAAGTCGATTTCGTGCTGGCCCGGCCCCTGCTCATGGTGCGAGGACTCGGGCTGAATGCCCATTTCCTCGAGCGTCAGGCAGATCTGGCGGCGCACGTTTTCGCCTTTGTCGAGCGGCGCGACATCAAAATACTCCCCGTGGTCATGCGGGAGCGAGGTCGGGGCGCCGGTCTCGTCCAGCTCGAACAGGTAAAACTCGCTCGCGGTACCCATGGTGACCGAATAACCAGCGCGCCGCGCGCGCTGGCAGGCAGTGCGCAGGATGTTCCGCCCGTCCCCCTCGAACGGACGGCCGTCCGGATACTTAATATCGCAGTAGAAACGCACGACGCGGCCCTGCGACGGGCGCCACGGCAGGATGGACAGCGTGGATGGGTCGGGGAAGAGCAACAGGTCGCTGTCCTCCACGTTGAGGAAGCCTCGCAGCGCGGAGGCGTTGAAGTGGATGCCGTGCGCAAAGGCGCGCGGCAGCTCGGACGGCATGATAGCGATATTTTTCTGGTTTCCGAAAATATCGCAAAAGGCGAGCCGGATGAATTTGACATCATTTTCTGCAATAAATTGTACGACTTCGCTGACGGTGGTATCCATAAAGCCGCGCTCCTCTCTGAAAATCACAATATCCCGCTTCGGTCGTTCAGCTTTCATATGTGTAAAGCTGATGGTAGCCCGCTTCCGGATTGGGCGAAAGTACATAATATTTCTGCGCCTTGAGCGCGGCGGCGTCGCCGCCGAACAGCCGGCAGAAATCATCGATATAAGGGGCGAAGGACGCAGCCTCCTCCGGAGAAGCCTCGTTGACCAGCACCTGCCGGGGCAGGCCTGCGGGCGCCTGATCACATCTTAGCACAATTTTGCCGCCGTGCATACCGGTGCCGCAGAAATTGCCGGCAGGGAACGCGCCGTCCTGCCCGATGCCGAGTACCAGGATGAGGCCGCCCGCCTGGTATTCGCCCAGAAACGAGCCGGCCCGGCCGCCGATGACGACCACTGGGAAGTGGTCCTGGTAGGCCTTCATATGGATGCCGCCGCGGTAACCGCAGTCGCCCTGGATAAAGATGCGCCCGCCGCGCATGCCGTAGCCGCAGACATCGCCCGCGCTGCCGTGGATAATGATGTCGCCGTCGTTCATGGTGTCGCCGACCGCCTCCTGTGCGTTGCCAAACACCTCGATGGTCGAGCCGTTGAGGTACTGGCCGAGACCGTTGCCCGGCGTGCCGTGGATGGTCAGGGTCTTGCCGGACGAGCCGCAGCCCAGATAGCGCTGCCCGACCGCGTTCTCGATGGTGATTTCGGTATCGTCAATCTGACGGAGCTGCTCATTGAGTTCTTTATAATAGGTAAGGTTTGCATGTGCTGTGGTCATCCGTGTGCGCCTCCTAACTGTTTCGCGCGCTCAGCGCGGGAGAATGCCATCAGCTGCGGCTTCTCGCGGATTAAATCAAAGTCAATGCTGTCAAGCGGGGTCTGCTCGCGGATGAGCGAGGTGTAGATGCCCGCGCGGTCCACATCCCCGATGAGGATAAATCCGACCAGACGGTTGTCGCGTGTGACGAGCAGCTTGTAGTGCTCCCCGTCCTGCTCCAGGTAGGTTTCGCCGTCGTACGAGCCTGCGGTTATCATATGTAGCCCGAGGAAACCCGATGCATTCATCGGGATGGCCTTGTCAAAGCAGGCGCTGCCGCCCGCCATGGCCTTGCCCGCGGTCTCGCCCTGCATGTAGGCGTTGGGCAGGATGGCGAGGATGCGGTCGGTTTCGGCCGCGATGTCGTGCGAGACCGTGCAGTCGCCCGCAGCGTAGATGTCGGACACGGTCGTGGCCGAATGCTCGTCGATTAAGATCCCTCGTTCGACCGCGCAGCCCGTATCGGCGGCCAGCTCGATGTTCGGCCGTACGCCGACCGCGACCACCAGGACGTCAAAGTCAACCGTCCCGCCGCTCTTGAGATAGGCGGTGTGCGGCTCGAACCGCGCGACCGAATCGCCCAGCAGGAAGCGCACGCCTTTGCCCTCCAGGTACTTCTGGATGATGGCGGCCGGCGCTTCGGTGAGTACGTTGGGCAGGATGCGCGGGGCCAGGTCGATGACGGTCAGCTCGGATACGCGCTGCTGGATGCCCTCGGCGCATTTCAGACCGATAAGGCCCGCGCCCACGATGAGTACGCGCCTATCGTTCCCCGCGCCCAGCAGAGCGTCCAATCGCTTGGCGTCGTCCAGTGTCATAAAGCTGGTCTTGTTTTCCACCGCATCCAGCCCCTCCATGGGCGGTACGAACGGCCGCGAGCCGGTACACAGGCACAGCTTGTCATAGGGAACGGCCGCGCCGTCCTCGAGCACGACGGTTTTCGCGGCCGCGTCCACCTTGGCCGCGCGGCGGCCGAGTAGGGTGGTCACACCGTTTTTCTCGTAAAAATCCGCGGGACGGTACCGCAGCATTTTCTCCTCCGTGGTCTTGCCGAGCAGCAGGTAGGAGATGAGCGGCCGGCCGTATACCGGATACGGCTCGTCCGAAATGACCGTGATGGGGCCGGTTTGATCGAACGCGCGGATGCCCTCGATCGTGCCGACTGCGGCGGTGCCGCCTCCGATGATGACATAGTTCATAGCGTTCACCTCTCCTCGTATACGATGGCCTTGTTCGGGCAGCCCTGCACGCACATCGGCTGGCCGAACGCGTTTTTGGCGCACAGCTCGCATTTCTGCACCGCGCCCTCATTCGAAGTGGACAGCGCGCCATAGGGGCAGGACAGGATGCAGGTGTAGCAACCAACGCACTTGTCCGAGTCGATCTGCACGGCCCCATCCACGATGGACAGCGCGCCCGAAATGCAGCCCTTGACGCATAGCGGGTCGGTGCAGTGGCGGCAGCTGACCGCAAAGGAGATGTTATCGCGCTCCTCGATGCGGATTCGGGGCGCGATCTTGTGGTCCTTGAGCGCCTTGACCATCGAGGACTTGCCCGAGTTGGCGAACGCGCAGTAATATTCGCATAAATGGCACCCCAGGCACCATTTTTCATTGACATAGACTCGTTTCATGCAGTTTCCCTCCTCATTCGCCCGCGTGCTTGATGCCGAGGATGCTCAGCTCGCGGTCGCTCAGGCCGATGCCGCGCAGCATCAGGCGGTTGCCGCGCAGGGCCTCGATCGAGTTGATGCCCATGCCGCCCATCATTTCCTTGAGTTCATGATCCCAGGCAGTAACTAGGTTGACCAGCCGCTGTGAGCCTATGTCCGGATTCAGGCGCTTGACCAGCTCGGGGCGCTGGGTCGCGATGCCCCAGTTGCACTTGCCGGTCTGGCAGGTGCGGCACAGATGGCAACCGAGCGCAAGCAGCGCGCTGGTCGCGATGTAGCACGCGTCCGCGCCGAGCGCGATGGCTTTCAAAAGGTCGGCCGCGTTGCGGATGGAGCCGCCGACCACGACCGAAATCTGGTCGCGGATGCCCTCGTCGCGCAGGCGCTGGTCGACCGCCGCAAGCGCGAGCTCAATCGGGATGCCGACGTTGTCGCGGATGCGAGTCGGGGCCGCGCCCGTGCCGCCACGGTAGCCGTCGATGCAAATGATGTCCGCGCCCGAGCGCGCCACGCCCGAGGCGATGGCCGCCACGTTATGCACGGCCGCAATCTTGACCAGCACCGGCTTTTTGTACGCGGTTGCTTCCTTGAGCGAAAAGACGAGCTGGCGCAGGTCCTCGATGGAGTAGATGTCGTGGTGCGGGGCAGGCGAAATGGCGTCCGTACCCTCTGGGATCATGCGGGTGCGCGAGATATCCGGACCGACCTTGTGGCCGGGCAGGTGGCCGCCGATACCGGGCTTTGCGCCTTGGCCCATTTTGATTTCAATGGCCGCGCCCGCCTCCAGATAGTCTTTATGTACGCCGAAGCGGCCGGACGCAACCTGCACGATGGTGTGCGGGCCGTATTGATAGAAGTCCTGATGCAGGCCGCCCTCGCCGGTGTTATAGTAGGTGCCGAGCGCGCAGGCCGCGCGGGCGAGCGACTCGTGCGCGTTGTAGGAAATCGAGCCGTAGCTCATGGCCGAGAACATGACCGGCACGCGCAGCTCGAGCTGGGGAGACAGGTTGGGTACTAGGTTGCCGTCCGCGTCGCGCTCGATTTTGCCCGGCTTTTTGCCGAGAAAGGTTCGCGTTTCCATGGGCTCGCGCAGCGGATCGATGGAGGGATTGGTGACCTGGGAGGCGTTGATGAGGATCTTATCCCAGTAGATAGGGTACGGTTCCGGATTGCCCATGGAGGAGAGCAGCACGCCGCCCGTGCCAGCTTGACGGTAGACCTCGGAGATGGCCTTGCCCGTCCAGTTCGCATTTTCTTTAAAGGTATGGTCGGTCTTGACAATCTTCAGCGCGCGCGTCGGGCAGAGGGAAACGCAGCGGTGGCAGGCGACGCACTTGGACTCGTCGGCCTGCATCTTTTGAAACTCGGGGTCGTAAAAATGTACCTCGTTGGCGCACTGTCGCTCGCACGCGCGACAGGCGATGCAGCGGTCGTAATTGCGCACGACCTCATACTGCGGATACAAAAAGTCGATAGCCATTATTGCTTTCCTCCATCATGCAGATTGACGATCACTGGCTCGCCGCCACGCGGCGCCCAGATGCGGTCGAGCGTGGGCTCGATGGCGCGGATGGCGCATTCCTCGGACGCGATGTACACCGTGTCGCCCTTTTCGCCCACGACCATCGAACGCAGCTTGAGCCGGTCGTTGAGAGCCATCAGGCCGCCCGTGTAGCCGACCAGGATGGAAAACGGACCTGTCACCAGCAGGGAGGCGAAGGCGTTGCGCAGGTAGGTCAGGCGCTCGCACTCGGTCGGCGCCTGCTTTTCAATGGTGGACCAGAAAGGCGCGGCGATGACGTTGGCAATCTCGCGGTAGGTCAGGCCGA
This sequence comes from Intestinibacillus sp. NTUH-41-i26, assembly GCF_032769475.1. Taxonomy (GTDB): domain Bacteria; phylum Bacillota; class Clostridia; order Oscillospirales; family Butyricicoccaceae; genus Agathobaculum; species Agathobaculum ammoniilyticum. The sequence goes on from NZ_CP136477.1 coordinate 936,418, forward strand.
GCTTGCGACCCAGGTAGTCGACGATATAGGTGATGACCTCGGTGTCGGTCAGCAGGTCGCATGAGTAGCCGAACATCTCGATAAAGCGGCGGTTGGCGTCGTACGAGGAGATTTCGCCGTTGTGGACGACGGTCGTGGACAGCAGGGCAAAGGGATGCGCGCCGCCCCACCAGCCGGGGGTGTTGGTCGGATAGCGACCGTGGCAGGTCCAGGAGTAAGCCTCGTAATTCTCCAGCATATAGTATTCGCCGACGTCCTCCGGAAAACCGCTGGCCTTGAACACGCCCATGTTTTTGCCCGAGGAGAAAATATACGCGCCGTCCAGTGTGTGATTGATGCGGATGACGAAGCGGGAGGTGAATTCGCGTTCATCAAGCTGGCTGGAGGTGAGCTTGGTGTGCAGCGGGGTGACGAAGTAGCGCCAGATCATGGGTTCGTCCGTGATGCGCGGGTGGCGGCGCGTGGGGATTTTGGACAGGTCGACGATGTCGAAATGGTGTTCGATTTCCTTTTCGCAGGCGGCCTTGGCCTCCGGCGTGTCATAAAATACATGGAACGCATAGTAGTCGGCGTACTCCGGGTAAATGCCGTAGCCCGCGAAGCCGCCGCCCAGCCCGTTCGAGCGGTCATGCATGGGGCGGATGGAGGCGATGATGCGCTCCCCGGTTTCCCGTGTCCCGTCCTTGTGGAAGATACCGGAGATCGCGCAGCCGGCCGGGATGCGGACCTGACCTTCTTTTTGCAGCATTGGTGTTTCCTCCTTATGTTGCCCGGCGTGCCGGGTTCGCTTTCCAGAAAAGGATAAAAAAGAAAAGCGCCCGCCGCAAACGAGCAGAATGCTCCTTTGCAGCGGACGCCGTTGTCCGTTCTTTTATTGTAGAACAGGCGCGCACAAACGTCAAGCGGGTTTAAAAGAAAATGCGGATTTTTTGCGCTTTGCCCAGAACGGGAGGGGATGGGACGGGATTAAACCGGCAGATTGCAACAAAAAAGGTGAGCGAGTAAAAAATCCGGCCAAAGGGGGTTGACAAACTGCGGCGGGGCGCGTATACTGCGCTTGTAAGCAGCAAAGGCGCTGTGGGAATGACACCCACGGCGCTTTTTTGTTGCCATTTGACAGACGGTAAGGAGCGAATCGATATGAATACGGCGAAAAATGTACCGGAGCTGTTCGGCAGCATGGTCTTTAACGAGACTGTGATGCGGGAGCGTCTTCCCAAGGACGTATACAAAAAGCTGAAGCAGACCATGCGCGAGGGTACGGCGATCGACGCCGAGGTCGCGCCGGTCGTGGCGACCGCGATGAAGGACTGGGCACTCTCAAAGGGCGCAACGCATTATACGCACTGGTTCCAGCCGTTGACCGGCATCACGGCTGAGAAGCACGACTCGTTCATTTCCCCGACGGACGACGGTGGGGTCGTGATGGAGTTTTCCGGCAAGGAGCTGATCCGCGGCGAGCCGGACGCGTCTTCGTTCCCCTCCGGCGGCTTGCGCGCGACCTTCGAGGCGCGTGGCTACACGGCCTGGGACCCGACCAGCTACGCTTTCGTTAAGGACGGCACCCTGTACATCCCCACCGCGTTCTGCTCCTATACGGGCGAAATTCTGGACAAAAAGACCCCGCTGCTGCGCTCGATGGACGCGCTCAGCACGCAGGCGTGCCGCGTGCTCAAGCTGTTCGGCAAGGACGTCAAGCGCGTGACGACCACGGTCGGGCCGGAACAGGAATACTTCCTGATCGACAAGGCGGACTATGCCAAGCGCAAGGACCTGATCTTCACCGGCCGCACGCTGTTCGGCGCCATGCCGCCCAAGGGGCAGGAGATGGAGGATCACTACTTCGGTTCCATCCGTCCGCGTGTGGCGGCGTTTATGCAGGAGCTGGACGAGGAGCTGTGGAAGCTCGGTATTTTTGCCAAGACTAAGCACAACGAGGTCGCCCCCTGCCAGCATGAGATGGCGCCGGTGTTCACCACGACCAACATCGCCACCGACCACAACCAGCTCACCATGGAGGTCATGCGGCGTGTGGCGGAAAGGCACGGCTTCGTCTGCCTGCTCAATGAAAAGCCGTTCGAGGGCGTCAACGGGTCGGGCAAGCACAATAACTGGTCGATCTCGACCGACACGGGCGAGAATCTGCTCGAGCCTGGCAAGGCGCCGAGCGGCAACCTGCAGTTTTTGCTCTTCCTGACTGCGGTTATCAAGGCCGTGGACGAATATCAGGACCTGCTGCGCATCTCGGTCGCCTCCGCGGGCAACGATCACCGCCTGGGTGCGAACGAGGCCCCGCCGGCGATCATCTCCATGTTTATCGGCGACGAACTGCAGGCAATCCTGGATGCAGTCGAGGCAGGGCGGGATTACACGGATGTGGCCAAGACCAAGATGGATCTCGGCGTGTCCGCGCTGCCGGACATCCAGAAAGACACCACCGATCGCAACCGCACCTCGCCTTTTGCTTTTACCGGAAACAAGTTCGAGTTCCGCATGCTGGGCTCCTCGCTCAACATCGCCTGCCCGAACATCATGCTCAACACTGCGGTCGCGGAGGAGTTGCGCCAGTTCGCGGATGAGCTGGACGGCGCGACGGACTTCCAGGCGGCGCTCACCGCGCTGCTGCGGCGCGAGATCAAGGCGCACAAGCGCATCATTTTCAACGGCAACGGCTACGACGAAAGCTGGGTCGCGGAAGCGGAAAAGCGCGGCCTGCTCAACCTCAAGTCCACGGACGCGGCGCTGCCGCACTACACGGATGAAAAGAACATCCGTCTGTTTGAGACGCACGGCGTGTATACCAAGCTGGAAATGGAGTCCCGCGAGGAGGCCGTGATTGAGGAGTATTACAAGACCCTGCACATCGAGGCGCTCACCATGCGCGACATGGCGCGCCGCGAGATCCTGCCCGCCTGCCTGTCGTTCGAGCGCGCGGTGGCGGACGGCGCGCTGGCCAAGAAGCAGCTCGGCCTTGCGGGCGGCGCGGAAACCCGCCTGCTGACGCAGGTATCCGCCCTGAACGATGCGCTGGAGTGCGCGGTATCCACGCTGGAGGAAGCCGTGGAGGCTGTGCCGAAAGCGGACGCGGAAACGCTCGCGCATTATTACCACGATGAGGTACTCCCGTGCATGGACGCCGTACGCAAGCCGTCCGACGCGCTGGAACGGATGGTGGGCAAGGAGTACTGGCCGTTCCCGACCTACGCGGATATCCTGTTTTATACCTGAACGGACAGGGGACCTGAAAAGTCTCCCTGTATACGAAACCAGGTTCCGGAGAAGTCTGGTTTCGATACTCGAATGACGCGGCCCGACAGCCTTGGGGCAAAGGGCGCGGCAAAGCAATTTTCGTGTGTAAAAAATTATCATACACAACGGCGTGTATTTCCGGCCTTGGGACCGGAGATACACGCCAAATTTTTTTAGGAGGGATTTTCTCATGCAAGACCTTGTAAACCTTGCCGCCTCGATGGATACTGGGTGGACGCTGGTCGGAGCCGCACTGGTGTTCTTCATGCAGGCGGGCTTCGCGATGGTGGAAACCGGCTTTACCCGGGCTAAGAACGCGGGCAACATCATCATGAAAAACCTGATGGACTTTTCACTCGGCACGCCGATCTTCTGGCTGGTCGGATTTGGCATCATGTTCGGTTCGATGAACGGCGTGTTCGGCGGCTTTGACCTTCTGGCGGACGGTGTGGTCGGCGAAGGCTACGACTGGACGACGCTGATCTTCCAGACCGTATTCTGTGCCACCGCCGCGACCATCGTGTCCGGCTCCATGGCCGAACGCACCAAGTTCTCGGCCTACTGCATCTATTCCATGGTCATATCGGCGGTGATCTACCCGATCTCCGGCCACTGGATCTGGGGCGGTGGCTGGCTCGCCGAGCTTGGCTTCCATGACTTCGCCGGTTCGACTGCGGTACACATGGTCGGCGGCGTAGCGGCGTTCGTGGGCGCGGCCATCCTCGGCCCGCGTATCGGCAAGTACACCAAGGACGGCAAGGCGCGCGCGATCCCCGGCCACTCGCTGACTCTGGGCGCGCTGGGCGTGTTTATTCTGTGGTTCTGCTGGTTCGGCTTCAACGGCGGCTCGACAGTCGCGCTGTCGAACGGCGCGGCCGAAACCGCGGCGCGCGTGTTCGTCACCACCAACATGGCGGCGGCGGTCGCGACGGTCACGGTTATGTGCGTGACCTGGGTGCGCTACAAGAAGCCGGACGTTTCCATGACGCTCAACGGCTCGCTGGCCGGCCTGGTAGCCATCACGGCGGGCTGCGACACGGTAACACCCTTCGGCGCAGCCATCATCGGCATCATTGCGGGCTTTGTGGTGGTGTTCGGCATTGAATTCATCGACCAGAAGCTCAAGGTGGACGATCCGGTTGGCGCGGTCGGTGTACACGGCCTGTGCGGCGCGACCGGCACGCTGATGGTCGGCCTGTTCGGCTACTACGCCTACGGCACGAACGACGTGGCGCCGGTCGGCCTGTTCTACGGCGGCGGCTGGCACGCGCTGGCCATCCAGGCGCTCGGCATGGCCGTGGTGATCGCGTGGGTCGCGGTCACGATGACCGTGGTGTTCCAGATCATCAGGCATACGGTCGGCCTGCGCGTCAGCGAGGCCGAAGAGATCATGGGCCTTGACAAGCCCGAGCACGGCCTGCCCTCCGCCTATGCGGACTTTATGCCGGTGGTTCCGTCCGTGCTGGGTACCAAGGCGGCGCAGGACGACACAGGGGAAGCGGCTGCGGCCGCGCCCGCGCCCGCTCAGGCGGTGCCGGTCACTAAGATTACATCCGAAGCGTCCAGCGGCGGACACAAGCTGAGCAAGGTGGTCATCCTTGCCAAGCAGTCCAAATTCGAGGTGCTGAAAAACGCGATGAACGAGATCGGCATTGCGGGCATGACCGTGACCAATGTGGTCGGTTGCGGCACGCAGAAAGGCGCGCCCGAGTACTACCGCGGCGCGGAGGTGGACGTGACGCTGCTACCCAAGATCAAGATGGAGATCGTGGTGTCCAAGGTGCCGGTCGAGACTGTGATCGAAACGGCCAAAAAGGTGCTGTACACCGGCCACATCGGCGACGGAAAGATATTTGTGTACGATGTGGAAAACGCGGTCAAGGTGCGCACGGGCGCGGAGGGCTACGACGCGCTGCAGTACGACGACTGATCGAGGGGAACAAGCCGGAACAGTGGGACAGGGCGGCTGCTCTGTCTCACTTTCTGCAGAAACCGGAGGCCAGATGAAAATTTATGCTTGCATTTTGTGGGGAAGGGTGTATACTGAAAGAGCAGAAAGCTTTCTGCAGGAAAACCGAATAAACAGATTTCTTCAGGGCAGGGTGCAATTCCCTACCGGCGGTACAGCCCGCGAGCGGACGCCTTTCCGGCGGAAGCATGACTTGGTGGAACTCCGAGGCCGACAGTATAGTCTGGATGAAAGAAGAAAGTGTGAAAGCAAAAGGGGGATGCCCCTTTGTTTGATTCGCTTGTTTACCGTCCTGAAACGCCGCGCAGCGTTTCAGGATTTTTTGTTTGGCGGCGCGCCATATATGTCCCGGAAGTCTGCGGCTTTCGGGACATTTTTTATTGGGAGATGATGCCGTTTGCAAGAGGAGCTTCTGATGCGCAGGGCGCTCGAACTGGCGCGGCGCGGCGCGGGACGGGTCAGCCCGAATCCGATGGTGGGCTGTGTGATCGCCCGCGGCGGGCGCGTGATCGGCGAGGGATGGCATGAGACGTGCGGCGGGCCGCATGCGGAGCGAAATGCGCTGGCTGCCTGCACGGAGGACCCCGCGGGTGCGACGCTGTATGTCACGCTGGAGCCTTGCTGCCACTGGGGCCGCACGCCGCCCTGCACGGACGCGATTTTGGAGCGGGGTATCGCCCGCGTGGTGGTCGGATGCACGGACCCTAATCCGCTCGTCGACGGGAAAGGGGTGCGCCTGCTGCGCGAGGCGGGCGTGGAGGTCGAGACCGGCGTGCTGGAACAGGAGTGCTGGCGGCTGAATGAAGTGTTTTTCCACTTTATCCAGCACCGGACGCCGTTTGTCGTGTATAAATACGCGATGACGCTGGACGGCAAGACTGCGTCCGCTTCGGGCGACAGCCGTTGGGTGAGCGGGGAGGCCGCACGGTGCAGAGTGCATGAGGTGCGCGGGCAGCTTTCCGCAATCATGGTGGGCGTGGACACGGTGCTGGCGGACGATCCGCTGCTCACCTGCCGCATACCTGGCGGGCGTGATCCGCTGCGCATTGTATGCGACAGTCGGGCGCGCACACCGCTGGACAGCCGCCTGATCCAAAGCGCGGGCGAGATACCGACCATAATCGCGGCAGCCGGCTGGAATGAGCGGGCTGCCGCGCTCAAAAAGGCGGGCGCGCAGATCCTGCTCTGCGGGGAGCGGGATGGACGGGTCGATCTGCGCGAGCTGATGCGGCAGCTCGGCGCGCGCGGCGTGGACAGTATCCTGCTGGAGGGCGGCACGACGCTGGCGTTCGCCGCGCTGGAAGCCGGCATCGTCCGCAAGGTGCAGGCGTATATCGCGCCCAAGCTGCTCGGCGGCAGCACGGCTAGGACGCCGGCCGGCGGGCAGGGGCTTGCTCGGATGGCAGATGCGTGGCGTCTGACCGGTCTGACCGCCGAGCCGGTTGGAGAGGACTTTTTGTTGGAGGGATACCTGCCATGTTCACAGGACTTGTAGAGGAGGTCGGGCGCGTCGAACGCATCGCGCACGGCGCGCGGGGCGCGCGGCTGACGATTGCGGCCGATGCCGTGCTCGCGGGGACACGGTGCGGCGACAGTATAGCGGTAAACGGCGTATGCCTGACGGCTGCGGAGCTGGATGGGCGGACGTTTACCGCGGACGTGATGGCAGAAACCCTGCGCCGCTCTGACTTGGGGGAGCTGCGCGCGGGCGCGCCGGTCAACCTGGAGCGCGCGATGCCCGCGGACGGGCGGTTAGGCGGACACATCGTGTCCGGACATATCGACGGCACGGGGACGGTCGCGTCGCTCCTCCGCGAGGATAACGCGGTCTGGCTGTCGGTCAAGACGCCCACGGCTCTGCTGCGGTACATTGTGGAAAAGGGCTCGATTGCGATCGACGGCGTCAGCCTGACGGTCGCGCAGGTGGACGGACAGGGCTTTGCCGTGTCCATCATACCGCATACCGGCGCACAGACCACCCTGCTCGGCAAGCGGCAGGGCGAACGGGTGAATCTGGAATGCGATGTGATCGGCAAGTATGTGGAAAAGCTGCTTGCCCCGCATACCGCCCGGCAGACGGACGTCACTATAGAATTTCTCAGCCAACACGGCTTTTAACAGAAAGAGGGAGGCGGAATCATGCAGCAAAACTTTGCAACCATCGAACAGGCGCTTGACGAGCTGCGCGCCGGCCGGCTGATCATGGCGATCGACGATCCGGACCGCGAGAACGAGGGCGACCTGATCTGCGCGGCGGAATTTGCGACCACGGAGAACGTTAACTTTATGGCGACCCATGCCAAAGGGCTGATCTGCACGCCGATGAGCGCGGAAATCGCGGCTCGGCTCGGCTTTGAGCAGATGGTCAAGGTCAATACAGACAATCACCATACCGCGTTTACCGTTTCGGTCGATCATGTGGATACGTCAACCGGCATCTCCGCCGAGGAGCGCGGACTGACCTGCCGCGCGTGTGCGGATACGGCCGCAGGGCCGGCGGACTTCCGGAGGCCGGGCCATGTGTTCCCGCTGACCGCGCGCCGGGGCGGCGTGCTGACCCGCAACGGACACACCGAGGCAACGGTCGACCTGTGCCGCATAGCGGGGCTGCAGGAGTGCGGCCTGTGCTGTGAAATCATGCGCGACGACGGCACCATGATGCGCACGACCGAACTGCTCGAAAAGGCGCGCGAGTGGGGTGTTGCGGTCATTGCCATCCGCGACCTGCAGGATTACTGCCGCAGGCATGACAAGCATGTGGTTCGCGAGGCCAGCGCCAAGCTGCCGACACGCTTTGGGGAATTCCAGATCTACGGCTATGTCAACGACCTGACCGGCGAGCACCATGTCGCGCTCGTCAAAGGGAAGATCGGGGACGGGAAGAACCTGCTCTGCCGTGTCCATTCGGAATGCCTGACCGGCGACGTGTTCGGTTCGCGGCGGTGCGACTGCGGGCAGCAGCTCGCGGCCGCCATGCAGCAGATCGAAAAGGAGGGCCGTGGCGTGCTGCTCTATATGCGGCAGGAGGGCCGCGGCATCGGCCTGATTAACAAGCTCAAGGCCTATGAGCTGCAGGAGGTGGGCTGGGATACGGTAGAGGCCAACGTTAAGCTCGGCTTTGCGCCCGACCTCCGCGAATACTGGATCGGCGCACAGATCCTGCAAGATCTCGGCGCGCGGGAGCTGCGCCTGCTGACCAACAATCCGGAAAAGATCTACGGACTGGACGGGTTCGGCGTGGAGATCGTTGAGCGCGTGCCGATTGAGATCGCGCCGCAGGAGGACGACGCGTTTTACCTGCACACCAAAAAGATCAAGATGGGGCATCTGTTCCAGAAAACCATATAAAACAGGAGGGAAACCGAAATGAATGTACTGGAAGGCAAGCTTGTCGCGGGGAAAGGGAAATTTGCAATCGTCGCGGCTCGGTTCAATGAGTTCATTGTCTCCAAGCTGATTGCGGGCGCGGAGGATACGCTGGTGCGGCATGGCGTGGATACGGATGATATCACGCTCGCCTGGGTGCCGGGCGCATTTGAGATACCGCTCGCGGCGCAAAAGCTCGCGCAGAGCGGGCAGTACTGCGCGGTCATCTGTCTGGGCGCTGTCATACGCGGTTCGACTACGCACTATGATTATGTGTGCAACGAGGTTTCCAAGGGTATTGCGCAGGTGGGCCTGCAGACCGGCGTACCCGTGCTGTTCGGCGTGGTTACGACCGAGAACCTTGAGCAGGCCATCGAGCGTGCGGGTACCAAAGCGGGCAACAAGGGTGCGGACGCGGCTCTGGCGGCGCTGGAGCTTGTGGATCTGCTTCCGCAGCTGCGCTGACCCGCAGACAAAGAAAAGACCATCCGTTTCGGATGGTCTTTTCTTTACACGTTTGCAGGACTGAGCAGCAGAGGCTGGAGTTGGCGCCCCTGCAGCGCAGCCTGGACGGTATCCGGAATACGCTCCATGTCCGCCACAAGCGAGCGGGGCTTGGCGTCGGGCGCATCCTGGCGGAAGGGGACAAAGTAATAATAGCGGCGGTTGAGCAGCGCGCCGATATTGGCTGCGCTGCCGGAAAGCCCGTCGTTGGTGGATACCGCGAGCACAACCGGCTTGTCGCCGCGCAGATGGCTTTTAACCGCCATGACGACCGGCGTGTCGGTTACGCTGTGCGCGAGCTTGGCAAGCGTGTTGCCCGTGCAGGGCGCCACGACCAGTACGTCGAACAGGCCTTTGGGGCCGATCGGCTCCGCGGCCTGGATGGTATCGATCGGCTGGCGGCCGGTCAGGGCAAAGAGCTTGCCGCGCCACATGGCGGCGTCGCCGAAGCGGGTGTCGAGCTGGGCGGCGTGGAAGGACAGGATCGGCGTGACCTCGCAGCCCTGCCGCACAAGCGTCTGGATGACATCCATCACGCGCGCAAAGGTGCAGAACGAGCCGGTCAGGGCAAAGCCAATGCGGATCGGAGCGGTCATAATATGGATTCCTCCTGCAAAATGGTGAGTACCGTATCGTGGATGGCGCGCGCCGCGGACAGCGGTGCGACCCGTCCCGGGAGGGAGAGCGCGTGCAGCAGCCGGCAGCCGGCCGGCTGCTTCGCGTCCGCGGAGATGCCGCCGGGCAGGGAAGCCAGATCGATGACCAGGCAGCCGGTGGAAAGGCTGGACAGCTCCGCAGCGCCGAGCACCGGCGCGGGGACAGTGTTGAAAATGAGCTGGAACGCACTGAGCCGTCCGGCAAGGCTGCGGGTGTCGAGCGCGCGCATGCCATCGGCCTCGATCCTGGCGAAATCCCGCGGGGAACGGGCGGAAACCGTGACGGCGGCATCCAGCGCGTGCAGCTTATGGGCGAGCAGCGCGCCGATACGCCCATATCCGATGACCAGGCAGGACGCGCCCTGCAGGGTATGCTCGGTCTGTTCCATAGCGAGCTGTAGGGCGCCTTCGCAGGTAGGTACATCGTTAGCGGTATAGGCTCCCGCAGGAATACCGGGGGGATACGGCGGCATATGCTGGCAGGGAGGAGGGAAACGGTATGCGGATGGAGGAAAAGGAGCGGGAGAACCTGTGCAGGGCGGTCAAGACGGGTCTGCTGAAGAAGCTGCGTGAAGCGGGACAGATCAACGAGGCGCAGTTGGACCGCGCGCTGGATAAGCTGCGCGCAGGCGAACGGTGACCGGCGCAAAGCTTCGGGTCGCCGCGTACTGCCGCGTATCGACATCGCAGGACGACCAGAGGAACTCCCTGGAAAACCAGCGCCGCTATTTCGCGGAGTATATCGGCAGCCAGCCGGACTGGGAGCTGGCGCGGGTGTATGCGGACGAGGGACTGTCCGGCACCGCCGCGCGCAACCGGCCGGCCTTTCAGCAGATGCTGTCCGCCGCGGAGGAGGGGGAGATCGACCTGATCCTGACCAAGGAGGTGTCCCGCTTCGCCCGCAACACGGTGGATGCGCTGGCCTGCACGCGGCGGCTCCGGCGGTACGGGGTGGGCGTGGTATTCATCAATGACGGGATCGATACTCGTCAGAACGACGGCGAGTTCCGCCTGACGATTATGGCGAGCGTGGCGCAGGAGGAAAGCCGCAAGACCTCGGAGCGGGTCAAATGGGGGCAAAGGCGCTCCATGGAGAACGGCGTGGTGTTCGGGTGCAACAATATCTACGGCTTTTCCCTGCTCCGCGGCAGGCTGACGGTGAAGGAGGACGAGGCGGAGGTGATCCGGCTGGTATACCGCAAATTTCTGAACGAGGGGAAAGGAACCTTTGTGATCGCGCGGGAGCTGTCCGAGTCGGGCGTCGAGCCGCCCCGCGCCAAAGGGAAGCCGTGGTCCTCCACGATGGTGCTGCGTCTGCTGCGGAATGAAAAATACTGTGGCGACCTGCTGCAGAAAAAGTCGTATACGCCGGATTTCCTGGATCACAAAAAACAGGTCAATCGGGGGGAGGAGGAGCAGATATACCTGCGCGACCACCACGAGCCGATCGTCCCACGCGCAGTTTTCGAGCAGGCGCAGCAGGAGCTTGCGCGCCGCGCACCGGCCGGCGCGCAGGGACGGCGCTGCGTCCGCCGGTACTGGTGCTCGGGAAAGCTCATTTGCGCGGCCTGCGGCCGCCGCTTCGTTCCGCGCCGGCGGCGGCGCGCGGGAGGTGAGGTATACCGGTATTGGGTGTGCGCCGCACGGGGAAGGCACGGCCCGCGGCATACCGATGGACGGGAGACCCCTGACGGCTGCGATATGCGGATGATGCCTCACCAGGCGCTTTGCACCTGCATGGACGTGGTGGTGGAACGGCTGGGGCTGGACGTCGGCCGGCTGATCCGCGAGACGGCCGAATTGGTGGAACAGGCGGAGGACGGCGGCGTGCCTGTGGCGTTGGAGCGCCTGCAGGAGCGAAGGCAGCGCGTGCTACAGCGGCGGGGGGACGCGCTGGACGCATGGCTGGGACACAGCATCACAAAAGAGGAGCTGGACAGCTTGCGCGCGCGTTATGACGCTGCGCTCGCGCGTCTGGACGGGCAGGAGCGGACGTTGGAGGCACAGTGGCAGGCGGCGCGCACAGGGGATGGCCGGACGGCGCTTCGGGCGTTCCTGGAAACCGAGGCGCTCCGGTGTGAAGCGGTGTACGGCGAGCTTTTGGAGCAGATGCGCATTGGGGAGGGGGGAGTTCTGGTGCGGCTGCGTGGACTGGCGGTGACGTTCCGGCTGCAATATGCGCCGCCCAGGCGCGGAGCTGGCCTGCGGCCGGAGGACATACGCTGCACGCTGCTACCGGATACCTAATGCAAAAAATAAGAGCGGGTTTCCGCCTTGCGGAAACCCGCTCTTTCTGTCCGCGCCGCCCTGCCGCAGACGGAAGTCAGGGGATAGTTTTGTCGATTTGTGTCGATATTTTGAGAAAAATAAATCTTTTTGGCACTTGAACCAATGGAAGAGATATGTAAAAATATAGAACAGAGAAATATAAGGCCGAAAAACAGGAAAGTGGCCATAGGAGAAGATCAAAGATGGCGGATGAAAAACAAAAGCTCCGCGTTTTGCTGGCCTGTGCGGACAGCGAGCTTTCCCGATATGTCGCGCGCCGTTTGCCGGAGAACGGGAAGATCGAGCTAGCCGGATGGACCGAGGATGGGGCGCGGGCGCTGGAACTGTATCGCGATACGCGGCCCGGGCTGGTTGTGCTGGATACCGATCTGTTCCATGTGGATGGGCTGACGGTGGCTTCCCGCATTCGGGAGCAGGGCGGGAAAGAGACGATTCTTCTGCTCAGCGCGTTCCAAGGGGCACAGGTGCTTGCCGAATGCAACGTGCTGTCCATCGATTATATGATGCGCAAGCCGCTGAAGGAGGACGCGCTGTACGACCATATCCGGCTGTGGGCGGCAGGCATGGAGGAACGGGAAAAGGAATTATCCGAGGAAACCCGCTTCCGGAAGCAGGTGGACCAGGTGTTTAAGGCTTTTGACCTGCGCACCGATTCCAAGGGCTACGCCTATACGGTCGACGCGGTCTGCGCCTGCCGGCGGAAGAACAGCGGCCTGACCAAGGAGATCTATCCGGCGATCGCGCGCAAACGCGACACAACGCCGGCAAATGTGGAGCGGGACATCCGGTATACGGTCAAAAAGATCTGGAAAGACTGCGAGGCGTCCGTGCTGGAACGGTATTTTGGCGAGATGGCGGTCAGGATGCGGGGCAGAATCAGCAACGGACGCTTTATCAAGGCGATCCTGGACTATCTGAGCCGACAGGACGAAGAGGGGTAACGCAAAAACAGGTCGTTTCGGACGCGCCTTTGCTTAACTTCCGGCGGCCGCTGTGGTATACTATACCTGCAGCGGGCCTGCTGCGCATTTTTCAGTTAAGGTGGGGGCGTAAATGTCTGGAACGGAACAACAGGGAAAGCAGGGGGGATTGGAACGGGGGCAATCCTGGGGGGAGCAGCCCAGGCGGCTGCTGTTGATTGTGGCGGCGTCCGTGGTGATGGCGGTCAACATTAAAAGCTTTGTGGACGCGGGCGGCCTGTTTCCCGGCGGCTTCAATGGGCTGACGCTGCTCATCCAGCGCAGCGCGCAGCAGTTTGCCGGTGTTTCCCTGCCATTTACCGCAATCAACCTGCTCCTCAACGTGGTTCCGGCAGTGGTCAGCTTCCGGCTGATCGGGAAGCGCTTTACGCTGTATTCCTGCCTGATGATCGCGTTGACGAGCGTGCTGACCGACCTGATCCCTTCCATGCCGTTGACCAACGATGTGCTGCTGGTCTGTATTTTCGGCGGCATTGTTAACGGCTTGGCGATCAGCCTGTGCCTGTTGGGGCGCGCGACCAGCGGGGGGACGGACTTCATCTCCGTGGCGCTGAGCGAGCGGCTCGGCGTGGACGCGTGGAATTACATCTTTTTTGCCAACTGCGGGATGCTGGCCGTGGCCGGCCTGCTGTTCGGCTGGGATAAGGCGCTGTATTCGATCATTTTCCAGTTTGCCTCCACGCAGGTTGTGCATATGCTCGACCCGCGCTTTAAGCGGACCACGCTGTTCATCATTTCCAATCGGGCGCAGGAGGTATACGAACAGATCAAGGATACGACGCATCACGGGGCGACGCTGTTCCACGGAACCGGCCTGTATAACGGCGAGGAGCGGGATATGCTGTATTCGGTCATCGCGGGCGATCAGGTCAAGCAGATCACCCGCGTCGTGCGCGATATCGACCCCCATGCGTTTATCAATATCCTGAAAACCGACCAAGTGGCGGGCAATTTTTACCGCCGGCCGCACGATTAAAACGGAAGGGCAGCCCCGGGCGCAGCGATGCGCCTGGGGCTGCTTTACTGTTCGCGGCGGCGAACCGGCCTATAACCAAAGGAAACAGGTACCGCGTTGCGTATCGCAAGCTCGTCGCGGGATAAGTAGTCCAGCAGGCGCAGGTCGTTCTGCACGGCGCGGGCGTGTACCCAGAACGGGACCGAGCCGGCAAGGGCAAGCGTACCCGCCGGAATCGCGTCCAGGATATCCGCGAGCGGGTGCGGGGCGTTGGAGAGCGGGGCGTTGAGTTGAGCGTCGCCATGCTGGATGGGAAGCGGCAGGATCACCGCCTGTACGTCCGCAAAGCCGGCGCGGGGGTCGCTGACAGCGGCGCAGCCCTCGACGGGGCGCCGTTCAAGCGCATAGGTGCGCACCGTGTGGCCGTCGGCGCGCAGCAGGGAGGCCAGATAAGCCTGCCGTACGTCGCCGCCGACGACCGCAAGGGTCGCCGATTGATTCATAAGAAAAACCTCCTTCAGGGCAGTCTATGCCAGCGGGGGAGGCGTTGTTATCCCGCGCGGGGCAGGAAAAACGGCCTGTCCCGTGGGATAGGCCGCAGCGCTTATTCCGGTTTTCTGTCGCCGCCAAAGAAAAAGGAGGTCAGCACGCCAGGGCCGGTGTGCGAGCCGATGACCGTGCCGATGTAGCGGATGTCCGAGCGGACGCCGTGCGCGTCGAGCAGCGCGGCAAGTTGGCGGGCGTCTTCCAGACAGTCGCCGTGGCAGATGCGCACAACCTGGTTCCGGTCGGTCATCTCGCGCAGCGTCCGTTCCGCGAGGTAGGAAATAGATTTCTGCCGGCCGCGGACCTTGCAGCCGACGCCGAGTTTACCCGCATAGTCAACCCAGATGACCGGCTTGATGCCAAGCAGCCCGCCAACCACGGCCGAGGTCTTGCTCAGCCGCCCGCCGCGGTGCAGGTGGCCCAGGTCGTTGACCGTGATCAGATGGATCACATGCAGCCGCATCTGCTCCACCGCGGCGGCAGTCACCTCGATGGTGCATCCGCTGTCGCGCATTTCACGGGCTTTATCGACCAGCAGGTATTCGCCGCCGGTCGCGGAGAGGGAGTCGATGCAGATGATTTTGCGCGCGGGGAAAAGCGGGGCAAGCTCGTCGCGTGCCATGCAGCCCGCGTGGAACGTACCCGAAAGGCCGGAGGAAAAGCCGATGTACAGCACGTCCTGCCCGGCTTCCAACGCGGTGCGGAAAAGGGTTAGAAACGTTTCCAGCTTTGCCTGCGAGGTGACGGGCAGTTTCCCCTCCCGCAGCAGGTCGTAAAACTGGTGGAATGAAACGGTCTGCCCACAGTCCTCCTCAATGGTGCGCCCGTCAATCGTAAATGCGAGCGGCGCGCAGCCAATGTCGTTCTGTGAAAAGTAGGCGGCGGTCTCATCGATGGTCGAATCGGTGATAAGAGCGAATGGATACATAGCAGAACTCCTTGCTTTGCGGCCGGATCAGCCGTTGATTTCAAAGGGGGTGTCGCACGCGCCGGTTAGCGAGCGGGCGGGACCGTCGGAGACGACCTCGTAGGTATTTTCGCAGCCAACCAGACCGACCCCCTCCAGGGCGATCTTTGGCTCGACCGCGAACGTCATGCCGGCGCGGATCGGCTCGTCGAAGCCCCTGGCGAGGACGGGCGATTCGTCCATAGTCAGGCCGATCGAGTGTCCGAAGAACCTGCAACCGCTCATAAAGCCCGCGCGGAACGCGGGGTCAACGCAGGCGCACAGCTTGCCATATACCTCGGATGGCACCGAACCGGGACGCAGCATGGCGGCAGCCTCGTTCTCGAGGAATACACATTGTTCGCGCGCGGCACGGATCAGCTTGCTCTGTGGATGCTTGGAGAGGGAACCGTAGAAAAACACAATGCTTTTATCCGTATGGTAGCCCCGATAGCCGTTCGGTATGTCAAGCAGCACAATATCGCCCTCGCGCAGGCGCCGCTCGGAGGAGCCGATGGATTTCATGGCGATACAGGTGCCGGCCGTACCGGTGGGGCTGTCCAGACCGCAGCCGGCCAGACTGTTTTCACTGAAGCTGGCTACGCCGAGCACATCGTCTGCAATCGCCTGGTTGAAGCGGGAAATACCCATCGAACCTCGCTCGAGCAGAACCGTGCTGACCTCGCTGCACAGCCGCGCCTCGCTAATGCCATCCCGCAGCAGGACGGGGGCGATCTCCTCCAGCGCGAAGCGGTGCAGGGCGCCGGACTGGCGCATGCAGTCCAGCTCATAGGCGCTTTTGACGGCCCGCAGGCCTGCGAGGACGCCGTCCACTGGCTGCGGCTGCGTAAAGGGTAAATATTTCTGCAACATAGAAAGTTTTTGCAGCGTCATGGTGCGCGCGGCGACATAGACACGGTCGGGGATGGCGGGGAACGCCTCCGCAACCGTGCGGAAGCTGCTCAGCGGACGGATATCCGCAAAAGCGGATTCGCGTTTGGCACATTCGAATGAACGGCGGACGAACAGCACCGCTTGGTCGGGCGTGACGATGAGCGCGCCATCCTGCATGGTGCCGGTGAAGTAATAAAGATCGATCTTGTTGTCCAGAATGGTCATGGACCACGCGGGATCGTGCTGTGCCAATGCTGCGCGCAGTCGGGAAAGGCGGGCGTTCAGCTCGCCGGCAGGCACGGGGGTATGTGGCATTTGTGTTCCTTCCTTTGCTTATGTTGGTTCTGGGGTGATGCGGGCTAGCGGCATGCCTTACGGCGGCGAAGATACACGCATGGGAAAAAGGCGGCTCGGCCGCTTTGCGGCGCTATTATATCACAGCGGCCAGCACTTATTCGCCTGAAGTGACCGCAAAGTGCTGCTGGTGGTATAATGAAGTGAAATTAATGTATAATAGCCGCTTTGCGGCTATTATACCATAGTTTTTCCGGCTGGGCAATGCGTGCGCATTGACTTTTGCGGAATGGTGCGATATGATGCTATACAGGAAAGTTTATGGAGAAAGGAGTCGGGTTATGCGCAGAATTTTGGGACGGATCCTGGCGGACCGGCGTGTGGTCGGCGGCCTGCTGCTGGTTGCGCAGCTGGTGATCGTCATGTACAGCGTGGGCTGGATGAGCGGGCGCTGGCTGTGGGCGCCACGGATATTGACCGTGCTGAGCGTCATCATCGTGATCTGGCTTGTCCGTAAATATGATAACCCGACCTATAAGATCAGCTGGATCATCGTTATCCTGCTGCTGCCGCTGTTCGGAGGCCTGTTTTACCTGCTGTGGGGCAACACGCCGTTTAACCGCGCGCGCACTCAGCATAAGTACGAACCGCAGCCGCCGGATTTCACCGAATACCGCCTGATGCCGGCGACCGAGGCGCTCGCACAGGAGGATCCGCGCCACGCGGCGCGCGCCCGTTATATCACTGCGCTGGACGGCATGCCGGCCTGGACCAACACCGAGGCGCATTATTTCCGCGTGGGCGAGGATATGTTCGCCTCCATGTGCGAGGAGCTGTGGCAGGCGCATAAATTCATTTTTCTGGAGTATTTTATCATTGAGGAAGGCATCATGTGGAATACCATCCTCGATATCCTGCAGGAAAAGGTGCGCGAGGGCGTGGATGTGCGCATCCTGTACGACGATGTGGGTTCGATCGCCACGCTGCCGCAGAACTACGACCGCTTCTTGGCTTCACTCGGCATCCGCGCGGTGCGCTTTAACCGCTTTATCCCCACGCTCAACACCTACCTTAATTACCGCAACCACCGCAAAATGATGATTATAGACGGGAATGTGGGGTATATGGGCGGCATCAACCTGGCAGATGAATATATCAATGAGAAGGTGCGTTTTGGCCACTGGAAGGATACCGGCATCATGCTGCGGGGCGAAGGGACGGTCAACATGACCTCGCTGTTCCTGCAGATGTGGGAATATGTGACCGGCGAGCCCGTGCCGCCGCTCAACGCCTACCTGCCGACGATGAAAATGCCGGAGGACGGCTATGTCCAGCCGTTCGCGGATTCGCCGCTTGACGATTTGAACGTCGGCGAATCGACCTACCTGCAGATCATCCACAACGCGCGCGATTACGTCTATATCACGACCCCGTATCTGGTGTTGGATAACGAGATGATCACGGCGCTGACCATCGCGGCGCAGTCCGGCGTGGATGTGCGGATTCTGACGCCGGGGATTCCGGATAAAAAGCTGGTCTATATGATTACGCGCTCCTATTACCAGCAGCTGCACCGCGCGGGCGTCAAGATCTATGAATACCGCCCAGGCTTCCTGCACGCGAAGTGCATCGTATCGGACGATGATACGGCGGTCGTCGGAACGATCAATATGGACTTCCGTTCCTTTTTCTTGCATTTTGAGTGCGCGACCTGCTTTTACAACAGCTCGGTCGTGCATGCGGTCAAGCAGGATATTTTGGAAACGATCAATGTGAGCCGGCGCATTGACGACGCCTGGCTGCATAAGGTACCTTGGCTGCGGTCTATCGTGGCCAGTGTGCTGCGGCTGTTTGCGCCGCTGCTGTGACCGGACGCCGGCAGAGTGAAGGGGCTGAAATGGAACAACGGGAACAGGTTTTGTGCGCGATCCTTGACGCGGGTGAGCTGCTGCTGACCGCAGGGGCCGAGGTGGCGCGCGTGGAGGACACGATCCGCCGTATGGCACAGGCATATGGCTTTGGCAGGGTGGATGTGCTGACCATCACGGCCAGTATGATCGTCACGGCGCAGGCAGAGGACGGCGCGGTTCTGACGCAGACCCGCCGCATCCTGCGGCGGGAAACCGATATGCGGCGCATCGAGGCGGTGAACGCGCTTTCGCGTGCGGTCTGCGGCGCGCCGCTGCCGCTGGAGGAGCTGCGCGCGCGGGTGGAAGCGATTCGGACCATGCGGGACGATATGCCGTGGCGTATCCCGCTGGCATATTTGGTTATTTCCGGCTCGTTCGCCGTGTTTTTCGGCGGTTCGGTGCGGGATGGTCTGGCGGCGATGCTGTGCAGCATGGTGCTGTACGCGATCGGGCGCATGGGGGCGCGTATTGCGTTACAGCCGCTGGTGCTGACCGTGTTGAGCGCGGCCGCGATGTGTCTGGCCGCGGTGATAACCGTGGAAGCCGGATTGGGGCAGGCATTGGATAAGATTATTATTGGAAACATTATGCTGCTGATACCGGGGATCGCGCTGGTCAATTCGCTGCGCGACATGATCGTGGGCGATACGATCAGCGGCCTGCTGGGAGCGTGTGAAGCGCTGCTGCGCGCGATTGCGATTGCGGCGGGCTGCGCACTGGTGCTGCTGCAGCTGGGAGGTGCGGTATGACCGGGGAAATGGCGGTGCAGGTCGGCATGGCAGCCGTGGGTGCGCTGGGCTTCGGCCTGCTGTTCCATATTTCAGGAAGCCGGCTGGTGACCATCCTGCTCGGCGGCGCGGCAAACTGGGGGTTTTACCTGCTCGCCCTGTGGGCTTATGAGGACCGCGTCGCCGCGTTTTTTGCCGCCGCGCTCGCGACAGCCGCCTTGGCGGAGGTATTGGCGCGCCTGCTCAAAACGCCGGTCCTGACGCTGCTGGTGCCGATGCTCGTGCCGCTCGTCCCGGGCGGCGACCTGTATTATACCACGCTGGCGCTTGTCCGGGGGGATATGGCGGCGTTTGCGCAGTATGGCAGCCTGGTGCTGAAGGAGTCCGGTGCGATCTCGTTCGGGGTTATCCTGATTGCCTGTGCAGTGCAGACGCTGCTCAAGCTGCTCGCTCTGGCGCGGGAGAAAAGAATATGAAAAAAGCGTTCTGCGACCGGTCCGTGCAGAACGCTTTTCAAATTTGGAGCTGCAGCAGAAGATAGACCACACAGGCGGCGATCGCCGCCCAAACCAGGCCCGTGGCGATCAGGCAGCAAAGATAACGCGGCGGAAAGCGGGCGTGCCGCAGGCTACGCCCGAGCGCGTCCGGATCGCCGAGCATGCGCACCGCCAGCTCGACCGCCTCCGCTTCGTTGAAGCCGCGGTCGTTTTGCAGATATTCCATGCGCGTCAGTAGATGGTCGGTCAGCTCGCGCCGCACCCGTGCGCGGTACGGCGGCCAAAGAAGATGGGCGCATACGCGGTCCAGAAACAGGCTGATGCGCTCATTTGGTGACACACGCCTCACCCCCGACCACCTTGCCGAAGCTTTTACAGAATTTTTCCCACTCGCGTCGGCACCGCGCGAGTGTTTTGACGCCTTGGCGGGTGAGCTGATAATACCGGCGCAGCCGCCCCGCCGTGGATTCCCTTTCGTAGGAGCGCACCTCGCCGCGCTCTTCCAGGCTGTGCAGGATGGGGTACAGGGTCCCCTCGTTCATGGAAAAGGTCTGGTCGGAACGGCATTCCAGCTCGCGGATGATCTGGTAGCCGTATTTGTCTGCGTCCTCCAGCATGGCGAGGACGAGCAGCGTATTACTGCCGGGGAAAGGAGAGTCGTTTTTTCTGCGGGGCATGGAAAACCGCCTCCAAATACCTTTTTTATCGATGTATCCACAGTATACATCCGGCGGCAGGAGAGTCGTTTTTTCTGCGGGGCATGGAAAACCGCCTCCAAATACCTTTTTTATCGATGTATCCACAGTATACATCCGGCGGCAGGGGCTGTCAAATGTAAAATTTTTTTAAGGTATTGCTCTTTTTCGGTTTTTAGGGTATCATAAGCAATAGTTTGCAGGCTTTGGAGGATGGAAAACCGATGTTTGATAGTTTGTTTCAATGGCTGCTCGGCGCTGGCCGCGAGCTGGCTGTTGTTATCATCTCCATGGTTCCTCTGGTGGAATTGCGCGGCGCGGTGCCTCTGGGCGTTATGGCGGCGGGCATGCCGTGGTACGAGGTGCTGCCGTTGGCCTATCTGGGCAACCTGCTCCCGATTCCGTTCGCGCTGTTTTTCGGGGAAAAGGTATTGGACTGGGTGGGGACGCTCAGGCCGTTTACCGGCTTCGTCACCCGCTACAAGGCGAAGCTGGAAAGCAAAAAGGATCAGGTTACCAAGTATGCGCGGATCGGCCTGTTCCTGTTCGTCGCGGTGCCGCTGCCAGGGACGGGCGCATGGTCGGGCGCGCTGATCGCGACGCTGCTCGAAATGCCAAAGGGGAAAGCGCTGCTCTCCATTGCGGGCGGCGTCGTGGCGGCGGGGCTTATCATGCTGGTTGCCTCCAATGGCGTGCTGGGCGTGGCGAGCCTGTTTTGAAAGCGAAAGCAAAGAGCCTCCCGTGAGGGAGGCTCTTTTTGCATTTCGGTTTAAATACGGCAGGATTCCAGCAGCTCGTGCTTGCAGTCCCAAAGCCTGCGGGACAGATCGACGAAATAAGTCTGCGGGTTCTCGAAGCGCTTGATCTCTTCCCAGAGCGTGTCCAGCTCGGCAAGGCAGTAACTGCGGATGTCGCTGATCGCCGGATTCTGGTAAACGCATTTGCCGGCCTGGAACAGCTGCACGCGCAGCGGGCGCACGGTATAATCGGACACCACGCGCTGCTTCCAGGTATGGATGGGGTCGAACAGCACATAGGGGAGGGCGGCGTCGATGACCTCGTCATGGATTGTGATAACATCGCCCAGCGCCTTGCCGGTCGCTTTGTCAAACAGGCGGTATACCTGCTTGAAGTGTGGGGTCGTGATCTTTTCCACGTTTTCGGAAACCTTGATCTTGGGGACGATCTCTCCCTGCCCGTTTTCCACGGCTGCGAGCTTGTATACGCCGCCGAACACCGGTTCGGATTTGGAAGTGATCAGCCGCTCACCGATGCCGAAGGAGTCGATTTGCGCGCCCTGTACCAGAAGGTCGCGCACCAGGTATTCGTCCAGCGAGTTGGAGGCCATGATCTGCATATCCGGAAAACCCGCCGCATCCAGCATTTTACGCGCCTCGATCGAAAGGTAGGCGATATCGCCCGAATCCAGACGGATGCCGCGCGGGCGGATCCCGTACTCGCTGACCATTTCCTGCGCTACACGGATCGCGTTCGGAACGCCGGATTTGAGGACGTTATAGGTGTCGACCAGAAAGACGCAGTTGTCCGGATAAATGTCCGCATAGGCCTTGAACGCCTCGTATTCGCTGTCGAACATCTGCACCCAGGAATGCGCCATCGTGCCGCCCGCGGGGATCTTGTAATCCCGATCGGCCAGCACGCACGCCGTCCCCTGACAGCCGCCGATATAAGCGGCGCGCGCGCCATAGATCGCGCCGTCGTAGCCCTGCGCGCGGCGGGAGCCGAATTCGAGCACGGTGCGCCCCTGCGCGGCGCGGGTGATGCGGCTGGCCTTGGTGGCGATCAGCGTCTGATGGTTGATGGTGAGCAGGACCATGGTTTCCACGAACTGCGCCTGAATCATGGGACCGGCCACGGTGACAAGGGGTTCGCCGGGGAAAACCGGCGTACCCTCCGGCACGGCCCATACGTCGCACGCGAATTCAAATTCGCGCAGGTAATTGAGAAAGGATTCCGAGAAGCAGCCGCGGCGGCGCAGGTAGGCGATATCCTCCTCGGTGAAATGCAGGTTTTTGAAATAGTCGATCAATTGTTCCACGCCCGCCATGATGGCGTAGCCGCCGCCGTCCGGCACGCGGCGGAAGAACATGTCGAAATAAGCGCGGCGGTCGGCGATGCCTTTTTCAAAGTACCCGTTCGCCATTGTGAACTCGTAAAAGTCGGTCAGCATGGTCAGATTTTTTTCGGTCATTGCGAAAACGCCCCTTTGCGCATGGATGCCATGCGCTTTTATTCAATCCGTGCATCTGTCTTGACACAGTGCATTTATAGTTATAATAGTACGTTTTTGCGCAAAGTGCAAGACTTTCTTTCGGAATATCGATTCACAATATGAATAAATATTCACTATATAAAATAATTATAAATTTTTCTTGCCAAATGCAGGGATAGGGGGTATAATGGAAAAGTCAAAAAAACGACGGATTACGGAGGTAAGCAGACATGGAAAGGAAATATAACAAGGTTGTACTGGCCTATTCGGGCGGTTTGGATACTTCGGTGCTGATTCCGTGGCTCAAGGAGCATTACGGCTGCGAGGTCATCGCGGTTTCCGGCAACGTGGGCCAGGGTACCGAACTGGACGGGCTGGAGGAAAAGGCGCTCAAGACCGGCGCGTCCAAGCTGTACATCGAGGACTTGACCAAGGAGTTCGTGGACGACTACATTATCCCCACCATGAAGGCGGGCGCAACCTATGAGCAGTATCTGCTTGGCACCTCGTTCGCGCGTCCGATCATCGCCAAGCGCATCGTTGAGATTGCGCTGCAGGAGGGCGCGGACGCGATCTGCCACGGCTGCACGGGCAAGGGCAACGACCAGGTGCGTTTCGAGCTGGCGATCCACGCGTTCGCCCCGCAGATGGACATTATCGCGCCGTGGCGCTTCTGGGAACTGAACAGCCGCGAGAAGGAGATCGCCTACGCGGAGGCGCATAACATCCCGCTCAAGATCAACAAGGAAACCAACTATTCCAAGGATAAGAACCTGTGGCACCTGAGCCATGAGGGCCTCGACCTTGAACTGCCCTCCAACGAGGCGCCGATCAATAAACCGGGCTTTCTCGAACTGGGAGTTTCTCCGGAGATGGCGCCCGATAAGCCGACCTACGTTACCATTCATTTCGAAAAGGGCGTACCCACCGCGGTGGACGGCGAGGAGCTGGATTCGGTTGCAATCATCGAAAAGCTCAATAAGCTCGGCGGCGAGAACGGCGTGGGCATCCTGGATATCGTCGAGAACCGCCTGGTCGGCATGAAGAGCCGCGGCGTATACGAGACGCCGGGCGGCGCGGTGCTGTATGCGGCGCACCAGAAGCTGGAGGAGATCACGCTCGACAAGGAGACCGCGCACTACAAGGCGCAGGTCGCGATGAAGTTCGGCGACCTGGTCTACAACGGCCAGTGGTACACCCCGCTGCGTAAGGCGCTTTCGGCGTTCGTCGATTCCACGCAGGAGACCGTTACCGGCGACGTCAAGCTCAAGCTGTACAAGGGTAATATCATTCCGGCGTCCGTCACCTCGCCGTACAGCCTGTACTCCGAGGATATGGCCACCTTTAACGAGGACGACTGCTACGACCAGGCGGATTCGGCCGGCTTCATCAACCTGTTCGGCCTGCCGCTCAAGGTGCGCGCGCTCAACGACCAGATGCTGTACAAAAAGACCGGCGAGCATTTCCCGTCGGTTGAAAAGTAAGAAAGGATATCGTGGGGCGGCATGTCCGAACGTGCCGCCCTGCGGGTGTTTTGTGAGGTAACGAGATATGGCAAAATTATGGGCAGGACGGTTTCAAAAGGAAACCGATCTGGTGGTAAATGACTTTAATTCGTCCATCCTGTTTGACTGCCGTTTATATAAGGAAGACATCACCGGTTCGATCGCGCATGCGACCATGCTGGGCAGGCAGGGCATCATCGAGCCGCACGAGGCGGAAAAAATCGTCGAAGGGCTGAAGGGAATCCTCAAGGATATCGAGGAGGGGAATGTGGAGTTTTCTCTCGATTATGAGGATATCCACATGAATGTCGAGCAGCTTTTGACCGAGCGCATCGGCGACACCGGCAAGCGGCTGCATACCGGACGCTCGCGCAACGACCAGGTCGCGCTCGATATGCGCCTGTACGTCAAGAGCGAAATCCGCGAGATCATCACCATGATCTGTACGTTTATGAAAGCGCTCGCCAAAAAGAGCCGCGAGAACTTGGACGCGGTCATGCCGGGCTACACGCACCTGCAACGCGCGCAGCCGACCACGTTCGCACACTACATGATGGCCTATGCCAACATGCTGAAGCGCGATATCACCCGCCTGCAGGATTGCTACGAGCGCATGGATGAAATGCCGCTCGGCTCGGGCGCGCTGGCATCCACCACCTATCCGATCGACCGCGAGTTCGTCCGGCAGCAGCTCGGCTTCAAGCGGCTGACCGATAACTCGCTCGACGGCGTATCCGACCGCGATTACTGCGTGGAGCTGCTCTCCGCGCTATCTATCCTGATGATGCACCTGTCCCGCCTGTCTGAAGAGATCATCTCCTGGTGCTCATGGGAGTTCAAGTTCGTCGAACTGGACGACGCGTATTCCACCGGCTCGTCCATCATGCCGCAGAAGAAGAATCCGGACGTGTGTGAGCTGATCCGCGGCAAGACCGGCCGTGTGTACGGCAGCCTAACCACCATGCTGACCGTGCTCAAGGGCCTGCCGCTGGCATACAATAAGGATATGCAGGAGGACAAGGAGGCTGTGTTCGGCGCGATCGACACGGTAAAGCAGTGCCTGGAGGTGTTCACCCCCATGTTCTCCACCATGACGCTGCGCCGCGACAACATGCGCAAGGCAGCTTCCGCAGGCTTCATTAACGCAACAGACTGCGCGGACTACCTGACTAAGAAGGGCATGCCTTTCCGCGATGCGTACAAAACGGTCGGCCGGCTGGTCAACCAGTGCATCAAGGCGGATGAAACGCTGGAAACCATGACCATGCGCGATTTTGCCGCGATCTCCAATAAATTTGGGGATGATGTTTACGACGCGCTCGACCTGCGTACCTGCGTGGCTGAACGCAAGGTGATCGGTGGTCCGGCACCGCAGGAGGTCGCCCGCCAGATCGACAAGATCGAAAAGTTTATCGCCGATGTGGAAAACGAAACATAAACAGATGAGGATTTTGTATGTATATTGAGGATATCGCACAGGTATATGAAGAAGAGGAGTTGAACTTCGCCACCGACGAGGAGGAGCAGCGCATCCGCTTCAAGATGAACACCAAGGTTTCGCCGGACGTGTCGTTCACCGCACGCATTGTCAACGAAACGACCGCGCTGTTTACCACGATCCTGCCGATGAATATTCCGGAAGCTAAGCGGGACGCGGTCGCTCTTTACCTGAATCGGGCGAACTGGGGGCTGCTGCTGGGCAATTTTGAGATGGACCCGAACGACGGGGAGCTTTGCTATCGGGTGGCGGGCTGCTTTGAGGAAAACGAGCCGCTGGCGGACGAGATAGTCCGGCGCATGACTTATGTGGGCTTCAACATGTTTGATAAATATGTTCCTGGCGTATTCGCCATCGTATACGGCAATAAGGGGCCTGTGGAAGCGTACGAGGAGATCGAGGCCGCGGAGCGCGAGGCGCAGGCGGAATGAAAACGGAGAAAGACGGATGAAACCAAAGGTTTATATCGACGGCAGAGAGGGTACCACCGGCCTGCAGATCTATGAACGGCTGGGGGGGCGGGACGACCTCGAGCTGCTGCTGATCGACGAGGACAAACGCAAGGACACCGAGGAGCGCCGCAGGTTCCTCAATGCGGCCGACATCGTATTCCTCTGCCTGCCGGACGCGGCGGCGCGGGACGCGGTCAGCTTGATCGAGAACGAAACGACCCGCGTAATCGACGCTTCGACCGCGCACCGCACCGAGCCGGACTGGGATTATGGCTTTGCAGAGCTGTCCAAGGCGCACAGGGCTGCGATCGCGGCCTCCAAACGGGTGGCGAATCCAGGCTGCCACGCGAGCGGGTTTATCTCCTCGGTGTATCCGCTGGTCGCGCGGGAGGTGGTACCCGCGGATTTTGCGTTCACCTGCTCGTCGCTGACCGGCTACTCGGGCGGCGGGAAAAAAATGATCGCAGAATACGAGGATGAAAACCGCGACCCGCGGCATGCCTCCGAGCGGATTTATGGCCTGAACCTGCAGCATAAGCATCTGCCGGAAATGGAGTATGTCTGCGGCCTGACCCAGCCGCCGGTATTTGTGCCGGTTGTGGGCGATTTTTACAAGGGCATGGCGACGACGGTCATGCTGCCCAGCGTGGACGCTCGCCGCGTACAGGAAGCGCTGGAAGCGCACTACGAGGGGCAGCGGCTGGTCACGGTCGCTCCGTTCGGCGGGGACGAGCCGGTTATATACGCCAATACGCTCGCGGGAAAGGACAGCCTGAGGCTGATCGTATGCGGCCATGCGCGGCAGGCGATCGTGACCGCCCTGTTCGACAATCTCGGCAAGGGCGCGTCGGGCGCGGCGGTGCAGAACATGAATATCATGCTGGGTCTGGACGAAGCCACGGGATTGACGGTATAATAAAAACAGCGTATCCTATCTATTTCGCGCCGCTTCGGGCGGTAAGGAGAAATGCAGCTATGAAAATTATTGACGGCGGCGTGTGCGCCGCAAAGGGCTTTACCGCGGGCAGCATCCGCAGCGGCATCAAGGACAGCCGCGCGGACGACGATACCGCGATTATCTTCAGCGCGTGCGAGTGTACGGCCGCGGCGACCTATACGATGAACCGCGTCAAGGCCGCGCCCCTGTATGTGACGATGGAGCATCTGGAAAACGGCGTGGCGCGCGCGATCGTCGCCAACGCGGGCAACGCCAACGCCTGCGCGCCGGACGGAATGGAAAACGCCCGCCGCATGGCCAAGGTCGCGGCGAAGGTGCTCGGCGTGGACGAGGACGACGTGGTCGTCGCCTCGACCGGCGTGATCGGTCAGCGCCTGCCGGTTGAGTGCATCGAGCAGCACCTGCCCGAAATTGTGCTGGACGGAAACGGCTCGGAAAAGGCGAACCGCGCCATCATGACGACCGATACCAAAACCAAGACTGCGGCGGTCGAGTTCACCATCGGCGGCAGGATCTGCCGCATCGGCGGTATCTGCAAGGGCAGCGGCATGATCCATCCTAACATGGGTACCATGCTGTCCTTCCTGACGACCGACTGTGCGATCACACACGAAATGCTGGCCGAGGCGTTGCAGGAGAACGTGCGCAAGACCTATAACCGCGTCACGGTGGACGGGGACACCTCCACCAACGACATGTGCGTGGTGTTGGCCAACGGACAGGCGGGCAACGAGCTGATCGAGTGGCAGGACGAGGAGTATCAGGCGTTCTGCAAGGCGCTGAACGAGGTCAACACCCGTCTGGCACGCCAGATCGCGGCGGACGGCGAGGGCGCGACCAAGCTGGTGACCTGTACGGTCAAAAACTCCCGCTCCGAGGAGGCGGCCGAGCGGCTGGCCAAGGCAGTCGTGGGCTCCAACCTGGTCAAGGCGGCGATGTTCGGCGCGGACGCCAACTGGGGCCGCGTGCTGTGCGCGATGGGCTACTCCAAGGCGCCGTTCCGGCCGGAATATGTGTCCGTGGCGTTCGAGTCCGTGGCGGGCCGCGTGGCTGTGTGCGAAAAGGGCGCGGCGATCGATTTTGACGAGGCGCTTGCCAAGCAGGTACTCTCGGAAAGCGAGGTTACCATTCAGGTGGACGTGGGCGAGGGGACAGACTGCGCGACCGCGTGGGGCTGCGACCTGACCTATGATTATGTGAAGATCAACGGCGATTACCGGACCTGATAATAAACGAAGAGGAACGAGACAAGATGGATACACAACTGGATGCAGAGCTGCGGGCCAAAATACTGGTTGAAGCGCTGCCGTTTATTCAAAAATATTACGGGCAGACGGTCGTCGTCAAATACGGCGGCAACGCCATGATTAATGAGGAACTGAAAGACGCGGTCATCCACGACCTTGTGCTGCTCAACCTGGTCGGCGTCAAGGTGGTCGTGGTACACGGCGGCGGGCCGGAGATCTCGGATATGCTGAAAAAGATCGGCAAGGAGTCCCGCTTTGTCAACGGCCTGCGCTACACCGACCGCGAGACCATGGATATCGTGCAGATGGTGCTGTGCGGCAAGGTCAACAAGGATTTGGTGACGCTGCTGGAAAAGGCGGGCGGCCGCGGCGTTGGCCTGGGCGGCATGGACGGCGGCATGTTCCAGGCAAAACGCCTGACCGATCGTACCGGTACGGATTACGGCTATGTAGGCGACATCGTCGAGGTCAATCCGGCGCCGGTGATCGATATGCTGGAAAAGGGCTATATTCCGGTCGTCTCGACCGTCGCGCAGGGGATCGACGATGAAACCAATTACAACATCAACGCGGATACCGCGGCCTGCAAGCTGGCGGTCGCGCTGGGCGCGAAAAAGCTCATCCTGCTGACCGACGTGCGCGGGCTGATGCTCGATCCGGAGGACGAGTCGACGCTGCTGCGCTTCCTCAAGGTTTCCGAGGTACCCAAGCTCATGCGCGACGGCGTTATCAAGGGCGGCATGATCCCCAAGGTGGACTGCTGCGTCGAGGCGGTGCGCAAGGGCGTGGAAGCGGCCAATATCCAGGATGGGCGCGTCAAGCACTCCATCCTGATCGAATTATTATCCAAAGTGGGCGTCGGTACGATGTTCCAGTGAGAAAGAAGCGAGGAAAATGACCTACCAAGAACTCAAGGCCGAGGAAAACAAATATGTGATGAACACCTACGGCCGTTTCCCGATCGCGCTCGACCGAGGCGAGGGCGCGACGGTATGGGATGTCGAGGGCAGGAAGTATATCGACCTGGCCTCGGGCATCGGCGTCAACTGCATGGGCTACAATAACCAGATCATCATTGACGCGATCACCGCACAGGCGCACAAGCTGATGCATGTTTCCAACCTGTTCACGACCGAGCCTATGGTATGGGCTGCGAAAAAGCTGGTGGAGAAAACGCATCTGAACGGCAAGGTGTTTTTTGCCAATTCGGGCGCGGAGGCGAACGAGGGCGCGATCAAGCTGGCGCGCAAATATTCGTTCGACAAGTACGGCGAGGGGCGTTACAAGATCGTCACGCTCGTCAATTCCTTTCATGGCCGCACGGTGACCACGCTTAAGGCCACCGGTCAGGACCGTTTCCATAATTATTTTTTCCCGTTTACCGAGGGCTTTGATTACGCGGAGGCAAACGACTTTGATTCGGTCCGCCGCAAAGCGGACGATATGGCGTGCGCGGTCATGCTCGAACTGGTGCAGGGCGAGGGCGGCGTGCTACCGCTCGATCCGGCGTTTGTCAAGCAGGTCGAGGCGCTTTGCCGCGAAAAGGACCTGCTGCTCATCATCGACGAGGTGCAGACCGGCGTCGGCCGCACGGGCAGCCTGTTCTGCTTCCAGCAGTACGGCATCCGTCCGGATGTCGTCACGATGGCCAAGGGGCTGGGCGGCGGCCTGCCGGTCGGCGCGGTGCTGGCCGCGGAAAGCTGTGCGGGCGTGCTGACCCCCGGTACGCATGCGACGACCTTCGGCGGCACGCCCATCGTGTGCGCCGCGGTGAATGCGGTTCTCGATACTGTAGGGGAGGGGCAGTTCCTCGCTGCGGTCAGGGAAAAGGGCGAGTACCTGAAAAACGGCATCCTGTCCATTGGCTCCCCCAGCATCCATGGCGTGCGCGGCATGGGGCTGATGTTGGGCATCATTGTGGACGAGGGCAGGCACACGGCCTTTGCCAATAAACTGATTGAAAAAGGCGTGCTTGCGATCACGGCGGGCAAAAACGCGGTGCGCCTGCTGCCGCCGCTGACCATATCCAGGGAAGAAATGGATGAGGCGCTGACCATTATGAAAGAGGTGTTTTAATTGAAGCATTTGCTCAAGCTGCTCGATTGCTCGACCGAGGAGATTATCGGTCTGCTCGACCTGGCCGACCAGCTTAAATATGAAAAGAAGCATAATATCTCCCACCGTCATCTGGAGGGCAAAAGCCTGGGCATGATCTTCCAGAAGTCCTCCACCCGCACCCGCGTCTCGTTCGAGACCGGTATGTATCAGCTCGGCGGACAGGCGCTGTTCCTCTCCAACCGCGACCTGCAGATCGGCCGCGGCGAGCCGGTGCAGGATACGGCGCGCGTGCTGTCCCGTTATCTGGACGGCATCATGATCCGCACCTATGAACAGAAAGAGGTCGAGGACCTCGCGGGCTACGGCACCATCCCGATCATCAACGGTCTGACCGATTTCTGCCATCCCTGCCAGGTACTGGCCGACCTGATGACCATTCGCGAGAAGTTCGCGGTACTCGAAGGGCTGAAGATGTGCTACATCGGCGATGGCAACAACATGGCCAACTCCCTGATCGTCGGCGGCCTCAAGACCGGCATGAAGGTATCGGTTGCCACCCCCGAGGGCTACCGTCCCCATCCGGAGGTCATGGCGTTTGCCAGCGCCAATCCGGATTTCTCCATCACGGACGACCCGATGAAAGCCGCAGAGAACGCGGATG
The DNA here is from genome assembly GCF_032769475.1 of Intestinibacillus sp. NTUH-41-i26. Classification (GTDB taxonomy): domain Bacteria; phylum Bacillota; class Clostridia; order Oscillospirales; family Butyricicoccaceae; genus Agathobaculum; species Agathobaculum ammoniilyticum. The sequence goes on from NZ_CP136477.1 coordinate 967,508, forward strand.
TGGTCATCACGGACACCTGGGCCTCCATGGGCATGGAAGCTGAAAAGGAAGTGCGCATGCAGGCGTTCCAAGGCTATCAGGTGAACGACGAGCTGCTCGCCGCCGCTAAGCCCGGCTGCATGGTGCAGCACTGTCTGCCCGCCTACCGCGAGCAGGAGATCACGACCAAGGTGTTTGAGGAGCATGCGGACGAGATCTTTGAAGAGGCGGAAAACCGTCTGCACGCGCAAAAGGCGGTCATGGTCACGCTTATGGGCAGTCGGGAATAAATAAAAAAAGAATGCGCGCCGCTTTTAGCGGCGCGCATTCTTTTTTTATCGGTTTTGCGGCATTTGCCAGGCAAAATGGTTGCAATGGAGCAGGCGCTCGGCCTTTTCCGAGCAGGGTTCGCCGAGCTCTTCCCGATACAAAGCCTGTACCGCGGGGTTCTCATGTGAGAAACGCAGATCGGCGTGCCGGTCGAGGTCATATAGCACATTTCCGCGCCAGACCGCCTTCTCGCGGTCAGTTCCGTCGATCGGCTGGCCGCCGCCGCCCGCGCAGCCGCCCGGGCAGGCCATGATCTCGACAAATTCGTACTTCACCTCGCCGCGCTTAAGCGCGTGCAGCAGGTGGCGCGCGTTGGCCAGACCGCTTGCGACCGCGCAGCGCAGGGGGATGCCGGCGAGGTCAAAGGTCGCTTCGCGCCAGCCGCCGCGGGTAATATTGCCGCGCACGTCGTGGAACGCGTCGGCCGGCGGATTTTCGCCGGTGGCAAGGAAATAGGCGGAGCGCAGAGCAGCCTCCATCACGCCGCCCGTTGCGCCAAAGATCACGCCGGCACCGGTACCATCGCCCAGCGGCGAATCAAACGGGGATTCGGCGAGCACGGGTACGTCGATATGCTCGGCGCGCACCATGCGCGCAAACTCGCGCGTGGTCAGCACCAGGTCGACATCCGGACCGGCGGCGGTGGACTGCATGCCAGGCAGCTCGCACTCCGCTTTTTTCGCTACGCAGGGCATGATGGAAACACTGAAGATCTTTTCCGGAGCAAGGCCGAGGCGTTTTGCCAGCCAGGTTTTGCTGACCGCGCCGAACATCTGCTGCGGGGATTTTGCCGTGGACAGGCGTCCGGTCAGCTCGGGGTATTGGGACTTGAGGAACCGCACCCAGCCGGGGCAGCAGGAGGTGAACATCGGCATGTCGGAAAGGTCGCCGTCCCGCAGACGGTGCAGCAGCTCGGTACCCTCCTCCATGATAGTCAGATCAGCGGAGAACGTTGTGTCATAGACATATTCCGCGCCCATTTTGCGCAGGGCGGTAACCAACTGGCCGATGGTCGCCGTGCCGGTGTCCATGCCGAACGCCTCGCCCCAGGCCGCGCGGACAGCGGGCGCGATCTGGACGACTGTGACCTGGTCCGGATCGGCGAGCGCAGAAAATGCCTTGGCGGTGTCGTCCCGTTCGCGCAGCGCGCCGGTTGGGCAGTGGGTGATGCACTGGCCGCACAGCGAGCAGTCCGCTTCTTTGATGAAACGATTGCCGGAAACGTCAATGGTCGTGCGGGCGCCCGAACCGCTGACATCCCAGATGGAAAGCGACTGCACCTTGTCGCAGACCTGTACGCAGCGCATACATTTAATACACTTATTAACATCGCGGAACAGGGGGAATGTGGTGGTCCATTCCAGCTTTTTCCCGCGCGCAAGATCGGCGGGGTAGGGGATGTTCAGAACGCCCAGGTCGGTCGCAACCTTCTGTAGCTGGCAGGTGCCGGAACGCACGCAGGTCGCGCATTTATTGTCGTGCTGTGACAGGATCAGCTCGACGTTGGTGCGGCGCGCCTGGCGGACCCGCGGCGAGTTGGTATGGATGACCATACCATCGCGCACCACGTTGTTACAGGAGGGAACGAGCTTGCCCTCGCCCTCGACCTCGACGCAGCAGACGCGGCAGGCGGAGATCTCGTTCAGGTCTTTGAGATAGCACAGGCTGGGGATTTCGATATCGACGCTGGCTGCGGCGTCCAGGATTGTCGTTCCGGCGGGAACCGAAACCGGAATATCATTGATCGTAAGGTTTACCATTTGGACGTCCGCCCTCCTTTAAAGATGCCATAGCCGAAATGGTCGCAGCGCAGGCAGCGCGAGGTCTCCTGCTGGGCTTCCTCTTCGGTCATGCCGCATTTGACAAGCTCAAAATTATCGATGCATTCCGCGAGCGGACGGTTCTTTAATTCCACGCGGCCACAGGCGGGGGAGTTGGTCAAATGGGCGGGCGGGATGTCCACATCGACCGTGATGACATGGTGGTATCCGAGATGCTGGTCGATATTAGCGGCCGCGACCTTGCCGGCCGCAACCGCGCGGATAACGGTCGCGGGGCCGGTGACCGCGTCGCCGCCCGCAAACACATGGGGCGTGTTGGGTACGAAAGCGTCGGACTCCGCCTGAATCTTGCCGCGGACAACAGGGGTGACCTGCTCGAACGGCTTTGCGTCAATCGCCTGGCCGATGGCAACGATAACAATATCGCAGGGGATGCGGAACAGCGGTTCCCGCGCGTTTTTCGGGCGCGGACGCCCATCCGAGCCATACTCGCTGATGATCTGCGGGCGGGTCCAAAGCGCGGTAACATGGCCGTTCTCGTCCGCTTCGATGTGATCGGGCGCCTGCAGGGGAAGAATCTGGCAGCCCTCGCTCTGCGCGTCCTCGATCTCCTCCGCGAGCGCGGTCATATCGGCGACGCGACGGCGGTAAATACAGGTGACGGATTCCGCGCCCAGCCGGATGGCGGTGCGGGTGGCATCCATCGAGACGTTGCCGCCGCCGACCACGCAGACGCGCTTGCCCTTGAAATCAGGTGCGCGGCCCTCACCGATATCGCGCAGAAGCTGGACGGCGGCGTATACGCCCTGGCTGTCCTCTCCCTCGATACCAAGCTTTTTGTCGTTATGCGCGCCGATAGCGATATATACCGCGTCGAACTGCTCCTCAATATCGGAGAATGCAATGTCGCGGCCGATGGAGGTATCCGTATGTACCTCGATGCCGGTGGACAAGATAAAGGAGATGTCCGCGTCCAGCTTCTCCTGCGGCAGGCGGTAGTCGGGGATGCCGTAGCGCAGCATGCCGCCGAGCTGCGGCCGCTGGTCGTATACCACCACCTGATGCCCCATCAGAGAAAGGAAATAGGCGGCGGAAAGCCCGCCGGGGCCGCCGCCGATCACGGCGATGCGCTTGCCGGTGGACGGGGCGCAGGGGGGCGGCGTTTTGCCGGTCGCGTGGTCGCAGGCAAAGCGTTTGATACCGCAAATATTGACCGCGTCGTCCACCATGCGGCGGCGGCAGCGCGCCTCACAGGGATGCTCGCAGACATAGCCGCAGACCGTGGGGAACGGGTTGTCCTTGCGGATCAGGCGCACCGCGTCGTCATACCGGTGCGCGCGAACCAGGGCGATGTAGCCGGGGATATCCACGCCCGCGGGGCAGAGGGCTACACAGGGGACCGGCTGGTTCAGGCCGAACAGGCAGCGGCCATGCTCCACATGCGAGAGATAGTCCTCGCGGAAGCCCTGCACGCCCTGCAAAACCATGCGCGCGGCTTCGTAACCGATCGCGCAGTCTGCGGTATCTTGGATAACGCGGGCGGTTTTTTCGATCAGGTCAATGGTTTCGACCGTGGCGGTGGAGTCAAGTACGCTTTCGAGAAGCGAGGTGAGCTGGCCGAGCCCGATGCGGCACGGAACGCATTTGCCGCAGGTCTGTGCATGACACAGGCGAAGGAACGAGAGCGCCATATCGACCGGACAAAGGCCCGGGGGCTTGCGCTCAGACGACGCTCAACATCACGGTACAGGCTTTCGACAACTGTCTGCGCGCGGCCAGGCGTCTCGATGGATAATCTGCTCAATTTACATCCTCCCTCGATGAATATTTTATACACACATACAATTGAATCATAGACCAACTGCAGAGAAAAGTCAACTGCGAAACCGATACCGCGCAAAAAACTGAAAATACCGGACGCATAGCTCAAGGTGGGGAAAGGGGGATTGTCGTAAAATCGAGGATAGGAAAGGGAAGAAACTCGTTTTTGCGCAAAGCGAAAGCTCTTGACAGGGAAGACCGATATTTGGTATACTTTTTATCAGAGTATCTTAGTATAACAGAATTTCACTATCCGGGGTGTAGCGCAGCTGGTAGCGCGCCTGCTTTGGGAGCAGGATGCCGCAGGTTCGAATCCTGTCACTCGGACCACCTTTCTTAGAAAAACCGCCTAAATGGGCGGTTTTTCTGCGTTTTGAGTTCTGTTTTTGCTCTTTTGGAGATTGATGCTTATGGGGGATTCAAGGTGCTAAAAAGCGGCGGAAGCATGGGCGAGGATAGCCGCCGAAACCGCCAAATCCCTAACCTATCCCTAATTAGCATGACTGCCGCATTTTCATTTCAGATACAACGAATTCTTGAGTTTTTTGTCTATACCCCATATAATAACTTTGAAAACAGAACGGGCGCATCCTGAGTTCAGGGAATCAGCCTTGAGGTGAGTGTGTTATGAGCAAAGAAAAGAAAGGTATTTCTCAAGAAGATATCATGGCTCTTCTTGATACTTGCTACGAGAAATGTCTGAATGGCGTGCCCTATGTGAGCCCATCCGTAGAGGAATTGGCCAACGACTATTTAGACAAATATCCCACCAAGCAGCAGGCATGCAAGGCCATGATCAATAATCAAATCATCAAATGCACTACCTCTGGCTTCATTACCGGATTCGGTGGGGTTATTACAATGCCTGTTACCTTGCCTGCTAATATTGGCAGTGTTTTATATGTGCAAATGCGCATGATTGCCTGCACAGCATATATGGCCGGCTTTGAACTGAATTGTGACCAAACACAAACATTTGTATATGCCTGCCTTGCAGGTGTATCCGTAAATGCATTGGTTAAACAGGCGGGAATCAAGTTTGGATTGAAATTCACTAACGGATTGATCAAGAAAATTCCTGGGAAAGTTGTGACCAAAATCAACCAAAAAGTAGGATTTAGATTTATTACGAAATTCGGAAGCAAGGGCATTATCAATTTAGGAAAACTTGTTCCTGGTGTTGGTGCTGTTATTGGCGGAGGCCTTGATTTGGTTGAAACCAAAGTTATAAGTGCTCGAGCGCATAAATGGTTTTTTGAAGGAGACTTCTCTGGCGATCAAGATTCCGCTGATGATGCAGTCGAGATTGTAGCAGATGACTTTGAATGTTCCACAACTTTTTAATCTTTTGATTTATGGTTACCCCCCAAAATTATAAAGTCCAAGGGATGAGATATCGTCCCTTGGACTTTGTTTCTTTTACCCAACTCTCTCGAACGGTATCACCTTGCACCGGCTCTCCTCCGGAGGGTCAGGCGGCTCCGGTTCCGGTTTGGCCGTAGCCGTTTTCATGAAGCCGCCAATCTTTTCCGCCGCACCTCTCTGCATATCATTGGTAATGTGCGTATAGGTGTCGAGGGTAAATCCGGCACTGTAGTGGCCCAGCATGCTGGACAGCGTCTTCACATCCACGCCGCTGGATAGGGCCATCGTGGCGAAAGTGTGACGCAGATCGTGGAAGCGAACATGCTCCTCAATGCCCGCCTTCGCCAGCAGTTTCCGGTTGATCCTGGACACCGCGTCCGGGCTCCAGTAACCGCCGGTGCGGGGCGACGGGAACAGGATGGGGCTGTCTGGGTGCTGTTCATGCTCTCGCACCAGCAGGGCCACCGCCTGCTGGGACAGTGCCACCTTGCGGACGGAGTTCTTGGTTTTCGGCTCCGTCACCACCAGTTCCCCGTCGATGCGGGTGACCTGCTTGCTCACCGAGAGGATTCGGTCTTTCACATTCAGGTCATCCCACTGTAGTGCCAGCAGCTCTCCACGCCGCAGGCCGCTGGATAATTCCAGGAAGAACATGGGTAGGACGCCGTACTTCTCCGCCTCGCTAAGATATACCCCCAGCTTCTCCGGCGGGATGATGGCCATCTCCTTTTTCTCCTTGGGCGGGATGCGGCAGTTGTCGCAGGGGTTATAGGGAATGATCCGCTCCTTGACCGCCTGCTTCAGCGCCGAGGACAGCACCATGTGGATGCGCCGCACCGTACTTCCAGACAGGGCCGTGTCAGTCTTTTTTTCGAATCGCTGCACCCGCCCATTGGTTTTAGAATCGTTGTACATCTTCTGGATCTGGATGGCGGTGAGTCGCTTGAGTTTTACTCCTCCGATGGCCGGTACGATGTGGTTTTCGATCATGTTCTCATAGGTCTTTGTGGTGTTGGGGCGGATCACAGGCTTGCTGTAGGTTTCAAACCACAGCCTGCACCACTCCGCTACGGTATAGTCCTCGTTGTGGTTGACCGGTATGCCCCGGTTATCCCGGATGGCTTTCGCCAGTTTCTCTTTGCACTCGGCCTGCGTCCGGGCGGACACGCTTTTCTGAATGGCGCGGCCGGTGCTGGGGTCGATGCCCTGGGTGTATCGGCCCTCCCAGCGGCCGTTGGGCTTTTTCCGGATGCGGCCCTCGCCGTTTGCTCGTTTCTTTGCCATTGTTCATCCCTCCTTTTGCAACACAAACAAATACCACAGAATTTTTGAAATAGCCACTAAAATATTTCCGTCTTTTTAGCCGCCTGCTCATCGATCCACGCCATGAACTTATCACGGGGGACAATGATCCGGCTGCCCAGTGTGATGGTGGGGAAATCCTGCCGGTGGGCCACCTCGTAGGCGTGGGCCAGCCCGATGCCCAGCACATCGGCCACATCCTGCACGGTCAGCATCAGGGGGAGTTCATTGAAAGAGTTGTACTTGGATCGTTTCATTGGATTCCTTTCTACCCTTCTCGTGGAAGGGATTTTATTCTTTGTTTTGCGGCTCATATTCTGCGCCGCTTACATGGTCATCTCAGGCCACTGCTCCTCGTGATCGTCCGGCTTGTGGCCCATAGCGATCTTCTTCTCCTGAATCTTCCGCCTGAGTTTTCGATCCACCTGCTGGCCCGTTTGGACGGCAGACGGCACAGAGATGTCCTGGAAGATCCGGCTCATGTGATAGAGCAGCCGGGTGACCGCCAGCATCACAGAGGGCGGGCGGAGATCGTTCCTCTGCTCCAAAAAGAACTGGGCATACTGATTTCCCTGGGCGGCGGAGCGGCTGAACCACGCCATCGCCTGGGCCTGATTTTGGAGACAGCCCTGTCCCATTAGGTACAGCTTGCCCAGCATGTACTGGGCGTACTGGTTGCCCGCCTCCGCCGATTTGGTGAACCAATCCGCCGCTCTTGTGGTGTCCTTGTTGACAGCGTTTCCCTCCAGATACTCTTTGCCCAGGCGGTAAGCGGCGAATTGACTTCCGTTTTCCGCTGCCTGTTTCAGCCAGCGGATGCCCTCGTCCGGGTCCCGCACCTCCCAATCGTCAGAGAGGAACAGTTTGCCAAGGGCATACTGCGCTTCAGGCAGGCCCTGTTTCGCTGCCTGAGTGAGCCAGTGTTTGGCCTTGCGGTTGTCAGGGATCAGCAAAGGGCCGTCCCGGTAGAGTTGTCCCATTCGGTATTGCGCATAGGCGTCGCCGCGCTCCGCCACCTGTTCCAACTTCTCTGCCGCCCGGTCACGGTAGTCCAGAGAAATGTCCTCATTCCGAATGATTCGCCACAGTTCCCGGCAGGCTTGGGATTCATTCCGCGCGTGTTCCGGTTCATCCGTTTGAGATATACCATCGTCCTCGAAAGAGATCTCGCCCAGCCGGATGTACTCCGCTTCCTGGATGACAGCGTTTTTGAGCTGCCGGAACTCTTTCTCCTGGGACAGCTTTTTCCGTTCTCTGGGTTTGTCGTGGTAGTAGCTCTCCACCTCGCCCTGGAGCCTGCACCACTGGTCGTAGCACGTACGAACCACTGGCAGCTCCTCCAGCTTGTCCACCACCTCATCCACTGTTTTCTTTACAGACTTGGGAAAGTAACCGTAGGACTTTTTACCCTTGACCTTTTTCAGCTGTTTGGCCAGCTGCTCCATCTTCTGTTCGATTTCAGGAGCTGTACAGATGCTTCGTGTCATCTCCTGAGTGAGCTGCCGGATCGTGCGGCGGGCCTCCCGCACCAGCTCATCTCGCGACTGTGACTTCTGCTCATAGGTGTGGAGCATCTCCTGTTTGAAGATCTGATTGGTGAGCGTGGATTTGATATTGCGGATGCCATCCCGCGTGAGATATGCTTCTCCCGGCTGTGTCGACCATGCCATCATGTGGACATGGGGATGCTTGCCCTCATCGTGGAAGGCGGCATACCAGCGGAAGTGATTTGGTTGGATGTTCATAGCGGCGGCGACTTCATTGCGATTTGCTCGGAGCAGGTTTCGCCATGCTTTGGCATTGTCATATCCAAGACGCACAGCGTCCTCACGCTTCAGTGAGAGGATATGCGTCCACACATTCCCGTTGTACTGATCCAGTTCTTGCATGGCTTGTTCCAAATCCACAGTCTCCTCATCACCAAAGAGCCCGTGGTCACCAAGTCGCTCCGCGCGAGGCCGAGTGGCAATGTACTTCATGTAGCCATCTGATTGCTGCACTTGAGACCAGTTCTCCTCCAGTGCTCGGGTGATAAAGACAGAGGCATTGGCCTTGGTGGGCTTGTCTTTGTAATCGGAATACTCACCCAGCTCCCTGGCCTCCGGGAAATCCTTTGTCAGCTTGGTGATGAGTTGCTCCTGCTTTCGAGTGGGCGGACGGTCATCTGGGATGATCTCCACCCGTTCCCGTGTGCCGATGTACCTCAGATAGCCGCTGACCGAACTGCTGCCTCCGCCACTTGAGATAAGGGCTTTTCACGATCAATCCTGCCACTCATCGTCCTCCTCCCAAGCATCACGCACCCGTTGCTCCAGCGAGATGCGGCCATTGGTTTTCCGTACATTTTGAACGCTCTCCGCCCGCCGTCGGCGCAGATCCTCGCCGCTGAACTGATACGCGTCGGCGAGGATACCGGCCACCATGTCCTGCTCTACCGCCTGTCGGAAAGCGATGGAGGACAGCCGCTCCTCCAGCAGTCCCATCCTTCCGTCCAGGTAGGACTTGATGGAGGTGGGGAGGAACAGTCCGGCGTTGTTGGCGCTGAGGTAGTCCAGATAAAAGTCCACCGCCCGCTCAATGAAGGCGGTGATGCTCCGGCTCCCGTCCTCCTGATATCGGCGCTCCAGGATAGCCTTTTTCTCCGGTGACAGGTAGAGTGGGAATTTCTCTTTTTTGCTCATAATGTTTTCCTTTCCGGGGGTTGACCCCTGTTTTTTCCTTGTGGCAGTAGGCTTTCGGGGATTGTGACCGCAGAGATGATGTCACAGCCCGGATTTTGACCCCATTTCCAATCCCCGCAAAAGCCCCCGCAACTGCCCGCACTGCGGGCAGAGGTGCTTCTGACGGGGGCGCTTGCGACCCCGTCGTTTATCCTGCTTTTTCTTTCGTCCCCGGAAGTACCTCTGAAAGCGGGCCAAATTGGGCTTCCAACCCCGGATTGGTACTGGGACTCCCTTCCTCTCCGAAAGGCGTACACAGGGCGTTCTGGGGGCTTTCGCAGGCCAATTCTGCGAGGTGTTCCGCCGCCCTTTGACGGGCGGCATCCTCCTCCAGTTGCTGGAACTGCCGCTCGTAGAACAATTCGATTGCCGCCTGAATCGGACGGATGGTGTAGAGCAGATTTCCGTTGAGGGGTCTGCCGTCTTTGCTCCGCACCATTGTCGGCTCGGTGCGGATGAGACCTTTCTCCTCCAGGCTGCGCACATACTTGCTCACGGTGTTCTCGCTCATACCCAGCGCCTTGCCGATGGTCTTGTAGCTGGGGTAGCACTGGTAGGTTTCTCTGTCCTCGATGCTCAGCAGATAGCAGTAGATAGAGATCTCCGGGTAGCTGAGACCGATGTGAAAAACTTCGTTAGGGACCTTGAAATAGTTTTTGTCGGGATCTCGTTTGGGCCACTGTTGGAACTTCATATAACACCTCCTGTATGCTCCTCCATCCACTGAATGTACTTTTCTTTCGGCACCACCATGCAGTTGCCCACACGCAGCACCGTGAAGTCCGGTTGGTGCATCAGTTCATACCTACTGGACAGTGATACGCCCGGCACCTTTACCTCAACGTAGCTCTTGTAGACAGATTCTCTCATGTTGACCATCTCATTCTCAAAACTCCCTCTACTTCTTTAGCCGCAAACATTTGCATGTGACATAGTTTTGACGTAAGCGTCAAATAAAGCAACGGATTGTTGGTAGAGGTAGAGTGTGAGAAAATAAGGATAAAAGTTGCAGTGGATAGCATTAAGGGAAGTCAAAGGAAGCAGAGGAGCTGGGAAAAATGACAATTCGGGAAAGACATCGGGAGCAGCAAGTGGCCCAATGGACGGAGCTCGTACAGGAATGCCGGAGCAGCGGGCAAACAGTAACGGGATGGTGCGATGAACGGGACATCAGCACAAAGACGTATTACCGATGGGAGAAAAGAGTATTGCAGCGAAGTGGCCACGGGATAAAAAAGGTGGAAAGAGTACCGGCAGAAAAAAAGGCGGCTGAATTTGTAGAGCTGAGAGTGAGGAAGGAAGGGATGTGGAACAGGGAGTTTCTTCAGACTGCTCCAGAGGGGAAACAGTCGGCAGTAACAGTGGTGGTAAAGGGGCGAGGGATAGAAGTTGAGATTTATGCGGGAGTGGAGCTGCCGGTGATAGAGGCGATCTGCCGATCGGTGTGCCATGCTGAATGATTTTCGCGGCGCGGAAAAAGTGTATATAGCCTGTGGGTACACAGATCTGCGGAAAGGGATCGACGGCCTGGCGACATTGGTACAGCGGCAGTTCCATCTGGACCCGTTCAGCAATACGCTGTTCCTGTTCTGCGGTTACCGGCGGGATCGGATCAAGGGGCTGTATTGGGAGGGGGATGGATTTGTTCTGGTATATAAGCGGTTAGAAGCAGGCGCCTTCCAGTGGCCGCGGAACGGAGATGAGGCGCGCCAGTTGACAGGCCAGCAGTACCGCTGGCTTATGGAAGGGTTAAAGATCGAACAGCCCAAAGCGCACAAAGCGGTGACTGGCCTGAGTATGATATAGCGTTGAAAAATCGGATGCTATTTTCCTCGAAATCCCTTGAAATGCTGGTGTTTTAAGGGGTTTTGTGTTATAATGAGAATATGAAAAATGAAGTGAATATTATCACAAGCAACACGGAAATGGTGACCATTTCCCGTGCGGAATATGAGTCTCTGAAGGCGGAAAGAGACGAGCTGAACCAGAAGCTGGACTGGCTGATGGAGCAGATGCGTCTTGCCAAAAAGAAAGTCTATGGGGCATCGTCCGAGCAGACGAAGGAAGAACTGGCAGGCCAGTTGAGCCTGATGTTTGATGAAACGGAAGCGTGGCTGTCTGCTAAAAGGACTTCCGTAACGGAGAGCAAGGTTGTTGCCCACACCCGGCAGAAGCGGTCTTCCCGTGTGGAGGAGGTACTGCCGGACAATGTTCCTGTTGAGGTGGTAGAACACCGTGTCCCGGAGTCTGAGCGTAACTGTCCTGAATGCGGTACACTCATGACGGAGATTGGGAGTGAGGTTCGCCGTACTCTGGTGATGATCCCCGCCCAGGTGAAGATCCGGGAAGATGTTTATTTTACATACGCCTGCCAGAACTGCAAGCAGACGGGGACGGAAACACCTGTCCTGAAAGCCGAAAAAGAGCCTCCCCTGATCTCAGGCAGCTACGCCTCCCCAGAGGCTGTGGCTCATATCATGGTCCAAAAGTTTGTGATGTACGCTCCGCTGTACCGGCAGGAACAGGAATGGAATCGGGCTGGGGTGATGCTCTCCCGGCAGACGATGAGCAACTGGGTGTTGCGGGTGGCGGAGGATTGGCTGCGGCCCATCTATGACCAGATGCACCAACAGTTGCTTCAGCGAGAGGTCCTCCACGCGGATGAGACGACTCTGCAGGTGCTGAAACTGGAAGGGCGGACGGCCAGGAGCAAGTGCTATATGTGGCTGTACCGGACCGGTGGAGACGCCGGGCACCCCATTGTCCTGTATGAGTACCAGCAGAGCCGAAAGGCGGAGAATGCCGAGGCGTTCCTCAAGGGCTTTACGGGCTGGCTCCATGCTGATGGTTATTCCGGCTACCACCGATTGCCGGAGAACATCCGGGTGGTTGGCTGCTGGGCGCATCTGCGGCGAAAGTTTGACGAAGCGGTGAACGCCTTGCCAAAAGAGCAGCAGACGGGCTGCGCGGCGTTGGAGGGACTGCAATACTGCAATGTTCTCTTCGCCATTGAAAAGGAACTGGCGGATCTGCCGCCGGAAGAACGGTACAAACAGCGTCTGATCCGGTCCAAACCGGTGATGGACGCTTTGTTGGCATGGGCGGAAACAAAAACCGCCCCGCCCAAGTCCTCTTTGGGAAAGGCGCTGTATTATCTGCGGGAGCAGTGGCCATATCTAAAATGCTTTTTGGAGGACGGGCGGCTGGAAATAAGCAACAACCGGGCAGAACGGAGTATGAAACCCTTTGTGATGGGGCGGAAGAACTGGCTGTTTGCAAATACGGAAGGCGGGGCCCAGAGCAGCGCCATTGTTTACAGCCTGATTGAAACGGCCAAGGAAAACGACCTTGACCCATACCGGTATCTGGTCTATGTGCTGTCCAGGGCGCCATCTATGGCCGTGGCTGACAGAGAGTGGGCCACAAAACTGACGCCGGATCTTGTTCCGGTGCAATATCGCAGGGGCCAGGAGGACTCTACAATATAGGTTTTTTAATGGACTGACCGAAAGGCCGGTCCATTTTTTTCGACATTTTCCACCAAAGGGGAACTACAGAGCCTCACAGGTAATCCCTTCCATCCCTTATGCTTTGCATGAAGGGAGGTGAGGAAAATGGAAGCAAGCTTTGATGGAGCAAAACTGCGCGAAGTACGCAAAGACCGAGGCAAGACACAAGCGATGCTGGCCGTAAAAATGGGCACTTCTATTCGCCATGTACGAGCCTTGGAGACCGGTGAGAAGACAAACCCATCCGCATGTCTTCTCTGTAAAGTAGCCGTGGCTTTGGATGTCCCGATGGAAACATTTATGCGGATCCAGCCAGAAGAAGGGGATGAACTTGTATAAAGCAAAAGGAGATGAAACCTTGCCCTACCTAAATGCGACTTGTGATCTGTTGTACAGCCTTGGAGTAACCGCGAATTATAAGGGGTTTCTTCATACTACCTACGCAGTGTCTCTGTGTATGGAACGGCAAGACAGGCTTCTGTTGGTAACAAAATGGCTTTATCCTGATGTTGCCAGGAGATATGGGACGAACTGGAAGGCAGTGGAACGTAATATCCGAACCGTATCCAGGATTGCGTGGATACGCAACCGCGTACTCCTGGAATCCCTTGCGCAAAGGCCTCTTGACAGGCATCTATGTTCTACCGAATTCCTCGCGGTTCTTTTCCATGCGGTTTACTCCGCTGAATTCCAGGATCTTTCTTCATCTAAATCCTAAATCCCATTTACTGTCCAATCTCAAAGGGCGCAGGTTGCAAATTTACCTGCGCCCTTTCTCTTGGCTTATTTTACGCTTACGATGTTACGAAATAAGAGGGCAGACCGGGGAGGAATGTAATAAGATATTCCCACCCCGGAAACACCCTCAAAAAAGCCCGGAATGTCAAGCCTTTGGAGGCGGCAAATCGTAACAGCCGCCCGGCCTTTTCTCCCGCATTTTCCTCATGCGTTCCCGGCTTTTCCGGCGGTTTCCTTCGGCCTTGCAAGCGTCGGAACAGTAGGCTTGACGCCCCTCGGGCAAAAACGCCTTTCCGCAGACCGCACAGGCCCGCAGCTCCGGGGAGATGCCTTCCGTTGTCAGCGACGCTTGAAGCTCCAGGTTAAGGGGCAGGACAGCCTCACGGAAGTAACGGCAGTACGCCCCTGTCCAGCACTTGTGCAGCATATAGCAGGCACAGTCAAGAGGAAGGCATAGGCCGCTTTCCCGGTCATAGTTGGCGCACATCCCCGTGACCAGAGTGCGGATTTTCTTCTTCTCGTCACGGGTCAGCTCCCGGGCGTCCATTTAAGACTTCGGGCCACGATGGCCCGAAGGGCGGGGCTCCACGATCAGCGCCCGGAACTTCTTCCGGCACTGTTTTTTCTTTCCTTTGCACTCCTTGTAGTAACGGCATCCCTTACAAGGGTCGTCATTGTCCCAGCCGGGGTGCGGTACTTCCTTCATCATTCGTTCAAAAGGGCTGCTTGTAAAATTCATTCTCATTCCTCCGTATCTTCCTCCCACGGCGGGGTATCTTCGTCCTCGGGTTCCTCTGCGATCTCCTCCAGCTCCCCGTCCTCATATTCGCAGTAATCATCCTCCAAATCCGGGGCCTCATGCTTCGGCTTGTAAATCTTGAAATAGTAACCAATCCCACCGCCGGCCAGCACCACCGCGCCGATCAGGAGCAGAGAGAGAAGGGGGCTGTCCTTTTTCTCCGGCTCGGGTTCCGGTACTTCCTCCACAGGTTCGGTGGGCTTTGGCTCTGGCTCCGGGGTCACTTCTTGGGGCGGTTCCTTACCCTGTTCGGCAAGAGGCAGAAGGTCGTCTGTGGTAACGGTATTGAGGAAATAGACGTTCTCGCTGGTTTTCTGTTTGTCGATCACCAGATAAAACACGCTCTCGTCTGCGGTGGTGATGGTGTAGAACTCTTTACCGTCCTCGTCGGTGGCGTTGTCCACCACGGTTCCCGTCCCGTCCGGGGTAAAGGGGTTCTGGGTTTCCGGCTCCGCTTCGGTTTCCACCGGGGCGGGCGTTGTCTCCGGCTGCGGCTCGCTGCTCTGTGCATAAGCCGGGACTGTAAAGATCAGGCAACACAAAAGGCTGGCAGCTATCGCCGCCAGCCTGCGGTATTTAATTTTCTTCATGGGCTGTGTCCTCCTTTTCGGGTGCCTCCGGCTTCGGGTCAGTATGGCCCGAAGTGGTAAGGCTGTTTTTGGGGTCATTCAGAAAAGCCATCAGCTGGGCGGGCGTCAGTTTGAGGGAGCGCACCGCCTGCACGATCTGGCTGTTTTCTTCCTCCTGTTTCTGCTTTTCCAGCTCCCGGATTTTGGCCTGCCACTCGGCAGCCTTCTCCCGGGCTTTTTCCAGTTCCTTATCGAGCTTGTCGATCTTGTTCATGCAAGGACTCCTTTCCTCTGGCTCACAGACGCCCGAAGGCATAGAAATGTGTCTGCCAGTAGCTTGAATTGATGTTTGCGTATTGGATGGGCGAACCACAATGGAGCATCATCCCGTCGCCCACATAAATCCCCACATGGGACACAGGGCCGGGGCTGTCATAGGTTCCCGTGAAAAAGATAATATCGCCGGGCTTTGCCTCGGAGGGGGAAATGATAGCACACTGGTTGTAAATGCCCTGCGCCGTGGTACGGGGCAGGTTGTGGACGCCGCTGGCCGTGTACACCCAGCAGACAAAGCCCGAACAGTCAAAGGAGGTGGACGGGCTGGAGCCGCCCCACACATAGGGCCAGCCGATGTACTTTGTGGCTTCTTCCATGAGCGCCGCAAAAGCCGGGTCATCCAGCGCCTCGCCGGGTATCTCATAGCTGGGGCCGGTATCTTCGCCGCCGTTGTAAATCCCTTCCCACAGATAGGGTTTGTTGCCTTTGAGCTGTTGCATAACGGTGTAGATTTCCCGCTGCTGTTCGTTAAGCCTCGGCAGGATCACGGCGGGCAGCGTCTTGTTTGTGAGGGTCACATTGAGAATGTAATACTCATAGGGGACTTCCTCGGTGGTGGTTTCCCCGGTCTCCGGGTCGGTGCTGGTTTCGGTGCGGTAGCGTATCTCGACTTCCTCCGTCAAGGTCAGCTCATACTGTGCCTCGAAGATCTCCCGCAGTTCGTCCTGCACCTGTTCCCGGAAATACACATGGTACTTTGCCGAAAGATAGGATGCCAGCTCATAGGGGTTATGGCCGATCTCGTCCACGGAATAGCGGTACTCGTCATAGCCGGGATGGGTGCTTTCGATGTTCGCTACCGTCTGCGCCAGCTCGTTTTCCAGTGCCGTGTAGTCCTCGTCCACGCCCAGCAGGTCCGTATCCTCCGAGGCGTAGGAGGTGCCGGATAACGCATTGGCAAGGCCGCTGCCAAGCGTGGGAAAGATAGAGCTTACCGCCGACACAAGAAAACAGAGCAGCAACAGCAGGAGCAGGACCAGCACCGCCACGGGATGACGGGTCACAAACTGCGCCGCCCGACGGGTCGCAGTTCCCGAAGCGGCAGCGGTTTTCTTTGCGGCCTTTGCGCCCTGTTTTGCAGCCGCCTTTGCTTCTTTGGAATACCGGCGTTTCAGTTTCCATTTCTGCTGCACACGGGAAAGCGGATTGCTGGCAAGTTCCGGGGTGCTCGGAGGCCATCTTTTGAAAATCCACATTGGCCCGGGCTTTTATGTCCTTCCGTTCCCACTTTGCCACCTTCCGGGCTGGGTGTTCCCGCCAGCGGCGTTTGGCATAGCGGGTCAGTTTCCGGGCTCCGGCCTCTGCGGCCAGCTCGGATTTATGGGCTCCTTCCACACCCACATTTTCATGCTCAACCTCGTGTATCTTGTTGTGGACATAGAACCACGCTTCTGTGCGGGCTCCCCGGACTGCCTTTTTTGCAAGCCCCGGCGGCTTCTTCGCTGCCCGTTTTGCCTCGGTCTTGTCCAGTTTCTCCCGGGCCTTTCCCAGCTTTTCCCCGGCGTGTTCCGCTTTTGCCTGTGCTTTCTGGTACTTGTCCTTTTTGCTCCCGGCCTTCTCGGCGGAGCCCTCCGGCTCCTGTGCCTTGCCGGTATCCTGCGGCCTGCCCGCTTCATCTTCCTGCCTCATGCGGTCAGAGGGACGGCTTTTCCGGCTGTCCTCTTGAAACTTGCCGCTTTTGGACTTCGGGCCATCATGGCCCGAAGGGCTGTCCTGTCCGGTATCCTCGTCCTCAAACCGCAGACGTCGGGATGGTGCGGGGGAAGGTCTTTCCCGTTCAGCCGGTCCGGGGCGATTGCCCCCGGTATCCTCCGTCGGCCCCGTCCTTTGAAAATTCCGTTTGTCCGGTTTCTTTCCGATGATGTATCCCTCCTTTCCAAACCTCGGGCCAGTATGGCCCGAAGTGTGTTATGCCCGGTTCATTTCCTGTTTTTTGTCCTCCGGGCGGGTGGTCATAATGGCGTACAGCTCTGTGTTCTGCGGGAAGCGGTCAACAAACGGGATGGTGGTGTTCCCGAAGAACAGCAGCCCTTCGCCGGAATTGGTATGGGTCACATAGGAAAGCTGATGGGGGCTGATCCCAAGCTGTTTGGCTAAAATCTGCCGGTCCCCCTGTGCCTGCGAGAGAAGCACAAGGAAGTCCGAGTTTTCAAAGATGTTCTCGATCTCCGGGCTTGCCAGAAAATCCTTCACGTTCTGCGTTAAAGCACTGGGAACGCACCCTTTTTTTCGCAGCATTTTCCAGATCGCCACACAATAGCTTGCCGTCAGACGGTCACGGAGCAGCACATGAAATTCGTCGAAGTAGCACCATGTAGCGATACCGCGCAGGAAATTCATGGACACCTGCGAGTTTACCAAGTCCTGCATAATGAGCATGGCAATCGTCCGAAGCCCGGCACCCAGCTTTTTTAAGTCAAGGCATACCAGACGGCGGTTCAGGTCCACATTGGTTTCATGGTTGAACACGTTAAGGGAACCCGACACATAGATTTCAAGGGCAGTTGCCAGCCGTACCGCCTCGCCCTCCGGCTGGGAACAGAGCAGGTCATACAGGGTTTGGAGGGTCGGCATTTTGCTTGTTTCCGGGTCCTGCAAGTGTTCCCGGTACATCTGGCGTACACAGCGGTCAATGACGGTACGCTCCACAGGCTGCAAGCCGTCCTTGCCGCCGACGATCAGCTCCATCAGCGACAGGATAAAGTCGGCTTTCAGCGCCATCGGGTTTTCCTCGTCAAAGCTCAGGTCAATGTCCATCGGATTGATGTGGTGGGGGCTGTCCGGGGCGATCTCGATGACCTGTCCGCCCAGCCGCTTGATAAGGGGCGAGTATTCGCCCATCGGGTCCACCACAATGATCCGGTCACGGGTGGCAAGGAACACGTTCACAAGCTCCCGCTTTGCGGCAAAGGATTTGCCGGAGCCCGGCACGCCGAGGAACAGGCCGTTGGGGTTTTTGAGCTTTTTCCGGTTTGCCATGATGACGTTATGGGAAAGTGCGTTGAGCCCGTAATAGACGGCTTCGCCATCCATGCGGAGCTCCTGCGTCATAAAGGGAACGAAAATGGCCGTGGAGCTGGTCGTCATGCCACGCTTGATCTCAATGCCGTTATGACCCAGCGGAAGGCTGGAAAGAAAACCGTCCTCCTGCTGGAAGTCCAGCCGCTTCAAGGTGCAGTTGTATTTCTGGACGATACCCGACACCGTGAACAGGTCATTGTCCAGCTCCCGGCGGGTCGGGGCCATGTTTACCACAAGGAAGGTCAGCAGGAACATTCTTTCATTCCGGCTCTGTAAATCTTCCAGAAGGGTCTTTGCGTCGTTGCTGTACGTTACAAGGTCGGGCGGAAGTATGTCCATGTCGTACCCTGACCGGGCTGCCTTCTTTTGTTCCTCCACCTTCATCTTGTCAATGTCGGAGACTTTGGCCTTGATGGATTTTACGGCGGCGGCCTGATCGACGGTCTGGATATGGAGGGTGATGGTCATTTCCGCATCCATTTCCAAAAGCTCCGCCAGCAGCTTGTCCGAGAGCTCCGAGGCCAAAATCTGCAAGTAGGAGGCGGCGCCCCAAGTCGTCCCCACCCGGAACAGACGGCTGAAACGGAAGTCGAAGCTGTCCGGGGCGATAAAGTCTTTGGTGGAAAGCCCGGTTTTGGGGATCATATCCCATGAAAACCGGAAGGGGGAGCCGCTGCCGGGGTGGAGCTGCCCGTGAAGAAGCTCCAACCGTTCCAGCCCCGAAAGGGAGCGGCACTTGACGCCCAGCTTTTTGAAGTTCCCGCAAATGTCCGCCTCTACACGTTCCAGCCTTGCCCTGGCGGTGGGAAGGTCGTCCACGTTCACGCCGAAGGTCAGGAGCTTTGTGCGGACAATGCCGTTGTTGCTTTTGGCGATCTGGTTTTCCAGCATTTCCACATACTCACACCGGACGCTGTTGTAATCGTCATCCTGCATTGGGATGTTCACGCTGTACCGGCTGCCCGGGCGGCTCCGGTGGTTGAGGAAGGAAAGCTGGAACGGAAGGCTGCTGTCAAAGTAGTTGAGGCAGGCGCTCCACCCGTCAAAGATGGCTGCCTGATCTTCGGACTGTGCGAGCTGGTAGTTGATGTCCTCGTATTCAATGGTTTTGGTGTAATAGCGGTCCGCTACCCGGCACACCCCGTCCCGGTACATTTCACGGTAAGGGAGGGTCTGCTGGGCGGTGGTGGGAATGTCCTTTCCCTTTGTGAACAGGCCGAGAAGGCCCGTTTTGTCAGGCTTTCTGCCTGCGGGCTTTCCGGCCCTTCTGTTGTTTCGCAATCGGCTGCGCCTCCTTTCTGGCGCTAAGCAGCGCATAGAAGTTTTCGGTTTTGTAAGGCCGCACACGGGGATAGAGGAACCGGGTGCGGATGATATTTTTCAGCACTTTTTCCAGCGGCAGGCCGTCCCGTTCATACATAGCCAGAAAGAAGAACGGGAGCATGAGGCCGATCATCAGGAACATGGCGGCGCTGTTCCCGATACTTCCACGGGAAAACAGGTAGGCCGGGAGCCCCACCGCCGCCGCGCCGGAAAAACAAACAAGCTGGCGCTTCGTCAGATTGAAGGCCAGCTTTGTCTTGATTTTGGAAAGGTCTTTTGGTACTGGCACATAGGCCATTTGGGTACACCTCCTTTACTGCTTCGGGCCAGCATGGCCCGAGGTTATCTTGCGGCCTCTTTGGCTGGGGCTGTACTGCGGGCAGCTTCGACGGCTTCTCGTCCGCTCTGCCTTGCCCGCCAGTATTCGGGGTTATACTGCCGGATGGACTGATTGAGGTTTTCTTCAAACTGCTCTTTGTCCTTAATGCGGTCAGGGATGTTCCACAGTTTTTTGTCCAGCAGCTCCCGGAGCACCACACTTTCCTGTGCGTCCTCCTCATAGCAGATATAGCCCTTATCCTTGAAACCGCACTTTTTGGCCGCTGGGGAGAGGACGGCGGCTACCTCATTTGCCACCATCGTTCCGCCGTGGCTGGCGGTAGATACCAGAAACACCCCCGGACAGAGGGTTTCACAGCTCTGCACCTCGCCCCACGGGGAGCTTTTCGGCGCATGGAACATTCCGCCCGTCCGGCTCCGGTCCGCCTGCATGAGCGCCGCCTTTTCCAAGATGGCTTTCAGTTCTGGGGAAAAATAGGCATATTCCCGAAGGACACGGGCGGCCTCCCCGCCGCAGGCGTTCATCAACAGGGTATAGGCGTCGCTGTCCGCTTTGGTACAGCGGCCCAGCAGTTTTCCGTCGTAATAGCAGGCCGCGTCATAGCCCGTCCGTTTGCGTGGCATGGTTCCCGCCTCCTTTCTGCTTCGGGCCAGCATGGCCCGAGGTCAACGCTCTGCACCACGGCTGGGCTTTTCCTTCGGAGGCCGTTCCGCCTTTGCCTGTTCGGCAGCCGCTTTCCCGGCCTTGAGCTGGTCGCTGATGGACGCACGCCCCACAGAGCCGCGCTCCGCCATCTGTTCCAGCTTTGCCTCATAGGCTTGCAGAACAGCGGTGTTGAGCTGTTCCCGGAACTCCTTTGTGACAGGGTAGGCCATATCCCGATAGCCGCCTTTGCCGTCCGGCTGGCTGGGCATCCCAAGAAAGAGGCCCTTGCTGCCCTGTACGATTTTCAGATTTTCCACCACAAAGCAGTCATTGAATTTCACGCTGGCAAAGCCCATGAGGTTTTTCACAGGTTCAATGACCCGCACGCTTACATCCAGCTTTATAGGGGCGGCTGGTGTTCCGCCCGCAGTTTTTTCCTGCATGGATTTCTCCTTTCCGCTTCGGGTCAGCATGGCCCGAAGCTGTTACAAGTTTACAGTGCTTTCAACTTCGTTTCCCCACACGTCCCATCCGGGCTTTTTTTCTCTGGCGAACAATTCCACTCGTGGTATATCGCCCATCAGTTCTACAATTTTCCGCCTGGCCTCGTCCGGCTTTTTACTGTGACGCTCTATCGGGGAAACAATAAGCTGATGAACACCGGCAGACTTACGCTTCGGATGTCCTTTTACTGCTAAAAGACAAATTTCTGCATTGCCTCTGGTCCAATACCCCAGACCGTAAAACCATGAGTAGGAGCGCCGGTTCCTCTTTATCCATACAAAAGCCACAGAACGATAAGAAAAGCCCCATGCTTTAATGACCTTTAAGGCTTCCGGCAGTTGTGGGAATGTTGCCCACAGAAACAAAACGCTGTCTTTTGCAGCCAAGTCGGCCACTGGAAGGGAACAGATTTCTTCAATACTCATAGTGGGATAATGAAGCTCTGCTGATCCCTGCCTGTTTTTCTGCTCATACCGCCACGGTGGATCTGCATAGATTATCGAAAATTTTTCTTTCGGCATGATCCTCCTTTCCGCTTCGGGTCATCATGGCCCGAAGTCTCTTAATGGCAGCCGAAGATGGATTTTGCAAGACTGCCTGTTTTGAATAAGGTAAAACACAGCAGCACCGTATATCCCACACAGCCCCAGATCGCCCCGATGGGGTCGCCGTCGGTGGCGATACTCTGGATCAGCACCGCATAGATGGCGACACAGACTAAGATCAACAGACCTTGAAAGCCCACCGCAAAGAGGGAGCGGAAATAGTTCTGCCCCATGTGTCCGGTTTCCCTGTTGGGGACTGTGGCAAACGGGATAGGTGCTAAACTTGTGAGTAAATAAATTTCAATCATACGGCCATATACGATGACGAAGATCACGATGTTTAAGGCAATCATGGTAAGCTGGATCAGGAAGGATTGTAGCCAGAGTCCGAACAGAGGGCCTAACTCCATCGCTTCAAGCTCTGTCCGCAGACTGTCCAGCACATCCGGCGTGATCTCTGTCCCGTTCTGGATAATGCCCGCTGACTGCTGTATCACATGCTGGCTCACATCAAAGACCGCCAGCACGATATTGAAGGTATTCGTCAGGATCATCACAGCCACAAAGGTTTTGAACACCCACTTAAAAAACATCCATGTGTCAACTTCATGGAGGTTGTTGCGTTCTATGAGCATCTGTATCAGTTCATAGGTCATAACAAAAGTGAGGATGACCCCGGCGATTGGCAGAATGGCAGTTTCGGAGATCTGTAGTATCATGGAAAAGACCCCGGCGTTCCAGTCCGCCGGGGTCGTGCCTACCTGTGTGGCGATCTCGCCAACGCTCTGATTGACGTTATCGAAAAGGCCGTCCAGATTTCCCATAATACCATCGACGAGCAGACCTTTCAGCCATTCAACGATTGCGTCGATGATAAAGTCCATACATCAGCTCCTTTTCTGGAAAAAGGGACAACGGGTGACACTTAGCTGAACAGGCCGGACAGCAGAGGGATAAGCTGAAGGCCGATCAGAACGACACCGCCGCCAGCCATGAGCTGCTTAATGCCCTGTGATTTTGCCGCAGGGTTGTCCGACCCGTAACCTTCCAGAAGGTTGATGACGCCCCATACCGCCAGACCAGCGCCAAGAGCCATGACCAGAATTTTAAGAATGTCGATTGCCTGATTGAAAAATTCCATATACGTTCCTCCATTTTGTTTGTTTGATGGTTTTGGGTACAAAAAAAGCCGCCTACATCGGCGGCGCTTCGGGTCATCATGGCCCGAAGTTACACAAACTCGTCGCTGTCCAGATCATCGAAATTCAACAGGTCAGCTTCTTCGTCCGTGTCGGAGCCGTCCACTTCGTACACCGTGTATTCGTCCTCCGGCTTTAGTCTCAATGGCCGGTGGCGGAACAGGCTTTCCAAGCGGAAGGCGTTTTTCTTTTTATCAAATTCGGCTGTGTACTTGTAATTCGGGTGCTTTTTCAAGTCATACTTCGGGGACAGGAAGGGCGGGAGCCCCCGAAGCTGCAAGATACATTTATCCCCGGGCATGGTGGTGATCTCGCTGGTGGTCATCAGTTCCCGGCCAAGCCGCTGCATATTCTGGCTGTAACTTTCAGACTGTCCACGGCTTCGGCCCTCGGTCTGCATAGAGATGGTGGCCTTGCCCAGCCAGTTTTCCGAAATATCCTTTAGGGTGGAAGCCTCCCGGCCTCCGAGGAATACGATACTGTCCATGTTGCCCATGACGGTTTCGGAATGGTCTTTGTACAGCGCCTTGCACTGGCTCATAGCCTGATAAAAGAGCGTCAGGCTGATCTCACGGGAGCGGATGACGGCCACGATCTTTTCCAGCCCCGGCACCTGCCCGGTGTTGGCAGCCTCGTCCCACAGCACCCGCACATGGTAGGGCAGACGCCCGCCATAGGTGTTGTCAGCCCGTTCA
Organism: Intestinibacillus sp. NTUH-41-i26; assembly: GCF_032769475.1. Classification (GTDB taxonomy): domain Bacteria; phylum Bacillota; class Clostridia; order Oscillospirales; family Butyricicoccaceae; genus Agathobaculum; species Agathobaculum ammoniilyticum. The sequence continues at coordinate 991,029 of NZ_CP136477.1, forward strand.
CACAGAAGGTTGAACATCTGCGAAAAAGCGAGGGCAACCAAAAAGTTGTAGGTGGTGTCCGTGTCGCTGATAAGAAAGAACAGCGCCGATTTTTCGTCCCCCAGCTTATCAAGCTCCAGCTCGTCATAGGACATGATCTCCCGGAGCTGTGGAATGTCAAAGGGAGCCAGCCTTGCACCGCAGGAAATCAAAATGCTTTTGGCTGTCTTGCCGCTGGCGAGCTTGTATTTCTTATACTGCCTCACGGCGAAGTGCTGGGGGCTGCGGCGTTCCAGCCCGTCAAACATATAGTCCACCGCGTTTTTGAAGGTTTCGTCATCCTCCCGGACTTCCATGCTGTTTATCATTTCCACCAGCGTATTCATGTTGCGTTCTTCCTCCGGCCCCTCAAACACGATGTAAGCCACAAGGGCGCAGTACAAAAGGGTTTCGGCTTTGGTCCAGAACTCGTCGCCCTCCTTGCCGTCGCCTTTGGTGTTGGCGATCAGGGCGGTAACAAATTTCAAAACATCGCTTTCTGTCTTGATATAGGCCAGCGGATTGTAGTGCATGGATTTTGAAAAGTCGATACTGTTGAACACCCGCACCCTGTATTTCTCCCGTTGCAGAAACCGCCCGCACTGGTCGAGGGTGCCGCCCTTCGGGTCTACCACCACATACGAGGAATGGGCTTGAAGGAGCTGCGGAGTCAGCCAGAACCTTGTCTTGCCCGAACCTGACGAGCCGATGACGCAGGCGTTTAGGTTCCGGGCATTGGCGGGTATCTTCGGACGGGTGTTCATGGTAAGGAACTCCGTCCCGGTCAGAATGACATTGTTCTGAAATTTAGGGTCAACAAACGGCTTTATATCCTCCTTTGTTCCAAAGCGGGCGGTGCCGTACTCCGCATCCCGCCGGAATTTTTTCGCCTGCCTGATCTTTGACTGTATCAGCAGATACATCCCAGCCGCACCGGCAAGGCCCACCAGCAGGTCAATACCTCCCAGCCCCGGCCAGTAGGTTTCAAAGGCTTTGGGGAAGGTGTCGAGCATCCCCATGAGCTTTGTCCCGAAGTCTGTGCCGGGGGCGATCCGGTAGGCCGTCCCGATTTTGGAGAAGAACCAGAACACAAAGAGGTACGGCAGGTTTGGGAGCACATATTTTCTGATCTTGTCACTCAACGTCCGTCCTTCACCGCCTCTCTGGTCCGCTGCTTTTCCTTTGCCTGTGTCCTGATCTGCTCCGTGAATTTCCGAAGCTGACCGAGGATGGAAGCCTTGTCCTGCTCTTTATTCAGCACCTTTGCGCTGTACTTCTGGAAGGCCGCCGTGATAGCGTCCGCCTGATTGGCTTTGAAAAACAGCAGGTAATGACCGGGGCTCACTTTATGGAAAGCGTAGTCCACATGGAACTCCTTCGCGATCCGGTCAAAATCCTTTGGAGCTCCCACATAGGGCATGGCGCTTTTGCCGCCATAGTGGTTCATCAGCTTTTTTACGCTCTGGCGTCCCTGCGGGGTCAGCGCCTTCCGATGGTGCTTTTGCACCGCCCGCGCCACCTTTCCAAGAGCGGCAGCCAGCACTTTTCCCGTGAGCTTCGTTGTCCTGATCGAAAGGGCAACCGTTTTTTGGTTTACTTCTTCCTGCATAAAACCTCCTTTCCGTCGGGGTTCCCGCTATCCGGGAGGCCCCCGTACAATCTCGGGGAACAGAAAACCCCGGGCCAATGTGGCCCGAGGCTTACCGCTCGGCATCCCTGCCGGACGGTGCTTTCTTTTCCGGCTCCGTCTGGACTTTTTTGCCCTGTTCCCGCATGGTCTGCAAGATAGAGGGCTTCTTTTGAAGCTGGGAGGGCTTTTCGCCGGACAGCGGCTTGATACATTCCAAACGGTCAGCCGCCCGGATGGCGTTGTCCGTGAGCTGCCTCTGCCATGCGCCCACGCTGGGAGCCCAGCGAAAGCCGCTGCTTTTCAGCTCGGCCCGGGTGTCAGCGTCAGGCTTTCCATCAAAGAACACCTGCAAGCGGTTGTCCTCCCGGTTCATTTCCACACGGCCCCCATCGAACTCCCAGCCGGAAAATTCCTGCTGTGCCTGTTTGGAAAGCTGTTCGATACGGGTCTTTACCCGGCGGATTTCCGCATTGTTGTTGGTAAGCTGGTAGCCTTCAAAGGGCCTCGGATCGCTCCGCCAGCTTGACGCCATGCTTGCTTTCAGCTTTTCGATCTGATCCGGCGACAGCAGCGCACAGCCGTCCAGCTTGCCATGCTTGCGGTAATAGGCGTTGACCTCCTTCATAATGAGCTGGGAGCGTTCCAGCCCGTCCAGCTTCTTCTGGAGCTTTTCAATGGCCGCCGGGTCATCGGCGCTGATCCCACCCATGCCGGTACTGCGTATCTTATCCAGAAGCCCTTGAATATACCGCCATTCCTCCATGTTGCTGTCCCGAGCCCGGTTTTGCTTTTCCTTTTTTCCCACCGGGAAATTGGCAGGTCCGGCGATCATCACAGAGGGAACCCTTGCGTCAATGGCAAAGCCCTGGTTCATGTTTTCGGCCAGCTTGCGGGCGTAGGTGTCCAGCAGATGGTCGATCTTCTCATGGTACATGGGGTCCGCCCGGGATTTCTGCTGTTCCGCTATGGCGGCGGCCTTGTCCACCATTGCCCGGTATTCCGCCGTTGCGCTCCCTTCCTTGTAATCGGAAAAGCTGTTCATTTCCTTTGCCCGACGGGCGGCCCCTTCATTGATAGGGTAATAGTTGATGGTATGCACCTCCTTCATGCTTCGGGCCATGCTGGCCCGAAGTCCTACCGTTCTTCATGGGAAGGCCCCGCCTTGTCCTTTTTCGGAGCGGGCAGGGCTTCTTGAAACCGTTTGAGTGCGGCGAGAATGGAGTGGACAGGCTCGGCCTTTTCAGGATAGGCAAATATCCGGTGTTCCGGCGGGATGTCCTGCGGCCCGTGATAATACTCCTTGAAGCCCTCCGGGACTACCGACACATACCCACCGGGAGCGAATACGCCGCCCTCGTTGATACGCACATCCCGTCCGTATGCTTCATAATCGAAGTAGTTCTGAATGTGCTCCGGTATGTCGATGGTCCCCAGCTCGTCGGCGTAAAGATGGCCCAGCCCTTCATCATCGGAAATATCCGGGTAAAAGCGGTAAAGGTCAAGGTTCTGCGTCAGGTTTATCAAATCCTTCACGCTCCTTGTGTGGTTTCCTAAGACAAGAGCGGCTTCAAAGGTTTCCAGTCCGCCCTTATCCCGTACTTCCAGCAGGGCGTGGCCCAGCTCGTTCAGCTCGTCGATGTTCTCACATTCGTAGAGATGATCGTAGAGCCCCAGCACATCACTGTCAAAGCTGGTAAAGAACACTTCGCTGTACCGCTTCCCGTCTATCCCGATTTTGGCAAGGGCGGCCTGCAACTCCTGTGTCGTCATGGGGAAATGTACCGTTGTCCCTACCTCGATTCCCATTAAGGGGTATAGGGCTGTATTGGTTATATAGGCTTCAAACATGGGCTCATTCCTCCTTTCCGGCCCGGTCAGCCAGCACCTCATAGATCCCGGCCATAATGTAATCGGCACAAGGGAGGGCAATCGCATTTCCCAGCGCCTTGTAGCGTTGCAGAGGCCGGATCTCCATGCCGTCCGCCCCGTACTTTGTCCAGCCCTCCGGCAGCCCCATCAGCCGTTCACTTTCTGTTTCCGTCAGAAAACGGATACAGCCGCCCTCCGGGTCGCCCTCATGCCAGAAGGCAAAGGGCGTTACATCACTGGCTAAAAGAGTGGGAAAAGGGTCAGTTGGTAATCCGAAGCTGTTTCGGAAGGCCGTTTCTTCCTGCCTTTTTGCCGCTCCCCGCATACGGAAGCACTGAAAGGGGTGGATGACTGGTATCTGCCGCCCTGTTTCAAAAGAAGCTGTTCGATCTCCTTCGGCGGCGGCCCGCCCGCCCTCTCCGCAAGGCGGAGGAAGTGGGAGCATTGGACGGGGCTTAAATAGTATGTCTGCGGCACGTCTGCCTCCAAAATCCGCCACGACGAAAATCCGCTGCCTTCGTGCCAGCCTTCGGGAGCCTGCCCAATACTGGGCGTCCATGAGCCGCCAGCACACATCAGGCGTTCCCCCTCGCACCATTCCGGCGTTTCCCCATCTTCCCGAAGGAGGCATTGGAACTTCGGTGTCCGAGAAGGCGGATAGGACGGCTCTAAAGTCCATCCGGTCATTTGTAGAAAACGCTCCCATGACGTTTTCCCAAACAGCGATAGCTGGATATAGGTTATCAGTAGCATCCCTCATTTCCTGTATGATACGAAACGCCTGATAGAACAGGCTTGATTTTGCCCCGGCAAGGCCGGAGCGGTTGCCGATCAGAGAAAGGTTCTGACAGGGAGAGCCGAAGGTTATCACATGGACCGGCGGGATTTTCCCGCCGTCCACCTTCGTAATATCTCCCAAATGCGCCATATCGGGAAAGTGCCTTTTGGTTATGGAGATGGGCGCTTTTTCAATCTCGCTGGCCCATACCGGACGGATACCGCACCGAGAAGCAGCCAGAGGGAACACGCCGATCCCGTCAAAAAGGCTCCCCAGCTTAATGTCCGGCATAGCCCGGGGTGCCGTGTCCCTTCACGGCAAGCACCCCTTCCAGCGTTGTCGCCGCAATGCCCAGCCGCCCGGCAACCGCAATATCGTTTTTTACATCCTCGTCCACAACGCTGCCGCAGACGATCAGGGTATGGGAGCGCCGCAGCATATCCCGGCGCATATCAATCCCGGCCTTGTGTTCCTCGGGAACGCTGTCATTCAAAAACAACGGCAGATACAAGAGCGGGCAGATTGGGGAAAAGCCCGCCTCATAAGCAAGGCGGCAGTAGTGGGCCGCCAGCTCCATATCAACATCCGGCTCGCCGCTCCATGCGGCGGTCAGGTACGCTAAAGGTCGTTTCATTGGTTGAGCCTCCATTTCTGTTTTGGTTTAGGGAAAAGCAAGGTATCGCCCAATCCCTCCGCCCCTTCCCCGGGAAGGGGAACGGCTCTGGAGAATTTATATCCCCGTCGCTTGATCGGGAAAAAGCATAACCGGGAGAAATCCGTCAAGGGTGCCTCTGGCACCGCCTGCGGCGGCGCTGCCCTTGACTGATTTTCCCGGCTATGCTACGGAATAACTGGCGACGGGGAATAATTTATATCTCCAGAGCTTCGGGGCGCGGGGCAGAGCCCCGCAATCCTCGGGCCACGTTGACCCGAGGTTTCGGCTTACTTTTCCTGTTCGTTTTTCTTCTCCGGCTTTTCGTGTTCCTTCTGCTGGCCCTTCCAGTCGTCCAGCAGCTTGATAATCTGGTCCTTCATTTCCCTCGGCGTAGTTTCCTTGCCGAAATACTTGCTCAGTTCCGCACCTGTCAAAATCACTTTGTCTACCTCCTTTTTGTCCTCCATCATAATGCCGTCAATCACATCCCCGTTGAGCAGCTTCTTTTCGTCCAGCTCACGCATACGCTTTGCCTGCGCCTGCGAAGGAGAGGACTGCTGGCTGTCAATGGCAACGGCGATATAGTTCTGGTTCTTTTTGCTGACATAGGAAAGCTCCACCGCCGTAGTAAAGCCCAGCTTTTTTTCATCCATCAACTTCATCAGGTCGGGAACCAGCTCATTGAGACGGATATACCGCTGCACCTGCTTGACCGCCATCTTATTGCGCTCGGCCACGATCTCGTTGGAGCGTTTGCCAGCGTCCTTCGGGTCAATCTGGCCCGAAGTGCGGGAGCCCTGGTGCTTGATAGCTTCAAGCTGCATTTTCAAGGCTTTGGCCCGCTCACTGGGGAGGATTTCTTCACGCTGGTTCAGATTGTCCTCGACCATCTGGGTGATGGCTTCATCGTCTGTCAGGTTTCGGACGATACAGGGCATATCCGCATATCCGGCAAGCTCACTGGCTTTCTGGCGGCGGTGGCCGGACACGATCTCATAGCCGCCATCCTCACGGGGACGAACAATAGCGGGCTGGGTCACGCCCTTGTCCTTAACGCTGGACACCATAGCCCGCATTTCTTCATCATCCCGGACTTCAAAGGGATGGTTCTTGAAGGCGTAGAGCTCGTTCAGCTTGATATAGACGATCTGCTCCTTGCCCCGGCGTGGTGCATCCTTCGGCTTTTCGGGTTCCTTCGGAGTGGGAGCAGTCTGCACCGTTGGAGCCGTTTTTTTCTCCGGTTCCTTTTTGACCGCCTTTTCCGGTTTCTGTGCGGGAGCTTTGGGCTTCGGGGCTGCGTCCTTGTCCTTATCTGCCTTCGGGGGACGGCCCCGGCGCTTCGGCTGTTCCGGCTCTTTGGGTTTTTCCTCCTCTTTCTTCGGAGCCTCCGGCTGCTTTTCCGGTTTTTCCGTTTTTGCCGGGACAGGCTTTTCCCCGCTGGGAGCTGCCGCCCGTTCCTCGACCTTCTTTTCCTTCATAATTTCAGCGAAGTTATAGACGGAAACCTGCGGGTTCTTTACCTCCGGTTCCGTCTTTTTTTCCGGCTCCGGGGAAACGGAAACCTTCTCCGGCTCTTTTGGGGGAGTAGGCGGTGTTTCTTTGCCCGGTCCGGTATCCGTTACCGGCTGTTCCGGCGTTTTTGTGGTTTTATCATCTGCCATAAGCATTTACCTCCTGTTTTTTGGCATGAAAAAAGGGGCTCAACTTTTCAGTCAAGCCCCCGTGGGAAGTTCCTCCTTTCTCCGCCATGATACAAAAATACCGCCCGTAGTCTCGTTTGGGCGGTACTTTGCGTAAGATTGGCAGTCCATTATTAAGTTTTTTATTATGTTCCCTTTGTACACCGTTGCAAGGAAGCGCGTATGAATTCTTGAACTATGATAATTTGGCGAACTATTTGATACCCATTCCTGATATTGAGGTGCAGAAGGCAATTTCAGATATCTACACTGCGTATATCACTCGGAAACGAATCAATGAACAGTTAAAAGGTCAGGTTAAAAACATTTGTCCGATTCTGATTCGAGGGTCGTTGGAGGGAGAAAAGTAAAATGACAGATTATGAAAAATTAGAGTGGCTTATTTCAGAAGCCACTGTGTTAATTAATCATTCGGTTAAACCATCAACACCAGCATTTCAAGCATGGTTTTCTGAGGCAGAACGATTTTTAATTAAGAGATTTGGAGCTAAAAGTTTTGAATATGCTAAATTAAAAGAAACAAAATTTATGCCTTCTGTATATGCTACAGATTCCGAAGTTGCAAGAAAATGTAAAGATGGGCTCGTTGCGACAAAATTAATATTTCAAACTTATTTGGAAGAAATGGGTGAAGATAGCATTGACTTAAAAAATGCCGCTAATGCCGCTGAAAATCATTTTAAGTTCGACAGGGTTTTTATCGTCCATGGCCATGACGGTGCGTTGAAAGAATCCGTTGCTCGGGTTATCGAAAAGCAAAAAATTGAGGCGGTTATTCTATCTGAACAGGCAAACAGAGGTCGTACCATTATAGAAAAATTTGAAAATTACAGCGATGTAGGCGGTGCAATCTGTTTGTTTACTGCTGATGATATTGGTAGAGCAAAAAATGAACCGATAGACAATACTCGCGCAAGACAAAATGTCGTGTTGGAAACAGGCTATTTTATGGGTAAACTTGGTAGAGATCATGTTGTCGTTTTGGCAGATGATGGAATAGAAATGCCGTCAGATCTGTCAGGCGTTGTATATACGAATACAGAAAACTGGAAAGTCGACTTACTTAAAGAGCTGAAGGCCATGGGCTATACCATAGACTTCAACAAACTATTCTAAATTTGCAAAACCAAATCAGGGTGCTTGTAATATCGGAGGCAAAATAATGGCAAAATTAAAAGAATATAATGGCCGCTATTGCGAGTCAGATTATGAAAATGCCTTCCTGAGTTTTTTAGAAAGAGAAGGCTGGCAATATCTCTCTGGCGGTAGCATTCCCCGCGCTTCCCGGCGAGACGTGCTCTATACGGATGATTTGGAACAGTTTTTAAGCAATACCAATCCGGATCTGACTCCGGACGAGGTTCGGCAGATCATCGACACAGTCCGACTGGCCGGTGCAGAGAGCGATTTTGCCACACTGCACAAGGTGTACGGTTGGATGGTAAACGGCATCCAGTTCACACCTCAAAATGGTTTGCCCAGAATGGTGCCCCTGATTGATTTTGAGCATCCGGAAAATAACATTTTCCGGGCAGTCAATCAGTTCACCGTGGAGTATACAAACAACGGGCAAACAGAAAACCGCCGGCCAGATATTCTTCTTTTTGTCAACGGAATGCCGCTGTGTGTGATCGAGTTGAAAAATCCGGCAGATACAAATGCCACAATTTATGACGCATGGGAGCAGATCAACATTCGCTATTGGCGAGATATTCCTCATCTTCTGCATTATTGTCCCTTGGCCTGTATCTCCGATGGCGTTAAAACACGGCTTGGCACAGTTCGTACCCCTTATGAGCATTTCTACGCCTGGCGTCGGGTGAACGACGGCGACAAGGTATCCACACTTCCTTTTGAAGAAATGGAAACCATGATAAAAGGCGTATACGCTCCGGAAAGATTTCTGGAAATCTTCCGTGATTACATCTATTTTCAGGACAGCGAATATGACGGCGATGAGCGGGAAATCGTCTGCCGGTATCCGCAGTTTTTTGCAACGCGTCTGTTAAAACAGAGCATCATTAAATCTGTGATAGGAAAAAGTGGTAAGGGCGGAACCTATTTTGGTGCTACCGGATGTGGCAAGACCTATACCATGGCATTCCTGGCCAGGCAGCTTGCCCTCCGCTGCACGGATGTCCCGCAGATTGGATCGCCCACCATTGTGATGATCGTCGACCGAGAAGAACTTCAGAAACAAGGAGCCAAACTATTCACAAAGAGCACAGAGTTTTTGAACCTGGGTGAAGTCAGTGTCGTGCCGAGCCGCAAAGTGTTGCGGGAAGAACTTGGCGCACGCCAAAGCGGCGGTTTTTACATCTGTACCATCCAGAAATTTTGTGACAGAGAGGACGACAAAATCGGTCTCATCAATGACCGGGCAAATATCATCTGCTTTTCGGATGAGGCCCACAGAACGCAGCTGGAGCACTCCAGAAAGATTCAATTCAGCAAAGATGCGGACGAGAACATGAAAGCCATGGTCTCGAAGCCCTACGCAAAAGTACTGAAAGAAGCCTTTCCACAAGCTACCTTTGTGGGCTTTACTGGTACACCAATCGCAGAAACCTACCAAACATTTGGTGACGAGATTGACCGCTACACGATGGATCAGGCTGTTGCCGACGGCTTGACCGTGTCTATTAAATATCATCCGCGTATTGCGAAGGTTCTGCTGGATCAGGAAAAAGTCAAGCTCATTGAGGATTATTACAAGAAATGCGCCGATGACGGCGCGACGGCCGAGGATATTGAGGCCAGCAAAAAGGCCATGAGCTCCATGGAAGTCATTCTGGGTGAACCTTCACGCTTGGAGCGTCTTGCCGTAGATATCCATGACCATTATGTGTCTTCCTGCGCCAATGACCCAGATAGGGTACAGAAAGCAATGGTGGTGTGTTCCAGTCGACCTATTGCCTATGAATTGCTGAGAAAGTTTCAGGAGAGATATCCGGAGTGGTTTGTGGAAAAGAAATTCCCGGACGGCATGGATGTATCAGAAGAAGAACTGCGCGAGTTGAAACCGATGCCATTCATGGCAATGGTGGCCAGTGTGGGCAGCAACGACCAGGCGGATATGTATCAATATCTCGGAGGCGTGAAAAACGGGAAGCGCTCAGAGGAACTTGACGCTGCATTCAAGCAGGAAAAGTCAAACTTCCATATTGCAATCGTTGTAGATATGTGGATTACAGGATTTGATGTTCCGTCGCTCACCTATATGTACAATGACAAGCCGCTGAAAAAACACCTGTTGATTCAGACAATCAGCCGTGTAAACAGAAAGTATTCTGGAAAAGAGTATGGTTTAATTATAGATTATATTGGTATCCGGGATAATATGCGCCAGGCCATGAAGCTATATGGAGGAGATAGTTCTGTGGCTCCTACGGCAGATGATGTGGATCAGGCTACCGGTGTATTTAGAGAAGGGCTTTTGATTCTGAAAGACCTCTTTTCCGGATATGACTTGGCTCCTTTCCTTGACCCGGATGGTGATCCTGCGGAGCGGTATAGGCTGCTGGCTAAAGCGGCAGAGTATATTTTTGTTTCCACAGAGGAGCTGAGTACAGAGAGTAACGGCGGGAAAAGTACAAAGAAAGTTTCGTTTAAAACATATTTTCTTAAAACTGTGAAAAGAATGCGCTCCGCGTATGACATTTGCCAGCCTTCCGGCGAACTTAGTGAAAAAGAGTCCTCCCTTGCACAATGCTTTATGGCTATTGCAGGCTTTGTCCGTAAGATGAGCGGCACCAGCGAAGTTGACACTGACACTATAAATCGCCATGTAGCGAAAATGGTCGAAGAGGCACTAAAATACAACCAGGTTGAGAGTATTTTGGAAAACGGCGAACAAGAGGACCTTTTCAGTCCCGAGTACTTTGAAAAGTTGTCTGATGTCAAAATGCCGGCGTCCAAGCTGGAGCTGCTGGTAAAAATGCTGCGCAAGCAAATCTCGGAGTACAGCAAAACGAACCAGATGGCAGCGAAAAAATTCCAAGAAATGCTGGAGGAAACCATAAAACAATACCATGAACGGCGGAAACATCTTACCACAGAAGAGGCTGGAGTTGCACAGGAAGAGACCTCTGAAGAGATTATTAGAAATGCGACGGAACAGGCTTTACAGATTCTCAGAGAGATGCATGCCGACAGGGAGAGTTTCCGAAAGGTTGGGCTTACATTTGAAGAAAAAGCCTTCTATGATATATTGATGGCTCTGCGTGATCAATACAACTTTGAATACGGTACCGACAAAATGGTTGATGGCGTATCTGTAAACGAAAAATGCAAATCGTTGGCCCAAAAAATTAAAGAAATTATAGAAGTAAAATCTTCGTTTGCTGATTGGCTCAACAATCAGATTGTCCGGGATCAGTTGAAATTTGATATCAAAGTTTGCTTAATTAAAAACGGATATCCCCCACAGTATAGTCCCGAGGTCTTCCGTAAAGTTATGGAACAAGTCGAAAATTTTGAGGAAAATAATTTGTAAACTCGGGGCTTTCGCTTAACGAGCATTTCTGCATTATATTATCATTGATTAGAATATCCTTACAAATTAAAAGAGGGGGTAGTTTCCGACAAACGGTTTCCTAACCAAGTACCGGATTCTACTCAATCGTCTCAAACAAAGTACAACACAAAACAAACCCCGGAAGAAGGTTTATACTCTTCTTCCGGGGTCGTTTTTGAGATAACCAGTTATAGTTCGGCCAGAGCCTGTTTCAACTCTTCCTCAAAGGCTCTCACCGTTCCCATGCACAAGTCCAGTTTTTCAAAAATCTCCTCTTTATCAACGGACTCACTGATGCTCATGCTCTCCGTACGGAAAATCGTCCACCACTTCCATCCGTCCTTTCTGGGGCGGACAATGGGCAAGGCGCTGACACGGTGGCAGATCTCCAAAAACTCTTCTGTTGCATTCTTGGAACTAAGAGCCAGTTGAATATATATCTTATCACCCGTGCGGTTGACGATTTCGTAAAAGTAATGGTTCTCCGTGCCCCAGCCGCTGGGAGCACAGGGAAGGTCCGGAAAGATTTCCGACATCTGATCCGTTGTAAAGCGGGTTAGGGTACGGTTACATTTCGCCAGATTTTCCTTTGCTTCCGGCCGGCTTACTGTCCACTCCCGCAGGATACCGGCAATCTCAGAAAGGCGCTGCTCCAGTTCACCCGTGTTCTGCAAATAAGGGAGGACCGCATTACAGACGGCATCACTCCACTCCGCATGGAACTTTGCCATACGGGGCCAGTCCCCCTCATCCGTAATACTCACATCTTTCAGTTCATAAGAAATCCAGGACGCCTTATACTGGTCGGCCCGTACCCAATTCAGGGAGATTCCCAGTTCTTCCTCGATCTCGGCCTTATGGCTGTACAGCAGATCAAAGGAGCTCTTATTCCATGCGGCATCGCTGCTGCCCAAATAGAAGTCGATCCGTGCTCCGTCATAATTGGCGATACACTGCACTGAGCATCCGCTGATGCCAAAGAATCCGGCCACGGTATTGGATGTGCCGGGGCTGACATTGCTGAAACTGCCCCGGTGCATATGCTGCTTCTGAATGAGCGGCAGGGCATAAGTCCAGTACCGCCTGCGAAGTTCAAACCGACTGGCCTCCGCCGCTTTTTCGCTGTCTGGATCTTTCAGGTAAAACACCAACTCCATGGGGTCCACATCATAAAGGGCAAATAGCCGCCGCAGAATCGACAGTTTCAGCGCTGTGCTGGTGTTCTTCTCGAAATAAACCGTGTCGTCAATTTGCAATGCACTGCGCAGCTCGCTTCCTGTACCAGAGACATACGCAGCAAGATCCGTCCCCTGGTCCGTGCTGCACGCCAAAGCTGAAAGGACAGACTTATCTTTCTGGTGCAGGAACTTCACCACATGTTCAAACATGTCTGTCCAACTGGCTGCGGGCTGCTCCATATTCAGTAGGCTGTATTTCACGATCTCCCGGCCGGTGAGATCCACATCCTCATCATCCAGAGTGCAGGAATCAAACTCCTTTTCCGCCGGCTTGAAGTCCGTCTGCGGGCAGGGCCAGATCTGGAGAGCCCGGGCAACCATCTCGCTGCTTCGTTCTTCCAGCTCCGGCAGGCCCCAGGCCTCCTTCTGGCCGATCTTCTGGTTCATCCGCAAACCGCTGTCTTTATACCCCTTCTTCTCGTCCCGCTTTTCCTGGAAACTCTTATTGCTGAGATTGGGGTTGTAACCGGTCAGGGTCAGGTTGGCCAGGCGGTGCAGCCATGTCGCATGGATCTCCGATGCATTGGGTCCTAGTTCCTCTGTCCAGGCCGGCGTCAGGTGCTGAGGTATGATGTGCTCAATGCTGTACTCATTGTTGTCTAAATGGGCGTAGACATCCTTGGTCTCCACGGTACCAAAGTTCTCAAACCGTTCAAACAGATACGCTTTGTATTTGCCCCGCATCAAATAGACCTGCTTAACCGCCAGGGCATCAGAAAATTCACGGTCATCCGGGAAGCGCCCGCTCTCCCGCTTGGCCCGCAGAGCATAGATGCATTTATCTACATAGTTATCGGCAGTATTGTCGTAGCGCAGGATCTCCTTATTCAGCGTCAAGAACACCTTGTTCAACGCATTGGTGGGAACTTCACAGATGTTCCGCCGGAAAAGGTAGTTCTCCGTGATCTCGAAAACATCCCGCACCGTTTCTACGGAGAGTTTGCCATCCTGGTTCAGCCGCAACACCTCCATCAGGAAGGGGCGGGTCACTGTGATCTCCAGGCGGGCCATGCGGTACAGGCAGTTATCCAGCCGTTTCTCCCCCAGCCCGCTTTTACAAGTCAGAAGCTTTTCAAAGAGCCGTGCATACTTCAAAAGGTCCTCCAGCAGTGCCTCAATGGGCAGCTGAATTCCCTCCACATATCGCTTGAACGCCTGGTAGATCGTGTTGACATTGGGAGTCATCTGCTGTTTGATACTGAGATAGTCCCGAACAAAAGCGCTGACATCATTCCGGGTGCATTTCTCGATTTTCTCCCAGTACTCGGTGTAGTATTTGCTCTGCTCTTTGGGCGGAAGGCCCATGAGGATGTAATTGCGGATCTTATCCCCTTCCGCCAGAGCCAGGCCGGTGGAGTTCAGGCTTTCAAAGATCAACTGGGCATTGTCGTCCGGTTCCAGCGTAATGCTGATGATCTCCAGTTTGCCAATGGCGGCATACATCTCATCAACGGCAACCTCTTCCTTCAGCAGAATATCCCGGAAAAACAAATAGTTGAGGGTCAGGTTGGAGGTGCGGTCATAGTCCTCCTCCGGGCCGAACAATCTGGCAAGGGCCTCCCGGTCACTCTTGACGGGACAAAGCTTGATCTTGTCGTCCTCGCCGGCCCAGGGTGCAATGAGAAAGCGGTGGCTGATCTGCTCATCCAGCCGCGCCTCCCAGGATGTCAGTTTTCCCTTTGCGATCAGATTGCTGATAGCCAGGAGCAACAGCGAGACGGTGGTCAGGCGCTGCTGTCCGTCTATGATGTGATACTCAATTTTGCTCCCGCTGGGGACTACCGATGAGACAATGCTCCCGAAGAAATGGCTGGATCGGCCAGCCTGTATGACCTTCTTGAGGTCCTCATAGAGTTGGCGGCAGTTCTCCTGTCTCCAGTCATACTTCCGCTGATAGACCGGGATCACATACCGTTTGTCCGCACCTTCCATGAATGAGGTCATCCTCGTCTCTGAACCCTTCATGAAATATCACCCTCTTTCTGCTGACAGGTCTTTCGTTGTAAAATTTCATTTAGAAGTATAGCATATTATCAGAAAAGTATCTACCAGCACATCCTCAGATTTCATTCTATTCCCAAGCGGTGCGGTTATCATTTGCTTTTCATCACTCACTATTTCAAAAACGAGCGACAAAGTTGTTCTCTCCAGAAAATAAAAAGGCAGTACCAATTTTGTAATAACCCGCATTGATGTGCGTCATATAGGCAGAAAGCGAGGTGGTGTGGATGGATTTCGATCAGCTGTACAAGGAGCAGTTCCCCGTGGTGTACCGCTATCTGACAGGACTCTGCGGAAACCAGGCGCTGGCAGAGGAATTGGCCCAGGAGACCTTCTGTCGTGCCATTGAACACAGCGCCTCCTTTCAAGGAAAATGCCGGCTGTCCGTATGGCTGTGCCAAATTGGGAAGAACTGTTGGCTCTCCTACTTGAGAAAGGCAAAACGGCAGGCCGGAAATGAGGCCCTGGAGCAGATGCCTTCCCCTCAGAATGTAGAAGAGGATCTGCTCATCCAGGAAAACGCTCGCCAGATCCATCAGCGACTCCATGCTCTGCCAGAGCCATATCGGGAGGTGTTTACCCTGCGGGTCTTTGCGGAACTGCCCTATACGCAGATCGGCGAATTGTTCGACAAATCTGAAAACTGGGCCAGAGTGACTTATTACCGTGCGAAACAGAAAATCAAGGAGGGATTATGATGAAATGTGAGATCATCCGCGACCTGCTGCCCATGTACTGCGACGGGTTGTGCAGCGAGGCCAGCAAGCAGGAGATTGAAGCCCATGTGGCACAATGCGAGGGGTGCCGCGCCTTTTTGGCGGAAATGAATGAGGAGGCTCCCGTTCCATCGCTCTCTCCTGAGTCGGAAACGGAAGCCCGCGTTCTGCAGGGAGTGAAGAAAAAGTTTTCCCGTGGACGCCGGCGGGCAGTCCTGCTTGCTGTGGCAGTCATGCTGATCTTCTCCATTGTTTTGGCGGGTGCGGCCGATGTTCCGCAGCCGGTATCCTATACGGACGGTCTAGTGACGGCAGAACTTGCGGTGGATGAGGTGATCGACCTCTACTATCACGGCGGGAGCTACGATTCTTTCCACGGCTTCAGCCGGGAGGTGGACGGACGGAATGCTGTTTTCCTCTATTTTGACCGTACCCTTCGCTCGGATGTGATGCCGGACCGTGAGGGACATTTGTGCATTGGCAACGGGCTGCTGACCGACTTTGAGACAGCCACCTATCAGGTGGATCGGCAGGTAGATGCGGTTTACTATTTAGTGGGAGATTATCTGGAACTCCCTGGTCTGGCACAGGCCGAATTTGAGCAGGCCGTGGCGGATGCGGTCCTTCTGTGGGAACGCTGAACCAAGCCTACAAGCAGAATGCCTGGGCAGCTTTTTCGAAGGCTGCCCAGGCTCATTTTATATTTCATCTTCCCATACACAACGAGCGCCCGTTCTCCTGGTCCGACAGGAGAATGCTCGCTCGTTTTCGTCATTTTGCAGTTCGATTGAGAGCCTCCACGCCAGTTCAAAGCCGGCAATAAAACTGTCGAGGGAGGTCTGTTCTGTAATATAGTTTTGGGCGTCGATGATTCGCAGCACAAGTTTTCGCTCCGGTTTTTCTAAAGCTGCGATCAACGCTTTGTGGCACTCCTCCACTTCGTTCTCCTGTTCGTCAAGCTCCGGGCGTACATAAAAGTAATCATACAGCTCTTTGAGCAGTTTGTTTTCCATCGTCATCGCCTCCTTGTGACACAAACATATACCACATCTTCCGCAGAATATCCATTAAAATTTCAGGAGATTATCCAGAATGTCTGCCGCTTGCCGCAGCTCCTCCCGAGACGTTTCGGTGGGTTTGGTCTCGTCCTTGGCAGTTGGGCAGGCCAGGTAGGGGGCATAGTTCTGCCAGGTCATTGCGGTTCTGAAGTGGCCCAGCATGTGAGAAACCTCTTTCGTGCCCATCCCATTCTGCAGCGACATGACGGCGCAGGTGTGCCGGAGATCTGCAAACCGAATGTGATCCAGCCCGGCCTCTCTGATGATCTCATTGTGCAGCCGGCGCACCATCTGGGGTGAGTAGGGCCTCTGGGTGGCCGGGTGCATGAACATGAGCGGACTTCCTGGGTGTTTGGCATGTTCCAGGCGCAGAAGTTCAACCGCTTCCGGGGTCAGACTGACGATCCTGGTGCCGCCTTCGTACTCCACCAGCTCCCGCCGTTCCACCGAGCGTTTCTCAGTGATGGTCAGCGTCCACTCCTTCGTGTCCAGGTCGCTCCACTTCAGGGCAATCAGTTCGCCTTGCCGAAGTCCTGCTGTCAGCGCCAGCAGGAACATGGGGAGGTGACCCAGCCGCTCTGCCGCGTCCAGATAGTCCTCCACTTCTGATGCCGTCAGCACATTGGCGCTGACCTTCTTGGGCTTTGGATAGTGAAATGCGCGGGCGGGGTTGTCCGCCATCAAGCCATCCCGTATCGCCTGGTCCAGACATTGCTGGAGCAGGCGGTGGATGTGCCGCATGGTATGTTCACCCAGCCCTGGGTATTCGGGGCTTTCCGGACGGTGACCGCCAAAGCGCTTTCGTTCCTCCAGAAAATCTCCGACCTGCTCCACCGTCAATTCAGAGAGCGGGATCTCTCCCCAGTCCGGGGAGGATATGGTTCTTGAAAATGTAACTATGGGCCGCATAGGTAGTCGGCCTGCTCTGGTTCTTGTCATAGACCTCCTGCCAGTAGAGGATATACTCTTTCAGTGTCATATCCCCACCTCCATACACTGGCGCTGCAGATTCCGGAAGGCCATCCATGGAAGCCCCGCTTGTTTCAGAATCCGCTTGTGCAGGTAGTAGAACTCGTGGAGTTGATACGGCGCTTCGGTCTTGGGGTTGAGGAACACATAGCAGCCGGTTTCAGGTATATGTTCCAGAAGATGCTCCGCCTTGCTATTAAGGGTCAGTAGCCGCTGTCCCTTGAGAATATATCGGCAGCGGATATGAAAATCGGCCCACGACAAGGTGATGAGTTCACATTGCCGCAGGCCGCTGGAGAGTCCTGTGTAGATGAGAGGGAGCACACCCAGTTGTTCCGCCGCGTTCAGGTACCGCTGAAGCTGCCCCAGGCGCAGGGGGGTAGTCTTATATTCCTCTGTCTTTGGTTCCCGGCAGAGCCGCACCGGGTTGTAGGGAATGCGCTGGTCGCGGGCCGCTTCATCCATGCAGCGCCGCAGGAGCAGATGGACACACCAGACGCTTCTGGCGCTGAGTCCCTGGCTCCGCAAACTGCCATAGAAACCGGTGACGACACCTTCTGACAGCTCCGCCAGCGGGATGTCCCCGATTCCGGGGAGGATGTGGTGGTAGATCAGGTTGCGGTATCCGCCCAAGGTGCTGCCGCTCCATCTGCCCTGGTTCTCGCAGAACCAGCGGTCGCACCATTGGCCTACCGTGTAATTGTTTTTGTTCTGCATATCTTCGCCTCCTTTCGGCAAGCGAACAATACCACAGAAAGAGAGAAATAGCCATTACTTTATCGCCTTGCGTAAGCCTCTGTTGTCTTTTGTACGGCGGCATGGTAGAATGAAATAACTTTGGGGAGACAGCCGTTGATTTGTGTGGAGCGGGCTGTGCTCAGACTGCTGGCGGGAAGGGCTATATTCTTTGTTTCTCCCATTCCAACCAACAGCCGCCGCAACTTCACCCGCTAAATCTCCCCGAAAGCGGGCAAACGTCCCGCAACCAGTGTCATTTTCTGCGTAAGTTCTGGATACCATTTCTTCTTATTCCCCTTTTGACCACATGTTTGCCCACAGACAGCGAAAACCGGCCCACCAGGGGTGGAATTCCCTGATGGGCCGGTAGATTGGTCTTAGCTGGCCTCTCGGCTCCAGCGTTTTCTGGCCTGAAAGGTGGTCATGGTGTGCTCAGGCTGGGCAGCGGCTGTATCGTCCTGCACCTCTGCCTTGGCGATGCCCCGGTCGATCTTCACCGCCGCTCTCTGCCGCATTTCATCGGTAACATGGGAGTAGGTGTTCAGGGTGGTCGCACTGGATACATGGCCCAGGATCGTGGACAGCGTCTTGATGTCCATCCCATAGGCTAAGGCGTTGGTTGCAAAAGTATGCCTGAGATCATGAAATCTTACCGGCTCACATCCCGCATGATTCAATTTCCTGCGGAGCCGCAGGCTCACTACTGAGGGACGTATGGGCAGATCCTCTTTCTTGGGCGAGGGGAATAACCACCGTGAGTTCACTCTGGTCTTGTACTCCGCCAGCACCTTCCTGACAGCTGGGGGCAGGATCAGGGTACGAACAGCCGCCTTGGTTTTCGGCTCACTGATCACCAGCTTCGAGCCAGCCAGATTTGCCTGCTTGTTGATCCTCAGTTCCCCAGTGGTTAGATTCACATCGTCCCACTGGAGAGCCATCAATTCCCCCAACCGCAGGCCGGTGGCAAATTCCAGAAGGAAGAGTTCATAGTAATTTTCCTCCTTGGCCTGAATCAGCACCTTCTGCATATCTTCTCGAGAAAGAATCTTCATCTCGTTCCGCCGGATCAGCGGCAGCTTACAGCCCTTTGCCGGGTTACGGGCAATCAAGTTTACTGCCACCGCTTTTTCCAGTACCCGTTCACATAGGCTGTAACAGTTTCGCACCTGACTGTCCGAGAGACCGCCATCGCCGTTTTTGGGGTCTATGCGAGCCTCTGTCATCATCCAGGTACACATCTGCTGGATATCGCCGACTGTCAGCTTATTTAGTGGTATGCTGCCCAGTTTGGGCTGGAGATACCATCGGATATGCCCCTCATAGTTGCTCTGCGTTCCTGGCCTGACATTGGGCTTGCAATAGGTTTCATACCAGTACTCCAGCCACTCCCCGAACGACATATCGGCTTTGAGTTTTACAGGTGTGTCCGGTGTGATGGTACTTTTCAGGGCCTTCAATTTTTCTATGCACTCGCCCTTTGTTTTTGCCAGCACATTTTTTGTCTTGGGAAGGCCGTTCTCATCATATCCAATGACGACACGTCCCTCCCAACGGCCGTCCTTTCTCAGCCGGACAGTACCTTCGCCATTTTTTCGCTTTCTTCCCATGGTTTCAACTCCTCTCCGAAGATGTCAATGAGAAATTCCTCTACAATCTCAGCAGCCCGTTTCTGCATATCACCTGTTGTGTGCGTATAGGTATCCAGAGTGAATGCGGCTCGTGTGTGTCCCAGGATACCAGACAGGGTCTTAACATCCACCCCTGATGTTAGTGCGTGGGTCGCGAAAGTGTGTCTGAGATCATGGAACCGAATATCAGGAAGCTCTGCCTGTTTCAGTAGCCCCTTCATCCGCTCGTAGGCGGCACTTGGTCGGGTAGGCTGCTCCGGTTTCAGCGGATGCGGAAAGATCCATTCCGTCAGGGCCGTCTTTTTCCTATCCCAAAGCAGTGCCGCCGTACTGGGCGCCAGGTTGATGGTGCGAGTGCCAGCAGCGGTCTTGGTATACCAGGGAGTCAGTTTGCCGCCCTTCTCCTCATGAATCGTGCGGTGAATCCTCAATGTTCCTTTGTCCTCGTCAAAGTCCTCCCACTTGAGCCCGCAGATCTCACCACGACGCAAGCCCGTGGTCAGTTCCGTATAGAAGAGGTCCCGCCAGATCTCGTCCTCACGAATGGCTTCCATGAACTTTTCCAGCTGCGCCTCGGTTAACACCTTTTTGGCCTTGTAGCTGAATTTGGGCGCGTCGATGTCCTCTGTGGGATTTCTGGGGATTAGGCCAGCCTGCTGAGCTGCTCCCATTGCCTCATGGAACATGGCATGAATGCCTCGAATCGTTCCGCTGGCCAGCCCCTCTCCAGTAATTCTGTTTCCATGACGGGCCAGTATATCGTATAGCTTTTGGATGTCTTTCCCTGTGACCTGGGAGATAATTTTTTCTCCCAGATACGGCTTGATATGCCTGACTACCGTTCCCTCGTATCGTTTCATCGTGAGCGGACCGACTACCCCAGTCATACGATCCAGCCATCGATCCAGCCACTGTCCCAGTGTCATTTGGCTATCTTCGGTCAGGTCTACACCCTGGTAGGCATCGATGTTCTGCCGGAGCTTGGCCGTCAGCTCCTTTTGTGTGTCAGCATAGACATACCGGAAGATGGAGTCGCCATTTTCCTTGTGCCCCACGACGATGCGGCCTTCCCAGCGGCCGTCCTCCCGCTTGCGCACCATGCCGTCTCCGGATGGCCTGCGCTTTCCCATCATTTATTCCTCCTCTCTCATTTGACGACAGGCCCAGTCTGTCTCCTCCTCATCGAAGGAGTACAGACCGTCTACCTCCAGTTCCCTGCTCAGCCCCCAGGCCAGTTTGAACCCGGCGGTGAAGCTGGCCAGGGAGATTTCTTCTTTCAACAGATTCTGACTGTCCACCAGATGCATGAGCCTGCGCCGCTGCATCTTGTCCAAACAGTCCCGTACTTCCTGCCGGGTGTTCTCAATGTCTGCTTCTAATTCTGACACATCCGGCTCCCGGAAGAACCGCTGATGCAATGCTCTCATGTAGTCGTTCATGGTGCGTCGCCTCCTTTTCAGCAACACACAATACCGAACTACTGAGAAAATAGCCAGGGAATTTGACCACAGTTATCAGATTGTTATCAATTTCTCCGCCCCAGTTCTGTTCGCCCCTTATCATTGTTAACGCCGTGCTATTTTTCTTACCATCCGCCCATGGTCATGCCCTGGCTCTGCTCCTCCTCATGGTCGTCCGGCTTGTGGCCCATAGCGATCTTCTTCTGGCGGATCTTCTGGAGCAGCTTGCGGTCCGTCCTGCCCGGCGGAGTGGGCGGCACGGAGTTCTCTTGGAAGATCCGGCCCAGATGGTGGAGCAGTCTGGTGGCGGTCAGAAGGACATTGGGACTGCGAGTGTCGTTGAAGTGATCCAGAAAGAACTGGGCGTACTCGTTCCCCTGGGATGCCGACGCCCGGAACCAGCGGTACGCCTGTTCTCGGTTCTGAGCCACACCTTCGCCGGTGAGGTACAGCTTGCCCAGAGTGTACTGGGTATACTGGTTGCCCTGCCGGGCGGAAGCGTTCAGATACTCCAGCGCCTTGGCGCTATCCTTTGGTACATCCTTCCCCATCAGATACAGCTTCCCCAGCCGGTAGGCAGCGTAGGGATCCCCCTGCGCCGCCGCTTTTTTATACCAGGACGCCGCTTCCGCCATCCGTTTTTGACTTTGCAGCAGCTTGCCAAGGACGTACTGGGAAAAGTCGAGACCTGCCTCGGCGGCTCGGCGGAACCACAGCTCCGCCCGCTTGTCATCCGGGAGCACTCCAACACCATCCCGCCAGCACTTGCCCAGCTGGTGGGCAGCCACAGTGAAGCCGGCGTCCCAGAGCCGCTCCAGCACCTGTACCTGCTCCGCCTTTTCCGCTTCTGTGTTTTCATATTCTGAGAGAAGTTCTTTCGCGTTCTGGTAGGCCTCGGCCATCTCCCACTGGGAAGACCAGGCGCGGCACACCGCCTCCTGGTCCTCGTCCACTTCATCTTTCATGGTTATATCTTCGAAGGTGAAAGAACCCAAGCGCAGTTCCTCCGCTTCCCGGATGACCATGTTCTTGATGGCTTTGAATTCCGGTTGCTGTGACAACGGCTTGTGTTCCCGCGGCGCGTCCTTGTAGTGCCGCTCCACTTCATCCCGCAGCCGATTCCAGTGTTCATAGCACTCCGCCACCTCCGGGAGCCTGGCCAGCTCATCCACGATGGCATCCACCTGCGCCTTCACCGGCTTCTTGAGATAGCCGTACACCTTCTTGCCCTTGACCCCAGATAACATTTCGGCCAGCGTTTCCATCTGACCGGCGATGACAGGACTGTCGCAGAGACCGGACCTCATCTCCCAGATGAGCCGGCCCATGGCGGGCATGGCCGCGTCCCGCACCTCCTGGTAGGACTGGTCCTTCTCTTGATAGAGGGACAACAGCTCGTCCCGGAAGATGTCGTTGGACAGCTGGGAGCGCATCTGCTCGATGCCTTTCTCGGTCAGAAAGCCCTGCTTCGGGTCGGCGGACCAGGCCATCATGTGGATGTGGGGGTGGTGCGTTTCATCGTGGAAGGCGGCACACCAGCGAAAGCTGCCGGGCGGAATCTTCATCGCCGCCGCCAGCTCCGCCTGATGGGCCAGCAGTAATTTGCGCCAGCTCTCACTGGTTTCGTAGCCCAGCCGCGCGGCATCCTCCCGCCGCAGGGAGTAGACGAAGGTCCACACCGGACCAGTATGGGCGTTGATCTCGGCCATGGTTTTCTCCAGATCGGCGGGGCCGTCCGCCGAAAACAAACCGTGAGAGCGGGGTCGCTGGGCCATATAGTCCAGGTAGCCGCCGCCCTGGTGGGAGGGCTGCGGCACTTCCGCCAGCTCCACACCCTCCCGGGTGGCGATGTACCTGGCGTAGTGTCCGCCGCCGCTGCCCGGCTTGATGTAGCCGGACTTTTGAATGAGGCCGGTCACACTTCAGCCCCCTTTTGATAAAGCAGAGCATCCTCCAGGCGGATCTCACCGTTGGTTTCCCGCACCTCCTTGACACACCGCACCCGGAGTTTTTGCAGGGTGTCCATGTCCACACCGAGGCCGTAGGCGAACAGGTTTGCCAGCACATCCTGCTCCACCGCCTGCTTGAAGAGCAGGTGGCCCATCCGTTTGCCGAGGGCGCCCAGCTTGCCATCCAGTATGTCGGACAGCACTCTGGGCAAATACTCATCGGCCCGCTCTGTGTCCAGATAGCCGGAGTAGAACTGGATCGCCTTTTCGATATACTCATTTTTGGTGGAGCAGTTATCCTTCTGGTAGTGGGACTTCACCTGATCCCACATAGTATCGTCCATCCAAACGGTGTGTCTGTGTCTGTTTTCACCCATTGTCAAATACCTCTCAAATCCGTGATAGCGTCAGCGAAAATCCCTCAACAACAGGGATATTCGCCTATTTTTGGAGAAACAGCGTCAATCGCAGTTTAGGCGTTCTGAAAAAGCGTTAGCTCCCAGTCCCCGAAACCGCCCGCACTGCGGGCGGAAGTGACTGCCCAGGCGCCATAAAAGAGCAGGGGCTTTCTCCTGCCTGTCTTTCGTCGGCTTCCCACTCCCTTGAAAACCGGCTCAAATGCCCCTCAATTCCCCAGGGCGGGGTACACAGTCGGCCAGCTGTTCAAAGCCGCACACAGCCCCTCACAGGCCGCTGCAGAGCGGGAATCTTCTGTCGCTTGTGGGTGACAGGAAGATACGGCAGTATTCCTCAGGGCCGGACACCAGGTGCTGGCGCATCATCTCTCCGCATTGCAGGATCCGGTAGACGGTGATTTGGGTGCAGTGCTCAAACTCTGCACAGCGCTCTTTTGCAAAAGTCCGCTGCTCGTCTGTGAGGTTGCCCCGGTTCTCGTCACAGAGAAACAGTGCGACGGCATCTTCATCGATGGGTTCCCCGTGGGTCTGGTTCCATTGGTAGACGATGTACTTCCGCTTGTCCGCCGTGGTCATGGCTAGCTCCTGCCGGATGATAGTACTCAGCTCCTGCATCAGCATACCGCCGCACACTCCTCTCGCTCCAGCGCAGCTATGCGCTGTTGGATCCGCTGTCGTTCCAGCGCCAGGTCAGCCTCATAAAGCTGCCGCTCATGGAACTGATCGATGGCCATCTGAATAGGCAGGATGTGATAGAGCAGACGGCCGTTGCGCTTATGGCCCTCCTTGGCGACCACATTGGTGCGCTTGGTGCGGATGAGCGAGCGCTCCTCCAGCTCCATCACATACTTGCGCACCGTGGTCACAGATTTGCCGATGGCCTCCGAGATCATCCGGTAACTCACCAGGCACTCATAGGTCTTTCTGTCCTCCCAGCTGAGGAGATGCCCATAGATGGAGATGGCATCCGAGGACAGGCCCAGAAAAAAGATTTCATTGGGCACCGGGAAATAGTTCTTGATGGGATCCCGCTTGGTCCAGTTCTTCTTCATTTCACACCTCCAGACTGTTCTTCCGCCCACTGCATGAACTTTTCTTTCGGTACCACCATGCGGCTACCCACACGCAGGGTGGGGAAGCTGGGTTCGTGCATCACCTCGTAGGCGGTGGAGATGGACACGCCCAGCGCTTGCGCCACCAGCTTCGCATTGAGGAACAGCGGCAGGTCGGCATAGGACTGAATACTTGAATGCTTCAAATGTTTGACCTCCTTTTTGAAAAATAAAAAGCTCCCACCGAAATTTGTGGGAGCAGTGTCTATATTGCTTTTTTATCTCTCTGTGATAGAATGAGACTATCCGGAGGTGAGAAAATGGCCCAGAGCAAATATCGCATTTTTGAACTCTCTGCCCGGGCAGTGATGAGTTACGCCGCACAGGCAAACGGGCAGTGGCACTTTGTCCTTGACCGGGCGGCAACAGAAAAATGCAAGCGCTTTTCCGCTCTGCACGAGCAGGACGGCAACGCACTGTTCTTCCAGATCATGTGCGTGCTGCAGGGCGATGACTTTTCCGAGCCCACCGACGATCGGCTCATTGACGGGCTGTCCGATGTGATCTTCTATATGGACTTCTCCGGCATCTTCGACCGCAGCAGCACACTGCTCCGGCAGCAGATCCGCCAGGAGAAGGCTCGTGACATGTTCCGCCCGGAGGGCGTGCAGCTGGATCTGGGATCCGGGATGCGTCGCTATCTTGCCTTCGAGCGGTCGGGCAGCATGAGTCACCAGAGCAGATTGTCCTTTCTCCGGGAAGATGTGTATAACCAGGTGCGTCGCCGTATCCAGATGGACATGACCATCGGCGACTGTCAGCTCAGCAAACTCTACGCCTACAATGGCTTGATGCTCTCCGGCGGCGTGCGGCTGGATGGGATCGACATCGACAAGCCCCACCGTGTCATCGTGGTGGACAATCCGGTGGTGACGGCCAGGGATGTCCCAGTCATCACCGTGGAGGACGACGGCACCCAAAACAGTACCCGGAAGTATCACCGGGTGGAGCGCCGGATGGATATTCCCATTGCCTGCTTTGATGGGGAGGGACTGATCTCCAAGCGGTATGCCAAGGTCGTAGACCGGGCGCTCTGCGGTGCAACCGTCCACACCTCATTTCAGATCCGTATGCCCTATATCAAGGGCATGATACATCAGGTGGATTTTCAGGAGATTCTGGACTATTGTGGTCAGACGGTGATCCGGGATATCTGGGGCCAGGAGCACCGGGTCAAGGATGTGGATGTCATCCTTACCAAGAGTATGTTCAAAGGCTTTGGGTGGCTGAAGAACAGCGGGATGACCTGGGAGGACTACTGGGTCGCCTTCCGCCGCTACCGCCACGCTTTGTACATCACCAATGTGAGCAAGGTAAAACCGGAGACTCACACCGAACTGAACTATCAATTTTTGAACACGGTCTCCATCAGGGAGGAGGAGTTCCGTCCCAGGGATCTGCCCGACGGCTGGGACCACAGTCCGGAGGAGGACAAGCGGAACTGGCTCACCAAGCAGACCGAGGTGGCCTACTACAACTTCCGGGCCAATAAGGCGTTCCAGCAGGAGTACTTTCTGAAGCGGATGGATCGCTGGGGTATCCTGCCTTTCCGAAAAAGCCGGGAACATCTGCCGGGCGAGATCCTGCGCAAGAATCCCAGCATGATCGGTGAGCCCATTTATCAGCGGGAGCTGGATTCCAAAGCGAAGCAGATCTTGAAGAACTACGCTCTGGGGCGGCTGATTGTGGCCGGAGACAACCGCTATCTCTCCGGCGACCTCCTGGACTTTCTCAGTTTTCTTCTGGAGACACTCCCCAAAAAGAAACGGAACAAGACCTATTACGATCTGACCAAGAGCTTTCGCTTCCGAACCAGTGCTTTCTATGCGCCCGGTGCGGCCTATGAGCACGGAGATACCTGCACTCTGCTGCGCAACCCCCACATTGCCAGAAATGAAGAACTGCAGCTCTCTTCCTATGATGCCAGGAAGGAAAAGCTGCAGATGCGGCACTTCTATTTCCGACATCTAACCGACCTGGTCATGGTGGACTCCACCATGCTGGCGGCAGAGCGTCTGGGCGGCGCGGACTATGACGGGGATATGATCAAGACCATTGCTGATCCCATTTTGAATGAGTGCGTCCGCCGGAACTATGAGGCCTCCCGCAGCACCGCAGACGATGCGCTCTCCAACGAGGCCAACATTCCTCTGTTGATGATCCCCTCGGCAGAGCCGCTGATCCGCAATGCAGATGACTGGGAGGCGCGGTTTGAAGTGGTGCGGGGCACCTTCTCCTCCAGGGTGGGACAGATTTGCAACGCCGCCTTGGATCGCAGCGTCATCGCCTACAACGAAAATTCCGATGCCCAGGAGCGCAAACGCTTCCGGGGAAGAGACAGAGGTGCTGGCCATTCTGACCGGGTTGGAGATCGACTCCGCCAAGAGCGGGATCCGCCCGGATCTGGACGAGTACCTGAAGGAGCGGCGGGTGGAACGGACGTCCTTCCTGCAGTATAAAAATCTGGTGGAGGAAGCGGAGGAAACCCGGCGTGCCTGGCATGAGCCCACCCACCAGCAGCGCATCAAAGCCTTTTTCAAAAAAATAGACTGGGACAAGGTGGACTCCAATCTGGAGCGGATGCCCTATCTGGCGCTCCAGCTGGAAAAGCACACGCCGGCCATCAAATCCAAACCGGCCAAAGACAAAGAACTCTTTACCTTTGCCCAGGAGCCGGATTGGAAGGAACGACTGGACCAGGAGCTTTTGGAGCGGATTTCCGCACTGCTGAGCGACTATGAAGGATGTCTGTCCCGCATCTGGGTCTGCCGGGTGGAACCTAAGGAAAAGAAACGAAAGCGTGATATCGAGCGAATTCTCTTTGCCCGAGGGCAGGAGGAGCTTTGGGACACGGACGAACTTTACGCTCAGTTGGGAAGCCTGCCGCCGGAGCGGGTGGTGGCAATCTGGGCGGCGTTGGATAACACCAGGTGGCAGTTCCTGACGGAAGAGCAGAGAATGCAGTTTCTTCTCACCTGGTTGCCGGAGTATGAGCATCTCTTTGACCTGTTTTCTGATTTCCGCAGCGGCGGATACCGGGTCCTGAGCAACTTGCTCTGTGACATTCTGCAGGAGAATGAGCAGCAAACGAAACGGCAGCTGCACCGCCCCGGAGACTCACCGGTATTTGACGATCTGATGGAAGCGTATCTCACCAAGCGAAACTCCCAGCACTACCGGGAGGCGGTATCCACCCGCTGCCGGAAACTGCTGAATGAGATCGTGCGTCCGCAGACGGCCGTGCGCTATGTGGAGGCACTGGGCAAGCGGAATCTGCTGTGGGATCTGCTGCTGGATGTGCTGGAGCCCAATGTTCTGGAGGTGCACCATGCTGAATGAATGGCAGGAGTTTTTAGATTATACAGAACCGGTGGAGTACCGGGCGTCCGGCAAAAAAGACGCCACCTGGCTGGGTCGGTTTACCTTTGAGGCACTGAAGGAATTCAGCGGCATGAACCGTATTTTGACCATTTTGGCACGGGGCTTGCTGTTTCATGCTTCGGACGGCACGCTGCTGCCCGGCGATCCCAGAGAGCGGATCGGCTGTGCTTATGATGGTCTGTGCGCCTGGTGCAGCATCCCGGAGAGTGGCGGTAAGCCAAAAGAAGAGTGGCAGCACCGTACCAATTTTGCGTCGCTCCACGATCCGTTTCCCAAACTGGTGGACGAGAAGGGCTGGGGCTGGTTCAGCCGCCACTTCCACGGGGCGATGCGGTTTGCCGCAGCACACCCGGAACTGGTTCACAAGAACTACGCTACTTCCGCTGAGAGGCTGGACAAGCTGTTTGACCAGGAGTGGCGCAACAAAGTGCTTCAGTACCAGACCAAAGCGCTCTCCACCCTGACAGAGGGTGCGTGGACGATCCGTTTTGGCGATATGATCGCTGACGCCCTGGAGCTGGGCCCTCTGCGCAGCACGGAGCCGGAGCTGCCGGCAGATCTGGTGGATCGGCTGGAACAGGTTCGGCCCAAGGAGCTCCCCGCCCCTGTCCTGCATACCCTAATCTCCTATTATCTGGCCAACCGGCCGGAGGACAGCGACTGGGTGGTACTCCCTGTGACCAACTTTGACTGCTATTTCGGCAATACAAACTTTGGACGCAAGTATTTGAACCAGCTTCCCCAGGAGGTCATCCAGAGAGGCAGCAGCTTCGGTGTCAGCCGATACCGGGTGCGGGAAGAATATCTGCCAAAATAAGCGACGGGACTGGCAAGTGCGGCCAGTCCCGTATTCTTTGTTTAGGCGATATAAATTCTGTACAGCTTGCCTTACGGCTCCGTCTCATACGGCCAGGTATTGATGCCGCCAAATTCGTAGATGTTGGTGTAGCCCAGTTCGGCCAGCGTGGAGGATGCGGTTTTACTGCGATTGCCGCTGCGGCAGTAGACCAGGACGGTAGAGTCCTTTTCGGGGATCACCTCGGCAGCAGTCTCCTCGTCAATGGTACCCACCGGCAGCAAAACAGCGCCGGGGATATGACTGCTGTCATATTCGTCCTGCTCCCGCACATCCAGGATAATCACTTCCTGGGTGTCCATCATTTCTTTGGCTGCTTCCTGGGTGATCTGCTCATAGGAGCCGTTTGTGGAATTCCCGCCGCATCCGGTCAACAGCAAAAGCAGAGAGGAGAGTAAAATTGCAATTCGTTTCATTTGAGTTCCTCCAGAAGTCCGGCGGCAAAGGCTTTGTGGCCCTGCTCCGTGAAGTGTACGCCGTCGTAGGCCAAAGAGATGTCCCACTTTCCGGCATCGGCGAAGCGGACGCCCAACTGCTCCGCCAGTGCCTGACAGAGCCGCTCGAAAGTATGGGAATCATTAACGAGTTGCTGGCTAGGGACCCACTCGCCCATGGCCATCGGCGGCGGGGCGACCAGCAAGATCTTGCTTCGTTCTAACGGGACAGAAGTGAGAAATCGCTCCAATCTCTCAGCCGCCTGCTCCGGACTTCGCCCCTGGAGCAGATCGTTGGTGCCCAGCATGACGATCAGCAGATCGGTGTCAGCAGGGAAGGCAGGAGCGGCAGAAGGAATCTCCCGGCCGTTCTGCCCCATGTTGCAGACATTCCGGCCGGGTTCCGCAGCCAGAATGTCCACCCACCGGCTGTCTGCATCATAGCGTCCGCCGAAATAGCCCTGTGGGTCGTAGCCGTAGGTGTTGGAATCGCCGAAGCAGATGACATTCATTCCGCATGTTTCCTTTCTCTACATGCTCGTATTTCCCAGTGTAGCAAGGAGGCTTCCATCTAATTTTTCTACTCAGCCGATAGTTTTAGCCTTGTTAGGATTTCCTCATCTGCCGGACAAAAGGCATACTGATCGATTTCATCCACTGTGATCCACTGGATATCATTGTGCTCCAGTTTTTGCGGGATTCCTTCCTGGATGGTAGCATGGAACAGTGTCAGATGGACAGTCAAATCCGGATATTTATGGACCACATCCATAAAAATTTTGCCCACATTTAGCGTGACAGCCAGTTCCTCCTGACATTCCCGGATAAGCGCTTGTTCCTTAGTCTCTCCGTATTCTACCTTGCCCCCTACAAACTCCCACAATAAACCTCTTGCCTTATGTGCCGGGCGCTGGCAGATCATAAATTTGTCCTGACCCCAAATCAGGGCCGCTACTACCTCAGTCATTTATCCAACCACCAATTTATTTGTCTTCTCCAAAACTTCGCCGAAATCGGTCAATCAAGCCTCCAGGTGATCTGCTCTCGTCATGCTTCCATAGTTGATATTCTCAGGAAGGTATAGGCCGCTACACCGCCTGTGATCCGATCCGCCTTGAACTTCTTCGGCACATTGCTTCCACGCTTCCGATGATGGATGTACCGCTGCCCAGTAGGCAAGTCATCCTTATTATATTTTGACCGTATGAGCGTATCCGGCTATGCCCTTGCATATGTGGCATTATTGTATTGAACGGCTAAGTCACTTCCGTCTACCGGTCTTTGTGAATAGTCATTTGATAGCGATCGTATTAACACTTCTCTTATTTCAGGAGTCGTATTCAAATCGTTTAATTCGTGAATTATTCCACCAGGAAACCTTTTGGTTAGCACAAAGACGAACACTGCGCACAATTGAAACACATCTGAATATGTGCCGACCAGGTCACTCTGAAAATAGCTGCAATCAACAGCCTCTGGACTCATCCAAAAGGCGGGGCCAACCTTTTCATTCGGTTTTGTTATTTCTCTGTGTTCCTCGGGATCAAGGAATGTACACAATCCAAAATCACTGATTACCCATGTTTCGCCTTTGATAAGTACATTCTCTGGTTTGATGTCTCTATGGATTGCAACCTTATGAATCTCTGCTAACGCTTCACATAGGCCGCGGAATTGCGCAGCATATATCTCATAGGGTACTGACTCAACACTCCGCAGGTAGTCGACAAGATTTCTATCAGCGCGCTCCATAATAACAAACGGAAGTTCTACTTCTTCTCTTTTCCTGTTAACCGCATCAACCTTTCCCTTATCAACATAACGAATGATATGCGGATGATTAATGCGCTCCATCAAAGAGACTTCCTGATCAAATCGTTTTTGGCTTTTGTGGGAAAGCTGGAGAAGAAATTTAACAGCATAAATTGAACCGCTTGAATCAATACATTCGTACACTGCTCCATTTCCACCAGAACCAATTCGCTCCTGCAATTCATAACTCTTGCCTGAAAAAGAGATAATTTCGTCGTCTATATCGAAGAACAGATTTTTAAGATATATCGTCATATTCTGCCTTCTTTCCATATGCAGGCGACAACCGCTCCTTCAAAAAGTCCACTCTCCATTGTCTATTAGAGAGGGAATTTGCATCACTCAGGCACCGAGTAGCATATTCTCGATACAAATCATCGTCACTTTGAGGGCCAATATTATCACACATTTCGCGCAGAATCTCTCTGGTGCTCTCCAAATTTTTGCAGTTTAAAACAGCCTCTTTGCGCAATTCAAATATGCAAGCAAACAGAGAATAGAAGTCTGACTTTTGCTTAAACCGTGTATCTTTCATAGGGAATTTTTCTGCGTCAAAGATAAGTGCAATATCGTCAATAATTCCCGTAAAAATATCAACGATGTCTGCTTGATTATCAAGCTGCATATACTCCTCGCATACCGCATCCAAATAATCTTTCTTATCTTGAATCCCTTTGAGAATAATTGTAAGTAGTTCCTCAACATACTCTACATCAAGCATTCTTCTGCGCTGTTTTACTGAGAAGATTTTTGCACCTTCGAAGAACTTGTTTTCAGATAACTCTTCTGCAAGGTGTATAAAGTCTCCAGGAAAATCGGCACGGCGGAGCTCTTGCTTATTCAGCTGCACAGTGTACTTATTCACTCGAGAATACAAATCTCGAATCTCTTCGTCAGTGGGATTGAAAATTTCGTTAATATCGATCTTGTATCGCAGAATCTGATTTTGTACCTCCGGCGGAAGATCTGAGAACTTCTTATCCTGGTATTCACCTATATACGGTTTTTTTAGCGCAAGCTTATTTTTCACAAACTTAAGAATAGCTGTCAATCGCTGTTGACCGTCAATAACAACGCGATAAGTATTTCCATCCCGGATAATCGATTTGATATACACTTTCGGTATAGGAATTCCCTTAATGATGGTATCAATGAGCATAATTTGTGCCGCTTTACTCCAGACCTCATTGCGTTGGAAATCTGGTCTTAACTCTAAACGGCAGCTATCATTCCAGTCGCGTACATCAGATATTGGATGCGAGTATGATTCCCATTGCATAATTTCATCCCTTTCATTGTGAGAAAATGTTTCAACTCCAAAAATCCTTCAATTTCTTGGCTTTGCTGGGGTGTCTAAGTTTCCTAAGTGCTTTTGCTTCAATCTGTCGTTGTCGTATACGCTCTCGTGTAACTCCATATACCGCACCTACATCTTCAAGCGTAAGAGGTCTATTATCGTCAAAGCCTGTTCTGAGACGTATAACATCAGCTTCTCGAGGATTTAACGAACCCAGCGCATTTAAGAGAGCGTTTCTGGCCAATGATGCGGAAACTTTTTCAAACAACAAATCGTCGGCCTGTATAAGCTCCTGTGGCCAAGGCAGCGGCTCTTCGCTGTCACTTTCTTCAAAGTAATCAGAAAGGTACAGATGATTCTCGGCTTGCTTGATTGCTGCAGCGATGTACTCATTTGCTTCCTCAAAAGACATCTCTAAGTTATCTGCGATTTCAGAAACAAGGGTTTCGCAAATTCTACAGGGTATGCAATCACCACACCAGTGGTTAAGGTAGCGTTCGTAAGCCGGAAGCATTTTTTCTTTATAGTGAGCAGGAAAGTAATACTCCATCCAGATAGGCGTGTATTCTCTTGTATCCACAAAGATGCATATGACTGAAAAGTCGAAAATCCATCCGGGTCAAATCTATCGACCGCAATGACCAATCCCACAAATCCGGCAGATACCGCATCTATAATATCATATTGGTGTGATTTGGCCATTGAAAGCGCAATCTTCAACGCAACTCGCAAGTGGATGAGTATCAGGCGTTCTCTGGCATATGCATTTCCTGAAGCAGTCTGCATAGTAAGAGCAGAGATCTCGCCGTACTGTGGCGGAGGCAATTGCCTGATAAGTTCAACCACATATTCAAGATCTGGCGATAACGAGATGATTTCCTTGAAAATGGCCTCATAATCTATTCTGCTGTAGTCCTCAAAATGGTCTACATCTTTTCCAATAGGTGCAGTTTCATAGATTATAATTCCGCGAATTTCAAGCGCTTCGCTTAGTTGATCAACTTCAGATACAGACAGGGAGTAGGTGTCCGACATAGCCATGATATCGTCAAAAGTCAAGAAACCTTTTTCTCAGATTCAGAAATCAGTAGTTTTTGACAGTCTGAAACTTTAGACATCCCAGACACCCCTTTCTTCGGAGTCTATATCCTATTTTGTATTAGCACGACACAGGTCCATAATATCTTTACTGGTAATGCCTTCATTAAATCTTTCATTGAATTCTTCTACAAAATCATACATACGGTTAATGTATTCGGCGGGATCTGTTGAACCGTCAACGAGTTTTTCGTACAAAACATCAATTCCACCAAGCACATAGGAATCAAACAATTGAATATCAGCCTCATCTGCTCCAAAACGACGGAAGGCCTTATCTAACCGTGCTTCCTCATCAGGCTCGTGCTGGGTATCCAAAATGAGTATAAGGCGGAAGATGTATTTCAATTGCTCAGAGTTGTTTATAAGCTGCTCTGGGAAGATATTCTGGTCCGCTACAGCGCCATCGGAGTTTTTAGTCCCCTTCCGTTTAAAAAGAAATCCAATCAAGGGTGCATTCATGTAAACATCCAGATTGCGCTCAAAGATCTTTGCCTTTGCAACCTCGTCAAAAATAGATGTCAATGCGCTAACCTTTTCTGCATGGCTTCCTGTAAAACGATACTGTTTATCAAACATAATGACACCCCCTTATAGCAGACGAGTATGAAACTCATCGATTTTTTCAAAGTAATGACGGGTCATTACTTTGGTGCCAAGGTGTTCTTCTGCCAGCTCACCATCTGTGTCCTTGATGAAAATGATAACTTGTTCCGCTGTTTCTGGAATTGCAGCGCAAATTGCCTTAATTCTACGCTTATCAAAAGCAGACAGCGGAGCATCCATGACCAGAGGATACGGCTCAGAGTATGCTTCGTCACCATTCTCAAGCTGATTTTCTCTTGCCATTTTGATGATCGCCGAGATAAATGCAAAAATAACAGAAATACTCTGGGCAGTAGACGTCTCAACTCCACCACCAAAGTCAGTCACATAGACGGAAATATTGTAATGCTCATCAATTGTAAGAGACAAGCCTCCATCATAAATGGCCTTAAAGATCTCATTGATGTACATCTGCAGCTTTGCTCTGATTTGCGCTTCCTTTTGCTTGTATTCTACATTCAATTCATCATAAATTCTCTGAGTATAGGCTTTGTACAACTCAATCATCTGGTTGTTTTTGTCAAGGAGAGAGAGTTCAGACCGGCTATTCTCTTTCTGCTTCTTTTCCTCTTCAAAAGCACCTTGCTTACGGAGCAATTGCTGCTGCTCAGCTCTGTGCTTAGAAATGGTATCTGCACAAGCCCGTATTTGCGCATTCAGCTTCTTGACCTGTTCCCGAACATCATCGCCATCAAGTTTTTCACTAATAATAGACAATTGTTCTTCAAGATCTGCAATGGATTCTTCTTGCTGGCTAATCAAACTGACCTGTTCAGCAATATCTTGGTATAAACAAACTTCTCTGCTGTATTTAGAACGAGAGTCCTTTACAAATTGACCGACCGTTACGCCAATAGACTGCGGAGGCAGATAATCCATCAGCTCCATGACCTTGTTGTAAGGGATGGTGCCGGGGTCAAGATGAGTCCCGCAAATGCATGTGCCGCGCTTCAGCAAAAACTCGATGGTCTTAGAATGCATTTCTGGGATATCTTTCCCGCTAAAATCACTGTGAGAAAGGACTTCCAGTGCTCTATGTACGAGTGAAAGCGAGAGAAACACAGTTACTCCATCATTGAACTTCTTGCAGCTTTCTTTAATGAATTGTGCTCTCAATTTTTTGAGCTTTTGTAATTCTGCTGTCAAGTGATCTCTTTCATTTTGCAGCTTTTCACCATCGGAATATTGTTTGATATCCTGTTTAAACTTGGCTTTTGCAGATGATGCTGCATCAATCTCCTCGTCGATTTCAACCAAGCGCTTGGTAATTTGTTCAAGCTCTCTCTGAAGTTCATCGATTCGCTTCGAAAGTTGCTGAATTTTGCCACTGCTATCACCAGTATAGGCCTCGTTGAATTTTCCCATGACTGAATTTGTTCTGGTGGGCGCAATATGTCCCAATGCAGCCAATGTAGCTTTCAATCCGGTCAGTCCCACAACAGCGTTTGAAAAACCGCTGCTCTTTCTTCCGCTGGCAATCTCCTTACTCATTTTTTCAATGCGTTCACCGTCAAAGAAAAAGTAATTTGAAAGCTCCTTAGGAAGAATTTTTTTGATTTCAGCTTCGCATTCAAGCTGCTTCAAGTAGCGGGTATTTCCATCAGCGGATTTGACCGCTATGTTTAACACTGTGTTCGCACCTGCCACTTTGTTACTGTAGGATTTCTTATATTCTTGTGTTCGAACGATCTCATAAGCTGCACTGCCGTGAATGAGCCTGAGAACAACTTTGACAGTAATTTTTTGATCCGGCGTCATCTGCTCAGCAAGGACTCTGTTGAGCATAATCTTGTCAGTAAAATCAGTTTCTCCATAGAGACACCAGAAAAATGCCTGTGCAAATGTAGTTTTACCTGTGCCGTTTTCGCCAATAATGAGAGTAACATTTCGTTCAGGATCAGTGGAGAAATCTATCTTTTCGTTGATGAACTGTCGAAAGTTCTGCAATTCTATTGATTGGAGCAGCATTGAACTTCCTCCTCTATCCACTTCTTGATATCACGAATCATTTGAGCATCCGTCTTGTTTTTGGTGCGCAAATTTGTGTTTTCAGCAATAACAATCTTCCGTTTCAGGCGATCGATTGCCTTCTGATCAAGGTCAAATTTCGATGTCTCCATATGGCTCCTCCTTTTTGTTATCATTCAAATCGTAGGGCAATCCATAACAATCACAGATTTCCCAAATCAATTTAGAGGCTTCCATAGAGTTCATAGACAACCGTCCGAACTCCGATACTCTCGTCAATTCGTTCTTAACGAGGGACAGCTCTCTTCGCATTTGCTCTTCTGTCAAACCGGATACTTCATCCAAGGGCCGAGGCAATGTTATAAAATCATAAATTTCCGCAAACTCCTTGCCTGTTTCAGGAGACTTTCTTAACACGCGGCCACGCCTTTGGATATACTCTTTAGGATTGGTACTACTTGCCAAAATAAAAGCAGTACGAATGCCTGGAATATTTACACCTTCATCCAAACATTTGATGGCAACAATAGCCTGCAAATCATCACCATCTTTAAAGTGCTGCTTTATAGCGTTACGCTCTTCAATATTTTCCTCAGCCGTAAACTTAGATACTTTCATTTTAAGCTCATTGCCAAGCATTCTTGTGACAGCTTCAATCTGTTTGATATCTCCTTCATCCACATCCGAATTATCAGCATTTAGTGATAAGACATTTGTGGCTCCACAGTATACCAACAGGAAATGCTCGTCCTCATATGGCGTAATAACTTCTTTAAGCCGAGTAAGCTTTAGAGCTGCGGCTGCAACAATACGAGAACGCTGAATAGCGAGTATCTTACCATAGCTATCCAACTTAACCTTTCCAGATTTTCCTTTGATTACATGGCGGGATATTTCGTAAGAAAGTTGCTCATATTTTTCGAGTTCCTCATCATTTAAGTAAACAAGGATAGGGTGGTACTTGTAAGGCGTAAGTTTCTCTTCCTCAATTGCTCGCTCAAGACTATACTCAATACACTTCTTCCCGAAGAAACTATAAAGAATAGCTGTGCCTTCCTCATCACGATGTCGTTCCAATGTAGCAGACAGTGCAAGCCGATAAGTGAAGCGTTCATCTAATAACCTTGCGTAGCTTCTCGCACCAAAGTTATGCGCTTCGTCCACTACGAGAAGGGTCTGGCTTTTTATTTTTCCAATCTGCTCCTGGACAAAAGTGCTTGTAAATGTTGCGTTGGTGCAAATAAAGCAAAAGAAACTCTTTTCGCTTCGTAGCTTTTGATCCCGGACCGCCTTAGATAATCTCTTTTTCCAATCTTTTTGAGATGAGCTACTGTAGCCAATAATAGGCTGAATGTTGAACTTTACGATATCATCTACCCATTGCTCAACCAGATGCTGATAGGGACAAACAATAATGACTGCGAGTTCATCGTTTAAGTCTTCAGATATTTTCGAAATAGCTCCCAAACCTGTAAATGTTTTTCCAGTACCCGTTGCCATATCAAAAATGCCGCGATAGTTTTCTCCTACCCATACAGAAATTGCTTGCTTTTGGTAATCATGCAGGGTTATATCTGGTGGTATCCTGGCACCAACCACATCATGAGTTGTTGCAGAAGTAGCTGTCAATTGCATTCTTTCTTTTCGAGGAGGAAACTGTTCTTGATCAATGTTGAAATTAGGTGCCTTCTTTCTGTATTTCTCTATTAAGGCATTCGTTATTTGAGGAAATTCCAGAACTCGAATACTTGGCTCACAGTCATTCCAGATCGAACAAAACGCATTTTCCTTCAATTGAACACGTTCTGTTTCGCTTTTATCGTGCCAACTACGAAATACATCAATAGTTTCATAATTCAGGGACATGGCGGTGGAAGATTCGTTCATTGAACCAGAAAACGCAACTTTATTCCCTTCCGCATCCTCGATAATTCCCATTTTTTCATGGTACATTCCGATTCCTCTTGCGTCCTCTGTATAAGCTATTTTTATATCTAAAATGCCGGTTGCAATGAGATTTGCCAAGAGGTTTAGCCGCTCCATGGAATAATAGTCGGTCTGTTCATCTGACAGCTGCCCTAACAAAGCAGCTTCAATAATTTCATCGCGATCTGCATATCCTTTTTTAATTGCTTCAATATCATCATCGGACAGATAAGGTGAAGCAACAATCTGGATTCTACCGCCCCGGCAAGCAAGATCAGCGATACCTTTAGAAATTTCAATGAGAGAAGACGATGAAAAAAAGCCTACAGCCCTCTTATATGACACAGCTTCTTTGAGTAGTGGGACATAAAATTTCTGCACCACATTGTCAATCAAAGAGCGATATTCGGTTTTTACGGTATGATCCTGAAAGCTCATATTTTGCGTTCCTCACAGATTTTCTTCAATGTAATCGAGAGCTTGCCGGAGTTCCTCAAAATCTTCTTCTGAGGTGAAGTAGCCTACACTAAACCGAATCGTTCCAGCTGGATGCGTTCCAGCAAATTGATGTGCCAGTGGCGCACATTGCAGTCCCGTTCTAACAGCAACGCCACAACGGTCAAAAATGTCTCCCGCACTATCACTACTAATACCTTCAATCAAACAAGAAACGATTCCCACATAATTGCTGTCGGGATAATTACCGATAATTTTAATAAACCAATATTCTTGTAACAGCGCAATCAATTTCTTTCGGTGTTCCTGCTCTTTTTCCCAGATTTCTTCAATGCCGCACCCCAGCCCCCATTTTATTGCCGCGTTTAAGCCAGCAATGCCTGAGATGTTCATTGTTCCCATTTCATATCTTTCTGGTACGCTTAAGGGCATATTCTGGTTAGCAGACTCAAATCCCGTGCCACCAAATAGAACTGGAGGCAAGTCAATAGAAGGGTCCATAACAAACCCCGAAATTCCTGTAGGCCCATACAGGGTTTTGTGTCCTGCAAAAACAGCAAAATCAAATATGTTGAGGCTGAGATTACAGTCCACAAGACCCGCAGTCTGTGCCATATCTATGACAGTGGCAGCGCCAAAGTTTTTAGCCAATGAACAAATTTCTGTTACGGGCGCAATCAATCCAAATACATTGCTCGCATGACTTACAATTACTAAATCTGGACGTTCTGATTCAAATTGATATTTTGTTCTGTCCAGGTCATATTTAAAATCACGCGAAACAGCCAGCTGGTGAACGATAATAGTACCATCTTTTTGGAAATAATGCAGAGTCCGAGTTACTGCATTATGTTCAAATGGGCTTATATAGATTGTCTGGACTCCATTACGAATCAGTCCCTGAATAATAATGTTCAGCGCTATCGTTGCAGTAGGAGTAAAGACCACTTGTTTTGCAGGGCAGTGCAGAAGTTCTTGTACCAATGCCCTGGTTTCACCAATCAGGGCATTGGCACCCTGTGCGAGGTTATAACGGCCTCTTCCCGCATTGGCACCATTCAATCTATAAAACTGATCCATACTGGTATAGACCACCTCTGGCTTGGGATAGGTTGTCGCCGCATTATCGAAGTAGGCCATCTTTTCCCTCCTAACAAAATTCTTTCAGTATATCCATAAGGATTTGTCGCTTTTCTTGCTCAGAGATGGATTGTCCCATAGAATCCAAAGCACCTGTGACCTGATTGTACAAGAGTTGACCTCTCCCACTATAATCGATACGAGAAAACCTCTTTGTAACAGCTTCGCCGTTTTCACCGATGAATGTAACCTGATAAGCATCTGCCGCTACTACTTCTTGTGTAGAAGTATCCATGCTCTTGTATGCTTCTGAGGTTGCTTTATATTTTTTTATATTAGCAACAAAGCGCTCATATGTGCTACCATCCCAGTCCTCTAAGCGGAGATCTGTGGCTGTTTTTGCAAGACGAGCAACGAGTGTCTC
The DNA here is from genome assembly GCF_032769475.1 of Intestinibacillus sp. NTUH-41-i26. Lineage (GTDB taxonomy): Bacteria > Bacillota > Clostridia > Oscillospirales > Butyricicoccaceae > Agathobaculum > Agathobaculum ammoniilyticum. The sequence goes on from NZ_CP136477.1 coordinate 1,030,818, forward strand.
TTCGTCGTTCGTTGCTGTTTTAAACAGAGCCAGACATTTTTCTGTTCCATCTGTAAATATCTGCTCAAATACTTTATCATCAAGACTCTCACACCAATCTCTGATTACAGATGTCAGAGAAGCAGCTTTTAGGCTGTTAACAGTCTGTGATGTGGAAAAAATCTCTTTAACTGTATAAATTAGATCCTTTTTAAGTTGCGCTATACATTGGTCATAGTATTTTTTTGCAGCAGTGATTTTTTCCGCTAATCCAATGCTAAATTGGTCTGTATAGCCAAAGGCTGTTGGAAGTTTATCGAATAACAATTCATGCCCACCAGCATTGTTCTTTAACAATCGTAGCATAGCTACATAGCGCTTATCCACCTTTTGGCCTTTTACGCTACGCTTGAGTTCCTTTGCATATTTAGGTAATGCCATATACCAGCGTTTCATTGCTGACACAACATAATCATATGCGTTAACCAGTTTTTCAGCGTCAATTACATAATCAGAGAAAACATCTGCAAGTTGTTGGGTAAACTCCGCCTTTTCGGGATCCCAGTCCAGATATGCCAAAGTAAACCCTTCGGGATTAGCATTTATTTGGAGCAATATATCGGCAGTCATAGGAACTTGTCCGAATCTGTCTTGCAGAATTAGTTCCTGCTTAAACTCGTGAAACACTGCAGCAAGATAAATGGGGATAAGACCTTTGCGTAAACCGATATGATTTTCCGGAGCTACCAGACGGCGGTACAACACTCCAAGAGATATGGTGCCAGAAGCCTTAGTTTCCTGGATAAATCCCACTATCGTCTCCAGCATATTTCTAATTAAATCATCCTGCGGATTTAGGTTAATGCGAATAAACCCATTATCTGTAACGAGAATACTTGTCCGCAAGAGTGTGCTTCTCATGATGGAGACCTCCTGGCCAGATCCAGATAGCCCCAGGTTCGGTTCTAACACATTTCTCAGCAAACCCGCAATAATCTTACTTCTACTATTGTTAGCAATAGAAGTGATATCATTGCGATTGATCGCTTCGTTGTTAATAATGGGAGTGAGCGAATATACATTATCGCAAATGTCCGATGTCAAACCTGTAAGCGCAGCCTTTCGAGTGATTGTTTTCTCTTCACCCATGTAGATGTAGCTGGACTTAAAGTTTTCAGGATGCGTATAAGTACCTATGAAGTCGGAAATTACCTCGCGAAGATCCTCATAGACTACTTCATATTCATCAAAGAGGACCTTATCTCCGGACGCTTGATCCCTCAATAGAGCAACTGCGTTAAATTCTTGGATAATATCCGTAATCTCTTTGTATTTTTTCGGCAGAATAAAGATAAAACGTGGGTGTCCTACGCTGGACTGAACAAGTACTTGATGTAAACGGCTAATGGAATCATCGCTCTTAGGAATAATCCCATACACGACCCCATCAGCGTCGATTGTCTCACTCTTTGTTGTCCACTCTACATCTAAACGAACTTCTTCCTCTTCGATAAACTCAAAAGCAAAATAGCGAGTCATCTCTCTTTCGTCGTTATAACGAGAGGGGTAAATATAATTGTCAAAGTTTGAGGAATTCAAAGTTTTCTTCGCCGAAACTTTACCAGATAGAGCGGCAACAGTGTCACGGATTTTCTGACCAATATCAACGCCCGAGGTTTGCTTCAGACGCAAATAGTCATTGCTGCGCTTTAAATAAATAACATATTCTTTTTCTATTAAATTCGCAATCGCTCTCTCAATTTCTCCCACAGTATAATTAATAGAAAAAATGCCAACAATTTCGTCTTTTGTTGGTTTCAGCTTCTCAAATTGTTCCAGAATGTAAATAAGGGATAAAGCTTTCACAATTTTGCTTTCCAGAGAGCCTTGCTGCAGTTTTGACAGAATAGCTGTGGTCAGCAAATATGTTTGATGAATTTGGCCGGTATAAACCTCTTTTCTAAATAGCGGCTCAAAGTAATCATAGATTTCATCCGGGGTAATTACATCAAAGTATTTGTCATCATAATCTGCGAGGAATTGTGGTAGCGTAGATGTGCCATCTGCAGATAGAAATGTAAATAATGTTCTTTCATTTTGAGCAACACGCTCAGAAAGTCTCGGCAGAATAAATGTAGAAACAGGATGGAGGGGATAACAAGTATATAGGATGCGTTTTACATCCTTTTTGGTTGCATCTATAAAAATTGCATGGTTTGCGTAACGATGCTTTACACTATCAAACTCTTTTTTATGCTGCTGGCAGAACTCTGCCCAAAGGGTAGCGTCCTTTTGGATAACAGAGGCTATTATTTCGTAAGTTTGAGCAAAATTATTATTAAGATGGATGTGTTTGAATCGTTCAGATACGCCCCGCCAGCCATCTACTTTCTGTTTCGGTAGTGTATCAATATAATTGGCAATTTCCTTATGTGAAATCAGCATCAAATGCATCTGATATTCGCCGCTGCGATTGCACTTTTCGGCAAAATCTTGAAGCATTTTTGTGTCGCTGACAGATGCCTCTGAAATGTTCGCTTCTAAGAATTTGCTAAATTCATCGTATACTACATAAATGCCAGTATATCCTTTCGAACGCAGCCCCCGCACCGCACTTTCGTACAGTTCAACAACATCAAAGCCAAGGAATGGGCTGAATACGCTGCCCGCAGTCAATGTCGGGTAAATACGTTCGAATTTTTCATATGCAGTAATACTATAATCCTCAAGATCCTCAATAAATTTCTTAATTGGTTCATCGATAGCCTTTTCCAGCTGAGTATAGGTGACGGGAAAATCTGACTTCCATCTCTGGATCACCGCTACTGCGGCTTTGTAATTAGTCTCAGGCATGATATCCAGCAACTCATTCTCTGCCAATGTTCTCTGGAGAGCCAAAAGAAAGGCTTGTGGAAGACTGGTATTGCTTCCATTGATAATTACCGGCAAAAGTTTTTGATTGCTTTCATAGTAATTCAAAACGTACTGATAGAGAAGTTTGTTCGCTTCAAGCTTAGGCAGAAGTTTCTCAAATAGAGAAAGATCCTTTTTCATAAGCATGGAAAGAATCATCAAAATAATATGGGACTTTCCCTTGCCATAGGCACCAATTAATACTCGAGCTCTATCAGTAGAAGCAATCCGAGTGCTCAGAAGAATATCTTCGAGAAGAGTAAGGGCCGATTGGGTCGGTATAAAGTTTTTGAGTTTATCGTCATTATTCAGGTCATATCCAATATTTACGGAATACTGGAAGCCCGAAGCGACAGAAATCATGTTGCTCATGTCTGATTTCTCCTAATCTTACTCTTCAATACTTGCGTAATACATATCTACGCATTCTTGGAAGGTTCGTTGATGATTTAATCGGACTATATCCAAGCCCGCTGTTCTAATAATCTTCAGTTCGCCCGCCTTTTCTACATGGTGAAGTATATCAAGCATTGTAATGGCGTCGAGATTAAAAATGCGCCCAATATTACATGGAGCAGTCAAAAGTTCATTTAAAGTAATTTCTTCTCTTCCGTGTACTTGATCAACAATTACAGCAAGGATTACCCAAGGATTAAAACTCTTTGCTGATGGGATTGACTTTTTATAAGTGCGCTTTTCCTTGCTTAGTATATCAATAAATCCCAGTTCACCGAATGGACAATCTATATTGTTTTCAGGTGATACCTTTCCGGGGTTTGATTTGTATCTCGGCAAATATGTGTTTATAATGCATGTGAAGTCATCGTTAAGAGACCGCAGAGCAACTGAAATATCTTCACCGCTCATCAGTACATAGTTTTGTAAAGCTGAAACAAAATCTTCTTTGGTAAATTCACTCATTTTAAACTCATTGAAAAAAAAGTACCACGAAGTAGCATCCTCTTGGTTAGATGCTAATTTGTAATGTAAAAGATGCAGAGTTCCAAGTTCTTCAATGTAGCGGTCATGTTCATAAATCAGAGCACCCAGGTCTGTAAAGTGCTGGATGCGCCGGCCAGCGGCTGGTTCTTGTGTTACCCCAACAGCCTGCAGCCAGTAACGTAGGGCTTTTACCATATTTGTGCCGATACCAAGTATATCCGTTGGATTTTCGTCCCGTGCGACAAAAACATCCGCTCTATTATGGACATGCTTCATGCCCTTGTTCAGCCAACCTTTTCTTATAAAAAATGTATCATGGGCACGAAATTTCATAGCCATTGGTACGTACCTCCAAATGTCTTACTTCGTTCTCAGATATTTATCCATCATGCAACCGCCGTCCAAATACTTAGCAGTAACACACATTTTGCAGCGAACACACTTGTCAGGGTTGATATAATAATTATCACCTATAATGGAAATGGCTCCAGCACGACATAGCGACTCACACTTTAGGCACTTACGACAAGCGTTAAACTTGCGGATCTGATATCCAATCATACGCTGCAAAGACTCATGATCCACAACATTCATCGTTTTAACTTTAACAGCATGTTCATACCCATCTTGTCCAAACGGCTGAATGGAAATGATAGGCACATTGGTTTTCATATCAAGAACTAATACCTCATTCAGCAGTTTCTGTCCTAATTCCGGAGCCACTCTCCCAAATGGGGTAAACATACCGATTAACTCATCATCTAAAGGACGCAGCAAACTGTAAATCTTTGCGTGGTCCTCTGCAGTACAATTAGTAAATCGGATTTTTATATCGCCAGCTGCCGCTAAGCCATTCCCGCCCTGTCGGGCTTTCCATTTTCCGGTGTCGACATATGTTATTGCATCTGGTTTGCCAATTTTTTTTGCAAAATTTATAAGAAACTCTCGCCACTTGTTAGATTGTTCCGGCATATAAATTCTGGATAAAAATTGCGCACGCTGGTTGTTATTTGGACAGCACCAACAGCCAACACGATCATATCCCAATCTATAAGCGTCGTTAAAGTCTACCTCCTCCGATAGAATGTACAGCCAAATGTCAAAATCTTTCCAGAAAAAGATGGGAGAGGCAACTGTCTGCTGTTGAATCTTGACGGATTCAGCATCATCTTCAATTCTATTGTACTTACTTCGACTGACAGATTCTGATTTTCTTATTCCATAAAAGGTCAGGATTTGCTGATTTCGATACAAGCTGTTGATAACTCTTGTAATAGGCCCTGTTTTAAACATAGAGCAACACCAGCGCATCATTCTCGCAGGAGGACCGATATCTTCACAAACATCATAAAAAACTTGCTCTCGATTCTTTGCAATTTGAAAAATTGCGAGAGGGTGATTTTCTCTATATCTTGTCGCATACTTAATTGTCGACGGGAATTCTAAAGTTGTATCGCCAAAAATATGGACTAAACTTGGATTGCTAAGTGCCTTTATAACGATGTCTGCTGTCACTGTTGAATCCTTACCGCCAGAAAATGATAAAACAATATGTTCTTCATCGAATTTTTCTGCTGCTTTTTTGATAAAAGAGTACGCTTCATCTTTGAGATAATGCAACCTTAATTGATTTGCATTAACAAAATGAGCAATATGATGGTCAAAATACTCATATGTATTCTGCCCTTTATATTGTTCGATCTTTTGACGTAAGACATCAGTATCTGCTTCTTGGAAGGTTTTACTTGAGATAGAAAGCGACTTCCCATCGATGTAGTATCGGCTATTTGATGCCCATACAGATTTATCAACATACGAAAATGGCTTCTTTCCTAAAAGCAGTTCAAGCAACAAGCGTTCCTCTGGAAATACGGGTCTCAGGTCTGCGGCAAGATACTTCATTTTTCTTCCGCATAGGGGACAAAATCCCTTGTCTGCTTGGTTTTCTACTTGGATGACGGGAACGGCACAATGCGCACACCAATATACCTCAGTAGGAAGATCTTCAATTGTTACTGAGCCGCAAATTGGGCAGAGTTCCTCGTTGGTTTCTATACGGCAGGTTTTACACCACATGTTTGCTTCTCCTACACATCAGTATTATAAAATATACGCTACCCCTATAATAGGCTCAGTGTAACATATTTGCGGTCCGATAAACAGGACACCCAATCACTTCTTTTCTTGGATCTGAATACACTTCTTACGCGCATCCATAGGCTTTTCGGCATCCTTAGGAATAGCCCAAGACTTCCCGAACTTCGTCAAACCCGGAATCCTTCCTTGCGAGCATAGAACCTGAACCCGTCGGCGGGTGATTCCCCATTTTTCAGCGGCTTGGGCAATCGAAATATAATCCATATTTCACACTCCATCAAAACAAAACAGCCCTACCATAAAAGGAGGGCTACATTAGATACAGCTGACGCCAATATAAAAGAAACAGCCCCTGCATCTGCACAGTTGATATTAATGTGATAGCCTAATGCGCCAAGTAGGTTGGAATCATTATATACCATTTAGCGAACAATTACAATCGGTTACTACTAATATTCGACAGTCCCCAGTTCTGCTCTATGTTGCTATGTAAAATTACTCACGACAAACAGAGCAGACAAATAAAAAGCAGGTGAATTTAATTGAGCATCTCTGTGGTAAATAGTAAGATTGCATTCATCTTTCCGCATCCCGTTCCAGACGCACCGATTATCTACCTTAACACCTGTATATGAGGTCGCACAGGCCACTGGCTACCCGACATTTACCTTGGCTGCCATCGGTGATCTGGACTTGAACCACGACATGGTACCTTGGGACAGCTTGCCTGCTTTCAAAAATGCCGATCCCTTAACGGATGGTGCAGATGACTATCTACAGCTCCCTCTGGTCCCCCGAAATGAAGGATTACATCTTTTCCCATGAGCCAAAGCGCTGTCCGGAATGTGCCTGCTTTTTTCTGGGAGACAAGGAGAGCAAGACCCGAAATCCTGTTTTACGGACAGTCCAAGAGAACACCGAGGCGATACTGGCTTATTACCAGAGCAAGGGGATTGATGCGGTGTTTCAATTCAACCAAGGAAACCACTTTGTCCATAGCGTGGAGCGCATCACTGCCGGCAGTAACTGGATGCTGAGCCGATAAGACTTGTCAGAAACACTATTCCTCATTACAATGGCAGTAGGAAGGGAGGCAGAGTCTATGGCGACAATTCGATGCCCGCACTGCGGCAGTTCTGTGATGATTCGGGGCAATCGCTGGGAGTGCGGCTGATGCGGTGATTTTGGTGCAATCTCGTCTCTTCATCCCTCGGAAAAAGCCAAACTGATGCAGTCGGCCACACCCTCTATTTCGTTCACCATCACAGTGACGGACACCTTTGATGATGAGGAGGAGGAAACTCCACGCAGCTTTTCCTGGAGTGAGCTGGAGGACATGGTGCGCCGGTGGGATTTTTCCGAAAATGAGTGGGCCTGTCGGGATTTGCTCATCTTCGCCTTTCCGGAGGCTGTCAGATGCTGGTCAGCAGAGGAACTGTCCGAGATGGATGCCATGGATCTCTTGGTGGAAACGGGTGAGCACGATGCGGAAACTGCGATTCAGATGATGAAACTCCTGCTGGACACAGCAGAGAGTCACCTTCAGGATCCAGAGGCAGCATATTTTTTGCTGGGAAATGAACTGTATGATCTCTGCCTGTCCGGATATATCCGTCCTCGTTTGCTGGAGTGCCTGAAGACAGATGATCGCTTGGCTCGACAACTTTTTCAGAGTGCCTATGTGGGCAGCCCCCAGGAAGACATTCTCCTGTCCTGCTCTCAGTTGGGTGAAAGAGAACTCCGACAGAAGCTGCTGGATCTTCTGGCCTGCAATCCACATCCCCATGATGAGATTGAATTGGAGCCGGATGAAGAGTGCCCCAGGTGTTTTCGACGGGATGTATTCTTTGTTTAGGCGTGCTAAAAACTGATACGCCTGAGGAGCAGAAACGACTTGCATTGAGGCTTTGCCAGAGGTACAATACCTCAAACCCCGAACATGAAAAAGAGCCCTTCTGGACAGGCGGCGGCAACGGATGCCGCGCTTGGTCAAGAAGGGCTCTTTGACCACATGTTTGACCACAGACAGCGCCGGAGCACTCGGGAACAGTGGAATTAAGAGCGTCAAAGAGTGAGTGAAATGTAGCGGAAATGGTTAAAACCAATTAGAAATAACCACAAAAAATTTAGTTTAACCGTTTGGGAGCAAGATGCCGAGAGTTCGAGTCTCCCCACTCGGGCCAAAAACCGTCTCAAAATTGATGTTTTGAGACGGTTTTTGGAACTTTTTGGACAACAATGTATCTGGTGTTTTATACAAACAGGATATCAAACGTGGTCAAATTAGTTTTGAGGATTCGTTCCGAAAAGAGGCAAAGGCAAACTGTACAATTTTTGAAATATGGGGTCATGACCATCCAATTTCGACTACCGCACACGTCTACGGCCCTATCTTTGAATCTTTCATCGCAAAATCTGATAGGACCATCGCGCGTCCCAGCCTCGTTCCTCCCGACCGAGCCTTGTATAATGGCAGTTGAAAGCAGTGAAATAATCGAGCAAGGAGCAGTGTCATACGGATCCTCATTCTGGGCAACAACTTTACCTTCACCAACAATATGCCGAAAATGCTGGCTGAACTGACCGGGGCGGAGGTGGTCCACCACATCCGGGGCGGGCGCGGCTGTCGGAACAGCTGAGCCTCAACACCAAGCTGGGCAAACAGCCCCAGGTGGCGCTCCAAAAGGAGAAGTGGAACTATGTGATGCTCCAGGAGATGAGCCACGACCCCATCACCTCCCCCAAGAGTTTCTGCTCCAGTGTGGAGCAGCTTTGCCGGCAAAACGGGGCGGTGCCCATTCTGTTTGCCACCTGGGCCTACCAGAGGGGCGGAGCCAAGCTGGCGGCCAAGGGCTGGGCCTACGACGAGATGGCCCGAAAGCTGTCACAGGGCGGCGGGGGAAAATAACGCTCTGATTGCCGACGTAGGTTGGCGGTTTTATGAGTTGTCTGATACCTGGGACCTCTACGCCACCGTCATTCAGGCACACAAGGAGAACCAATTATGGCTCGAGAAATCTGCAAAGACGCAGCATTTCTGCCCCAGAAGGCGGTACCCGCCACGCCGGGGGGCCTGCGGATGGCGGCTGATCTGCTTGAAACCCTGGAGCACCACAAAGACGGCTGCGTGGGTATGGCGGCCAACATGATCGGCGTGAACAAGCGGATCATCACCTTTGATAACGAGGGGATCTATATGGTCATGTTCAACCCGGAGATCATCAAAAAGTCAGGGCCTTATCAGGCGGAGGAGGGCCGCATTTCCCTCACCGGCACCCACTCAGCCCAGCGGTGGAGTGCCATCAAGGTGCGCTGGCAAAATGAGAAGTTTCAAGAGCGGCTGAAAACCTTCACCGGCTGGACAGCCCAGATCATCCAGCATGAGATCGACCACTGCGAGGGCATCATCATTTAAGTAAGGGGGCGCAGCCTGTGAACATTGCCATTCTCTCTGACACCCACGGCCTGTTGCGGCCGGAAGTGATGGGATGCCTGAAGACCGCCGACGCCATCCTCCACGCTGGGGACATCAACCGGCAGGAAATCGTGGACCAGCTTCGGCAGTACGCACCGTTGTACGCCGTCCGAGGCAACAACGACAAGGGGGGCGGAAGACCTACCCCACACCCTCACTGTCACCCTTGGCGGGGTGTCTTTTTACATGGTGCATAACAAAAAAAGAGGTCACGGCAGAGCTCCCCAGTATCGACGCGGTGGTGTTCGACCACTCTCATAAGTATTTCCAGGAGGAGAAGGACAGCCGCCTCTGGCTGTACCCCCGGCTCCTGTGGTCTCCGGCGGTTCCATCAGGAGATCACCATGATGATGGCGGAGGCGGAGAACGGGATCTTTCAGGTGGAGAAGATCACCACTCCCCACGAGGCGACATGATGGTGCTGGGGCTGACCTTTCCCCTCCAGCGGTTTTTGAAGCGGAGACCGCCCTCCCTATGGCGCCGAGCTGGACAGGAGGTCCTGCTGGGACCTCCTATCATCACTCTGCGAGGAAACCGTGTCTCCTAGCCGTCCACTGCCACAGCCGGTACACTTCGTCCACTATGATGTGACGCCCCTCCCCAGCCTGTTCCGGAGGGTGTTCTGGACGCCTCACCGTCGCCGGAGTTTCTCAGGAGCTGGTGGCGGACTATTTGGATCGGGCAGGGACGGTCGAGGTGATCCGAACCCATGGGCGCAGGGAGGTGGCTTTTCTCAACCGGGTCTGGGAGGATATGCTGGCATTGGATCTGTGTATGGACACGGAGCGGCAGGCCCAGCCCCCTGCTGGACCACGCCGCCAACACCCGCCCAAGCCGGTGCGTGGGCTTTGATGGCCTAGGGGCCAGGCACCGAACTGTTGGAGGGGAAGTGAGCGCAATGGAACAATCAACGGAAAAACCCTGCCACAAGAAGTGGAAAATCGCTGCTGGCATTTTTCTGTCGGTGCTGGTCCTGGCGGCGGGTGGCTTTTTCTGGTATGTGTCCGATTACTACAGGGCAGGGGACGTGGCCCTGGAGGTACTGGCCAGCGGAGATCATCTGGAGGTTTGGGACGACCTGACCAGCCTCTTCCCGTCCTCCTTCACGGATACCGCAATCATCTTCTACCCCAGTGCCAAGGTGGAGATGCCCTTCTACATGGCCATCTTCGATGTAAACGCGGCGGCGGAGGTGATGGAAGCGTTCCCTGATATCTCCCACTGGCACATCGCCGGACACTCCATGGCCTCTCAATTCGTTTCGGAGCCCCCAGACGAAGTGGACGGTCTGATCTTACTGGGGGACTACCTCTACGGCGACTATCCGCCTGCCAATACCCTCACCGTCTACGGCGCTCTGAACCAGAACGTGGAGGGCCAGATCGACTACACGGAAAATGTGGGCTTCCGGGGGAGAAGGGGCAGCCCACCGCTTTCTTCCCTGGAGCCAGTGTCCATTCCCATGGACGCTCCTCTGGACCTGAAAGCAGGGGAATGTTCCTGCACGGAAACCCACATGAGCGGCCATGTTCGCGTGACTGCGGAGGAGGCCGCCGACCATCTGGAGTGGATGGGCGACGCCGGAGAGAGGGAGTGGGACTTGGACATCCGCAAGCTGGCGGCCTACCACATGGGCTACGGGGCCTTCAAATTTTTCCGCACCCTCAACGCTTTTGAGCTGTTTTGGCACGCCGAGGGGATGAAGACCGCTTTCTCCGGCTGGGTACACCTCAACGGGGAGGAGTACATCGTCCGACCGGAGGATTGCTTCGACGATGCCGACAAGAACTGGGGCGGGGACTTCACCTTCCCCTGGGTGTGGCTGTCCTCTAACGATCTGGTGAGCAATGTTACCGGCAAGCGGCTCGCCAACAGCGTGTTCGAGGTGGGCGGCGGCAATCCCAAGGCCTTCGGCATCGCCCTAGGCCAGAAGCTGCTGGGCCAGTTCTACTACGAGGGCCAGGACTATGAATTCAATTTTAGCAAATTCTGGACTGGCAGCCGCACCTTCTTTGACTGCCGGGAGACGGATGCGGAAATCCATTGGAAGGTAGTCCAGACTACCTTCAGGGCCAAGATGGAGGTGGAGATCTCCTGCCCCAAGGCGGAAAAACTCCTCATCAACTACGAGTAGACGGCTATAAACGCCACACCCGACTGTGGAACTGCGGCAACGGTTCCGGCACTGTGCGGCTGTATGAGAGGAAGAGGGGGTGATGGACGACGTCCACACGGAGCATGTGGGCTGTGAGTACGGGGAATATCCCAAAGTTTTCCCGACAGCCTGTTTTTTGAAGCAGATGTGACGGATCGATACAGCAGACTTCACCTACTGTGATTTTATCACCGAGAAGATCATAAATTTGCGGTATGATAGAAAAACAACAGTAAGGAGGTATTCCATGGTTGCTGGAAAGAAGCGGCGCAGAGCCGTTGTGGATCAATCGTCCTGCGTGGCCTGCGGCTGCTGTATAAAGGTTTGTCCCCTGCAGGCGATTGAGATTGTCAGGGGTGTCATGGCTCAGGTCAACGGGGACAAATGCGTGGGCTGCGGTAAGTGTGCCAAGGAATGCCCCGCCAGCGTGATCGAGATCCGGGAGGTGGAGGCATGAAAAAGCACTGGTATGATTATCTCTGGATCGCCTCCATCACCTATCTTGTGCTGGGCTTTTTCAACATCCTGTTTGCTTGGCTGGGATTGCTGTGCTTCTTCATTCCCCTCGTGCTCTCTGTGGTTAGTGGGACAAAGGGCTATTGTAACCGCTATTGCGGCCGAGGTCAGCTGTTTGGGCTGTTGGGCGGACGCTTTGGCCTGTCACGGAAGAAGGACATCCCCAAATGGATGAAGAGCAAGGCCTTCCGATACGGCTTTCTGATTTTTTTCTTCGCAATGTTCTTCCTAATGCTGTGGAACACCTATCTGGTATTTGCCGGAGCGCAGGATCTGAGGCAGGTGGTCACGCTGTTGTGGACCTTTAAGCTCCCCTGGCACTGGGCTTACCACGGTACCCTCTTTCACCCCGGCGTGGCGCAGTTTGCTTTCGGTTTTTACAGCGTTATGCTGACCTCTACCGTCCTGGGCCTCATCACCATGGTGCTGTTCAAGCCCCGCAGCTGGTGTGTCTACTGTCCCATGGGCACCATGACACAGCTGATCTGTAAGGTAAAAGAGGGATCCATTTTGCCTTGATACAATATGCAAAAGGGCCTGCTTGCTTTACGCCGTCCGCCCTGGCATCCCCCAGATCATTTCATACCATTTTGCCGCCGTATGCGTCGGGGTGGAACCTTATTTACATCCAGATCTTCTTCTGGATTTTGGTGAGCTTATCCGGCGGGGTGATGCCCGGCATCCGATCCCGCCGGGCCTGCCGCGCCGCGTTCATCTGCTGAATCAGCACTTTCAGCTTCGCCTCACACTCCTCCCGTGGGTGGGCGTAGACGCATTTGGATTGCTTGGTGCCGTCCGGCCAGGTGGGGGGGAGTAGCGGCCTTCGAACAGGTGGTCGTTGATCTGGGTGATGTACCCGGTGCCGGGCGTCCAGGTCTTTCTCAGCACCGGCTGGAAGTCTTTGGCTACGCTCTGTTCCGACTGAGCGGATTCCTCCCGTACTTCGTTGCCTAGCCCCCGGCCGATCTTGGTCGCCGTCTTGCTCTGCATATCCCCGGTGACATGGGTATAGATGTTCAGGGTAGTGGCCGCCGATACATGGCCCAGCATGGCGGAGAGGGGCTTCACATCCATGCCGCTCTCTAAGGGCAAGGTGGAAAAGGTGTGGCGTAAATCGTGAAATCTGATTCTTTTGCACCCTGCCCGCTCCGGAATGATCTGGAGTCGCCGGCGCACCGCCCCCCAGTGTCATGGGCACGTCCTCTTTGACAGGGGAGGGGAACATCCACCGGGAGTCCACCGTTTCTCGGTAGTGCCGCAGTATCCCCACCACGCAGGGCGGCAGGACCCAGTCTACGGATGGAGGCGCGGGTCTTCGGGACGCTCCCATGGAGCTATCCCTTCACCCCGTAAATCTGCTTGTTTACGGTCAGGGTTCTGGTTTTGAAGTCCAGGTCGTCCCACTGGAGGGCCAGCAGTTCGCCCCTCCGCCAGGCCGGTACACAGATCCAGGAGAAACAGCTCGTAATAGCCCTCCGCCTGAGCCTGGATGAAGAAGCGCCGGAGTTCCTCCTGCACCGCTTTCTCCAGCGCGGACCGGCAGACGGCGTGGAGGCCGCGCGCCATGGAGTCGGAGAGCACCTTGCCGAGGATGAGCCGCCCAGCCGTTTTCATCCAGGTATAGAACTGCTGGAGGTCCTTCTGGGGCAGCTGGTTCAGAGGGATCTTCCCCAGCTCAGGGAGGATGTGCTGATAGATCTTCGTTTTGTAGTTCACCTGGGTGGTGGGGCGGATCTGGGGCTTGACGTAGTTATGATACCAGAAGTCCAGCCACTCCCCGAAGGGTGTCTCCGGCCGGACCTTTTCTGTCCTGGGGGCGGTCGCCGTCTCCCAGAGCTGCCTCAGTTTCTCCCGGCACTCCCGTTTCGTCTTAGCCAAGACATTCTTCGTTTTGGGCAGGCCTTTCTCGACGTAACCGACGACCACCCAGCCCTCCCAGCGGCCGTCCTTGCGCTGGTGGACGGAACTCTCGCCCTTTTTTCGCCGTTTAGCCATGGCGTGCACCTCCTTCCGGCCTGTTTTTCTGCCGCGGTTTCAGGCCTTTCCTCAGGAGATTTTCCAGGAAGCCGCCTATGATGTGGCTGGCCTCCTGCTGCATGTCCGACGTCACATGGGTGTAGGTGTCCAGGGTGAAACTGGCGTTGGTGTGGCCCAAGATGCCGGACAGGGTCTTGGCGTCCACGCTGCTGGTGAGGGCGTGGGTGGCAAAAGTGTGCCGCAAATCGTGGAATCGAATCGCAGGCAGTCCCGCCGCTTTTAAGATCCGCTTCATCCAGTAGTAGGCGGCGCTTGGGCGCACTGGCTTCTCCGGAGCCAGAGGTTTTGGGAAGCTCCACTGGCTGATGGCATGTTTCTTCCGTTCCCGTAGCCGCTGGACGGTGCTGGGCGGCAGGTGGATGGTCCGCCGCCCCTGGCTGGTCTTTGTTTCGCCGATCTCCAACTCCCCAGCCTTGGGGACGTTCACCGACCGAAGGACCTTCAGTGTCCGGCCTTCTCGTCGAAGTCCTGCCAGATCTCGTTGCGGTCCACCGTCGCCAGGAAGGTGTCCACCTGCTCCTTTGTGAGGATCTGCTTGGGTTTATAGCTGGCCTTGGGCACCGCGGCCCCGGGCGATCACATGGGCTGCCTCCGCGTCCTTCAGGCACCGGTGGAGCCATGGCGTGGATGCGGAGTACCATGGTGTCTGACAGCTCGTGCCCGTATTCCGAGTACTCGAGGACACGGCCCTCGTGTTTCAGCTTTCGATACAATTTCAGAATGTCCATGCGGGCTACCCAAGACACGATCTTATCCCCCAGATAGGGCTTGATATGGCACCGGATGAACTGATCGTAGCTGCGTAAGGTGTTGGGCCGCAGAGTGGCCGCACCGTAGTCCTCCATCCACCGGTTCAGCCATTCTCCCAAGGTCATGCGGACTCAGTGAGATAGGCCACCGCTTTTGGTACGTCCTTCGGAACATCTTTTCCTTCCAGATACAGTTTTCCCAGACGGTAGGCGACGCAGGCGTTGTCCTGAGCCGCCGTTTTTTCATACCAGGATACCGCTTCCTCCGTTCTCTTTTGGCTTTGCAGAAGCTTCCCCAATGCGTACTGGGCGAAGTT
Organism: Intestinibacillus sp. NTUH-41-i26; assembly: GCF_032769475.1. Taxonomy (GTDB): domain Bacteria; phylum Bacillota; class Clostridia; order Oscillospirales; family Butyricicoccaceae; genus Agathobaculum; species Agathobaculum ammoniilyticum. The sequence continues at coordinate 1,045,998 of NZ_CP136477.1, forward strand.
ATATCCCGCGTCAGCCGCCCGCCGGAACCACAGCTCCGCCTGCTGGTCATCGGGGAGGATGCCTCGCCCGTCCCGCCAGCACCTACACCTGCTCTGCCTCGTCCCGAGACTGATTCCACTGTTCATAGTACTCTGCCACCATAGGGACCTTGGCCAGCTCATCCACGATGGCATTCACCTGGGCCTTTATTGGCTTTTTCAGGTAGCCATAGACCTTTTTGACCTTGTGGTCCTCCAGCATCCCAGCCAGCGTATCCATCCGCTCTGCGATGGCAGGGTTGTGATACAGGCCTGTCTCCATCCTCCAGATGAGCCGTCCCATGGCCTCCATTGCCGCGTCCCGCACTTGGCTGTAGAACAGATCTTTCTGCTGATGCAGAGACGGAAGCTCGTCACGGAAGATCTCATTGGACAGCTGGGAGCGCATCTTCTCGATACCTTTTTCCGTTAGAAAACCCTGCTGGGGATCCGCCGACCAGACCATCATGTGGATGTGAGGGTGGTGCTTCTTGTCGTGGAAGGCGGCATACCATCGGAAGTTGCTGGGCAAGATTTTCATTGCTTGGGCCAGTTCCGTCTGATGGGCTAGCAATAACCGGCGCCAGCTCTCGCTGTTCTCATAGCACAGCCGGTGGGCGTCCTCCCGTTTCAGGGAGTTGACGAAGGTCCACACCAGCCCGGTATGCCCGTTGATCTCCTCCATGGTTTTTCCAGATCGGCAGGACCGTCAGCAGAAAACAGTCCGTGGGAGCGGGGGCGCTCCGCCATATATTCCAAGTAGTCGCTGCCGTTTCAGGGTCTGATGTAGCCCGACTTCTGGAGCAGTCCCAGCATCACTCAGCCCCCTCTCTGGAAAAGAAGCGCGTCTTCGAAGTTGATTTCTTTTACTTCTTTGGCGCATCGGACCAGGGTTTTTCTCAGCTGATCCAGATCCAGTGTCTATGTCGGCGGCCAGGACATTCTCCATGAGACTCTGCTCCACCGCTAGCAGGCGTCCCATCCGTTTGCCCAGGGCGCCCAGCTTGCCCTCCAGCACATCGGATAGGGCACGAAGCAGGTAAGCAGCGGCAGATTCCGCGTCCAGATAGCCAGAGTAGAACCGAACGGCTTTTTCAATAAATTCGTTTTTGGTCGTACAGTTGTCCCTCTGGTAGTGGGACTCCACATGAACCCATACATTATCGTCCATCCAAACAGTGTGTCTATGTCTATTTTCATCCATTGTCAAATTCCTCCAAACTCTGTCGTAGCGTCAGCGAGTATCCCTCAACAGCGGGGATATTCGCCTGTTTTTCTGGAAACAGCGTCAATCGCAGTTTGGGCGTTCCGAAAAAGCGTCAGCCCCGCCCACGGAAACCGCCCGCATTGCGGGTGGAGGTGACCGCATAGGCGCACAAAGGCATCAGGGCTTTCTCCTGCCTATCTTTCGTTCCTCGAAAATCGTTCGAGTGACCGAAGATTTGTCGTCCAAGCAGTGGGAACAGCGGCCCCAAGCTGTCGGGAGGGGCAGGCCCCCCTTCCGTTGCCAGAAGTATTTGCGCGCAGTATTCTCACTCATCCCAACCGCGTTGCCAATGGCCTGGATGCTGGGCCAGCACTGGCGGGTTTGTGTTTTTCACACTGCCGCAGGAAACCTTACACCGCCAATTCCACAGGACACAGCCCTAGGAGAACGATACCTCAATGTTTTGCCTTTCCATCTATACAGGCGGCGGGCAGGACTATTCACAAGAAAGTAAAAGTAGACCAGGCTGAAATCAGCCTGGTCTTTCATTGTTTATGCGGCGCAAATTTTTAACCGTTCCGATATTGATGTTCTAGGTGATTCCGCAGTGCATAGCAAAGCTACCCTACGGTAAAATAAGGACATCTTTTTCACAGGAGGGTTTTGCTCATGAGTATCACTAGTCAGCAGATCGAAGCGTTCTCTCAAAACCTGTACGAGGAGGAGCGCAGCCCCGGCACCATAGAGAACTACGTTCGTCACGTCCGCACCTTTGCGGCGTGGCTGGGCAGAGGAGAGGTGACGAAAGAGGTGGCGGCTGGATGGAAAGCGTATCTGGTGACGGCAGGCTACGCCCCTGCTACCATCAACGCCATGCTGGGTAGTCTAAACCGTTTCTTTGCTTTTATGGACTGGCAGGATTGCCAGGTCAAGACTCTGCGGCTTCAGCGTCGCTTGTTTCGGGATGACAGCAGGGAACTGACCCGCGCGGAGTACGACCGCCTGCTGACTACTGCCCACGCTCAAGGCAGGGAGCGGCTGGCCCTGCTCATGGAGGCCATCTGCGCCACCGGCATCCGTGTGAGCGAGGTACGCTATCTCACTGTGGAGGCCGTGCAGAAAGGACGGGCGGAGATCGCCCTCAAGGGGAAGGTGCGCACTATTCTCATCCCCAGTAAGCTACGGAAAAAGCTGCTCAAATTCGCCCGAAAAAACAAAACCGCCTCCGGCGAGCTCTTCCCCTCACCAGAAACGGAAAGCCCATGTCCCGAAAGCAGATTTGGGCAGAGATGAAGGCCTTGTGTAAAGCGGCTGGGGTAGCCCCGTCCAAAGTGTTCCCCCACAATCTGCGGCACCTGTTCGCCCGGACATTTTATAAAGTTTGCAGGGACGTTGCCAAGCTCGCTGACGTGCTGGGTCATTCCAGCATGGAGACGACCCGCATCTACCTGATCTCCACCGGAACGGAGCATGTAAAGCAGTTAGAGCGGCTGGGTTTGGTAGGATAGGACAAACTTCATAGTTTGTCCTAGATTAGCAGAAACCCAACCGGCAGAGTACATATTCACAGGGACATTTTAGCATGGAAATCACGGGAGCGCAAGAGATTCGCTGGTTTGGGGCATGGAAAATCAAGCCAATCAAGCCTCTTTTTTGATTGGCCTTATTTTGTGCGCTTGATTTACCGCCCCATGTGCCGCATGGGGTGTTTTTCATGCCATACGGCGGAACCTTTGCTAACTGGCACCGCCCTTTTGATAGACAGACTATGAAGTTTGTCACTGGCAGGGAAACAGACGGAGGTGGTCGACATACTTCATACGGCAGACTTCAGCACAGCCGGAGCTCCGTCCGGCCAGAGTGATTTTTCGTGCGAGGGAGGTGAGTGGTTGATGGGCCATGCCCTTGCCCTGCCCCTGCTGGATTTTCTGGCATATAAGGCGGGCTGCGCATACCTCTCCGACCTGCCCCGTGCCACCGGCTGGCAGAGGGCGCGACTGATGCGTGCGCTGGAGAATATTCCAGCAGACGCAGCCAGCCTCCACGACTGGAACGACGCGCTGGATTATCTGACACAGGCCTCTCCTGCGTCTACCACGCAGGAGGCCAGAGCGCGGCTGATGGCCGCATTGAGCAACCCCGTCAATACGGGGTCATACAAAAGGAGAACAGAGGCGATGAAATAACGATTTAGACGGCCCTGGGCGTCGCTGCTCACCATCGTGATGGTGCTTGGACTGTTGCCCACGGCAGCTATCGCCGCACCTGCAACAGGCAGAGTGAACCTGTCCGGGGTGGGGAACCTCTAGGACTACCCGGTTCACCAAAAGGCAGACGACGGCCAGAACGGATAGGACTATGTTTATTACGGCGGTTTGAAATGGCGGGTGCTGGACACCGAGGCCGCCGCAACCGACACGGAAGAGAGCGTTCTGCTGTTAAGCGAGAATGCCCTCAATACCGGCCAGCCATGGGACGGCTACCGTATATATTCCGTGGCTATTGTGTACTCATCTTCTGTGCCAGCACTTTCAAAGAGTGATAGAAGGCAAATGAGATGGAGTGGAAACAGCAAAAAAACAAGCGGAAATAATACAAAAAACTTTTCAGTACTTATTTGGGAAGATAGACGACCTATCCATTCCCCTCAAAAGAGAAATTCCGGAAGTCCTTGGGACAGTAGCTTGTGGTGGAAATCCTACGGTTGAAAAACGCTCGCAAAATCGGGTTTGACCACAGCGTCGCCCACAGACACGAAAAACTTGCTTCTTCTTTCTCCGCATGGTATTATGCAAAAAACTGAATATCTGGGTGTAGTTCAGTTGATAGAACGCGCGGTTTGGGAGCGCGAGGCTCGTGGGTTTAGTCGCACCACTCGGCTCGCTGAAAAAGCCGTCGACTTTTGTCGGCAGTCTTTTGCTATACTATATCCTTGAGGGAGTGCAAGGTAACAAAGCTTTCAAAGCACCATAATTACACTTGAAAGTAAAAACGAGTGACAGAATTTGGTTGTTGTATATAATTATACAATATCTTAAAAATCTATGATTTTCCAGTTGTTTTAAGTGCTTATAATAACGCTGGATCCGCACTAAGAAAATTTTCGGACATACCCCGTTTTCAATGTATTATAAGCATAGATGGAGCGGATACAATTGATGAGAAACAATCCAAAACATCAAAATTAGTGATGAGGAAACGTCAGGTGAAAGATGATTTGGAAGAAAGCATTTTGAACGGAATCAAATCCACTCTACTTTCGCGTACAGGCTTTCGTAGTAATCCCATTGTCATTCAGGCTGTAGGCGGCGGATGGACTGTGTGAATTTGTTGCTGCGTTCTGGTTTTAAAACTGGTTTCGTGCCTATATATGTCTCTTTATCGGTGGATTACACTATCAATAGCAGTTGGAAGAGTTATAAGTATGGTGCGGGTTAAAGCGCTAAAGGGTTTTAGGTCATAAAGCTGACAAAAGCGGGCTTGGGTGATAAGATTCAAGTAAACCTGAAAACGGAGGAATAACGTGATGGACAAACCAAAGCAGATGATTGTCATGCGGCGCGACTTGAAAATGCGAACGGGGAAAATCGCTGCACAGGCTGGCCATGCGTGCGTGACCGCTGTGCTCGCAGCGCTGGAAAAGGAGCGTCGGATGGGACAGGTGCGCGCGGAAGTCGGCGGTATCCTGCTGACGCCGGGTGGCGGGGCGGCAACTCCGCTGAGCGAGTGGTTTGCAAGAGGCGTGGCCAAGGTATGCGTATATGTCGATTCCGAGGAAGACCTGCTTGCAATAGACCGAAAGGCAAAAGCGGCCGGCCTGCTGTCCGCGCTGATTTGCGATAACGGATTGACGGAATTTCATGGGCAGCCGACCTATACCTGTCTGGCACTCGAACCCGCGCTGCCCGAACAGGTCGATCCGATCACAGGGGATCTGCCGCTGTTTTAACGGGCAAAAGGGAAAAGCAATCGTTTCGTGCAGGGTACACAAAACCGCAGGTTTTGCGTACCCTGCCTTTTTATGCATACAAAGAAAACGGAAAAATAAAACGGCGGCGGAAATATGCGCGGATTCTTACTTTCATTTTACATGGATTTCGTTGCGGTTGGCAGGGCGGTCCGGTACAATTACTTAGGCGAGAAAATGAGATCAAAAAGCAGATTGGAAAGGAGCCTTTTTGTGCTGGAACTTAAGCATATCAAAAAGTCCTATGATGGGATGCCCGTGCTCAGGGATATCTCGATTCAGGTAGGGGACGGGGAGATCGTTTCGATCCTGGGACCGTCCGGCTGCGGCAAGACGACGCTGCTCAACCTGATCTTGGGCATCACGGACGCAGACGAGGGGCAGATCCTCTACAATGGCGAGGATCTGACGCATACGGTGATGGAAAAACGGGGCTTTAACATCGTTTTTCAGGATTACGCGCTGTTCCCGAACCTGAATGTTTATAAGAATATCATTTACGGTCTGAAAAACAGGCCGGGGATCTCTGCACGGGAAGAGGTGGAGGAGCTGATCGACCTGCTCGGCCTGCGCGAGCACCTGGATAAGCGCATCGATCAGTTGTCGGGCGGCCAGAAGCAGCGTGTGGCGCTGGCGCGCACTATGGTGATGAAGCCGCGCATCCTGTTGCTTGACGAACCGCTCTCTGCGTTGGACGGAGTCATCAAGGAGTCGATCAAGGATCGTATCCGCACGATTGCGAAAGAGTACCACCTGACAACCATCATCGTCACACACGATCCGGAGGAAGCGCTCACGCTTTCCGACCGCGTGCTGATTATCGATCAGGGAAGTATTTCGCAGTATGCGCAGCCAGCGGAGATCATCTGCCGGCCGCAGAACGATTTTGTGCGGAAATTCATTTTGAACCAGCTTGAGATCAAGCGGAACAATATCTATGCGCTGTTTGGAGGCGGGGCGGCGCGCGGCAAGGCGGTGTGATTCGGTATGATGCGCAAGAACAGGGAACTGCGGATCGTATTCCTTGGAATCGTCGTGTTGTTCGCGGTGTTCCTTGTCATACCGGCGCTGCAGCTTCTGCTTAAATCCGTTTGGGGGGCAAACGGGCTGACCGTGGAATTCTACGCCTCGGTATTTGCGCAAAAGGGCTTTGGAGCAGCCCTGCGCAACAGCTTTGTTGTTTCCGCGGCCGCGGCCGCAGCGGCGGTAATGCTGGCGTTTGTGATCGCGTATGCGATTCACTATACGCGCTTGCCGCGCCCGTGCAAACGGCTGCTACAGGCGGCCGCGACGCTGCCCATGTTCCTCCCGACCATCACCTACGGATTTGCCATCATCTACTCGTTTGGCAAGCAGGGACTGATCACGCAGTTGCTCGGCTTCCAAATGTTTAATATCTACGGCTTCGGCGGTCTGATGACCGGTTATGTCATCTATACTGTACCCGTCGCGTTCCTGCTGATCCACAATACGATGGGATACATTGACAAAAAGACGCTGACGGTTTCCAGGGTGATGGGGGATGGCGCGCTGTCCACCTTCTGGATCGGCGTTCTCCGGCCGCTGCTAGGGACGCTTGCAGGGGCGTTCATCCAGGCGTTTTTCCTCAGCTTCACGGATTTCGGCATACCGGCGTCGGTCGGCGGCCGGTATGAGGTCGTGGCTACCGTGCTGTATAACCAGATGCTCGGCGGCATACCGGATTTTAACCGCGGCGCGGTCGTCGCCATGATTATGCTGCTTCCCTCGGTTGGCAGCATCTGTCTGCTGCAGCTGTTGGAGCGGTTTAATATCCGTTACAGCCGCATTTCGGATGCGGAGCTGCGCAGGAACACGGTGCGCGACGTGGGCTGGGGGCTGTCGGGCGTCATGATCGCGGCGGCGGTGCTGGCGGTGTTCGCGGTGATTTTTGTTGTGCCGCTGGTGGAGGACTGGCCGTACCGCACGGCGTTCTCGCTCGAGCATGTGCGCGAGGTGCTGTCCGACAGCAACCTGCTCCGTATTTACACGCGTTCCATCTGGATGGCGCTGCTGACCGCGCTGTTCGGGACGCTGCTGGCTTACGGCGCCGCGCTGATTACGGCGCGCAGCTCGCTGTCGGGAGGGTATAAGAAAGCGGTCGAAAGCATCGCGCTTGTGACGAACACCATTCCAGGCATGGTGCTGGGCATCGCGTTCCTGTTTTCATTCTCCGGCTCGGCGTTGCAGAACACGCTGGAGCTGATGGTCCTGTGCAACATCGTCCACTATTTTTCCACGCCCTATCTGATGATGAAGAACTCGCTTTCCAAAATGAATGCGGGCTGGGAGACGACCGCGATGCTCATGGGGGACAGCTGGATCAAAACCATTCTGCGCGTGGTCACGCCTAACGCGCTGTCCAGTCTGATCGAGGTGTTCAGCTATTACTTTATCAACGGCATGGTCACGATCAGCGCGCTGGTCTTCATCGCGGGCGCACGCACCATGGTGCTGACGACCGAGATTAAGCAGCTGCAATATGTCAATAAGTTCAACGAAGTGTTCGTCCTGTCGCTGCTGATCCTGTTTACCAACCTGATTGCAAAAGCGTTGTTTTCCTGGCTTGCCAACCGCAGCTCACAGAAGAAAAAGGCGTGACGCGGCCGGCGTTTCTCCTGCAAACAAACTTTGTTTCTATCGCTTACGATAACAGACCGGAAAGGAATTTGATTATGATAAAACTGAGAAAACTGATGTCGCTGGGGCTTGCCTGCTCGCTGTCCCTGTCCGTTCTGGCGGGCTGCGGCGCGAAAGCCGCGGATGAGCAGGTCATTATCTACTCCAACGCAGACGACGAGGCAATCACCGCCATGTCCAACGCGCTGGACGCCAACGGCTATGAGGGCAGGTACATTTTTGAGACGTTCGGCACATCCGAGCTGGGTGGCAAGCTGCTTGCCGAGGGAACGAATCTGGAGGCCGATCTGGTGACCATGAGCACCTTTTACCTGCAGAGCGCGCAGGAGCAGAACGGCATGTTCCTGCCGCTGGAATTTGACGTGAACACGCTGGAAGCCGTGCCGGACTACACCGCGCCGATCACCTCGCAGGAGGGGGCGATCATCCTCAATACCGAGGTGCTGGCCGAGGCGGGGCTGGACAAGCCGGCCAGCCTGCAGGACCTTGCCGACCCGAAATACGTGGGACAGGTTGCGGTGACGGATATCCAGTCCTCCTCGACCGCTTGGCTGATGATACAGGCGCTTGTCTCCGCGTATGGCGAGGACGGCGCCCAGGAGGTGCTGCACGGCATCTATGAAAATGCGGGCGACCATATCGAATCCTCCGGCTCCGCGCCGCTCAAGCTGTGCCGCGCGGGCGAGGTGGCTATCGGCTTCGGCCTGCGCCATCAGGCGGTCGCGGACAAGGCGGACGGACTGCCGATTGATTTCGTCGACCCGACGGAGGGCAACTTCTCTCTGACTGAGTCGGTCGCCGTGCTGGACAAGGGTGACGCGACCAATCCGGAGGCCATGAAGATGGCGCAGTGCATCATTGAGAACGGCCGCGCTGCGCTGCAGCAGACCTATCCCAACCCGCTTTACGAGGGGGAGGGCGCGGATTCCGCTAACAAATCCGCTTATCCGAAAACCTTTGACCAGCCGCTGACCTTCGAGCTGTTCTCAGCGCATCAGGCGCTTTCCGAAGCGGCCAAGCCGTAAGACAGGAGTGATTGACTATGACGCAAGCCTATAAGCTTCTTACCCCGGGGCCGCTGACGACCACGGACTCGGTCAAGCGGGAAATGCTGGTGGACCGCTGCACCTGGGATGACGACTATAAGGCCGTGACCCAGAAAATACGCCGCCGGCTGTTGGAACTGGCGCAGGTATCCGAGCAGGAGTATACGGCGGTGCTGATGCAGGGCAGTGGCACGTTCGGCGTGGAAAGCGTGCTGTCCAGCGTAGTCGGCGCGCAGGATAAGCTGCTGATCTGCTCGAACGGCGCTTACGGGGAGCGCCAGGTTCAGATCTGCGAATGGAACCGCATCCCATATGCGCACTATGCGGAGGCTTACGACAAGGTGCCGGACGCGCGCAAGATTGCGGACATACTGGCGCGGGACCCGTCCATTACGCATGTGGCTATGGTACACAGTGAAACCACGACCGGCATCCTGAACGATATCCAGGCCGTCGGCGCCGTGGTCAAGGCGGCGGGCCGTACATTCATCGTGGACGCGATGAGCTCGTTCGGCGGCGTGGAAATTCCGGTCGCAGACTGGGGCGTTGACTTTCTGATTTCAAGCGCGAACAAGTGTATCCAGGGCGTGCCGGGGTTCTCTTTCATCCTCTGCCGGCGTGCCGCCCTGCTGGCCAGCGAGGGCAAGGCGCGTTCGCTGTCGCTCAACCTGCTCGACCAGTGGCGCGGCATGGAACGGGACGGCAAATGGCGCTACACCTCGCCGACACATGTTGTGCTGGCGTTTTCCAAAGCGCTGGAGGAGCTGGCGGAGGAGGGAGGCATTCCGGCGCGCCACCGCCGCTACGCGGCCAACAACCGCCTGCTGATCGAGCGCATGCGGCAGCTCGGCTTTGCCACCTACATCGGGCCGGAGCACCAGTCGCCGATCATCACGACGTTTTGCTATCCGGCGGGTGTTTCGTTCCGTTTTCCGGAATTCTACCAGTACATCAAGGCGCGCGGTTATGCGATCTATCCCGGCAAGCTGACCGAGCGGGATACGTTCCGTATTGGCACCATCGGCGAGGTTTACGAGGAGGATATCGAAAAGCTGGCCGCGATTATTTATGATTTTCTGCGTGAGAGGAAAGGGGAGACTGCATGATACAGGCGGTGATTTTTGACTGGGCGGGTACGACCGTGGACTACGGCTGCTTCGCGCCGGTACAGGCCTTTATCGAAGCGTTCCGTCAGTTCGGCATCGAGCCGACCATGGAGGAGACGCGTACTCCCATGGGGCTGCTGAAAAAGGACCATATCCGGACAATGCTGGGGATGGAACGTATCGCGCGGGCCTGGCGGCAGGTGTACGGCCGGAAGGCAGGAGAGGCGGATGTGGAAGCGATTTACGCACAGTTCGAGCCTGGGCTGCTTTCCATTCTGGAGCAGTTCACCGCACCCAAGCCGCACGTCTGCGAAGCGGCGGCCGCGCTGCGGGATATGGGCGTCAGGATCGGCTCGACGACCGGCTACACAGATGCGATGATGGAGATTGTCGCGCCGTGTGCGGCGCGGCAGGGCTACGCGCCTGATCTCTGGCTCAGTCCGGACAGCGTCGGCGGCCTGGGGCGTCCCTATCCGTACATGATCTTTGAGAATATGCGGCGGCTGGGCGTCTCCTCAGTGAAAAATGTACTCAAGATCGGCGATACGGTGTCCGATATGCAGGAGGGCGTCAACGCGGGCGTCTGGACGGCCGGCGTAATCGAAGGCAGTTCGGCGCTCGGCCTGAGCGAGGAGGAGTTTAGCGCGCTTCCACCGGAGGAACGGGAGACGCGCTGTCGTGAAGCCGCGCGCCGCTTCCGTGAGGCGGGCGCGCATTTCGTGTTGCGCACCCTGGCCGATGCGCCGCGTCTGGCAGCATTTTTGGGCGGGTGACAGGCCCGCAAAAGAAGCTCGGGATATACAAAAAGGGACGTCTGCAAGACGTCCCTTTTTGATTGGGGGGATCAGCTTTGGACGGTTTCCGCGGTTTTATCTTCCCGACGGAAACGCACCATGCCCGTGCGGTCGAGGGCGACCATAAGTACGGGGATGAAAACAAGCTGGAGGATGATGCCGGGGATGGCGGTCAGGAACGCGCCGGACAGGAACAGCTGCCAGGTAAACGGCTCGCCGCTCACGCCGGTGAGCAGCACACGGACAACACCCCATACGATACGCCCGCCGATCATCGCCGCAATCAGAGAGCGGTACAGCGATATGACGCACTGCCAGCGGGAGTGGTTGTACAGGTAGCCGGCGATGATGCCGTAGGCGGCCAGTTCAAAGGCCATGGCGATGCCGGTCGGGAAGATTGGCGGCATACCGAACATGGCATACCGCAGCAGCGGAAGGACAAAGCCTACCAGGCCGCCGTACTGCCAGCCGCAGAGCAGGCCGCAGAGCAGGACCGGCAGATGCATGGGCAGCAGCATGCCGCCGATTTGCGGGATCTGTCCGGTGAAAAACGGAAGGACGATGCCGAGGGCCATGCACAGTGCGGCGAGGATCAGGTCGTAAATGCGCTGTTTGGATGTTTTTTGTTTCATAGCGGGGATACTCCTTATCAAAAGTCTGGATATGCGCCTCTTCTGAGGGCGGGGCCTTCATGGCTTTTTTACGGAGCGCGGGGGATAAAACCGCCTTCGTGGCGGGGTGCGTCAAAGGAAGAACGCGCTCGTGTCGAGCATCATGTCGCTGCCGGAGGCAACGCGGTACCGCTGGAAATACCGTTCCTCAAAGGGGATCCAGCGTTCCTGAAACGCGGCGTAGTGCGCGCCCTCCCTCGCCTGCAGACGGCGGGCCTGGGCTTCGCCCGAGCAGGTCAGGAACAGCCGCAGGTCATAAAAGCCGGATAGCGACGGATGCAGGGAATAGCTCCCCTCCACAATGGTAAGAGGGGCGGGCGCAAGCGTTTCCGGCGCGAGCATTTGTCCGGTCTGGCAGGAATACGGCCGGTATATGGCGCTGCCGCCGGCGCGGAGCGGAACCAGGACCTCCTCGCGGAACCGCGAGAGATCCATATTCCCAGCCGGTTGCTCCGCCCAATCCGGCGGGCGCTGGTCAAACGGGAGGTAAAAATCATCCATATGTACCACGCGGCAGGGGAACAGCTCCTGCAGGAGCCGTGCGAAGCCGGTTTTGCCGCTGCCGCAGCGGCCGTCGACCGCAACGATAGCGGGTCTGCCGCTCTGCGTCAGCCGCTGTACCGACAAAAGGGCGGGGAAGTAGCCCGCGTAGGAGGTGCGAAGCAAGCGGTAATGCGGCCGGTAGGCGGCGCGGAACGCCTCGCTGTGGCGGGGCGGCGGGCAGCCCTGAGCGCGGTAGGCTGCCACCCAGTCCGCCATGCCGGGGACCGGCAGGGGGGAGAGGGCGCCCAGCCGCCGCGCCAGCCCGTCTGCGGAGCCGTGGTGCGCGGCGGCCGTGCGGAGGAGCAGATCGGCCAACAGGGGGACCGTCGATGCCGTACCCAACCGGTAATCCAGATGGAAGCGTGACAGGCCGTTCCCGAGCGGATCGGGCGCGGGGGCGCAGACATCCGGGGCAAGCGTCTCCCACTCGCGGAAAAGCGCCTGCTGGACCGCGGTCCGGTCCGAGACCAGATGCTCCGGCCCGAATTCGCTTTGATACGCCAGCTTGCCGAAATCCTGCGGCTGCATCGCGGGATAGCGCTCTCTATGGAACTGCAGGATGCTTGCAAACGACAGGCTCATGGGGACAGCTCCCGCACCGCCAGCTCCGCCGCGCGCTGGAGGTATTCGTCAAGCCGGCGGTCCTCCGTCCCCGCGACAAAAATGCCGCAGGTCGAAGAGGGGATCAGGATTTTAGGGGCTTCTGCCCCGGATACTGCGGAAGCCATGGCGGGCGAAACCTCGCCCATGATGCCGTTTGCCAGGATAATGCCGATCGGGCCGAGGATCAAATCCGCGCGGGCGGCATTGTAGATAACGGCGTTTTCACCGGTCGCCCCTTGCGCCGCCCCAGCCTTGAGCATCGCGTTTGTGGCGAGAACATTGGTGCCGACACAGCGCAGCACGCAGTCCTGCGGCAAAACGGGCGCCAGAAGGCGGATAAGCTGCGCCCCCATGCCTCCGCCCTGTCCGTCCAGAACCAGCACGCGGCGGGACTGTTGTTTTTTCATTGGTCTGCCTCCTCTGATGGGGATTCAATGGCGGCTATGGGACCGGCCTGCCTTCTGGCACCGGTCCACAGCCGCCGGATCGCATACGATCGAACCTGCTTCCGGATACAGTATACATTACACTTTATTATATCAGCCGACCAGGGTGGTGCGTCAAGCCCCAATCAGAAAAATATGAGAATCCGCCTCAGGTCGGTGCGGTGGAAAGGCCGCGCTTCAGCTCGCGCACAAACACCTCGGCCGCGCGGGTGAACACCTGGTATTTTTTCCAAGCCAGATACATCCAGGATTCGAGCCGCGGCTCGAGCGGGCGGAAACACAGGCTGCGGCTGCCCGACAGGTCCACCAGCTTGTCCAGCGTGAACAGGCAGCCCATGCCCTCCTCCACGGCCAGGACGAGTGTGTTGACCAGATTGCCGGTGGCCACCACCCGCAGCTTTTCATAGCCGTAGCCCAGCCAGCCGGAAAGCCCGTCCTCCCCCTCTAACTGGCGGGAGGCGATGAGCGGGACGCCGGGCAGGTCCTCCGGACGGATGCGCGTCAGCCGCGCCAGTGGATGATCCCTGCGCATCAGAAGTCCCCAGGTATCCGGACTGGGCAGGCGCAGGTAGTCGTATTTGCCCATGTCGAACGGTTCGATGAGCGTACCAAAGTCGATTAACCCCTGGTCCAGCCGGTCGGTCACATCATAACCGTCCCCGCTGGAAAAATGGAAGCGGATGGCCGGATACCGGCGCTGGACCTGCTGGGCAGTCTGTACGATCAGCCGCATGCCCTCGGTTTCCCCGCCGCCAATGTACAGGTCGCCGCTGATGCCCTCGTCCGGCGCGCTGACCTCAGCCTTGGTCTTTTCCACCAGCGAGACGATTTCCTCGGCGCGCTTGCGCAGCAGCATCCCCTCCTTGGTCAGCGTGATACGACGCTTACCGCGTAGGAAAAGCTGCTTGCCCAACTCGCGCTCCAATTCCATGAGCTGCTTGGACAGGGGGGCTGGGTCATGTGCAGCGACATCGCAGCGCCGGAAATGGTCTGTTCCCGCGCGACTGCGAGAAAATATTCCAAAACCCGAATGTCCATGCGATCCCTCCTTCTGTGGGTAGTATAGCATGTCTTATTATATCTTTCAAGAATGATAATGTATTCTTTATATATATTTGCTATTTGTTGTCCGGCGGTTTATACTCAAATCAGGGAAAGGGAGCGAGATTATGAAGGAGCAGGAACTTCGGCGGCGCGTGATGCAGAACCTGTTGGACGCGGGCTGCGGGGAGGCGCTCGCCCGGGAATTCTGGCGGCTGTTCGAGTGCGGAAGGCACGGCGAAGGGGCGGCGCTGTTGGCCAGACACCGGTGCCTTCTGCTCGAGCGCTGCCATGCGGAACAGCGGAGAATCGACTGTTTGGATTACCTGATTTACCAGCTTGAGTACAGCGAGACATTCCGCGCAGAAAGGAAGTAACTAATGCACGAGACAAAAATCGAAGAACAGGCAAAACGGGCTGGCCTGCCCGTCTACCAGTACATGCGCGTCGCGTCTCAACGCGCCATGAAGCTGAGCGCAGAACTCAACTTCTCTTACCACGAGCCGGAGGAGGTCGCGCGGCTGTTTTCCGAACTCACCGGCAAACCGGTGGGTGAGGGGTTCTGCCTGTTCCCGCCCTTTTACACCGACTACGGCCAGAACATCACGGTCGGCAAGAACGTGTTCATCAACACGAGCTGCCATTTCCAGGACCAGGGCGGCATCACCATCGGGGACGGGGCGCTCATTGGTCACAACGTGGTGCTGGCCACGCTCAACCACAACGAGAACCCTGCCCGCCGCGATGAGCTCATCCCCCAGCCCATCGTCATCGGCAAGCGGGTGTGGATCGGCGCGAATGCGACCATTACCCCGGGCGTGACCATTGGGGACGGGGCCATTGTGGCCGCCGGTGCGGTGGTCACGCGCGACGTACCCGCCGGGATGGTGGTGGGCGGCGTACCCGCCCGCATTCTGCGGCCCCTCCGAAAGGAGGAAACGCTGTGAAAAAACGCCGGCTGTCCCAGCTGCTGGCCTACAGCCTGACCCTGAGCGCCTGCGCGGGGATGTTCCAGAGGATTGGATGGGAGGTCTGGATACTCCCATACCCCTGCTGCGGCCGAGAGCAGCCGGTTTGATTTTGACACCCGCCGCGTCACCCTGAACAGCGGCTACGAAATGCCCATCTACGGCTTGGTATGTACAGCCTGCATGGCAAGCCCTCCGCTCAGGTTATCCTGCGCTGGAGCCTGCAAAAGGGCGTGGTGGTCATTCAGGACTCGAGCAACCCCGACCACATCAGGGAGAACACCGAGCTGTTCGACTTTGCGCTGACCGACGAGGAGCTGGTGCAGATCAAAGTATTGGACCGCAACGAAAAACACGACTGGTACTAACATTTCCGGCCATAACGAAAGGATAGATACCCTCATGGAAGAACTGCATCTGACACAGGAATGGGATAAGACCTTCCCGCAGAGCGCGTCTGTCGCGCACAGCAAGGCCACCTTCTGCAACCGCTACGGCATCACGCTCGCGGCCGACGTGTACGTCCCCAAGGATGGGCAGGGCAAGAGGGCGGCGATCGCAGTGTGCGGGCCGTTCGGCGCGGTCAAGGAGCAGGCCGCGGGCCTGTATGCCCAGACCATGGCCGAGCGCGGCTTTGTGGCGCTGGCCTTTGACCCCTCGTTCACCGGCGAGAGCGGCGGCGCGCCCCGCTACATGGCCTCGCCAGACATCAATACCGAGGACTTCCAGGCCGCGGTCGATTACCTCTCCCTGCGGGAGGATGTGGACGCGGACAGGATTGGCCTTATCGGCATCTGCGGCTGGGGCGGGCTGGCGCTCAACGCGGCCGCGCTGGACACCCGCGTGCGGGCTACCGTGGCCGCGACCATGTACGATATGGCCCGCGTGAACGCCAATGGATATTTTGATGCCGAGGATTCGGCCGACGCGCGCTACGCCAAAAAGCAGGCCCTCAACGCCCAGCGGCTCGAGGACTGCAAAAACGGCGCTTATGCGCTCGGCGGCGGCGTGGTTGATCCGTTGCCCGCAGACGCGCCCTTCTTTGTCAAGGACTACTACGACTACTACAAAACGCCGCGCGGCTACCATCCCCGCTCGCTCAACTCCAACGGGGGCTGGAACGTGACCGGCTGCATGTCATTCTTAAACCAGCCGATTTTGCAGTACAGTAGCGAAATTCGCAGCGCGGTGCTGCTGGTACACGGCGAAAAGGCGCACTCCTGCTACTTCAGTCGGGACGCATACGCCGCCATGGTCGAGGGCAGTCCCTACGCGGACAACAAGGAGCTGCTGCTCCTGCCCGATACCGTCCACACCGACCTGTACGACGGCGGCGGCAAAAACGCCATCCCGTTCGACAAGCTGACGGAATTTTTCCAGGCGTATCTGGGATAAATACCGACGCCGCAGAGAGCTGGACGGGACAGGCAGAAAAAGGGCGTGCCGCCAGGCGGCACGCCCTTTCCGGCTTCGCGGGGGTGCGCTCTATTGCGTTTGACCACGTGCCGCGGTATGATAAGGGCAGGAGGGAAAGCGATGGATATGGGGCTGTTTTTGGAGCTGTTCCATGCCGCGCGCTATGCGTACATCCGCATCAGACAAAGGAACGGAAGGGCGCTCTGCTCCAAAGGGAACACTCGCTGGCGGGAGCGCGTTGCATCCGGCAGGGCGATCTGGTCGGGACAAGGGGCGTGACCATACACATCGATACGCCGGTTCATGCGCCCCTGGCGGCATGGTCGGGAGAATATGAGAAAGAAAAGGATTTCTGCGCCAATTATGATGTGCTGCATAACGGAGTGGTTCTGGCGCGGGCGGTTCGCGCCTTTTTACAGTTTGTCAGACCGGCATAAAACAGAAATACGGAAAATGAATCACGAGCCATGAAACACAGGTATTTTACATTTCGGAAAACGCGGCTTATCCTATTGAGGTGCGGAGCGGCGCAGTCGTCTCCGGAGAAACAGAAAAACCCATCCGCACAGGCGCTGTATGGGCAGGAAGCCTTGCAGGGAAACATACAAAATGGATTTTTTGAAGCGGTCAAAAAACGGTATTCATGCAAAAAATTTGACGGACGGGCGGTGGAAAAGGACCGGCTGGAAGCGGTTTTAGCGGCCGGCCGGCTGGCTCCTACGGCCAAAAACCTGTAGGAGCAGCATGTCTATGTTGTGCAGTCCGAGAGCGGGCTCGCCAAGCTCGGTCAGGCGCCAGAAGGGGTATTTGATGATGGCCGGCGTATTGCCGCCCACGCCTAATTCCAGATACACCACCCGCAGCCTCTCGTGCTGATGGAGAAAGCGCTCATATCGCTCGGCGGCGGCATACCAGCCGCTGTCCTGCACAAAGGTCTGATCGCAGCGGAGGTTCATGGACATGGGCCGTCCGCACACCGGACAGCGGGGGAGCAGCTCCGCCGGCACACGCATATCCTTTTGTTCGGCGGCCATGCGGCGGACGGTTTCTTCATTGTCCCAGGTCTTTTGGCAGCAGGGCTTTGAACACTGCCACAGGCCGTAGTCCCCCTGAGTATAGAACAGCCTCTCTTTATCAAATCCGGCAAGCTGGAACTGATGGTCCACGTTGGTGGTCAGCACAAAGTAGTCCCTGCCGCTCACCAGCCGCAGCAGCGTGTCATAGACCGGTTTCGGAGCCCTTTCGTAGCGGTTGATCATGATGTGGCGGCTCCACCAGGCCCAATATTCCTCCGGCGTTCCGAAAGGATAGAAGCCGCTGGTATACATATCGCGGATGCCATACTTCCGGATGAAATCCCCGAAGTGTTTTTCGAAGCGCTGGCCGGAATAGGTCAGGCCCGCCGTATCTGCGCAAACGGTTCAGAGCAGACTGCGGTAGAGGTTTGCGTCAATATCCTTGAAAACATTGAAAATTATCGTTCTGATGGAAGTAGGTGTTTGCAGGAATGCTTTGACCGTGCGGACTGCGATAGCCGCCGCCTCCGGATGGGGGAAGCGGAATTCTCCCGTGGAGATGCAGTAGAACGCCACGCTTTCCAGGGACTGCGCCGCCGCCAGTTCCAGACAGGCGCGGTAGCAGGCGGCCAGCCGCTCCCGATCGCGTCGGGTCACACGGCCCTGTATGATGGGGCCGACGGTGTGCAGCACATAGCGGGCGGGCAGGTTGTAGCCTTTTGTCAGCTTGGCCCGCCCTGCGGGTTCCGGACGGCCCTGCTGCTCCATCAGATGGTGGCAATCATCTCGGAGCTGAAGGCCCGCCGCCGAGTGGATGGTGTTATCGATGCACCCGTGGCAGGGGACAAAGCAGCCAAGCAGACCGCTATTGTTCGCGTCTACAATGGCGTCTGCGTTCAGGCGGGTGATATCCCCCTGCCATCTTATCCGAAATGTCGGTTATCGCACCGTGTACGACCTGCTTCTGCGAAAGGCTTACCCGTCGCGCCGCTCCACCGCCCCAGCCGGACAGATGCGGTAGCAGTTGCCGCAATGGAGACAGTGCGCGGTGTCGATGCTGCGGGGAAACGAAGCGCTGATACAGCCCGCCGGACAGACGATGCGGCACCCCTGACAGCCGATACACTTGTCCGGATCGATGCAGTATCCGCTTTTCCGTGCGGCCCCGCCGCCAAAGGAAAAGCACTGGCGATAGGGAGGAAGCTGTCCCAGGTCAAAATACTCCCCCTCGCCTTTGTAAATCCGAAAGACTTCCAGCGCGTCACAGCTTTTTCCGTAGGATAGATTTTGGCCATATAAGGGTTTTTCTCAAAAATCTCCGCCAGACGTTCCTTTCCAATGCTGCGCACCGCACCCCGCAGGGAAATCGCCAAGGTGGAAAGCGTATCGCGGCCTTTTATGCCGGTGAACGCTACGAAAGGCTTTGCCGTCAGGCGGGTGTAAAAGGCTTTGCCCCTGACGGTCAGGAAATAAAGACCCGCGGCATCCGCCAGCATCAGGTCGATCACACAGGTCTGGGGCAGGCCGTGCGTATCCAGGGTGGCGAACACAGTGGAATGGATGTCCGCCTGAAGGGTTGTCAAAATCTCTTGCGTTGTCATTGCGCGGTCTCCTAGTGAAAGCGGAAAGGCGGTTACGGAAAACGGACGCGCGGCCCAAGCCGCCAGCGCTTGTGCGGGGCGGCTTGGACCGGCTTCCGAGGGCTGTCCGCAGGCTTACAGGTCATATTCCCGCGGTGGGTTGCCGGAAAAATCAGCGATCACAGCGTGCGTACCGGCCAGATAGAATACCTCGAAAATGGGGTTGTCAGCGGTTTGGTACTGGCTCTTGACGATGGGGTTTTGGAGACACATCTCCTTAGCGGGCAGGCTGTCCTCAAAGACCGCTTTGCCGTTCAGGCGGATCCAGGCGTAGGTGGGGCTGGAGACGCTGATCTCCACACAGGGATTGGCCTGCATATCCTTGTAGACCTCTTTCTGATTGTTGGTGCAGAACCACAGCCTGCTGTCCATCTCCCCAGCGAACATAAAGGGGCGGCACTTGGCCTTCCCGTCCCGTCCGACGGTGGCCAGATACTGCACCGGATTCTCGATCAGGAATGTTACAACTTCGTTCATTTTTTTGACCTCCAAACTGTTTTCTGTGGGAATGGGTTGCTTTTTGCTTCCGCTGCTATTATAATACTTCCATACAGCCCTGCTGTAAAGTAAGTACAATATTGTGCCATAGTTACCATTTGGATACTAAGGGAGGGATACGGATGGAAGCCGAGAAGCCGGTGAGCCGGAAGCCTGTAAGGGAACTGCCGGCCTGCCCTGTGGAAACGACGCTTACCCTCATCAGCGATAAATGGAAGGTGTTGATCCTCCGTGAC
Source organism: Intestinibacillus sp. NTUH-41-i26 (assembly GCF_032769475.1). Lineage (GTDB taxonomy): Bacteria > Bacillota > Clostridia > Oscillospirales > Butyricicoccaceae > Agathobaculum > Agathobaculum ammoniilyticum. The sequence goes on from NZ_CP136477.1 coordinate 1,065,872, forward strand.
CTGATGCCGGGAACAAAACGGTTTGGAGAGCTGAAAAGGTCCATCGGCCATGTAACGCAGAAGGTCCTTACCGCGCAGCTTCGGGAGATGGAAGCGACTGGACTGTTGACCCGCAGGGTTTTTGCGGAGGTGCCGCCCCATGTGGAGTATACGCTGACCGACCTGGGATACAGCCTCAAGCCGGTTCTGGATGTCATGTGGAACTGGGGCGAGGCATACAAGGCGAAAAACGCACAATAAGAAGCAGGCCGGGGATGGTTTTCCCCGACCTGCTTTTTTTACTGCGGGAAAGACTGCCGGCCTTTTGCGGATTACGCATGGTGGCGATGACACGCCCGCCGTGTTCCGCGAAATATCGGGTGGTTTCACAGCCGATGCCGGAGGATGCGCCCAGGATAAAATATGAAACGATTTTGGACCATATCCGCCAGCCGATGCCTGCGACGCGGTTCTTCAGGTGCAGGCTGCGGAAACCGCGATCAATATGGTGCGGGACGGTATTGGAATCGGAATATATGACGGAAACGCTGGCGGCAGGGCATGCGAAATATCCGGTTAATCTGGAAATCACTTTTGAGATTGGCCTGTTCGCCAACGATTTGAACGACCTCACACCCACCGCAGCGCAATTTGTTCAGAGCATCACGCATGACCAGTCCGCTGGATAAGCGGGAAGACAGCGGCGTGTAAACCGGAAAGAGCGGCCGATGGGGGACGACCGGAGGAAAACAGCAAAATGAACAAAGCGCCAAGGCCGTATAGCCTTGACGCTTTCCCTGTGGTTTTACCAAATTATTTATGGGTGCATATACCATCCCAGATGCTGGAAGCGTACCGTGCGGGATGGTCATCCTTGGGGTATACCTTGCCGTTCCACCTTATAGCGCAGCCATACGGCGCTGCCGGGGAGGGATTTGGCTTCCAGCAGGGTAAAGCCTGCGGCAGTGTCGTCGCTGATGCCCGGCTTTTCCATAAACAGGGTTTGGGCGCTGGCGGAACCATCGGCGCAGGGCGCAATGACCACGCTCACCTCATCGCACAGGCCGGCTTGGATAAACGACCAGTTGAGTACCGCGCCGCCGCCCAGCATCAGTGTATTTATGTGGAACAGCGCGCGCAGCTTTTGCAGAGCCAGGGTCGCGTCAAGCGTTTCCTCTCCGGCGATAATGTAAGAAATCCCCAGCCTGCGCAGGAAAGACTTGTAGGTGTTGGACGCCCGTGCGGTCAACACCTCGATCACATGGGCGGTGGTCGTTTCGTAGTGCAACACGGCATCCTTCCAGCCCAGGCGGCCGGCAGGATCGATGGACACATAGTACATACCGAAGTCCGGCTGGGCCGCGAAATCCCCGTCCGGCACGGGGAGCGCGTTCTCCTCCAGCGCGGGCTTTTCATAAAAGGTGAAGTTGTCATCAGTGGTCACCCGTCCGGAGAGCCAGCCCTGGTGCCGGTAATAGGGCTTTTCACCAAAGGCGATGCGGTAAAAGGCTTCGCCGGCTTCTGCGGCGGCAGGATGGTTCATGTAATTGCCCATGATCTTCCCATCCAGAGAGGTCATCATGTGGCAGAAAATATACGGCCTTGTCACGCGGAACTGCTCCTTTCCAATAACGCTCATCGCATCAGCGACATGAACCATTCCACCGTCTCCGGATCATAGTGGGAGAAGAACGCGCTCTCAGCAGTGTCCAGGGCGGCGATAGCGGCCATGTCGTCCTCGTTCAGGGTAAAGTCAAATACGTGGAAGTTTTCCTCCATCCGCTTGACGTGGACAGACTTGGGAATGACTACCACACCGCTTTGGAGCAGGAAGCGCAGCGCGGTCTGGGCTACGGTTTTGCCGTATTTGGCGCCGATCTCGGTCAGGACGGGGTTGGTGAACATCTGGTTCCGGCCCTCGGCAAAGGGACCCCAGGATTCGATCTGGGTATGATGCTTTGCCAGCACCTCACGGGCGACCTTCTGCTGCTGGAATACATGGGTCTCCACCTGGTTGACCGCGGGCGTTACCTCGGCAAAGGTGGTCAGGTCGATAAAGCGGTCGGGGTAGAAATTGCTCACGCCGATCGCGCGGACCTTGCCGTCGCGGTAGGCCTTTTCCATCGCCCGATAGGTACCGTAGTAATCCCCAAAGGGCTGGTGGATGAGCAGCAGGTCCACATAATCGGTCTGAAGGGCTTGCAGGGAGGCGTCGATGGAAGCAGCAGCCTTTTTCTCGCCGGCGTTGGCGATCCATACCTTGGTGGTGAGGAACAGCTCGTCACGGCTGACGCCGCTCTTGCGCCAGGCGTCGCCCACGCCATGCTCGTTGCCGTAGGCCTGGGCGGTGTCGATGGAGCGGTAGCCCACGCGGATAGCGTCGGCCACGCACCGTTCGGTTTCAGCCGCGGCCACCTGATATACGCCGTAGCCTAGTTGGGGCATCCTGACCCCGTTGTTCAATGTTACATAATCCATGGTGTTTCCTCCTGTTTTGATCGATGTAATTATGTTTTGAGCGGTCCGTAAAAATACAGGGGCGGTCGCGCCGCCGTCCACCAGAAAGTCCGCGCCGGTGATGAAAGCGCTGCGGCTGCCGATGAGCAGCTCGGCCACACCCGTCACCTCGCCCGATGTGCCGGGGCGGTCTGCCGGGCAGTTGGTGAACATGTTCTTATAAAAATCCCCGCACGGGCCATTAAATTCGTCGAGCTCCAGAGGCGTGACGATGATGCCGGGGGAGGGAGAGCAAGTGCTCTGTGGGAGTGGTGGCCAATTGTTCGTCCTCCGCTATTGTACCAGCGGCAGCCTTGACGGGGAATCTCCAATGTGTTAGCATGGTATCAACCTATTGTTAATACATAAGGAGGGGCTATGCTCAACCCATTACTTACTACCTTCCTGACGGTGGCAGACTGCGGCAGCTTTACCAGTGCCTCCAAGCGGCTGTTTATTTCAGCCACGGCGGTGATGAAACAGATGGACGTGCTGGAAGCGCATTTGGATTTGCGGCTGCTCGAACGCACCCCGCACGGCGTGCGCCTTACCGCGGCAGGGGAAATGATTGCGCGGGATGCGAGGTTTTTACAGGACTACGCAAGACGGTCGGTGGACAGCGCCCGGGCTGCGACAGCCGATGCGGAAACCACCTTCTGCGTGGGGACCTCGCTGCTCAACCCTGCCAAACCGTTCATGGATCTGTGGTACCAGGTCAATCGGGCGTTCCCCGGCTACAAGCTCCATCTGGTCCCTTTTGAGGACGACCATCAGGGTATCCTTGCCGAAATTGGCAGACTGGGAGAGAAGTTCGACTTCCTTGTGGGGGTGTGCGACTCCCGCGCGTGGCTAGACCAATGCAGTTTTCTGGCGCTGGGTACCTATAAATGCATGGTGGCGGTACGGCGGGAGCATCCTCTGGCCGCAAAGAAGCGGCTGACGCTTTCCGACCTGCATGGGCAGACCCTGATGATGGTGAAGGCGGGGGATTCAGGCCTTAACGACAGGCTGCGCGCGGAGCTGCGAAAGAACCATCCGCAGATCCAGGTGGAGGACACCCCTCGGTTTTACGATATTTCCGTGTTCAACCGCTGCGCAGAAACCGGGCATGCGCTACTTACGCTGGAATGCTGGCAGGATGTCCACCCGGGACTGGTCTCGCTTCCGGTGGAGTGGGAGTACGCTGTTCCATACGGCCTGCTTTATGCCACGTCGCCCTGTCCGGATGTGGAGCGGTTTGTACGGACAGCGGAACGCGCGGCCGACCGGATTCGGACGGAGAAAAATCAGCATGCCCCATGAGGTGAAGTGAAATGGAACTGGGACTGACCTTCCCCCTGCAGCGATTCCTGAAAATGAAAGCGCCCGACTACGGCACACAGACGGACCGGCGCTTTTGCTGGGATCTGCATGTGATAGATCTGCGGGGCAGGAAATGCTTGCTCGTGGTCCATTGTCACAGCCGCTATGCATTCGTGCGCTATGATGCGATGCCCTTTCAGTGGGCGGATATCCCCGCACTGTTCCGTATCGGGCTGACGGACAGCCTCACAGCCGCCGGTTTTCCGGCAGCGCGGATTGAGGAGTATCTCGGTCAGGCGGGGGAGCCGTATGCCACCCGCACCCATGGCCGGCGGGAAGTGGCGTTTCTCAATCGGGTGTGGGAGGATGTGCTGGCACTCGATCTGTGGCTGGATACCAGCTGCCAGGCGCAGCCCTTGCTGGATTATTCCGTGAACGCCCGTCCGGGGCCGGTGCGTGGGATTCGAGGGATTGGGGACGGGACTGAAGCGGATCGCGTGGACATTGGGGGCTGAGACTGCCGCGGCGTTGTAAAAGCGCGTTCGTTGTATTATCCAACGGAAGCGGTATAATGAAAAGGCGGAGGATATTGGATAAGGATGGTAGCAGCCAATGAAGCGGATATTTTTTGTAGAAGACGACCTGAGTCTGATCGGCGGCCTGTCATTTGCCCTGAAAAAGCAGGGATATGAGATCGACATCGCGCGAACCAGCATGGAAGCGGAACAACTGTGGCAGGATGGAACCTATGATCTGGTCATTCTGGACGTGGCACTTCCGGACGGCTCGGGCTATGATCTGTGCAGGAAGATCCGGGAAACATCCAGGGTGCCGGTCATGTTCCTGACCGCGGCGGACGAGGAGACCGACATCACCATGGGGCTGGACATCGGCGGCGACGATTATATTACCAAGCCTTTCAAGCTGGCGGTATTCCTTTCCCGCGTCAATGCGCTACTTCGCCGGAGCGAAAACTTCAGCCGGACCGAGCCGGAACTCAACTCCAACGGCATCAAGGTGTTGCAGCTCAAGCGGGAGGTCTATAAAAACGGGGCACCGATCGACCTGACGGCCAGCGAATACAAGCTGCTGTGCCTGTTCATGGAGAACCCAGACATCGTGCTTTCGCCGGAGCAGATTTTGGGCAGGCTGTGGGACTGCGAGGAAAACTATATCGACAGCAGCACCCTAACGGTCTATATCCGCCGGCTGCGCACGAAAATTGAGGACGACCCTGCCAATCCGCAAAACATCGTGACTGTCCGCCGGATGGGCTATAAGTGGAATACAGCGGGGCGGGATGCGTGATGAAAATACTGGTGAACCGGAAAATCAAGCGGCTGCTCTATGCAGTGCTGCTGATAATCGCTGCATTTTCCATCTTTTCTGTCGTCTGTGCTGGGATGGAATTACAGCATGCGGCGGTTTATGCGCTTTTGTCGTGTGCCGGCATGGGGATTGCTGTTTTCGCTGCGCTGTATCTGTATTTCCGGGCGCAGAGCAGGATGATCGAAAACGCCGCGGCGCAGATCAAAGACTATATCGCGGGGAACCGGAACGCCCGGATCGAATGCGACGAAGAAGGCGAACTGTACCGCCTGTTCCACGAGGTCAACTCGCTTGTCGCTGTCCTGAACGCCCACGCCGAAAACGAGAGACGCTCCAAACGGTTTATGAAGGATACCATTTCGGATATTTCCCACCAGCTGAAAACCCCGCTGGCTGCGCTGAATATCTTTAACGGCATTATACAGAAAGATGCAGACGATGCACAAACCATCCGGGAATTTGCGTCCCTCTCCGAACAGGAACTCGACCGGATCGAAACACTGGTCCAGAACCTGCTCAAAATCACCAAACTGGACGCGGGAACGATCGTGATTGAAAAGGCGGAGCACAACATATCCGAAATGATGGGCAGGATCGAAACACAGTCTGCTTATCGAGCAGCGCAGGAGGGGAAAACGCTGATCTTGTCCGGTGATGATGCGGCAACGCTGTGGTGCGACCGGAACTGGCTGATGGAAGCGGTCGGCAATCTCGTGAAAAACGCCCTGGACCATACCGCCCAAGGTGATGAAATCCGCATCACATGGCGGGCATTTGCGTCGGTTGTCCAGATCGTGGTGCGCGACAACGGCAGCGGCATCCACCCGGAGGACCTGCCGCATATTTTCAAGCGCTTTTACCGCAGCCGCTTTTCCAAGGATACGCAGGGGATCGGGCTGGGGCTTGCGCTGACCAGGGCGATCGTGGAAGCGCATAACGGCACCATCGAGGTGGACAGCGAGCTGAGCGCCGGCACGACCTTTACCATGAATTTTCTGATTCCTACAAAATTGTAGGCTGTGTGTCATCCGGCAGTAGGGCGCGCGTGGTACTCTTTCTATACCGAATCAGAAAGAGGTGTGAGACCGAATGGATCTATTAGAGGTGCAAAACGTTTGCAAAACCTATGGGAGCGGCAAAGTTGCCGTACATGCATTGAAAAATGCGAGCTTCACGGTTCCCAAAGGCGAATTTGTCGCCGTGGTCGGGGAGTCCGGCTCGGGCAAGAGCACGCTGCTCAACCTGATCGGTGCGCTGGACACGCCGACCTCCGGCAAGGTATGGATCGATGGCCGGGATATTTTCTCCATGAAGGAGCGCAGCCTGACGATTTTCCGCCGCCGGAACATCGGCTTTATCTTTCAGAGTTTTAACCTGATCCCAGAGCTGACCGTGGAACAGAATATCGAATTCCCTGTCCTGCTGGACTACCGGAAACCGGACAAAGCCTATCTGGAAGAACTGCTGACCGTGCTCAATTTGCAGGAGCGCCGCCATCATCTGCCCAGCCAGCTGTCCGGCGGCCAGCAGCAGCGCGTGGCGATCGGGCGCGCGCTGATCACCCGCCCTGCGCTGATCCTTGCCGACGAGCCGACGGGCAACCTCGATACGCAGAACAGCAGCGAGGTCATTGCCCTGTTGAAGCAGGCTTCCAGAAGCTATGAGCAGACCATTATCCTGATTACCCACAGCCGGAGCATTGCGCAGACCGCGGACCGGATTTTGCGGGTATCCGACGGCGTGCTGACCGATTTCGGGAGGTGCCGGGAATGAGGAGCTATCTCAGCCTGATCCCGATTTCGGCGAAGGTGCACCGGCGGCAAAGCCGCATGACGCTGCTTTGCATCATCTTTGCGGTATTCCTTGTCACGGCGATTTTCAGCATGGCGGATATGCTGGTGCAGTCCGAGACCATGCACACAAAGGAAACGCACGGGAACTGGCATATCCAGATCCGGAATATCACGGAAAGCGATGCGGAAACGATCCGCGCACGCACGGATGTGGCCGCTGCGTCGTGGTATGATGTGGTCAACCTCGATCAGAGCAGGGCATATACGATCGACGGCAGGCAGGCTGCCCTGTGCGGTATCGAAGAACCCTTCCGAACAGATATCATGCGATACTTTGACGAGGCTTCCAGTGTGCAGGCGGATGATGCAGCCATCCTCACACCGAATGCGAAGGAGCTGCTCGGTGTGACGGTGGGCGAAAGCATGGAACTGGACACGCCTGCCGGCAGCTATACATTCCGTGTAACGGGCTTTCGCAGCGACGACAGTCGGTACGCCAACAACAACGGCAGCGGCGAGACGACAGCCTTGCTGGTGGATGAGGATCAGGTCGGCGTGTTCATGAACATATCCGCGTTCCGCAGGATCATGCAGGATAACGGCGATACGGGCAGCGCCTCGTATTATGTGCAGTTTGGCAGCCATGCCAACATGAAAAAGGCGATCGCGGAGATCAAGGAACAGTGCGGTCTGGCGGATGCGGACGTCCAGCAGAACTTTATCCTCATGGGACTGGCAGGGCTGAGCGACAATACGCTGGTGAAAAACGTGTATCCGCTGGTTATTATTTTGTTCCTGCTGGTGCTGATCGCAGGCGTGCTGATGATTTCGGGCAGCCTGAACAGCACGATCGCCCAGCGGACGCAGTTCTTCGGCATGATGCGCTGCGTCGGCATGAGCAAACAGCAGGTTGTCCGCTTTGTGCGGCTGGAGGCGCTGAACTGGTGCAAAACAGCCGTGCCGATCGGCGTGCTGCTCGGCACATGTCTCGCGTGGGGTCTGAACGCGGTGCTGCGGTATCTGGTCGGCGGCGAATTTTCCGAAATCACGGTGTTCGGGGTGAGCACAGTCGGCATTGTCAGCGGTGCGGTGCTCGGCGTGCTGACGGTTTGGATCGCGGCCCAATCCCCGGCAAAGCGCGCAGCAAGGGTTTCGCCGATTGCGGCGGTGTCCGGCAATGCGGCGGGCGGAAAGCGCAAACCGCACAGGGCAAAAGCGCGTTTTTTGAAGATCGAGTCCTCGCTGGGTGTTTCCCATGCGGTTTCGGCAAAGAAAAACCTGTTCCTGATGTCGGGCTCGTTCGCACTCAGCATCATCCTGTTCCTGTGCTTTTCCGTGCTGGTGGAACTGCTGGGGTGCCTGCTGCCGACGTCGCTGTCCGCGCCCAATCTGACGATCGCAAGTAGTGCTTACTCCAATACGGTGAACCATGCGCTGGTAGACACAATCAGCGGCATGGAAGGCGTGACGCATGCGTATGGGCGGATGTATGCGGAAAATATTCCGGCAGCATTCGATGTGGATACAGAGCAGACGACGGTGGATCTGATTTCTTATGACGAGTCACAACTGGGCTGGCTCCCAGACGATGATATGCTGCGGAAGGGGAGCGACCTGTCCAAGGTATATGGGGACAGCGGCTATGTGCTGGCCATCTGGGATAAGGATGTTCCGCTTGATGTCGGGGACAAAATCCAGCTCGGCGGTTTCGAGGTGGAGATCGCCGGTATGCTGAAATACAGCCCGTTTTCCAACAGCGGCCGGACGGATGGGGAGATCATCCTCATCTGCTCCGAGGAAACCTTTACGCGGCTGACAGGCATGCGGGATTATGCGATCATCGACATACAGGTGGCGAAGAGCGCGGCCGACCAGGATGTAGCTGCAATCCGTGATCTGGTAAACGGCCGGTACGAATTTACAGACAGGCGGGACGAGGGCGACCGAAGCACCTATTGGGCATTCAGCCTGTTTATCTACGGGTTCCTGGCAGTCATCGCCCTGATTACCGTGTTCAATATCGTCAACAGCATTTCCATGAGCGTGTCCGCAAGGATGAAGCAATATGGCGCCATGCGGGCGGTGGGGATGGACGGGCGACAGTTGACAGGGATGATAGCGGCGGAAGCGGCTACCTATGCGTTTTCCGGCTGTATCATAGGCTGCGCGGCAGGGCTGTCGCTGAGCAGGCTGCTGTATGACAAGTTGATTACCAGTCATTTCCCCTATCACACATGGAGCCTGCCGGTGCCGGCGCTTTGTATCATTTTGCTGTTTGTGCTGAGTGCGACGGCCGCAGCGGTCTATGCGCCGTCCAAACGGATACGCCGTATGGCGATCACAGAAACCATAAACGAATTGTGACAATATTGGCATATATGGAAAAACGGAGCGCCCTGAACGATTTGGTTGAGGGCGCTCTTATATTGCTGGATTATAAGAAAGCCATATGAAATAGCGTCAGGAATACGAAGTGAGATGATGTCTGACAAACGATAAATGGTTTGCAAACGGATGCTGCATGGAAATGCTCAAAAAACTGAGAACATTTATAGTATGGAAAAGAATGGCGGATTGAGTTGAAATAATAAAGCTGGGAAATGATAAATAAATATTAACCAGACAGATCAGTTGGGATGCACTGTTAGGGAAATTTTAACAATTAACTATAATGGTAAAATCCCATCAATGTGTAGGCGAAAATAAGGGAGGTGCGAGAGGGGAAAGACCAGCTATAAAAAGTTAAGAGGTTAGTACGAAAAAGGTGAAAGAAAGATGAGAAGTGATCAGAGTATGATAAGGTGCCGCGGAGCAGTCTGCGGTTGAGAGGGATGCAGTATGTAAGAAGCGATGATCTCAATAAATTCAGAGGCGGTAGGGATACAGGTCAGGGGATAGCCAGCTATCTTGCACAACAGGATGGGATTGATCTTATAGGCCCTTTCCACAGCGGTTCGGATACTGCGCTCTACAGTAGTCCACTGGCAGTGAAAGTGTAAAGCAGGAAAAGCGCTATTTGTCGCTATTGTTCGGTATTATTCGACACGTTTTGTATCTGGGTGGTACCGGCTGCCACAGCCTTTCCTCTTTAAGGATGGTGTGGATGGTGTTGCATAACTTTCTGGAAACAGAGCAGATGGTGGTGAGATGGTGTTTGCCGCGGGCAAGGAGGGATTGATAATACTCTGAGAGAACGGGGGCGTAAAAAGCCGCCCTTGAGGCGGCAAGCCAGACAGCCTTCCGGAGATAGGGCGAACCGCGTTTGGAAATTTCCTGCCGGGTTCCGATAAACTCTCCGTACTGTGTGACCCGCACATCCAACCCGGCAAAGGCAGCCAGCTTGTTGGGGCGTCAAAGCGGTGGATGTCTCCAGCTTTGCTCAAAATAAAGGATGTCCTAAATGCCAGGAATGGTAGTGATGCAGCTGCCGGTCTGCTTCAGCAGAGAGGATATTTGAGCCTCCAGCTCCACGATTTGTCCCTCCAGAAACGCCAATGTTCAATGAGTTGCCGGCTCTGAAATACAAAAGCGTCCTTGGCAAAGTTCACCCCGAAAGAATCGGCTGCCGCAGCTTTCTCTTTTCCTAATCGGCCGTGGCTGGCTTTCGCCAGAAGATTAGAGAGTATGCGGGTGGAAATGGACAACAACTCCTCCGGCGTGGGATATTGGGAGAGTATTTTTTGGGAGGCAGCGCCAAAGGTGTCTGAAAACAAGTGACAGATTCGTGACGAAGAACTGTCCGAAGCGCATGATCTGGGCAATGATGAAGCTGTCCTTCCGGTCATTCTTTGTCTGTAAATACATTATACGAGGAGAAAATACCTGATGCTGTATGAAATCCACATGATTAAGAATTATCCGCCGACCAATTTGAACCGTGACGATACCGGCGTGCCAAAAATCTGCATGTTTGGCGGGGCGCAGTTTCCGTCGCATTACGAGTGCGAACCGGAGTAGTCGAACTTGACATTGATGACGCGCCAGAATGGCAGGGGGGAGATGGGCAGCCGTCAATTTGAGCAGAGACGCGTGTGGCGCGGCGTGATAGCAAGGAGGAGAATGATGTATCTGACAAGAATTGACTTGCGCCCGCAAGTGCGCGCGATTCAACGGGCGATGGGAGACTGCCAGCAGATGCGCCGTCTGGTAAGCGGACTGTTTCAAAGCGGCAGAAAAGAATCTGAAATCCTATACCGCCTGCGTGCTGATCGGGGGATGACGGCGCAGTACCTGTATTCAACTACACCAGTAGATCAGAGCGCGTTGACTGCAGGGATGGCTTTTGCCGGCGAACGGGATCTGACAGATTGGTTAAAGGAATTAGGGCAGATTTGGAGGGGAGATCTTCTGACTGCCCCAACTAAAAAGTGGCGGCGGAGGGACATTAAAACAGCCGCCGACGGATCCTGCGTGAAAAAACAGGGCGGCTGGAATGGCCCTTGCACAAGGCGGCGCAATACGGATTTGATCTGTTGCAGGCAAACGAGAAGGAAAGCGTCCACATGATGGGAAATCATGCGCGGGAGCAAGGCGGAAGAATGCATTGGTGCTGGAAAAGCATATGGAATGGGAATGCCTTTGTTGCGGAGGCAAGGATGAAAAATTTGCAGGAACTGCCGAAATTAAGGGACAGCATTACATATCTCTACTTGGAGCATGCTGCTATTGAGCAGAATGATGCTGCTATTATTGCCATTCCAAAAGATGGACTTCCTATTCCGATTGCAGCCATGACCTGCTTGTTGCTTGGATCGGGAACAAGCGTGACCCATGCGGTGTTCGTGCAATTTGTGAAAATGGATGTATGGCGATCTGGTGCGGTGAAGGAACTACCTGTTTTATGCGGCGGGAATTGGAGAGATGAGAAGCGCAAAGAATCTGCTCTGTTCATGGATGAAGAACTGCATATGCAGGCGGTGAGGCGGATGTACGCACTCCGCTTCCCAAAAGTAAAAACAGATCACCTGACCTTGCAGCAAATTCGCGGCATGGAGGGGATCCGCGTACGTAAAGCGTATGAGCTTGCCCGCCGTATAACTGGCGTTAAGTGGAATAAGCGTTTCTACAAAAATCAGGATTGTGATATGGTGGGTCCGGTCAATCAAGCGATGTCGGAAGCCGATGCGATGCTTATGGTATGGCTTGTGCCATGCTGCAATCGTATCGCTGGGCTGCTCTCCAGGGCGTGGCTTTATTTACGCCGGCAAACAGTTGTCATTCGTATATGATATTGCAGATTTATATAAGGCGGAGACGACCACCTCAGCAGCATTCGAGGCGGACAGTATCACGACATATCATCAAAGGAAACCTGTATGCGCTGTAGGAAATATGTTCCAATGATAGGCTCTGCATACGCGGGGATGGAGTAGCTACTTTCAATCTTAACGAAGTGGAGATTTAGAAATTGACATTCTTTGTTGGTTCCAAGTTTCCACTATGCGAACGGTATTCCTGCCTTTCGTTGATGTAGGTATGGACTACTTCATGCACTTCCACAGAAATCTGTTTGGGATGATACGCCGTACCGTTAATTCGTACTTCAAGTGATACATTAAACGTATCCCAAAGCCACAATACATTGCAGAGCGGCATCCTTTTACACCTTGAAAATGCTGTTTCGGACCTGTTTGTTCATCAAATCGATTACACAGGATAGGCATGGAGCATCGAGCTGCAATTGCACTGTGACATCAAAAAAGATTCTGTAAAAAGGCGGTCAGTCAAGGCCACACAGGGGATTAAATGTGGCTTTTTCAGAAGAACCTCCCAGCAAGTAATCTGTGTAAATTTTGATTTTTGTGCAAATGACTGAACAAGAGCAATTTGGGGCACACGTTGCTCTGTTTCGTATCTGCTCAACACTTGTTTGAAGGTTCCAAGCCACTATGCAATCTAACTCTGAGACATATTTCGTTTTTTGGGGATCTCGCACAAGGGGGATTCCCCTAAAAATATAATGGCGCTATTCCCCCTCAAAGTTTTGTATAGGAACAAGACAATCAATGTATTTTAACGCACCGTACCGCAAAGTAAGACAGTAATTTCACCCGAAAGCGCACCGTTTTTCCAAAACCGCAAGCGTCGAAGCGGTTTTGGAAAAAACAAGACTGGGAGGTGGGGCGTTTCCTTTTTCAGTATTGCGGTGCGTCCGCCAGCTTTTCCTGCCATAGCTCGAACAACGCTTCAATATCGCTTTTGAATTCGGCTTCGGTCTGCGTCTCCTTTTGGGTCAGTACCTCCAACACCTCAAAAACGAATGCCCAGCCACCGTTTTGCCAGTCCGCCTGCAGGGCGTGGTCGGTGCAGGAACCGGTCATCTGCGCGAACTGGAAGCGGTTTTCGCTGCCGCGCAAGTCGAGCGTGCGGCGCAGCAGGATGCGTCCGGTCTGTGTGTTGCGGATCTGGAAAACCCCGCCCTGCTGGCGGCGCGCCTTGTAGGCTGCCACGGCTTTGCGCCGCTGCTGCTTTTCCATGGGAAGCTCCTTCCTTTGAATTTACTAAATTACTAATTTACTAATATTATAACGGTTGGAACAGCGTTTGTCAATGAAAAATCCCCCGCCGGCAGGCGGGGGAGATTAAACAGCATTATTTGCGGAGGAATTTGACCGCGCTCATAGCGGCCTGCGCTCCGTCCGATACGGCCTTGGAGACCTGTAGTAGCCCTCCCGTGCAGTCTCCGGCCGCAAACAGGCCGGGGACTGCGGTTGCCATGCCGATATCGGTCTGGATGCGGCCGTTTTCAAGCTGAGCGCCCAGCTTGCGGGCAAAATCCGCGCTGCCTGCCGTGCCGTAGGCGATGAACACACCGTCCACCGGCAACGGTTCGCCGCTTTCAAAGACGACCTGCGTCACCCGATCGGTACCTTCGACCGCCGTGACCAGACGGGTATCGACCGACAGGCCGGCGGGGACAGCCGCCTGCAACGCGCCGCCCGCTGTCAGCAGCGTAACAGAGGACGCGACCGGCAGCAGGGTGCGAGTCTCCTCCAGTGCATACTCTCCCTGCCCCAGCACAGCGACCGGCTTGCCGCGGTAAAAGAAAGCGTCGCATACCGCACAATAGCTGACGCCGCGCCCCTCAAATTTCAGTACGCCCGGGATTGGGGGGACCGCGCGCGGCGCGCCCGTTGCCAGAATAACCGCGTCCGCAGGGAACGCGCCGCCTGTGGATTTGACAGAAAAGCCGACTTCCGCGTATTCGATACCGGTGACCTCGGCTTCGGTAAGGGTCACGCCCAGACGGGCGGCCTGGGCGCGGCCGCGCGCCAGTAGGTCGGGACCCGAAAGCGGCTCAACAAAGCCGAAATAGTTCTCGATTTTTTCCGTCCTGCCCAGCGCGCCGCCATCCTTATACAGTACGGTGGTTGGAATATTAGCACGCGCGGCATAGATTGCGGCACTCAGTCCGGCCGGCCCGCCGCCGATAATGAGGATAGATGGCATAACGGCTCCTTTCGTTTATCCGGCGGTTTGCGCGTCGAACCACTCTTGATAAGCGGTTTGCAGCCTGTCCAGCCGGTCGGCGTCGTGGCCGCCGACCGGCCGCCCGTCAATCTCGCTGACCGCAATACAGTGCGAGCCAGTAGACAGGATCATGATTTCATCTGCCTGTAGCAATTCATCGACCGTGAACGGCGCGATGCGCGACGGAATGCCGAGCTTACCGCACAGCTCGAGGAAGTGCTTGCGTGTAATGCTGGGCAGGATCAGCTCGTCCGCTGGCGGGGTACAGAACACACCGTCCTTAAGCATCGCAAGGCCGGAATGGGCGCCCTCGGTCACGCGTTCGCCCCGATGGAATACGACCTCGTCGCAGCCGGCCTCGGCTGCCCGCTGCATGGCCATGCAGTTGGGGATGAGGTTGAGCGTTTTGATGTTACAGTGCAGGAAGCGGGTGTCCTCAACCGTAATCAGCTTGTAGGGCCTGTCCTGCCTGTCGAGGCTGCACGCCTCGGAAAAAGCCATCAGGGTGGATTTTGCACCCTTGGGGAACGCGTGCATGCGGTGTGCCGCCGCGCGGGTGGACTGCCAGTAGAGCATATGCGGCGCGTCCGAATCCAGACGGGCGACAAGGTCGTTCAGCACGGCGGCGAGTGCGTCCCGCTCCATTGGCGGATCGATACGGAGCAGCGCCAGGCTGTTATAAAAGCGGTCAAGATGGTCCGCGAGCGCGAATATTTTTTTGTTCCGCACCATAGCGGCGTCGTAAACACCGTCGCCAAAGTAAAGGCCGCGGTCGGTGATCGGTGCGCGGATCTCGTCGATGCGGCCGATCGCGCCATTGTAGTAGGCAATATCTTTCATAAGGGGAAGCCTCCTTTCTCTCTGTGATTCCAGTATAACGGCTTTGGACGGGCTTTGCAAGAGCGGCCGGAATATGATAGAATAACAAAACAGAGGGAGGGATAGCACATGAAAACGCTGCTGCACATCTGTTGCGCGCCCTGCTCGATCGCCTGCATCGATACGCTGCGGCAGGAGGGCATCGAGCCGGTGGGATTTTGGTACAACCCGAATATCCATCCGTTTACGGAATATAAGATGCGCAAGAATACGCTGGTCGAGTATGCGAAAAGCATTGACCTCAAGCTGGAGATCGAAAATGAATACGGCCTGCGGCGGTTTATTGAGGGGGTGTACCCCAATTTTGACAACCGCTGCACATTCTGCTATACTCTGCGGTTTGAAGAAACCGCACGCTATGCGGCGGAGCATGGGTTTGACCAGTTCACGTCCACGCTGTTCGTCAGCCCGTACCAGAACCATGCGCTCATGCGCGAGGCGGCCGAACGGGCGGCGGAAAAATACGGCGTGCAGTACCTGCACAGGGACTTTTCGCCCCGCTTCCGCGAGGGGCAGGACAGGGCGCGTGAACTGGGCCTGTACATGCAGAAATACTGCGGCTGCATCTTCTCGGAAGAAGACCGCTATAAAAAGAAGCCGAAAAAGAAAAAGCCGGAAGTGGATGCTTTACAAACTGCGGAAAAGCTGGTATAATACTTTTTGTACCCGCGCCCGTAGCTCAGCTGGATAGAGCGTTGGACTCCGACTCCAAAGGCCGTGCGTTCGAATCGCATCGGGCGTACCACCAAAGAAACCTGTTTTTGATTTAGGTCAAAAGCGGGTTTCTTTCTATTTCATGGTCGCTATTTTCCTGGAAACCATAAAAGTGAAGGACTATGACAGTCACTGTCTCTCTTTAGCAAGTTTATAATCCACTTATCCTCGACTTCTTCATGATGTCTTAGAGAAAACCTCCATATAAGTAGCATTAAAAATTCTGAGAGGAGCATCTTCGCTATGAGCATCCCATACGGATATTATCTCGCACCAAATGGCCATGTGGCCGTCGATCAGGAAAAAGCAAATATCGTGAGAATGATCTATCAGCAATACCTCTCCGGCATGAGCCTGGGCGGGATTGCTGATTTTCTGTTCAAGAGGAATATTCCGTCCCCTAAGGGCAGGGAATGCTGGACACAGCCAGTTCTCAGCAAT
The DNA here is from genome assembly GCF_032769475.1 of Intestinibacillus sp. NTUH-41-i26. Taxonomy (GTDB): domain Bacteria; phylum Bacillota; class Clostridia; order Oscillospirales; family Butyricicoccaceae; genus Agathobaculum; species Agathobaculum ammoniilyticum. The sequence goes on from NZ_CP136477.1 coordinate 1,082,275, forward strand.
CTGCTTTCCAATCAAAAGTACATTGGCTATATCATCAGCTTTGATGATTTCTTTTTGGCTCAGGGAGAGAAAAGCAGACGGAGCAATGTAGATGAGGATACCCATCAGAGAAGGGCAACCCGGTATAACTCGCAGAGTGTACTGAGCGGCCTTTTGGTTTGCGCGGAATGTGGCCGTAACTATCGCCGTATTACCAGACCATCCGGCGAAATCGTCTGGCGCTGTGCCAGTCGAGTGGAGCATGGGAAAAAGTTCTGTCAGCATTCACCTTCCATATCGGAGGACAGGATCAAGGAAGCCCTCTGTGAGAAGTTACAACTGAGTACATTTGACGAAGATGAGATCAAAAATAAGGTCGATGTCATTTTGGCCCAGTCTGATGGCAGCTTACAGATTGAACTGCAATGTGCGGAATATTTCGATATGCTCTCGAATTAAGGCTATTCTTGCAGCAGGCTGTCTGGTATAATATCCCTATCAGCACTTTTACATGGAGAGGGGTGTTTGCCATGACAGACAGGGAGGCGCAGATCGAGGCGCTGTGGATTTATGAGATATCTACGGAAAAAGTTTTGCGGCGGGCAGTAAAAAAAGGATTCATCACCCAGGCAGAGGCGGATGAGTTCTCTGAAAAGCTGTTTGAACAATTGGATACGAAGAAGATCCGGGCTTTCTCCCATCGCCGCTGGGTGAGAAGATGCGGGCCGATCAGGTCAATGTAAACTCCTATGTCTCTATGACAGAAATCGCAAAGGAGAAGAAGTCCTCCAGTCCCGGATATCTTATACAGAGCTGGATGAGAAGCAACGCCACAATCGAATATTTACGGATATGGGAAAAAATCTATAACCCCAGATTTCAAGAGGCCGCCTGCGATGAGCTGATCCATACGGTCAAGACCACCGGCACCACGTTGACTCCATCCTTGTGGATTAGCACAACGCAGGCGATGGGGATGCGAACAAGTCGCGGTAAGGGCGGCGGGACAACAGCACATCCAGAGATAGCAACAATGTTCCAAGCATGGATGTTTCCGGAGGTTATGCTGGATTTGATACAATGCTATCGGATGATACAACACTAAAAAGCAGTTGAGTAAGGCACAAACCTAACCTTGTTCTTGAACCCTAAGGTGATTTATTATTGATGCCAAAACTGCGGACCGATAGAACAACGGTAATCGGTATTGTTTCTAAGCAGAGTAAAACCGGAGACGCATTTGTTTATTCGATGATTGCCTGCGAATTTGATTTGTGGATTGCCCCGAAGTTTGAGATGCTATTGATAAAGTTGTCACTGGGCGGGGAAAACTGAGACAACTCTGTTGCGTTCATTTTGATAAAACTAATGTCGGATATAATTACTTTGATGGATGATAGTCCGATTTATATGATTTATATAAGGAGGTTTTTTGATGGCAATCGATTTCAAAAAGAAACTTGCAAGTAGAGCGATAGAACCAAAAACCGATCCCATCGAATTATATGGAACTTTAGACCGAAAGAGTGTCGCCGGCCCCCTCCGCCCTGCACAGGAAGCCGTATTGACCGAGTGGTATAAAAAGCGTCGGGCGGAGAAGGATTTAATCATAAAGTTGCATACTGGCGAAGGGAAAACATTAGTAGGATTATTGATCCTTCAATCTTTACTTAATTCAAAAGAGAGTCCCTGCCTCTATATTTGTCCTAATAAATACCTTGTTAAGCAGGTGTGCTCTGAAGCTGATAAATTTGGCATTCCTTTTTGTACTTTTGATGAAGGTACTGAAATTCCAAATGATTTCCTTTCAGGCTCTAAAGTGCTTATTACACATGTCCAGAAGGTGTTTAACGGGCGATCTGTATTTGGAATAGGCAATAACTATGTAAAGGTAGGTACTGTTCTTTTGGATGACTCACACGCTTGTATAGATACAATCAAAAGTGCCTTTACCATTTCAATAAGTAAAACCGCAAGTCCTGAAATTTACTTCAAAATTCTGACGCTTTTTGAAGATGATATGGTTGAGCAAGGTGAAGGGAGTTGGCTCGACATTCAAACGGGGGACTATAATACCTTTATGGCGGTTCCTTATTGGAACTGGGATAGCAAAAAAACAGAAGTTCTAAAAATTTTATCTACTGCGCAAGAAGACAAACAAATATATTACGCATGGCCACTTATTCGCGATCAGATAAGAAACTACTGCTGCTATATTTCTGGGACTAAAATTGAAATTGCTCCGTATAATGTCAACATTCGTGCTTTTGGATCTTTTTCACGGGCTGCACATAGAGTTTTAATGTCGGCAACGACTCAAGATGATTCCTTTTTTGTAAAAGGGTTGGATTTCAGTTTGGAAGCTGTAAAGAATCCATTACGGAATGCAAACCAAAAGTGGTCGGGAGAAAAAATGTTGATAATTCCATCGCTTGTTGAAGAATCTTGCGATCACGATTTGATTGTCACCGGGTTTTGCAAAATATCCACTTCAAAATTTGGTATGGTAGCATTGGTTCCAAGCACAAAAAATGGGAAGCAATATCAGAATTTAGGAGCGATTACAACTACTGCTGGAAGCATTATTGAAGAACTCGACAAACTGAAAAAAGGAAATTTTTCAAAAATTGTTGTAATCAATAATAGGTATGATGGCATTGATTTGCCCGACGAGAGTTGCAGAATACTTATCATGGATAGTCTCCCGTATTTCGACAGTCTCGCGGATCGTTATGAAGAACAAGCTTGTCCGAACAGCGAGTTAATCAATAAACGAATCGCTCAGAAAATTGAGCAGGGTATAGGTCGAGGCGTCCGTGGTGAAAAAGATTATTGCGCTATTCTAATAATCGGATCCGAATTAGTTCGCTTTATGCGGAGTATTGCAACCAACAAATTTTTCTCGCCACAAACGCGAAAACAAATTGAAATTGGAATTGCCATTGCTGACATGGCAAAAGAGGATTATAACGAAGCGGAAAGTCCTATAAAAGTCGTAATCTCGTTAATAAATCAAATGTTAGCGCGTGATGAAGGGTGGAAAGAGTATTATACTTCTGAAATGGATACAGTCGAAGAAGATGGTATGGAGCTTCCAATATATGATAGACTTCTAAAAGAGCGCCAAGCTGAGCGATTTTTCGGAGATGGTGAGTATGAGAAAGCTGCTTCTTCCATGCAAAAATTGATTGACGAACTTAATATTGATGACACAGAAAAAGGATGGTATTTACAACAATTAGCGAGATATACATATCCGACAAGTGTTGCAAAATCTATCGAAATTCAAAAAAGTGCATTTAAGAATAATCCTCAGCTATTGAAACCGAGTGTAGGAATTGATTACACAAAAATTTCCTATATACATCAAGATCGACTGAACAATGTCAGAGCATATATGCGAAAATTTTCTGACTACAATGAATTGTCTCTGGCAGTCAATGCAACATTAGATAATCTATCTTTTGGCATTGGAGCTGATAAGTTTGAATTGGCATTAAAGGACGTTGGTGAATTACTTGGTTACGTCAGTCAACGTCCAGACAAAGAAATCCGAAAAGGCCCTGATAATCTTTGGTGTGGTTCAAATAATCATTATCTTCTATTTGAATGCAAAAGTGAGGTATCCGAAACCCGCTCAGAAATCTCCAAGCACGAGGCTGGACAAATGAACAACCATTGTGCATGGTTTGAAGAGCAATACGGTCGAAAGGCAGTTGTAGATAGATTTATAATTATTCCGACAAAAACATTGTCTTATGAAGGGGACTTTACACATGAGGTCAGAATAATTCGGCGTGGAAAACTCAAAAATCTAAAGGATCGGATTAAAGGATTTATCAAAGAATTAAAGCCATATTACTTAGATGAAATAACGGATACTACCTTGCAAGAACTTTTAACATTGCATCGTCTGAATGTTGAAGATTTTTCCGAACAGTATTCAGAGGAATACTACCACAAAACAAAATAAGGAAGCGGGAGTATAGCCCTCGGGGTTGCTACTTTTTAGTTATTAGAAAGAATCTCATTCGATGCGGGTTTCCATATGAAGTTTGGGAATCCGATATCTATAAGTGATCCTTTTGGGGTTTCTCTCACTTCGGTCGTTCCACCCTTCGCTATTTCAATGCTCAGTCAGGAAAAGCACTTTCTGCGCAAATTTTGCACCGTAATGAGGCTTCGAATTTATGACGCAAAAGTGCGCTGCCGGCCAGAAGATTGGGTGCCTCCATCGAAAGCGGTGTAGCATCGAAAATATCGATTTTAACCGTCCTTTGCACGAAAAGTCGCTTGTTTAATAAAACAGGCGGCTTTTTTGTTTGCGCACAGCCATGACATAATATTTTTTTCGCCGCTGCTGAGAAATAATTATCTTATAATAATGCTGGCCGAAAATGATTCGATTATAATGATATTGTGAATCAAGCAAAGAGGGATTTGGAAATGACGATCCTGGAATTCCTGAGCGATGCAATGCTTTTGCAGGATGATGAACTGAATCAGCGGCTGCTTCCGCCTGTATATATGCGCCACCTGAAAAAGAGCGAGCTTTTGATCCGTGAAGAGGATATGCAGACCAACGTATATTTCCTCATGAATGGGGTGTTGCGCGGTTATTTCATTGACGGAGAGGGGGTTGATCGATACGGTCAGCAACAAGCATATTGCTACGTTTCTGGGAATGATGCCCGTAACGCTCAGCCGTCTGCGCCGCGAGCTGCAGGAGAACGGGCTGGATGCGGACAGGGCAAGTGACTCACCATCGGATGCCCCCATGTGTGGGGGCATAATTGGTGAAAAAGGAGTAATCAGCCTGATTTTGACCTGCGCCCTGCTGGTTGGCATGTGCTGGTGTGGGCGTTCGCGGCATACCAGCGCGCGCAGCCGGAGATCTGGGACGGCACGGCTGCGGAAAGCTATGCTGGCGGCAGCGGCACAGAAAGCGCTCCTTACCTGATCGCAAACGGCGCGCAGTTGGCAAAATTCGAGCAGGCGGCCAATGACGGTACATTTGGCCTTCGCTATGCGGCGCTGACCAATGATATCTATCTCAATGATACGAGTGACCGGCAGAGCTGGGATGAAGACACCGCGCCGAAAAACCAATGGACGCCGATCGGCAATGTAACCAATACTTTTCGTGGACAATTGGATGGGAGGGGCTATGCCGTCCGCAGTGTGTACATCAATCTACCGGAGCAGGAAAAAGTCGGGCTTTTGGGGTTATTCGAAAGTTGAATAGCTGGACGAATGTACAAAATCTTTCACTGGAAGAATCCCTGATTATCGGAAAGGAAAATGTTGGGGGTATCGCAGGTTATGCAAGGTGGTCAAATAGCGGAAACTATTCAACCATTTCCAATTGCCATAGCGCTGCCGTGCAGGGAGGTGACCGTACAGGCGGAATTATTGGCGGCATGGAAGATAATTGGTGTGAGATTATAATTGATAAAAACTCAAACAGCGGAAAATAACCGGCAATATCCATGTGGGTGGTATCACTGGTTATTGTGATATATTCCGGATAAAAAACTGCTATAATGTTGGCACGATCATCGGTGAACATGATGTTGGCGGGATCATGGGGCTTGCACATAAAAGCGTCAGTGATTGCTGGAATCTGGGTAATGTGCCCGGCCGCACCAAAAGTGTTGGCGGCATTGCCAGTGCGATAACATACCGCCAAGGGGCTGGCAACGACGTGGCAATCGAACGCTACTTCAACGCCGGCAGGCATCGTTGCATCAATCGCTGGATCGGTGCGCCTGAACGGCGTTTATAATGCCGGCACGGTGCAGGGCGAGCCTGTGGCTATGCTGAGCGCAAGCGCCGCGCTGAATTACTCCTGCTATCTGGATGAAACAGGTACAGCGACCGACGCGCAGGCCAGAACCGCCCGCGAGTTGAAAAAGCGGAAGACCGTGCATGAGCTGAACGGCGACGACGATGTTTGGATCCGCGACACTGGCTACTACAACAGCGGCTATCCGTTGATTTCCACGATCGACTACTCAGTTTATGTGCAGTATGTACCCATGACGACGCCGGACCGGCCGATCGGCGCAGCGGAATTCAGCCAGACGGAATATGCCGTGGATATTTCGATGTTCATGCAGATCGATACGGAGGTCGAGCTGACGCAGGCGGATATCGAGTGGTATTCCTCAGATGAAACGGTCGCGCCGCTTGTTCCAGAGCAGCAGAGCTTTCTGGAACTAACCGAGGAAGAACAGGCCGCGCTGGGCTACCGGTATCTGGCCGGAGTCAAAATCGCCTGTGGAAATGCAGGCAGCAGCGTGGTTCCCTGCGCAATTGATAACATCGGCGACCGGTTGCCGCCTTGTCGTCGGGCAGGAAACGCCGGATTTTGAGCTGAGTCTGTGCCGCGCCACGATACAGTTTGCAGAAAAGGAGGATGGAAGCCTCCAGGACCAAACCACATATAGCGACCTGCTCTACAACGATACCCCCCGGTGAAACCCTGCTTCAGCTTCTGGAGGAGGGCGGCTTTGTCGATTCCGCTAAGTGGTGGACAGCGTTGGAAAACTGCCATGAAAAGCTGCACGGGGGACGCATTGACCGATTTTATAGGAAAGAGCTGTGTGACAGCCAGTATCTAGGAGGCCGGCTATCTACTGAATGAGTTCATTTGGAAAGGTATCAAGCTGGTAATGTTGCCGGAACTGGAAACCATCCATGCCGCCTATAAAGGGATGGGGCTTATCGTCAATTTCTTGACGGATAATGATAAGAAAATTGAACAGATGAGCAAGCTGGCGGCTACTGTGATCGTGGAATCGCTGTTAAATCAGGTGTATTCGGACACAAAAAACGAATTCCTGACGGGAATACAGGCGGATGAAGAAGAAAACATCAGGCTTGCCCAAAATTATCTGGCCGCCGTCGATCTGGGATACGGCGCGCTGCTCTAAGATTGTGATGAGGCCATCCGCTATTACGAAATCTGTTGGGATGCACTTTTCGTGGGGGATGAAACGTTTGACAAATTAATCGAGCAGGTGAGCGGGAAAAAGGATGGCTATGCCGCACGCTTTGAGGAACCCCAAACCGGCTAGATCGAATTTTTGAAAGACAATGAGAAGCATCGTGATCTGTATGAGCAATATAAGCGGCTGGAAGAATGGCAGGCCAGAAAGTATACCGCCGCCTGTCCGTTGGCCGTTTATGTATACCAAAACGGCCAACAGGATCCGGTAGCGTGGGTGGAGGATAACCAGCCCGTCTGCGCCGAGGGAAGCATGATCTCGGTTATTGTCCAGGGCGACCAGAAGATCTTTTTGTTCTATGACAATGCACAGTACGGTTTCCGTTATGTCGGAAACGGCGCCGGCAACCTGGATGTGACGATTCAGGAGTTTGATCAGGCGGGGGCGCTCGCACGCACAGTCGCCTATATCGCTTTGCCGCTGTCCGTAGGACAGGCCTACACCTCGAAGGGAACCAAGAGCGAGGAGGGCAACGATCTCTTATACGATGGTGTAGAGGCAAACGGGCGGTGACACGGATCAGACCATACCTCCTGCTGTGGACACCCAGACCGATGCAAGTATCAGGCGGATATCGTGCAGGGCAGCTTCTCGATCGGCAATGAAGAGGGGCGACTGTGCTGTGGATAAATTTATCAGCCAACAAAGCTGCCGGTTCGGGGCGAGGCAGGAGAGGAGAAATGTTTGTGGTACCCCAGTATGGAAGTGCGCTGAACGTAGGAAGTGTTTTAGTGTACTGAAGATTATCTTCCTTAGACCCAACGGCCAAGGGATATAATGCAACATCGCGCCAAGTATAGGTCATATGTCGGCGTTCAATACGCCTGCCGACCAAAAGTGTACGAAGGTTTTTCTTCATAAACAACGGATAAAATAAAAATGGAGAACCGTCTTTACCTGCTGTATAAAACACAGGCAAAGACGGTTTGTTTTATTTGTCCTCGTCGCCTTTCAATAGCCGAGCATAGTAGCAGGATGTACCATACAGAGCAGCGGCAGGATTGTGACCTAAAACACGGTCTTCGGTAATAGCAGTTGTGCAAAACGCATTGGAATATTTGTAGAATAGACTGTCGTGGCCAACACATAAACCAACGACGATATTCAAATCGGTTTGCGCTTTGTTGAGACGTTCCGCCCGCATGATAGGGTTGCATATAGAAACACCAACCTCCTCACACTCTTTCGGAATTCCAATGCAGCTTTTGGACGTAGCTCCGACTTTGCAGATAACACCATATACATCAAACCCATGTACATGCAAAATGCGCGCCAAAATACGAGATCCCTCAATTAGACCGTCACAAGTAGCGATCCCCGTTTTTAAGCGCTTATTTTACGGGCTACAGCGATGATTTCCTCAACTCGCGTCAGAAGACGGTATCCCTCGTACTCTACCTCGGCTGAAGCCAAGGAATATTTACTGTTGTCCGGTTCCATATACCGCTCCAGAATACGGTCTAACTCCCCCTCTTCCAGATTGGTCGTCAGACAAAAATCAGGCCAGTGTTTGTCCAGCGTACGGCAGTTCATAATGCCGTAGTCTACACAGCTCGGATTGATTTTCTTACCAGTCACTCCTTTTAAAATTATTATACCGAGGCTCGTTTTCAATGTCATTTTTTTTTGCAGTAGAAATGCGAATCTCTGGGGTAGCATAACACTGATTAAAACATCTTCTTAACCACACTGTCCGCCACTGTACGGCGAAGCTGGTCCACAATATCCGGATCCGCGTCTTCGGTATTGGCATAGACCTCAACCGCGGCCTGGACCACTTGGATAGAACGTCCCATCAGCCGGATTCTTTTTGACGAGTGCAGCGCATCCAGAAGGCCTTGGGCCATTTCGCGGCTCGGTTCGCGCATGCATTGCTGGGCAAACGCTTTTACGAGGTTGTGCGGCCGCAGGCTGGACCCGCCGAGGATCAAAAGAAGGGCGCCGGGACCTGCGAAAATCAGGCTGACAGCCAGCATGGAGGTGCCGAAAATGAAATTGGCGCCAATGCCGATTGCCAGCAATGCGCCGCCGATAACCTCAAACCGGATCGCCGCCGCGCGGAAGCGCTTGTAATAAGACTGTTCTGTTGCATGGTCCATTGGAAATTGCTCCTCTCAGCAAATTAAATAATATCTGTGTCGCTGCGGAACCGCAGGATCGTGGTCAAAGCGGACTGCTTGGAAAATTCCAGATGCTGCAGCATCGCGGATGCGGCAAGCTCCCAGTTCCGCGCAAGGCAGGCGTCAGCGATCTGCGCATGCTCCTCCATCGACTCCTGCAGGCGGCGGTCGATGGACTGACCGCTCATGATGCGCAGCCGGATATTCTGCGTTTGGATGCGTGCATACAGGTCAAGCAGATAATCATTCTGCAGGGCGGAAATCAGGAAAAGATGGAATCGGTCGTCCAGTTCATAGAAATCCGGACAATTATTGGTCGTTTCAAAATCGTGAAAGATTTGGGAGAAGCGCTCGATCTCATGCTGGTTGATGTTATCGCCGCAGGTGCGCAGCGCGTATGGCTCGACCAAGGTGCGCACCTCAAAAATCATGCGGATATCGCTGACGGTGATGCCGGACACAACGATGCCGCGCTTGGGAAACACCTTGAGCAGACCCTCCTGCGCCAGGCGGCTGATCGCCTCGCGGACAGGCGTGCGGGAAAAACCAAGCTCTTCCTGAAGCAGGGATTCGCTGAGCAGCTGGTTTGGAGCATATTCGCACGAAGTGATTTTGTTTTTGATAAAATGGTAAGCCTTGGACTGCATTGAGGGCTCTTTTTGGACCGCCATGATCCGCACCTCCGAAAGAGTATATAAATTAATTATATTGCGCTTTTCAGTAATATGCAATAGGGATACAAGTAAAAATAAATTGTTAATTTAGACATAATGCTTGCTTACAAATTGGTTAATCTTACAATTTTGTTTGTTTTTGATAAAGTGTCATTGACAATAATGGGAAAGGGGAATAAAATGGTTGCGTAAGGTACATCTGGGATACAAGTTGTAGCCCAAACTGCGGCGCGCGCAGTGCAGCGTCCGGACACCGAGATCCGGAAAATGTCGGTTTGGAGGGATTCCGTTAAAGATGAAAGCAATCTGCATAGAAAAGCCAGGGAAAGTCGTCCTCAAAGAAATTGAAAAACCGGTAAGGAAGCCGGGGAAGCGTTGCTCAAGCTTCTGTACGGGGGTATCTGCGGAAGCGACCTCGGCTCCTATCGGGGTGCGAACGCATATGTATCGTATCCGCGTATACCAGGACACGAGTTTTCGGCGGAGATCGTGGAGATCGACGAAAACGAGGAAGGGCTTAAGCCGGGCATGATCGTAACCTGTAATCCGTATTTCAACTGCGGGACATGTTATTCGTGCAGGAGAGGCTTGGTCAATGCCTGCACGGGCAACGAGACGATGGGGGTGCAGCGCGAGGGGGCGTTTGCCGAATACATCACCATGCCGGTCGAGCGCATTTACGACGGCAAGGGGCTGGACCCCAAGGTGTTGACGCTGATCGAGCCATTCTGCATCAGCTACCACGGCGTGCAGCGGGCAAACGTCAAGGCGGGCGAAAAGGTGCTGGTGGTCGGCGCTGGCACGATTGGCGTGCTGGCCGCAGTCGCGGCCAAGGCGAAGGGGGCCGAGGTCACGATCTGCGATGTGGCACCGGACAAGCTCGAGTATGCCTGCCGGACATTCGGCCTGGACTACAAGCTGCTCAACGAGTCGCCGGAGGCGTTCGCAAAGGGTGTCGCCGCGCTGACCGACGGGAATGGGTTCGATGTGACGATCGAGGCGGTCGGCATGCCGGAGACGTTCATGAACTGTATTGACGCGGCCTGCTTCGGCGCGCGCGTGGTGCTGATCGGCGTATCCAAGCGCAACTTAGACAATTTCTTTTTTACGATCATCCAGAAAAAAGAGCTGAACATTTACGGCTCGCGCAACGCGATGAAAAAGGACTTTGTGGAGCTGATTGATCTGGTGAAATCGGGCGGCATCGATTTGGAGAAGATCGTCACCAACACCTACAAGTGGACGGACGCGCCGCAGGCGTTTGAGGAGTTTTCCGCTAACGCAGGAAAAATGCTGAAAGTTGTGATCGACTTCACCTGAAGAACCGATATGCGGCGGTGAAGTGAAATAAAAAAGTGAGAAAAGGAGAATCAGCATGAAAACGAAATGGACAAAGAGGATGATGGCCACCCTGCTTTGCGGAGCGATGATGGCAGGCCTTGCGGCGTGCGGCAACAGCAGCACGGACACGACGGCGAACGGTACGGCGGGGGACGAGCCTGCGTCGAATGATGCGGGTGCTACCGTTACAATCAATGTTGGCTATGAGAACGCGACCACCGAGCCGGCGGCACAGGCGGCTGAGAAGTGGAAAGAGCTGGTTGAGGAGAAGTCTGGCGGCTCGATTCAGCTTGAGCTGTTCCCGAACTCTACGTTAGGTAAGAAAAACGACCTGATCGACCAGATGCTGATGGGCGAAAGCGTGATTACGGTTGCGGACGGCGCGTTCCTCGCAGATTACGGCGTGCCGGATTTCGGTATCTTCTATGCGCCGTATACATTTGAGAGCTGGGATGAACTGTGGGCTGTGCTGGACAGCGACTGGTATGCTGACCTGTGCGACCAGCTGGCAAGCACCGGCGGCCTGCGTGTTCTGACCTCCAACTGGATTTACGGCGCGCGCGACATCCTCTCCATCAAGGAGGTTCGCACCCCGTCCGACCTGTCCGGCCTGAAGCTGCGTGTATCTTCCAACGACCTGTCGGTCAGAAGCTTTGAGGACCTGGGCGCAACGCCGGTCGGCATGGATATGGGCGACGTTTACCAGGCCATGAGCGGCGGCACGATCGATGCGGTTGAGAACCCGATCACCTCCCTCTACAACCGTTCCTTCCAGGAGGTTGCCAAGTACCTGACCAAGAACGAGCACATCCTGGCTACCTCGATGTGGATTTGCGGCGAGTCTTTCTTCACCACCCTGACTGAAGAGCAGCAGCAGATCCTGATGGAATGCGCGGACGAAGCGGGCCTGTATAACAACGAGCTGTACGACGCGGCAACGGAAGAAGCCGAGCAGGGCATGAAGGACGCGGGCGTAACCGTTATCGAGCTGACCGACGACGAGAAGGCACAGTGGGTTGAGGCTGCGCAGAAGTTCTTCGACGAAGCCTCCAGCACCCTGGGCTGGACCGAAGGCCTGTATGACACCGTGAAAGGGATTTCGACCGGCGCCGCTGCATAATCCGACAACAACACATAATCTGTTTTCTTCGCTGGGAGAAGCGGGTCGCTGATTCGCTTCTCCTCCCCGCGGGGACGGAATATGTGCGAAAAGATGCGTTAATAGAAGAGAGATCGGAGGTAAAACGCATGAAGCAACAGCGCAACTGGAGATTTCTGCTGCTCAACATCGATGTAGCGATCGCGTCCATTGCGATGTGCGTGCTGGTAGGCCTTACCTTTGCCGGCGTAGTTGCACGCTATATTTTAGGCTCCCCCTTTACTTGGATTGAGGAGATTCAGGCGGCCATGATCGTCTGGGTGATTTTTGGTGCGGCCGGCGCTGCGTTCCGCACCGGCAACCATGCGGCGATCGAGGTGTTTTTTGAGTTTTTCCCCAAAGCGGTAAAGAACATAATCAACATCCTGATCCTGCTCGTGACCATTGTCACGCTGCTGTTCCTGGGCTACCTGTCCATACAGTACATGATGGTGTTCGCAAACAGCGGCCGCACCACCGCGGTGCTGCACATTTCCTATATTTTAATTTACTGCATTGTACCGGTATCCTGCATCTGGCAGATCTTCAACTTTGTGCTGGTGAATTTCTTCCATTATTCCGAGCAGGAAACCATTGAAGCGATTACGGAGGAAGAGTTCGAGGAGGCGAAGAAAGAATGAATATCATTGGTATCTCCTGCATCCTTTTGCTGGTCATGCTTTTCCTGAAAGTACCGGTGTATATCTCGGTGCTGGCGGCCTCGGCGATCTATTTCCTCGGCAATCCGGCAACCAACGCAACGATTTTCGCCCAGCAGACGCTGGCCGGCGCACAGGGTCTGTCCCTGCTGGCGATCCCGTTCTTCGTCATGGCGGGCGTATTCATGAACTATACGGGCGTTACGCGCCGCATCATGGACTGCTGCGCCGTTCTGACCGCGCGCATGCCCGGCGGTCTGGCGCAGGTTAACATCCTGCTGTCCACGCTGATGGGCGGCCTGTCCGGCTCCTCGCTCGCGGACGCGGCGATGGAAGCCAAGATGCTCGTTCCCTCTATGGAGGCGCACGGCTTCTCCAAGGCGTTCTCGACCGTTATCACCGCGGCCTCCGGCATGGTCGTGCCGCTGATTCCGCCCGGAACCGGCCTGATTATTTACGCCTGCATCAATAACATCTCGGTCGGCCAGTTGTTCGTCGCTGGCATTGGCCCCGGCCTGTTCCTGACCGCCACGCTGATGATCTTCACGCACTTTGTATCCAAAAGGCGAGGCTACAAGCCGATGCAGACGGAAAAGATATCAGCGCATGAAAAGTGGGATGCGATCCGTCCGGCGATCCTGCCCATGCTGCTGCCGATCATCATTATCGGCGGCGTGCGTATCGGCGTGTTCACCGCGAACGAGGCCGGCACGGTCGCGATCGTTTATGCGCTGGCGCTCGGCGTGCTGTACCATGAGATGAAGCTCAAGAACTTTGCCAAGGGCTGCAAGGAAACGGTCACCACCACCAGCTCGATCATGCTGATCGTCGCGGCGGCGTCCTGCTTTTCCTGGGTGCTGACCCGCGAGCAGATTCCACAGACGTTTGCCAACTGGATGACCAACGCCATCGACAACAAATACATATTCCTGCTGGTTGTCAACATCTTCCTGATCATCGTGGGCATGTTCGTAGAAGGTAATGCGTCGATGATCGTGCTCGGGCCGCTGCTGCATCCGGTTGCGCTGGCGTTCGGCATTGATCCGGTCCACTTTGCAATGGTTTATATCTTCAACTGCACAATCGGTGCGTTCACCCCGCCGATGGGTACGCTGATGTTCGTCACCTGCGGTATTACCAAGTGTCCGACCAAGGACTTTATCAGGGAAGCGGTACCGTTTTATATCCTGTTCGCGGCCGATATCCTGCTGCTGACATACTTCCCGCCACTGTCTACGTTCTTGGTTAATCTGATCTACTAAGAGAAAAATTGATAGCAAATTGGCTAAGACCCGGTGCTGCTGCGGCCGCGATTGCGCGCTGGAGAAGGCCGGGTTTTGCCGCTGTTTGAATGGAGGGCTTTGCCATGAGAGAACGGCCGTTGGTCGCTGATTTAGTGAAGGATACTTTTGTGCCGAAGATGTTCCGCGTGCGTCAGAAATTCCCGCGTCCGCGCATCGATCCGGCGGATATACCGGATATCATCCGCAGCCTGCTCAGCGAGGAAAAATTCGCCTCGCGCGTCAAGCCCGGTATGCGCATTGCCATCACCGCAGGTTCGCGCGGCGTGGCGAACGTCGCGCTGACCACCAAGTGCATCGCGGATTTTGTCAAATCCCGCGGCGCGCATCCGTTTATCGTGCCGGCGATGGGCAGCCACGGCGGCGCAACCGCCGAGGGACAGCGGGAGATTCTGGCCGGCTACGGAATTGTGGAGGAGTATGTCGGCTGCCCGATCATCTCCTCGATGGAGGTCAAGAAGATCGGCGTCAACGACGAGGGCGGCGACGTATATATTGACAAAAACGCGGCGGAGGCGGACGGCATCATCCTGGGCTGCCGCGTCAAGCCGCACACTGCGTTCCGCGGGCCGTATGAAAGCGGTCTGATGAAAATGATGGCGATCGGCCTGGGCAAGCAGTACGGCGCGGAGGTCTGCCATGCGGAGGGCTTCAAGAACATGGCGAAAAACGTGCCGCTGTTCGGCCGCTGCATCCTGAAAAACGCACCCATCCTGTTCGGCGTACCGACGATTGAGAATGCGTTCGACGAGACCTGCAAGATCGTTGCGGTCGCGGCGGAGGATATCGACGCGGTCGAGCCTGAGCTGCTCAAGGAAGCGTTTTCCTATATGCCGCGCATCCTTGTCGATTCGTGCGACGTATTGATTGTCGATCAGATCGGCAAGAATTTCAGCGGCGACGGGATGGATCCGAACATCACAGGCACATTCTGCACGCCTTACGCAACCGGCGGTATCGACGCGCAACGCGTGGCGGTACTCGACCTGAGTCCGGAAACCCATGGGAACGGCATCGGCTTGGGCTATTCCAGCGCGACGACCAAGCGCGTGTTTGACCAGCTCGATCTCGCATCCATGTACCCGAACGCGATCACCTGCACAGTGCTGGGCGGCGTGCGCATCCCGATTGTGATGGAAAGCGATAAGGAGACGATCCAGGTCTGCATCAAGAGTTGCAACGAGATCGACAAATCCAACCCGCGCGTGGTGCGCATCCCGAACAGCCTGCATCTGGAGCATATCATGCTGTCCGAATCCTATCTGGAGGAGGCAAAAAACAATCCGCAGATGGAGATCGAGTCCGAGCCGGAATACCTGCCCTTTGACGAGGACGGCAACCTTTGGTAATGCGTTTTGAGGAGTGAAATATTAAAGATGGAAGAACTAAATTACAAAAGAATAAAAGCGAGCGGATACAAGGGATATATTCTGGAGGAAGCGCCGGAGAAGATTCTGCAGTTTGGCGAGGGGAATTTTCTGCGCGCGTTCGTGGACTACTGGTTTGATGTATCGAACGAGCGCGTGGGCTGGAACGGCAAGGCGGTGCTGGTGCAGCCGATCGCGCAGGGGCTGGCGGAGCAGATCAACCGGCAGGAGGGGCTGTACACGCTGTACCTGCGCGGTCGGGAGAACGGGGAAAAGGTGGACCGGAAGCGGGTGATCTCGTCGGTGTCGCGGTGCCTGAACCCATATGAAAAGGCGGGCTACGACGCGATGATGCAGGTCGCGGAGTCGGACGATCTGGAATACATCGTGTCCAACACAACCGAGGCGGGGATTGTGTACGACCCTGCCTGCCGGAAGGAGGACTGCCCGCCGGCGTCGTTTCCGGCGAAGCTGACGCAGGTGTTGTACCGGCGCTGGCAGGCAGGGAAAAAGCCGGTGGTCATCCTCTCCTGCGAGCTGATCGACAACAACGGCAAAGAGCTGCAGAAGTGCGTGGAGCAGTACATCGGCCAGTGGGGTCTGGAGGAGGCGTTCAGAGCCTGGTGCGGGAGCTGCACGTTCTGCTCGACGCTGGTGGACCGGATCGTGCCGGGGCGCATCAAGGACGCGGCGGAAGCGGCGCGCATGGAGGAGGAAAACGGGTACCATGACGAGCTGATCGACGTGGGCGAGGTGTTCGGCGTGTGGAACATCGAGGGACCGTCGTGGCTGGAGGAGCAGCTGCCGTTCAAGGCGGCGGGGCTGAACTGTATCGTGGTGCCGGATGTGACGCCGTACAAAAAGCGCAAGGTGCGCATCCTGAACGGCGCGCATACGGGCTTTGTGCTGGGTGCGTACCTGGCGGGCTTGGATATCGTGCGGGACTGCATGCACAACGACAGCATCCGCGGCTTTATGAACAAGATGCTGTACGAGGAGGTCATCCCGACCCTGCCGCTGGATAAAAAGGACCTGGAGGAGTTCGCGGCGGCGGTGCAGGACCGGTTCAACAACCCGTTCGTGGACCATGAGCTGATGAGCATTTCGCTCAATTCGACCTCCAAATGGAAAGCGCGCAACCTGCCGAGCCTGCTGGAATATGTGGAAAAGACAGGCAGGCTGCCGGAATGCCTGAGTATGAGCCTTGCGGCGTATATCGCGTTCTATACGAGCGATGTGCAGGAGCTGACCGAAGCGGGTCTGGTGTGCAGGCGCGCGAAGGGCAACACCTATATCTGCTCGGACGACCGTTGGGCGCTGGAATTTTACTGGGCGCATAAGGACGACAGCGCGGCAGACCTGGTACACGCGGTGCTGACCAACCGGCAGATGTGGGATCAGGACCTGACGGAGATCGCGGGGCTGGAAGCCGCGGTGCTGGCGGGGCTTACGAAGATCCGCGCGGAGGGCGCGGAGGCCGCGTTCGCCTCCTGCCTGTGAGAGGGAGGATAAGATGACAAAGCTGATACGGATCACAGAGCGGGACAACGTGGCGGTGGCGCTGCATGCTGCGGCGAAGGGAGAAACGCTGAAAGCGGGAGACGCGGTGGTGACCGCGCGGGAGGATATCCCGCAGGGGCATAAGATCGCGCTCGTACCGATCGCGGCAGGGGAAGCGGTGGTGAAATACGGCTTCCCGATCGGCCATGCGACGGAGCCGGTGGAGGCGGGCAGTTGGGTGCATACGCACAACATGCGGACCAACCTGTCCGGCGAGGAGGAGTACGCCTATGAGCCGTCGGTACCCGAGATAGAGGCGGCGGAGGCGGAGACATTCCAGGGCTACCGGAGGGAGGACGGCCGTGCGGCGGTGCGGAATGAAATCTGGATCATCCCGACGGTGGGCTGCGTCAACGACGTGGCGAAAAAGCTGGTGTCGGACAACCAGGACTTGGTGAGCGGAAGCATAGACGGGCTGTACACGTTTCCGCATCCATACGGGTGCAGCCAGACGGGCGATGACCACGCGCAGACGAGGAAGCTGCTGGCGGCGCTGGCGCGGCATCCGAACGCGGGTGCAGTGCTGGTGCTGAGCCTGGGGTGCGAGAACCTGCAGCACGACCAGTTCGTAGAGGAGCTGGGGGAGTACGACGCGGAGCGCGTCAAGTTCCTCACCTGCCAGGACGTGGAGGACGAGTTCGCTGCGGGACGCACGCTGCTGGAACAGTGCGCGTCATACGCGGGACGGTACCGGCGTGAGGCGGTGCCGGTGAGCGAGCTGGTGATCGGTCTGAAGTGCGGCGGGTCGGATGGCCTGTCCGGCGTGACGGCGAACCCGACGGTAGGAGCGTTCAGCGACATGGTGATCGCGCGTGGCGGCTCGACAGTGCTGACCGAGGTGCCGGAGATGTTCGGCGCGGAGGGGATGCTGCTGAGCCGGTGCGTCAACGAGCAGGTGTTCGGGAAGGCGGCCGCCATGCTCAACAGCTTTAAGGATTACTTTATCAGCCACAACGAGACGGTGTACGAGAACCCGTCGCCGGGGAACAAGAAAGGCGGCATCACGACGCTGGAGGACAAGTCGTGCGGGTGCGTGCAGAAGGGCGGCACGGCGCCGGTGGCGGACGTGATCGGGTACGGGGAGCAGGTAACGGCGCACGGCCTGAGCCTGCTGTACGGGCCTGGGAACGATCTGGTATCAGCGACAGCGCTGACCGCGGCGGGCGCGCATATTGTGCTGTTCACGACGGGACGCGGGACGCCGTTCGGCGCGCCGGCGCCGACGGTAAAGATCGCGAGCAACAGCGGCCTTGCGGCGCGCAAGCCGGGATGGATCGACTTTGACGCGGGTCCGGTAGCGGACGGCGAGCCGATCGCGGAGGCGGCGAAGCGGTTGTACGCGCTGGTGCTGGACATCGCGGGCGGCAGACCCTCCAAAACTGAGCTGCTGGGCTACCGTGAAATCGCCATCTTTAAAAACGGCGTTACGCTGTAAATAAAAAGCTTAGCCGTTATATAATGGAAATCACCCCGTGGGCAGAGACGCCGCGGGGTGATTTTATTGTAAGCGAAAACCACCGGTACAGCCGGTGGTTATGATTTTTTGAAAAAACGGATTGTGTAATCTGCGTGAGGGGTGTGTGCATTCCGGTTTCTGCTATACAAGGGAAGGAAAGTGCTATAATGGGAAAGAAGTTGAGAAATGCAAACCTTTTGCGTGGATATAGTGATAAACGACAGCATTTAGAAACAGGATAATAGCCCTCTCTTCAGCGGTAGGTCTCCGCTGGAGAGGGGGCTTTTGACGGAATAAAGCGAGCTGGCGTCAGGAAACGCTTGCAGGCAGCTTGCGGGTCGTTTCACGGATGACGAGCTTGTGAGAAATAATTACTTTCTGTGCAATATAGTTAGCGTCGGCGATTCGGTCGGAAAGCATGTTGAACGCTGTTTTACCCATTTCGTAGGCCGGCTGCTCCACTGTGGAAAGATGGGGGGAAACGCATTCGGTCAGGTAAGTCCCGTCAAAGCCGAGGATATCCAGATCAGAGCCGGGCTTGAGCCCGTGGTCATAGGCGTAATTCAGAGCGCCTAATGCGGTCAGATCACTGTAACAAAAGATTGCGGTCGGCTTTTCCGGGAGCTTCATCAGCGCTTCCACGCAATTGTAGCTGTCTAAATAATGGTTGTTACAGATCATTTTGTAGGATGGAACATAAGGGATGCCATGGTCGTTGAGCGCATCCATGTAACCGGCTAAGCGCTTCTTTTCAAACGGGATATTATTCGAGCTAGTGATCATGGCGATGCGCTGGTTCCCGAGGCTGATGAGATAAGAAGTGGCGTCATAGGCGGCGGCTGTGTCGTCAATGCTGACATAGCTGATGTTCGAGCCTTCCGCGATCGCGCCGCATTGAATGATAGGGTACCGTGCGGACAGATCGTTGAGCTGGTCGTTGGGCAGAGAGGTGGTGAACAGAATCACGCCGTCTACCAGGCCGGAAGTCAGCATGTTCAGGTATTTAGTTTCTTTCTCATAGTTTCGGTGTGTAACAGCCATCAGCGTATCATAGCCGGCGGCGCTGGCGCGATGCTCCACGCCTCTCAGAATGGTTGAGAAATAGGGATTCTCCAGCGAAGGGAGCAAAACAAGAATACTGTTTTTTTTCTTGGAATCTGTTTTGGACGAGCTTCTGGGCTTATAGCCGGTGGTGGCGATCACCTGCAGGATCCGCTGCCGCGTACCAGGCGCCACATGCGGATCAGCGTTTAGGACGCGGGAGACGGTTGCTGTGGAAGTTTCAGCAAGCACTGCGATATCGCTAATGGTGATCATAGCGGCATCCTCCTGTTTATATATGTAAATTGCAGTTTGATTATATACCATCCCCACAAAGAAAGCAAGAAAAATACACAAAAATATTGATTGATATATGGTTATTATATAGAAAATAAATAAGACATATTGACTTTATGTAAATTTGGATGTAAATTACAAACATAAAATATATAATTTACAAATTGGTTACATGGAAATGACGGAGGTGCTGAATTGGAAAAATACATTATTGAAAAGGAGCAGCAGATACCGGTATACGCGGAAACCGATGTTTTGGTGGTCGGCGGTGGGCCGGCCGGTGTCTGTGCGGCGGTCAGTGCGGCACGGCAGGGGGCCAGAGTTCTGTTGATGGAGCGGTATGGTTATCTGGGCGGCATGTCGACAGGGGGCTTTGTCCTTCTGGTGGACTGCATCTGCGATGGGAAAGGCAATCTGGTGATCAAGGGGCTTGTGGAGGAAATGCTGGACCGTCTGCGCGGGGTAAACGGCCTGATCGAACCCGACGAAGCGACGCGTGGTTCTTCCAAGTTGGAGGACATCCTGAAGTGGCGGCGATACGGTGCAACAGGCGGCGAGGATAAAATTGTTCGCTGGAGTCCGGTTATCGATCCGGAACTGATGAAATGCGTGTGCAATGATATGGCGCTCGAATCGGGCGTGCAGCTTTTGTTCCACGCCTGGTTCAGCAGGGCATACATGGTGGATAATAAGGTGCGCGGCGCGATTTTTGAAAGTAAGTCCGGTCGCCAGGCCGTTCTGGCAGATATTGTGATCGACTGCACAGGCGATGGCGATGTATTTTACACGGCGGGCGAGGAATATACAACAGGCAACCTGCCTCTTGGACTGGTATTCCGAGTCGCCAATGTGGATTGTGAAAAGGCCGAGCAGTTTCTGAGCATCCCAGGCAAGGATGAGCAGGTGTCGGCGGATATCAAGGCGGTGCGCGGCATCAACGGCGGCTACAGCTTCGGGGAATTGCCGCAGGGCTTCTATATGAGGAGCAACATCGATAACGTGGTGTGGTTTAACAATACGCTGGCAGGCAGCGCGGTAAGCGTGGATGATCTGACCAAGGTGGAGATCGAGATACGGCAGGCCATGCTGCGGACGCTGGAGTATTTCAGGAAAAATGTGCCGGGCTTTGAAAATGCGGTGGTGATTGACACGGCACCCCAGGTCGGCGTGAGGAGCAGCCGCATGCTGTGTGGGGAATACACAATCACGCGAAAGGAACTGATGGAGGGCGCGAGCTACAGCGATGCAGTGGTGTTCGCCCAGCCGCCATATCGCGGATTCCAGCCGGAGGATGTGCTGAAACAGATCCCGTACCGTTGCTTTGTTCCCAAGCATACGGAGGGGCTGCTGGTGGCCGGCCGCTGCATTTCCGGTGATTTCGGTGCGATTGAGCTGCTGCGCGTCGTACCGACTGCGATGCTGATGGGACAGGCGTGCGGTACCGCGGCGGCGATTGCAGTACAGGATAAGGTTGCGGCTCGGGATGTGGATGTGAAAAAGCTGCAGAGCAGCCTGAGAAAACAAAACGTGTGGATGCCTGTTACAGAGTAAGAAAGGGAGAAAAGAAATGCCAGAAATCAAATATTTTGAGGATTACCAGATCGGCGAGGTCCAGATCTCGTCCGGCCGCACGATGACGGAAGCAGATATCCGCCTGTTCATCGGCTGTTCGGACAACACGCATCCGGTTCATGTGGACGCCGAATACTGCAAGAAATTCCCTGCGATCGGCAGGCCGATCATCCAGGGCATTCTGACGCTGGGTGTCGCGGATGGCTTTATGGCAAAGGAGGTATCCCCGACCAAGGTGCCCTCCGTTCATTACGGCCATGAGAAAATCCGTTATATCCATCCCGTTTATCCAGGGGATACCATCCATTGCCGGTTTGAGGTCGTGGATAAGGCGATCAAAAACGAGGAATTTGGTGTTGTGACCTGGAACGTGCTGGTTTTGAACCAGAACGACGAGCCGGTCCTGTTCCATGTGGATAAGCAGTATATCGGCAGAAAGCCTGCGGCGGCAGAGGAAAAGGAGCAGGGCAAGTGAGCGCACCGTTAAAAAACGTGAAAATACTGGGCTTCACGCATTTTGCCCAGGGGCCGTTTGCCCTGCAACTGCTCGGCGACTTGGGCGCGGAAGTCATCAATATTGAGCGGCCAGGGACAGGGGATTTTAACCGCCATGTTGCGCCGGATGAAAAGCTCGGCGGGGAAGGGCCGTTTTTCCTTGCGATGAACCGCAACAAGCAGGGCATCACACTGGATCTGAAAAGGCCGGAGGCAAAGGAGATCGTCAAAAAGCTGATTCGTGAGTCCGACGTCGTGGTATCGAATTACCGTGCCGGCGTGCTTGATAAGCTTGGCTTGGGTTATGAGGACGGGAAGAAACTCAACCCGCGGATCATCTATTGCGAAGCGATGGGTTACGGTAGCTCAGGCCCTTATGTAAAGCTGCCCGGACAAGATCTGCTGGCACAGGCGATGAGCGGCTACTGCAATATCTGCGGCACGGAGGGGCAGCCGGCAACCGGCGGTATCTATGTGGTGGATATGTACAGCTCTCTGATGTTGGTCGTCGGTATCCTGGCGGCACTCAACCATGTGAAGGATGGGGGAAACGGACAAAAGGTTGAAGTAAATCTGCTCAACTCTGCCCTGCACATGCAGTCACAGGAGCTGTGCTACTACATAAATACCGGTATCATGCCGAAAAAATCCAGGGATTATACGGGACATCCGCTGCAGGAAGCCCCGTACGGCATCTATAAAACGAAAAACGGCTTCCTTGCCATGGCAATCAACGCGGGGCAGGATATGAAGCGATTTTCCGAAATCATCGGCCTGCCGGCATTATATGAGATGATGCCGAACAAAGCGGTTATGCTGCGGGATAAGGAAAAGCTGCATGCGCTGATCGCGCCGCAGATTGAAAAACAGGATACCGAGTACTGGCTGGAGCGTTTCCAGGCGGATGGGTTCTGGGTCGCCAAGGTTAATACCTACGAGGATGTGCTGCACGACCCACAGGTTGCGCATAACCAGATTATTCGGACCATCCATCATCCGGTCGCGGGGGATTTCAAGGCGGTCATCGCGCCGATAGACTTCAGTGAGACGCCGGTCGAGATCCGGTGTGCTCCGCCCACGCTGGGGCAGGATAACCGCAAGGTTCTTTCGCATCTTGGCTACAGCGATGCGGAGATCGATGCACTGGAAGCGTCCGGCGTTTTATAAGGATAGTTGATGCGACAGACAAATACATAGAAAGACGGAGGTTTAATCATGAAACTGCGAAAGATTATTGCAATGCTTACCGCAACAGCAATGGCAGCGGCGGCCCTGACCGGCTGCGGCGGCTCAAAGGAATACCCGTCCCAGAATATTTCCGTTATTTGTCCGTATTCGGCCGGCGGCACGACCGACCTGTGCGTGCGCGGCATGACGGAATCCATTCCGGACGGTGTGCTGCCGTCGGGTGTGAATATTACCGTCAATAACGTGACCGGCGGCGCGGGGCTTGTTGGCGCGAACCAGTTCCGGAATTCCTCCTCGGATGGATATACGCTCGGTATCGTAAACTGTGACCTGGTATTGAGCAAGGTGAACGGAAACACCGATATTTCTTATGACGAATTCACCCCGCTGGCCTGCCTGATGAAGCAGCCGAACCTGATCCTTGTCAGCGCGGACGCCCCGTACGATACGTTTGAGGAATTTGTGGAATACGCGAAAGCGCATCCGGGCGAAGTCAAGGTCGGCAATACCGGCGAGGGTACGCTGACCAAATTGAGCGCGCAGTCCTTTGAGCAGGCGCTCGGCTTGGAGTTTACCTATGTTAATTATGACGGCGATACCAACAGTATCACCGGCGTGGTAGCGGGCGAGGTAGATATGACCTGCTGCTCTGCAGCGCCCGCGATCGGGCAGCTTACTGCCGGCACGATCAAGGCGCTGGCGATCACGGATAATGAACGCACGGAGATGTTTCCGGATGTTCCGGCAATGGGCGAGCTGTATGACGAGTTGAAGGATATCCGGATTCTGACCTGGGTCTACCTTGCAATTAAGAACGACGCGCCGGAGGAGGTTGTGACCTACCTGCAGGACGCGTTTGCACAGGCGAGCGCAACCGAGGAGTTTGAAGAGACGCTGGCGGCGTTCAGTATCATGCCGGCAGAGTTTGAGGGGACGGACGGCGCGCTGCAGTTTATGCAGGAGCAGTACGAGTTCTACGATTCGCTGATCAACTGAAAGCCGCGGGCAGGGCGGTGGAATGCAAAAGTCGTAAGCGTCAAATAAAGCAACGGATTGTTGGTAGAGGTAGAGTGTGAGAAAATAAGGATAAAAGTTGCAGTGGATAGCATTAAGGGAAGTCAAAGGAAGCAGAGGAGCTGGGAAAAATGACAATTCGGGAAAGACATCGGGAGCAGCAAGTGGCCCAATGGACGGAGCTCGTACAGGAATGCCGGAGCAGCGGGCAAACAGTAACGGGATGGTGCGATGAACGGGACATCAGCACAAAGACGTATTACCGATGGGAGAAAAGAGTATTGCAGCGAAGTGGCCACGGGATAAAAAAGGTGGAAAGAGTACCGGCAGAAAAAAAGGCGGCTGAATTTGTAGAGCTGAGAGTGAGGAAGGAAGGGATGTGGAACAGGGAGTTTCTTCAGACTGCTCCAGAGGGGAAACAGTCGGCAGTAACAGTGGTGGTAAAGGGGCGAGGGATAGAAGTTGAGATTTATGCGGGAGTGGAGCTGCCGGTGATAGAGGCGATCTGCCGATCGGTGTGCCATGCTGAATGATTTTCGCGGCGCGGAAAAAGTGTATATAGCCTGTGGGTACACAGATCTGCGGAAAGGGATCGACGGCCTGGCGACATTGGTACAGCGGCAGTTCCATCTGGACCCGTTCAGCAATACGCTGTTCCTGTTCTGCGGTTACCGGCGGGATCGGATCAAGGGGCTGTATTGGGAGGGGGATGGATTTGTTCTGGTATATAAGCGGTTAGAAGCAGGCGCCTTCCAGTGGCCGCGGAACGGAGATGAGGCGCGCCAGTTGACAGGCCAGCAGTACCGCTGGCTTATGGAAGGGTTAAAGATCGAACAGCCCAAAGCGCACAAAGCGGTGACTGGCCTGAGTATGATATAGCGTTGAAAAATCGGATGCTATTTTCCTCGAAATCCCTTGAAATGCTGGTGTTTTAAGGGGTTTTGTGTTATAATGAGAATATGAAAAATGAAGTGAATATTATCACAAGCAACACGGAAATGGTGACCATTTCCCGTGCGGAATATGAGTCTCTGAAGGCGGAAAGAGACGAGCTGAACCAGAAGCTGGACTGGCTGATGGAGCAGATGCGTCTTGCCAAAAAGAAAGTCTATGGGGCATCGTCCGAGCAGACGAAGGAAGAACTGGCAGGCCAGTTGAGCCTGATGTTTGATGAAACGGAAGCGTGGCTGTCTGCTAAAAGGACTTCCGTAACGGAGAGCAAGGTTGTTGCCCACACCCGGCAGAAGCGGTCTTCCCGTGTGGAGGAGGTACTGCCGGACAATGTTCCTGTTGAGGTGGTAGAACACCGTGTCCCGGAGTCTGAGCGTAACTGTCCTGAATGCGGTACACTCATGACGGAGATTGGGAGTGAGGTTCGCCGTACTCTGGTGATGATCCCCGCCCAGGTGAAGATCCGGGAAGATGTTTATTTTACATACGCCTGCCAGAACTGCAAGCAGACGGGGACGGAAACACCTGTCCTGAAAGCCGAAAAAGAGCCTCCCCTGATCTCAGGCAGCTACGCCTCCCCAGAGGCTGTGGCTCATATCATGGTCCAAAAGTTTGTGATGTACGCTCCGCTGTACCGGCAGGAACAGGAATGGAATCGGGCTGGGGTGATGCTCTCCCGGCAGACGATGAGCAACTGGGTGTTGCGGGTGGCGGAGGATTGGCTGCGGCCCATCTATGACCAGATGCACCAACAGTTGCTTCAGCGAGAGGTCCTCCACGCGGATGAGACGACTCTGCAGGTGCTGAAACTGGAAGGGCGGACGGCCAGGAGCAAGTGCTATATGTGGCTGTACCGGACCGGTGGAGACGCCGGGCACCCCATTGTCCTGTATGAGTACCAGCAGAGCCGAAAGGCGGAGAATGCCGAGGCGTTCCTCAAGGGCTTTACGGGCTGGCTCCATGCTGATGGTTATTCCGGCTACCACCGATTGCCGGAGAACATCCGGGTGGTTGGCTGCTGGGCGCATCTGCGGCGAAAGTTTGACGAAGCGGTGAACGCCTTGCCAAAAGAGCAGCAGACGGGCTGCGCGGCGTTGGAGGGACTGCAATACTGCAATGTTCTCTTCGCCATTGAAAAGGAACTGGCGGATCTGCCGCCGGAAGAACGGTACAAACAGCGTCTGATCCGGTCCAAACCGGTGATGGACGCTTTGTTGGCATGGGCGGAAACAAAAACCGCCCCGCCCAAGTCCTCTTTGGGAAAGGCGCTGTATTATCTGCGGGAGCAGTGGCCATATCTAAAATGCTTTTTGGAGGACGGGCGGCTGGAAATAAGCAACAACCGGGCAGAACGGAGTATGAAACCCTTTGTGATGGGGCGGAAGAACTGGCTGTTTGCAAATACGGAAGGCGGGGCCCAGAGCAGCGCCATTGTTTACAGCCTGATTGAAACGGCCAAGGAAAACGACCTTGACCCATACCGGTATCTGGTCTATGTGCTGTCCAGGGCGCCATCTATGGCCGTGGCTGACAGAGAGTGGGCCACAAAACTGACGCCGGATCTTGTTCCGGTGCAATATCGCAGGGGCCAGGAGGACTCTACAATATAGGTTTTTTAATGGACTGACCGAAAGGCCGGTCCATTTTTTTCGACATTTTCCACCAAAGGGGAACTACAGAGCCTCACAGGTAATCCCTTCCATCCCTTATGCTTTGCATGAAGGGAGGTGAGGAAAATGGAAGCAAGCTTTGATGGAGCAAAACTGCGCGAAGTACGCAAAGACCGAGGCAAGACACAAGCGATGCTGGCCGTAAAAATGGGCACTTCTATTCGCCATGTACGAGCCTTGGAGACCGGTGAGAAGACAAACCCATCCGCATGTCTTCTCTGTAAAGTAGCCGTGGCTTTGGATGTCCCGATGGAAACATTTATGCGGATCCAGCCAGAAGAAGGGGATGAACTTGTATAAAGCAAAAGGAGATGAAACCTTGCCCTACCTAAATGCGACTTGTGATCTGTTGTACAGCCTTGGAGTAACCGCGAATTATAAGGGGTTTCTTCATACTACCTACGCAGTGTCTCTGTGTATGGAACGGCAAGACAGGCTTCTGTTGGTAACAAAATGGCTTTATCCTGATGTTGCCAGGAGATATGGGACGAACTGGAAGGCAGTGGAACGTAATATCCGAACCGTATCCAGGATTGCGTGGATACGCAACCGCGTACTCCTGGAATCCCTTGCGCAAAGGCCTCTTGACAGGCATCTATGTTCTACCGAATTCCTCGCGGTTCTTTTCCATGCGGTTTACTCCGCTGAATTCCAGGATCTTTCTTCATCTAAATCCTAAATCCCATTTACTGTCCAATCTCAAAGGGCGCAGGTTGCAAATTTACCTGCGCCCTTTCTCTTGGCTTATTTTACGCTTACCAAAAGTCCCGCCGCCCCGCCTATTATGCAGGAAAGGAAGCCTTAGATGAAAAAATACAACTACATCGTGGCTGCGGTGCTGCTTGTGGTCGGTATTGGGATGATCGTCGGCACGATGGATTTTCCCTATCATGGCCTGTCGGACATCGGCGGCGGCTTTTGGCCCAAGCTGCTGGGTGGAGCGCTGCTCCTCTGCTCGATTGGTCTTGCGCTGGAAACAGCGCTGAAAAAGCAGCCGGACGAGGGTCACGATCGATTTCCGCTCAGAAGGCATGAAGCGGGTATTGATTGCGCTGGGGATCATGGTCGTATTTTCCGTTCTGACCTATATTTTGGGTTTCTTCGTGGGTACGTTTTTTATGGTCATCTCCTGTGCGATTCTGCTGGGCGAGCGTAACAAAGTGAAGCTGCTTGCAATACCGGTTGGCGTTATTGTCTTTATCTATGTGGTGTTTGAAATGGTGCTCCATACCAACCTGCCGGCCGGCATATTGTTTTAGGAGGGAAAAAGCATATGATGGAGTATTTTGTTTCCGCTCTGACGCAAGTGGTGCAGCCGCTGAACCTGGCGGTCATTCTGCTTGGGACGATTGTCGGTATCCTTGCCGGCGCGATGCCCGGCTTGTCGTCGATCATGGCGTTGACCATTGTCACCCCGTTTACCTTTTCCCTGGGCGGCAATTCAGGTATCCTTATGCTGCTCGGCGTGTTCTGTGGCGCGATCTACGGCGGTTCGATCACCGCTATCCTGATCAACACGCCGGGGACGGCGAATTCGGCCGCGACCTGTCTGGACGGGTACCCGATGTCCCGTCATTCGCCCGGGCGTGCACTGGCAATCTCTACGATGGCGTCCACGTTCGGCGGCCTGTTCAGTGCGCTCGCATTGTTCTTTACAGCGCCGATGCTGGCGAAAGTGGCGTTGAACTTCGGTGCGCCGGAATATTTTGCGCTTGGCATCTTCGGCCTGAGTATCGTGACGGGTATTTCCTCCAAATCGGTATTTAAGGGCATTATCGGTGCGATTATCGGCCTTGCGCTCGCCACGGTCGGCATCGATGTAATCAGCGGCCAGCCGCGGTTTGCTTTTGGCAGCGTGTACCTGATGGGCGGCATTGCGTATATCCCGCTGCTGATCGGCGTATACGCATTTGCGCAGGGATTGACGCTGATTGAGGAAAAAGTGACGGAAAAAGCAAAAAAGGATATCAAGCTGGAACGGATATTGCCGACTTGGGCGGATATTAAAAAAACATCTCCGACGATTTTGGGCTGCAGCGTGATTGGTACGATTATCGGTGCTATCCCCGGAACGGGCGGCGATATCGCCTCCTGGCTGGGATACACGCAGGCGAAGCGCTTTGCAAAGGATTCCTCGCAGTTCGGCAAGGGTGACCCGCGCGGTATCGCGGCGCCGGAATCGGCGAACAATGCGGTGTCGGGCGGCGCGTTGATCCCGCTCCTGACGCTTGGCATTCCGGGAGACGCAGGCTCTGCGGTCATGTTGGGTGCGCTGATGATGCAGGGTATCATTCCCAGCCCGCTTTTGTTTGAGAACCAACCGGTACAGGTGTATATCATTATTTTTGGCTTGATCGCAGCGAATATCTGCATGGGGCTGCTCGGTTTTGGCGGTATCCGGATATTCTCCAAGATTTCCGGCGTACCCAAGGAAATACTGACGCCGATTATCTTTGTGTTCTGTTGCGTGGGTACTTTCTGTATGAACCATAATGTATATGATATTTTCTTCATGCTGATTGCCGGCGCGGTAGGCTATTTCCTGATCAAGCTGGACTTTGCCATGCCGCCGGTGATTTTGGGCCTGATCCTGGGGCCGACGATTGAGAAAAACCTGCAGAAAGCGCTGGTCCTTTCGGATGGCAGCTTTTCCATTTTCTTCACGCATCCGATCTCCTGTGTCCTGATTGTTATTGCGGTGGTTTCTCTGATGCTGCCGCTGATTACCTACTTTGTTAAAAAGAAGCAAGGGAAGAACGAAGAAGCCGCTGCAGAATAAAAGGAGGAAATACATTATGAAGAAGATTATCAACCGGCCGGAGGATTATACGGATGATATGCTGCGCGGCATCTACGCGGCGCATGGTGATGCGGTCAAATACGCGGCGGGCGACCTGCGCTGCTATTGTACCGCTCACAAAACGCCCGGTAAGGTGGCGATTGTGACCGGCGGCGGCACAGGCCACCTGCCGCTGTTCCTTGGCTATGTGGGAGAGGGGATGCTGGATGGCTGCGGCGTGGGCAGCGTGTTTCAGTCGCCTTCTGCGGAACAGATCTTCCAGATATCCAAGGAGGTCGAGGCAGGGGCCGGCGTGCTGTACCTGTACGGCAATTATACGGGCGACATCATGAATTTTGACATGGCGGCCGAGCTGTGCGAAATGGAGGATATTGAAACACGTTCCATTGTGGGAGCGGATGATGTGAACTCCAGTACCGATCCGGACAAGCGCCGCGGCGTGGCCGGCATATTCTATATGTATAAATGCGCGGCCGCGAAAGCGGCGGAGGGCGGCACCCTTGAGGAGGTGTTCGCCGCTGCGCAGAAAGCAAAGGAGTACACCCGCACAGCCGGTTTTGCGTTGACGCCATGCGTGCTGCCTGAACTGGGACATGCGAATTTCACGCTTGAGGAGAACGAAATGGCCATGGGTATGGGCATCCACGGAGAACCGGGCATCTGGAACGGGCCGGTCAAAACCGCCGATGAAATTGCCGCGGAATCCTTGGAAACGCTGCTGCAGGACATGCCGCTGGTGCCGGAGGACGAGGTGGCGCTGCTCATCAATGGTCTTGGCGCGACATCGGTGGAGGAGCTGTATATCCTGTCCGGAAGTGTTACGCGGCTCCTGCAGGAAAAGGGGGTTAAGCTGTACCGGACCCATGTCGGCGAGTACGCGACAAGTATGGAAATGGCCGGCGCTTCCA
Source organism: Intestinibacillus sp. NTUH-41-i26 (assembly GCF_032769475.1). Classification (GTDB taxonomy): domain Bacteria; phylum Bacillota; class Clostridia; order Oscillospirales; family Butyricicoccaceae; genus Agathobaculum; species Agathobaculum ammoniilyticum. Next base: position 1,112,816 of record NZ_CP136477.1, read on the forward strand.
TCAGCCTTTGCAAGATTGCGGATGAGGAAATGAAGCGGTGGCTGGACGCGCCGGTCTGCACGCCCTTTTACTGCCAGAAGTGACAGGGGGCGTGAAAATGGATAAGATCACAGCGGAGCAGCTTCCGGCGCTGTATGAATGCGTTGCGGAGGTGTTCGCGGAAAAAAAGGATGAACTTTGCGCGATGGACGCTAACATGGGCGACGGAGATCTGGGTCTTACGATGCAGAAGGGTTATGCGGCCTTGCCTGACCTGATACGGGAAGAAATGCAGGAGGACGTCGGAAAAACGCTGATGAAAGCGGGGATGCGGATGGCCTCGGTTGTGCCTTCCACAATGGGAACGCTGATGGCTTCCGGTATCATGGAGGCGGGAAAGGCGCTGAAAGGAAAGAACGAGATGGGGCCGGCTGACCTGAGCGCGTATTTTACTGCGTTTGCGGCCGGTATCCAGAAGCGCGGAAAATGCAGCAGGGGGGAGCGAACGATCCTGGATGCGGTCGGCGCAGCCGCTGACCGGGCATCGGCGTGCCTGGAAGCAACCCCGGACGCTGGGCTGGCGCAGGTAATGGACGCGGCGGTGTCCGGAGCGGAGGCGGGCGTAGAAGCCAGCCGCGCCATGATGCCCAAATACGGGAAAGCCGCGGTGTTTGCCGCGAAAGCTATCGGTATACCGGACCAGGGGGCGACAGCCGGTATGTATATGCTGAAAGGCATGGCGCGATATATCCGGTGAAAATGGCGGCGAAATGAGCCTGATTACCAGAAAGGACATAAAAATATGCAGAAATTATATGGCACGGTCGTACCGATCGTGACGCCCCTGACCGAGGAGGACAGCATTGACGTTCCCTCGCTGGAGCGGCTGGTGGATCACTGCATCGATAACGGGTTGCAGTGCCTGTATCCCTGCGGCACGACCGGAGAGATGATGTACTTAACCGTGGAGGAACGGAAGCGGGTCGCGGAAGCAGTTGTGCGCCATACAGCCAAACGGGTACCGGTATTCGTGCATGTCGGCGCATGGAACCTTGCTGACACAGTGGAACTGGCGCGTCACGCTGTAGAAATCGGCGCGGACGGCATCGGCGTTGTCACTCCGGTATTTTTTAAGCTGAGCGACCGGGGGCTGATCGATTATTATAAGGCGGTATCCGCCAGCGTGCCGGAGGATTTCCCGATTTATTTGTACGGCATTCCGCAAAACGCGGTCAATGATATCAACCGCGCTGTGGCGGAAACCGTCGCGAAAAGCTGCCGCAATGTGATCGGCATTAAATACAGCTATCCGGATTTCACGCGGATACAGGACTTCATGACGATCAACGATGGGACTTTCAGCGTACTGGTCGGGCCGGATCACCTCCTGGAGGCGGCGTGCGTGGTCGGCGGCGACGGGACGGTGTCAGGTAATGCGATGTGCATACCGGAGCATTACGCGAAGCTCTGGCAAGCGATTCAGGCAAAGGATTACGCGCTTGCGACCCGATACCAGCGGCGCACCAATGTTTTGAATGCGGTAATGTGCGCGGTCAATAATATTGCGGCCTACAAGGTGATTCTCAAAAGGGAGGGCGTGATCTCCACCACGAAAATGCGCCGCCCGATGGAAAGCCTGACTGCGGAACAGGAAAAGGAGCTGCTTGAGGAGCTGGACCGTCTGGAATACCGTACGGTAATGATTTGAGCGCGAGGGGGTATAGGAAAACCCGCCGTTTCTTTTGAAACGGCGGGTTTTCTCTGGCTATTTTACGCGGCCGGAGCGTCTTCGGACGGAGTCTCCTCTACTGGAACATCCTCTGCCGGCGTTCCCTGTGAAACGATCTGGATATCGGCGCGCAGAATCAACTGTTTTGCGCCAGTGCTGCCCGCATCGCCAAGCACAAAGGAAAGCTCATGGCTGCCCTCTGAGGCGTCTTCCGGAATGCGGAGCAGATACTCGCTGGACGCGGCATCGTTTTCGATGGTAAACGCCGCGTTGGAATAGCCTGCGATGTCCGCGCCGTCCCATTGCCAGCGCGCCGGAAGCTGGACGCGGGCGATCCCGTTTTCGCCGGTGATATCCGCGGTAACGAGCAGCGTTTTGCCGGGATAGGATGCCGCGCTCCGGATATTGAGCGAGCCGCCGTATTCCACCGGCCGCTGTTCCACCGGAAGGGCTGTTTCACAGCGGATCTCAGTGCCGTCGAACATGGTCAGGACAAAGGCGATGTCGAGCGTATCGCCAGACAGATCCTTGAGCGTATATTGCAGCGTGCTCGTCTTATAGTCGGCGGTCAGGAAGCTGCTGTTCCCATAGCCATCGACCGCCGCGCCGTTGACATACCACTGCGCCTTGCAGGCGTAGGAGGCGGAGACGCCTTCCAGCCGTGCGGTGACGGTAAACGGCTGGTACGGACGGACGCTGTCCGGAGCTGCGGTAAGCTGCACACTGGTCGTTTTGCGGGCCGCATCCCGCTTTTGGATTTCAGCAAAGCCGTAATCAAGAAGCTGGCGGGAATCCGCGAAGCGCTGCGCGTCGCTGGTGGATTTCATAACTACCGCGATCACACGCCGCCCATCCCGTACCGCGGTCGTGGTGACGCAATAGCCTGCCTCCGCGATGGTTCCGGTTTTGAAGCCGTCCAGCCCTTCGTAAGGCGCCATGGTATTGAGCAGGTGATTGGTGTTATTATAGTAGGAGCCGTTGAAGTTGAACCCGCTTTTGGAGGTGATGCGCAGGATATCGGGATAATCGTCGATAAAGCGGCGGGTGAGCTTGGCCTGTGAGCGGGCCGTAATATAATTGGGCTGCGCGCCGTGGCAGTTGTAATAGGTCGCGTTCAGGCCGAGGTCCTTGGCGGTCTGGTTCATGCGGGCGACAAATGCGCTCTCACTGCCGCTGATATGCTCGGCCATGACGATGCACGACGCGCTGGCGGAGGGAATCATGATCAGGTGAAGCAGCGTATCGACCGAGTAGGTGGCACCCTCGGTCAGCGGTACGGCGGTGGGATAGCTGGCGTCGCGGGATTTGACAGCCGCGTTGTGGCTGACCTTGACCTGGGTGTCCAAAGTCAGGCGGCCGGCCTCCAGCTCCTGATAAATGATGTAGGCGGTCAGCACCTTGGTCATACTGGCCGGCACACGGGCGATGTCGGCGTTATACTCGTAAAGCGTTTCCCCAGTCTGCGCGTCCATGACGAAAACGCTTTCCGCCTGGTAGCTGAGCGCGGCAGCGCCGGGCGCGAGGCCGCAGAACAGCACCAAGACGGCCAAAACGGATGCGATCAGTTTTTTTCTCATACAGTTTACCCCCCTTGAAAATAAAAAGCAGACATTGCGCAAGGAATGCGGTGATGCTGCATAAATTATAGCATCGGTGGAGAAAAAAGTAAATTTAGAAAATCGCACGCGGCGCAAAAGAAACGGGAAAAGTTCAGACAATGTTCAAAAACTTCCGGCTCTGCATGCTATACTAAAGCATAGGGCATACTAAGGCACACGGAATCGGATGAAGGTGGAGTGCTTATGAAGACGCTATACTATGGAGGCCCGATCCGCACAATGGAGAGCGGCGGGCTGGCTGAAGCGCTGCTGGTCGAAAACGGCGTGATCGCGGCCGTGGGGACGCGGGAAAAGCTCGCGGCATGGGCGCGCGGCGCGGCAGAGATCGACTTGGATGGGCGTGCGCTGTTGCCTGCGTTCCTGGACGCGCACGGCCATTTTTCCGGCGCCGCGCAGGCGCTGCTGCAGGTCCCGCTGGAGGAGGCCGCCAGCCTGGACGAGATCGGACAGGCGCTGTCGCATTTTATCACGGCCAACAAAATACCGGACGGGCAATGGGTTGTGGGGAAAAGCTATGACCAGAATACGCTCGCGGAGCGGCGCCATCCGACCCGCGCACTGCTCGACCGCGTTTCCGCGGCGCATCCGATCATGGTGGTGCATCAGTCCGGACATATGGGGGTGTTCAACTCTCTGGCGCTGGAGCTGCTCGGCGTGAAAGTGGACACGCCCGCGCCGGCGGGAGGCATAATTGGTACGGAAAACGGTGTGCTGACCGGATATATGGAGGAAAACGCGTTCCTGCAGTACCAACAGCAAGTGCCGATGCCGGATATGGAGGACCTGATGGAGGCCTATCGCCGGGTGCAGGAGCAGTATGCTTCCTATGGCGTGACAATCGTGCAGGAGGGAATGATGCCCGAAAGCCTGATTCCGATGTATCAGACCTTGCTTGCGCATCGGCTGCTTACGCTGGATGTGGTGGCATATCCGCCTGTGGATGCCTGGGATGAGGTGAGCGCGGCTTTTCCGGAAGCGGTCCGCCGGTACCATTGCCATTTCAAGCTCGGCGGGTGCAAGATATTTCTGGATGGCTCCCCGCAGGGCCGTACCGCGTGGATGCGGACCCCATACCAAGGCGCGGAGGACGGGTACCGAGGTTATGGCACCATGAGCGGGCAGGCGGTGCAGGAAGCGCTCGTGACAGCCTATCATGGAGGGCTGCAGGTATTGGCCCATTGCAACGGGGATGCGGCGGCGGAGCAGTTTTTGCAGGCCGTGGCCGCGGTCGAGCGGGAATTTCCAGATTTCCGCGGCCTGCGGCCGGTCATGATCCATGCGCAGCTTCTTGGCTTGGACCAGATGGAGGCTGTCAAGCGGACCGGCGTGCTGCCATCGTTTTTTGTGGCGCATGTGTATCGGTGGGGCGAGGTGCATATCCGCAATTTCGGACTGGCGCGCGCACAGCATATCAGTCCGGCGCGCGCGGCGCTCGAGCAGGGGATCCCGTTCACATTCCACCAGGACACGCCCGTGCTGCCGCCGGACATGCTGGGTACCGTCTGGTGCGCGGTCAACCGGCTGATGGAAAGCGGCGCCGTGCTCGGCGCGGACCAGCGTATCCCTGTGGAGGACGCGCTGCGTGCGGTTACAGTCCACGCCGCTTACCAGTATTTTGAGGAAGCGCGCCGCGGCTCTCTGCGGCCGGGCAAAGCGGCCGATCTGGTGCTGCTGGACGCCGATCCGTTAGCGGTTGGGCCGGATGCGCTGCGGCGGGTGCGCGTGCTGGAAACGGTCAAGGCAGGGGAAACGATTTACCGTGCATGATAGCCCTCCGGCAAAATCCGCTTGCCTTTTCTGCGCGGGATGCCGTATACTAAAGGACGGGAATATGAAAAGCCGGCGGCGGGCGGCCGCTTATCCGCAGGGATAGGCGGCCGCCCTGTGTCCGCGGGCATATGACAGGAGAGAGCCTATAATGAATATTACCAAAGGCGATGTGCAGGAGCTGCGCCGCCGTCTGAAAAAGACCGAATGCACCTTTGGCCGCATGTGCGGGTGCTATGTCAACAGCGGCAAGCAAGTCGTCCTGAAGTTCGGCGAACAGTTTTCCGAACTGGAGGAGGACGAGTTTTACAAGTATTTGGAGATCGCGAAAAAAACGCTGTCCGGCACACTGGGCGGCAACCTGCTCGAGCTGGAATTCGCGCGCGGGGAGCAGGCGGACGAGTGCCGCTCGTTCCTGCTCACGCTCAAGGGCAGCAAGCTGGCCAACGACGACCTGCTCGACCGCCTGTATGAGCAGGTCATCGAACAGTATGCCTATCCGGGTAACTACCTGATTTTAGTATACCATGATGTGTACGATGTGCCGGCCCGGGCGACCTCCGGCGAGGCGCAGGAGGAGTCCGAGGAGATCTACGAGTACATACTGTGCGCGGTGTGTCCGGTCGAGTTGTCCAAGCCCGCGCTCGGTTATCGGGAGGAAGAGAACCGCATCGGCGCGCGCGTGCGCGACTGGGTGGTCGGTCTGCCCGACCTGGGCTTTGTGTATCCGGCGTTCAGCGGCCGCGGCAGCGATGTGAACGCTGTGCTGTATTACGTCAAGACCGGCCGCGGCTCCCATCCGGAGCTGATAGAAAGCGTGCTCGGGTGTGTGTCCCAGCGCACGGCCACAGAGGAGAAGAAAGCGTTCCAGAGCGTTGTGAAAAGCGCGTTTGGGGAGGATGAGGAGCAGGCGGAAGCCGCGTTCTTCCGGATACAGAAGACGATCAGCGGCATGGTGGCCGAGCAGGAGGCGGACGATAGCCTGCCGCCGGTCAGCCTGACGGCCGAGACGGTCGCGGATCTCGCGGCGGAGGCCGAGGTGCCGGAGCCGGTCAGGGAACAGATCGGCAAGGCTTTCGCGCAGACGTTCGGAGACGTGCCGCCTGTTGCGAACAATGTGCTGGACAGCCGCTTGGTGGAGGAAAACACCCAGCGAATGCACACGGCGGCGCTGGAGCAAAGGGTTGCGGATCTGCAGCACCGTCTGGCGGAGCAATCCGAGCGCCTGGCCGGAGACGAGGTTCCTTGGGAGGAAAGCGCGGGCATCGTGCTGCGGGTGCCGGAGGAGCGGGCGGAACGCGTCCATACGGGTGTGGTCGAAGGGCAGAAATGCCTGCTGATTCCGATCGAGGAGGGGGAATCCGCCAGCATTAACGGTGTGGATCAGACACTGTAAAAAACAGCGGGATAATGGGAGCCGGCATCTGCCGGCTCTTTTTGTGCCGGAAATGTGCGAAATCGGCGGCGGGATTTGTGCAATATGCAAAAATGTGATTTTCCCCCTTGACAGTACGGAAAAGGGCGCTATAATAAAAGCATAACTTGTCAGACAAGTTGAGGAGGTAAGCCATGAAGGCCGAACGCATCAATGTGACGGAAAGCGTACTCCAGTACCTGACTGGCCATATCCAAAGCGGCCAGTGGGCGGTCGGCAGCAAGATCCCGTCCGAGAACCAGTTGACCGAACGGCTCGGCGTCAGCCGCGCGAGCGTGCGCGTGGCGATCCAGCAGCTGATCGGCGTGGGCGTGCTGGAAAGCGTGCATGGGAAAGGGACCTTCCTGCGGGACGACCGCGTGGAAACCCTGCTCACCGGAGCAAGCCAGATCACCCCTGCGGACTGCGCGGATATCCGTGCGGTGCTGCAGTTCCGGCGCATTTTAGAGCCGGAAGCGGCGGCGCTGGCCGCAAAAAACGCAACAAAAGCGCAGATTGGGCGTCTGCATGAGCTGACCGGCCGGTTGCCCGCGCTGCGCGGCCAGAAAAGTGAATTTGTACGGTGCGACATGGCGTTCCATGAGGAACTGTGCAGGGCGTCCGGCAATCATCTGCTGGTCAAAAGCCTGCATGAGGTGTTCGAGCAGACGGTGCGCAACCATGAGCAGCTGACCCAGCGGTTCGGAGAGCAGGACGCCCTATTCTTTCACCCTATGATCCTCAATGCGGTCGAGGTACACAATGATAATCTGGCGCGTGCGCTGATGCAGGCGCACATCCTGCAAAATTACGATAAGGTTTAACTTGTATAACAAGTAAAAAGGAGAGAATATCATGCCAATTACCATCCGTGACATCCGTGTGATCTGCACCGCGCCGGAGGGAATCAACCTGGTGGTCGTCAAGGTGGAGACGAGCGAGCCGGAGCTGTACGGCCTGGGCTGCGCGACGTTTGCCTACCGCCACCTGACCGTGCAGCATCTGGTGGAAAATTACCTCAAGCCGCTGCTCGTCGGCCGCGAGGTGAACAACATCGAAGCGCTGTGGCAGCTGATGCACCAGAACGCCTACTGGCGCAACGGCGGCATGGAAAACAACGCGATCTCGGGCGTGGACATGGCGCTGTGGGACATCAAGGGCAAGCTTGCGAACATGCCGTGCTACGAGCTGTTCGGTGGCAAGTGCCGCGAAGCCATTCCGGTCTACCGTCACGCGGATGGGCGCGATGTGGAGGAGATCTGCGATAACATCGAGCGCTTCCGCGACATGGGCATCACCCACATCCGCTGCCAGTGCGGCGGCTATGGGGGGGCGGCTACGGCAAGGCGCCCGCGACCGCGCCGCAGGGCGCGCCGGACGGCGTCTACCTGGACTCGCGCAAATACATCCGCGACACGGTCAAGCTGTTTGAGGGCATCCGCGCGCGCATCGGCTACGACATGGCGCTCGTCCACGACGTGCATGAGCGCATCGCACCGGTCGAAGCGCTGCAGCTGGCCAAGCAGCTCGAACCGTTCGACCTGTTTTTCCTGGAAGATGCGGTGCCGCTCGAGCAGGTCGACTGGCTGCGCCTGCTGCGGCAGCAGACCTCGATCCCGCTGGCGCAGGGCGAGCTGTTCAACAACCCGCGTGAGTGGAAGCAGCTGATCACCGAGCGGCTGATCGACTTTATCCGCGTGCATATTTCGCAGATCGGCGGCATCACGCCGGCGCGCAAGCTGGCGATTTTCGCAGAACAGTTCGGGGTGCGCACCGCGTGGCACGGCCCCGGCGATATGTCGCCGCTCGCGCATGCGGCCAATATCCATATCGATTTGGCGGCGCCCAACTTCGGCGTGCAGGAATGGTCGGGCATCGAGCCGCCCAATTTCGTCATCCAGGAGCTGCGTCAGCAGCACGGCGCGCTGCTTGAGGTGTTCCCAGGCCTGCCGGAATTCAGGGACGGTTATGTGTACGCCAACCACAAGCCCGGCCTGGGCGTCGATCTGGACGAAAAGGAAGCCGCCAAATACCCCTGTGAGAACACGGTCACGACCTGGACGCAGACCCGCCTGCGAGACGGCTCGCTCCAGACGCCGTAACGCCGCGCGGTGCAGAAAGCGGGAAAACCGATATGTCATACATGATACTGTTTTAAGAGGAGAATGCTGTTATGCTGATGAGCAAGGAAGTCATAGTGACCGAGCCGCATAAGTTCGAGGTGCGCGAGGTGCCGCGCCCTGAGGCTGCCGGCGATTACGACGTACTGGTTAAAATGAAGGCCTGCGGCGTGTGCGGGTCGGACGTACATAACTATCTGGGAGAGAACCCGTGCGCGTCTTATCCGCGCATCCCGGGACATGAGAACGCGGGCGTGGTCGAAGCGGTCGGCTCCAAGGTGACCCGCGTCAAGCAGGGCGACCATGTCGTGCTCGATCTGGTGGTTGCCTGCGGCGAGTGCTACCAGTGTAAAATCGGCCGCTATAACGTGTGCGAACACGTCCGCGCGCGCGGTTCGAGCATCGACGGTGGCTGGCGCGAATACTTTGTCGTGCCGGAGAACCAGTGCTATGTGATCTCCCCCGAAATCCCGTGGAAGGATGCGGCGCTCGTCGAGCCGTTCGCCATCGGCGGACACTGCACGGGGCGCGGCCGCGTGGTGCCGGAAGATACCGTGCTCATCCTCGGCGCGGGTACGATCGGCGCGATCATCCTGCAGACCTGCAAGGCGAAGGGCGTGAAAACCGTCATCTGCTGCGATATCAACGATTCTTCGCTCGAACGCGCGAAAACGTACGGCGCGGACTATGTGATCAACACCAAAAACGAAGATCTTGCCCTGCGCGTGCAGGATATCACGGGCGGACATGGTGTGACCTGCGCGTTTGATTCGGCATGCTTCCCAGGCTCGCTGACCAGCCTGTTCGCGCCCGGTATCATGGCGAACGCGGGCCGCGTGGTCTCGCTCGGCTTCTGCACGGCGCCGGAGCAGATCTCCTCCGCCATGCTCGACCAGCGCGAGCTTGACCTGATCGGCTCCCGCATGTCGGCTTACCAGTTCGAGCCGACCATCGAGCGTTTTGAGCAGCATGCGTTCAATCTGGAGGGTATCGCTACCCATTTTATCCCGTTCAGCCGCATCGGGGAAGTGTTCGACAAGATCGAGCATCCCGACCCGTCGGTTAAGAAAATGGTCATTTTGTTTGATGAGGAGGATATGTAATCATGGTACATCCGCTTTTTGATATCACCGGCCGCAAGGCCATCGTTACCGGCGGCACGCGCGGCCTGGGTCACGGCATGGCCGAGGGTCTGATGGAGGCGGGCTGCGAGGTCGTCATCATTGGCTCGAGCGCGCGCGTGCATACCGCCGCGGAGGAATTCCGCGCGCGCGGCTTTGCCTGCCACAGTGTGCAGGCCGACCTTGGTCGGCGTGAGGAATGCTACCGTGCGTTCGGAGAGGCGGTGGAGCAGCTGGGCGGCGATCTGGACATCATCGTGACCGCGCACGGCATCCAGCGCCGGCACCGTGCGGACCAGTTCCCGATGAGCGATTGGGACGACGTGATCCGCGTCAATCTGGAGAGCCAGTTCATCCTCTGCCAGGAGGCGTCCAAGATCATGGTCAAGAAGGGCTATGGCAAGATCATCACGATTTCCTCCATGGCGTCTTTCTTCGGCGGCCAGAACGTCGTCGCGTATTCCGCAGCCAAGGGCGGCGTGGCACAGATGACCAAGTGCATGTCCAACGACCTGCTGGCGTGCGGCGTCAACGTCAATTCGATCGCGCCCGGCTATTTTGCGACCGATATGAATGAAGCGCTCCTCGACCCCTCCAATTACCGATACAAGGAGATCTGCGACCGCATTCCCGCCCACCGCTGGGGTGAGCCGGCGGATATGAAGGGCGCGTGCCTGTTCCTTGCGTCGCATGCGAGCGACTATCTGGGCGGCGCGATCCTGCCGGTCGACGGCGGCTACCTTTGCAAGTAAGGGGCGCCTGCTCCGGCGCTTTCCGTTATCAAAAAGACCCCCAGGGCTGGCTGCCCTGGGGGTCTTTTTCCGTACCGATGCGTCAGGCGCCGGCGACCAGATGGTCGAGCGCCTCTCGCGCGCGCTGTTCCGCAGCGCGGCAGCCTTCCTGCATGGCGCGAAGGCGGGACAGGACATCGTCGATTTGTCCGCATGCCTCTGCAATTTGGGACTGTGCGCCGTGAATATGGTCCAACACCATCCAGTCCGCGAAAAGGCCGTCGAAAAAGTAATCCGCAAAGCGCAGGAAACCGTCCACCTGCGCCTGCACATCCGCTTGGATGGATACATCGGTCAGCTCGGTCTTAAAGCGGCGAAGCTGGGTCTGCAGCGTCTCGACCTTGTCCTGCGCGTCGTCCAGATGCCCGTGCTTGACCAGGTCGGTTATCAGGCCGCCGCTGAACAGGTCGAACGTCCCCCAGCCTTCCGCGCTGTCCAGGCTGGACAGGATGCTGCCCGCGGTATTGCGCGCCGCGCGTCCGGCGTCGAGTGCTTGCCCAATCTCGGTTTCCAGCGTCTGCTGTGTGGCGAGCTGCTGCTCAAGCTGCAGGATGCGCTCGGCATGCACGGAACCACTCTGCCGCAGGAAATCCCGCTTGTCGTCCATGACCTGCGTCCAGCGCTGCTCGCAGCCATCGAGCGCGGCGGCTTCCCGCTCGTAAGAAGCGATATCCTGCCGTACCGCCTCCAGCTCACGCCGTACAGCGTCGTGCCTGACCGCGGCGGTCCAGGCCTCCTGCTGTTCCTTGTCGAGCCGCTCCTCCCGCCTGCCGAGGAGAGCGTAAAAACAGGCGGTTAGGCTGCGGCCTTGCAGCCGGTCCACGTCCTTTTGCTCCGCAGCCCGTACCACAGCCAGGCTGCGCTCCCGTTCCTCCAGGCGTTGCCGCTCGCGGTACAGCTCGTCCAGCATGCCCCGCAGCCGGTTGAGCCGGTCGGCCTGCTGCCTGAGGGTGCGGAGCGTTTCATCGTATGGCGTCAAATGCGATCCCTCCCGTTCGTTTTTATCATTATACCACATACCACAGCGGCCGGTACTTTTTTGCTTGAAGCGACTGCTAAGCGCCGCTGACCGCTGATAATAAATAAAATAAATGTATAATAGCTGCTTTGCGGCTATCCATGCGGCGCGCGCTCCAGTGAGCCTTTTGCGGAAGGATGAGGGGCGAAAAACGTGTAAATTTTATGTTTTCCGTCGTACAGCGTTGAAAACGTGGGGGAAAGTGTGCTATACTATCAATATCTGAAAATTTTTGGAGCGTAGGAATATGGCTTATGAAAACAATAGGCGCCGCCGCCCGCCGCGGGAGGATGACGGGACCCTGATCGAAGGCAGGAACGCGGTTCTGGAAACGCTGCGCGCTGGCCGGACGGTCGATAAGGTCTTTGTGGCCGAGGGAGCCCGCATCGGGGATGTGGCTGCGGAAGCGCGGCGCTGCGGCGTGCCGGTCGTCACCTGCGACCGCCGCAAGCTCGACCATATGAGCCCCACGGGGAACCACCAGGGAGTGATCGCGCAGGCCGCCGCACAGGAATATGTGTCGCTCGACCATATATTCCGCGTGGCGGAGGAGCGGGGCGAAGCGCCGCTGATCGTGGTCTGCGACGGTATTGAGGACCCACATAACCTGGGCGCGATCATCCGCTCGGCGGAAACCGCGGGCGCACACGGGGTCATTATCCCCAAGCGCCGCGCGGTTGGTCTGACCGCGGCGGTCGCGCGAGCCGCGGCGGGCGCGCTGGCCTATGTGGGCGTGCATAAGGCGAACAACCTTGCGGCGGCGCTCGACGAGCTGAAGGCGCGCGGGGTGTGGCTGTTCGGCGCGGAGGCGGATGGAACGGTGGGGCTTTACCAGGCCGCGTTCGACCGCCCGTGCGCGATCGTGATCGGTTCAGAGGGGCAGGGGCTCAGCCGGCTGACGCGGGACAAGTGCGATTATATCATCAGCATCCCGATGCGCGGGCGGGTCAATTCGCTCAACGCATCCAACGCGGCGGCCGTTCTGCTGTTCGAGGCGGTCCGCCGCCGCGCGCAGGCGGAATAAAGGAGGAAGACGGACAACGATATGGACAGAAAAGACGAAACCATGAACCTCGATGATATTCGGGCGATGCTGAACGACGTACCGGATACGGACGAGTTCGATCTGGACGCGATCATAGCCGAGGTCGAGGGACTGGCACCGGCCACGCCGAAGGCCCAGCCGCGCCCGTCCGCCGCGCCGGTGCCGGAGGTACGGCAGCCGGAACCGGCGGCAGCCGCCCAGCCCGCCGCGCCAAGGACGAGGCCTGTCCGCGCAGCGGCGCCGACGGAAACGCAGCCGCGTGATTCGGACGATTCCACAGAGGAGGAAGAAGAGGATCCCCGCGCGGCGCGTATCGCCACGCGGGAGGCCAGGGCGGAGGCGAAACGGCAGAGAGAGGAGAAACGGACCGCTGCCAGGGCTGCGCGCCGCGCCGCGAAAGCGGCCGTGCAGGAGGAAGAGGAGCTGTACGAGGACATGACGGAGCAGCCACCCGCGCGCCGCGCAGCGCGTGGGGAGCGGATGAGCCGCAAGGAGGCGCGCGCGGCGCGTCTGGCCGCCGAACAGCAGGAGGAAGCGGAGGAGATCCGGCTGCGCGATCCGGCGCAGGCCGCCCGCTCGTTCAAGCGGCGGGCGCGGGGGCTTTCCGTGCGGTCCGTGATCGTATTGATTTTGGCTGCGGCTGCGGCTTACCTGAGCCTCGCGCCCAGCTTTGACGTGCTGCCGCTACCGGTTGTGCTCGACGCGGTGGAGAACCCGGGCATCGGCATTGGCGTGCTCCTGCTGCTGCAGTTTATCGCGCTTTTCCTGGGCGTGGATGTGTTCGGCATGGGCTTTAACAGCCTGTTTCACGGCGCGCCCGATCGGGCGTCGCTGGTTTCGTTCGCCATTGTTGCGTCGCTGCTGCACGGCGCGTCCATTATCGTTTTTGAAAACGCGCCCGGCGTGCAGGTGCCGTACCTCGCGGTCAGCATCCTGTTGCTGTACGCGGCAATGCGGGAGGAGCGCGGACGGTACGCCGCGCAGGCGCGCGCCTATCAGGCGATCTGCTCGGCGGAGCAGCCGATGGCGGTCTACAGCCATTACGACAGGGAGGATGACGCGTGCAGGGCGGTCAAGGGGCCGCTGCACGATGATAAGGCTTTTTTGCTGGAGATGGAACGGCCGGATACGGTCGACCGCTTTTCCATGATCTATGTGCCGATCGCGCTGGCGGCGTCCATCATCTTCGCGCTGGTGGCTTCGGTTGCGCGCGGCGAGCCGGTGCGCTTTTTCTGGGCGTTTTCCGCGATTTTGTCGGTATCCGCGCCGCTCGGCCTGCTGTGCGCGTTCGGCGCGAGCTATAAGAATATCTCGCGCCGCCTGCTCGGGTCGGGCGCGGCGCTCGCAGGGGCGCGCCAGGCCAACCTTCTGCGCGGGACCGAGGAGGTCGTCCTGACTGAAAACGACCTGTTCCCTGCGGGCTCGATCAGCTTGGAGGCGCTGCAGAACGCGGGGCGGATGTCGGACGATAAGTTGCTGGGCTGCGCCGCAGCGCTCGCGGATGCGGCCGGTCTTGAGCTGGGACGTGTGCTGACCGAGGCGGTGCGGGAGCGGTACGGCGTGACGCTGGCGGCGCGCAACGTGCAGTTTGTCGAGGGCGGCCTTGCCGGAGAAATCGGCGGGAGCCGCATGGTGCTTGGCACAGCGGCGCTCATGGTCAAGTTGGGGCAGCGTATCCGTTCGGGCCAGACGGAGGATGAAACGGTTAGCGCCTATCTGGTTGTGGACAACGTGCTGGCGGGCGCGCTGCTACTCCGTTACCAGCCGACGAAAAGTACCTACCAGGCAATGCGCCTGATGCGCCGGATGCATATGAACGCGGCGCTGGCAGTGCGGGATTTCAACATTTCGCCCGCTATGGTGGAGAGCCAGTTCGACCTGCGCCGCGGCTTTGCCGATCAGCCGGAGCCGGACAGCGTGCGCCGGCTGCTTGATCCCACCTATGCAAAGGCGGACGCGCCCGCCGCGATCCTAGTCCGCGAGGGGGCGGGACCGTTCCTGCAGGTACTCCGCTGTGCGGACAAGCTGGCAGGCGCGGTGCGCTCCGCCTTGACGCTGGGTGCCTTTGCCGGCATATGCGGAATGCTGATCGTATTCTATCTGGTGTTCCAGAACGCGGTGGACGCACTGCCGGTTCTGCACCTGCTGCTGTATCTGTTGATCTGGTATGTTCCGGTATTCATTATCACACAGCAGACGCACTGAGATAAGGAAATAATGAAAAGGGCCTGGAAGCATGCTTCCAGGCCCTTTTCATTTGCCCCTTGCCGGGGAGTGGCCGCTTGGCAAAAGCAAAGGCTGCCGGAGCGAACCGCTCCGGCAGCCCGATCGGTAAAAGAGAAGAAAAAGAGGGGTTCAAAACGGCAGGATGGACACGACCGAAAACACCGCGAGAGCCAATGCCAAAACGGCGGCGGCGGTAGCAAGATAAGCACGGGTCATGACGGAGGCTCCTTTCCATTCTGCACAGCGGGGTAAAAACCATTACACTTATATAACGTTTGAAAAGGCGGTTTTGTGACAGGAAAAAAAAACAAAAAAATAAAAAATTTTCGGGCGGTGCGGCTCTGTCGAAAAAAGACAGAGGGGTACATTAAAATTGCACAAAAAACAGCTTGCATGAATTGGTAAAGTCGTGTATAATAACAAACAGGGAGTTTGTTCCCGCCAACTAAGCGCCCGCGTGAAGGCAAGGGCAGGGGAGTGTTTATCAAATATGGCCAATTACCCGGTTAACAAGATCCGTAACGTATGTCTGATGGGGCATGGCGGCGACGGCAAGACCTCGCTCGTCGAGAGCCTGCTCAATATCGCCGGAGTGACCGACCGTGTCGGAAAGATCACGGATGGCAACACTGTATGCGATTTCGATCCAGAGGAGATCAAACGCAAGTTTTCGATCTCAACGGCTGTGGCGCCTGTTGAATGGAACGGCTGCAAGATCAATCTGCTTGATACCCCTGGTTTCTTTGATTTTGAAAGCGAAGTAAACTGCGCGCTGCGCGTAGCCGAATCCGCTTTGATCATCGCCACTGGCAAGGCCGGTCCGGGCGTGGGGACGGAAAAGGCTTGGGAGCGCTGCGAGGCGCGTTCCATGCCGCGCATGTTCTATATCTCCAAGATCGACGAGGAGAACTCGGATTACTATACCTCGTTGCATAAGCTGCAGAAGCAGTTCGGCGTTTCGGTCTGCCCGATCGTGGTGCCGATCTTCGAGGGCAACCGCGATACGGCCGGCGTGGTCGACTGCGTCATCCGCAAAGCGTACCGCATGGAGGGCAGCAAGCGCGTCGAGATCCCGATTCCGGACGATATGAAGGACCGTATCGACCAGCACCGCGCGGCGCTGTGCGAAAATGTGGCCGAGCTGTCCGAGGAGCTGATGGAGCGCTATTTTGCGGGCGAGGAATTCTCGGACGAAGAACTGATCGCGGGCATCCGTCAGGGCGTCAAAGATCTGGTTATTGCGCCGGTGTTCTGCGGCACGGCCGTGACCGGCATCGGCTCCTATGCGCTCCTGAAAGGCATTGCGGACTACATGCCGTCGCCGGACGAAAAGCCGGTCGAGATCTGCGAGGACGAAAAGGGCGAGCTGATCGAGATCAACTGCACGCCCAACGGCTCGACCTGCGCGTTCGTGTTCAAGACGGTCGCGGACCAGTACGGCCGCTTCTCGTATTTCAAGGTCATGTCCGGCGAGGTCAAGCAGGACATGGTGCTGGTCAACAAGCGCGCGGACGCAAATGAAAAAATGGGGCATATTTACTCGGTCTGCGGCAAGAAGACGAGCGAGGTGCCGGTCGTCGGCTGCGGCGATATCGGCGCGGTTTCCAAGCTGGTCACCACCAAGACCGGCGACACGCTTTCCATGAGCGTGCGCAAGGTCGAACTGGAGCCAATCGAATTCGCGCCGCCGTGCTACACGCAGGGCATCCAGCCCAAGGTCAAGGGCGCGGAGGAGAAGATATCCGCCGGCCTGACCCGCCTGCACGACGAGGATCCGTCTTTCGAGACCGAGTTCAATCCGGAAACCAAGCAGCATACGATTTCGGGTGCGGGCGACATCCATCTGGATGTTTTGTGTTCCAAGCTCAAGGATAAATTCGGCGTGGAGGTCGTGCTGACGCCGCCGATCGTGCCGTACCGTGAAAAGATCCGCAAGACCGTCACGGTCGAGGGCAAGCATAAGAAGCAGTCCGGCGGCCACGGACAGTACGGCCATGTTAAGATGGAGTTTGCGCCGTATCCGGAAGGCGATTACCTGTTTGAGGAAAAGATCTTCGGCGGCTCTGTGCCGAAGAACTTCCATCCCGCGGTCGACAAGGGCATCCGCGAGGCAATGGAGCATGGCGTGCTGGCGGGCTATCCGCTGGTCGGTCTGCATGCCACGTTGCTGGATGGCTCTTATCATGACGTGGATTCCAACGAGCTTTCGTTCAAGATGGCGGCGCGCCTGGCCTATAAGGCGGGTATCCCACAGGCGAGTCCGGTGCTGCTTGAACCGGTCTGCTCGCTGCGCGTCGTCGTGCCGGATTCGTACATGGGCGATGTGATCGGCGACCTGAACAAGCGCCGCGGGCGGATCATGGGTATGAACCCGATCGAGGGCGGCAAGCAGGAGATCCTGGCGGAGTGTCCGATGGCAGAGTTATCCGACTATGCGATCACGCTGCGCTCGATGACGCAGGGCCGCGGCTCGTTCGTTTCCAAGTTCGAGCGGTATGACGATGCGCCTGCTCCGGTGCAGGAGAAGGTTATTGCGGAAAACAAGGCGAGACTGGAAGCGCTCAACAAGGAATAACATAAAAAAACCGGCTGCTATGCAGCCGGTTTTTTTATCCGCCGCACGGGGGAACATACATAGCGATGCGGCGGGCTGGAGACGATAAATCATGAACGACGCCAAAAGTCGCAGGTTTTTTGCCCTGTTTTTTTATGCTTTCGTTTGTTTTGGCAGGGTAGACGGCTGTAAAATTATATGTTATAATTTTAACAGAAACTATTTCGGAGGTGTCGTGCGATGCACAGTACCAGAAAGATCAAGGACGATCTCATCTATGTTGGCGGCAGTGATCGCCGCCTGAGCCGGTTTGAAAATTTATTCCCGATTCCGCGCGGTGTATCCTATAACAGCTATGTGCTGCTGGACGAAAAAACCGTGCTGTTCGATACGGCGGACGATTCGATCGGCCGCCTGTTCTGTGAAAACGTGACATATGCGCTGGACGGGCGCGCGTTGGACTATCTGGTGGTTCAGCATATGGAGCCGGATCACTGCAGCCTGATCGACGAAATGCTGCGCCGCTATCCGGAGGCGAAAATCGTCTGCAGCGCGAAGGCGCTGTCCATGCTGGCGCAGTTCTACGGCCTGGATGCGAAAGACCGCGCGCTGGTCGTTGCCGAGGGGGACAAGCTTTCCACCGGCCAGCATACGCTGCATTTCATCATGGCGCCCATGGTCCACTGGCCGGAGGTAATGGTCACCTATGACGAGCAGCACAAGCTTCTGTTTTCTGCGGATGCGTTCGGTACGTTCGGCGCGTTGGCGGGCAATATTTTTGACGATGAAATCAACTTCGACAGCGCGTGGATGAACGACGCGCGCCGGTATTACACCAACATTGTCGGCAAATACGGCGCGCAGGTGCAGGCGCTGCTGAAAAAGGCGGCCGCGCTGGATATCGAAACCATCTGCCCGCTGCACGGACCGGTTTGGCGCGGGCACTTGGCGTTGCTGCTGGAAAAATACCAGTTGTGGAGCACCTATCAGCCGGAGGATAAGGCTGTTTTGATCGCTTACGCCACCCTGTACGGCAATACGGAAAACGCGGCCAATGTACTGGCCGGCCTGCTGGCGGAAAAAGGTGTGCGCAGCATCGCGATGTATGATGTTTCGGAGACCGATGTATCCGAGCTGGTCGCGGAAAGTTTCCGCTGCAGCCATCTGGTGCTGGCGGCGCCGACCTACAACGGCGGACTGTATCCCCGTATGGAGGCCTATCTGGCGGATCTGAAGGCGCTGAACCTGCAGAACCGCACGGTGGCGCTGCTGGAAAATGGCACATGGGCGCCGGTTTCCGCGAAGCATATGCGGACCGTGCTGGAAAGCATGAAGAACATGACCGTGCTGGAAGGCGCGGTCGCGCTCAAGTCCGCTTTGGCGGAGGGTCAGCTCGCCGCACTGGAGGCGCTGGCGGAGGAGATTGCGGCGCAGATACAATAAACCATTCGACAGGTTGCCGCCGGCATGCGGCAGCCTGTTTTTTTGTGCGAGACGGAGAAAAGCCTGTTCTGCTTTGCGCCCAGGATGCATAGGATAGAGCAAAAGCAGGAGGGACAATGCCATGATCGTTTATGCAACCAAGGTGTCAGTAAAGAAAGCGATAGCGGGCGTGCTGGTAATCGGCGCGGTGGTGCTGGGCGTGACCGCACTTATGCCGAAGGCGGCGGAAACGGTCGATGCGCAGGCGGCTGCCGGCGAGGTGGACCTGGACACAAAGCTGAAAAACAACGAGCAGCGCGTCGCGCTACTGGAAAGCTACGGCTGGAAGGTGGAGGCGGAGCCGCGCAGCGAGCGCGAGGTGCAGATCCCCAAAACCTTTGACGACACATACCAGGCGTACAACGCGATCCAGCTCGGGCAGGGGCTGGACCTGACGCCCTATCAGGGGAAACGGGCAACGCTCTATACCTACGAGCTGCTCGAATACCCGACCGGACAGGAGGGGGTTGTCGCCAACCTGCTGGTTCGGCGCAACCGGCTGATCGCTGCGGATATCAGCGCGCCGGAAGCGGATGGATTCGTCCACGGTATTACCGAGATGCCGGAATAACGCGCCCGAACGCGCCCATGCGGGCGCGTTTTTACTTGACTGTGCAATTCCACGAAAAAACACGGTAGGGTTTAGGACACCTATTGGTGACTTTCAGGGGATTGCACTTTTTTTGCATTTCCCTATTGTGCAATATGCGAAAAAGTGGTATGCTATAGCCAGTAATGGGTTGTCGGGAGGCACAAAATGGCCCAGATGCGTTTGGATAAATTGCTCACCCACCTCAATTGCGGCAGCCGGAAAGAAGTGCAGGCGCTCATCCGCGCCGGCCGTGTGTCTGTGGAAGGGCAGGTGGTCCGCGATCCGGCGGCCAAGCTCGATCCGGAGACTGCGGCGGTTTCTGTGGACGGGCAGGTGCAGCGCTACCGCGCGCAGCGGTATTACATGCTCAATAAGCCCGCCGGTGTGATCACGGCGAGTCGGGACGCGCGGCACCCGACAGTGCTCGGGCTTTTTCCGGAGAACGAGCGGCGTGGCTTGTTTGCGGTCGGACGGCTGGATAAGGACACCGAGGGGCTGCTGATCGTAACGGACGACGGGGCGCTCAGCCATGCGCTAATGAGTCCGGCGCGGCATGTCTCCAAGGTGTACGAGGCCGAGATCGAGGGGGAAATGGCCAAAGACGCGGTGCAGCGCTTCGCGCAGGGTATGACGCTGAAGGACGGTACGGTTTGCCGCCCTGCCAAGCTGGAACACGTTCCGGCGGCGTGCGGACAATGTGTGCGGATCACGTTGCAGGAGGGGAAATACCATCAGGTCAAGCGGATGGTCGCGGCAGCCGGCGGGGTGGTGGCGCACCTGCGCAGGGTCAGGCTGGGGGGGCTGTCGCTCGATCCAAAGCTCGCGCCGGGGGAATACCGGCTGCTGCGGGAGGAGGAGGTTGTCCTGTTGCGGCAGGAGCCGGAAGATGAACCGATCGGCTGAAAAAATTGCCAAAAAAATTTGAAAAAATTTGTACAAAAATGTAGAACTCTGTGATATAATTACTTAAAATGCACAGAGGGAATGCTGGCTTCTTGTGAAGAATGTTCAGAGCTGGGGATGCTAAGCAAGGAAATAAGCGTTTTCGGGAGAAACTATTATGACCGCCACAGGCGGAAAAGACGGGAAAGGTGATGGAAATGGCTTCGAGATTGTTCCAGTCGATTGTTTTGCAGATGAAGGACACGGTGGACCGTACTATCGGTATTGTGGATGCCAGCGGCGCGGTCGTTGCGTGTACCGATCTGCCTCGGATCGGCGAAATGCGTGAGGAAGCGATCACCGAGCTGGGATTTGCGGGCGAAATCGTGCGCTTCGGTGGCTATACCTACCATATTACCGGAGAGCGGTCGACTCGGCTGGAATATGCCGTTTTCGTGCAGGGCGAGGATGAGCTTGCGCGCAGCATCTGTTCGCTTGTCGCGGTATCCATCAATAATATTAAAACACTTTACGACGAAAAGCATGACAAGGCGACGTTCGTAAAAAACATTATCTTGGATAATATCCTCCCAGGCGATATCTACATCAAATCCCGCGAGCTGCATTTCGGCAACGACGTGCCGCGCGTTGTATTCCTGGTGCGGCAGCAGTCCCCTGCGGATGTGGCGGCGATCGATGTCGTATCCGGCATGTTCCCGGATAAGCAGAAGGATTTTGTCCTGCATATATCTGAAAGCGATATCGTCGTCGTTAAGGAGGTCAAGTCGGGCAGCGAGGCCAGGGATCTGGCCAAGATCGCCGCAAGCATTGAGGAGACGCTCGCAAGCGAGCTTTCGGTCAAATGCCTGATCGGCATCGGCTCGGTTTCCTCGCAGATGAAGGACATTGCGAAATCCTTTAAGGAAGCCCAGACCGCGATCGAGGTCGGTGGCGTTTTTGATACGGAAAAGAGCATTATCAGCTTTGAAAATCTGGGGATTGGTCGCCTGATTTATCAGCTGCCGATCACGTTGTGCGAGATGTTCCTGTCCGAAGTGTTCAAAAAAGGATCGATCGACTCGCTCGACCAGGAAACGCTGTTTACCATCCAGAAGTTCTTTGAAAATAACCTCAATGTGTCGGAAACCTCCCGCAAGCTGTTTGTACACCGCAATACACTGGTGTACCGTCTGGAAAAGATCAAAAAGCTGACCGGACTCGATCTGCGGGAATTTGACCACGCGATTGTGTTCAAGGTTGCGCTGATGGTGCGCAAATATCTGGCAAGCCGTGAGGAAAACAGCCGCTGAAGGCAAAAGTTCACAAAAATTTCACGAAAAAAACCGGATCGTGTTCCGGATTGGCAGTTGTTGTCGTCTTGCGCGATCGGGGAATATCTGTTATAATAGGCAAAGGTGTATGAAGCGCATGCACCTTTGTCTTTTTTTGCAAATGCAAGGCTCCGGGGAGGACTGCCAGTGATACGGATGAACGATGTCACCATGGTGTACGATAACGGCACCCGTGCGGTGAACAAAGCAAACCTGCGCATCGACGAGGGCGAATTCGTCTTTTTGGTCGGCGCGTCCGGTTCCGGCAAAACGACGATGATCAAGCTCCTGACCGCGGAGGTGCGGCCGACCGAGGGGCGGGTGCTGGTCAATAACTACAATATCGGTGAAATGAAAAAACGCCAGATCCCATACCTGCGCCGCACGCTCGGCGTGGTGTTCCAGGATTTCCGGCTGATTAACAGCAAAACGGTGTATGAGAACGTCGCGTTCGCCATGCGCACAATCGGCGCAAAAGGGAAAGCAATCAAGGAACGCGTGCCGTATGTGCTTGATCTGGTCGGTTTGTCGGAAAAAGCGCATGAAAAACCCCTGAACCTTTCGGGCGGCGAGCAGCAGCGCGTCGCGATCGCGCGCGCGCTTGTCAATAACCCGCGGCTGATTATTGCGGACGAGCCGACCGGCAACCTCGATCCGGCGCGTTCGCTCGAGCTGATGACGCTGTTTGAAAAAATCAACGAATTGGGAACCACCGTCCTGATTGTCACCCATGAGAAGGGCTTGGTGGATGAATTTGAAAAGCGTGTCGTCGTCATTGATAAGGGCGAGGTCATCAGCGACCAGACAGGTGGGTACTATCAGTTATGAGAAGTTTTGGTTACTACTGGAAGGAAGGCTTCCGCAATATTTTCAAGCACGGGTTTATGTCGATCGCGGCCGTGATCATCATGATCGCCTGTCTGCTTTTGACAGGAACCGTCACGCTGATCGCATATAATATTAACCTGAGCATTATTGACCTGCAGCAGTCGAATGAGATCGTGGTATTCATCGACGATAGCCTGACCACGCGCGAAGCGAGGGCGCTCGCCACGGAATTCGAGCGGATCGACAATATTGCGACGGTCGATTTTGAGGACCGCGATGAGGCGCTGGAAATCTACCGCCAGCAGCTTGGCGAGGATGCCGATATCCTGGCGGACTTTGATTCCAGCAACAATCCGCTGCGCAACAGCTATATCTTTACCCTGAAAGATCCGACGCAGGCGGAGCAGACCATCGAGGAGATCCAGCAGGTCGAGGGGACCGACCGCATCCGTGCAGATGAGGAGGTTATCTCCAAGCTGATCCAGGTGCAGCGGGTGTTCAATATCATTTCGCTGGCCATGGTCGTGGCGCTGACGCTGATCTCTATTTTCATTATCGCCAATACGGTCAAGCTGGCCATGTTCGCGCGCAGGGAGGAAATATCCATCCAGAAAATGGTGGGCGCGACAAACTGGTTTATCCGCTGGCCGTTCGTGATCGAGGGCATGGTACTCGGCCTGCTGTCCGGCGGGCTGGCGTTTTTCGCCGAGTGGGGCCTGTATAACGAAATGGCGCGGGTCGTCGGTGATGTGATCCCCTATTTCCAGGTTGCTGCGTTTGACAGCGTCCGCATGCTGGTGCTGGGGATATATCTTGGCGCGGGCGTGCTGTTCGGCATCGGTGGCTCGGTAACGAGCATCCGCAAGTTTATGAATGTGTAACCCCTGGTAAACAGCAAAGGAGCAGAAACATTATGATGAAGAAAAGGACCGTGCGGATCATTTCATGCGTAATCGCCGGTATCCTGGTGGTTGCGATGCTGGTTTCCATGCTGGCCTCCAGCCTGACGTTCGCAGCCGCGGCGGAGGATGCGGATTCTCTTCGGGATAAGCTGTCGACCTTGGAGGATGAAAAGGCGGCGGTGAAAGAGCGGATCGCCGAACTGACCCGCGAGGCGAACGATGTGCAGGCTACGCGGGACGCGCTGCAGAGCGAGATCGACTTGACAAAGGAAGAGATCACCACCGTGGAGGCGTATATCGACCGCCTGCAGGAGCAGATCGATGTCAAGACCTCAGAGCTGGAAGTGGCGGAGGATGCGCTTTCCGAAAAGGAAGCGCAGTTTGCCAAGAGCGTGCGCACGACCTATGAGCTGGGCGACACGAGCTATCTGGAGGTGCTGCTCAATTCCTCCAGCTTTTCCGATATGCTCACGCGCATTGAAATGATCACCGACGTGATGGACTACAATAAAAAGGTGGTCGCGGAGTATACGGCGGCGAAGGAGGATATCGAGCAGAAGCGTGACGACCTGCAGAATACGCAGGATTCTCAGAAGGAATACCAGAAGAACCTGAGCTATAAGGTGGACGAGCTGGCGGCGAGCGAAGCCGAACAGGCCGCCCTGCAGGAGAGCCTGGAGGCCTACAAGGCAGAGAGCGAAGAGGAATACGACCGCATTGCAAGCGAGATGCAGGATGTCAGCAATCAGATCGCCGAGCTGTCCCGCCAGTCCGCTGCAAACGGCTCGGTTCCGATGGGCGACGGCACGCTGATCTGGCCGACCCCGAGCTGCACCACGACCAATTCCGCTTACGGCTACCGTGTCCATCCGATCTATGGAACGGTCAAGTTCCACGCGGGCGAGGATATCCCCGCGGGCTACGGCGCACAGATCCTGGCCGCGGCGTCCGGCACGGTCGTCACCGCGGGCTGGGTTTCCGGTTACGGTAACTATACGGTTATCGACCACGGCGGCGGACTGATGACCGCCTATGGACACCAGAGCTCGTTCGCGGTGTCGGTGGGCGATGTGGTCACACAGGGCCAGGTGATCGGCTATGTCGGTTCGACCGGTAACTCGACCGGTCCGCACCTGCATTTTGAGGTTTATGTCAACGGTTCTACCGTCGACCCGAAGAGCTACTTTTAACAGTCATACATAAGGGGAGAGGGCGGCGCGTCCTCTCCCTTTTTTGGAGGGAAGCTGCGGAATATGAAAAAACTGCGGGAAACACAGATCACATTGGGAACGGCGCTGGCGCTCTGCCTGATGGCTTGCGCCGCGGGTATCGCGTGCTGCTATGCGGCGTTCGGCTGGCGTACGCAGGCGGTGCAGAACAAGCTGCGCGAGATCGACGCGATCGCCGCCGAACACTATGTCGGCGCGTTTGACGCGGAGACAGTCGCGGACTATGCGGCGGTGGGCTACATCACCGGCTTGGGTGATCAGTGGTCGGGCTACATTCCGGCCGACCGGTATGAAAGCTACCAGATGAATACGGAGGGCAAGGGCTGCGGCATCGGCGTGTCCGTGGTGACGTCGGGGCAGGGCATCCGCATCAGCCTGGTATATGATGCGTCGCCCGCGCAGCAGGTCGGCATCCGCAAAGGCGATTGGATCGTTGGCGCGGAGGGACTGACCGTCAAGGCGGATGGCGCGGATGCCGTGATCGGAGCGATCCAGGGCGAGGAGGGGACCGAGGTCACCGTGACCGTGCGGTCGGGCGAAGACGGACGGACGCGCGACGAAACCATGACCCGTGCGGTCGTGGTGCAGAAAATGGCGTGGGGAGAGATGCTTGCGGACCGGATCGGCTATATCCGCATCGAGAATTTCCATGTCGGCGCGGCGGAACAGTTCCAAAACGCGCTGGACGAGTTGATCGCGGACGGGGCGCGTGCGCTGGTGCTGGATGTGCGCCACAACGGGGGCGGCCGCGTCAAGGAAATGAGCGAAATGCTCGATCCGCTGCTGCCGGAGGGTACAATCATGACGCTACGGACCAAGGATGGACATGAAACCGTATACTCATCAGACGCGGAGATGACCGACCTGCCGGTCGCGGTGCTGGTGGATGAGCAGTCGATCTCGGCGGCGGAATTTTTCGCGGCGGCGTTGCAGGAATACGGGCGCGGCCCGCTGGTCGGCGCGCACACGACCGGAAAGGGGCGGGCGCAGCAGACGTTCCGCCTATCCGACGGCTCGGCTGTCAATCTGTCGGTCGAGCAGTATTATACGCCGGAAGGCAACAGCTTGGCCGGCGTGGGGGTCGCGCCGGACGTTTCGGTGGGCCTGACGGAGGCGCAGCAGGCGGACTTCTATTTTTTGATACCGGAAAATGACCCGCAGCTTCAAAAAGCCTGTGAACTGCTTACATAAAGCGGTGCGGATGCGAGAAAAATAGGCAAAAATCTTCGGGCTCGCTTGACAGCGCGCCCATCCTTACCTATAATAAGGAGTACTGTACGGCCGCTTCGCGCCGATTATCAAGATTAAGAAGGGTTTGCAAACATGGCAAAAGAAATCAAGCTGACACAGGAAAGTCTGGATTCTTATAAAGAAGAGCTGGAATATCTGAAAACGACCCGCGCCGACGAGGTGGCGGAGCAATTGAAAGAAGCGCGTTCTTTTGGCGACCTCTCGGAGAACGCGGAGTATGATGAGGCGAAGAACGAGCAGGGCAAGCTCTATTCGCGCATCGCCGAGCTGGAAGAGATCATCAAAATGGCGGTCGTCGTTTCCGGCGACACCTACGCGGCGGACGAGGTATCGCCCGGTTGCCGCTTTGTGGTGAAAGACCTCGAACTGGACGAGGAGGAGGAATACCACTTTGTCGGCTCGCAGGAGGCCGACCCGATGGAGGGCAAGATATCGGATGAATCCCCGTTCGGCAAGGCCATGTTGGGTAAAAAGGTCGGCGCAGTGGTCGAGGTTGAAGCGCCGATCGGCATGGTAAAATATCAGATCATGGATATTAAGAAGTGATCCGGCAGGATCAAAATAGAAAAGTAAGGTGAAAAAAGACATGGCAGAACAGCATCAGGCACAGGAGCAGCACGAGCAGACTGCAGAGGAGCTGCATGAGCTGAAGCGCATCCGCCGCGAAAAGCTGGCGGAGCTGCAGGCCGCGGACGCGGACCCGTATCAGCAGGTGCGCTTTGAACGCGACCATCATACCAATGAGATCCACGCGCGTTTCGAGGAGCTGGAGGGCAAAACCGTGCGCCTTGCCGGCCGCATGATGAGCAAGCGCATCATGGGCAAGGCATCGTTCTCCGACCTGTCCGACCGGTATGGCCGCCTGCAGCTCTACATCAAGCGGGATAACGTGGGCGATGAGGTCTACAAGGGCTATAAAAAGTTCGATATCGGCGATATCATCGGCGTGGAGGGCGAGGTGTTCCGCACCCAGAAGGGCGAGATTTCGGTTGCTGTGCATGAGCTGACGCTGCTCTCCAAAAACTTGGCGCCGCTGCCTGAAAAGTGGCACGGCCTCAAGGATACCGATATGCGCTACCGCCAGCGCTATGTTGACCTGATCGTCAATCCGGAGGTGCGTGATACCTTTGAAAAGCGCTCGGCTATTGTGCGCGAGATCCGCAATTTTATGGACTCCCGCGGCTTTATGGAGGTCGAGACGCCCTGCCTGAACACCATCCCGGGCGGTGCGGCGGCGCGTCCGTTCATCACGCACCATAATGCGCTCGATATCGATATGTATATGCGCATCGCGACGGAGTTGCACCTCAAGCGCCTGATTGTGGGCGGCTTTGAGCAGGTATACGAGATCGGCCGCATCTTCCGCAACGAGGGGATGGACACCAAGCACAATCCGGAGTTCACCACCATCGAACTGTATCAGGCGTTTACCGATTACCACGGAATGATGGACATTACCGAGGATATGGTTGTCCATGTGTGCGAAAAGGTGCTGGGTACGACCAAGGTCACTTATCAGGGGACGGAGATCGATTTCGCTAAAGGCTGGAAACGCATGACCATGGCCGACGCGGTCAAGGAATACGCCGGCTTGGACTTTATGGCGATGGACGCGGAAGAAGCCCTTGCCGCGGTCAAGGCTAAGGGCGTGGAGACAGAAAAGGGCAAGGAAAGCTGGGGCGACCTGCTTGCGCTGTGCTACGACGAATTTGTCGAAGCCAACCTCACCCAGCCGACCTTTATTATGGATTACCCAGTCGAGGTTTCGCCGCTGGCCAAGAGGAAGGCCGCCGACCCGCGCCTGACCGAGCGCTTCGAGTGCTTTGTCGTCGGCAGGGAGCTGTGCAACGCGTTCTCCGAGCTGAACGACCCGATCGACCAGCGCGAGCGCTTCGAGCGCCAGGCCGCGCTGCGCGCCGCGGGCGACGACGAGGCCAATATGATGGATGATGATTTCGTCAATGCTTTGGAATACGGCATGCCTCCGACGGGCGGCATGGGCATGGGCATCGACCGCTTGGTTATGCTGCTCACCGACTCCGCTTCCATCCGCGACGTGCTTCTGTTCCCGACGATGAAGCCCATCGGCATGGAGTAAAAAAACGCTTTGCAAAGCCTGGACGGAACCGTTCAGGCTTTCGGTATATTGGTATCTAAAGGGGATTCGGGAATGAACCGCCTGCATTTGCATAACCGCCGTATGCGCCGCATGCGACCGACAACGGTCATGGCGCTGGGCTTTCTCGCCATTATCCTGACGGGGGCCGTGCTGCTCGCCCTGCCGGTCTCGGCACGCAGCGGGGAGGCCACGCCGTTTTTGGACGCGCTGTTCACGGCCACCTCCGCCACCTGCGTGACCGGCCTGATACGGGTCGGCACAGCGACGCATTGGTCCAGCTTTGGTCAGGCGGTCATCCTGCTGCTGATCCAGATCGGCGGCCTGGGATTTATGACGCTGGCCTCCATCGCGTCGTTTCTGACGCACCGCACCATTACGCTGCGCGAGCGCATGGTGATGAGCGCGGGCCTGAACCTGACGGACAACGCAGGCATCGTCCGGCTGACGCGGCGCGTGCTGTACGGGACCTTTGCGTTTGAGGCGGCGGGCGCTGTCATTCTGTCCTGCCGCTTTATTCCCCAGTTCGGCTTTTTTAAAGGGCTTTCGATGGGCGTTTTCCATTCGGTGTCCGCGTTCTGCAACGCTGGCTTTGACCTGCTGGGAACGCCGGACGCGCCGTTTTTATCGCTGGTCGATTATGTGGGGGATCCGCTGGTCAACCTGACGATTATGGCGCTGATCGTGATCGGCGGCCTGGGTTTTTTTGTCTGGGGCGATATCTGGGATAAGCGCAGCTTCCGGCATTTCCGCCTGCATACCAAGCTGGTGCTGGTGACAACGGCGGCGCTGCTGCTGCTGGGCTTCGGGCTGACGCTGCTGTTTGAATGGAACAACCCGCGGACGCTGGGCGCGCTTTCCGGACCGGAAAAGGTGCTCGCCGCGGCGTTCCAATCGGTCACGCTGCGCACGGCGGGGTATAATACGATCGACCAGGCCGCGCTCGGCGGGCCGGCACAGGCGGTTTCCTGCCTGCTCATGCTGATCGGCGGTTCGCCGGGCTCCACAGCGGGCGGCATTAAGACGGTCGCAGCGGCAGTGCTGCTGCTTTCCGCAGCTTCCGCGCTGCGCGGGCGGATCACGGTGTCGGCGTTCGGGCGCACGATTACACCGCGTAGCATTATGAACGCGGTCACCATGTTGATTGTCGGCGTGGTAGTCAGTCTGAGCGGCGCCTGTGCGATCGCCTATATCGAAGACGCGCCGCTGCATCAGTGCTTGTTTGAAGCGGTGTCCGCGTTTGGTACGGTCGGCCTGACCATGGGGCTGACGCCGTCGCTGCACACGCCCTCCTGCCTGATTTTGATTGTGCTGATGTATTTGGGACGCGTAGGTGTGCTTACGCTCGGTGTGAGTGTGCTGATGCGGCACAGGGAGCCGCCCAAGCTGCAGTATCCGGAGGGCAATGTGATGGTGGGATAAAGCCAGGGCTTTATGGAATTGACGCCGCGCAGTGCGCGGTGGGAAGATAACGATGGATAAGGGGCTTTGTGATGAAATCTTTTTTGGTAATTGGGCTTGGCCGCTTTGGCGCGTCGGTCGCGCAGGAATTGTCAGCACTCGGGCAGGAGGTGCTTGCACTCGATATTGACGCGGAAAACGTCCAGTATATTTCGGATCAGGTCACGCAGGCCATACAGGGTGATGCACAGGACGAAGCGGTGTTGCGCTCGGTGGGAGCGCGCAATTTTGACTGCTGCGTGGTCGCCGTGGGCGCGGATATGGAAGCCAGCATTCTGATCACGGTGATGCTCAAGGAACTGGGTGCGCAGTATATCGTCGCCAAGGCGATAGCGCCTATCCATGCGCGCGTACTTGAGCGCGTCGGCGCGGACCGCGTGGTGCTGCCCGAGATCGAAATGGGGCAGAGGCTGGCGCAGCGCCTCGCGCGCACCAATGTTGTGGACTATATCGGCGTCTCGGATGATTTCTCCATTTTGGAGATACACACCCCCAAAAGCTGGATCGGGCATTCGCTCGGCGAGTTGAATGTGCGGGCGCGGTATCTGATTAACGTGCTGGCGATCCGGCACGGCGAGGGTGGCAGTGTGAACGTATCGCCTGCGGCCGATCAGATCATAGGGCCGGACGATGTCCTGATCGTGATTGGAACGAATGACAATGTCAACAAGGTGGTGGAAATGAATTGACCGTGATTCAGAGCCGCCAGAACGCCGCGCTCCGCCATCTGGCGCGGCTGGGACGGGAAAAGAAGTACCGCAGGAGCACGGGGGAAATGCTGTGCGAAGGAGAGAAAATGCTTCGGGAAGCACTGGCCTCCGGCACGCGGGTGAAAACCCTTCTGGCGCGGGAGGGCTGGCAGGACGCCCTGCTTGACCATGCGGCGGAACAGGGGGCCGTGCTGTACTGCGCGGCGGACGCCCTGTTCGGGCTGGCAAGCGATGTGGAAACGCCGCAGAACGTGGTGTTTTCATGCCGCCAACCGCAGTGGGAGGCGCGCGACCTACAGGGGAAGCGGCAGGTGCTGCTGCTGGACGGGCTGCAGGACCCGGGCAACCTTGGCACGATCTTACGAACCGCCGAAGCGTTCGCGCTCGGCGCCGTCGTGTTGTGCGAGGGCTGTGCCGATCCCTTTTCCCCCAAGGTCGTGCGCTCGACGATGGGCGCGGTGTTCCGCCTGCCGTGCGTGCAGCTGCCGCTCGCGGATGCGGTGGAGCAGCTGAGGGAAGCGGGGCTTGCAGTCTATGCGACTGCGCTGCATGCGGACAGCATGCCGCTGGACACCGTGCCGCTGGAACGGGCGGCGGTCATCATCGGCAGCGAGGGCAGGGGCGTTTCGCAGAGCGCGCTTAACCTGTCCGACAAACGGGTGATTATTCCGATGGCGGGCCGCGCCGAGTCGCTCAATGCGGGCGTGGCGGCGGCTATCGTGATTTATGAAATGACAAAATGAGGAGGCGTGCAGTATGCCGTCACGTCTGAGTTATGTATGGCTTTCCTTGCGGCGAGGACTGGGTTCGCGCGCAGCTGCGGAAGCCCTGCGTGCGTTCGGGTCGCCGGACGCGCTGTATGCCGCGGATCGGAAAATGCTGGCAACCGCGCCCTGCGGGCTGTGCAAGGCGCAGGTCGACGCATTATGCGATAAGGACACCGCGGAAGCGGAACGGATCATCGGGGAATGCGCGGAACGGGGGATCCAGATTATCACGGCCGGCGACAGCGCCTATCCTGACCGGCTGCGCGCGATCGCGGACCCGCCCATGGTGCTGTATGTGCGTGGCAGATGGCCGGATTTTGACGTTACGCCCGGCATCGCCGTGGTCGGCACGCGGGAAGCGACCGCGTATGGCTTGCAGACTGCGGAAAGCATCGGCACGGCGCTGGCGCGCGCGGGATTTATCACGGTCAGTGGGATGGCGCTGGGAAACGATGGAGCGGCGCACCGCGGCGCGCTCCGCGCAGGCGGGCTGACGGTCGCTGTGTTGGCGGGCGGCGTGGATGTGTGTTACCCGCCCCGACACAGGGGGCTGATGGGGGATATCCTGTTGTCCGGCGCGGTCGTCAGCGAATATCCGCCCGGCACCGAGCCGAAAGGCGCGCATTACCATGACCGCAACCGCATCATCAGCGGCCTTTCGGTCGCGTCGGTGATCGTGGAGGCGGCGGATTACCGCTCGGGCGCACTGATTACGGCACGGCACGCGCTCGATCAGGGGCGCGACGTATACGCGGTACCCGGCGCTTTGGACGCGCCGCAGTCCAAGGCGTGTAATGAGCTGATCGAGAAAGGCGAAGCCGCATTGCTGCGCAGCCCGCAGGCGCTGGTCCGCGCCTATAACGGACTGCTGCGCGTACCTCCGGCGGCACGCCGTGCCGAGCAGACGCCCCGGCGGCAGGCCGACATGCGTCCAGCGGCGCCAGGGCGGGAGGCTGGATCGGGCGGCAATAAACAGGAGCCGCCGGCAAAGACCGGTCAGAAGCAGGCGCCGACAGCCCTGCCGGAAACGCTGCGCGGCGAAGAGCGCCGCATCGCGGAGCTGGTGCAGCAGGGTGTATCAACGCCGGAGGAGCTGATCGAACGCTGCGGCCTGCCTGCGCCGCGCGTGATGGCGCTGGTCACCATGCTGGAGGTGGACGGCGTTCTGCGCCGCGAAAAGGGCAGGCTGGTAATGGGCGGCAGGTGAAAGCCGCCGTATTGCCCAAGGATCGCATCAAACGCGCCGTCAGGCGCGCAGAAATAGCCGCCTTGCGAGCGGCCTTGGAAAACCGGATGCCGGCCGGCTTTCCAAAACCATGCTTTGGAGGTTTTTATGTCAAAATTAGTCATCGTGGAGTCCCCAGCCAAGGCCAAGACCATTGGCAAATACCTCGGTTCGGATTATGTGGTCAAGGCGTCGATGGGGCATCTGCGCGATTTGCCGAAAAAGAAAATGAGTGTCGATTTTGAGCACGATTTCAAGCCGGAATATGTGCCGATCGAGGGAAAGGATAAAATTATCAAGGAAATCCGCAGTGAGATCCGCAAAAGCGATTTCGTGTACCTTGCGACTGACCCGGACCGCGAGGGCGAGGCGATTTCCTGGCATATCAAGGAGCTGTTCAAGCTTAAGGAGAAGGATTCCAAGCGCGTGACCTTCAATGAGATCACCAAGCCTGCGGTCAAGTATGGGATCGAGCATCCGCGCGATATCGACATCGACCTGGTCAACGCCCAGCAGGCACGCCGCATCCTGGATCGCATCGTGGGCTACGAGCTGTCGCCCTTCCTGTGGCGCAAGGTCAAGCGCGGCCTGTCCGCAGGGCGCGTGCAGAGCGTGGCCACCCGTCTGGTGGTAGACCGCGAGAATGAGATCCGCGCGTTCGTACCCGAGGAATACTGGACTATCGAGGCGCTGCTGCAGACCGCGGACGGCGGCCGCTTCACCGCGCGTTACTACGGCGACCAGACCGGCAAGGCCGAGCTGAAAAACGAGTCCGAAGCGCAGGCGGTCGTGGACGCGGTATCCGGCAAGCCCTTTACTGTGAGCGAGATCAAGCGCGGCAAGAAAAAGCGTACGCCCGCGCCGCCGTTCATCACTTCCACCTTACAGCAGGAGGCCAGCCGCAAGCTCAACATGACCCCGCGCCGCACCATGAGCATCGCACAGGAACTGTACGAGGGTATCGAACTGGGCGAGTTCGGACTGACCGGTTTGATCACTTATATGCGTACTGACTCGCTGCGCTTAGCCGACGAGGCCACCGCTGCCGCCGCCGGCTTTATCCGCGGCCGCTATGGGGACGAGTACTACCCCGGCAAGCCGCGCGTGTTCAAGACCAAGGGGAACGCGCAGGATGCGCACGAAGCCATCCGCCCGTCCGACGTCAAGCTCCTGCCGGACGAGATTCGCCAGTACCTCTCGCCCGACCAGTATAAGCTGTACAAGCTCATCTGGTCGCGTTTTGTCGCTTGCCAGATGGCGGACGCGATTTTGGACACGGTTTCAGCGGATATTGTGTGCGAGGGTCAGGTGTTCCGCGCCTCCGGCCACACGGTAGCCTTCCCCGGCTTTACCGCGGTTTACGAAGAGGGCACGGACGACGAGAAGAAGGGCGAGGCGGGCAAGCCCCTGCCGCGCTTTGCGGAGGGCGATACCCTCTCGGTCGAAAAACTCGACCCGTCGCAGCACTTCACCCAGCCGCCCGCACGCTATACCGAGGCCTCGCTCATCCGTGCGATGGAGGAGCGAGGCATCGGCCGCCCGTCCACCTATGCGCCGACTATCTCCACCATCCTCGACCGCGACTATGTGACCAAGGAGAACAAGGCGCTGCGCCCTACGCCGCTCGGCGAGGGCGTAACCGGCCTGTTGGTGGACGAGTTCAAGTCGGTCGCGGATTATGAGTTTACCGCCAATATGGAGGAGCAGCTCGACGAAGTAGAGGCGGGAAAGCTCAACTATATCCAGCTCCTGCACAATTTCTATGACGACTTTGAAAAGGCGCTGGGGCAGGCCGAGATCGATCTGGAGGGCCAACGCATCAAGATCAAGGACGAGGTCACGGATGTGATCTGCGAAAAGTGCGGCCGCAATATGGTTATCAAGTCCGGCCGTTTCGGCAAGTTCCTGGCCTGCCCGGGCTTCCCAGAGTGTACCAATACCAAGCCCATCACCGAGGACACCGGCGCGGCCTGCCCGGTGTGCGGGGCCAAGGTGGTCAAAAAGAAATCCGCGCGCGGCTATGTGTATTACAGTTGCGAAAAATATCCGGAGTGCCAGTTCATGACCTGGGATAAGCCGCTGGGAAGCAAATGCCCGAACTGCGACTCCTCGCTGTTCCGCCACACCGACCGCGACTCCAAGGAGGTCACGGACGTGTGTCTGCGCGAGGGCTGCGGTTATACCGAGCTGGTTAAGGAGGGCCTGCCGCCCGAGGAGGCGGAAAAGAACCGCCAGCGCCGCGAAGCGCGCGCCGCGAAAGCAGCCGAACGCGCGGCGGCCAAGGCAGCGGCGGAAGCCGCGGGCGAGGGCGGAGAGACATCGAAAAAAGCCGCGCCAGCCCAAAAGCCCGCCGCGGCGAAAAAGCCTGCGGCAAAAAAGCAGGTGCCGTGGATGACCAAGACCACGAACCGCTTCAAAAAGCTGAAGGACGAGGATGTGCAGGCGCTGACCAAGGCCCAGCAGGCGCAGTACGCCAAGGCACTGGAGAAATACGAGGCAGAAAAAGCCGCAGAGAAAGCGGCAAAGGCAAAGGCCCGTAAGTCTATCAAGGCAAAGGAGGCCGCCGGTGAGTGAGTTTGTAACGGTGATCGGCGCGGGGCTGGCGGGTTGCGAAGCGGCCTGGCAGCTTGCGCAGCGCGGCGTTAACGTGCGCCTGCATGAGATGAAGCCAGAAAAACGCTCGGAGGCGCATCACGCGGACGATTTCGCCGAGCTGGTTTGCTCGAATTCGCTGCGGTCAGACGAACTGACCAACGCCGCAGGCCTGCTCAAGGAGGAGCTGCGGCGGCTGGACAGCCTGATCCTCGCCTGCGCGGACGCGCACCGCGTGGAAGCGGGCGGCGCGCTCGCAGTTGACCGCGAGGCGTTCGCCCGCGCGGTGACCGGGAAGATCAAGTCCCATCCGAACATTGCGATTATATCCGGCGAAGTGACCGAGATACCGGAGGGCAGAGTAATCGTTGCCTCCGGCCCGCTGACCTCGGACGCGCTGTTTGAGGCCATCCACCGCAAGGTGGGCGGGGACTTCCTGCACTTTTTCGACGCGGCCGCGCCCATTGTGACCGCGGAGAGCATCGACATGGATTCCGCTTACGCGGCCTCGCGCTACGGCAAGGGTACGGCGGACTATATCAACTGCCCGCTGAACCGCGAGGAGTACGACGCGTTCTGGAACGCACTGACCACGGCCGAGGAAGCGCCGGTTCACGGGTTTGAGGATTCCAAGGTGTTCGAGGGCTGTATGCCCATCGAGGTCAACGCCCGCCGCGGGTATGATACGCTGCGCTTCGGCATCCTGAAGCCCATCGGCCTGCCCGACCCCAGGACGGGCAGGGATCCGTATGCGGTGCTTCAGCTTCGGCGCGACAACGCGCAGGGTACGCTGTACAACCTGGTCGGCTGCCAGACCCACCTCAAATGGGGCGAGCAAAAGCGCGTGTTCTCCATGATCCCAGCGCTCCAAAACGCCGAATTCATGCGCTACGGCGTGATGCACCGCAACACGTTCCTGGATTCGCCGCGCCTGCTGGACGCGACCTACGCGCTGAGGGCAGATCCGCGCATCCGCTTTGCCGGGCAGATGACCGGCGTGGAGGGCTATATCGAGTCCACTGCCTCGGGATGGGCGGCGGGGGTGGCCGCCGCATGCGAAACACAGGGCAGGCCCATGCCTGCGCTGGACCGGCAGACTGCGGTCGGTGCGCTGGCATGCTACATCTCGGATCATACGGTAACAAAATTCCAGCCCATGAACATCAATTTCGGCATCATTGAGCCGCTGGGTTATAAAATCAAGGGCAAGCGGGAAAAAAACCTGAAGATTTCCGAGCGGGCGCTTGCAAAAATCGACAGTCTGAAAGGGGAGCTTTGACATGAAAATCATCGTGGATGCAATGGGCGGCGACAACGCGCCGGAGTCCGCCGTTTGGGGCGGCGCGCTGGCTGCGCGGGAATATGGCGAGGAAGTGCTGCTGGTCGGCCGGTCGGAAACGGTCGAGGCGGTCCTGAAGGAGAAGGGGCTGCAGGATACGCAGGGCGTGACTATCATGCCTGCCTCCGACTTGGTGGATATGCACGACGATCCGGCGACTGTGCTGCGCAAAAAGCCGGATTCCTCGATGGCGGTGGCGTTCAAGCTGCTCAAAGCGGGTGAGGGCGACGCGCTTGTTTCCGCGGGCAACACGGGAGCCCTGCTCACGGGCGCGACCCTGTTCGGCGGCCGGATCAAGGGCATCCGGCGCGGCGCGCTCGCGCCCGTCATGCCCTGCAAGGGAGGCCAGGTCATGCTGTGCGACGCGGGCGCGAACACCGAATGCACGGCTGAGATGCTGCTGCAGTTCGCGTTTCTCGGCTCGCTGTATGCGGAGAAGATAGGTGGGGTCAACCGCCCGCGCGTCGGCCTAGTGAACAACGGCACGGAGGACACCAAGGGCGATCCGCTGCGCAAGGAGGCGTACACCCTGCTCAAAAAGGCGGGCGACGAGGGCCGGCTCAACTTTGTCGGTAACGTGGAGGGAAGCATGGTGCCGCTCGGCGCGTGCGACGTGGCGGTGTGCGACGGGTATTCGGGCAACGTGATGCTTAAGACCATCGAGGGCGTGGCCAAGTTTATGGCGGGCGAGATCAAAACCGTGTTCATGCGCAATTTGGCGACCAAGCTGGGCTATTTGGCCTGTAAAAAGGGTATGGACGATTTCCGCGAGCTGTTCAATCAGGACAAGGTCGGCGGCGCGCCGTTCCTGGGGATCGCCAAGCCGGTTATCAAGGCGCACGGCTCCTCCAATGAGATCGCGGTGATGAACGCCGTTCGGCAGGCGATCGCCTATACAAAATCGGGTATGATCGACGCGGTTTCGGAAAACATAGCATATATGACCGTCGAATGAGCGGCTGTACGCTGCCCGCCGGCTTGCCGGCCGGAGGGGACGGTTTGGAAAGCGAGGTGAAAGAAATTGGAGCTGAATTATAAGTTTAAGGATGTAACGCTGTTCCAAACAGCGATGACACATACCTCCTATGCGAACGAGCATAGGGGCAGTCATCTCCACCATAACGAGCGGCTGGAGTTTCTTGGCGATTCCGTACTGGGCTTCGTTACAGCGGACTACCTGTTCACGCATTATCCGGATCTGCCGGAGGGTGAACTGACCAAGCTGCGCGCGGCGGTCGTATGCGAGGGCGCCTTGTGCGAGATCGCGAGGGAACTCGGTATTCCGGAACAGATCAGGCTGGGTCATGGGGAAGAAACGGGCGGCGGCCGCGGGCGGCCGTCCATTCTGGCGGATGCGACCGAGGCGCTGCTGGGCGCCATTTTCCTGGATGGCGGTATCGAGCCCGCGCGCGCGTTCGTGCTGCGCTTTATCCCGAAAAAGGTGGAGCTCGCGCTGGCAGGTGGCGCGTTCAAGGATTATAAGACCATCCTGCAGGAGATCGTGCAGAAGAACAAGCAGGAAACGCTGGAATACCGCTTGGCCGGTCAGTCCGGACCGGATCACGATAAGCGCTTTACGATGGAACTGCTGCTCAATTCCAATGTGTTCGCGTCCGGCACTGGACGGAGCAAAAAGGAGGCCGAGCAGATGGCGGCTAAAAAAGCCCTGGAAATGATGGGGGAAGCGTGACGGCCGCCGATGCAAGGGAATAGAGAATAAAAGCGCTCCGATTACTCGGGGCGCTTTTGCGGTTTTATTCCGGCTTTTTTCTCGTTCCGCTGATCAGACGGGTCACGGCCGCTATTACCGCCGCGAGCGCGCGGAGGTCCTGTTCGGCGGTTCCAGCCCGGGGTTTTTCTGCGCTGCTGTCTTTCATGGGGCATCTCCTTGCACAGAGGCAATTCAAAGAAAAATAGATAACATAAAAAGATATCTTATAGCATATTCTAACATAAAGGCATCTGTTTTACAATAACAAAAAAGAGGTGCTGAAAAATAATGCAGAAACAGCAGTTGATCGACATGGGCCACCGCCTGCGCCAGCGCAGGACCGAGCTGGGGCTGACGAGGGAGAAAATGGCGGAGTTGGCGGATATTGGGATGGGCTATTACGGCCAACTTGAGGTTGGCACGTCGCAAATGTCACTGGATACGCTGATTAAGCTGTCGCGCGCCATGCACCTGCCGATGGAGTACATCGTGCTGGGTGAGGGCGAGCCGCGTGGGGATGCGTCGGCGGTGCAGGATATGCTTGACCGCTGCTCCGCGCGCGAGCTTAGGCTGGCGGAAGAGGTGCTCAAGCTTTTTTTAATGAAACAAAACTGATCTCGGAAAGGGCAGATGCCTTGTTCCGAGATCAGTTTTTTGCTTGGACAGAATGGGGTTAAAACCAGCGCGCGCCTTCCTGCCGGAAGCGAGGCGCAGGGCCGTTCGCATATGGGTCATAGGTGTGTATATTGCAGCCAAACTCCTTGAGCGAAGCGATTTTGCCGTCCGCGGTCCAGCGGATGAGCGAAAAACCGTCGAATTCTTCCACCCGTCCGTCCAGCATCTGGTTTTTGAAGCGCCATTCGACTGCGGTATGGTTTTCCGCATGGAAAAACCGGAGGATATCCCAGACCAGCACCCGACCCCGCGTGTTCCATTCCTCGAACCAGTGCTTGACCTGTGCCGCGCTGTGATACTCCGGCCCCCAGCTTTCAGTGTATATGCAGTCCGGCGCAAAAATAGACGTAATGCCGCGATCTTCTGCCTGCAGCCACATATCAAACCACAGGCGGACCGTTTGCTCTCTTTCATTCATGTGCTTCGCCTCCTGCCTACCAGCATAGCATGGTGGAACGCGTCTGTCCAGTGTGGGCGATTTATGGCCAAGCTGTAAATTATCGCGCTGCGCATTGAAAAAAAAGCCGCGCGGTGGTAAAATAATACCATATATATCTTTGAGGTGCTACATGGTTCTGAAGAGCCTGGTTTTACAGGGCTTTAAGTCTTTTCCGGACAAAACCGAGATCAATTTTCTCGGCGGCGTAACGGCGATCGTCGGACCGAACGGTTCGGGGAAATCAAATATTTCGGATGCGATCCGCTGGGTGCTGGGCGAGCAGTCCTCACGTTCCCTGCGCGGCGCCAAGATGGAGGACGTTATTTTCGGCGGAACGGCTAGGCGCGGACCGGTCGGCTTTGCCGAGGTTTCGCTCATTCTGGATAATTCCGAGGGCGTGTTCCGGTCAGAATTCACCGAGATCATGGTCACCCGACGCTACTACCGTTCGGGGGAAAGCGAATATTTTCTGAACAAAAAGCACTGCCGCCTGCGCGATATCCATGAGTTGTTTATGGATACCGGACTGGGACGGGATGGTTATTCCATCATCGGGCAGGGCCGCATCGATGAGATCCTGTCGCTCAAGAGCGAGGATCGGCGCGAGATATTTGAGGAAGCTGCGGGCATCACAAAATTTCGCTATCGCAAGGAGGAGGCCGAGCGCAAGCTCTCCGCTACGGAGGATAACCTGACCCGTATCCGCGACCTGTACGACGAATTGGAGCGCCAGGTCGGACCGCTGGAAAAACAGGCGGAAAAGGCAAGGCAGTATTTACTGCTGCGTGACGAGCTGCGTGTGCTGGAGATTTCGCTCTGGCTGCTGTCGCTCGACCGCATCAAGGGGGATACCGCAAAGCTTGCGCAGGACGCAGAGGCTTGCGCTGCGCAGCTTGCGGAGGAAAAAAAGAACAGGAAGCACTTTACACACGGTCAGAACGGCTTTCTGAGGAAATGCGCGGCATCGATCGCGCTTCCGACCGCCTGCGCCAGCAGCTCCGCGAGGCGGAGCAGCGCGCCGCCGAGCAGGCGAGCCGCGCGGCGGTGCTCAAAGCGAACATCCAGAACAATCGGGATAACATCGACCGCGCCGAGCGGGAGAGCGCCCAGCGTGCCGAGCAGGCCGCAGGGCTTGGCGCGCAGCTTGCCGAACGGCGCGCGCGTATCGAGCTGCTGGATGCCCAGCGGGAGGGTCTGGCCGCGCGTCTGGATGATTTGAAGCGGCAGGGAGACGAGCAGGCCGCCCAGCGGGAGCAGGCTGAACGCGCGCTGCACCGCGCGGAACAGGAGCGTGCGGCGCGGCAGGACGTGTTGCATGCGCTGGAGATCGACCGCACGGCGGCGGAAACTGGTCTAGCCGGCATGGACGGACGGCGCGGGACGATCGTGTCCGACATTGAAGCTGCGGGCAGGCGTCTGGAAGCGGAACAGGACGCGCATAACGAGCTGGAAGAGCGCATGCGTGGCTGCCTGGATACCCTTGCGGGGGCGAAAAATAAGGTGCAGGGCGTGGCGCTGAAAGCGGAAAGCCGCCGCAGAAAGGTGGAGGCCCTGCGGGAAACGCTGGAAAAGGCGGCGGCGGCGTTGACCGAGACGCAGGGCCGCGTGAAGATGCTGTCCGATATGCAGCGCGATTACGAAGGTTTTTCGCGCTCCGTCAAGGCGATCATGCAGCAGGTGGAGCGCGGCGCGATGCGCGGAGTGCATGGGCCGGTTTCCGCGCTGCTTTCGGCGGAGGAACAGTTCGTCACCGCGATCGATACGGCGCTTGGCGCGTCCGCGTCCTCCATTGTGGTGGATACGGCATCGGATGGCAAGCGGTGCATCGAATATCTGAAGCGAACGGACGGCGGGCGCGCAACCTTTCTGCCGCTTGACACGATCCGACCAAATTTGTTGCGGGAAAGCGGCTTGGAGGCGCAGAAAGGCTGCTTTGGAACCGCTGATCGTTTGGTTGTTTTTGATGAGTGCTATGCAGCCATTGCACAAAACCTGCTTGCGCGCACGGTGGTGTGCGAAAATATGGATACTGCTTTGGCGCTCGCCAGGACGTATGGCCACCGCTTCCGTATCGTGACACTGGACGGCCAGGTGATCCAGGCCGGCGGCGCGATGACGGGCGGCTCGGCCTCCCGCGGTACGGGCGCGCTTGCGCGCGCGAGCAGGCTGCGCGCCGCGCAGGAGCAGGCAAAGGCACTCGAAAAACAGAAGCAGGAGGCGGAACGCGCATTCCATGCGGCAAAGGAAGAACTGGCGGCGCTGGATTACGACCTGAAGGCGATCGAGGCGGAGCGCGCCCGCGCCGCGCAGGAGGAAGCGGGGCTGCGCGCGTCGGTTTCCCAGCACGGGGCGTTGCTGGAAAGCCTGCAGACACAGTACGACGGGCTGGTGCTCGAACGGGATAACCTTGCCGCGGCAAGGCAGCGATATCAGGAAACGATTGCTCAATGTGGACAGAAGCAGGACGAGGCGCGGCAGGCGCTCGCGGACGCGGAGGAGGCGGTGGAGCAATGCCACGCCGCACAGGAAGCGCTGGACACGCAGGCGGCCAGCCATACGGCGCAGGCCGCGTCGGTGCAGACCGAGTTGGCGGAGAACCGCTCGGAGGCCGCAAGCGAAGCGCGCGCGCTGGCTGACTTGGAGCGGCTTAAGGCAGGGTTGGACGCAGGGGTTTCGGGCTCCGCGGAAACCATCGCCGGCTTTGAGGAGGAAATCGCCCGCCTGACCGAAGCGCTGTCCCGCGCGCAGGACGCGGAAGAGGAGAACCGTGCGGCGGCCACACAGCTGAACGGGCAGATCGCCGCGCAGATGCAGCAGCGCGAACGGGTCGAGGGCGAACGCGCGCAGGTCGACCGCGAGGCGCAGGGGAAAAATGAAGAAATACTGGGCCTTGAGCGGGAATCCGCGCGGTTGGAGAACCGTTCGGTGCAGCTGAAAAACGAGGAAGCGCAGATTTTGGATAAAATGTGGGAAAGCTATGAGCTGACGCCTACGCCCGCGCGGGAGGCTGCGCGCCCGCTGGAGGACGTACCCGCGGCGAAAGAGCAGGTGCAGTCCCTGCGGGGTAGGATGCGCGCGCTCGGCAATGTCAATCTGGACGCGGTGGAGGAATACCGGCAGGCGCTTGAGCGGTATACTTTTATGGGCGGGCAAAAGGACGACCTGGAAAAAGCGCAGAAAGAGCTTTACAAGGTCATTGAACAACTGACCGTCAATATGAAAGAAATTTTCGCTTCGGAATTCGCCAAGCTCAACGCTTATTTCGGGCAGACGTTCCGCGAGATATTCGGCGGCGGCCATGCGGAACTGCAGCTTGCGGATACCTCGGATATCCTGAACTGCGGGATCGATATCCGGGTTTCCCCGCCGGGCAAGGCGGTCAAGACGCTGACGCTGCTTTCGGGCGGCGAAAAAGCGTTCGTTGCGATCGCGCTGTATTTCGCGATCCTCAAGCTGCGCCCCACTCCGTTCTGCGTGCTGGACGAGATCGAGGCCGCTCTGGACGATGTGAACGTCGCGCGGTTCGCGCAGTATATCCGTCGACTGGCCGGCGCGACGCAGTTCATCGTGATTACGCACCGCCGAGGCACCATGGAAGAGGCTGATATGCTGTACGGCGTCACCATGCAGGAGCAGGGGGTTTCCAAGATGCTGATGCTCAACCTGGCGGAGGCGGAAAAGCATTTGGGCAAGACGCTGCAATGAGAGGGGATGGAGAACGTGCTGTATGATCTTTTGTGTGATCTTTATTCAATTTTTCGTGAAATAGGGGCATTTCTATGGTTGGTGTGGCCGTTTATGTTCGTGTTCGGGCTGGGCAGCATCGTCTGGTACGCGCATCCTCAGCCGGAGGAAAGCGAGGCGGACAGCGAACGGCGGCGCAGCCGGTTTATTGCGGCAGAGATCGCGGCGGGCTTTGCGCTGCTGATGATGTTCTGTGTAGTGGAAAGTAACATTTAGGAGCTGAAGCAATGGGATTATTCGATAAAATCAAAAAAGGGCTGCAGAAGACGAGCGATGCGGTCAGCCGCTCGCTCGACGCGGTGTTCGCGGGGTTTGTCACGATAGATGACGACCTGCTGGAAGAACTGGAGGAAGCGCTCATCCTGTCCGACGTAGGCGCGGCAAACGCCGCCAAAATCGTGATGGAGGTAGAAAGGCGTGCGCAGAGGCAGAACGTCACCTCCGCGCTTGAACTGCGCTATGTCCTCAAGGACACGCTGCTCGATATGATGCTGGATAATCAGCCGCTGGACGTTTCAGGCAAGCCTGCGGTTGTGCTGGTGATCGGCGTCAACGGCGTGGGCAAGACCACGTCGATCGGCAAGCTGGCCGCCCGCTATGTGGGCGAGGGCAAAAAGGTCATGCTGGCCGCCGCGGATACGTTCCGCGCTGCCGCCGCCGACCAGCTTGAGATTTGGGCGAAGCGCGCGGGCGCGGACATCGTGCGCCACGGCGAGGGCGCGGATCCGGCCGCGGTCGTATTCGATTCGATCTCTGCGGCCAAGGCGCGCGGCAGCGATGTAATCATCATCGACACTGCGGGACGCCTGCACAACAAGGCTAACCTGATGAATGAGCTGGCCAAGATCGACCGTGTGATTGCGCGCGAGCTGCCGGACGCTTCGCGCGAAACACTGCTCGTGCTGGACGCGACTACCGGACAGAACGCCGTACATCAGGCGGAGG
Source organism: Intestinibacillus sp. NTUH-41-i26 (assembly GCF_032769475.1). Lineage (GTDB taxonomy): Bacteria > Bacillota > Clostridia > Oscillospirales > Butyricicoccaceae > Agathobaculum > Agathobaculum ammoniilyticum. The sequence continues at coordinate 1,156,420 of NZ_CP136477.1, forward strand.
AATTCAATAAGGTTGCAGCGCTTACCGGCATTGTACTGACCAAGCTGGACGGGACGGCGAAGGGTGGCATCGTTATCGCGATCTCGGCCGGACTCGGCGTGCCGGTCAAGCTGGTCGGCGTGGGCGAAGGCTTGGACGATCTGGTCGATTTCGACCGTTCCGCATTTTTGGAGGCGGTCCTGCCGCCGCTTGAAGGAGGGATTTCCTGATGCAGAGACCGGACGGAAGAACAGCCGGCGCGCTGCGGCCGGTAAAGCTCATCACGGATTTCACCATGTACGCCGAAGGCTCGGTGCTGGTCGAGATGGGCAACACCCGCGTGATCTGCACCGCCTCGGTGGAGGATAAGGTGCCGCCGTTTCTGGAGGGCAAGGGCCTCGGCTGGGTAACGGCCGAATACGCCATGCTGCCGCGCGCAACCAACACGCGCAAGAAGCGCGATATCAAAAGCCTGAAGCTGGACGGGCGCTCAAGCGAGATCCAGCGGCTGATCGGCCGCTCGCTGCGCGCGGTGGTCGACCGCGAAGCGCTGGGCGAGCGCCAGATCACGATCGACTGCGACGTGATCCAGGCGGACGGCGGCACGCGCTGCGCGTCCATCACGGGCGGATTTGTGGCGCTGTGGCTGGCCTGTAAGCGCCTGCTGGACGAGGGCGTGATCGATAAGATGCCGCTTACCGCGCAGGTCGCGGCGGTTTCGGTCGGCATTTTTGAGGATGAGGCCGTGCTGGACCTGAATTACGCGGAGGACAGCCACGCAATCGTGGACTGCAACGTCGTGATGACCTCGAAAGGCGAGTTTATCGAGGTGCAGGGTACGGGCGAGGGGCGCCCGTTCACGGACAGGGAGCTGAAAAAGCTGCTCGGTCTTGGAAAACGCGGCTGCGCGCGCCTGTGCCGGACGCAGAGCAAGGTCATGGGGGAGAGCCTGTGATGAAATTCGTGCTTGCATCCCACAACAAAAAGAAAATAGCGGAAATGGCGGCGATTCTGGGGGAGCTGGGCGTCGAGGTCGTCCCGCTGCCCGAGGATGCGCCCGAGCCGGCGGAGGATGGCGCCACGTTTGAGGAAAACGCGCGCATCAAGGCGGTGAGCGCGGCGGGCTTCACTGGTCTGCCTGCCATCGCGGACGACTCCGGCCTTTGCGTGGACGCGCTGGGCGGCGCGCCGGGCATCTACTCCGCGCGCTACTGCGAGGGGGCCGATCGGGCGCGCAACGACCTGCTGCTGCGCAATATGGAGGATCAGGATGACCGCTCCTGCCGTTTCGTGTGCGCGATCGCGTGCATCCTGCCGGATGGGGAAACGCTGACCGTGCGCGGCGAGTGCGAGGGGGAGCTGCTCCGTGAAAGCCATGGCGCGGGCGGATTTGGATATGACCCGCTGTTCTATGTGCCGGCCTGCGGCTGCACGTTCGGCGAACTGCCGCCGGAAACCAAAAATGAGATATCCCACCGCGGCCGCGCTCTGAGAAAGTTGAAAGAGGCGCTGCAAGGCCGCCTTTAACCGATCAAGACAGGAGAATCATCTATGCTGACTACCAAACAGCGCGCACAGCTGCGCGCGCTTGCCAATCCGCTTGCCGATACGTTAATCATCGGTAAGGAGGGTGTGACCGATGCGGTCGAGCGCCAGCTCGACCAACTGCTCGAAGCGCACGAGCTGGTCAAGGGTAAGGTGCTGGAAAGCGCCATGCTCACCCCGCGCACGGTGTCCGAAGCGCTGTGCGAGGCGGCCGGCGCCGAACCGGTGCAGTGCATCGGCTCGAAATTTATCCTCTACCGCCAGGCGCGGGACAAGGATAAGCGGAAGATCGTGTTGGTCAAATGAGAACGGGCATACTCGGCGGGACGTTCAACCCGCCGCACCTGGGGCATCTGCACGCCGCGCGCCTTGCCAGGGAAGCGCTGGGGCTGGATAAGGTGCTGTTCATCCCGACCAATATCCCGCCGCACAAAGCGCTGCCGGAGGACACCGCGACCGTGGCCGACCGCTGTGAAATGGTGCGCCTGCTGCTGGCGGATACCCCTTGGGCACGGTTGGACACGCTGGAGGTGGCGCGCGGAGGCGCGAGCTATACGGTCGATACGCTGCGCGCGCTGCATGCGCGGGGCGAGCGTGCGCTTTACTTGATTGTCGGCACGGATATGCTGCTGTCGTTCGACCGGATCTGGCGCGCGCCGGAGGAGATCGTACGCCTGTCCACGCTTGCCGTGTGCGCGCGGGACGGGGACGACTGGGACGCGCTGGCCGACAAGGCGGCGCGCCTGCGCCAAACCATGAACGCCAAAATCGAGATGGTCCGAGGGGAAAGCCTGACCATCTCTTCGACCGAACTGCGGCAGGGCGGCGCGCTGCGCCGCTATACCCCGCCCGCAGTCGCGGATTATATCGAGCGAAATCACCTGTATGGGTATTGACAAGATAGAAAAATCGATATAAAAAAGAAAGGCGGGTAAAAGTTATGTTGTGTAACGACGAAATGCGGAAGGGGATCCTGTCGAGGCTGCACGGATACCGGTATGAGCATACGCTCGGCTGCGAGCGGGCGGCCAGGCTGCTGGCGGAGCGCTTCGGCGGGGACGTGGAAAAAGCGGGTTTCGCAGCCATACTGCATGACATAACAAAACATCTTTCTCCGCAAGAACAGTTGAATTTATGTGCGAAATACGGTATAATACCCTGTAACGTCGAAAAAAGCGAGCCGAAAATGCTGCACGGGAAAACCGCTGCGGCGATCGCGCGCGTGGAATACGGCGCGCCGGAGGATGTGTGCGAGGCCATCGCCTGCCACACCACCGGAAAACACGGCATGACGCTGCTGGATAAAATTCTTTATCTGGCGGATTACATTGAGGAAACCCGCGATTTTCCCGGGGTCGAAAAAGCAAGGGAGCTTGCCAGGCTCAGCCTGGACCGCGCGCTGCTTTACTGCTACGACCAAACGCTGACCGAGCTGATCGCGCGGGGCAAGCTGATCCACAGCGATACCATCGGCGCCTACAACGATATGATCTACCATGGTATCCGCTGGCGGGAGTGACAGGAGTAAACTGGAGGCAGGAATCGTTTGAAACTTTTTGGAGGAAGCGGCGGCCACAGCGGTAAACCCAGCCGCGCGAAAAAGAAAAAGACGGCGCAGTATGCGGCGCCTATCGCGGACGAAAAGCCGCAGGCCGCCAAAACCGCGCCCAAACCGACGGGCAAAAAAGGCGGCAGGACAAAAAAGCCGCTCACCAAAGGGCAGAAGCGGAAGCGGGTCATCGTCACGGTGGCGGTGGTGCTTGCGCTGCTGGCCAGCGTGGCCGCGGCCGCAGCGATCCTTGTCCGTCCGCCGAAGGGCAATGACCCTACGATCAAGGACAAGGAGAACGGCGATAAGATCGACGTCAACAGCCTGCTCAATTCGGGCACGCGCATTGACGATGTGGTCACTTTTGTGGTCGGCGCGGTGGACGAGGACGAAACACGGACCGACGCGCTCATGGTCGTCACCATGGATACCAATAAAAAGACAATTAACGTCATGAATATCCCGCGCGACACCATGTGCAACAACAGTGCCACAGGCGCGAGCCGCAAGATCAACGCGGCCTATGCCATCGGCGGCATCGAGCAGACCAAGAAAGAGATCGAACGGCTGCTGGGCTTCCGGCCGGACTATTATGTGATCGTCAACTTTGACGGCATCGCGGCTATTGTGGACGCGATCGGCGGCGTTGAGTATGAGGTGCCGTTCCGCATGGAGTACGACGACCCCTCGCAAGACCTCCACATTGACCTGTATGCGGGCAACCAGACGCTGAACGGTGATCAGGTCGTGCAGTTCCTGCGCTGGCGCCATAATAACGACTACTCCGTACAATACCCCAACGGCGACGAGGGCCGTGTGGAAAACCAGCAGAAATTCCTCAAGGAGCTGGCCAACCAGGTCTTCCAGCTGAAAAATATCACCAAGATTCCGAGTATCGCGGATGCGGTGTTCCAGAACGTCAAAACTGACCTGACCGCGGGCAACCTGCTCTGGATGGGCATGCAGGCGCTCAAGATCAAAAACGACAGCATCCAGTTCTTCACCCTGCCCGGCTATGGGCAGATGAGTACGGCGGGAAGCTCGACCGCGTATTCGTTCTTTTTCCCGTATTATCAGGAGACGCTCGATCTGGTCAACCAGTATTTCAACCCATATGAAGAGGATATCACGGCGCTCGACATGGTAAGCGGTCCGGAAAGCTATTCGGGCGGCGGCTATGACGATACGGATCCGTATGAAAATTACGTCTGGGGCGACACCGCCTCCAGCGATGAGCCAAGCGACGATGCCTCCGGCGGCGATGTGTCGGCCGATCCTGAGGTCGGCGGCACGGAGGGAGACAACAGCGACGCCGGCGGCGGCACGACCACGGGACCGGATACCGGCGGCACAACGACTGACCCGAACACTGGCGGCTCCGGTGACGGAAGCGGCGGCACAACCACTGATCCGAACGGCGGTACCGGCGACGGTACGACGACTAGCCCGAGCGGCGGTGCAAGCGGCGGCGGTACGACCGACCCGGGCGGCTCCTCCGGCGGGGGAGAATCCTCGGGCGGCGAAACGACGCCTCTGCCAGGCGATCCTGAGGCATAATTTATTGAGAAAAAGGAGTTTGCAAATTGACTGCACAACAGACGGTAAAGGCGATCTGCGAAGCCCTGATCGAGAAAAAAGGGCAGGATATCCAGGTGCTCCAGGTCGAGCGCCTGACCGAGCTGACCGAGTACTTTGTCATTTGCTCGGCAAGCTCTACCACACAGGTCAAGGCCTTGGCGGACAACGTGGAGTGGCACCTGAAATACGACCACGAGACCCTGGCCCACCATACGGAAGGCTATGAATCCGCGCAGTGGATGCTGCTGGATTACGGCTGCGTGGTCCTGCATGTGTTTATGCCGGAGGCGCGCAAGTTCTATAATCTGGAGAACCTGTGGAAGGACGGAACGCCGGTGCCGCTGGGCGACCTTGGCGTGGAAGAAAAGTAAAAACGGGATGCGGCGGGTGAAGAACGGTGTCCGCCGCGTTGCCGCGTCTAAAATAAACCATTCACTTTAGGGGGAGAATCCGTTGAAGTACGATCATAAACAAGTCGAAAAAAAGTGGCAGGACATCTGGGACGAGGCGCACTGCTTCGAGGCTGAGAACGGCAGCGACAAGGAGAAGTTTTACGCGCTCGTCGAGTTTCCGTACCCGTCGGGACAGGGGCTGCATGTAGGCCATCCGCGTTCCTATACCGCGCTGGATATCGTCGCGCGCAAAAAGCGCATGCAGGGATACAACGTCCTTTACCCGATGGGATGGGATGCGTTCGGCCTGCCGACCGAGAATTACGCGATCAAAAACCACGTTCATCCGGCTGAGGTGACCAAAAACAACATCGCCCGCTTTAAGGGACAGCTCAGGGCGCTCGGCTTGTCGTTCGACTGGTCGCGCGAGATTAATACCACCGACCCGAATTACTACAAGTGGACCCAGTGGATCTTTCTGCAGCTTTTCAAGAAGGGCCTAGCGTACAAGAAGGAAATGAGCGTCAACTGGTGTACCTCCTGCAAGTGCGTGCTGGCAAACGAGGAGGTCGTCAACGGCGTGTGCGAGCGCTGCGGTAGCGAGGTCGTCCACAAGACCAAGAGCCAGTGGATGCTTGCCATCACCAAGTATGCGCAGCGCCTGATCGACGATTTGGACGACGTGGACTTCATCGATCGCGTCAAGGTGCAGCAGAAAAACTGGATCGGCCGTTCGACCGGCGCGGAGGTCGATTTCAAGACCACCGAGGGTGATACGCTGACCGTTTACACCACCCGTCCGGACACCCTGTTCGGAGCGACCTATATGGTTATCTCGCCCGAGCATCCAGCGGTCGAAAAGTGGGCGGGCAAGCTGGCCAATATCGACGAGATCCATGCCTACCGCGAGGAGGCTGCCCGCAAGTCGGACTTCGAGCGAACCGAGCTGAACAAGGACAAGACCGGCGTTAAGCTCGACGGCGTGGCGGCGGTCAATCCGGTGAATGGCCGCGAGATCCCGATCTTCGTGTCGGATTACGTTCTGATGGGCTACGGCACGGGCGCGATCATGGCTGTGCCGGCGCATGACGACCGCGACTGGGAATTTGCCAAAAAGTTCGGCTGTGAGATCATCGAGGTGGTTTCCGGCGGCGAGAATGTGCAGAAGGCTGCTTTTACCGCCAAGGACGAAACCGGTATCCTGGTCAATTCGGAGTTCCTCAACGGAAAGACGGTCAAGGACGCCATTCCGGCGATGATCGCTTGGCTGGAGGAAAAGGGTATTGGCCGCGCCAAGGTGCAGTATAAGCTGCGCGACTGGGTGTTCTCCCGCCAGCGCTACTGGGGCGAGCCTATCCCGCTGGTACACTGTGACAAGTGCGGATGGGTGGCGATCCCGGAGGAGCAGCTGCCGCTTGAGCTGCCCAACGTACACACCTACGAGCCGACCGACAACGGCGAGTCCCCGCTCGCGCACATGACCGACTGGGTCAACACCACCTGCCCGTGCTGCGGCGGCCCCGCTAAGCGCGAGACCGACACCATGCCCCAGTGGGCGGGTTCGTCCTGGTACTTCCTGCGCTATATGGACCCGCACAACGACAAGGCGCTCGCGTCTAAGGAAGCGCTCGAATACTGGTCCCCAGTGGACTGGTACAACGGCGGCATGGAGCACACCACGCTCCACCTGTTGTACAGCCGCTTCTGGCACAAGTTCCTCTATGACATCGGTGTGGTGCCAACCAAGGAGCCATATGCCAAGCGTACCAGCCATGGCATGATCCTGGGCGAAAACGGCGAGAAGATGTCCAAGAGCCGCGGCAACGTCGTTAATCCGGACGAAATTGTAGAGACCTACGGCGCGGACACCATGCGCCTGTACGAAATGTTTATCGGCGACTTTGAGAAGGCCGCGCCGTGGAGCCCTAAGTCGATCAAGGGCTGCCGCCGTTTCCTCGAGCGCGTATGGGCGCTGGTGGAAAAGGTGCAGGAGGGCGATGCCTACTCCAAGCAGCACGAGGTACTCATGCACCGCACGATCAACAAGGTCGGTGACGACGCGGACAACCTCAAGGCCAATACCGCGATCGCGGCGCTGATGACCATGCTCAACGAATTCTACGACAAAGGCGTCAATAAGGCGGAGTATATGACGTTCCTGACCCTGCTCAACCCCTTTGCGCCGCATATCACCGAGGAATTGTGGCAGCAGATGGGCGGAAAGGGCCTGCTCTCCATTGCGCCGTGGCCGCAGTACGACGAGGCCAAGACGGTCGAGGACACGGTCGAGATGGCGGTGCAGGTCAACGGCAAGCTCAAGTGTACCATCAAACTGCCGGTCGACTGCGACAAGCAGGCGGCGATCGACGCCGCGCTGGCCGAGGAAAAGGTGCAGCACGCGGTCGAGGGTAAGCAGATGGTCAAGCAGATCGTCGTGCCGGGTAAAATCGTCAATCTGGTTGTCCGCTGAACTTTGCTGTTGACACGGACGGTAAAAACAGATATAATATTCTTACGGTTTTTTGTGCTCTGGCGCAGGAGACCGTGCAAAGTGTCCCTCCATAGGGGGACGCGCGGAGGGAGGGAAAACTGTGTCGGAGATCCGCATTAAGGAAAACGAGTCTATTGACAGCGCGCTGCGCCGTTTTAAGCGTTCGTGCGCCAAAGCGGGTACGCTTTCCGAGCTCCGCAAGCGTGAGCATTATGAAAGCCCGAGCGTCAAGCGCCGCAAGAAGTCTGAGGCCGCGCGCGCGAAGAAGAAAAAGTTCAGATAAGATCGGTTAAAGCGCGTTTTCGATCGAACAAAACGTTCCTGAGGGCTTCGGCTGAGGGACGTTCGCAGAAAGATGCCGCAGGAGGTATAACCTCCTGCGGCATCTTTCTGTCTGTAGCCGATGGGCGAAGTTTACAGTTCTTTCAAAGATTCTACAAACTTTAGACATATCGATCGGGTATTCTATTATCAGAGCAAGGGACCCCCCTTTTGACATATACTTCTTCATGGGAAGATAATAAAAATCTGTTCGGCCCTGTGGGACGGAATACCGCGCAGGCTCCCGGACAGTCCACAAACAAGAGGCGGTACCGCCCATTATTATAAAAACGCGCTTTGCAGAGGCAAAGCGCGTTTTTGGTGTGTGCTTATGATAGCGGCGGTTCAAGCCGCCCAGACTGTATAGCAGCGATATTGCGTGCTATGCAATCGCGCGGCCAGTCCCACCAACGGAGCGAAAACAGGGCAGACACCGTGCCGTCATCGAACCTTTGTCGAATGACCCTGGCGGGGACGCCTCCGACAATGGAATACGGCGGCACATCCCTTGTGACTACAGCGCGTGTACCGATTACCGCGCCGTCTCCAATCATAACGCCAGAGAGGAGTACCGTCTCATAGCCAATCCACACGTCGTTTCCGACAATGATACCACCCCCGGTTGTACCAAGCATCGGCTACATTGGACTTGTCCAGACCCCATTCCTCAAAAAACAGCGGGAAGGGATAGGCTGCGAGTGAGCGCGTATGGTTGGTGCTGGCGAGCAGAAAACGGGTTCCGCAGGCAATGGAGTAGTATTTGCCGATTATCAAACGGTCGTGGTTGATGGGATACTGGTACAGCACGTTGTTCCGCCTGAACAGGCGGGGGTCGTTTACAAAATCGTTATATATGGTATAGTCGCCGGCTATAATGCCAGGGCGGGTGGAGACGTTTTTTAGATAGACTATTTGATTGTCACCCGTGCGGGGATAAATGCGGGGTTCCGGAATAGTCACAAAATATCCTCCTGTTAAATGCGATTGAGCAGACTATTCCGGACAGGGCATTCCCGCGCAGTCTGATAGGAGATGGCCGCTGCTTTCGAAAAAACAAGACAGTGCAGGTATATGATTCGCAGGCGGGTTGTCGAAACAGACGGATTTTGTGTCTGATGCAGGCGGTGTGCATGGGTAGATGCAGAAAAGTGATTGAAAAAATCCTGAAAACAGCGTATACTATATTAGTTATGGAATTTAATGAGCCTTAATACAGGAGTTAGGAACGTATATGAGCAAAGCAAAACCGTCTTACGGTAATGAAAGCATTTCCTCGCTCAAGGGCGCGGACCGCGTCCGTAAGCGCCCAGGCGTGATTTTCGGGTCGGATGGTCTGGAGGGCTGTGAGCACGCGGTGTTCGAGATCCTCTCCAACTCGATTGACGAAGCGCGCGAGGGCTATGGCAGCGAGATCGTCACCACCCGATACGCGGATGGCTCGATCGAGGTCGCGGACCACGGCCGCGGCATTCCAGTGGAGTGGAATGAAAGCGAGCAACGGTATAACTGGGAGCTGGTGTTCTGCGAGCTGTACGCGGGCGGCAAATACAAGAACGACACTGGGGAGAACTACGAGTTTTCGCTCGGCCTTAACGGCCTGGGTACCTGCGCGACCCAGTACTCTTCGGAATATATGGATGTGACGGTCGTCCGCGACGGGTTCGAGTACACCCTGCATTTTGAAAAGGGCGAAAACAAAACCGGCACCAGAGAGGGCTTTGTCAAATCGCCCACGACCAGCAAAAAGACTGGCACCACCATCCGCTGGAAGCCCGACCTCGAGGTGTTCACGGATATCAACATTCCGGTGGAGTATTATCTGGATACGCTCAAGCGGCAGGCGGTGGTCAACAGCCATGTGAAATTTGTGCTGAAAAACCAGTCCGGCGGCAAGTTCGAAACCACCGAGTTTTTGTACCAGAACGGCATTGTGGATTATGTGACCGAGCTTGCGGGCGAGAACCCGCTGACCTCAGTGCAGTTCCTAGAAAGCGAGCGCCGCGGCCGTGACCGCGCGGACAAACCGGAATACAAGGTCAAGCTGTCGTGTGCGTTCTGCTTCTCGTCCGCGGTGTCGCAGATCGAGTATTACCACAACTCGTCCTGGCTGGAGCACGGCGGCGCGCCGGATAAGGCGGTGCGCTCGGCGTTTGTCTCCGCAATCGATGCCTACCTTAAGCAGAACGGCAAATATAACAAATCCGAAAGCAAGGTCACGTTCCAGGACGTGATGGACAGCCTGGTGCTGGTGACCAACTGCTTTTCCACCCAGACCTCGTACGAGAACCAGACCAAAAAGGCCATTACCAACAAGTTCATCCAGGAGGCGATGACCGATTTCCTCAAGCAGGGGCTGGAAATCTACTTCATCGAGAACAAGGCCGAGGCGGACAAGATCGCCGAGCAGATTCTGATTAACAAGCGCAGCCGTGAGCAGGCGGAAAAGGCGCGCCTGAACATTAAAAAGAAGCTGTCCGGCAATATCGATCTCGCTAACCGCGTGCAGAAATTCGTGGACTGCCGCACCAAGGACGTGACGCGCCGCGAGCTGTACATCGTGGAGGGCGACTCTGCGCTCGGTTCGGTCAAGCAGGGGCGGGACAGTGAGTTCCAGGCCATCATGCCCGTGCGCGGCAAAATCTTAAACTGCCTGAAGGCGGATTACGACAAGATCTTCAAAAACGATATCATCACTGACCTTTTGAAGGTACTCGGCTGCGGCGTGGAGGTGCGCGGCAAGGCCAGCCGCGACCTGTCCGCGTTCGATCTGGACGCGCTGCGCTGGCGGCGCATCATCATCTGCACGGATGCGGATGTGGACGGCTTCCAGATCCGCACGCTGATCCTGACCATGCTGTACCGGCTGGTGCCGACGCTGATCGAGCAGGGGTATGTATATATTGCGGAGTCCCCGCTGTATGAGATTACGCACAGGGACAAGAGCTATTTCGCGTTCGACGAGAGCGAAAAGGCCGCGATCCTAAAAAAACTGGAGGGCAAAAAGGTGCTTATCCAGCGCTCCAAGGGTCTGGGCGAGAACGAGGCCGACATGATGTGGGAGACCACCATGAATCCCGAGACCCGCCGCCTGATCCGCATTACGCCGGACGAAGCACAGGCGACCAGCGAGATGTTCGACCTGCTGCTGGGCGATAACCTGTCTGGCCGCAAGGAGTATATCGCGGAGAACGGGGCGCAGTATTTGGAGCTGGCGGATATTTCGTAACAAAAGGGGAGCAGGGGGGGAGTGATGGGACGTTTTCCGCAGATGGATGGGCTGCGCGCGGCCGCGGCCATGGCTGTTGTAATGCTCCATACAACGGCGGGGGCGGCCGGATGGCCGGAGGTTTGCTGCAATCAGCTTGCGCGGTTTTCCGTGCCGCTTTTTCTGATGCTTTCCGGCCTCGAATATGCAAAAGTGTACGCGTAAGGTGGGCGAGTGTATACGGGGAAGGGCACACTCGGCTTGGAAACGGCTGAAGCGGGTTCTGCCCGCGTACCCCGTCTGGTCGGCGGCTTATCTGCTGCTTGAAGCGGCTGCCGGCGTTTCCTATCTCGCCGACAGTATGATTCCTCCCGTGGACGGTGTTCTATGTGGGCGGGGCGCTGTTCCGGCGGCAGGTGGAGAGGGGGATGCCGCGGCTTTCCCTTTGTGTATGGCTGGGACGGCGAGCGCTGCCGCCGTACTGGGGACGGCAAAGCTGCAGCCCGTTGTGCGTGCGCTTTCGCTCCGGCCGGATATTACGGCATATGCCTTTACCTCTTTTCTGCTGCTGTGGGCGCTGTGCAGCCTGCCGCGGGATGTTCCGCGGCACGCCCGCGCAGTTAGCCGGTTATCCTTTGGACTTTATCTGTCGCATCTGCTGGTACTGCGCCTGTGGATAGAATGGACGACGCGTCGGCCAAAGGTGATGTACCTGCGGTTTGGGCAGCTTTGGCTGCTGGTGTTCGCCGGCGGGCTGCTGATTGCATCCGTGCTGGCCATTCTGCCGCACGGTAGTCTGCTGGGCGGCGCGCCGTGTAAAAATACGAAACAAACGGAGGGCCAGAATGGCGAAAAAACCTGAGATAAAACAATATAAGGAGCATCCCTCGGTGGACCAGCGCATCACGGACACGCTGCGCGAAAACTACATGCCGTACGCAATGAGTGTTATCGTCTCGCGAGCGATACCGGAAATCGACGGCTTCAAGCCCTCGCACCGCAAGCTGCTGTACACCATGTACAAGATGGGGCTGCTGAACGGCAACCGTACCAAGTCGGCCAATATCGTCGGCTCGACCATGAAGCTCAACCCGCACGGCGATGCGGCGATCTACGAGACCATGGTGCGCCTGACGCGCGGCAACGAGGCGCTGCTGACCCCGTTCGTGGACAGCAAGGGCAACTTCGGCAAGGTGTATTCGCGCGATATGGCCTACGCCGCGCCGCGTTATACCGAGGCTAAGCTGGATGCGTTCTGCGCTGAGCTGTTCCGCGATATTGATACGGACGCGGTCGATTTCATGGACAACTATGACGGCACGATGCAGGAGCCGACGCTGCTGCCGACCACCTTCCCCAATATCCTGGTATCGGCCAATACGGGCATCGCGGTCGGTATGGCTTCGAATTTCTGCGGTTTTAACTTGGGCGAGGTGTGCCGCACCACGATCGCGTATATCAAGGATCCCGCGCACGACCTGCTCTCCACCCTGCCCGCTCCCGATTTTTCGACCGGCGGCGAACTGATTTACGATGAAGCCGAGATGCGTGCGATTTACGAGACCGGCCGCGGCTCGTTCAAGGTGCGCGCCAGGTGGGCGCATAACAAAAAGGAGAACCTGATCGAGATCACCGAGATCCCCTATACGACGACCATTGAGGCGATTATCGACAAGATTGCCGAGCTGGTCAAGTCCGGCAAGGTGCGCGAGATTGCGGACGTGCGCGATGAGACCGACCTTTCCGGCTTAAAGATCGCCATTGACCTCAAGCGCGGCGCCGATCCGGACAAACTGATGGTGCGGCTGATGAAAATGACCCCGCTGATGGACAGCTTTTCCTGTAACTTTAATGTGCTGATCGGCGGCATGCCTCGCGTGCTGGGTGTGCGCGAACTGCTGGACGAGTGGACGGCCTGGCGTACCGAATGCGTTCGCCGCCGCGTGTTCTTCGACCTGAACAAGAAAAAGGACAAGCTGCACCTGCTGCACGGCCTGCAGAGGATCCTGCTCGACATCGACAAGGCGATCCAGATCATCCGCGAGACCGAGGAGGACGCCGAGGTTATTCCCAATCTGATGATCGGCTTCGGCATCGATCAGCTCCAGGCCGAGTTCATTGCAGATATCCGCCTGCGCAACATCAACAAGGAATATATCCTCAAACGAACGCAGGAGACCGAGGCGCTCGAAAAAGAAATCGCCAGGCTCGAGGAGATCGTAGGTTCCAATGCCAAGATCCGGAATATTATCGTCAAGGAACTGGAGCAGGTTATCAAGAAATATCCATCCGAGAGGAAGACCAGCCTTGTGACCGCAGGGGCGGTGCAGGAGTTCGATGCGGAGGACCATATCGAGGACTACCCCGTGCTACTGTTCCTGACGCGCGAAGGGTATTTCAAGAAGATCACGCCGCAGTCCTGGCGCATGTCGCAGGAGCATAAGCTCAAGGAGGGCGACGAGGTGGCCTGGCAGGCCGAGGCGACCAACAAAGCGGAGATTATCTTCTTCACCAATTTGCAGCAGGCGTATAAGGCGCGGCTGTATGACTTTGACGACTGCAAGGCCTCCGTGCTGGGCGATTATCTGGCCGCCAAGCTGGACATGGAGGACGGTGAAGCACCGGTGTATGCCCTGTTGCCGGGCGACTACAAGGGCAGCATGGTCGTCGTTTTCCAGAACGGCAAGGCCGCGCGCTTCTCGCTCGAGTCGTTCGAGACCAAGACCAACCGCCGCCGCCTGACAGGTGCGTATTCGGGCAAGTCACCCGCAGTGGCGTTCTTCCATCCGGTCGACGAGGAAACCGAAATCACCATGTTTTCCACCGCGAACCGTGCGCTGACGTTCCGCGCGGGCATGCTGGATATCAAGACCAGCCGCTCGACGCAGGGCGTGCAGGCGATGGTGCTGCGCGGCAAGCACACCATTACGCGCGCTTGTCGCATGGAGGATGCGGGCCTGACCGACAACGGCCGCTACCGCTGCCGCAGCATCCCGTCCATTGGCGCGCTGCTGACCGACGAGGATTTGCCGGAGCAGCAACTTAAGCTGTAAGTCTTTATCGTCCGAAAAACCGGACAGAGGGAGAGTTATGAATATTTTAGACGTGATGACCGCGAACGAAGGCTACTGCGCGCGGCATACCGATACGCCGCTTGCGCTGCAGGACCGCGCCAAGCTGCTGTGCTGGCAGTACAACCAGACTCGGCCGGACGAGGGGGAGCGCCGTGCGGCGCTGCTGCGCGAGCTGTTCGGAGACTGCCATCCGCTGACGTTTATCGAACCGTCGTTCCGCTGCGATTATGGCTTTAATATCCATACCCACGGTTTGACCGTCATCAACTATAATTGTGTTATTTTAGACACCTCGCCCGTACACATCGGCGAAAATGCGTTTATTGCCCCCGGGGTCTGCATCGCCTGCGCGGGGCATGCAGTGGACGCGGCGCAGCGTGCGGCCGGTATCGGCACCTCGCGCCCCATCACGATCGGGCCGGACGTGTGGATTGGCGCGAACGCCACGATCTGCGGTGGTGTGACGATTGGCGCGGGCAGCGTGATCGGCGCGGGCAGCGTAGTGACGCGCGATGTGCCGGCGGGCGTGATTGCGGCGGGCAGTCCATGCCGTGTGCTGCGGCCGGTCACCGAGGCGGATCGGGTGGAACCGCTTCGACTGTGAGCGACGCTTGCGTTTTGCTTTCGCACTGTGCTATAATAAACTTCACAAGAAAGGGGAGGTTTCCTGATGATCAATCAGAGCATGGCCGCGCTGGGAAACAACCGTTCGACCATCCGCGAGCTTTTTGAATATGGAAACAGCCGCGCCGCAGTCGTGGGGCGGGAAAACGTATTTGATTTTTCAATTGGCAACCCAAATGTACCCGCGCCCGACGCGGTGCGCCGGGCGATTCTGGAAGAGACGGCGGGTGATCCGGTCGCCTTGCATGGGTATACCTCCGCGCAGGGCGCGGCGGATGTGCGCAGGACGTTGGCCGACGACTTGAACCGCCGGTTTGGAACCGACTATACGGGTGACTGCCTGTATCTGACTGCGGGGGCGGCGGCGGCGCTGTCATGCGCGTTCCAGGCGATCGCTTGCCCAGGGGATGAGTTTATCGTGCTGGCGCCGTATTTTCCGGAATATAAAATGTTTATTGAAAGCGGTGCTGGGGCGAAATGTGTGGTCGTCCCGCCGGCTGTTCAGGATTTCCAGATCGATTTTGCCGCGCTTGCGCAGGCGTTGAATGCGCGTACCAAAGCGATCGTGATCAACTCGCCCAATAATCCGTCAGGCGCGGTGTATTCCGAGCAGACCATTCGGCGGCTGGCCGGCCTGCTGGCTGAAAAGGAGGAGCAATACGGACATCCGATCTATCTGGTGTCGGATGAGCCCTATCGGGAGATTATTTACGATGGGATCGAAGCGCCGTTCGTCCCACAGTACTATGAGAATACGATCGTCTGCTATTCCTACTCCAAGTCGCTCTCCCTGCCGGGCGAGCGCATCGGCTATGTGCTGGTTCCGCCGCAGGCGGCGGACAGCGCCGACCTGTATGCTGCTGTATGCGGCGCGGGACGCGCGCTGGGCTATGTGTGCGCGCCCAGTCTGTTCCAGCGTGTAGCGGCGCGCTGTGCGGGCCAGACAAGCGATATTACGGTCTACCAAACCAACCGCGATCTGCTTTATAACGGCCTTACGGAAATGGGCTACCGCTGTGTCAAGCCGCAGGGAGCGTTTTACCTGTTCCCGCAGACTCTGGAGCCGGATGACCGTGCGTTCTGTGAGCGGGCGAAGAAATATGATTTGCTGGTTGTGCCGGGGACGGATTTCGGCGCGCCGGGGCATATGCGTATCTCTTACTGCGTGCAGACCGAGACGATCCGCCGCGCGCTTCCGCTGTTCAAAAAACTGGCGGAAGAGTATGGGTGCAAATGAATTATGTAAATTCTACAATAAAGAATTATTTACATTGTGCAAAATGCGAATATAGATTGTGGAGTTCATACAAAAATATTGTTTGCATATTGTATAATATTCATAAAAACTGACGCTTGTTTTTTGTTGCTACTCCCTGTATGATAATAGCGGAGGCCGGAAGAGGGCCGCCGATATTGACAGGAGAGGAGTGATCCGCAGGATGAAATGCTTTTTTAACAATCTGGTAGCAGTCCGCACGATGGAACTGGATACCAACCGGATGAAGCCGGCTGCCCGTCAAGCGCGCCGCACTGCCAAGTAATCGCAATGAAAAATGGCAGCGCGACTGCCGGGGAGCTTGGAAATGAAAAGGAAAGACAGCAGGTAAAAGGCCTTCCGCATGGTTGACGGAAGGCCTTTTTTGTGCCGCTATCCGGAGCGTTTGCCGACAGGAAGAAACTCTGTGCGGAGACGGAAAAATTCCGTGCGTTCGCCGCGCGTTGCCGGCCGGATTTGCTTTTTGCCGCAGTCAGGGCAGGCGGCTTCCCGTTGACTGCCGTAGAACAGATAGTGGCAGTACTTGGTTTGACAGGCATAAATCATAGCACTCACCTCTCCTTGTGTATAGGATAGCAGCAAAGCTGTCCCATAAAACTCCCTTGCTTGCGGGAGCTTGAAAAAAATGCTATACTGTGCTTACGACAATGAGGAGGAAAGACAGAAATGACGGAACAAAAAGGTTCGCTGGTGCGTCAATTATACATGCCTGCGGTATTGTGTACCGCACTCTGGGGCAGCGCGGCGCCATGTATCAAGGCCGGCTATGGATTGTTCGGCATCCAGGCCGGTCAGTCGTTTTCCCAGCTTGTGTTTGCCGGCTGGCGGTTTGCGCTGGCGGGCCTGCTGGTCCTGCTGGTTGCAAAGTGCAAAAAGCACAGGATCATCCCGCGCAGGGAGGAATGGCGGCCGATCCTGTGGATCAGCCTGTTTCAGAGCATGATCCAATACATATGCTATTATATCGGCCTGTCGATGACGACCGGACTGAAAGGTTCGGTGTTATCCGGTACGCAGACTTTTTTTGCGCTCATTTTCGCGCATCTGTTCCTGCGGAACGATAAGCTGAACCGGCAGAAGTCAATCGGCTGCCTGTGTGGTCTGGCGGGGGTGCTGGTGCTCGGCATGGGAGGCTTGAACGGCTTTAACCTGTCGGGGGACGGGCTGGTGCTGCTGTCCGCGGTTTCGTCGGGCGCGGGCGCGCTGGTGTCCCGCATTTTCACGCCCGGCCGCGACCCCATGCTGCTGACCGGCTGGCAGTTGTTCCTCGGCGGATTGGTGCTTTACGGTATCGGCGCTGCCGGCGGCGGCCGGCTGGGAACGGTCAGCCTGCCGGGCGTTTTGCTGCTGGGATATATGGTGGTGCTGTCCGCAGCCGCGTTTACGATCTGGACCGCCTTGCTGGGTAAATTCCCCATCGGCAAGGTCAGTCTGTTCGGGTTCCTGATTCCGGTGTTTGGCGCGCTGTTTTCGGCGGTTGTGCTGGCGGAGGATGTGTTTACACTGCGCAATCTCACGGCGCTGGCGCTGGTCAGCGGAGGCATTGCGATCGCAAACTATGTGCGGACGGATAAAACGGGTGCGGGGCAGGCAGAATAAAGAGAAAAAGGGATTTTCAACATGATTTTTAGCTCGGCGGTCTTTTTGTTCATCTTTCTGCCCGTTGTATTTTTGCTTGACCGTCTGTTCCGCGGCACAAAAGCGAAAAACGCGCTTCTGCTGGCCTCAAGCCTGATTTTCTATGCGTTCGGACAACTGAGATATCTGCCGCTGTTGCTGTTGTCGGTTGCGCTCAATTACGGCTGCGGCCTGCTCGCTGCGGGAAAACGGCCGCGGTTGGGCGTGTGGCTCGCGGCCGCCGGCGGGATCGGCATGCTGGCGGTGTTCAAGTACGCGGACTTTTTGATAGGGACCGGTAACCGCCTGCTGGGGCTGTCCCTCCCGCTGACGGGGATTGCGCTGCCGGTCGGAATTTCGTTTTTTACCTTCCAGGGGCTTTCTTATGTGATCGATGTGTATCGTGACCGGACTGCCGTCTCCCGATCCTTTGTGAAGGTGCTGCTCTATATTTCGTTTTTTCCGCAGCTGATCGCCGGTCCGATCGTCAAGTATCACGACATTGAAAAAGAGATCGACGAGCGCCGCACAACGACGGAAGAGGCCGCGCTCGGCATCCGGCGTTTTATTTGCGGTCTGGCCAAAAAGCTGCTGGTCGCCAACACTATGGGACGGATGGCGGACGCGGTGTTTGCCCTGCCGGCGGGGGAGATCGGCATGCTTGCTGCCTGGATGGGCGCGCTTTGTTATACGCTGCAGATTTATTTTGATTTTTCCGGCTACAGCGATATGGCGATTGGCATGGGCCGGATGTTCGGCTTTCACTTTCAGGAAAATTTTCAGTATCCATATGCCGCTACCACGGTCAAGGAATTCTGGCGCCGGTGGCACATCTCGTTGTCCACCTGGTTCCGCGACTATCTGTATATCCCGCTGGGCGGGAATCGGAAAGGGCGGGGACGCACTTGGGCCAACCGTTTCATCGTTTTTTTCGCGACAGGGCTGTGGCATGGCGCGAGCTGGAATTTCGTATTGTGGGGGCTGTGGCACGGCTGCTTTTCCGTGCTGGAGGACAGCGGTGCGCTGCCGGTCGGCCGGCTACGCGGCAGGTTCCTCGGGCGAGTGTATACCCTGCTGGTCGTGGTGCTGGGCTTTACTCTGTTCCGCGCGGATACATTGGGGCAGGCGGGCGCGATGCTTGCGGCCATGTTTACAGGAGCCGGACTGAACTGGACTGGGACCGCGACTGTATGCTCATTATTGGATCCGGCGTTTCTGTTGACCTTGGTTGTGGCGCTGTTCCTGTCGTTCCCAGCAGCAAAATGTATCAAAATGAAATGGGAAGCGCCGGCCTTTGTCGGGGCGATTGTATTGCTGGTGCTGTGCATGTTTGACCTTTCGGCGGGTACGTTCAACCCGTTCATCTATTTCCGTTTTTAAGGAGGCTGGCATGAAATACCGGATTTTTACAGCGGCGTTCGTGCTGCTCTGTCTGCTCCCAGCGGCCGGCATGCTGTTTTTGCCGCCGACCCAGGCGGCGGGGAATGAAAGGCTGGCGCCAGCGCCGCACCTGAAACAGGAGGATGGGAGCTGGAACACGGAGTTTCTGGGCGACGTGACCGATTATGTGGCCGATCACTTTGCCCTGCGTCAGGAGCTGGTGACCGCGAACGCGTTGCTGCGTACTAAACTACTGGCCAGCTCGCCGGCGGAGGATGTCATTTATGGCAGCGACGGCTGGCTGTATTATGCACAGACGCTGGACGATTACCAGAACCATGCGACGCTGAACGCGCAGGAGCTTGAGCAGATCGCGCGGACCGTTGCGGAGATGCAGGCGTTTTGTCAGGCGCGCGGCGCGCGGTTTTTGTTTACCATTGCGCCCAATAAGAATTCACTGTATCCTGCGCATATGCCTTCGCGCTATTTGGTGAGCGATTCCCAGGGAAATTATGAGCGGCTCCGGCCGCTTCTGGAAGAATACGGCGTACAGTACGCCGATTTGTTTACGTTTTTTGCAAAACAGGAGGAGGTCCTGTATTTGCGGACGGATTCCCACTGGAGCAATCGCGGCGCAGCGCTTGCGCATGATTTTTTGATGCAGTCGCTTGGCCTGCCATATACCTGCTTTGGACAGGCGGCGTACCGCATGGCAAACACCCATCGCGGCGACTTATATGATATGCTGTATCCCAAGGGGACAGCCCTGGAAGAGCAACAGCAGTATCAAACGACGTTTTCCTATGTCAATGAGCCGCGCACAGCGGAGGATATTTTGATACAGACGACGAGCGGGAACGCACAAAACGGGCGTCTGCTGCTGTGCCGCGATTCGTTTGGCAACGCGTTGCACCCATTCCTGGCCGAGGATTTTTCCGAAGCGGTCATCACGCGGCAGATGCCGTACCCGTTGACGCAAGTGCAGGCGGGCGACACGGTGATTGTGGAGATTGTGGAGCGCAATTTATCCAACCTGCTCAAATACCCGCCCGATTTGGGGAACAACCAGGCAGCGGATTCCGTCGAATGAAATAAAGAAACCGTAGGAGGATCCTTACATGAAACAGAGAATAACAGCGATGCTTCTGGCGCTCGCCCTGTGCGGCAGCTTGGCAGCCTGTGGCAATGCGGAAGATACCGGCCGCGCAGAACAGCAGGAAGAGAACCAGACAGTGGATACCATGAAGCCGGACGCCCAGCCGGAGACGGAGCAGCAGGAGGACGAGGACAAGCCCTCTACGGATGCGCCGCAGACAGAGGAAGTGCCGGAAAAGCAGCCGGCTGCGCCCGGTGGCGCTTCCTCTGGCGGCGGAAGCAATACGTCTAATCCGCCGGCGGCCAGCGGAAGCTCGGGCGGAAGCACGCCGGCCACACCGCCGGCCTCGACCCCGTCCCCTGCGCCGCAACCCGAGCCGGAACCGGCGCCCGAACCCCCCAAACCGACCGCCGCGCAAGCATCGGGCTATGTAGGCTCGTCCGCTTCCGCAATGGAAAGCGCCCTCGGCTCGCCCAGTTCCAAGACCTATTCGCCGAGCTGCATGGGTGAGGGTGAAGACGGTATTTGGACCTATGACGGGTTCACGGTCTATACCTACCGCGAAAACGGTTCGGAAACCGTCGAGGCGGTACAGTAAAAGAGCAAGCCCCGTTCCGTGGGATACCACGGAACGGGGCTTTTGTAAAATGGTTGACACGATGGAGCGTGTGGATTATAATATAGATACTAAATTACTGATTTACTAAAGAGGATACGATATGAAAATACCAACGACACTGAAGCATAAGCCGGTCGTTACCGTGGAGAATTATGAAAATGTAGATGGGCGTGCGGCCTATCACAGCGACGCAAAAGGGCTGTCCCTTGGGCTGGCGCAGTGGAACGACCGCGGCCGTGTGGATATTTCGGCCAAGGTTTGGCGTTATACAGGGGAAAAATGGTCGCGCCAGTCCGAGGAACTCCCGTTGCACCGCGTACTCGATCTGGCCATCCTGATCTGCCGCGCGCGCGGCTATTTTGCGGATGCCTACCGCTTTCCCAAGCTGTATGATGAAGCCGCGCCGCAGATTGATCGGATTGGTGTGCAGGGCGATGCGATGACCGTTTCGGTCTGCACGGAAAATCCTATGATAGACGAGGATATCAGGCTGTTCTCAGAAGCCCTTTCGCGTGATGATGAAATGCTTGCGGAGCGGCTCCATCTTCTGAGCAATTTGCTGCAGGAAATGGGATATGGGCGGCGCAGTCGGGAATAAAAAAGAGGGGAATGAAAGCGATGGCTTTCATTCCCCTCTTTCCTGCAGGCTGCGCACCGGACGGCAGGGGTTGCCAACGGCCAACACACCGGCAGGGATATCTCGATTAACGACGCTGCCCGCGCCGATCACCGTGTTATCGCCGACCGTCACGCCGGGGAGGACGCAGACGTTCCCTCCGATCCAGACGTTACTGCCGACTCGGATGGGCTTGGCATATTCAAGCTCCGCATTGCGCTGGGCAACATCAAAAGGATGCGCCGCGGTATAAAAGCCGCAGTTGGGGGCGATAAAGACATGCTCGCCAAAAACGACGGGCGCGGCGTCCAGGATCACAAGGTTGTGGTTGGCATAGAAGTGTTCCCCCACATGGATATGAAAGCCGTAATCACAGAAAAAGGATGGCTCGATCAGGACGTGCGTGCCGCAGGAGCCGAGCAAACCACGCAGCAGCGCGTCGCGTTGGTCGGCCGCAGAGGGCGGCAGGGAATTGTACTGGACGCATTGCTCCTTGGCAGCGTTCCGCGCGGCAAGAAGCGCTGCCTCGCTGGGGTCATACAAAGCGCCGGAAATCATTTTTTCCCGCTCAGTCATAGGGGGTTCCTCCTGTTTTTATAGGCTAATTCTGGTGGCGTACCAGTTCGTAGTCGTCTCCGGAACGGTAATAGGGACAGGCGCGCCCTTCGCGCATGACATGGTAGAATTCATCCTCGTCCAGATACGCTTCACAGACATATTCCTCCAGTTCATCGTCATACAGGTTGTACGCGCAGTCGTCGCAGCGTCCGGTCATAGCAGATCACCTCTTTTTTCTGTTAACAGAATATCATAAATGGGATAAAAGTTCAAATGGGTGCTTTTTATTTTGGGGACGATATGCTATGATGGAACAGGAAAACTATTTGGGAGCGTGAATCTCTATGAAGCTGTATACCTATCAAAAAGACAATGACGGCGTCGACCGCATCGGCGTGGGCTGCACCGGCTGGCCGGGGCTGCTTTGGCCGGTCGAAGCGTTCGGCCTGTCGTTTGCAGATATGAACGACCTGATCCGGCGCGCAACACCGGCGCAGCTTTCCCGCATGGCGGATGCGGAACAGGCGACCGAGGGGGCGGCGGTGCGGCTGGACAGCGTGCGGCTGCGCGCGCCGATACCGCATCCGGAGCAGGATGTACTGTGCTTGGGCATCAATTACGCGGACCACGCGGTCGAATCGGCGCGGTTCCATGAGGATGCTTTTCTGGTCAACCGCAAAAAAGCGGTCTATTTCAGCAAGCGCACTTATGAGGCGACCGGCTGCGGCGACCCAATCCCCTCCTATGAGGGATTGGTGGACAGTCTGGACTATGAGGCCGAGCTGGGCGTCATCATCGGCAGGGACTGCAAAAACGTTAGCGAGGCGGAGGCCGCACAGTATATCTTCGGCTATACGGTAGTGAACGACGTATCCGCGCGCAACCTACAGACCGCGCATAACCAGTGGTATTTCGGCAAGTCGCTGGATGGCTTCACACCGATGGGGCCGTGCATCCTGACCGCAGACGAGGTGGCGTTCCCGCCCGCGCTGGCGATCTCCTCGACCGTCAACGGTGAGAAGCGGCAGAACAGCAATACGGACCATCTGATCCACTCGGTCGCGGAGATCATCGCTGAGCTGACGCGCGGCATCACGCTGCGCGCGGGTACGATCATTGCCACCGGCACGCCGGCCGGCGTGGGTATGGGCTTCACGCCGCCGCAGTTTTTGAAGAAAGGCGACGTCGTCACCTGTGAGATCGAGGGCATCGGCGCGCTCACCAATACGGTGGAATAAAAACGGACATATACAAAGGGACCTTCCAAAGCGGGAAGGTCCCTTTTGCTTTGCGCCAAACGCCGGAAACCGCGGGGGAAATTTTGTGGAATGCGGACAGGCAATAGAAAAAGCGGAGTTTTTTAGCGGTTATGGCAAAGGAGAAACTGCTAAAAAAGCAAAATATTTTGCTAAGCCGAAACGGATAAGAACAAATTGATAGAAATACCGACAATACCCTGTGGTGAAAAGGCAGGGGTTACGGTTCAATATAGACAGAACAAAAAAGGAGGCGGATGCGAATGCATCGAATAGCGACCTTTGTCGAAAAGCTACCGGCGCACCCCAACGCGGAATATTATAAAGTCTACCCGCGTTCCGTGCGGCAATACCCGGGCGGTACGGCGTTCATGGCGGCGGACGAGCAGGGCTGTGATAAGCTGTATTCCTGCGGGGAAAAGGCTCCGTTCGAGGGGCTTCGGCGGGAAGCCGGAGGGACCGTTTTTTATGAATGTGAACTGAGCGCCCATAATGCCGCGGTGCTACGGGAGCTGTTCCCGTTCTGCGGGCCACAGAAAGTGCTTTCCCGAAAATGCACTTTCGGCACCGGCGACCGGCTGGGGCTGGCGACGCCCGGCCATATCGCGGCTGTCAGAAAATATGATGCCACGCCTGTTCTGGCACAGCAGTCCATGCGGGAGCTGTCGCTGACCGGCCGCACCTTCCGCGATGTAATCGATGATGTGACGTTTTATGTATTCCGAGAGGGCTATACCGGCGGCTACGGCGCGGACGGGGACCATCTGAAAACGATGGAAGAGATCGAAGCGGCGATCGGGAGCGGCTGCACGATGATTACCCTGGACCTGAGCGAGCATATACATCGTCCGGAGGAAAACCGCGGAGACGTGGATGACGCGGTAAAGGCGTACTATTTGGACCGTGCCTTTCCACTGGAGGGCGGTTATGAAATCCGCTTCAGCGAGCGGGAGCTGCGGGATGCAGTAACGATCTACGGGGAAGCGCTTGCCTTTGCGTCACAGGCCGCGCAGCGCTTTTTTAATCAGGAGGATGCGCCGGCGGAGCTTGAGATTTCGATCGATGAAACCATATTGCCGACAACACCGCAGCAGCATTTTTTCGTCGCTAATGAGCTTGTGAGAAAAGGCGTTCGTTTTGCCACCATCGCACCGCGCTTCACAGGGGAATTCCAAAAGGGAATCGACTATATGGGGGATCTGGCGCGGTTTGAAGAGGAGCTGAAGATCCATGTGGCGATCGCAAAAACCTACGGGTATAAGCTGTCTGTACATTCCGGAAGTGATAAATTCTCCATTTTCCCCTATGTGGGGCGCTGGACAGAGGGGAATTTCCATATCAAAACATCCGGCACCAGTTGGCTTGAGGCGATGAAGCTGACCGCGATGCAGGCGCCAGCGCTGTACCGCCAGATACATAAATATGCGCTGACGGTTTTTGAAAAAGCGCGCGCCTATTATCACGTCAGTGCGGACCCTGCGGCGCTGCCGGAGGTGGATCTTGTTCCGGAGGAACTGCTGCCCAAGCTGTTTGAGGAGGATAATTGTCGGCAGCTCATTCATATCACCTATGGCTATATCCTGCGGCATCCGGTATTTGGAAGCCTGCTTCGGCAGCTGTGGAAAAAGGAAACAGGCCGCTACACGGCCCTGATTGAACAGCATATGACACGCCATTTGGAATATCTGTCCGTGCCGTATACAGGGGAGTGATACCATGACAAATCAAAGCGTTCTGATGACCGCGCCGGGAGAAATCCAAATCGTTGAGGCGCCCATGCCGGTCAGGAAAGAAGGGGAAGCGCTGCTCGAGCTGCTCTACGGCGGCCTGTGCGGCAGCGATCTGGGCGCGTATCGGGGAACCTATGCCTATGCCAAATATCCAAACGTGCCAGGGCATGAGTTTTCCGCGAAGGTCGTGGAGATCGGAGAAAATGAGGCGGGGCTGCGGTCAGGCGATATCGTAACCGCAAATCCGTATTTCAACTGCGGGACGTGTTATTCCTGCAGGCGGGGACTGGTGAACTGCTGTGTGGATAATCAGACGATGGGCGTACAGCGCGCCGGCGCTTATTCGCGCTTTATCACGATGCCGGTCGAGCGGCTCTATCCGGTGGGGAAACTGGAGCCCAAGCTCGCAGCACTGGTGGAACCGTTTGCGATCGGATACCACGGCGTGCAGCAGGCGATGATACAGCCGGATGACCGCGTGCTGGTGGTAGGCGCCGGAACGATCGGCATTTTTACCATGCTGGCGGCAAAGCAGAAAGGCGCCAGGGTATACATCACCGATGTGGCTGAGGAAAAGCTGCGGATCGCGCAAAAAATGGGCGCGGATGGCGTTCTCCTGAACGACTCGCCGGAGCATTTTGCAGAGCAGGCGGCGCAGATCACACAGGGGGATGGTTTTGACGGCGCGCTCGAGGCGGTCGGCATGCCTGAAACGCTACAGCTCTGTCTGGACCATGCCGCGCACGGCGGGCATGTTGTGGTGATCGGTATTTCCAAACGGCACCTTGACCTGGATTCTAATATCATTCAGAAAAAAGAACTGATGATCCGCGGCTCGCGCAATGCACAAAAGCAGGATTTCCTGGATTTGATCGCATGGGTCACCGAGAATCAGCAGGCAGTCGCCCCCATGATTACCGACCTGTATCCGTTTACACAGGCGGCGGACGCGTTCCGCGAATTTGCGGCAGGGGCCGCCACCAAGCTCAAGGTAATGCTTCAGTTTTAATTTGTGGCAACACAAGAAAATAAAAAGGAGATGTAAGAATGAGGTACAAGAGAATTCTATCAATGGGTCTGGCAGCGGCGATGGCGGCGGGAATGCTGACAGGCTGCAGCAGCTCCGCGCAGGAAAACACCGGAAATGCGGCTTCCGGCGCGGGCGATAGCGCGGCGGAGCAGGTTGTGATCCAGTTGGGCTATGAGAACAATCCGGGCGAAGCGATCGACTTGGGGTGTAACGAATGGGCGCGGCTGGTAGAGGAGAAGAGTGGAGGCACCATGAAAATCGAGGTGTTCCCGTCCAGCCAGCTTGGCGCAAAGGTCGATTTGATCGACCAGATGCTGGCCGGAGCTCCGGTCATTACCCTGGCGGATGGTGCGTTCTATGCCGACCGCGGCGTGCCGGATTTCGGCATCCTTTTTGGGCCATATCTGTTCAGCGATTGGGAGGAGTGCTGGACGCTGACGGAGAGCGATCTCTATGCAGATCTGTGCAGTGACCTGGAGGAGCAGGGGCTAAAAATCCTTACCTCGAACTGGATTTACGGCGACCGTCACATTCTGTCCAAAAAGCCGATCCGCTCTCTGGCGGACCTGAAGGGCATGAAGATCCGTGTGCCGAGTAACGATATCCAGGTGGAGGGCATGCAGGTGCTGGGTGCGAACCCGACTCCCATGGCGCTGGGCGATGTGTATACCGCGCTGCAGCAGGGTACGATCGATGGCTTTGAACAGCCGATCACGGTTATCTATGCAGGCAAATATTACGAGGCCGCGAAGTATCTGACGCTGACCGAGCATGTGAAAAACAATACCACCTGGATTTGCGGCACGGACTTCTTCAATAGCCTGACCGCAGAGCAGCAGCAGATCCTGATCGAATGCGGAGAAGAGGCGGGCATTTACAACAATGAGCAGTATTTCCAGCAGGAGGAAGAAGCGCTGAATGCGCTGAAGGAAGCTGGTGTGGAGGTTATCGAGATAGATAAAGATGAGTTCCGCGAGGCAGCGCAATCGTTCTATCAGCTGGATAAGTTTACGTCCGTATGGTCGGACGGCCTGTATGACAGGGTTAAGGAGGCTATGGGAGCTTAACTTTTGCGGGGCCTAAGAATTCTTAGGCCCCTTCAATCTGAAAGGAGGAAAACAGATGAAAAACAAAGGCAGGCTGCTGGAGCGTCTTTTGAATCTGGATTTTGTCTTGAGCGGCGCGGCGTTTATCCTGCTGGTGCTGGTGACATTTGTCGGCGTTATCATGCGCTATCTGTTCAACAACCCGTTGACCTGGCAGGAGGAGATGCAGCTCAGCCTGATTATTTGGGTCGTGTTTTTCGGCGCCAGCGCGGCATTTCGTACAGGCGGCCATGTTGCTATCGAAATTATTGTGGACGCCATGCCCAAGCGGCTGCGGTTCGTCATTGAGGTACTGGGCTACCTTGTGACCTGTGTGGTTTTGATTTATCTGCTCAGGAGCAGCATTGATCTGGTCATGCAGATGGTGACAACCGGCCGCACCACCAACATACTGCGTATCCCGCAGCAATTTGTTTACGGCGCGTTTCCGGCGGGCTGTGTCCTGATGATTATCAACTATACCTATAGTATGTACCACTCCCACCTAAAGCGTAAGGATGCGGAAAAGGAGGAAGAAGTATGAGTATCAATCCTGTGGCAGCGGCCTCTATCATCATGCTGGTGCTGCTGTTCCTCAAGGTACCGGTATTCGCCTCGGTATTCGCCGCCGCGGCCGCTTATTTCTTTCTGATGCCGGATCTGCCGCAACAGATTGTTGTGCAGCGTATGCTAGCCGGTGCGGAGAGCATCCCGATGCTTGCGATCCCGTTTTTTGTGTGCGCGGGTACGTTTATGAACTATTCCGGCGTTACAGCGCGCGTCATGCAGTTCTGTGAGGTGCTGACGGGGCGGATGACGGGCGGCTTGGCGCAGGTAAACGTATTGCTGTCCACTCTGATGGGGGGCTTTCGGGCTCCAACCTGGCGGACGCGGCGATGGAGGCCAAGATGTTGGTGCCGGAAATGGAAAAGCGCGGCTTTTCCAAGGAATTCTCGTCGGTCGTAACCGCGTGCTCGGCCATGATTACGCCGCTGATCCCGCCCGGCATTGCGATGATCGTTTACGGCTCGATCGCGAACGTTTCAATCGGCAACTTGTTTATCGCCGGTATCGGCCCCGGGCTGCTGCTGTGTGTGACGATGATGCTTCTGGTATCCATCATTTCCCACAAGCGAAACTACAAGCCGCTCCGCACAGAGCGGATGAAAGCGTCGGACTTCATGCGCGCGCTCAAAGAGGCGGCGCTGCCGCTCTGCTTGCCGATCATTATTATCGGCGGTATCCGCCTGGGTATTTTTACACCTACCGAGGCAGGCACCGTTGCGATCGTTTACTCGCTGCTGCTCGGCGTGATTTATCATGAGCTGACGATGGACAGCTTCATAAAAGGTATGAAAGAAACGATCATCACGACCTCCGGCATCATGCTGATCATCTGTGCGGCAAACGCATTTGCGTGGGTACTGACCCGAGAGCGTATTCCGCAGATGATTACGGAACTGATCGTCGGCCTGATCGACAACAAATACATCTTCCTGATCGCGGTAAATATTTTCCTGCTGATCGTCGGCATGTTTATCGAGGGAACCGCAGCGATGATCGTACTGGTCCCGCTGCTGGCGCCGATTGCGGCGGCCTACGGCATCCATGAGATCCAGTTCGCCATGACGGTTATCTTCAATATGGCAGTCGGCTGCATTACCCCGCCGATGGGTACGCTGATGTTCGTTACCTGCGGCATTACAAAATGCAAGATTAAAAATTTTATCATAGAGGCAAGACCATTTTATGTTCTGCTGCTGGTGTGCCTGATGCTGCTGACATTCGTCCCGATTTTCTCGGTCGGCGTCCTGCAGTTATTCGGACTGGCATAAGGGGGAATCGGTTTTGGAAACGCTATGCTATCAAACCCTGCCGGACCAGAACGCATTCATACTGCGGACTGGAACGGAACGCTTTTTACAGTTTGGCGAAGGGAATTTCCTGCGCGGCTTTGTAGATTATTTTATCGACTGCGCTAATGAGCGCATGGGGTTGGACAACAAGGTGATTGTTGTCCAACCGATGTAGGACGGATTTTGCGGACATTCAAAATAAAAAAGAATGTGGAGGTAACAGACAATGGCAAAGACAATTTTTGAGGAAATGGGCGGCAAATACGAAAGGCAAGGCGATTATTTAATACCGTGCTTAACTGTACCCGCCGAAGAAGAACAGCCGATAGGCATCTGGGGACAGCGGCATTTGGATTATCTGAAGCATCACTGCAAAGTTACATACACCAATCTTCTTACAAGCGGCAGACTTAACGCTTACCTTGCCGACATTGACAGACAGGCACAGGAACGCTTTGAAAGGCTCATAGAGGGTATGAAACAGGCACAGGGCATAACGGAACAGCTAAAGGCAGAAAACGCCTTAGAATGGACAGGATGCCTCAATAACATAAGGGCTTGTGCGAGGGAGATTGTGGAAAAGGAAATTATTTTTGCATAAACAGATGATTAGTGGCAGGGGGAAATCCTGCCGCTTTTTCTGCTTTAGTTTGTCAGCTTGACAAATAAAGGGTTAAGGAATATAATTAGATTCAGTATTATACAAGGAGTTAATAAATATGCGGCAAGGTATTCTTAAATAAACTGTCAATTTGATAGTGGGAACAAAAAGTAGCAGTCCCGTTTCACTTTTAATATGGGGCTTAGTTTTTTGTACCCAGTTTAAGAATACTTTTATCATGTAATTTTATATGCCCGAAAACATATAAGTGTTTTGGGGCTATTGGAGTTATTTACCCAGTGATAGGAGTATTTATCACTGGGTATTTTTATGCCCTTTTTTGGGTGTTGATAGGAGGAAAATCACATGAAAATAATTAACTTAGGCATTCTGGCTCACGTTGACGCAGGAAAGACAACATTAACGGAGAGTTTATTGTATACCAGTGGTGCAATTGCAGAACCAGGGAGCGTAGATAAAGGCACAACAAGGACAGATACAATGAATTTGGAGCGTCAAAGGGGAATCACTATCCAGACAGCAGTGACATCTTTTCAGTGGGAGGATGTAAAAGTCAACATTATAGATACGCCAGGCCATATGGATTTTTTGGCGGAAGTATACCGTTCTTTATCCGTATTAGACGGAGCAGTATTATTAGTTTCTGCAAAGGATGGCATACAGGCACAGACCCGTATACTGTTTCATGCACTACAGACAATGAAGATTCCGACAATTTTTTTCATCAATAAAATTGACCAAGAGGGGATTGATTTGCCAATGGTATATCAAGAAATGAAAGCAAAGCTTTCTTCGGAAATTATAGTGAAGCAAAAGGTTGGGCAGCATCCCCATATAAATGTAACGGACAATGACGATATGGAACAGTGGGATGCGGTAATTATGGGAAACGATGAACTATTAGAGAAATATATGTCAGGGAAACCGTTTAAAATGTCAGAACTGGAACAGGAAGAAAACAGGAGATTCCAAAACGGAACGTTATTTCCCGTTTATCACGGAAGTGCTAAAAACAATCTGGGGATTCGGCAGCTTATAGAAGTGATTGCCAGTAAGTTTTATTCATCAACGCCTGAAGGTCAATCTGAACTATGCGGGCAGGTTTTTAAGATTGAATATTCAGAGAAAAGGCGGCGTTTTGTTTATGTGCGTATATATAGCGGAACATTGCATTTGAGGGATGTTATTAAAATATCTGAAAAAGAGAAAATAAAAATCACAGAGATGTGTGTTCCGACAAACGGTGAATTATATTCATCCGATACAGCCTGCTCTGGTGATATTGTAATTTTACCAAATGATGTTTTGCAGCTAAACAGTATTTTGGGGAACGAAATGCTGTTGCCGCAGAGAAAATTTATTGAAAATCCTCTCCCTATGCTCCAAACAACGATTGCAGTAAAGAAATCTGAACAGCGGGAAATATTGCTTGGGGCACTTACAGAAATTTCAGATGGCGACCCTCTTTTAAAATATTATGTGGATACTACAACGCATGAGATTATACTTTCTTTTTTGGGGAATGTGCAGATGGAAGTCATTTGTGCCATCCTTGAGGAAAAATACCATGTGGAGGCAGAAATAAAAGAGCCTACTGTTATATATATGGAAAGACCGCTTAGAAAAGCAGAATATACCATCCACATAGAAGTCCCGCCAAATCCTTTCTGGGCTTCTGTCGGGTTGTCCATAGAGCCGCTCCCTATTGGAAGCGGAGTGCAGTATGAAAGCAGAGTTTCACTTGGATATTTAAACCAATCGTTCCAAAATGCGGTTATGGAGGGGGTTCTTTATGGCTGCGAGCAGGGGCTGTATGGATGGAAAGTGACAGACTGTAAAATCTGTTTTGAATATGGATTGTATTATAGTCCTGTAAGTACCCCCGCAGACTTTCGGCTGCTTTCCCCTATCGTATTGGAGCAGGCTTTAAAAAAAGCAGGGACAGAACTATTAGAGCCATATCTCCACTTTGAAATTTATGCACCGCAGGAATATCTCTCACGGGCGTATCATGATGCCCCAAGGTATTGTGCAGATATTGTAAGTACTCAGGTAAAGAATGACGAGGTCATTCTGAAAGGAGAAATCCCTGCCAGATGTATTCAAGAATACAGGAACGATTTAACTTATTTCACAAATGGGCAGGGAGTCTGCTTGACAGAGTTAAAAGGATACCAGCCAGCTATTGGTAAATTTATTTGCCAACCCCGCCGCCCGAATAGCCGTATAGATAAGGTTCGGCATATGTTCCACAAGTTAGCTTAACAGCTTGCAAAAGTCATATAAAATGAGATTTGAAAGGATTAGAGACTAATTATGATGAAATGCGAATGGATATTGTGTCCTGTTTGTGGGAGCAAAACCCGTAATAAAATTAGGAAGGACACTGTTTTGGAGAATTATCCCCTTTATTGTCCAAAATGCAGACAAGAAAGCTTGATTAAAGTTGACAACTTGAAGATAACTGTCATCAAAGAGCCAGACGCTTAAGACGCAGAGCCGATGAAATTGTGGAACAATTCACGAATCATCGGCTCTTTTTGTTTCGTATTTGAAAGAACAAACTCACCAAATAAAAAAAACGATATTCGGGTGGGTTATTTTGTTATACCCTAAATTACCCTCTGAATTTGTTTTTAAATTTGGAGGGATTTTTTTATGTTCTTTTTTCGGGCGGTTATTCATCTGCTCATACGAAGTAAAATTTATCAATACATAGCATATCAGAGAATGGCAGGAAACCAGTTAAAAAAATTTCTGCCAGTGCAGCGGTACTTCTCACCTTGAAAGTGGAAGTACAATCTCCATACAACAGAATTTGTATTTCCCATAACCGTGAAGGTCACAGAGCCTTTGCGGTTTTTCTTTTGTCGTTTTTTGTTGGAAAGTGCCGCAGGGCTGTTTCTGGTGTGCGTTGCCGCTCCCCGCCTCTCCATCTGGATTTTTACATTTCAAAAATTCAGATTGGAGGTATTAGCGGTGAAATACGCACCAAGAAAAGTATATATCAAAGAAAGCGGCGGCTATGTGGAACTGTCCTATACGGATTTCTGCCGCCGCAGGCAAGCCGACAAGGGATATATGGACAAGCTGTTTATCCCCGTCCAAGGTTGTCTGCTTGAAGTCGTAAGGGAGCAATATGCGGACTTCTACCGTGACAGGGAGCGGTGGCGTTACCTGCAAAAATTAGATGCGAGGAACAGCCTGCTATCTCTGGACGGATTTACGGACAGCGAGGGGAATCCTCTGGACTTTATCGCTGATGAAGCGGCGGACATTGCGGAAACCGTTGTCAATGCTGTTATGGTGGACAGGCTGAAAGCCGCCCTGCCTTTGTTGTCGGATAGTGAGCAGGAGTTGATACAGGCAATCTTTTTTGACGGACTTTCCGAGCGTGAAGTCGGGGCGAGGTTAGGCATAACCCAGAGCGTTGTGAACAAACGCAAAGCCAGAATCCTAAGAAAACTAAGAAAGATAATAGAAAATTAAAATTTAAGGCGTTCAGCCCCCTTGTTTTTTCCTTTGGGAAAATGAGGGGGCTTTTCTCTGCCCTCTCAATCAATTCTGATTGGAGGAAGAAAGAATGGCATACAACCACGGACGGGAGGACAGGAAATGGCGTATCTGGAAAGAAGCGGAGGAAAAGCTGCTGCGTGAGTGCGGCGTTGATGAAGTGACCATTGAGCAGATACGCATAGCGGACAGGGCAGACTTCAATTCCAACAGGCGGTTTTACCGATGGACGAATGACGTTGCGGAATACCTTGAGGACATGGCAGACAGGGAGCGGCAAGCGGAGGTGAATACAGTTGCGGAGTTACTGGACGAGATTGAGAGCGAAAATCTCTATCAAGTATTAGTCACGGTGGACGGGCGTACCTTGAAAATCGTCCTGCTGAAAATGCAGGGGTATTCCACAAAGGAGATTGCCCCACTTGTGCATTTGACGACTGGTGCCATCTATGCGAGGTTAGACCATCTGCGGAA
Organism: Intestinibacillus sp. NTUH-41-i26; assembly: GCF_032769475.1. Classification (GTDB taxonomy): domain Bacteria; phylum Bacillota; class Clostridia; order Oscillospirales; family Butyricicoccaceae; genus Agathobaculum; species Agathobaculum ammoniilyticum. The sequence goes on from NZ_CP136477.1 coordinate 1,189,906, forward strand.
GAAGCTTCGGAAAATTTTGTAAGCGTCTAATACATCCCATTATTCTGCGGGCTACTGGGTGGGGAGTGGAATCTCCCCGCTTATTTTTGGCAGGAGGAAAACGGGATGGCATATAAAGCTAAGGCGTACACGCTTCGGGAGGAATCCACGGAAAGCGGTATAAGGTATTTTATCAGTTTTAAGGACGGGCAGGGGGAACACCACGAACTGGAAGTATCCGAGCAGTTATTCTTTGAATTTCGGCAGATGGAACGCAGGAACAGGAATCTTCTCCAATGGGACGAGCGGCACAGGGAGTTTTCGGAAGTATGGGACGAAACGCTGAACAGGCGGGCGTTAAAGCTGCCTAAGAGCATTGAGGAACAAATGATTGAAGCAGAACGGGCGGAACTGCTCTGTAAGGCGGTTGACAGACTGCCAGAGATACAAAGGCGACGTTTCCTGCTCTACTACGAGTATGAGTTCAATTTTTACCAAATCGCCGCTATGGAGCATTGCACCGCTTCTGCAATACAGAAATCCGTTGCTGTTGCAAAGAAGAAAGTAAAAGCGGAAATGAGGAAATATCTCCAACCATGACCGACACCGCCCGAAAAAGAAATCTGTTTTTTATTTGTGTGGGATTGGCGGTATTACATACTCTCACTTTTTTCGTGGGAGTAAATCTATTTTTAAGGAGGTCAACGCCTATGTGCAACAAAAACAAGATAACTGCCCGAAAGGAGGAAACCCATGCAGAAGTTACAGACAGTCAACGCCGAAACGCTCCTTTATGAGCCGCTTGAGAAGCCGTCCTTTGTGGTGGACAGCCTTATCCCCACAGGCTTGTCGCTGTTCTGCGGCTCACAGAAGATAGGCAAGAGCTGGCTCATGCTGAAGCTGTGCTTATGCGTGTCGCAGGGAATCCCCTTATGGGACATGACGACAATGGAGGGCGATGTGCTTTACCTCTGCCTTGAGGACACGTTCTGCCGCATACAGGACAGGCTGTTCCGTTTGACGGACGAAGCGAGCGGGCGGCTTCATTTTGCCGTGGCAAGCTGCAAGCTGTCAGACGGTCTTATCGTGCAGCTTGAGGATTATCTGAAAGACTATCCAGACAGCAGGCTCATTGTCATTGATACCTTGCAGAAAGTCCGTACAGCTTCAAAAGACAACGCCTATGCAAGCGACTATGGGGACATCTCCCTAATCAAAGATTTTGCCGACAGGCACTCTCTGGCGGTCATTGTCGTACACCACATCCGAAAGCAGAATGACAGCGATGTGTTCAACAAGGTGTCTGGGACGACAGGCTTAACGGGGAGTGCGGACGCTACCTTTGTTCTGGAAAAGGAGAAACGGGCATCTGACACCGCCAAGCTGTATGTAACGGGCAGGGACACGCCCTATCAGGAATACACGCTCCGTTTCCGTGATTGCAGTTGGGAACTTGTGGAGAGGAAAACGCAGGAGCAGCTTGCGAAAGAAACGATACCAGATGTCCTTTTTCGGTTGGTGGATTTTATGAGGGATAAGGAAGAATGGGCAGGCACGGCAACGGAGCTGTTAGCCGCTATGGGGGAAACGGAAACCATACCCACGGTGATTACGAAATGGCTGAATGAATATCACACCACATTTTTAAGCGAGAACCGTATCTGCTACCAGTACAGCCGCAGGAAAGACGGCAGGCAGATTGCCCTTGCAAGGAGGGCGGGTGACAGCGGTGACGGCGGTGACAGCGATATTGGGATACCCCCTGTTACTGTCATTGACGCTTAAAGCCATGTAAAGTTGGCGGCTCTGCCCTGCGGGTGACAGCGGTGACGGCAGTGACAGTGATTTTAGGATACCCTGCCGCTGTCATCCCTACGGGAGAACACCCCGCAAACGCAAAATGCAGGCGTGGGATTCACCCGCCCTTTTCGGGCGTGTAAAATCACCCCTGCGGTCAGAAAAATCTCTCCGATTTTTCCGACTGCGTTTACAGGGTGTAACACACTACACTTTGCCCTGCAAAGAGCCGTGTGCCAGACGTTCCCTCTGGACTCCCTTATGGCAGGTCTTACGCCCTGCTATCCTACGCCTTGCGGCTTCGGATAAAAGAACGGCGGCATGACGGTTACAGCTCTTGCGAGGGAGTATCCCAAAAACACCGTCACCATCGTCATGACCGTCATGCAGGGGATAAGGGTGACAGTTACGGCAATCGGCAGGGGGCATCCCAAAACTGCCGTCACCACCGTCACCGCTGTCACCCAAAGGGCAGTTACCCGCCGAAGAAAGGAAGATGATGGATTATGCCCTATGCAATCCTGCGTTTCCAGAAACGCAAAGCGGGCGGCGTTGCGGCTTGCGAACGCCACAACGAGCGGAAGAAAGAAGCCTACAAAAGCAACCCAGATATCGACATGGAACGCTCTAAAAATAACTATCATCTTGTCGCACCGCCAAAGTACACCTATAAGAAAGAGATTAACCGAAAGGTAGCCGAAGCAGGGTGCAGGACAAGGAAAGACAGCGTGATGATGGTGGAAACGCTCATCACGGCTTCACCAGAATTTATGAACCAGTTACCGCCCGAAGAACAGAAAGCGTATTTTACGATGGCTCTGGATTTCATTTCGGAGCGTGTCGGGGAGCAGAATATCCTCTCCGCAGTCGTCCACATGGACGAGAGAACGCCCCATATGCACCTCTGCTTTGTGCCGATTACACCAGACAATAAGCTGTCCGCCAAAACAATTTTAGGCAATCAAAAGAGCCTGTCGGAGTGGCAGACCGCCTACCATGAGCGGATGTCCTCACGTTGGAATCAGCTTGAGAGAGGTCAATCTTCGATGGAAACCAAGCGGAAACACGTCCCCACATGGCTCTATAAGTTGGGCGGCAGGCTTGATAAGCAGTATGGGGAAATCGTGTCTGCCCTGTCCGACATCAACGCCTTTAACGCAGGGAAAAAGCGTGACAAGGCTCTGGAACTGGTTGCCGCATGGCTGCCCGAAGTGGAGAAATTCTCTAAGGAAATCGGCAGACAGCAGGCGTATATCGACAGCTTAAAGGAGCAAATCGGGCAGGAAGCCGACTATGCAGGGCGTATGCGTGATGAAAAGTACGAGCAGGAATTAAAGGTGCAGAAAGCCAACCAGAGGATATTTGAATTGCAGAGAACCAACGAGCAGATGGGGCGGCTGCTCTCAAAGATACCGCCAGAAGTGTTGGAAGAATTACAGAGAACAGGCAGAAACAAATCAAGAGAAAGGTAAAAAGTGAATGAAGAAACAGGATTTTAAGGTGTTAAAGACCAAAGATTTATACCCGTTTCCCGACAATCCGTTTCATGTTGTGGAGGATGAAACGCTGTCAGAGTTAGCGGAAAGCATCAAGGAATTTGGCATTGTCACGCCGATAATCACACGCCCGAAAGAGGACGGGAACGGTTATGAAGTGATTGCGGGGCAGCGGCGTGTCCGTGCGTCCGAACTTGCAGGTATAAATACCGTGCCTGCATTTGTCCTGCCCTTAGACCGTGACCGAGCCATCATCACCCTTGTAGACAGTAATTTACAGCGTGAAAATATCCTGCCATCGGAGCGGGCGTTTGCCTACAGGATGAAATCCGAAGCCATGAAGCGGCAGGGTTTCCGCACAGACTTAACCTCGTCACAAGTTGTGACGAAGTTGCGGACGGACGACAAAGTGGCACAGGGCTTCGGCGTGGGCAGGATGACCGTCCAGCGTTTTATCCGCCTGACGGAACTGATACCGCCGATTTTGCAGATGGTGGACGAGGGGAAAATCGCCCTCACACCTGCGGTGGAACTGTCCTTTTTGAAGAAAGACGAGCAGGAAAATCTCTTTGCCACGATGGAGAGCGAAGAAGCAACGCCCTCACTCTCACAGGCACAGCGGATGAAAAGCATGAGCCAGAGCGGGCAGCTTGACATGGATATGATATTTTCCATTATGACGGAGGAAAAGGGAAACCAGAAAGAAACCTTGAAAATCAACACAAGCAAACTGAAAAAATACTTTCCGAAGGACACAACGCCGAAGCAGATGGAGGAAACCATCATCCGACTTCTGGAACGTGAGTTGCAGAGAAAACGGAGCAGGGACAGCCGCTAACCTTCTTTTTTCGGGAAGTAAATGCAGGAATTTGGAACAGAAGAAAGACAGAATTTTAAGGAGAATGAGGTAAGGAATGAAAGAAATCCAGTATGAGATTGTAAAGGAAATCGCCGTATTGTCTGCGAGTGACAGCGGCTACACAAAGGAAATCAATCTTATTTCATGGAACGGGAGAGAGCCGAAATATGACATCCGCAGCTTTTCCCCGAACCGTGAGAAGTGCGGAAAGGGTATCACGTTGAACGCTGATGAAGCAGCGGCACTCCTTGAAGCATTACAGAAAGAAGTAAACAGCGGGGATTGATGGTATCTGATTGACAGGGCGGGGCGTTTCCAGACGTTCTCCTGCCCTGTCTGGAAAGGAAGATTTAAGTATGGGCGAGGATAGGAAAACAACTGGAAGAAGAAAGCGTATTGTGCCAAAAGGGCAAGTACAAATGATTATCAGTCGAGAATATATCGGCACACAGACCGTTGCAGAAGCGTTTGTCCCGATTATCTCCGAGGATATTCGGAAGAAGATTGCCGAGGGCGACACCTTCGACAATGAGGGGCTGTCCGCTTAGAATGTACGCAATGGAACATGAAAACGTTAGGACAGATATGGAGGTTTTACAGTATGGCAGGAATAAGAACGGAGAACAAGATTTATGAAGTCGGCATTTACTGCCGCTTATCAAAGGACGATGGCACGGATAACGAGAGTGCGAGCATTGCGACACAAAAATCCATCCTCACGGATTATGTGAAAAGGCAGGGATGGCATTTAGCAAAAACGTATGTTGACGATGGCTACTCTGGAACAAATTTCCAAAGACCAAGTTTCCAGAATATGATTAAGGACATTGAAAACGGGCTGATAAACTGCGTGATTACAAAAGATTTATCCCGTCTGGGGAGGAACTATCTTGATTGTGGGTTATATCTGGAAGTCTTTTTCCCAGAGCATAACGTGAGGTATATAGCGGTCAATGACGGCGTGGACACCTTAAACAAATCCGCTATGGACATCACGCCTTTCCGCAACATCCTAAACGAAATGTATTCTGCCGATGTGTCAGTCAAGATAAAATCGGCGTACCGTGCGAGGTTTCAGCAGGGGAAATTCATGGGAACAACAGCCCCTTATGGCTATGTCAAAGACCCTGCCGACCACAACCATCTGCTGATAGATGACAAAGTTGCCCATGTGGTAAGGGAGATATTCGACCTTGCGTTAGCGGGCAACGGCATCGCCAAAATCCGCAAGCACATCAACAAACAGCATATCCTACGCCCTGCCGCTTATGCGGTGGAGCAAGGGGCAACAGGCTATGAGCGGTACTTTGAGGATAACGAGGAAAACCGTTATATTTGGAGCGAGAACAGCGTGAGGGGCATTTTAAGAAGCCCGATATATGCGGGCAACCTTGCAGGCTACAAGCGGATTGCAGCCAACATGAAAAGCAAGAAACGCCCCTCTAAGCTGCCCGAAGAATGGGAAGTGATACCAGACACCCATGAGGGGATAGTCACGCAGGAGGAATTTGACACCGTACAGCAGCTTATGACGAGCCGCAGGCGGGAGCAGAACGCAGGGGGATTTGAGAATATCTTTTCGGGCGTTATCAAGTGTGCGGACTGCGGCTATGCGATGCGGGCGGCGAGTGCCAACAGGAGGAAACGCCCCGACATCATCGACTGCGTACAATACACCTGCAATAATTATGGCAGATATGGCAATGTTATGTGTACCGCACACAGCATTGAAGCGAGGGACTTATTCAATGCCGTCCTTGCCGACATCAACCGCTTTGCGGATATGGCGGTCAATGATGAAAAGGCGGTCAGAGCCATAGAAAGGCGGCTCACGGAAACAGACCAGAGCAGGGCGAAATCATTAGAGAAAGAAAAGAAGAAGCTGAACAAACGCCTTGCGGAGCTTGACAGGCTGTTTTCCTCTCTCTATGAGGACAAGGTAATGGAGCGTATCACGGAGCGGAATTTTGAGATGATGTCGGGGAAATACCAGAAAGAGCAGCTTGAAATTGAAGCACGGCTGAAAGAGGTAACGGAAACGCTCAATGACAGCTATGAGAAATCGCAGGGCGTGAGGGACTTTCTATCCCTAATCCGCAACTATCAGGGGCTGAAAGAGTTGGACGCAACCATCATAAACGCACTCATAGACAAGATACTTGTTTCGGAACGTGAGAAACTTGCGGACGGGACAGTAAGGCAGGAAATCAAGATTTACTATAAATTCATCGGCTTTGTCGGTGAATTACATATCACACCCACAAAGCGGTGGACGGCGTTAAAGCCTAAAAATTGTACGGTGTGCGGTGTTGAATACGTCCCCAGCTCTGGAATATCAAAGTATTGTCCCGCTTGTGCTAAGAGGATACAGAGGGAGAAATCAAACGAGAGCAAACGCAGGAGTAGGGAGAGGAACCGAAGGGCATGTATTGAACTGTCCGCAAAAAATGACCGACTGATCAAGAGCGGGCTGGCGGACGTGATCAACCGACAGGACGGCCTGTACCACCTTTATCTGCGGGGCGGCGAGCCGTCGGCGCCCCAAGTGCAGAGCCGGCTGGTCAGTTCAATCAGCCGGGCGATCGACCCCTACCGTGATTTTGAAGCGTTCCTTGCCTGCGCGGAGCAGCTGGAACTGCGTTTTATTGTTTCCAACACGACCGAAGCGGGGATATCCTGCCGTACGGAGGACCGGCTGGAGGACTGCCCGGCAGCTTCCTTCCCCGGCAAGCTGACGCAATTGCTGTGGAAGCGGTATCAATGCTTTGGCCAACAAAAGGGCAAGGGGTTCATTGTTCTTTCCTGCGAGCTGATCGACCACAACGGACAGGAACTGAAAAAATGCGTGCAAACTTATGCGGGGCGCTGGGGACTGCCGGAAGACTTCCTCAACTGGCTGGAGGAGGAAAATGTGTTCTGCGATACGCTGGTCGACCGCATCATAACCGGCTATCCAAAGGAGGATGCGGAGCGCCTGAATCAGGAAAACGGTGTGGAGGACCGCCTGCTGGATACCGGCGAGCCTTTCGCGTTCTGGGCGATCCAGGGTCCGGAATGGATGAAGCAGGAGCTTCCGTTTGAACAGGCCGGACTGCCGGTGGTGATCGTCCCCGATTCATCGTATTATAAAAAGCGCAAGGTGCGCATCCTGAACGGCGCGCAGACCGGCATCTCATTGGCGGCATACCTAATGGGCAGCGACATCAGCCTGGACTATATGGCCTGCCCGCTGTGCGTCCGCTTTGTCCGCCGGATGATATACGACGAAATCATCCCATATTTGCAGTTGGACGACGCGGATATGCGCGCCTTTGCCGATCAGGTGATGGTGCGCCTGAATAACCCCTTTATCCAGCATAGCCTGCTGGCAATCTCACTCAATTCGGTTTCCAAGTGGAAGGCAAGGGTTTGGCCGAGCCTGCTGGCCTATTGGGAGCAGAATGGGGAGCTGCCGGTCTGCACGGTGTTCTCTCTGGCCGCGCTGCTCGAATTTTACCATCTGCACTCCAAAAACGCACAGGGCTACTACGGCGCGCGCGAGGGGATCCCCTATCCGGTCAGAGATGACCAGGATGTTCTGGAATTTTTCTGGGAACACCGAGAGGATACGCCGGAAAAGCTGGTGCGGTTCTGCGGGGAAACGGTGTTTCCAGAAATCGGCGGCATACCGAAACTGGCGGAACAACTGGCAGGGCTGCTTGCGGATATACGGCAGCAGGGGATCCGCACGGTATTTGACACGCTGATGGATGAATAATTTTGCTGACCTCTTTTTCTTTTCTTCACTTTTCAAAACGCCGCAGGGGTGACCCTGCGGCGTTTTGGCCGTTATGCCTGCGGCTGTCCGGCCGTCTGGTTATTTTTGTATTGACGGGGCGTTTGACCGGTTATTTTTTTGAAGATTTTGGTGAAATAGTTCTGGTCGGAAAAACCTGTCATTTCCGCAATTTTTGCCATGGAATAATGGCTGGTCTGGATATATTCGCAGGCGTGTATGATGCGCTGCCGGTTGAGGAAATCGTTAAAGGAGATGCCCATTTCCCGCTTGAACAATTCGCTCAGATAGGTGCGGTTGAGGAAAACGTGGGCGGCAAGCTGATCGAGCGACAGCTTTTCCATATAATGCGCATCAATATACTGCAGGCAGCTCAGTACGGAGGGGGACAGCTTTTTGCGGTTGGATACCGCCAGCTTCAGGAAATAGCTGATGAATGCAGCGGCGGCCTGGGTGAACTCCTCCTTGGTTGGAAGATGAAGGCAGGCGGATAAAAGGCGGTCCAGCCGGTCGAAAACCGTCGTATCGGATTCTACGGACGGACAGGCGGCGATCAGACGGTAGCCGACAACAGTAAAATATTTTTCAATTTCCTTCGGCGCGCAGAAAAGCTGATGGCTTTCTTCAATATACTGGGTAAGCGCGTCGCAGGCCTCCTGAAACTGCTGGTGGGAGAGAGCGTCGGAGATGTCCTTCAGCAATTTCATGGAAAGGAATTGCTTAGGCTCGGAGTCCGAAAGCTGGGCGCTGTCCACAACATTCAGGGAGTAATACTGCTTGAAGTGAAGTGAATCAAGCGCTTTGTTCAGGTTGTCCTGCAACTGGGTGGCCTGCCGGATGTACATTGCGGTCCATGCGGCGACTCTGCAGCCGGCCTGCCGCTCGATGCCGGCGGAAAGCGAGCCGAAATATGAGGAGGAATCGTAAGAATGACTGTATTGCTGCAGGTTGTTGCAAAACACAACGATGATTTCCCGTGTGTAAGCCAGGCATACGGCGTGAAGCCCCTGTTCATTCAATGTCAGGCTGATCATCTGCAGTATATCGGAAATACCGGCCGACGAGGGAAAGGACAGCTTGAGCAGAAAAATTGAAAGGTTCTGCGGGGAAAGCTGTGGGTCGAGTGAGAAAAGGAACGTCTGTGTGCTGGCGTTCGGCTGCGCGAGAAATTCCTGCAGGAGCAGCGACTTGTCCATCAGTTGGCTTCCTTGGGAGGGCATGTTGGACAGTGTGTGCTGAATTTTGAACTGCTGCGCTTTCTGGAGCGCGTTGGCGATATCTTCGGCATTCATTTCCGCTTTCAGGATATAGTCCGTGGCCCCTAGCCGGAGCGCCTGCTTGACATAAGAAAAGTCGTCATACGAACTGAGAATGACAATACATACCGATGGATATAGGCGCTTGACACATTCGCAAAGCTCCAGACCGTTCATAAGCGGCATTTTGATATCGGTAATAATCAGATCCAGGTCAGGGTTTTCCTGAACAAGAGACAAGGCGTCAGCGCCGTTTTCGGCCTGTAGAATTTCGAGCGTTTTTGCGGACTGCTCCAGCAAAAGCGTCATCCATTTGCGGATCAATGTGTCATCGTCCACAACCAAGATCTTCATGGTTAAATCAGTTCCTCCTGACAAGAAATAGCAGGGATATGGACAAGCACGGTGGTGCCGCCCCCTTTTTGCTGTAAAAGGTGATGCCGTAGGGATGGCCGAAATGCAGCACGATCCGGCTGTGGATATTGATCAGTCCGACGCTGGACCGGAAATCGGACTGTGCCTCATAGAAAGAGAGGACCTTATCCGTTCCGATCCCGTTGTCCGAAATTGCGATCATGATATCCTGCTGGTAGCGCTGGACACGGATGTACAGCTTCCGGTCGCCCTTCTTGGATTTCAGGCCGTGCATCACGGCGTTTTCAACGAGCGGCTGAAGCGTAAGCTTGAGTATTTTGCAATCCAGAAGGCTTGAGTCGACATCCCAGCAAACCTCGAACGGCTTGTCAAAGGAGATTTGCTGGATATCGATATAGCATTGCAGCATCCGCAGTTCGGTCCGGATCGAGCAGAACTCCTCGCTACTGGAGATGGAGTGCCTGAGCAGGGTGATAAAGGAGCAGAGCGTATGGTCAACGGTCTGCTTTTGCTCGGTATAAACGAGAAAGCGGATAGCAGTCAGGGTATTATAGATAA